>CAWCGA010000009.1:0-238655 GCA_963794775.1 uncultured Alphaproteobacteria bacterium | reverse complement strand
CAAGACGAATCGCGCGCGAGGCTTCTTCGGGGATCGGCGCGCCCGATGGCGCGACCCATACGCCCGGCACCGGACTGCCGAAGCCCGCGTTCTTCAAGGCGTCGCGCGAGGCGTCGCGATCCCCGGCATTGCCGATCAGCAGCAGTTCGAAGCGCCCAGTCCAGTCCGACGGCGGCGGGTCGTAGATGTGTTTGGTCGCTATATCGAAGGTCAGCCGGCCCTTCTGCACCAGACGATAGAAAGAGTTGCGCCCAACCTTGTTGCGCTCGAACCAGCCGTCGGCGGTCAGCCGCGACATTGCGGTGCGCACCACGGTAGCGTCGATGTCGAGGGCTTCGCAAAATTCCAGCAGCGTGACGAGTGCAACCGAGCCGCCGCGCGGCACGATGGCATCGCCGAACATGGTGATGATGATCGAGCCGGTGCGCGAAGGTTCGCGCTTGAGCTGGTCGATGATGCGGGCAAGCGGTTGCGGCGGCATGGGTGAGGCATACCGCGTTTTGTTGACTGTCAACAATGCCGAGCTGCCGGCACTCCCTCTCCCCGTTCTTACGGGGAGAGGGGCTAGCAAACGTGGTGAGAGACGGCCCATGGAGAGTCCCCCTCACCCGCATCGCTGACGCGATGCGACCTCTCCCCGCAGGCGGGGAGAGGTGAAGAAAGAAACTACCTGTTCGGATCCGGATAGACGATCGCGCGCCAGCTGGAGCGGTCGAACGGCTTCCATTGGCCTTCCGGCTGTGCGAGCCGATCGGCGACCGCATAGACCACCGCAGGATGATGGCCCATACCGCAATGGCTGCTCTCGACCTCGATGCTCTCGGACTGCGCCGACGACTTCTCCATGCAACCCTGCCAGGCGCAGACGCCGTCGGTGCGGCTGAAGATCGCCGTGGTCGGCACCGGCGGCGCGACCGACAGCGAGCCGCCGAAGCGCGCATCTTCCTCATCGGCGCGGCGGCCGCTCGCCATCTCATAGACGCGCCAGGCATTGGTCGAGCGCGGCGAGCCGGCAAACGGGCTGCCGAGCGTGATCACCGAGCGCACGCGCTCCGGCATCATCTTGGCGAGCTGGCGCGCATAGAGTCCGCCGAGGCTCCAGCCGATCAGCGAGACTTTGCGGCCGTGAGTGTCGTTGATCTCTTGCAGCAGATCGGTCAACCCACTCTGCACGCCCGGGCGAAGGCCGAGATTGCGGCCCTGCTTCCAGCCGCTGACGGCGTAACCGCGGTTGCGCAGGTAAGCGCGCAGCGGCCGGGTCGATACGTCGGAGGCGATCAATCCGGGCAGCACCAGCACGGGGTGGCCGTCGCCGCGCGGGGCCAATGAGAGAAGCGGCAATGCGCCGAGGAAGGCGCCGAGTTCATGGATCGCGCGGCCTTCCAGGAACATCAGCGTTCTGGAGGGCGGGCGAAGCGTCTGCGCAGCAGCGGACATCTTGTCTCCTGTTCAGGCGGCCCCTTACGTCGCGGCAGCCACCAATGGATCAATGTAGGAAACGCAAACCTCGTCGATTTGTTTCGCAACGCAACAAGGCGATACGATTCTAAAAGTTATGGAACCCTCTCTGGCGATTCAAGCGAGCGGATCGGCACTCGCCGCAATTAAAGGCGTAGGCGTGATGAAAAGGTCACACGAGCCGCAGAAGGTATTCGGCGGTGTAAAGCGCCAGTCCGGCCAGCCCGCCGATCAGCGAGCCGTTGAAGCGGATGTATTGCAGGTCCCGACCGACATTGACCTCGATCAGCGAAATCAGCTGCGCCATGTCCCAGCCCTTCATCTGGTCGGCGATGAAGGTCGACACGCCGCTCTTCTGCTCGGCAACGACCGTGCGCAGAATCGCAACCAGTCCCTGGTTGATCTCGCCGCGCAGGTCGGCATCCGTGGCGAGCGCCTCGCCGGCCTCGACGAACATCCGCGTCAGCTGCTGCTGCAGCACCTGTGACTTGCCCGACGCGCTGCGTTCGACGAAATCCTTCACATTGGCCCAGATATTGCGGCCGAGATTGGCGAGCTCCGGCCGCGCCATCACGTCACGCTTCAAGCCGTCGATACGATCAGCGAACGCCTTGTCGCTGCCGAGCCGGTCGACGAAAGAGAGCAGCAAGCGGTCGAACTCGCCGCGGAACGGATGTTTGGGATCACCCTGCACTTCCTCGAAGAATTTCGTCGCCGAGGAGATGATGCGGTTCACCACGAACTTGTCGGCGCGATAGAGTCTCAGCAACGTCGGCATCTCGGCGCGGACCTTGTCGCGGATCACGGCCATGGTGTCCTGCTGCGTCAAGGTGCGATGCATCGCGCGCAGGATGTCGTCGAGCAGTCCCGCATGCTTGCCTTCCTGCACGAAGCCCCGCAGCGCGCCGGCCGCCAGCGGCGCCAGATCGATCGACAGCACCTGCGTGGTGACGCGGCGGGTGATGAAGGTCATCAGGCCCGACGACTCCGTTGCCGAGAACGCCTCGGGCAGCAGGCGCAGCACGAAGCGCGCCAAATCCTCGCTGCGCTTGCGGTCGCGCAGCCAGTCCGAGATGAAGGCGCCGAAGTCGATCTGCTTGAGCTTGGCGTCGACGGGACCGGCTTCCAGGAAGTTCTTTTCGATGAATTCGCCGAGTTTCTCGGCGATGCGTTGCTGATTGCTCTGGATGATCGCGGTATGCGGGATCGGCAAGCCCAGCGGCCGCTTGAACAGCGCCACGACGGCGTACCAGTCGGCGAGCCCGCCGATGGTCGCGGCTTCAGCGAACGCCGCGACGAAGCCGAAGGCGGGATGAACGTTGAGCAAGAGCTTGGCGACGACGAACAGCGTCAACGTACCCACCAGCACGAGCGTCGCCAGCGCCTTGACGCGCTTCAGCTCGGCCGCGCGCGAGGCGTCGGCGGGGCCAAAAGTCGACAAACTCGTCGAACTTACGACCAGCCCGGGATCATCGTTTCGCTTCAGCATGACCGTGTCCGTCATCGCGGGGGCACGTCACATCACTTATGCGGGCGCGCCTCAAAAAGAAGGCCCGCGCGAGGCGGGCCTTCGAACCATCCACTGGTCCCAAGCAAATCAGGCAGTCTTGTCGTAGACCTTGGCGAAGTTGTCCTGGGCGGTCTTCGCACCGTTGGCAACGAGCTTGCCGAGATATTCGGTGGTCGACTTGGCCCGCGAGACGAGCACTTCACCGCGCGCACGGGCGAGGTCCGACTGGATCTGCACCGCCTCGTTCAGCGACTTGGCGGAAGCCAGCTTGTCCAGGCCGGCGAAGAACGCTTCCGCGTCCTCATACATCGCCTGCTGGATGGTGCGGCTGATCTTGGCGGCCTCGGTCACGGAGTCGGTCGCAGCGGTCTCGATCGCAGCGGTCACCTTCTCGGAACCAGCGTAGACGTCGGCGGCGCGCTCCTTGGCGGAGTTGGCGGTCTTCTTGACGAACTCGCGAGCAGCCTCGGGGACTTCCACGTTCTGGAAGGTCTTGAGGGCCTCGGTGACGGGCGCAAAGGCCTGCTTCACGGTGTCATAAACGTTGGTGGTCTCGGTGGTCATGGGGGTCTCTCCATCCTCAGGGGTTTGAGCTATGGGCTCACCCCGTCCGGCTTTGGCCCGGGGCAATCCCTATATGGCACGCCTGATGGTGCGATGCAACAATGATATTGCACCGCGATATCACGAAACCGTGATTTCTTGAAAAGCGGGCGGCCTGCCCGCCCGACAGGCTGGGGGCCAGCCTAGTGCTGGACGGCCCCCGGAAGGCCATAAGCCTCCATCTGGGCGGCAAACTGCGCCACATTGTGCCCGAGCACGACGATATCGTGCTTCCGGCCGTCGACATCCCGGACATGGTCACGGAGCAGAGCCTCGGCCTTGAAGCCGAGGCTCTCGAACAGGGCGATCGCCGCCTGCTGGTCGACCGTCATCTGCACCGTGAGCTTCTCCAGGCCTTCGCCCAAAGCCAGCGCGAAGGTTTCCTGCGACAGCGCCCGGCCGACGCCCTGCCCCCGCACGTCCAGCGACACCACCATCCGGATGCCGCCGACATGCGGCGACCAGGAGTGCCGGTCGCGAACCAAAGTCCCGCAGCCGACCACCTTGCCATCCTTGATCGCAAGCAGGCTCTTGATGTCGCCGCGCTCGATCTCGTTGATCCAGGCCGACAGCACCTTTGGCTGGCTGATGTTGCGCGGCAGGAATAAGAGATCGTGCGTCGGCAGTTTTTGCGCGAAAGAAAGCACGGCCGCTTCGTCGGCGCGCGTCATCAGCCGGAATTCGATGTCGCCGCCATCGGTCTTGACGTGACGGGGATAGGAACGGGCTTCACTCATGTCGATCTTCCACCTAACCAGGAATCCAGTTTCGGCCACAGCCGCTTCACCGCGTTGGCGCCGGCGACAAGCGAGACGTGACCGCCTTTCAGCATCACCTCTTCCTTGTCGGTCGAAGCGACCCTCGGGATCAGGTGCTTGGCCGCATCATAGGGAACGATGTGGTCGTGCTCAGCGACCGCATGCAGGATCGGCACCTTGATGTCGGCGATGTCGGCCTTGCGGCCGCCGACGGTCATGGTGCCGTTGTAGAGCTTGTTGTCCCACATCAGGTCCTTGGTGATGTCGCGGAAATATTCGCCCGCAAGCGGCAGCGTGTCGGTCGCCCAGCGATCGAACATCCGGTACGACTTCACGAACTCGTCGTTCCAGATGTTGTCCCAGAGCTGCACCTGGCTCGTCATGCGCGAGGCCGGCCGCAGCATTTCGAACGAGGACAGGATCATCTCAGGGGGCACGTTGCCGACGCTGTCGATCAGCCGGTCCACGTCGAAATAACGGCGGTCGGCGAAATTCGAGAACAGCTTCATCTCGCGGAAATCGACCGGCGTGGTGAAGCAGATCAAATTCTTCATCGGGCCGTCGTTGAAGATCGAGCCGTAGAGCAGCGACAGCACGCCGCCGAAGCAATAGCCGATCACGGAGATGTCCTGCTCGCCGGAATCCTGCTGCACGCGGCGGACGCAATCCGGAATGAAGTCGAGGACGTAGCTCTCCATCGAGAGCGACTTCTCTTCCGGCTTGGGCGGCGCCCAGTCCATCATGTAGACGTCGTAGCCGCGCTTGAGCAGGAATTCGATGAAGCTCTGGCCGGGCACCATGTCGAGAATGTAGCCGCGATTGGTGGTCGCCATCACGATCAGCACCGGCACGCGATACACTTCATCCGAGAGCGGCCGATAGTGATAAAGATTGAGGGTGCCGCGCGAATGGATGATGTCCTTCGGCGTCGAGCCGAGCGTCGGACCGGAGCTCGAGAAATATTCGACGCCTTTGATGCTGCGTTGGATCGCGCGCTGCACCTCGGATTGGATCCGATCGGGGATGGAGGCGAGGTCGAGTCCCGACGGCGCGTTCATTTTTGCTCTCCCGGCGCCGGCGGACGCTTGGTGCGCGGCGGCCGCGGCACCCCGGCATAGCCGGACGCACCGCCCGAGGCGGCGTTCATCTGGCTCAGCATCGCCTTGATCTCGTTGATCTGGCCTTCGATCGACTGCAGGCGTTCGGCCATGCCGACCATCTGGGCCCGGCTCGGCAGGTTCATCGAGAGAAGATATTTCTCCATGAACTCGCCGAACTGCTTCTGCGCGCCCGCGGAGACGCCGCCGGCCTGGTTCATCGCCTTGGAGAATTCAGGCGACGTCATGGCCTGATTGGCGAAGGCGTTGAACCCCTTCTCCATCTCGCCGATCATGGTCTGCCACAGCGCGACCGGATCGTTGCTTTTGTTGGCCATCGGTGTCCTCCTCGACTCCTGAGGCCTTTACAGCCTTCTTTTGCGCCATACCACACCGTTGCGACGGGACGGTCAACATCGCCTGACGTGAGCGGATGCGGGTACCTCTGGAAATCCTTCTGCCGAGGGGCTAACCGTGCCATAGAGTTCCCGATGACGAGACCACAAGGAGCGCTCGCGTGAGCACACCCCATCAGCCGCCGAAGATCGCCCGCGCCAACGGCATCGACATTTGTTACGAGATTTTCGGCGAGCCCACGGCCGAGCCGATGCTGCTGATCATGGGCCTCGGCGCCCAGATGGTGCTGTGGGACGATGCGTTCTGCGAGCAGCTCGCCGCACGCGGCTTCCGCGTCATCCGCTTCGATAACAGAGACATCGGCCAGTCCGGCAAACTGACGGGCGGCAAGCGGCTGACGCCGGTCGAACTGCTGAAGCTGCGCTTCCTGAAAATCCCGGTCGCCGCGCCCTACAAGATCATCGACATGGCGCGCGACACCACCGGACTGATGGACGTGCTCGGCATCAAGTCGGCGCATCTGGTCGGCGCCTCCATGGGCGGCATGATCGCCCAGGAGATCGCAATCTCGTTTCCGCAGCGGGTGCGCTCGCTGACCTCCATCATGTCGACCACAGGTAACCCGAAAGTGCCGCCGCCGACCAAGGAAGCGGCCGCGATGCTGATGGCGCCGCCGCCCACGACGAAAGAGGAATATTTCGCGCGCTTCGCGCAGACCTGGAAAATCCTGCGGGTCGGCAGCTTCCCCGAGGACGAGGCGCTCGATCCCGCGCGCGCCGCGCGGATCTTTTCGCGCGGGCTCAATCCGGCCGGCGTCGGACGACAACTCCGCGCCATCCTTGCCTCCGGCAGCCGCAAGGCGCGGCTGCATTCGGTGACAGCACCGACGCTGGTGATTCACGGCACCGTCGATCCGCTGGTGCATCCGATGGGCGGCATGGACACAGCCGCGTCGATTCCCGGCGCAAAGCTGATGATGGTCGAGGGTATGGGACATGCGATCCCGATTCCGATGTGGCCGCAGATCATCGATGGCATCGACAAGCACGCGCATGGAGCGGCGGCGAAGGCGGCGTGAGTTGACAAGATCTCCATGCGCCGCTCGGATCTGACGATTAGCCTGATCACCGACGAAGTATCGCCGTCGCTCGACGAAGGACTCGCCTTCGCCCGTGATGAGGGTATCGGCGCAATCGATCTGCGCGTAATCGATGGCCGTAACGTGCTGGCGCTGTCACGCCGCGAACTGACCGGCGCGGCGCGGCGGGTGCGGGCTGCGGGACTATCGGTATCGTGCATCTGCACGCCGCTCCTGAAATGGAGCCCGCCCGGCAAGACGGCGAAAGCCGAAGGCGACCAGTTCGGATTCGAACTCGGCGACCGGACGCCGCACGACATTTTCGCCGAGGCGTTCGAGGCGGCGGACATCCTCGGCACACGCAATCTCCGTGTCTTCAGTTATCTGGCCTACGACGACTATCGCGTCGATGACCTGCGCGAGGCCGTTGAAGATCTGCTGGCGCTCGCGGAGAAGTTCGACATGAAGGTGCATGTCGAGAACGAAGGTGTCTGCAACATCGCAGGCTTCGCCGAGCTTGAAGCTGCCGTGACGGCGTATCGGCATCCGCGTTTGCGAGCACTGCCCGATATCGCCAACGCATTTCGAAACGGCACTCCGCCGTCGGCTAGCGATCTCGCGCGACTGTTGCCCTTTACGGACATGCTGCATATCAAGGACTATTCCGATGCAGCGCACCATTTCGTTCCCGTCGGTGAGGGGGATTATCCGATCGCGTCCCTGTTGGCCGCGACGCTGCCGAAACGCGACACTCCCCTCACGCTCACCATCGAGACGCATGCCGCCTCGGAGCCATCGACCACCACGCGACGTTCCATCAACGGGCTCCGCCGCATGATTGATGGCCTCGGGCTGTTTTCGTCATGACATCATCGCTTCGTTTGATATTGTTTTCGATCTTCTGTCTCGCTGCAGGACCGGTCATGGCTTGCGATACGGCTTTCGACATCGAGGCGCATCGCGGCGGTCGCGGCCTTTTGCCGGAAAACACCCTGCCCGCGTTCGCCAATGCACTCTCGATGGGCGTCAGCACGCTGGAGCTCGACGTCGGCGTTACCGCTGACGGCGCGCTCGTCATCTCCCACGAGCGCAGGCTCAATCCTGATCTGGCGCGCGATGCCAAAGGCGACTATGTCGCCGCGCCGGGCACCCCCTTCATCAAGCTAAGGCTTGACGAAGTGAGGAGCTACGACGTCGGACAGATCCGCCCCGGCAGCGCCTACGCCCAGCAATTTCCGGATCAGCGCACCATTCCCGGGACGCGCATTCCGCTGCTGAAGGAACTGTTCGCGCTGGTCCGCAAGTCCGGCAACAGCTGCGTGCGCTTCAACATCGAAACCAAGATCGATCCGAACCATCCGGATGAATCGCCGGATCCGCAAACCTTCGTGACGCTGCTGCTCGGACTGATCGACACGCACGGATTTTCGGATCGCGTCATGATCCAGTCCTTCGACTGGCGGACGCTGCAGCTCGTCCAGCAACGTTCGCCGAAAATTCCGACGGTGTATTTGACGCTGCAGCGCGGCTCGGGGTCGACCATCGCGCTCGACAGGGCGACCAACTGGATGGCCGGATTCAACCCGGCGGATCATGGCGGCTCGCTGCCGCGCACCATCAAGGCCGCCGGAGGCGCGATCTGGTCGCCCTATTCCGGCGACATCGATGCTGCGCTGGTGACCGAAGCCCACGGCCTCGGATTGCGTGTCGTGGTCTGGACAGTCAACAAGCCCGACGACATGGCCCGCATGATCGCGCTCGGCGTCGACGGCATTATCTCCGACCGACCCGATCTCCTGCGCCAGGCCGCTGGCGCAAAGGGAATTGCGCTGCCGGCGGGAACGCCGGTCAGTCCATAGTGACTAGTTCGTTGCGATCCAGATGACATGGCGCGCGCCGCCGCCCTTTGCTGTGGCACGGACGGAAACTTCGTCCACAGCGAACCCGGCCTGGACAAGCCGCTTCGAAAATTTCGGATTCGGCCCGGACGACCAGACGGCGAACACCCCACCTCGCCGCAGAGCGGCGTGGATTCTTTTCAGGCCGGGAACATCGTACAGCACATCATTGGCTTTGCGGGTGAGACCTTCCGGTCCGTTATCGACGTCGAGCAGGATCGCATCGAACGTCAGGGGATGCCGCTCGATCACCTGAGCCACATCCACCTCGCGAATGTCGACGCGGGGATCGTTGAGGCTGTCGCCAAAAATGTCCGCCATCGGGCCGCGTGCCCACGCGACGACCGCCGGCACCAGTTCGGCCACGACGATATGCGCTTTGCTCCCGAGCACAGTGAGTGCGGCCCGCAGCGTGAAGCCCATGCCAAGGCCGCCGATGAGTATGTGAGGTCTCGCGATCTTTTCGATCTTCCTGGCCGCAAGTGTCGCGAGCGCTGCCTCTGATCCGCTGAGGCGGCTGTTCATCAGCTCGTTGCTGCCGAGCATGATCGAGAACTCTGCTCCGCGGCGCATCAGGCGCAGTTCACCGTCGGTACCGGGAATGCGTGCTGTGTCGATCTTTTCCCAAGGGATCATGCCGAAGCTTCTAGTATGCCCCTCGGCGTTTCATTCATGGCCGTGCAACGAGAAACAGCTGCACGTTCGCTCCGCCTGCCATCAGGGGATTCGACGGCTCGAAACGCTCGCGCAGCTCCCGCTTCCGCACCAGCGACCGCGCCTCGACAAACGCATCCTTCAGGCTTGCGGCCTTGCGGAGCGCGACATTGAAAAACGCGTCGCCGAAATAGGTCCACTTCGCCTTGTCCTGGCAACCGAACGACGGATGATTGGGATCGGCAGCCGTGATGACCAGCACATCGGGGTTCGCCAGGCGCGGGATGAAGACTCCGGAATAGCAGGCCGAGATCACCACGACCTTGTGTCGCACGGGGATGGTCGCCAGCATGTCGGCGAGATGCGACGGCGTGAGCATCTGTGTGAGCCGTCCCGCCCTGATGACGAGTCCGTCGGGCGAGCCGTGCGAGGTGAGGATCAGGAAAAGGACGTCTTTCTCCGCGTCGAGCCCTCTGGCTGCGTCCTGCAATGACCAGGCCAGGCCTTCGATCGTTGCAGCCCCGCCCTTCCTGGAATTGTACTTCACGTCGACAGGGCCCGTCGCGAAGCGGCCTGCGACGATTTGAGCTGCGCCGGTCGCCTCGGATTTGAACACGCCTTGATCGCCGAACAGGCCAAACGACACCACGCCGATTTTTGGCGCATCTTCGGCGCGGGCAATCGAAACCGACGCTACAAGCGCCAAGACAAGAGCCAGCAGCGCTGCAACGGGATTGCGGCGCGATGGATAGGCCAGTCGAGGGTGGACCACGCGCGGCGTCACCCGCCCGCCCAGACGTCCAGCACGTAGCGATTCTTCGCGCCCATCTCCTCGATCCAGCGTGCGGCGGCATCCGCGTCCGCACCCGTCCGCTCGCGATAGATCGCGACCAGCGCTGTCTTGACGTCGGGCTCCATCTTGCCGCCGTCGCCACAGACGAAAACGATCGCGCCCTGCTCGATCAGCTTCCACACCTTGTCCTTTTCGGCGGCGACCAGATGCTGCACATAGGTCTTCTCGCCGCTGGCGCGCGAGAACGCGGTGTAGAGTTCGGTGACGCCGTCTTTCGCGAACGCCTTGAGCTCGTCCGCATAGAGGAAATCCTGCTCGGGATGGCGGCAGCCGAAGAACAGCATGGCCGGTCCGAGCGACGCGCCCTTGGCCTTGCGCGCGGCACGCTCCCCGAGGAAGCCGCGGAATGGCGCGAGCCCCGTGCCCGGCCCGATCATGATGACCGGCACCGACGCATCGTCAGGCAGGCGGAAGCCGGCCTTCGTCTCGCGCACGGTCGCATGAACTGTCTCGCCTGCGCGGCGGCCGGCGAGATAGTTCGAGCACACGCCCTTGTAGACGCCGCGGCCCGAGCTTGATGGACCCTCGACGACACCGACCGTGACGCTGCAGCGGCTCGCATTATCAGCCGGCGAGGACGAGATCGAATAATAGCGCGGCGCCAGCAGCGACAGCATTTCGAGATAGGAATGGAACGGCAGCTCGCAGGCCGGATATTCCTCCAGCAGATTGAACACCGATCTCCGCTTGGCGAGAATCTCGGTGCGGTAGCGCTCGGCGGAGGCTGCGTCCTCGCCGACATAGGCCTGCAGCTTCGGCTTGGTGACGGGGCAGCGCGTCTGCTCCGACATGATCTGGATCTGCTTGCGGGTCGCGACCTGCTGCAGCTCGACGAAATCGGAGAGCAAGCGTCCGATGGTGATGGCTTCGCCCACCGGCAATTGGGCGCGGCGGCCTTCGGGCACCTGCAGCCGGATCTGATCGGCGGGCAGGAAACCGAAGCGGCGCGACACCGCATCGACCAGAGTCGGATCGTTGCGCGGCACTACGCTGAGATGATCGCCGACGCGATAGGTCGTGCCCGCCGGCAGATCGACCTCGATGTGGCGGGTCGAACGGTCGGAGGCGTTCGGACCTTCGCGGTTCTGCAGCTCGTTGTTGGCGACGACCTTCATCGCGAGAGCGCCGCCGAGTGCGGCGATCGACGACACCGCGCTCGGCGCCATCGGCTCGATCTTGTAGAGCGGCTCGTCGTCGGCACTGCGGCTGAAGCTCGAAGCAAGCCCGAACGCCTTTACCGCGGCTTCCGAAAGCTTGGCGAACCAGCCATCGAACTGGCCGTCGAGATCGCTGCCCGCATCGCCCTCGCCGCGAGCATAGACGCTCTTCGCGCCATGCGCCGCCATTTGCTCGTCGATCAGCCGCGGGATCGATTGATAGGTCGCGGCCCAGTCGCTGTTGCCGCAGCCGAACACCGCATAGTTGACGCCCTTGAGCGCGTCCTTTGCCATGCCGTCGCGCAGCCATTTGACGAACTGTGTGGCGTTGTCGGGCGGCGCGCCATTATAGGACGCGCAGAAGATCAGCACGCCGCCTTCCTTCGGCAACTTGCCGGCGAACTCGTCGAGCGGCGCCAGCCGTGTGGCGAAACCGTTGACGTCGGCGAGATCGGCGACGCGCATCGCCATGTCCTCGGCGGTGCCGAGATTCGATCCATAGAGCACAAGTAGCGGCGTGTTGTGGCCGGGGCGCGTGCGCGCACGCGGCGCCGCGCCGCCCGTGGTCGCAGCTGCAGCCGGCGCGGGCCCCGCATAGGCGCCGCGCTCCTGATCGGTACGCGGTCGCACCTTGATCTTGAATCCATCAGGCTTGATGGTCAGCGTCTCCTTCAGATGCATCTGATAGCGATGCACGTCGATCATCTTGAAGCGCTGCAGGACCATGCCGATCGCAAGCGCTGCTTCATGCATGGCAAAGCCGCGGCCGATACAGGCGCGCTGGCCGTTGCCGAACGGCTTCCAGGCGTTGACCGGGCGCGCGGCCTCGGCCTCGCGGCTGAAATTCTCCGGATTGAACGCATCGGGATTGGGACCCCACACCGAGGGGTCGCGATGCAGCGCCGTCACCAGGATGGTGATGAATTGTCCCTTCCTGAGCTTGTACTTGCCGCCGCCGATGCTCTCGTCCTTGAGCGGCATGATGCCGTAGGCCGGCGCCGGCGGCCACAACCGCAGCGCCTCTTTCAGGATTTGCGTGATGTAGTTGAGCTGGGTGACCTGCTGATAGGTCGGCTTGACGTTGGTATCGGGGCCAAGCACGCGGTCGACTTCCTCATAAGCCTTCTTGAGGATATCAGGGTGTTTCAGCAGCGCATAAAGCGTGTAGGACAACAGCCCGCTGGTGGTCTCGTGACCCGCAATCAGGAAAGTATTGATCTGGTAGCGGATGTTGACGTCGTCGAGCTGCTCGCCGGTTGAGCGGTCGACGCCGGTCATCATCGCCGCCAGCATGTCCTTCTTGTCTTCAGTGGCCGCCGTGTTCTTGCGCCGCTCGGCGACGATCTCGTCGACCATCTTGTTCATGAAGGCGACGTCGGCGGCCATCTCGCGCCGCCGCTTCTGCATCCACAGATTCTCCATCGGCAGGCCGCGGATCATCATGATGGTCTCGAGCGAGCGCACCAGTGAGGCCACGAACGGATGGTAGTCGCGGCGATAGAACGAGTTGAAGCGGTAGTCGAAGCCGCAGAGGCCGATCGTGTCCAGCGTCAGCGCGGTCATGTCGTGGACCACGTCGATCTCGTCGTCTGCGTTGAGGCGGTCCCACTTCTTGACCAGCTGCTCGGCGATGTCGACCATGCTCGGGTGATAGGACACCATGGCGCGGTTGCCGAACGGCTGCAGCAGGATGTTGTGCGCCTTGCTCCAGTTCGGCTCTGTCGTGTCGGCGGTGAACAGGCCGTCGCCGCCGACCGCGCGCACGCGGCGCAGCGGCCCGCGCACCGCTTTGTCGAAACGCTTTTCGTCGGACAATTCGTCGACGAGGTCATGCCCGGACACGATGACCAGCGGTGCGCCCATCATGTCCAGCCAGAAGATCGGCCCGAGCTCTTTCGCAAGCCGCGTCAGGTTTTGCACCGGCGCGGAAGAATCCAGTGACAGCATGTTGCCGACCACCGGTTTGGTCGGCGGATGCGGGATCGGACTTAGTCGGTTCTTCTTCGGCGCCATGTAGAACATTCCCCTCTTACCCCTCGTCATTGCGAGGAGCGAAGCGACGAAGCAATCCATATTTCAACAAGGTGAGAAATGGATTGCTTCGCTTCGCTCGCAATGACGATGTGGCACGGTCGTCAACCAAATCGCTTTCTACGCCATTCGATCAGCCTGGCGCTGACCTCTTCCGGTTTTTCCTGCTGCGTCCAATGGCCGCTGTCTTTCACCAGATACTTCTCCAGGTCGGGCACCAGCTTCTCCATGCCGTCGGCGGCCGACGGCGGCAGCACCGCGTCATTCTCGGCCATGATCATCAGTGACGGCACGCGGACGGCATGGTCGAGGCCTGCCGAGCGTTGCCAGTTGCGCGTGAAGTTGCGGTACCAGTTGATGCCGCCGGTGAACCCGGTCTTCGTGAAGGTATCGACGAACACCTTCTTCTCCTCCGCCGAAAGGATCGGCGTGCGCGGATCAAACTTGGCGTCATAGGCCGCGATCATCTGCGGAAAGGCGAGATTGGTCTTCGAGGACGCACCGACTCCCGCAACCGGCGCCTCAACCACCTGCTCCGGCCTGCGCGGCAAGGGCTTGCGCATGAAGGCATCGAAGGTCTGCTCGACCCGGCTGCCGAAGATCTTGTCCGGCTCGCGGGCTGGATCCTGGAACTGCACGATGTACATCGTGTCGCCGAAACGCTGGCGGAACAGCTCGATCGGATCGACCGGCGCGCGCGGCCAATGCGGCGTATTCACGCCGACCACGCCGGCCACGCGACCGGGATGCCGCAACGGCATCTGCCAGACGACGAAGCCGCCCCAGTCGTGGCCGACGAAGATCGCCTTGTCGATCTTGAGATGATCAAGGAGCCCGACGAGATCGCCGGTGAGATGCTCCATATCGTAATCCTCGACCGCCTCCGGGCGATCGGTCGCGCCATAACCGCGCTGGTCCGGCGCGATCACGCGGATGCCGGCATCGGCGAGTGCCTTGATCTGGTGCCGCCAGGAGAAGGCCAGCTCGGGCCAGCCGTGGCAGAGTATGACCGGCGGCTTGTCGGTGGTCGGGCCCCCCTCGTAATAGCCCATGCGAATCCCGTTCACCTGGGCGAACTGAAGCGGCGGCATCTCGATCATTGCAAAGCCCTACTCCGCCGCGCCCTTGACCTCGGCGGCCGGCGGCGCGAACGCCGCCTCCAGCGCGTCGAACTCCTCGGGCAGCATGTCGCATAGCAGCTGCACATGCGGGATGATGTTGGCGCCCGCAATGAAGCCGAAATCGAGCTGGTCGCGATAGCTCTGCACGGTGATGTTGAGCGCAATGCCGTGGGTCGAGATCGACACCGGGAAGATGTGCAGCAGTTCCGCACCCGCCGCATATAACGTCTGCCGCGGACCGGGTACGTTGGACACCGTGATGTTGGCGGCCGGCGGCAACACGTCCGACAGGCCGGAGCGGCTGTAGAGCAGCGCCAGCACCTGCACCAGGATCGGCGTCCCCAGCATCGAGATGTTGGAGACCTGCGGCATCAGCGCGCGCAACGGGTGCGACATCTCTTTGGACTTGGTCGATTGCGCGATGATGGTCTCGAGCCGCGTCCGGGGATCGTCGACGTTGGTCGCGATCGCGCAGATCATGCCGAACACCTGGTTGTTGGCCTCGGAGTTGCCCTCCTCGCGCAGCGAGATCGGCACCGCCGCGGTCAGCGACTTGGTAGGCAGCGCGCCGTTCTGCACCAGATAACGCCGCACCACGCCGGAGGACAGCGCGAGCACCACGTCGTTGAGCTTGCCGCCGGAGAATTTTGCGAGCGCCTTGGCCCGCGACAGCGAGATCGAGACGCCGGCGAAGCTGCGCTCCGACGAGATCGACTTGTTCAGGATGGTCGGCGGCGAGGCCATGCTGGCAAGGCTCTCGCGCGACTTCGGATCGGAAATCTTGCCGACCACGTCGGAGACGCTTTTGAGCAGCGTCGGGATGTTACCGGCGAAGCGCACCGCGCTTTCGATCTGGTACATCGCGTTGTCGAACAGAATCGATCCAATGTCAGACTTGCCCGAGCGCGGCAGCTCGATCTTCCTGGCAGCGGCAGCTGCATCGAGCGGCTGGCTCCACAGCGCCTGGTAGGAATCCAGCAGATTGGCGGCGATGTCGCGCGGCTCCGATCCGACTTTCGCCTTTGCCGTCGGCGGCTCGACCTCGCGCGGCACCGGCGAGATGTCGTAGATCATGCTGGTCAGCGCGGCGCCCGCGCCGCCGTCGATGCAGGCGTGATGCATCTTGGAATAGAGCCCGATCTCGTTGTCCTTCATGCCCTCGAAGACATAGAACTCCCAGAGCGGGCGCGCGCGGTTGAGAAGCTTGGCATGCATCCAGCCGACGGTGCGCTCCAGCATGGCGCGGTCGCGCGGCGCCGGCAGGCTCGCACGGAAGATGTGGCGGTCGATGTCGAACTGGTCGTCCTCGACCCAGGAGGGATGATCGATGTCGAGCGGCGCTTTTTCCAGCCGGGCTTTGAGGATCGGCGCGATGTGCAGCCGCGACGCGATCATCGCCTTGAACTCTTCGAAGAAGTCGCCCTTGTAGCCGTCAGGCAGGCGGAAGATCGCCATGCTGCCGACATGCATCGGCATCTCCGGCGTCTCCAGATACAGAAACGATGCGTCCAGCGAGGACAGTTTCTTGCCGTCACCCATGCTTTCCTCCATTAGGCGAGGCGCCTTGTTCGCGCTTCTTGAAGTTAGTTTAGGTCGATTGTGCCTGTTCCGGAGGCGCATAGGCAATGGCAAATGGCCCGGAGCGGTCAAATTGGCGGAATTGGCCCTCGGCCTGTGCCAGCCGATCGGCGACGGCCCAGAGTGCGGCCGGGTTGACGCCGATTCCGACATGGCTGGCGAGATGGACCTCGATATTCTCGGAGGTATCGGAGGGACGCAACAGGCAGGTCCGCCAGTTCACGATGCCGTCGGCCTTCGAATAGATCGACGTGGCCGGCACCGCCAAGTCGCCGGCAAGAGCGCTGAGAAATTGCGGATCGTCGCCGACGGCTTCACCCGACAGCGCCTCATAGAGCGGGGTCGCGTTGGTGGCGCGAACATCATTGGCAAAGGGACTTGCGAGCGTCACGACGGAACGCACCATCTGCGGCGCCCGCAGCGCCAGATCGCGCGCATAGATGCCGCCGAGGCTCCAGCCGATGATGGAGACCTTACGGCCCGAGGCGGTATGGATCTCCGTGAGGCGGTCGAGCAACGCGCCGCGCATGCGATTGATGCCGGCGGTATTGCGACCCAGCCGCCAGGCCTGAGCATCGTAGCCGAGCGCCGTGAGATAGCGGCGCAGCGGCATCATCGAAAGATCGCTCGCAAGAAAGCCCGGCAGCGCCAGCACCGGATGGCCGTCGCCGCGTGGCGCCCGCATCAGGAGCGGCGACAGCACGAGGCTTGCATTGAACTCCAGGATGCCACGAGCCTCGGCGAGGAGCAGACCGAGCCCCGGCGCACGCAAACGGCCTTCAGCCGGCGTCTCGTGGCACTCAGCGGTCATTATTTCTTCTTGTCACCGGTGAGCGCGCCCAGACCCGTCATGGAGACGAACATCTCCTGCATCCGTTCGGCCAGCTTGGGATCGAAACTGAACCAGCTCTGGATCAGCGAATCCGGCGAGATCTTTTCGATGTTGGACATCATCTGCTGCTGCAGCTTGTCCATCACCGCGGTCTGCATGGGCTGCACGTCGGGAAGTCCGACGAACTGCCGGGCTTCGAGCGGCGTGCAGTCGATTTCGATGTTCACTTTCATGTCGGCTCCTGACCGCGCTTTTTGACAGGCGCACTACGCATTAGCAGTATCGCCACGGCAGACCAAGCGAGGCAAGCCGCCCAAGGCGGCGCGTGGGCACGCCGAGGCCAATTCGGGAAATATGGTCAACCAACTCCGGGTTGGCCCTTGCATGACCCGATCCGGCCACCCGCGACATTAGGCCTACTTAAGGCTGGTTGCGGCGCCGGCAAAGCCCGGCGAACATGACTTTCTCGTCTTGGCCGCAAGCGGCCTTTTTAGGGGAGCGTCAGCAATGTCGATGCGTCAGACCCTGTGTGGAGTAGTCGCAGCTGCGGCCCTCGCGATGTCGCCAGCCTCAGGCCAGACCTTGCGTTATGCCAACCAGGGCGAACTCAAATCGCTCGATCCCTATACCCTGAACGAGTCCACGACCCACGCCCATCTCGGCCAGGTCTATGAGAGCCTGATCGCCCGCGACAAGGATCTGAAGATCATCCCCGGGCTGGCGGAAAGCTGGGAGATAGCGGAGCCGACGCGCTGGCGGTTCCATTTGCGCAAGGGCGTAAAATTCCACAACGGCGACCCCTTCACGGCCGACGACGTGGTGTTCTCGGCGGACCGCGTCCGCGCCCAAGGCTCCAATCTGCAAGCCTATGTCGGCGCTGACGTCAAGGTCGTCAAAGTCGACGACTACACGGTGGACTTCGTCCTGACCAAGCCCAACCCCATCCTGCATTCGCTTTGGGCGACCTGGTACATCATGGACAAGAAGTGGTGCGAGGAGAACAACGCGACAGCGCCGACGCCGGTAGCCGCGACCACTCCGTCCTATGCATCGCTGCATGAAAATGGCACGGGAGCGTTCACGATCGAAAGCCATCAGCCGGGCGTGAAGACCGTGTTCAAGGCCAATCCGAACTGGTGGCGCAAGCCCGAGCACAATCTGAAGGAAATCGTCTTCACAAACATCGGCAGCGAGGCCACACGTGTGGCGGCGCTCCTGAGCGGCGAGGTCGACATCATCGAGCCGGTGCCGTTGCAGGATATCGCGCGCGTCAATGCCAGCCCCAATGCCCAGGTGCTTTCCGGTCCGGAGGTGAGAACGATCTTCATCGGCATGGACCAGGCGCGCGACGAATTGCTCTATTCCAACATCAAGGGCAAGAATCCGTTCAAGGACGTCCGCGTCCGCGAAGCCTTCTATAAGGCAATCGACGTCGACGCGATCAAGACGCGCGTGATGCGCGGCATGTCGACGCCGTCGGCGCTGATGGTCGCCCCCGAACTGTACCCGCTATCGAAGGATTTCGTGCGGCCGAAGGCAGACCCCGAGACGGCCAAGAAGCTGCTCGCCGATGCCGGTTATCCCAACGGCTTCGAAGTGACGATGGATTGCCCCAACGACCGCTATGTCAACGACGCCGCGATCTGCCAGGCCGTGGTCGGCATGCTCGCGCGTATCGGGGTCAAGGTGGACCTGTTGGCACAACCCAAAGCGCTTTACTTCGCAAAGATCCTGAAGCCGGGTGGCTACAAGACCTCGTTCTATCTGCTCGGCTGGACGCCCGGCACGCTCGATTCCCATGACGTGATGTATCAGATCATGGGCTGCCGCGATGATCCCAAGGTATCGCGGGGCGAGGCCAATGTCTCCGGCTATTGCAACAAGGAGTTCGACAAGCTCACCGACGAGGTGTTGCAGGAGAGCGATACAGCCAAGCGCGACCAGTTGATCAAGCAGGCCTTCGAGATCGCGATCAAGGACTACGCCTATATCCCGCTGCACCAGCAAGCGCTGGCCTGGGGCGTCTCGAAGAAGCTCAAGGTCGTGCAGCGCGCCGACAACCAGGTGCTGCCCTACTGGATGGTCAAGCAGGACGAGTGAGACGCGAGTAGCGAATGGCGAGTGAGGGCCCACTATTCGCCATTCGCTATTCGCTATTCGCTATTCGCTCCTAGTTGAACCGTTCAACCGAGAACGGCGCGGGATCGATGAACGGCGTCTCCCCCGTCATCATCTCCGCCAGCAACCGCCCCGTGACGGGCCCGAGCGTCAACCCTTGATGCTGATGGCCGAAATCGAACCACAGTCCGGGATGACGCGGCGCCTTGCCGATGACCGGCAGCATGTCCGGCAGGCACGGCCGCGCGCCTTTCCATGGCTGCGCCTCGACGGGTTCGCCGAGCGGAAACAGCGCACGCGCCTTCGGCAGCGCCTGCTCGACCTGCACCGGGCTCGCCGGCGCATCGCGACGCGCGAACTCGACGCCGGTGGTGAGGCGAATGCCGCGGTTCATTGGCGCCAGCAAGTAGCCCTGGTCGGTATCGAGCACGGGATGGTTCAGCACGGCGTTGCCTTTGGCAGCCAGATGCAGATGGTAGCCGCGCTTCACCGCAAACGGGATCGAATAGCCGAGCGGAGCGAACACCAGATCGGACCATGGCCCTAGCGCGACGACGACCTCGCGCGCCGTGAGCGGCCCCTCTTCGGTTGCGACGCGCCAGCGTCCGTCGCTCGTCTGCTGTAGCGTGCGCGCGTCACCGCCGAGGAAGCGTCCGCCCTTGCCGCGGAACAGCGTGGCATAGGCTTTCGCAAGTCCGCCTGGATCGGGGACGAAACCCGGCGCCGGAAAGTGGATGGCGCCGGCAAAGTCGCCGGAAAGATTTGGCTCGCGTCGCGCGATCGCCTTTTGATCGAGTACCTCGCCCTCAATGCCATAGGTTTTCATCTGATCGAGTTCGCGCAGCGCACCGTCGAGCGTCGCCGCTGAGCGATACATCTTGATCAACCCCTTGGGCTTGATCAGATCGGAAGCACCTGCATCCGCAGCAAGCGCTTCATGCTCGGCCGCGCTCTGGCGGATCAGCGGCAGCAAGGCCATCGCGCCACGCAGCGCGCGATCGGGCGCGGAGGCGAGATAGTAACGCAGCAGCCAGGGCAGAAGGACCGGCAAATCCGCTACATTGTAGCGCGCCTCCGGCGCGCGATTGGCCGCGTAGCGGAGTATTTGCCGGAAGTCGCGCGGAAACGTGCGAAGGAAGACGGACGCGCTTTCGATGATCCCTGCATTGCCGTAACTGGTCTCTTCGCCGGCCGCGCCATGCTTGTCGACCAGCATGACGTTGTGCCCGCGCTTCTGCAGATGCAGCGCGGCGCCGACGCCGACCATGCCCGCGCCAAGGACGACAATATCGGCTTTGAGGTCTGCCATCCGGCACTCCGAAAGTTCAATGTCAGGCGCGCACCGCGGGCGCGTAGATTTAAGCTAATTATTGCGGCGCGGGCTCGCAAACCTCTCCGTTTCCAGCGGAAATCGGTTTGCACCGCCCGTAATCTCTGGCAACAATGGATCGGTCATAGAACGGCGTTGTTGTAGCCATGCAATGCCAAAAGCGGAGAGCGTTTACAAATGTCGGTACGTCATTCCTTGTTTGCAGTGGCCGTGGTCTCGAGTGTCGCATTGGCGCTGTCGCCGGCATCGGGCCAGACCCTGCGCTACGCCAATCAGGGCGAGTTGAAGTCGCTTGATCCCTATACGCTGAAGGAAACGACGACCATTGCCCACCACGCCCATGTCTATGAGGGGCTGGTGACGCGGGACAAGAATTTGAAGATGGTCCCGGCGCTGGCGGAAAGCTGGGAGACGCCGGAACCGACGCGCTGGCGCTTCCACCTGCGCCACAACGTCAAATTCCACAATGGCGACCCCTTCACCGCCGATGACGTGCTGTTCTCCGCCGACCGCATCCGCGCCAAGGGCTCGAACTTCCTGTCCAACGTTGCCGCGGACGCCAAATTCGTCAAGGTCGACGACTATACGGTCGACGTCGTCTTGCCCGCGCCCAATCCGATCCTGATGTCGCAATGGGACGGCTGGTACATCATGGACAAGAAATGGTCCGAGGAGAACAACTCTGTCGCGCCGACGCCCGCCTCTGCAACCACGCCGAGCTATGCATCGCTGCACGAGAACGGCACCGGGCCCTTCACGATCGAGAGCCATCAGCCTGGCGTGAAGACCGTGTTCAAGGTCAATCCGAACTGGTGGGGCAAGCCTGAGCATAATCTGAAGGAAATCATCTTCACCCCGATCGGCTCCGACGCCACCCGCGTCGCCGCGCTGTTGTCGGGAGAAGTCGATGTCATCGAGCCGGTGCCGATCCAGGACATCGCGCGCGTCAACTCGTCCGGCATCGCCAAGGTGATGACCGGCCCGGAGCTGCGTACGATCTTCCTCGGTATGGACCAGGTGCGCGACGAGTTGCTCTATTCCAGCGTCAAGGGCAAGAACCCGTTCAAGGACGTCCGCGTTCGCGAGGCCTTCTACAAGGCGGTCGACATCGAAGCGATCAAGAGCCGCGTCATGCGCGGCCTGTCGACGCCGTCCGCCCTGATGATCGCGCCCGAGCTCTATCCGCTGTCGAAGGATTTCATGCGGCCGAAATACGATCCTGACGGCGCCAAGAAACTGCTGACCGAGGCGGGCTACCCCGACGGTTTCGAGCTGACCATGGATTGCCCGAACGACCGTTACGTCAACGACGCCGCGATCTGTCAGGCCGTGGTCGGCATGCTGGCGCGCATCGGCGTCAAGATAAACCTGCTGGCACAGCCCAAGGCGCAGTATTTCGCCAAGGTGCTCAAGCCCGGCGGCTTCCAGACCTCGTTCTATCTCCTGGGCTGGACGCCGGCCACCATGGACTCGCAGAACGTGCTGCATGACATCATGGGCTGTCGCGACGATCCCAAGGATTCCACCCGTGGCGAAGCCAATCTCGGCGACTACTGCAACAAGGACGTCGATGCCCTGACCGACAAGGTCACGTTCGAGACCGACACCGCCAAGCGCGATCAGTTGATCAAGCAGGCATTCGAGATCGGCATCAAGGACTACGGCTATATCCCGCTGCACCAGCAGGCGCTGGCGTGGGGCGTATCCAACAAGGTGAAACTGACCCAGCGCGCGGACAATCAGGTCCTGCTCTACTGGGCGACCAAACAGGAATGATGGATTGACGGCACGGTCCCGGAAGCGCAACGCTTTCGGGACTTTTTGTTTTGGGCCCGCAATGACGCGGTCCATGTGTTCCAGAGAGACGTGAGGCATGCTCGCTTTCACTCTTCGCCGCGCAATCCAGGCCATTGGCGTCATGCTCGCCGTCGGGATCATCTCGTTCTCGATGTTCCGCTTCGCCGGCGATCCCGTGAACCAGATGGTGTCGATCGACACCTCCTTTGCCGAGCGCCAGGCGATCCGGGAGTCGCTGGGCTTGAACGATCCGATTCCGGTGCAGTTCGTGCGCTACTTCATCAACGCAGCGCAGTTCAATTTCGGCATCTCCTATCAGTTTCGTCTGCCGGTCGCCGACCTCCTGAAAGAGCGCATGCCGGCGACGCTGGAGCTTGCCACCTGCGCCACGATCCTGGCGCTGGTGTTCGGCATCCTGATGGGGGTCTATTCGGCGTTGCATCGCGACTCTGTTTTGGCAAAGGTCTTTCAGGCGGTCTCGCTGATCGGCATCTCGCTGCCGACCTTCCTGATCGGCATCCTCTTGATCTACCTGTTCGCGGTGATCCTGAACTGGCTGCCGTCGTTCGGCCGCGGCGAGGTCGTGAAGCTCGGCTGGTGGAGCACGGGCCTTCTCACCGTCTCCGGACTGAAGGCGTTGATCATGCCGTCGATCACGCTCGGCCTGTTCCAGATGACCCTGATCATGCGGCTGGTCCGCGCCGAGATGCTGGAGGTGCTGCGCACCGACTACATCCGCTTCGCCCGCGCCCGCGGCCTGACCACGCGAGCTATCCATTTCGGTCACGCACTGCGCAACACGCTGGTTCCCGTCATCACCGTGGTCGGCCTGCAATTTGGCTCGGTTATTGCATTTGCAATCATTACCGAAACCGTATTCCAGTGGCCGGGAATGGGACTGCTGTTCGTGCAGGCCGTGCAAAACGTCGATATCCCGATCATGGCGGCCTACTTGCTGATGGTGTCGCTGATCTTCGTCACCATCAATCTGGTGGTCGACATCCTCTACACCGTGGTCGATCCGCGCCTGCGCTCGACCATCAGCAAACCGGCATGAACTGATGACCGACGCCGTCGCCCCCCATCCACCGGAAGCGAACGCGCAAAGCCCGCGGCCGGCAGCGGCCGGCTTGCTCAGGCGCGCGCTGGAGAGCGACGTATTCTATTCCTTCCGCCGCTCCAGGATGACGATGATTGCCGGTGCGGTGACGATCCTGTTTTTCCTGCTCGCGATCTTCGCGCCGCTGCTGTCGGTGCAAAACCCCTTCGATCCGGCGCAGCTGCAGCTGATCAATTCGCGTATCTCGCCGCTGTGGACCGCCGACGGCCAAAGCCCCTATCTGCTCGGCACCGACGAGCAGGGCCGCGACGTGCTGTCGGCCATCCTCTACGGCCTGCGCCTCTCCCTGGTCGTTGGTGTGCTCGGCATGGTGTTCTCAGGCGCGCTCGGTGTCATGCTCGGCCTCGTCGCAGGTTATATCGGCGGCAAAGTCGACAGCCTGATCATGCGCATTGCCGACGTGCAGCTCACCTTCCCGGCCATCCTGATTGCGCTACTGGTCAACGGCGTCGCCAAGTCCGTGTTCGGCAACCGGCTCAATGAAAACAGCATGCTGCTGGTCCTGGTGTTCTCGATCGGCTTGAGTTTCTGGGTGCAATATGCGCGCACGGTGCGCGGCTCGGTGCTGGTCGAGAAGAACAAGGATTACGTCGCCGCCGCCCAGCTGATCGGCCTGCCCGCCCCCGTGATCATGCTGCGCCACGTGCTGCCCAACGCGATGGGTCCGGTGCTCGTCATCGCCACCATCAACCTCGCGCTTGCCATCCTCACCGAGGCGACCTTGTCGTTCCTTGGCCTCGGCATGCCCGACACGATGCCTTCCCTCGGCACGCTGATCCGGATCGGCAACAATTATCTGTTCGCGGGCGAATGGTGGATCGTCGCCTTCCCCGGCATCGCGCTCGCCGCGCTGATCCTCTCCATCAACCTGCTCGGCGACTGGCTGCGCGACGCGCTCAATCCGAAGCTCAGATGACCGAACCCGTGCTCTCCGTGCGTAACCTTCAGGTGGAGTTCGCCACCCGCCGCGCGACGTTGCGCGCCATCGACGGCGTGTCGTTCGACATCGCCAAGGGCGAGGTGCTGGGCGTGGTCGGCGAATCCGGCGCCGGCAAGTCGGTGACGGGGCTGGCGATCATCGGGCTGATTGATCCGCCCGGGCAAATCACCGGCGGCGAGATTTATCTGTCGGGCACGCGCATCGACCATTTGCCGCAGGAGGAGACGCGCCGCATCAGAGGCAAGCGGATCGGCATGATCTTCCAGGATCCGCTGACCAGCCTCAATCCGCTCTACCGGATCGGCGACCAGATCGTCGAGACCATCAAAACGCATCTCAATTTGTCAGATAGCGGGGCGCGCAAGCGCGCCATCGACCTGCTCGCCGAGGTCGGCATCCCCGCTCCCGAGAAGCGCATCGACGCCTATCCGCACGAATTTTCCGGCGGCATGCGTCAGCGCGTGGTGATCGCGCTTGCGATCTGCGCCGAGCCGGAGCTGATCATCGCCGACGAGCCGACCACCGCGCTCGACGTCTCCGTGCAGGCGCAGATCATCGCGCTGATCAAGCGGCTCGGCCGCGACCATGGCACCGCCGTGATGCTCGTGACCCACGACATGGGTGTGATCGCGGAGACCTCCGATCGCGTCGCGGTGATGTATTCCGGCCGCGTCGCCGAGATCGGTCCGGTGCAGGACGTCGTGCGCAATCCCTTGCATCCCTACGCCAAGGGCCTGATGGGCGCGATCCCGACGCTCGCGGGCGAAGACAAGCGGCTGGTGCAAATTCCAGGCTCCATGCCGCGGCTGTCGGCAATTCCAAAAGGCTGCTCGTTCAATCCGCGCTGCGCGTTCGCGTTCGACCGCTGCCGCATCGAGCGGCCGGAGCCGCTTCCGCAAGGCGCGCAAGCGGTGGCCTGCCATCTTTATGACGCCGCCGCCAAGGACAGTGCGGCATGAGCTTCGTCGATGTCACAAACCTGCGCCGCGTGTTCGACGTCTCCAAGCCCTGGCTCAACCGCGTGATCGAGGGCGGTCACCTTGAGTATCTCAAGGCGGTCGACGGCGTCACCTTCGACATCAGGAAAGGCGAGACGTTCGCCCTCGTCGGCGAATCCGGTTCCGGCAAGACCACGGTCGCGCGCATGGTGGTCGGCCTGCTCCCGCCGAGCGCCGGCGATGTCGTGATCGACGGCGTCTCGATGACGGACGCGAAACAGGCGCAGGTGCGGCGCCGACTGCGCCGCCGCATCCAGATGATTTTCCAGGACCCCTACGCCTCGCTCAATCCGCGCTTCCGGGTCGACGCCATCGTCGCCGAGCCGATCCGCGCCTTCGACCTGATCCAGGGCGAGCGCGGAATCAGGGATCGCGTCGGCGAATTGCTCGGCCTGGTCGGACTGCATCCCGACGACGGCAGCAAATTTCCGCATGAATTTTCCGGCGGCCAGCGGCAGCGCATCGCGATTGCGCGCGCGCTTGCGTCCGAGGCCGAGTTCATCGTCTGCGACGAGCCGACTTCGGCCCTTGATGTTTCCGTGCAGGCGCAAATCCTCAACCTGATGCGCGACCTGCAGGACAAGTTCGGCCTGACCTATCTCTTCATCAGCCACAACCTCGCCGTGGTCCGCCATATGGCGAACCGCATCGGCGTGATGTATCTCGGCCGCATCGTCGAGATTGCGGAAGGACGCGAGCTCTTTGCCTCGCCGCGCATGCCCTACACAAAGATGCTGCTTGGCGCGGTGCCGGATTTGGCGATGTCCGGCCGTCAGCGGATTCCCGTCAAGGGCGAAATTCCGAACCCGATCGATCCGCCGCCGGGCTGCACCTTCAATCCGCGCTGCCCGATCGCCTTCGACCTCTGCCGCCGAAAAGTCCCGGAACTGATCGACGGCGTGGCCTGCCATGCCGTCAACACGGCTCCGGCACCCGCCTGACAAGTCCTTTGGTAGTTGGCATACCAGTTGCGCTGTGATCAAGTGCGCCCGCCCCAAGAAGGATTCATTCCCATGGCCAGCAACATCAATCCCGATCCCTTCACCACGCGCCCCGAGATCGAGGGCACCTTTGGCGTCGTGACCTCGACGCACTGGATCGCGACCGCGGTCGGGATGGCGACGCTGGAAAAGGGCGGCAACGCCTTTGACGCGGGAGTTGCGACCGCCTTCACGCTTCAAGTGGTCGAGCCGCATCTGAACGGTCCCGGCGGCGACGTGCCGGTTATCGTGCACGATGTGAAGCGCGGAAAGACCGAGGTGATCTGCGGCCAGGGGCCCGCGCCGGCCAAGGCGACGATCGCGAATTACAAGAGCGAGGGGCTGGAAATGGTGCCCGGCACTGGGCTGCTCGCCGCTTGCGTGCCCGGCACCTTCGAAACCTGGATGTTGCTGCTGCGCGACTACGGCACATTGAGGCTGCGCGACGTGCTGGAACCCGCGATCGCCTATGCCAGCAATGGCTATCCGCTGGTCGAGCGTGCCTGCGCGACGATCCAGACGGTCGAGCAGATGTTCCGCAAGCATTGGCCGACCTCGGCCGCGGTCTATCTTCCGAACGGTGAAGTGCCGAAACCCGGCACCATCTTCACCAACAAGACGCTGTCGGAGACCTATGCGCGCATCCTGAAAGAGGCCGAGAGCGCAGGCGGCGACCGCGTTGCCCAGATCGAGCGCGCGCGCAAGGCGTGGTCGCACGGTTTTGTCGCCGAAGCGATCGACAAGTTCTGCCGCACGCAGGCCGTGATGGACGTGTCGGGCGCGCCGCACAAGGGCGTGCTGTCGGCCGACGACATGGCGCGCTGGGCGCCGACGGTGGAAGCGCCGCTGACTTACGACTACGGCCGCTACACCGTGCAGAAGGCCGGCGTCTGGAGTCAGGGACCCGTGATGCTGCAGCAGCTCGCGCTGCTCAAGGGATTCAATCTCGACGGGCTCGATCCCGTGAGCCCTGAAATTCATCCACCTCCAGGTCGAATGCGCCAAGCTCGCTTACGCCGATCGCGAGAAGTTTTACGGCGATCCCAAATTCAACGAGATCCCGATCGCAACGCTTCTTTCCGATGCTTACAACGACGAACGCCGCAAGCTGATCTCGGACAAGGCCTCGCTCGATTTCACGCCGGGCTCGGTCGAAGGTTTTGGCGCGGTTGTGAAACTCCGGCGTGCCGAAGGCCATCGCGAGGCGGTTGGCGCCATGGGCGCGGGCGAGCCGACGGTCGGCCGCTTCGGCGAAGTGCGCGGCGACACAGTGCATTTCGACATCATCGACACCGCAGGCAACATGATATCGGCAACGCCGTCGGGCGGCTGGCTGCAATCCTCGCCTGTTATTCCCGACATCGGCTTTTGCCTGGGCAGCCGCGCCCAGATGTTCTGGCTGGAGGAGAACCATCCCGCCTCGCTCGCGCCCGGTAAACGCCCGCGCACCACCCTGTCGCCGACCATGGCGCTGCGCGACGGTGAGCCGTATCTCGCATGGGGTTCGCCCGGCGGCGACCAGCAGGATCAGTGGATCGCACAATTCTTCCTGCGCCACGTGCATGCGAAGATGAACCTGCAGGAGGCGATCGACGCGCCGGCCTGGCACTCCGAGCATTTCCCGATCTCGTTCTGGCCGCGCACCGCGCGTCCCGGCGTGCTCGTGATCGAGAACCGCGTGCCCAAGACCAGCCGCGACGAGCTCGCGCGCCGCGGCCATGTGGTCGAGACCGGTCCGGACTGGTCGGAAGGCCGCCTCACCGCAGCCTCGCGCGTCGGCAAGCGCCGCCGCGCCGCCGCCAATCCCAGGGGCATGCAGGGTTACGCGGCGGGCCGGTAAACGAGTCGAATTGAGATGACCTGGTCGATCATCGCGAGACACGGCGCAACCGGTCAGTTCGGGATCGCGGTCGCGACCAAATTCTTCGCGGTCGGCGCGCGGGTGCCGCACATCGCGCCCGGTATCGGCGGCGTCGCGACGCAAGCGCTGGTCAATCCCTATTACGGCATCGACGGCGTAAAACTGCTGCAGGACGGCAAGAGCCCGCAGGAGACCGTCGCGGCGTTGCTTGCGACCGATGAGGGGCGCGAAAGCCGGCAGCTGCATATCATGGATGCGCAAGGCCGCATCGCCGCGCACACCGGCAACGACTGCGTCGACTGGTGCGGGCACGTCCGGGGTGACGGCTTCTCCATTGCCGGCAACATGCTGGCGGGTCCGCAAGTGCTGGACGAGACCGCGAAGGCGTATCGCGCGAACGCCGCGTTGCCGTTCGCGCAACGGCTGCTCGCGGCGATGCGCGCGGGCGAGACCGCCGGCGGCGACAAGCGCGGCAAGCAATCGGCGGCGCTGCTAATCAACGACGGCGAGGAATGGTCCGCGCTCGATCTGCGCGTCGACGATCATCTTGATCCTCTCGCAGAACTTGAACGGCTCGAGCGTGTCAGCCGGGAGCGCTGGGTGCATTTCCGCAAATTCCTGCCGACGCGGCAAAACCCGGCCGGGATCACCGACCGCGCCACCATCGATGCGTCGATTGCCGCCGCGACCGCAGGCGAGAGCTGATGGCCGGTCCGCTCGTCGACATCAGGGATCTGCGCGTGCTGTTCCATGGCGATGACGGCCGCACCACCCACGCCGTCGATCGCGTCGATCTCTCCGTCGCCAATGGCGCGACACTCGGTCTGGTCGGCGAATCCGGCTGCGGTAAAAGCGTCACATCGCTGGCGATCATGGGCCTGTTGCCGAAACGATCCGCCGAAGTCTCTGGCGCAATTCGCTTCGACGGCTTCGATCTGCTGGCAGCTGATGACGAGACCTTGCGTGACCTGCGCGGCAACCGCGTCGCGATGATCTTCCAGGAGCCGATGACCTCGCTCAATCCGAGCTTCACCATCGGCGACCAGATCGTCGAGACCATCCTGCGCCATCGCGGCGGTTCCCGCCGCGCCGCGCGCGAGCGGGCGATCGCCTTGCTGCGGCGCGTGCACATTTCCTCCCCCGAAAAGCGGATCGACGAATATCCGCACAAGCTGTCGGGCGGGATGCGCCAGCGGGTCATGATCGCGATGGCGCTGGCCTGCGACCCGCGGCTGTTGATCGCGGACGAGCCGACCACGGCGCTCGACGTCACCTTGCAGGCGCAAATCCTCGAGCTGATGCGGGAGCTGAAAGCCGCGAGCAACGCCGCCATCATCCTCATCACCCACGATCTCGGCGTGGTCGCGGAGGTCTGCGACGAGGTCGCCGTGATGTATGCCGGCGAGATCGTCGAGCGCGCGCCGGTCGACGAGCTGTTTGCCTCGCCGCAGCATCCCTACACCGTCGGTCTGCTCGGCTCAATTCCAAGGCTCGACCACCGGGCCGAGCATCTCGCCACCATCGAGGGCATGGTGCCGAACATGACGAGCCTTCCACCCGCCTGCCGTTTCGCCGCGCGCTGCCCGTTCGTCGCGGACGCCTGCGTAGCCGCGCCACCGCCGCTGGTCGAAGTGAACCCCGGCCACACTTCGCGCTGCATCAGAGCGCCGCTGGAAAGGCTGGTGTCGTGACCGCGCTGCTGGAAGCCGAAAACCTGGAAAAGCATTTCCCGGCGTCGCGAAACCTGTTCGGCCGTCCGACCGCTTTCGTGCGGGCGGTCGACGGCGTCAGCTTTCACGTCGACGCCGGCGAAACGCTGGCGCTCGTCGGCGAATCCGGCTGCGGCAAATCTACCGTCAGCCGTCTGGTGCTGCGCCTGATCGAACCGGACAGCGGCCGCGTCCGCTTCGAGGGCCGCGATCTGCTCGGCTTCGACGCCGACGCGTTGCGCGCGTTCCGCAAGAGCGCGCAGATCATCTTCCAGGATCCCTACGCCTCGCTCAATCCGCGCATGACGGTCGGGCAAATCCTCGGCGAGCCGCTGGCGTTGCATAACCTCGTGCCGTCGGGCAAACGCCGTGGCCGAATCGAGGAATTGCTGCGGCTTGTCGGACTCGAACCACGCTTTGCGCGCCGCTACCCCCACGAATTTTCCGGCGGCCAGCGCCAACGCATCGCCATTGCTCGCGCGCTCGCGGTCGAGCCCAAACTGATCATCTGCGACGAGCCGGTCTCCGCGCTCGACGTTTCCATTCGTTCGCAAATCCTCAATTTGCTGCGCGACCTGCAGCAGCGGCTCGGCCTTGCCTATATTTTCGTCTCGCATGACCTCGCGGTGGTCAAACACATCGCCGACCGCGTCGCGGTGATGAACCTCGGCACCATTGTCGAGACCGCGGACACGCAAGCGCTGTTCGCCTCGCCGCGCCATCCCTATAGCCGCGCGCTGCTGTCGGCGATTCCGGTACCGAAGCCGCAGGCCAGGCGCGCCCGCATGATCCTGCAAGGCGAAATGCCGAGCGCGCTCAATCCGCCCGCAGGCTGCCGCTTCCACACCCGCTGTCCTTTTGTGATCGATCGTTGCCGCAGCGAGGTGCCGGAACTCGTCGCCGATGGCACGGGACATGCAACTCCAGAACATAAGGTTGCCTGTCATCGTGTAGCCGAGTTGCCGCTCGCCGAGGGCGTCGTGCCGCATGATGGCGGCTTCTCGCCGGCGTTGGAGAAGCTGGTCGCGGCCTTCAGTCTTTCGGAGGAAGGACCGGCGCCTCGCGGGGTTGCTATAGTCAGGCCGTGAGGTTGAGTGAAAAGAGGACGCTTGCGATGAAGATGATGCGTTTGATAACCGCGACGGCGGCGTTGCTGCTGACTTTCCAGGCGGGCGCATTCGCCCAGACCACGCTTCGCATTGGCCTCGCCGAAGACCCCGACATCCTCGATCCCACCATGGCGCGCACCTATGTCGGCCGCATCGTGTTCGCGTCCTTTTGCGACAAGCTGTTCGACATCGACGAGAAGCTCAACATCGTGCCGCAGCTCGCGCTGTCCTATTCGACCTCCGATGACGGCAGGGAGGTCGCGATCAAGTTGCGGCCGAACGTCAAGTTCCAGGACGGCGAGCCATTCGATGCCGAAGCCGCAAAATTCTCGCTGGAGCGCCACCTCACCTTCCCCGGCTCGTTCCGCAAGCCCGAGCTTGCTTCGCTGGATCATGTCGAGGTGGTCGATCCCCTCACGATCAAGCTGGTGCTGAAAGCGCCGTTCTCGCCGCTGATCGCACAGCTCACCGACCGCGCCGGCATGATGATGTCGCCGAAGGCCGCGAAAGCCGAGGGCGACAAGTTCGGCCTGCATCCGGTCTGCGCCGGCCCCTACAAATTCGTCGAGCGCGTGCAGCAAGACCGCATCGTGTTCGAGAAGTTTGCCGACTACTGGAACAAGGACAGCGTGTTCATCGACAAGATCGTGTTCCTGCCGATCGTCGACGCCACGGTGCGGCTCGCCAATTTGAAATCCGGCGGGCTCGATCTGCTCGAGCGTCTGCTCGCCACCGACATCAAGGATGTGAAGGCCGATTCCCGCCTGAAACTCTCGACCGCGACCGAGCTCGGCTATCAGGGCATCACGCTCAACATCGGACACGACAAGAACAAGGGCCCGCTCAGCCAATCCGCCAAGGTGCGGCAGGCGCTCGATCTCGCGATCGACCGCGAAGCCATCAACCAGGTCGTGTTCAATGGCGAGTTCAAGCCAGGCAATCAATGGGTCAATCCGGATCATCCCTATTATCAGAAGGCGTTCCCGATCCGTGGCCGCGACGTCGAGAAGGCCAAGGCACTGCTGAAGGAAGCCGGCGTCACGCCGCCGGTCGCCGTCGATTTCATGGTGCCGAAGGGCGCGGAAACCGAGGCGGTCGCACAGGTCGTGCAGTCGATGGCTGCGGAAGCCGGCTTCGACATGAAGATCCGCATCACCGAATTTGCGACCTCGCTGAAGCAGGCCGAGGCCGGCGAGTACCAGGCCTTCATGCTGGCCTGGAGCGGCCGCATCGATCCCGATGGCAACGCCTATGTGTTCCAGCACAGCAATGCGCCGCAGAACTACAGCGCCTGGGCCAATGCCGATGCCGACAAGGCGCTCGACGACGCCCGCCTCGTCACCGACTTGCCCCAGCGCAAGGCGCTGTACGAGAAGCTGACCAAGCTGGAGCTGGAGGACGAACCCATCATCTACATCTTCCATCGCACCATCCTGATCGCGCATACCACCAAGCTCGAAGGCTACAAGCAGATGCCCGACGGCCTGGTGCGGGTGATCGGGCTGAAGCTGAAGTGAGGATGCAGGCAACACTCCCGTGTCCGGGGCGCAGCGCAACATGCAATGTTGCGCTGCTGAACCGGAACCCATCATCGATATTCCCGGGTCGTGGGTCCCGGATCAGCATTGCAACGCTTGCGCGCTGCAATGCATCCGGGACACGAGAGACGCCATGCTGAACTTCCTCGCGCGCCGCCTCGCCCAGCTCGTGCCGACACTGTTCTTCGTGTCGATCCTGATCTTCTCGCTGCAGCAACTGCTGCCCGGCGATCCCGCGCTCGTGATGGCCGGCGAGGAACGCGATCCCGCCGTGATCGAACAGATCCGTCATCAATACCGGCTCGATCAGCCGGTACCCGTGCAATATGTCTACTGGGTCAAGGGCGTGCTCTCCGGCGACTTCGGCGAGTCGCTGCGCATCAAGGTGCCGGTGCGCACGCTGATCGCGCAGAAGCTGCCGGTGACGCTGCAATTGGCCTCGATGGCGATCGTGATCGCGTTCCTGATCGGGATTCCCGCGGGCATCATCTCGGCCGTGAAGAAAGGCACCGCCTGGGACTATGGCGCCAACATCTTCGCGCTGTGGGGTATCTCGACGCCGAATTTCTGGCTCGGCATCATGCTGATCTTCCTGTTTTCGATCGAGCTCGGCTGGCTGCCGGCCTCGGGCTACGTGTCGCCGTTCGAAAATCTCGGCGCCAGCCTCGCCTCCACCATCATGCCGGCCTTCGTGCTCGGTAACGCGATCGCCGCGATCCTGATGCGCCATACCCGCAGCGCTATGCTGCAGGTGCTGGAGAGCGACTACGTCCGCACCGCCCGCGCCAAGGGCCTGTCCGAGCGCTCGGTGATCCTCAAGCACGCGATGCGCAACGCGCTGACGCCTGTCATCACGCTCGGCGCGCTCGAGCTAGGCACGCTGCTGTCGGGCGCGGTATTGACCGAGCAGATCTTCACCATTCCCGGCTTCGGCAAGCTGATCGTGGATGCCGTGTTCAACCGCGACTATGCGGTTGTGCAGGGCGTCGTGCTGGTGACCGCGACGATCTACATCACGCTGAACCTGATTGCCGACATCGCCTACATTCTCGTCAATCCAAGGCTCAGGGGTTGACGAGATGGTGGATGCTACCTTCAACGCCTCTCTCGCAGACTCGCATGATGAGCTGGAAAGCCCGGCGCGGCGCGCGCTGCGGCGCCTGCTCAAGCGCAAGGGCGCGGTGGCAGGCATCGTCGTCCTTTCCATCTTCCTTTTGCTCGCGGTCTTCGCGCCGTTGATCGCGCCGTTCGATCCCATCGCCACCAGCTGGTCGCTGGTACGCAAGCCGCCGTCTGCGCTGCACTGGTTCGGCACCGACGATCTCGGCCGCGACGTACTGGCCCGTGTCATCTACGGCACGCGCGCCTCGCTTTTGGCCGGCGCGATATCCGTCAGCATCGCGCTCTCCGTCGGCGTGCCGCTCGGGCTGCTCTCCGGCTATCGCGGCGGCTTCATCGACGCGCTGATCAGCCGCATTACCGACGCCATGCTGGCCTGTCCGTTCCTGATTCTCGCGATCGCGCTCGCGGCCTTCCTCGGGCCGAGCCTCGGCAATGCGATGATCGCGATCGGCGTCACCGCGACCCCGATCTTCATTCGCCTGACCCGCGGCCAGGTCATGAGCGTCAAGGTCGAGGATTATGTCGAGGCGGCACGCGCCATGGGCAATCCGCGCTGGCGCATCGCGCTGTTCCACATCCTGCCCAACATCATGCCGGCGCTGCTGGTGCAGGCGACGCTGTCGGTCGCCGCCGCGATCATCGCCGAAGCCGCACTGTCGTTCCTGGGTCTGGGGCAACAGCCGCCCTCGCCGTCCTGGGGCAGCATGCTGAACGCCGCACAACGCTTCCTCACCAACGCGCCATGGATGGCGATCTGGCCGGGACTTGCGATCTTCCTGGTGGTGCTCTCGCTGAATTTGGTTGGCGACGGCCTGCGCGACGCGCTCGACCCAAGGGAGCAGTGAGCGCGGAAGGCGTAGGGTGGGTTAGCCAACAGGTCGCGCGAATGCGCGCCCGATGACAGGCTCCGCGTAACCCACCACTTCTCATTCCGCGGCGACAGAAGCGGTGGGTTACGCCCTTCGGGCTAACCCACCCTACGATCTCTTCCGCGCTGCTAGATCACCGTCTCCCGCATCACGCGGCGGCAGTCCATCTCGTATTCGAGATCGATCACCGGCGGCCGCGCGAAATGCCAGGTCAAGCCACCGCGCGCCGCACCGCGCTTCACCAGTTCGTCGGCCACCACATGATGGTAGTCGCGGATGGTATAGACCTGCGACGCGGTGACGTCCTTCCAGCCATGGCCGAGCGCGCCCATCCGGCTCTCCATGGCACCGACGACATGCCGGACTTTTTCCTTGATACCGCCCGGACTGAGGTCGCGGTAGGCCACCGTGCGCTCTGCGTAGGTCGCGCCGCCCTCTTTCGCCTCACCGCTGCCGGCGATCACAAAGCTTGGCGTCGTGCTGGTGCTCGGCCGGGTGAACGAGAACGCATAGAACGAGGGCTCCGCAGGCGGATCGAGTTCGGGGCAGACATTGCTGCGCGCCACCGGATTGCTCTTGCCGTCATAGATGCCCCATTCGCTCAGCGTCTTGACGTAGTGCTCGTTGAATTTGCGAAAGCCCTCGTCGGTGAACGCCGCGGGCGAGCGCAATTCGCAGGCGCAGAACGCCGTCAGCTGCCGCCCCGCGCCCTGGATGTATTTCGCCGCGGCCGCAAAGCCTTCGGCCAGTGGCAGCCATGTGTGGAAACGCACCCGCTCGATCTCGTAGCCGGGCATCGCAGCCGACCCCGCCGAATACTGGAACACGGCCGGGATGAACCGGTAATTGCCGGCGACAAAATCGCTTGTCATATGGGTGAACCTATTCGAGTTGCATCCGGACGCCCTTGGCGCCGTTGAGCAGTCGCTTGAGATGGAAGCCCGCCAGCGGATCGTCGGCATGCATGCCGACCAGCGCAGCGAAGGCCGGCATCGCGCCGGCATCGCCCGCCTCGAGCTTGGCGAAGGCTTCGGTGTATTGCGTGGTTGCCGGCGACGCGAAGACCTCTTCGCGCAGCGGCTCGAAGGTGCGTAGCGGCTCGCTGCGGCCGCGCAGCACGATGTCACCCACCGGACGACCCTTGAAATTCTCCGCCGCCTTCGCAACCGTTTCGCTGACGCAGATGCGGGTGCCCAATTGCTTGTTGGCGGATTGCAGGCGCGAGGCCGTGTTGATGGTGTCGCCATGGGCGGTGTAGTCGAAATACTTGTCGCCGCCGAAATTGCCGACCAGCGCAGGACCGGCATGCACCCCGATCCGGGTCACGCCGAAATTGACGCCCTTGGCCCGCCAGCGTTGCTTGAACTCCTCCGCCCAGGCATCCATGTCGTGCGCGCAGGCGATCGCCCGCGTCGCATAGTCCGGCTGGTCGCCGGGCGCGTTGAACAGGATATGGATGCCGTCGCCGATGATTTTTCCGACCGTGCCTTCGTGAGCAAAGATGATCTCGGTCATCCCGCCGGTGTATTCGTTGAGCAGACTGCTCAGCACCTCGGGCTCGATGTTCTCCACCAGCGTGGTGAAGCTCGTGACGTCGGTGAAGATGGTCGAGACGTCGCGGCGATGCACCTCCATGCCGTTGCCGTCCTCGCCGTTCGAGGCCAGCCGGCTCGCGATCTGCGGCGAGAAATAACGCGACAGCGAGGCGTGCGCGCGCTCGGCCTCGGCCTGGCGGCGGCGCGCCTCGCGGAACATCTCGACGTGGCGGACGGTCTTGTCGATGGTCGCCTCTAAGTCACCGAAATCGATCGGCTTGGTCAGGAAGTCGAACGCGCCGCGGTTCATCGCAGTGCGGATGTTGCTCATGTCGCCATAGGCGGACACGATGACGGTCGATTTTCGCGCCTCGTCCTCGCACTCCTGCAGCTTGGCCAGCAGCGACAGGCCGTCCATCCGCGGCATGTTGATGTCGCTCACCACCATGTCGATGGCCGGATTCTGCTCGATGGTCGCCAGCGCCTCGAGGCCGTCGTGCGCGAACACGACCTTCACCTTGCCGTCGCGGATCTGCCGGCGGAATTTCTGCTGGACGAGCGCCTCCAGATCGGGCTCGTCGTCCACGAACAGAACGGTGATGCTCATGCAGCCTGCCCGAGCCTGGTGTCGATCTCCTGACGCAGCAGCGTGAAGTCGATCGGCTTGGTCAACAGTCCTTCCGCGCCGCGTTCGATCGCCTTCTTCTTTGTTTCTGCGTCGCCATAGGCGGTGATCATGATGACGGGCACGTCGGGACGCTTCGCGCGCACCTCCGGCAGCATCTCAAGCCCGCTCATGCCGGGCATGTTGATGTCGGAGAGAATCAGCACCAGCGAGGGATCGCGCAGCTCGCCCGCACGCTCGATCGCGACCGGCGCCGACGGCGCGAATTCCATCTTGAACCGGCCCGACCGCAAATCGCGGCGGAATTGCTGGCGAAACAGCGACTCCACATCCGGCTCGTCATCGACGACGAGAATGTAAGCGCTCAATGGGTGCCTCCAGTATTGCCTTGCGCCGCCAGATTTCGCGGCAGCGTAATGATGAATTCGGTAAACGCGCCGGGCACGGTATCCACGTCGATCTTGCCGCCGTGCTGTTTCACCACGATGTCATGGCTCATGGATAATCCGAGCCCCGTTCCCTCGCCGGCCGGCTTGGTGGTGAAGAAGGGATTGAACATCTTCTCCTTCACGCCCTCGGGGATACCGGTGCCGTTGTCGCGGATGCGAATCTTCGACGCGGTTGCCGAGGTTTTTCGTGGCCGCGCTCAGGACCGGCTCGAATGTCCCGTTGCTGGCCTCCTTGCGCTTGACCGCGGCATAGAAGCCGTTCGAAATCAGGTTGAGGAACACGCGCGTGATTTCCTGCGGATAGAGGTCGATCATGCCGGCATTGGCATCGAAATCGCGCTTGAGCGTGATGTTAAACCCGTTCTTCTCGGCGCGCGCGCCGTGATAGGCCAGATTGAGGCTCTCCTCCACGATCGCGTTGATATCGACCTGCCGGCGCTCGCCACTTCCCTCGCGCGAGTGCAGCAGCATGTTCTTGACGATCGAGTCGGCGCGCTTGCCATGCTGCACGACTTTTTCGAGATTGCCCTTCAGCATGTGCGTCAGCTCGTCGATCTCTTCGCGGGTCTTGTCGTCGAGTTTAACGTCCTTCAGCACGTCGTTCATCTCGTCGATCAATTCGCCAGACAGCGCCGAGAAATTGTTGACGAAGTTCAGCGGGTTCTTGATCTCGTGCGCGATGCCGGCGGTGAGCTGGCCGAGCGAGGCCAGCTTTTCGGTTTGCACCAGGCGGTCCTGCGCGGTGCGCAGATCGTCCAGCGAGCGCGACAACTCCTCGGTGCGATCCTTCAATGCGTTAAGCAGGCGCGTGTTCTCGATGGCGATCACGGCCTGTTTGGTGAAGTTTTCGACCAGCGCGACCTGCTTGTCTGTGAAGGGCTTCACTTCCTGACGAAAAATCGTGATGGTGCCCACGAATTCATCTTCCTTGAGCATCGGCACGGTGAGAATTGTCCGGGCACCCGCGATATCGGCCATCCCAACCACATGGGGAACGCCGTCCTTGTAACTTTGGCTGGTTCTGAGGTCCGCGGTCTGAACCGGGCTATGCGTTTCTATGACCCTCGCCAGCCCGGTTCCCGGCTGCGGGGCGATCGGCTCTCGTTCCCTATAGGCGGCGAACGCTGGCGGGATGTTGTGAGTGGCAACGATGTTGTATTTTTCTCCGTCCCACAAATTCATCGTACCGAAACTTGCGCCGCAAACGCGCGTGGCACTTTCGAGCATGGTCTGAAACACCGGAGTCAACTCACCCTGTGAGGACGAGATGACCTGCAGCACTTCCGAGGTCGCGGTCTGCTGCTCCAGCGATTCCGTCAATTCCGAGGTGCGCTGCTCGACCTTGTTCTCAAGGTCGGCATAGGATTCCTGCAACCGCGCGCCCATGTCGTTGAACTGGTTGGCAAGGCCCTCCAGCTCGTCGCCGGTCTTGATCGAGATGTGCTGGGAGAAATCGCCCCCGCCCATGCGCTCGGCGCCGGCGCGCAGCGCCTGGATCGGACCGACCATGCGCCGCGCCAGGAAAATCCCGGCCAGCACCGCGAAGATCGATGCCGCCAGCAGCACGACCGCAAGCCGCTGCAGAGCGGCGTACAGCGAGGCATAGGCTTCCTGCTCCGGCAGTTCGACGAACATCAGCCAGCGCAGCGGCATGATCGGCGCGTAGGCGGTCAGCACCTCCTGGCCCTGGATGTTCAACTCGCCCTGCAAAGCATTGGTATCCATGGAAACCGCCCGCGGCTGAGCAGCCGGTTGTGCTGGCGGCGCCGGGCGGCCGCCGGAGGCGGCTTGCGCTGCTTGCGTCGCCTGCTCGGCCTGCTCGGCGAGTGCCTGCTGTTCGGCAAGCGCCGCCTGCACCTGCACCAGCTTGGACATATCGGTGTTGCGCAAGACGAGGCTGATGTCGGGATGCGCGATCAGCCGGCCCTGCGAGCCCACGACATAGGCATGTCCGTGCTCGCCGACCTTGATGTTGGAGACCACGTCCCAGATCAGCTTCAGATTGACTTCGGCTATCGAGACGCCGGCGTCCTTGCGGGTGCCGGCCAGCGCCAGCGTCATGTAGGGCTCTGACTCGCGGCGGAAATAAACCGGCCCGTAATAGACCTTGTGGGCCACCGCCTCGGTGAATTTCGGATCCTTGGAGAGGTCGAGGCCAGAGTCGACCACGTCCATGGCGAGCCGCGAAACCCGCAGCCGCTCATGGCCGGTCGAATTGATCTGGGCCAGCTCGGTGATGGCCGGTACCTGGCGCAGCAGGCGCAGCGCATCGAATTGCCGGTTATCGAGCGAAGCCGCCGACCAGGGCAGCTGCGTGGTCCAGCCGAGCTGGCTCTCGATTTCCTTGATGAACTGGCTGATCTTGGCGGCGGCGGCTTCGGCCTGCTCGCGCTGAATGCGGATCAGCGAGGCCTTGTGCTCGCGATAATAGAAGAAAACCTCGAAAATCCCGTTCGATGCGAGGGCAACGGCCACCACCGCGACGAACAGCGCGACATATTTGGTGAACAGCCGGCTGCGGATTTTCCCCCTTTTGGTGGCCGCCACGGACGCCTCGGCGGCCGTGGCCGCAGCGGCCAACGTACGTCCTTCGGGCGTATCCGGATGGAGGGAAATGCTCATCGGGCGGCAATTTAGCAAGAAGGTTCAAGCTTGTCTCTTGCCGCAGCGCGGCAAGTCACTCGATAACCTCGTCCGCAAGTGCCAGCAGGGTCGGCGGAATTTCAAATCCCGCAGCCTTGGCCGTCTTAAGGTTGAGGACGAAAAGATAGCGGGTCGGCTGCTCGAACGGCAGGTCGGCAGGCTTGGCCCCCTTGAGGATACGGTCGACCAGCGCCGCTGCCCTCTCCATCGATTCCGTCAGGTCCGGACCGTAGGACATCAGGCCGCCGTCCCGAGCCAGGAAATCATATTCGTAGATCGCCGGAATCTTCCGCTCGGCAGCGAATTCGAACACGCGTTTACGGTTCAAATTCGTCAGGGCATCAGCAACCATCAAAATGGCGTCGGGCGGATCGCCCGACATGACGTTGAAGGCCTCGTTGAAGTCGTCGGGCGCACGCAGGCCGATCGCCTCCACCTCGACGCCGATCGCTCGCGCGCCCTTGGCGGAGGCTTCGTAACGCAGTGTCATGCCGAGATCGTCGCTGTTCCAGAGCATCCCAACCTTCTTCAGCTTCGGCAACAGCTCTTTCAGCAGCGAGAGCCGCTTGGTGCTCAGCAGCGCCGCCACGTCGGAAATGCCGGTGATGTTGCCGCCGGGGTGCGCCTGGCTCTGGATCAGTCCAGTCTCGACGGGATCGCCGAGGCCGAAGGCCGCAACAATCGGCAGGCCGACCGACTTGGCGGCAACCGCTGTGGGATAACCGATGATGACGACGGCATCGGCTTCGTGGGCTTTCAACTGCTGCAGCATGCCCTGGAATTTTCCATTGTCGCCCATGGCGCCATAGGCCTCGACCGTCAGGTTTTGGCCCAGCACGTAACCGCGCTCGGCCAATGCCTTGAGCAGGATCTTTCCATTGGGACTATCGGCGCTGAGCGGCGCGACCGGCGTCAGCGTGCCGAGATGATAAGTCCGTCCACTCTCGGCCCGCGCCAATCCGGGGGCCAACAGAGTCGCACCGCCGAGCATCGTCAGAAATTCGCGTCGCTTCATCGCGCCATCCTGTTTTTGGGCGCTGCCTGAAGGGCGTGCCGGTCAAAACAGAGTATCAGGCGTAGAGCCGCAAGCGGCAACAAAGGATGTTGCCGCCCGCGAAAGCGTGAACGCGGTCAGGTGGTCTTGAGCTGGCGGTCCAGATCGTATTCGGCGATCTGCCGGGTCCGGTCGGAGGAGCGCCTGGCCAGATGGTCGGTCGCGAGCGTCACATAAACCGCCGGCAGCACGAACAGCGTGAACAGCGTGCCGATCGACATGCCCGATACCACGACGAGGCCGATCGAGAAGCGGCTCGCCGCGCCCGCGCCTGACGCGGTGAGCAGCGGGATCAGGCCGGTCACCATCGCCGCCGTCGTCATCAGGATCGGACGCAGACGGATGCGCGCGGCCATCTCGATCGCCGAACGCTTGTCCAGTCCCTCGTTGAGCTGCAGCTCGTTGGCGAACTCCACCATCAGAATGCCGTGCTTGGTGATCAGCCCGACCAGCGTGAGCAGGCCAACCTGGGTGTAGATGTTCATGGTCGCGACACCAAAGAACAGCGGGATCAGCGCGCCGACGATCGCCATCGGCACCGACACCATGATCACCAGCGGGTCCCGCAGGCTCTCGAACTGCGCCGCCAGCACCAGGAAGATGATGACGATGGCAAAGCCGAGCGTGATGACGAGCTGATTGCCCTCTTGCACATATTGGCGCGAGTCGGCGAGATAATCATGGCTGAAGCCGGCCGGCAGTTTCTTCGCCTCGCTCTCCAGGAAGTCGACGGCCTGTCCGACCGTCACGCCGGGGATCGGCACCGCCTGGAAGGTCGCGGCGTTGAGCTGGTTGAAATGGGTCAGCGCGTTCGGCGCGGTCGAGGTGTCGATCGACACCACCGTCGACAACGGCACCTGCTGGCCCGTCGAGGTCGGCACGTAGTAGCCGCCGAGCGATTCCGGCGACAGGCGGATGTTGCGCGGCACCTGCGGAATCACCTGATAGGAGCGGCCCTCCAGGTTGAAGCGGTTGACATAGTTGCCGCCGAGCAGCGTCGCCAGCGTGTTGCCGATATTGGCCATGTTGATACCGAGGTCGCTCGCCTTGGAGCGGTCGATCTTCACATTCACCGTCGGCTGGTTGAAGGCGAGATCGCTGTCGGAGACGATGAACAGGCCGCTCTTGCGCGCGGCGTCCTTCAGCTTCTCCATCTGCTCATAGATGGCCTGGAAGCCGGCGGTGGAATTGATCACCATCTGCACCGGCAGGCCGCCAGGCCCGCCCGGCAGCGGCGGCAGATTGAAGGCGAAGGCCTGAACGCCCTCGATCTTGGAGATTTCGCCTTGCACCAGCGGTATCAACTTGATCGACGAGCGCTGGCGTTCATCCCAGGGTTTCAGCAGCATGCCGGCGATGCCGTTCTGCGGGCCGTTGATGCCGTTCAGCGCGAACCGCAGGTCGGTCTCGGGAAATGACTTGAAAACCTTGTCGAGTTTCTCGCCGTAATAGTCGAGATAATCGATGTTGGCGTATTTCGGTCCCTTGAGCAGCGCGAACACGATGCCCTGGTCCTCCTGGGGCGCGAGCTCCTTGGAGGTGTTCATCCAGAGGAAGCCGACCAGTCCGAGGATCGTCACCGCGAACAGCAGCGTAACCGGGCGATAGTCGAGCGAGCGGTCGAGCCTGCGGCCGTACCAGCGCGTCATCGCGCCGAACACCTTGTTCACGAGCTTGGCGAAACGGCCTTCTTCCGCATTCTTCAGGAACACCGAGCACATCATCGGCGACAGCGTCAGCGCGATCACGCCTGATACGATCACCGAGCCCGCCAGCGTGAAGGCGAATTCGCGGAACAGCGAGCCGGTCAGACCGCCGAGGAAACCGATCGGCGCGTACACCGCAGCCAGCGTGATGGTCATCGAGATCACGGGACCGACGATCTCGCGCGCGCCCTTTAGCGAGGCCTGCACCGGTGGCATACCCTCTTCGAGATGGCGGTGGATGTTCTCGACCACCACGATGGCGTCGTCGACCACGAGCCCGATCGCCAGCACCATCGCGAGCAGCGTCAGCAGGTTGAAGGTGAAGCCCGCGAGCAGCATCAGCGAGCAGACGCCGATCAGCGATAGCGGAATGGTGATGACGGGAATGATGACCGAGCGGAACGTCGCCAGGAACAGGAAGATCACGACCACGACGATCAGCACGGCTTCGCCGAGCGTCTTCTCGACCTCGTCGATCGAGGACTGGATGAATCTGGTGGAGTCGTAGGCCACCTTCATCTTCATCGACGGCGGCAGGTTGCGCTCGAGTTCCGGAAACAGCGCGCGCACACCCCTGACGATGGTCAGCGGATTGCCTTGCGGCGTGGCCTGCACGCCGATGAAAATCGCGTGCTCGCCGTTGAAGGCGACGCTGGCGTCGGTGCTTTGGGCGGCGAGTTCGACGGTCGCGATGTCTTCCATGCGCACGAAGCCGCCGTCCTTGGCCTTGACGATCATGCGCTTGAACTGCCCCACGTTCTGCAGGTCGGTATTGGCGGAAACGTTGGAGACGATGAAGAATCCCTTGGCCTGCCCCGCAGCCGCCTGGAAATTGTTGGTCTGGATCGCCGCCTGCACGTCGCCCGGCGAGATGTTGCGGCCTGCCATCTTGACCGGGTCAAGCCACAGCCGCATCGCAAAGGTCTGGCCGCCCAGGATGTCGGCCGAGGCCACGCCGTCGACTGTCGAGAGCACCGGCTGCACCACGCGCGTCAGATAGTCGGAGATTGCGCTGCCGGATAATTCTTCACTGGAGAAGCCGATATACATCACCGCCGTGGTCTGGCCGGTGGACTTGGTGACGATCGGGTCGTTGGATTCCTTCGGAATGAGATATTTGACCGAGTTCACCTTGGCGAGCACCTCGGTCAGCGCCTGGTTCGGGTCGAAGTTCAGCTTGATGTAGACCTGGATGGTCGAGGTGCCCAGCACCGAGGACGAGGTGATGTAGTCGACGCCTTCGGCGGAGGCGACCGCCTGCTCGATCGGCGTGGTGATGAAGCCCTGGATCAGGTCGGCGGAGGCGCCCGGATAGACGGTGGTGACGTTGACCACCGTGTTCGACAGTTTCGGATATTGCCGGATCGGCAGCACCGCGCCGGCGCGCAGGCCGATCAACAGGATCAACATGCTGACGACGACCGACAGCACCGGGCGCTTGATGAAAATGTCAGTAAAAGCCATCGCGGCCTCGAAACAGTTCTAGAGAGTGACGCGTTCAGTAACGCGGCGGATTTGCCGGAATCGGCGGCGGCGGATCGGACGAGATCACGACCGGCGATCCCGATTGCAGCTTGAGCTGGCCGACCGCCACGACGCGGTCGCCGGGATTGAGTCCTTTGAGGATCTCGGCCCGCCCATCGACGCGGTTGCCGGTCTGCACGAAGGTACGCACCGCCGTCAGCGAAGTCTTGCCGTCGCTCTCCTTCTTCTCCGTGATCAGGAACACGGAGTTGCCATAGAGCGTGTAGTCGACCGCCGTCTCCGGCACGGTGACGACCGGCGGCTTGTCCGGCAGCACGACGGTGGTGGTCGCGAACATGCCCGGCTTGAGGATGTGATCGGGATTGGCGATCGTCGCCTGCACGCGGATGTTGCGCGTATCGGCCATGATCTGCGGCTCGATGGTGGTGATCTTGCCCTCAAAACTCTGACCTGGATAGGCGTCGACCTTGATGCGCACGATCTGTCCGACCTTGAGGTGGCCTGAATCCTTCTCCGTCACGGTGAAGTTGGCATAGAGCTCGTCGAGCGCGGTCAGCGACACGATGGTGGTGCCGGCGGTGAGGTACTGCCCGACCTCGACCATGCGCACGCCGAGTTCGCCTTCGAACGGCGCGCGCACCAGCTTCTGCGAAATGACGGCTTGCGTCCTGGCGATGCCGGCCTGTGCTTGATCGTAAGTCGCCTGTGTCGAGTTCGACGGTCGACTGCGGACCAAATTGCCGCGAGGCGAGCTGCTTGGCGCGGTCGAGCGCCGCCTGCGCGCCTTGCGCCTGCGCCTTGAAGCTCGCGAGATCGCCCTGCTCCGGCCCGTCGAACAATTGCAGCAGCGGTGCGCCGGCTTCGACATGGCTGCCGGGCTCGAATTTGATCTCGGTGATGCGGCCGGAGACGTCCGAGGTGACGTTGACCTGATGCACGGCGGCAAGCCCGCCGACCGCCGTCAGCAGGTTCGGCACAACTTCCGACTTCACCTCGACCACGGTCACGGTCGCCGGCGGCGGCTTCATCGTCGCGAACATGTTCTTCAGGAACGCGTCTTTCCAGAACTGGAAATAGACGATGCCGCCGACCACGACGGCCAACGCGACGCCGACGATGATGAACCAGCGCACCAGCCGGACTGGGCGCGCACGGCCTTTCTGGTCGAGCGGCTTGCCCGAGAGTTTTGCTTCGGTCGCAATATTCATGTCATGCGCTCTCTGCGGTGGCCGGCTGGGCCGGGAGGTGCGTGAAATCGCGCGTCAGATGGTCAAGGATTGCGGCATCGTGAAGGCCAATGCCGCGCAGCAGGAATTCGCAAAGCTGGCGCTCCAGGCCTTTTGTGTCGCCGTAGGCAAGACAGGGCACCGCGGGAAGGCGCGTCATCGCCGCCGTCAACACGGTGTGGTGGGCAAACCAGAACAGGTTGGCCGGCTCGCGGCCGATTCGCGAGGCGTCGCCGGATGCGATCGCCGCCTCCAGCGAGGCCACGAACATCGGCCCGATCAGCTTCTCGACCTTGGCGTAGAGCAAACGCGCGAACTCGCCGTCGTCGAGGTGGCTCGTGACCATCAGCCGCAGCCGCTGCGCCTCCTCGACGTCGGGGGCATCGGCGATATCAAGGAAATGGCGCACCATGGACCGCATCAGCTGGACAAGGGCCGTGGTGGACGGTTCCAGGCCCAGCAAATGCGCCAGCGCCGGATCGGCCTCGCATTCCTCGGCCAGGATTTCGGCGTAGAGCGCGGCCTTGGAGGGGAAATGCTTGAACAGCAGCGCCTCGGAGATGGCCGCAGCAGCTGCCACGCTCTTGGTGGTGGTGCCGGCAAAGCCGTTGCGGGCAAAGCAGCGCTTGGCGGCGCCCAAGATGAGCTGCCGGCGCAAATCGCTGGTCATGCGGAGTGAGGTCATCTTGTGAGTAAGCACTCACCCACAACAAATGTCAAGAAAAATGGTGCGGCGCAACCGGGGGAAGGCACGAGAAATGGCCGGCGGCCTGCGGCTCTATCCCCTCATCCTGGGGAGCGCGAAGCGCGTCTCACCATGAGGGTTACCAGGCTCAGATCGGCGCAAACCCCAGCGCCCCGCGGAAACGCGTGATAACGAACATGCCGTCCCGGTTGGACAGCACGCGCTCCGCCTCGGCGCTGTCGATCTTGACGTTGGCAAAGCGTGGCCCGGCGGTGATGTCCTGCAGCGACTTTCCGTAGGCCTCGATCTCGCTCATGGTCTCCAGCGTGCGGGCATCCTTGATGCCGCAGGATTTGGCGACACCGACCAGATCGGCCGCGGCCTGGGTGTGGCTCACCTGCCCGCCGGTCTCGCCATAGCATTCATTGTCGAGCACGATGATGGTCAGGTTGGCCGGCTTCTGCAGGCCGACCGTGGCAAGGCTCCCGATCCCCATCAGCATCTCGCCGTCGCCGGTGATGACCACGACCGGCAGTTTTGGCTGCGCCAGCGCCAAACCCAGCCCGATCATCACGGCGCCGCCCATCGCGCCCCACAGCGAGAAATTCCGCGCATGGTCGCCGGCCGCGGCAAGATCGTAGGTGGTGGCGCCGAGACCGCCGACGACCAGCGCATCCTTGCGGTCGGCCAGCAGCGATTTGACCACCGCGCGGCGGTCGAGGAGATTGGCCTTGCTCATTTCACGAACACCTTCGTTCCGATCAGGCGCTGCGACAGCAGCACGGCGGTGGCCGTGCAGGCGTCGTAGGCCTGGCGCGCGCCGGCCTCCATCACCTCCCTGACCTCGCTTGGATGGGTGGCGCGCAGCACGCGCACGCCCGACAGTTCGAAGACGCCCTGCGTGGTCGATCCCATCGGCACCTGCCACGGGTTGAACTCGCCCCACTCGCCGCGCATGGTCACGATCGTCAGGAACGGAAAGCGGAAGATCTGGGTCAGCGACAGCATGTTGATGCAATTGCCGACGCCGCTCGATTGCATCAGCAGCACGCCGCGCTGGCCGCCGGCCCAGGCGCCCGCGAGCAGCGCGACACCCTCCTCTTCCGTGGTCAACGGAATACCGCGCATGGTGGAGGACGCCAGCACGCGCTTGATCAGCTGCGAATGGCCGGCGTCCGGCACATAGGGTACTTGGCGCACGTCGAAGCGCTGCAGAATCGCAAAGATATCCTCGGGCCAGTCGGCCCCTTGTTCACTGGATGTGTCGGCACGGGCGTGCATTTTGAGGTCCGGTCGGCTAGCAAGAGGGTCGCGGAACATTAGAGGGCCGCGCGTTTTGCGAAAGAGCAAAAACGCATATCGCCCTCCATAATGAGTATGACGGCATGACTGGGAACGCGCGGCAGCTGGCGGAGAATTTCGACCTGGAACGGTTGACGCCGGAATTCTATGCCGATCCCTATCCGACCTATCGTGCCTTGCGGGACAACGACCCGGTCAAGCGGCTGCCAAACGGCGCGTATTTTCTGACGCGCTATGACGACCTCGTCACCGCCTACAAGAATACGAAAGCCTTTTCGTCCGACAAGAAAAAAGAGTTCGCGCCGAAATACGGCAACTCCCTGCTCTACGAACACCACACCACGAGCCTCGTCTTCAACGACCCGCCGATCCACACCCGCGTGCGCCGGCTGATCATGGGCGCGCTGTCGCCGCGCGCCATCGCGGAGATGGAAGGCGACCTCATCCGGCTGGTCGACGGCCTGCTCGATCGTCTTGCGGCGAAGGGCAAGTTTGACCTGATCGGCGATTACGCGACCGCCATTCCGGTCGAGGTGATCGGCAATCTCCTGGACGTTCCGCATGACGAGCGCGAGCCGCTGCGCGACTGGTCGCTGGCGATCCTTGGCGCGCTGGAGCCGGTCATTGGCGAAGCCGCTGCCGCACGAGGCAATAAGGCGGTGGCCGATTTCCTCGCCTACCTCGAAGTGCTTGTGGAGCGCCGCCGCGCGAAACCCGGCAATCCCGATCGCGATGTGCTGACCAAGCTGATTCAGGGTGAACCCAACGGTGAAAAGCTCAGCGCCAGGGAGTTGCTGCATAACTGCATTTTCCTGCTCAATGCCGGACACGAGACCACCACCAATCTGATCGGCAATGGGCTGGTGACCCTGTCGGCCTGCACTGACGAGAAGCAGCGCTTGATCGCACAGCCGGAGTTGATCAAGACCGCGGTCGAGGAAATGCTGCGCTATGAAAGCTCCAACCAGCTGGGCAACCGCATGACGGTCGAGCCGGTCAAGCTCGGCGGCCTCTCGCTGCCCGCGGGCACGCCGATCACGCTGTGCATTGGAGCTGCCAACCGCGATCCCGCGCAATTCCCCGACCCTGAACGATTCGACGTCGGCCGCAACCCCAACCGGCATCTGGCCTTCGCCACCGGCGCGCATCAATGCGCCGGGATGGCGCTGGCGCGGCTCGAAGGCGCGATCGCGATCTCGCGATATCTCGCGCGCTTTCCGCGTTACGCGCTCAATGGCGAGCCGGTGCGCGGCGGCCGCGTCCGCTTCCGCGGATTCCTCAGCGTTCCCTGCGTGGTCGAGGGCTGAGGCTCTAGTGTGACGCTTCAGCCTGGGCCTTGTCGACGTTGGGAAGACATTCATTCTTCCCGAACTTCTTCTCGACCTCGTCCATCAACGGATCGAAGCGGTCGTTCGAGCGCAGATCGCTGAATTCCTCCAGCACCACCTGCTCCCAGAGCTTTCCGCCCGCGACTTCGAGCTTGGTACCGCAATGGCTCAGATACTCCGTGCGGGCCAAATCCGTTTGCTTCAGGAACATCTGGGCATGCGCGCGATTCATGCGGGTCCATACCAGCTTGTCGTTGAAATCGATGCTCAACTGGGCCGCTTCCAGGGCGACATCGACATCGCCAAGTTTCTTGAGCGCCTCATCGGCGACGTCGGCATATTCAGAGGCTGCTTCCGGATCGAACGCCTTGCCCTTGGCCCTCCAGTCCTTCCAGGCTTGCGTGTTGTACGGATACTTTTCCCTGTCGACACACCAATTCGGCGGCTTGGGCGCGAGCGAGAGGCTTCTCCGCTCCGGGAGTGTCAAGCAACGTGGCACGACGTTCTTGCCCGACTCCACGAGCTCCTGGCGGTGCTCCGCGTTGTCGAGTTTATCGGGAGGAACGTTCGAATTTTCGAATCCCCAGATCCGCACGGTCTTGTCGAGAGAACCGGTAATGATCCGCTTCCCATCCGGTGCAACTGCCAGGCTCCGAACCTCGCTCTGGTGACCCAGCAGCGCCTTGCTGGGGACTTCATCGTTCGAGCCGGTTTCGTAAACCCGCACCGTTGCGTCATCCCAGGCCACGACGATTTGACGGGTTTTGGGCAGCGCCCCGATACTCACGGGCATGTGGTTGTTGGAGGTGATCGGCGTCCCCAGTTGCCCGGTCATGATGTCCCATACCCGCACGGAGCGATCCATCGATCGCGTAACGAGACGAGACCCGTCAGGCGTCACGGCCACACCGGTCACCTGTTCATCGTGCCCCGTGAAACTGCGCAGCTCTTCTCCAGTCCTTGCACTCCATATGCGGATCGTACGGTCAGCGGACACGGTGACGATGTTCTCTCCATCCGGAGTCACAGCGACGCCAAAAATGGAATTTTCCAGCTTCCTGAGTTCGAACAGGGGATTGCCGGTCTTGATGTCCAGGACGCCCGCGCTGCCGTCTTGCGTCCCGAAGACGACACCCGTCCCGTCCGGCGTGATGGCGAGGGACAGGACATTGCCTTGTTGCCCCGCGGGAAGTGTGAACAGCAAGTCACCCGCAGCGGACCATATTCTGATCGTGTGATCTGTCGAGCCGGTGGCGATTTGTTGGCCGTCCGGCGTGACCGCGACGGCGAGGACATAACCTGGATGATCCCGCTTCCACAGCTCCTTCCACAGCTCCTTGCCGGTCACGGCCTCCCACACACGTAAGCTTTTGTCGGACGAGCCGGTGACGATGCGACGGCCGTCGGCCGTCAGCGCCACCGCGCCGACGCTGGCGGTGTGACCCGTCAGGATCGCAAATTCCTTCAAATCCCTGATCGCGCCGACAAGCAGCTCCTGCAGGTCGAGCGGCAGCGGGCGCTTGACGACCCGTGGATCGCTGCTGGTGTGGTCGGGCAGGCCCTCCAGGGCGAGCAAGATCGCCCTCGATTTGTCTTCGGGATCGACGAGGGCTGCCTGATGCAGCGACCTTGCCTTGGCGAATTCAACTTGCTTCAGGTTGCGTTCCGCTTCCGCTTTCGCCGCTTCGGCTTGCCGTTGAAGTCGCCAGGCCGCCGCCCCGAGAACGATCGCTATGACAGCCAGCAATCCCATGGCGAGAGCCGCGATACGGACGACGCGAAGTTCACGCTCATCCCGGCGCTTCTTCTCCTCGATCGCGGCATCGCGTTCGAACTTGCTCTTCTCCAGGAATTCCATTGCTCGCGCGAAGCCGGCACGATAGCGCGCGGCCCAGATTTCATTCGGCTTGTGCTGGTCGCGCCAGGCGAGGTTGGCCTGCAATTCCGGGCCGACGAGTGTGCCATCCGGGAAACGCTCTGCCGTCTCGGCCAGGCGGCGATAGGTGCCGGCCGATTTTGCTTCGTCATCCGCCCAAATGTCCAGGCGCTCCCAGATTCGCATCAGGCTTTCGTGGGATATGTCGATCACGCTGTTCGGCTTCAGAGTCTCGGCGGCGGACGGCATCAGGAAGGAGCGGCTCGGCTCGCGGAACACGTCGATCACGGCGGTGATTTCATCGGCCGACGCGCCGGTCAGCGCGCAGAGGTCCGCAAGTCTGGTCGGACGCCGCACGCCGCGCGGATCGCCCGCCTTGTCGGTGAGCGCCTTGAAGATCTTCTCGCAGATTCGCTGTTGCCCCTCGTTCAATTCGTGGAACGCTTCGTCGGCGTGCTTGTTGAGCGCGCGCATCCTGCCGATGGCGTCGTAGTGCGGGAGTTCCAGCGGACCCTCGCCGCCCTTGTGCCGCCAATCGGCCCAGGTGCGATTCAGCGCGTGCTGCAGGATCGACAATTGGTCGGGATCGTCGCCGACGTCATTGACGAGCTGGGTCAGCAGCACCGGCGAAATGCCCGCGCCCGTCACGTGGATCGGTCCCTCGATCGCGGCACGGCGCTCGTCGCGCGTCATGCGGGGAACGAGATATTGTCCGGCATTGATGACCTCCGCGAGCCCGGGGAATTTGGTGCAGTCGCCGAGAAAATCCGAGCGCATGGTCAGCGCGACGAAGATGCGTTGAGGCATGCGCTCCCTGACTTCCAGCAGCAGGTTCACGAATGCCGTTGCCTCGTCGCCGCCCTGGCGCTGGTCGGTCGCGGCCGCCGCCAACTGCCGGTAGCGGAATAACTCCTCGAACTGATCGACCACGACCAGAAAATTGACGCCGTCTTCCAGCGCCGCCTGCTCGACAATGTCGATCAGGCCGCGCTTGCTCATGCGCAAATTGACCTCGACGAGCTGGGTGAGCGTCAGCCCTTCCGTGACGCGGTCGCGAAACAGTACGCCCTCCTCTGCAAGCGCGCGCGCCATCGCGCCGATCGGATCACTTCCGGGACGGAACTGCGCCACGCGCCAGGTGGACCCGGCCTGCGCCATCAATCCACGGTCGAGCGCCGGGCGCAGCCCGCAATTGACCAGCGACGACTTGCCGCTGCCGGAGGTGCCGACCACGGCAAGGAAATGCGCCACCTCGAGCTTGTCGACCATGGCGTCGACCTGGCGCTCGCGGCCGAAGAACCGGTCTTCCTCGTCCGTGCTGAAGGGCCGGAGGCCGGGAAAGGGGTTGGTCCCTCCTGCTGCGGACGAATTGTTCATGACGGCCGCCCGCCGGCCGTGAGAGCGTTGCGTACGGCAGCCGCCAGCTCTGCATCCGGCACACTGCCGAAAGCGACAATGAGCCCGGGCGTCGCGGCACTGATCAGATTGCGCTTGTCGGCCGTGCTGTCGCCGGCGACGCAGACGTGCCGCGACAACAGCGGTGTGCCGTGCCGGTAACCGGCGATTTTCTTGAGCTCCAGTGTCTTCGCGAGCTTCCACGACGCGTCACCCGCGCCGTAGAACAGGATCACGATGTCGCAGGCTTCGAGCAGATCGCGGTGAACCTCACCCCGGTCGACGGCACTCCCCTCGAACGACGGCGTATAGACCTCAAAGCCGAGCTGGTTGCAGATCCTCTGCAGTCGAAGGGTCGTCTCGCGTTCGATATCCTGCTCGTTGCAGATGAGATAGATCAGCTTGCCGTCCTGATCCGTCGAGGCCTGGACGGCGGCGCTTCGCGCCGGAGGTTCTTCGATCTTCTTCAGCGTGGCGCGGATGGCTGCTTTCAGTTGCTCGACGTCTCCGGCGATCAGATCGGCGCCGAACTGCGCATCAGCGTCCTTGCAGAGCGCGTCGAGGAAGGCTTGCTGCGCCGGGAACTCCGATTCCGTGCCGGCAGGCAACCCGATCAACCGCTTCAGCCCGCCTGCTCTTGCGCGGGCGACCGCACATTCGTTCTGGAGCATCGGCGTCGATTTTCCGGAACGTCCGTTGGTATGACCGTATGCGCTGCCGACCAGATGGATCGACAGCGCGCAGCGGGACAGCATCTCGTCCACCGCGGCAATGTATTCCGTCTCTTTCCAGGGCAGTTCGCCCTCGGGCAAGACCGGATAGCCCAGGCTGCGCCACTCCGCCGCGATCGCGTCATGGTCGCGCCTGCGGTCGGGACCGCACTCGGCGAGATAGATGGCGGGTTTCGCCGTTCGCGAAGGCGCCACACCCTTGATGGCATCCAGCATCTTCTTGAGGGCATCGGCTACCGAGGACAAAAGCTCCAGGAACCGCTGCTCATGATAATCACCATAGGCCTGGTCGAATTCCCGTATTCCCCGATCCCCCTCCTCGAAGAACTTGTGAAACAGCACATCGCTCATGAACTCCGGAAGGGGCAAGACAGGTGTCTTGAGCACCGGCACCAGCCGCTGCGCATTGCCGACCAGGAGCCCGCCGGTCCGGCTGGCATGCGCACGGAACTCTTCAACCTCGTCCGTGCACCACTTCGACTTGAGATAGCGCGGGGAAACGATGGACAGCAGGATCGCCGACTGCCGCAACTGGTCGATGACCTCCCTGGTCAGGACGTCTCCGACCTTCAAGTCGACATCGCGCCAGATTCGCGCCTCCTCGCCGAGCCGGCTGGTCAGCATGGTCTTCAGCGTCTTGTGAAAACGGCTGATCCAGCCTTCATATTTCGTGCTGATCGGCTCGTTGTCGATATGCGTGAAGCTGATGAAAACGTCGTTCTGAAAATTCATGTCGGCAGCCCCATCACGCACGCCTTTACGAAATAATATGACAAGGTTTTGCCACGGCGATAGTGGGGTGCTTCACAAAGGCATCTACCTGTGAGCGATCTCGGCCCAGCCGTTCCGGGAGGCCGCATCAATTAATTCAACATGTTATCGAGCGCGGCGGCAGGTTTCGCGCCGTTGCGATGTTCCGCCGCACGGAGCGGCCGGGCCTGGCGCATGCGATGGTGCTCGATGCTGCTCGCGAATCGTCGTAGCCAATGTCAAATCGAAGACCGCACGAGAGACATGATGCGAATATCAAGAACGGGACGCTAGCGCGATGGACCTCAACAAGACGCGGCATGGCTGGGAAGACCCGCTGCTGACGGGGCTGACGATCCTGCTGCTGGTCATGATGTTCGTGGTGGCGCCGCTGCAGGCGCTCGGCGTCCTCGGCTTCCAGACTTGCGAGTTGCTGCTGGCTTTGATGCTGGTTGCCGGCGTCTTCGTCATTTCGGGCAGCCGGACCGCGGTTACCGCTATGGTCATCGCGCTTGCGATGATCGTCACCGGCGCGGTCTTGAGGATCAGGTCGCCATCGATCCTCGATCTCAATTTGTTTGCCGGCGCGTGGCTGATCGTGGGCGCGACGCTGGCCTGGACGGTGGCCCGTTCGATTTTCGCGCCCGGCCGGGTCACCTATCACCGTGTCGTGGGCGCCGTACTGTTCTATCTCACTGTCGCCATCATCTTCGCCGCGTTCTTCAGCTTCATCGGCACGCTGCAGCCGAAGGCGTTCACCGGTCTGACCGTGGAGGACAGCCCGAAGCTCGCGACGCAACTGATCTATTTCAGCTTCGCGACCCTGACCACGACCGGCTATGGCGACATCGCACCGCTGACGCCAGTCGCGCGCGCATTGTGTAATCTGGAGGCCGTTTTCGGCCAGCTCTATCCGGCGACGCTGCTGGCGCGGCTGGTCACGCTGGAGATAGCGCACCGGGACGAGAAGGATTTTTAGCCTTCACACCACCGTCCGATGCCGCTCAATGCAAGTCCGCAACACCTCGTCCATCGGCTTCGCCCACCAATTATCAGAGAAAATCTCGATCTCGGAATAACCGGCATAACCTTGCGCCTCGACAGCCGCGCGGATCGATTTGATGTCGATCACGCCGTCGCCCATCATGCCGCGGTCGTTGAGGATGTCCGTGGTCGGCACCAGCCAGTCGCAGACATGGAACGCCAGCAATCTATCTTTGCCGGCGCGCGCGATCTGGCTCATCAGCTTCGGATCCCACCAGATGTGATAGACGTCGAGCGCCACGCCGAGCGCGCCGGTGCGGCCAGGGTCGAGCGCGTCGCAGATGTCGAGCGCCTGTTCGGTCATGTTCACGCAGGCGCGGTCGGCGGCGTAGGCCGGATGCAGCGGCTCGATCGCCAGCGGAATCTTCGCCTGTTTCGCATAGTCCAGCATCTCGGCGATGCCGTCATACACTTGACCACGCGCCGCCGCGATGTCCTTTGAGGCCGCGCTGCCTGCCCTCGAATATTGCGGCAGCCCGCCGACAACCAACACGATGCAGGAGGCGCCGAGCGCCTTCGCTTCGTCGACACAACGGCGGTTGTCGTCGCGCACCTCGCTGCGCCGCGCCGCATCCGAGGTGAACATGCCGCCGCGGCAGTAGCCCGACAATTCCAGCCCGGTGTCGCGCACCGCGCGCACGGCGCGGTCGAGACCAACTGCGGCGACCTGATCGCGCCAGGGATCGATGGCGCGGATGCTGTGGCGCGCGCAGGCGTCGATGATCTGGACGAGATCGTCTTGCTTGCGGACGGTCGCGGTGTTCAGCGACAGCCAGCGGTGGTCGCGGGAAAAGTCTCGCATCAGCCTTCGATGCCGCGCGTGGCAAGTACCGCCTTCATTCGGCGCGTTGCCAGCTCCGGATTGGCGAGCAGCCCGGCTTGATCGGCCAACCGAAACAGCTCCGCGAGATGCACGGTCGAGCGCGCGCTCTCCTGCCCGCCGACCATGGTGAAATGATCCTGATGGCCGTTGAGATACGCCATGAATACCACGCCGGTCTTGTAGAACCGCGTCGGCACCTTGAAGATGTGGCGCGACAGCGGCACCGTCGGCCCGAGCACATCGTGGAAACCGGCCTCGTCGCCGGCGGCGAGCCGCGACAACGCATAGGAGGCGGCCGGCGCGATCGCATCGAAGATGCCGAGCAGCGCGTGGGAAAATCCCTTATCGTCGCCGGCGATCAGCTCGGCATAGTTGAAGTCGTCGCCGGTATACATCTTCACGCCCTTGTCAAGCCGCCGGCGCATGTCGATCTCGCGCTGCTTGTCGAGCAGCGATATCTTCACGCCATCGACCTTGGCGGCGTTGGCGTTGATGATGGCAACCGCTGTCGCCATCGCCTGATCGAGATCGCCTGTGCCCCAGTAGCCGGCCAAAGCCGGATCGAACATGTCGCCGAGCCAGTGGATGATCACGGGATCGCGGACCTGCGACAGGACGCGGTTGTAGACCTTGGCGTAATCGTCGGCGTTGCGGCCGAGCTTCGCCAGTGCGCGTGACGCCATCAGGATGATGCGGCCGCCGACCTTCTCGACAGCCGCGATCTGCTCCTCATAGGCGCGGATGACGTCGTCGATGGTCCTGGCGTTCTCGACCGCGAGATGATCCGTGCCGGCGCCGGAGAACACCAGCGCGTCGCGCGCCTTGGCAGCACGCACCGAACGCGTGATCAACTCCAGCGAGGTCGGCCAGTCCAGCCCCATGCCGCGCTGCGCGGTGTCCATCGCTTCGGCGACGCCGAGGCCGAGATCCCAGACGTGCTCGCGGAACGCAATCGTCCTGTCCCAGTCGACCGCGGCCGAGAGCCACGGATCGACATCGGCCAGGGGATTGGCGACCACATGCGCCGCGGAGAACGCGACACGGTTGAGTGTGCCTTCGAGCTTTGCGGGAAACGTTCGTGACGCCGCGAGGCGATAGGTCTCGATGCCGCCGTCCGCCTTCGGCAGGCGCAGCTGATACGACGACATCGGCAGCACGGGCTTGTTCATGATCTCCGACCTTTCCCCGTCATTGCGAGCGAAGCGAAGCAATCCATCTGTCCGCTTGTGGCGCTATGGATTGCTTCGTCGCTTCGCTCCTCGCAATGACGACTTAACAAGCATTGAAAAATTAAACCCTGATCGGCGCGACGTCGATCCAGCGCCGCTCCTTCCAGCTCTGCAGCGCGCATTCGGCAAGCTGCACGCCCTTGGCGCCTTCGAGCAGCGTAAACTTGTACGGCGCATCCTCGCAAACGTGGCGGATGAACATCTCCCACTGCTCCTTGAAGCCGTTGTCATAGGCGACATTGTCCGGCAGCTTCTGCCAGTCGCCGTAGAAATCATGCAGCCGCTTCTCGTCGGGATTCCACACCGGCCGCGGTGTCACCTGCCGCGCCTGGATCATGCAGTCGGTGAGGCCCGCGACGGCCGAGCCATGTGTGCCGTCCACCTGAAACGTAACCAGGTCGTCGCGGTAGACCCGCGTCACCCAGCTCATGTTGATATGCGCGATCACGCCGCCCTTCAGCTTGAAGGTGGCGTAGGCGGAGTTGTCGGCGGTCGCCGCATATGTCTTGCCGGCTTCGTCATAGCGCTCGGGGATATCGGTGTTGCCGATGCAGACCACGCTCTCCACCTCGCCGAAGAGATTGTCGAGCACGTAGCGCCAGTGACAGACCATGTCGAGGATGATGCCGCCGCCGTCCTCTGTGCGGTAGTTCCACGACGGCCGCTGCGCTTCCTGCCAGCCGCCCTCGAACACCCAATAGCCGAACTCGCCCCGCACCGAGAGCATGCGGCCGAAGAAACCGGAATCGCGCAGGAAAGCGAGCTTCTTCAAGCCAGGCAGGAACAGCTTGTCCTGCACCGTGCCGTGCTTGACGCCTTTTGCGTTGGCGAGCTTCACCACCGCCACCGCCTCGTCGAGATTGGTCGCGATCGGCTTCTCGCAATAGACATGTTTGCCGGCGTTGATCGCCTTCGTCAGCAGCGACGGCCGCGCCTGCGTGGTGGCGGCGTCGAAGAACACGCTGTCGGTCTTGTCGGCCAGCGCCTTGTCGAGATCGGTGGTGTGGCGCGTGATATTGAATTGCCTGGCCAGCGCTTGAACCTTGGCGGCATCGCGGCCGACCAGGATGGGATCGGGCATCACGCGGTCGCCGTTCGACAGCCTGACACCGCCGGCATCGCGGATCGCGACGATCGAGCGGATCAGATGCTGGTTCAGCCCCATCCGGCCGGTGACCCCGTTCATGATCAGGCCGAGGCGTTGGGTCGTCATTCCGTTTGCTCCCAGAGGATTCTTGTTGTCGTTGACGCAACCGGCGTAACATGCGGGCTGCGGTCCGGTCCATGGCGCTAGGCGCGCGGTGAGCGCTCCAGCAACAGCGTCTGCACGCCGCAGGTGCCGTTGCGCACGCTCATCACGCGCGTGCCGGGCTTGCGGCCGGTGCGCACCTCCGAGACGTCGACGCCGGCAGCCATCAACCGCGTCCGCGCCGCATCGATGTCCCCGACCCGCCAGCTCAAGCCCCACAATTTGTCACGCGCAGTGTCGCCCCCGGCGACCGGCCGCCGCACCACCTCGACGATGAGGTCGCCGCAGCGGAAGAACATCAGCTGGCCCCAGTCCTGATGGCTGCGGTCGAGTGCCATGTCGAGCCCGAGCCGGGCGCCGTAGAGCGCGGCTGATCGTTCGGAATCCTCGGTCGCGACCACGACGTGATCGAGGCCGACGATCGGGGCCGTGCCGGACGGCTGAGAGCGCGGACGCTCGCCCTCCAGTTCCAGGAAGAACAGCCGCACGCCACGCGTCAGATCGGTCGCGGCGCGGGTCCGCTTCCATTTCATCGCTGCGCCGGATGCGGCATCGCGGCTTTCGACCTCGGCAACGGGCTCCGGCTTCAGCGCCACACGCTCGAGACGGCGATGCATCTTGCCGATATCCGGCGTTGCAAAACAGATGCTGGCAAGCCCCGTCCCGGTGGCCTTGATCGCCTCGCGGATGCTTTCCCCCGCCGGACCATCCCCGCTCGGCGCCACCAGTTCGAGCGTGATGTTTTCGAGCGTAAACAGCACGCGATCGGCACCGTCGCTGCTATAGCGCCAGGACGGCATGCGCCCGAGCAGCGTCTGATAGGCGGCCGTGCCCTTGCCGATGTCCTCGACGAGAACGACGACGTGATCGAGACCGCTTATCACGGGAAACTCCGTCAGGTTCGCGCCGGAACGATCCCGGCAGCCGGCCGTTGGAAGGCCGCGACCGGTCCTATTCCGCCGCTGCCGCCTTCTCAAGCGGTTGACGTGCCGGCATTGCGAATTATTTCAGCGACCATCCGAAACATCCGGTGCTAAAGTGACGGTGCCGGGGCCGGGATCACCCCATCTAGCGGACGACTTCATGCAGGCCCTCTTCATCGGACAGACCTATATCGACGTCACCTTCATCACCGACCACATTCCGACCGGCGACGACAAGCACGTTGCCGATGCCTACGCCGTCTCGTTCGGCGGCAACGCGGTGACCGCGGCATTCTGCTGCGCCAAGCTCGGGATCGTGCCCGACCTGATCGCGACCGTCGCCAACGACTGGCTCGGGCGCATGTTCTGGGACATGAGCGCGAAATACGGGATTTCGATCCATCCGCGCAAGGTCAATGCCTCCTCGCTATCCTTCATCATGCCGAAGGACGGCAAGCGCGCCATCGTCCGCTGCCGCGACGACGCGCATATCCATCCCTTCCCGCTGCTCAATCTCGGCGGCTGCCGCGCGTTGCATGTCGACGGCCACCAGCCCGATGCCGCAATCCACTACGCAAAGCTTTGCCGCGAAGCCGGCATCCTGACCTCGCTCGACGGCGGCGGCCTGCGTTCCAATACGCACGAGCTGCTCGAATTCATCGACGTCGCGATCGTCGCCGAGCGCCTGTGCGAGCAGATGAATCTGACGCCGGAGAAAATGCTCGACTATCTCAAGAGCCGCGGCTGCCGGGTCGGCGGCCTCACCATGGGCGAGAAAGGTCTGCTCTGGTACGACGAAACCGGAACGGTCCGCACCACGCCCGCGCTTCCGGTCGCGCCCGAGCGTGTGATCGACACCAATGGCGCCGGCGACGTGTTCCACGGCGCCTACATCTATTCCTATCTCGCCCATCCCAGCCGGGGCTGGCGCGACCATTTCGAATTTGCGCGCGCGGCATCGGCTTTCAAGATCCAGCGCCTCGGCAACGAGGCCGGATTGCCGACGCTGGCCGACATCGATTCCCTCAAGCAGGAATTCCAGGTCGGTCGCAAAAAAGAGTTTTGGGATTAAGCATGGGACGCGTGGTCGTCGCCGGCAGCATCAACATGGATGTGGTGGCCACGGCCGAGCGGCATCCGCGCGTCGGCGAGACGGTTTTCGGCAAGGACGTTCTGTATTTCCCGGGCGGCAAGGGCGCCAACCAGGCGGTCGCCGCCGCAAAACTCGGTGCAGCGACCGCGCTGATCGGCCGCGTCGGCAAGGATACGTTCGGCGCGGACTTACGAGCATTTCTCGCCGGCCAGGGCGTGGATTTGAGTTGGGTGCGCGAGACCGATGGCGCACACACGGGTACCGCGATCATCACGCTGGCCAATGCCGATAACACCATCGTGGTCGTTCCTGGCGCCAATGGGCTGGTCACGCCTGGGGATGTTGCGGCCGTTCCGCTTGCGAAGGGCGACGTCGCCGTCAGCCAGTTCGAGATTCCCTTGCCTGCGATCTCGGCCTTTTTCGCGCGGGCGCGTGCGGCCGGCGCGACGACGATTCTCAATCCCGCTCCGGCGCGCGAGTTCGGCAAGGACCTGCTCGACCTCGTCGATGTGCTCGTGCTCAACGAGACCGAGCTTGGGCTGTTGGCGAAAGCGGAGCTTCGCGAAGGCGACGATACCGCGCGCTTCGCCGTAGCTGCACGAGCGCTGCAAGTACGGGGCGCGCAGATCATCTGCATCACACTCGGCAAACGCGGCGTGATCGCGCTGCTCGGGGGCGAACCGATCATCGTGCCCGGCCGCGCAGTGCGGGCCCTCGACACCACGGGCGCCGGCGACTGCTTTGTCGGCGCGCTGGCCGCTCAACTTGCGCAGGGCGCGACCATCCGCGACGCGCTCGCTTATGCCAATACCGCCGCCGCGATCTCTGTGCAGCGGATGGGTGCCGCGCCCTCGATGCCGACGGCGGCAGAAGTCGCAGCGGCGCTTTAGGCCAACGCACCCTTCAAATCGAACGCGGGATCGCCAGCCTGCTCCGGCGATAACGCGCGCGCCATCGGCAGGAAGCGGCGGCCGAACATGTGATCGCCAGCGCGGTTGACCAACTCGATGCCGAGCAGCTTGTCGCCGCGATAGCAGAACGCCGAGAACGCCTTCGCAGCGGGATCGCCGCGCATCACCACGCGGTCGTAGCCGGTGGTGAGGCCTGCGATCTGCAGCTTGTCGTCGGCCTGATCGCTCCAGAACCAGGGCTGGCCGTCATAGGGCTTGTCGTCGCCGGTGAGCCGCGCCGCGACACACTTCGCCTGATCGGTGGCGTTCTGCACGGATTCCAGCCGCAAGGTGCCGCCGAAGCGCGGGCTGTCGAACAGCGCGCAGTCGCCGATCGCGGAGATGTTCGGGTCGGCAGTCAAGAGACGTTCGTTGACGATGATGCCCGACGCGGTCGGAAGCCCTGCGTCCTTGGCAAGCTCGACGTTCGGCAGCACGCCGACACCGACCACGACGAGGTCGGCCGGGATATGCCGGCCGTCGCTGAGGCTGACGCCGGTGATCTTGTCTCCGTCGGCCTCGATCGCGGTCGCCATTACGCCGAGATGAATGCGCACACCGGCCTCGGCATGACGCTTCTGGAAATAGTCGGAGACTTCCGCGGTGACCGCGCGCGCCATCACGCGGCTGGCGAGCTCGAGCACGTCGACTTCGAGGCCCTTAATCCGCGCGGTCGCTGCAAACTCCAGGCCGATGAAACCAGCGCCGATCACGACCACACGCTTGCAGGACGCGATGCGTGCACGCAAATCCTCGCTGTCGTCGAGTATGCGCAGATAACGGACATTCGGCAGCGTGGCATTGGGAAGATCCAGCAGGCGATTGCGTGCGCCGGTCGCGAGCACGAGATGGTCGTAGTCGAGCGCCGTGCCTGAGGCGAGCTTCAGCTTGCGCGCGGCGCGATTAATCGCGACGACGTGACCCGACATCAGTTCGATGGCCTGGTCGGCAAAGAATTTCTGCGGCCGGAACATCAGACTGTCCGGACCGCCGGTGCCTTTCAGATAGGCTTTTGAGAGCGGCGGCCGCTGATAGGGCAGATGCCCCTCATCATTGATGAGGACGACGCGATCCTTGTAGCCCGACTGGCGCAAGGAGGCCGCGACCTGAAAGCCGGCGTGCCCCGCACCAACAATTACAACTCCCTGCGTCATGAATCAGGCGGGTATCACGCGCACCGGGAGGGTGTCAAAACCGCGCAAGGTGTTGTTAAGTCGCCGCGTCGGATCCGCCGTCATCTCGAAGGATGCCACGCGCTTCGCCAGCGCACCGAATACCGCCTCGGCTTCGAGCCGCGCCACCGCCTGGCCGACGCAACCGTGAATGCCGGTGCCGAACGTCATGTGACCGGTGGCGCGGCGCTTGACGTCGAACTCGTCCGCCCGCTCCCAGCGGCGCGGATCGCGATTGGCCGCGCCGAACAGCAGCATCACTTTTTCGCCTTCGCCGAGTTTGACGCCACCGACCTCGACGTCTTTGGTGGTGGTGCGGAAGAAGCTTTGCACCGGCGCTTCGAAGCGCAGCACTTCCTCGAAGGCAAGACGGATCAGCGAGGGATTTTCCCGCAGGGTCGTCCATTGCGCTGGATACTTCGCGAAGCAATAGAGCGCATTGCCGATGCCATAGACGGTAGTGTCGATGCCGGCCGACAGGAACGAGCGCACCAGCATGCCGGCCTCGGCTTCCGTCAACTCGCCGGAATCGACAGCGCGAAAGATCTGCATGCCGAGGCCGTCAGGCGCCAGCGCCGCGCGCGAACATTTCGACATGATCCAGTCACGCACCGGGCCGGCACACTCCATCGCCTTGTTGAAGAGGTCGTTGCGCGGCCCAAAGCCGTTGAAGACCATGCTGCCATAGGGCAGCAAATTCTCGCGGCCATCCTCGGAAATCCCGACCGAGTCCGGGAACACTTTTAGCGGATAGGCTTCCGCGAGATCGGCGATGCCGTCGAACTCGCGTTTCTCAAGCAGCCGGTCGGCCAGCGCTTCCGCCTCTTGGGTCAAGCGCTCGCGCAGCACGTTGATGGCGGCGGGCGACAGGATGCGCGTCAGCACCGCGCGGGTCCGCGAATGCAACGGCGGGTCGGCCTCCAGGATGATGCTCGGCGGCCGCCATGGCGGTTCTTTGCGGAAATCGCTCAGGCCCACACCCGCGCCGGAACAATAGGTCTGCCAGTCCGTCAGCGCGTCACGCACCTCCTGGTGCCGCGCCATCGCCCAAATGCCATATTGCTCGAGCCAGACCGCGGGACCGGCTTCGCGCATCGCCTCGTGATGCGGATAGGGATTGTCGAGAAACGCGTGCGAGAAGGGATCGACGCGGGTTGTGGGACGTTCGACCATCGTATCCATGTGAACTCCTCCCGACTTGTGCTTCCGTCATCTTGCAGGGTTCATCAGGGATTGTCACCCTGCCCCGCCACCATTTAAATGCCGGCAACGAAAAGACGAGGGAGGTTTCGATGTCGACCGCTCCAGCTCAACCGGACGATCCTGCGCTGCTCCGCATCGACGGCCCGGTCGCGACCATCACGCTGAACCGCCCCTCCGCCTTCAACTCGATCAATCTTGCGATTGCGCAGAAGCTCGAAACACTCGCGGCCGAGGTCGAGGCCAATGACGACATCCGCGTGCTTGTGATCGAGGGCGAAGGCCGCGCCTTCTGTGCCGGCGGCGATCTGCAGACCATCGGCGCGGCCGCGGCCAACGACACCATCGCGCCCGTGGTCGGCGAGCTTTTGAAGCATTATCATGCCTTCATCACGACCTTGCGGCACATGCCGAAACTGGTGCTGTCGAGCGTGCATGGCTCGGCGGCCGGCGCCGGTATGTCGCTCGCCTTCATCGCCGATCTCTGCATCGCGACCGAAGACGCGCGCTTCACGCCGGCCTATCATAAACTCGGCGTCTCGCCCGATGGCGGCGGCACGGTCGGCGTGGTTGCAACCGTCGGCGTGCGCCGCGCGCTGCAGATCTACCTCGGCGAGGACAGCTTTACCGCGCAGCAGGCCCAGCAGTGGGGCCTTGTGGCGAGGGTCGTGCCGGCCGCGGAGCTTAAAGCCGCGACGCGTGAGTTCGCACTGCGGCTGGCGCAGACCGCGCCCGCAGGCATTGCCGCGACCAAGGCGCTGATCCATCAGGCGCCGAAAACGCCGATCGAGCAGCAACTCGACGCCGAGCGCGACGGCATCATCGACTGCATGCACACCGATGAATTCAAGGCTGCGGTGAAGAAGTTCACGAGTAAGGGGAAGTAGCCTGCCTAACCCTCATCCTGAGGAGCTTGCGAAGCAAGCGTCTCGAAGGATGAAGGCCCGTATGGGGCCTCATGGTTCGAGACGCGCGAAGACGCGCTCCTCACCATGAGGGTCCAACACCATCATCCGTTCGGACAAATATACCCCGTCCCCGCCGGTGACTTGAAGCAGCCCACCGACTCCGGAATGACGTGCTTGGGAATCCACAGCACGACGCTCGGGAAGTAGATGGTGAAGCAGATCGTGATCAGGAACACGACATAGATTGGCAACGCCGCGCGCAACGCTTTCGCAAAACTGACGCCGACGAATTTAGAGGCCATCAGCAGCACCAGGCCGTAAGGCGGCGTGATCAGGCCGAAGGCGAGCGTTGCGATCAGCACCACGCCCATATGCACGCCGTTGATGTCGCCGGCCTGCGTCAGCGCGTTCACCAGCGGCATGAAGATGATGATGGTCGGCACCGGCTCGATGAAATCGCCGACCACGGTGAACAGCAGCACCATCAGCAGCATGATCAGATGCGGGTCGTTGCCGGCGATTCCGGTGATCCAGTCGGCGATCACGATGGCGCCGCGCAGATACGCCAGCATGTAGCCGAAGGCATTGGCGGCGCCGATGGTGATCAGCGGCAGCGAGAAGATCAGTCCTGCGAGGCAGAAGTCGTAAGGGATTTTCTTGATGTGGCCGCGATTGAGCGCGGGGATCACGACGAGGATGATCCAGATCACAGCGACGACGCCGGCTTCCGTCGGCGTGAACCAGCCCGTGAGAATGCCGCCGAGCAGGATCACCGGAATCATCAGCGGCAGCGCGGCGTCGCCGGCTGCGAACACCACCTGCTTGAATGGCGCGCGCGGCTTGCGCAGGCCGGAGGGGCCGAAGAAGTAGCAATAGATCATCAACCCGAAGCCGATCATGAAGCCCGGCACGATGCCGGCCATGAACAGGCCCGCGATCGAGACGTTGCCGACCGCGCCGTAGACCACTGCGGTGATGCTCGGCGGCACCAATGCCGCAATCGTCGAGGCGGAGGCGATGATCGCGGCGATAAAGGCGGATTCGTAACCTTCGCGCCGCATCGGCCCGGCGAGCGCGCGGCTCATCACGGCGACGTCGGCGGTGGTCGACCCCGACATTTCCGAGAAGAACATCGAGAACACGACCACGACCTGCGATAGCCCGCCCCTGATATGGCCGACCAGCGACACCGAGAGGTTGGCGATGCGCACAACGACATTGGCCGAACTCATGAGCTCGCCGACCAGCAGGAAGAACGGAATCGCCAGCAATGCCTCGGAGTCGCAACCGTCGAATACCTTCTGCACGATGGCCGCTAGCGAGACATCGGCCAAGGTCGCGCCGACGAACACGCCGCCGAGCAGCGCGAACGGCACGGGCACGCCGAGATAGCCGAAGAACAGAAAGCAGAACGACATGATCGCGAGGATGACTGGCGGGCTCACGGCTGTGCCCCCTCTCCGCTACGGGTTTCAAGCAGCGGTATCGGCTGATCCTCCTGCGCCGGCTCGCGATGGTCGAAGCCGTTGACGATGCCGTTGACGATTTGCTCGATCGTGAACAGCGCGATCAACACCCCGGAGATCGGGATGATGAAATAGAGATACGAAATCGGCTGACCGGACGGCAGCCGGAACGAGCCGAAGCCACGCAGATAATTTTGATAGCCGTAGCGGATCAGGCAGAGCGCGACGGCGAGCACGATCAGCCGCGTGACGATCTCAACAGTCAGGCGCGAGCGGCCATGCATCGCCTCGGCGATGGCGGTCAGATAGAGATGGTCGTTGCGGCGGGTCGCGACCGCAGCCCCGATGAAGATCGCGTAGATGAACATCGCCGAGGTGGTTTCCTGCAGCCAGAGCCAGGGATGGCCGATGGTGCGAGTGATGATGTCGGCGGTGACCGACATCGAAAAGCCGAAGCAGAGGATGCCGCACAGCACCATCAGGACGGTTTCGAGCCCGTCCAGCGCTCGCCATTTCAGATGACGCTGCCGCTGCAACACCAGTTTATCGGCGAGTGCCATCGAACTCTCCTGTCGTCCCGGACAAGTGAGCGCTAGCGAACGCGATCCGGGACCCATAACCACCGACATCAGTTGAGAAAACCTTCGACCGCCGTTGTGCCCAATGCTCCGCCGCGGGTAATGGGTCCCGGCTCCCGTGCGCAATTGCGCACTAGGCCGGGACGACAAGTCACTTCGCCGCGCGGATCAAATCCTTGATCTTCTCGGCATGCGGTCCGAGATCCTTTGCGAGCTTGTCGAGCAGCGGTTCGGAAATCGTCCGGAAGCCCGTCTTGTCGACATCCTTGTTCGATCTTGACACCGACCTTCTCGAGCTTGCCCGCGGCGGCATGCTCCAGATCGAAGGCGCGCTTCGGCTCCTGCGCGCTGACGTCGTCGGCCGCCGCCTGAACCCATTTCTTCTGGTCGGCGGTGAGGCTCTGCCACAGCTTGTCGCTGATGAAGACGAGCGCGTTGTTCGCCTCGTGCTCGGTCACGTTGATAACAGGCGCGACCTCGTAATGCTTGTTGATGAGATAGACGTTGAAACCGTTCTCGGCGAACTCGACCACGCCGGTCTGCAGCGAGGTGTAGACGCTGCCGAACGGCATGTGCACGGTCTGCGCGCCATAGGCAGCAAACGTGGTGTCCTCGGTCGCGGTCGCCTGCACGCGGATCTTGGCGCTCTTGATGTCGTCGACCTTGTGGACTTCCTTCTTGCCGTAGATGTAGCGGAAGCCCTGGGTACCGAGCCCGATCACATGAATGCCCTGCGATGTCTGGTCGATCATGTCACGAATGGCCGCGTAGACGTTCGGGTTGCCGAGCGCCTTGACGATGTGATCCTCGTTGGCGAACAGGAAATGCAACGACATCACGCCGGCCTGCGGCGAAATCGTCGAGGTGTTGGCGGACGAGACGATCGCAAAATCGATGTCGCCGGCTTTCACGAGCTGCAGGATCTGCGGCTCCTGGCCGAGCTGGGCGCCGGGATACTGGTCGACCAGCATCGTGCCCTTGCTCAAGTCCTTCAGCTTCGCGGAAAAGATGTCGTAGGCGACGCTGTAGCCGGAATTGAGCTGCTGGTCGTGAGCGAAACGGTAGTGCTTGACGTCCTGCGCGCTCGCGCTCGTGGCAAGCAGTGCTGCCGCCACAACCCATCCGCTCATGATTTTGGCTTTGAAAGTCACGATTTCCCCCTGTTTGATTTTGAGGGATCAAACCATTGGGGTCGCCGCATTGTCAATTGAGCATCGGGCGATAGCGATGTGACAGGCCGACGCTGTCCCGCTCCGCAGCGGGACGGCGCCAACGGCAGCCTAATTAATCGCCCGGATCAGGTTCTTGACCTTTTCCGCATGCGGGCCGAGGTCCTTTGCGAGCTTGTCGAGCAAGGGGTCGGCAATCGCAACGAAGCCCGACTTGTCGACATCGGTGACGACTTTCACGCCGATCGACCGCAGCTTGTCCTGCGATTCATGCTCGAGCTTGAGAGCCTTGGCCGGCTGGGTACGGTTGACCTCGTCGGCCGCGGCCTGCACCCAACCCTGCTGCTCCGGCGTCAGGCTGTTCCAGGTCTTGTCGGCAATCCAGACCAGCGAGTTGTTGGCCTCGTGCTCCGTCATCGAAAGCACCGGCGCCACCTCATAATGCTTGTTGGCGAGATAGACGTTGACGCCGTTCTCGCCGACATCGACCACACCGGTCTGCAGCGACGTGTAGACGCTGCCGAACGGCATATGCACGATCTGCGCGCCATAGGCCGGGAATGTCACGTCCTCGGTCGGCGTCGCCTGCACGCGCACCTTCAATCCCTTGATGTCGTCGATCTTCTTGATCTCGCGCTTGGAGTACATGTTGCGGAAACCGAGCGTCGACAGCGCGATGACGCGCGCGCCCTGCACGGTCTCCGCGATCATTCCCTTCACCGCCTTGCCCACTTCCGGATCGGCGATCGCCTTGATCAGATGCGCCTCGGAGCGGAACAGGAAGTGCATCGACATCACGCCGGCCTGCGGCGACAGCGTCGCGGCATTCGCCGAGGACGAGATGCAGAACTCGACGTCGCCCGCCCTCACCAGTTGCAGGACCTGCGGCTCCTGGCCGAGCTGGGCGCCCGGATACTGGTCGATCAGCATCGTGCCCTTGCTCAATTCCTTGAGCTTGTCGGCGAAGATGTCGCCGAGGATGCCGTAGCCGGTGGTCTTGGGCTGGTCGTAGGCGAAGCGATAGTGCTTCACCTCCTGCGCGGCGGCACTCGCCGCGGTGAAAATGGATGCGGCAAGGACCGCGCCGAGAATCCTGTTCAAGCTCGCCATCGTCTCCCCCTCCAATGAAATGATTTTTCTTTGATCATCCCATCGCGGTCGTTTGATTGTCAATCAAACGGGAGACGCAACGCAGTTGCGAGATAGTCACCCTTTGCCCTCGCCGCGCATGAAATCGAAGTCGCAGCCCTCGTCGGCCTGCAAAATAGTCTCGTTGAGAAGCCAGCCATAACCGCGCCGCGCCCAGTCGCCTGCCGGGGCCGGCTTCAGTGCAGCGTGGCGCTTCCTGAGTTCGGCCTCGTCGACCAGCAGTTCGATACTGCGCTTGGCGACATCGAGCCGGATCATGTCACCGTTTTTCACCAAGGCGAGGGGTCCACCGACCGCGGATTCCGGCGTGATATGCAGCACGATGGTGCCAAAAGCGGTGCCGCTCATGCGCGCATCAGAGATGCGCACCATGTCCTTGACGCCCGATCGCGCGAGCTTCTTCGGGATCGGCAAGTAGCCGGCCTCCGGCATGCCCGGCGCGCCCTTCGGGCCGGCATTGCGCAGCACGAGGACATCCTCGGCCTTCACATCGAGATCGGGATCGTCGACCCGCAACGTCATGTCCTCGACGGACTCGAAGACAACAGCGCGGCCGGTGTGCTGCAACAGCTTCGGGCTCGCCGCGGCATGCTTGATGACGGCGCCGCGCGGCGCGAGATTGCCATGCAGGATCGCCATCGATCCCTCGGGCTTGATCGGATTTGTCCGTTCGCGAATGGCGTCCTGACCCGGCACCTCCTCCGCAGCCGCGACCACCTCGCGCAAGGTCTTGCCCTCGACGGTCTTGGCATCGAGATCGATGAGATCGCCGAGCTGCTTCATCAGGACAGGCACGCCGCCGGCATGATGGAAGTGCTCCATATAATGTTCGCCCGACGGCTTTAGGTCGACCAGCACCGGCACCTCGCGGCCGAGCTTGTCGAAGGCTTCGAGATCGACCTTGTGCGCGGTGCGGTTGGCCATCGCGGTCAGATGGATCAAGCCGTTGGTCGACCCGCCAATCGCCTGCATCACCACCTGCGCATTGCGGAACGAGGATTTGGTCAGGAACTGGCTCGGCTTCGGTCCTTTCGCTTTCGCAAGTGCGGCCGCGACTCGGCCGCTCGCCTCAGCGAGGCGGAAGCGTTCGGCATGCGGCGCAGGAATGGTCGCGCTCATCGGCAGCGAGAGACCAAGCGCCTCGGTGACGCAGGCCATGGTCGAGGCCGTGCCCATCACCATGCAGGTACCTACTGAGGGAGCAAGACGTCCGCTCACCGCCTCGATCTCGTTGTCGTCGATCTCGCCCGCGCGATATTTCGCCCACAGCCTGCGGCAATCGGTGCAGGCGCCCAGCACCTCGCCCTTGTGATGGCCGACCACCATCGGGCCGACGGGGATCACCACCGTCGGCAGGTCGGCGGACAGCGCGGCCATGATCTGCGCCGGCAGCGTCTTGTCGCAGCCGCCGATCACGATGACCGAATCCATCGGCTGGGCGCGGATCATCTCCTCGGTATCCATCGCCATCAGATTGCGCAGATACATCGAGGTCGGGTGCGAGAAACTTTCGTGGATCGAGATGGTCGGAAACGCGAACGGCATCGCGCCCGAGAGCATCACGCCGCGTTTGGCCGCCTCGATGATGTCGGGGACGTTGCCGTGGCAGGGATTGTAGTCGCTGTAGGTGTTGGTGATGCCGACGATCGGGCGATCGAGCGCGTCGTCGGAATAACCCATCGCCTTGATGAAGGCCTTGCGCAGGAACAGCGAGAACCCCGCATCGCCATAACTCGCCAATCCCTTGCGAAGTCCGTCGGTCATCTTTTTCTTTCCGTATTTGGTTGTCAGACTTAAGGAGGCTGGGGAATTGTTGTCAATGTTCAACCGGTGACGGCGAGCCGCAATGACGATCTCATCGGTCAAACGCGTGATAATGCCCGCACTGATCGCTTTGCATCTGCTCGCCTGCCCCACCGACAGCCAGGCCGCCGACGATCCGCGTGCCTTGCAATTGACGTTCCAACCATGGAGCAAGGTTTGTCTCAGCGGCTCCCTCTGTTTTGTCGGCGTGGCAGCAAGGGGCACCTGCGTTCCCTCGGGGGGCGGCCTAGCGATCCAAACTGCGGAAGGAAAGCCGGCGAAGCTCTCCGCGTTCGTCGGGACCCAGCGCACGCTCGAAGGAGACATCCGCGTTCAGATCGACCAGGATCCGCCGGTCTTCGTTTCGGCTCCCAATTGCTACGCAAGCGGCTGCAATGGAACGCTTAAGATCAAAGATGACCTCGTGGAGCGCATGAAGCGCTCCAGCATCCTCACCATCGAAGCCACGACGACGGCCCATCGGCGGATTAGCCTTTCCTTCCCGCTTGCAGATTTCACGCGAGCCTATGACGGGCCGGGGACCGAACCGAAAGTGGTTGAGGTGATCGGATTGAGCAAGGAGATGAAGGAGCGGCTGGCAGAGGCAGAGGCGAATAAGCCGCCGCCATGCGACGAGTAGACGGTCGCAGCCTCACTTCCTCTCGACGATGCGGCTCCTGTCGCCATCAAACTCCATGCTGCAGAACGCCCCGCCCTGGTAGAAATCGCCGACCGGATCGGGCTTCAGCTTTGCCTGTTCGGCAAATGCATGCTCGCGGTGATCCTCGCCCTTTCCTGTCGGGCGATAACCAAGCTCGTAGGCGCGATGATTGTCCCACCAGGAGCGCTCATTGTCGGAAGCACCATAGAGAATCTCGAAATGGATGTCGGGATGTTCCAGCCCGATCCGGCAGAGCTGCACCAGGTCCTCGGGCTTGAGCCAGATCGACAGGCGGCGATGATCGAGCGGCATCTCGCCGAAATTGCCGATGCGCAGGCACGTCACCTGCATGCCGTGCTTGTCGGCATAGAGCGCACCGACCGCTTCGCCGAACGCCTTGCTGACGCCGTAGCGGCTGTCGGGCCGGGTGGTCACGTCGGTGCCGATGCGGTGATAACGCGGATAGAAGCCGACCGCGTGGTTGGATGAGGCGAACACCACGCGCTTGACGCCCTGCTTGCGCGCGGCTTCGAACAGATTGTAGCCGCCGATGATGTTGGATTGCAGGATGTCGTCCCAGGGACCTTCGACCGAATAACCGCCGAAATGCAGGATGCCGTCGACGCCTTCGCAGATCGCCTCGACCTGCGCGGGGTCGGACAAGTCCGCCTTCATGAACCGCTCATTCTTGCCGAGATCGGCGGGCGCCTTGATGTCGCTGAGCAGCAGGTCGGAATAGATCGGCGGCAGCAGTTTTCTTAAGGATGTGCCGATCCCGCCGGCCGCACCGGTCATCAAAATACGTGGCATTTCTTCCCTCTTTTCGACCTGCGATTTGCGGTCATTCCCTGACAATGATAGCTAAACAAACCGCGAGGAAACGCAACAACGAGAACAGCAAATGTCCGATGCAAACGCGCACTCCCTGGGCTGGCGTCCGGCGACCCATTATCCCGATCCTGCGATCCAGGCACTCGATCCGCGCTTCGAAAAATACTGGCTGAAACTGTCGGCGGTGGAACGGCTCGCCACGGGCATGCGCTGGGCCGAGGGCCCGGTGTGGGTCGGCGACGGGCGTTACCTGCTCTGCAGCGACATTCCGAACCAGCGCATCATCAAGTGGGAGGAGGAAACCGGCGCGGTCAGCAATTTCCGCAAGCCTTCCAACTTCGCCAACGGCAACACCCGCGACCGCCAGGGCCGGCTCGTCACCTGCGAGCATGGCGGGCGGCGCGTCACGCGAACCGAGATCGACGGCGCGATCACGGTGCTGATCGATTCCTTCAACGGCAAGCCACTCAATTCGCCGAACGACGTGGTGGTGAAGTCGGACGGCTCGATCTGGTTCACCGATCCGACCTTCGGCCTGCTCGGCAACTACGAAGGCTACAAGGCCGAGCCCGAGATCGAGCCCAATGTCTATCGGATCGATGCCGCCACCGGCAAGGCCACCATCGTCGCCGAGGGCGTGCTCGGACCAAACGGCCTCGCCTTCTCGCCCGACGAGAAGATTTTGTACGTCGTGGAATCCCGCGGTGTGCCGAACCGCAAGATCCTCGCCTATGACGTCTCCGCCGACGGCACGAAGCTTTCCAACAAGCGCGTGCATATCGATGCCGGTGCGGGCACGCCCGACGGAATGCGCTGCGACATCGACGGCAATCTCTGGTGCGGCTGGGGCATGGGCGATCCCAAGCTCGACGGCGTCATGGTGTTCGCACCGGACGGCGCGCCGATCGGACGCGTCGCGCTGCCCGAGCGCTGCGCCAATGTCTGTTTCGGCGGGTTGAAGCGCAACCGCCTGTTCATGGCGGCGAGCCAGTCGATCTACGCGCTCTATGTCAACACGCAGGGCGCGGTGGGGGGATAGTCTCTCCGTCATTGCGAGATTCGTAGGGTGGGCAAAGCGAAGCGTGCCCACCTTTCTTGCACCGATCGTATGAAGGTGGGCACGGCGCATACGCGCCTTTGCCCACCCTACAAACAAAACGCCGGGGCGATTGCTCGCCCCGGCGTTGTTACTTTCATCTCATCGTAAAGCTTACGCGGCGTTGTAGCCTGCGACCGCCTTGGCCTCGAGATACTCTTCCATGCCGTAACGACCCCACTCGCGGCCGTTGCCGGACTGCTTGTAGCCGCCGAACGGCGCGCTGCGGTCATTCGGAACGCCCTGCAGGTTGACGTTGCCGGCGCGGATTTTGCGTCCGACCCTGCGCGCCGTCTCGACGGTGTCGGCCGAGACATAGCCCGCCAGACCGTAGGGCGTGTCGTTGGCAATCTTGACCGCGTCCGCCTCGTCCTTGGCGCCGAGGATGGTCAACACCGGTCCGAAGATTTCCTCGCGCGCGATCGTCATGTCGTTGGTGACGTCGGCGAAAATGGTCGGACGGACGTAGAAGCCCTTGTTGACGCCCTCGGGCAGGCCCGGACCGCCGGCAACGAGCGTGGCGCCTTCGGCGATGCCCTTCTGGATCAATGCTTGGATCTTGTCCCACTGCGTGCGGTTCACGACCGGGCCGATATTGGTGCCTTCGGCGCGGGGGTCGCCCGCCTTGGTCTTCTCGGCGATGCCTTTGGCGATCGCGGCCACTTCCTTCATCTTGGAGAGCGGCACGATCATGCGCGACGGCGCGTTGCAGGACTGGCCGGAGTTGTTGAACATGTGCATCACGCCGCCGGTCACCGCCTTGGTCAGATCGGCGCCTTCGAGGATGACGTTCGGCGACTTGCCGCCGAGTTCCTGGCTGACGCGCTTCACGGTCGGCGCTGCGCGCTTGGCGACATCGACGCCGGCGCGGGTCGAGCCGGTGAACGAGATCATGTCGATGTCGGGATGCTCGCTCATGGCGGCGCCGACTTCGGGGCCGAGGCCGTTGAGCAGGTTGAACACGCCCTTCGGCACGCCGGCTTCATGCATGATTTCGGCGAAAATCAGCGCCGAGGTCGGCGTGAATTCGCTTGGCTTCAGGATCATGGTGCAGCCGGCGGCGAGCGCGGGCGCGACCTTGCAAGCGATCTGGTTGAGCGGCCAGTTCCAGGGGGTGATCATGCCGATCACGCCGACCGGCTCGCGCACCACCACGGCGGTGCCCATGGTCTCCTCGAACTCGTAGTTCTTGAGCACTTCGAGGGTGTTCATGAGATGGCCGAGGCCGGCGCCGGCCTGCAGCTTCTCCGCCATCGGCAGCGGCGCGCCCATCTCGTCGGAGACGGCGGCGCCGATCTCCTTCATGCGACCTTTGTAGATGTCGATGATTTTGGTGAGCAGCGCGACGCGTTCCTCGCGGCTGGTCTGGGAAAATGTCTCGAAGGCGCGCTTGGCGGCGGCGACGGCCTTGTCGACGTCGGCCTTGGAGCCGAGCGCGATCTCATACATCGGCTCTTCCGTCGCCGGATTGACGACCGGGGTGGACTTGCCTTTGACGACCGGATCGACCCAGGCGCCGTCGATGTAGAATTGCATACGATTGACCATCGAAAACCTCATTCATTGCAGGGGCGTATGGAGGGGGAACGGGAAGCGTTCGGCAACTATCCTTGCACGAAAGCCGGGGGGATTGGAACCCGCCATATGCGGGGCGCTGGCTTGCAGCGGGCACTGGATATAAGGGCGGGGATCGAGGCGATGGCAAGCTCTCCCGTGTCGTCATTCCGGGGCGCGCCCCTTGGCGCGAGCCCGGAATCCATCCATCAGCACGACAGTGGCAAAATGGATTCCGGGCTCGCCGCTTCGCGGCGCCCCGGAATGACGAAGATCACACCGCCATCTTCCGATGCAGCACCGGCGCGCCTGACGTGAGGCTTTCCGCCGCATCGATGATGGCGTTGGCGTCGATGCCGTAGTGGCGATAGAGATCGCCGATGGTACCTGTCTGGCCGAAATGCTCGACGCCGAGCGCCTCGACCCTGTGGCCGCGCACGCTGCCGAGCCAGCCCAGCGCCGCCGGATGACCGTCGAGCACGGTGACGATGCCGCAATCGCGCGGCAATGGCGCGAGCAGCTGCTCGATATGACTCAGATGCTGCACGCCGCGGCGGTCGCGGCGCAGCAGTCGCGCTGCGGTCCATCCCGAATGCAGCCGGTCGACCGAGGTGATCGCGAGCAGCCCGATATCGCGCCGGCTCTCGCCGAGCAAACCGACCGCCTCGATCGCTTCGGGCGCGACGGCGCCCGTATAGGCGATAATCACTTCCGCATTCGGTCCGGGCTTGCGCAGCCAATATGCGCCTTCGGTGATGTCGGTTTGCAGATCAGGCGTCATGATCCGCTGCACCTGGTCGATGCTCCGGGTCGACAGCCGCAGATAGACCGAGCCGCCCTCGCCCGCTTCGCGTTGCATGTGCTCGAAGCCCCAACGCATGATCACGGCAAGCTCGTCGACGAAGGCCGGTTCGAACGAGGAAAGCCCGTCCTGCGCCATGCCAATCAATGGCGTTGCGATCGACTGATGCGCGCCGCCCTCCGGCGCGAGCGTGATGCCCGAGGGCGTGGCCGCCAGCATGAAGCGCGCATCCTGGTAGCAGGCGTAATTGAGCGCATCGAGGCCGCGCTCGATGAAGGGATCGTAGAGGGTGCCGACCGGCAGCAGCCGCGCGCCGTTGATCTGATGCGACAGCCCGAGCGCGGACAGCATGATGAACAGGTTCATCTCGGCGATGCCGAGTTCCAGATGCTGTCCCTTGGGCGAGAAATCCCAGTTGAAGGTCGACGGAATTTTCTCCTGCCGGAACAGGTCGTGATTTTCAGCCTTGGCGAACAGGCCGCGGCGATTGACCCAGGCGCCGAGATTGGTCGAGACGGTGACGTCGGGCGAGGTCGTCACGATGCGTTCGGCCAACTTGGAATCGCCGCGCGCGATCTCGTTCAGGATCAGTCCAAAGCCCTGCTGGGTCGACATCTGCGCGGCCGGCTTGAACGCGAGCTGCGGCGGCACCTCGATGGTGGGCGCATCGAGCCGGCGCGCACCCTCGCGATTGAAGGGGACATCAGCAAGAAACGCCTTCAGCGCGGCCTCGTCCTGCACGCCTTCGAACTTGTCCCACTCATGGCCGGGACGGATGTTCTGGTTGGCGCGCCACTTCTCCATCTGCGCCGGCGTCATCAGCCCGGCGTGATTGTCCTTGTGGCCCTGCATCGGCAGGCCGACGCCCTTGATGGTGTAGGCGATGAAGCAGACCGGGCGATCGTGATCGATCTTTTCGAATGCGTCGAGCATGCTCGTCAAGTCGTGTCCGCCGAGATTGGACATCAGCGCCAGCAAATCTTCGTCGCTGCGGCGATCGATCAGCGCGGTCACATCGCCCTGGTCGCCGATATCGTCATGCAGATGCTTGCGGAAGGCGGCGCCGCCCTGGAAGCAGAGCGCGGCATACATCTGGTTCGGACAATTATCGATCCAGCGCCGCAGCGCTTCGCCGCCGGGCTCGGCGAAAGCCGCCTGCATCAAGGTGCCGTATTTCACGATCACCACGTCCCAACCGAAATTGCGGAACATGGACTCGAATTTCGCCCACAGCCCCTCGCGCACGACGGCATCGAGCGACTGGCGGTTGTAGTCGACCACCCACCAGGTGTTGCGCAGGCCGTGCTTCCAGCCCTCCAGCAGCGCCTCGAAGATGTTGCCTTCGTCCATCTCGGCATCGCCGACCAGCGCGATCATCCGCCCTTCGCGGCGATCCTCCATCCACCCATGCGCCTTGACGTAATCCTGCACCAGCGAGGCGAACAGCGTCTGCGCCACGCCGAGGCCGACCGAACCGGTGGAGAAATCGACGTCGTCGGTGTCCTTGGTGCGGGAGGGATAGGACTGCGCGCCCTTGTAACCGCGGAAATTCTCCAGCTTGTCGCGGGTCTGGCGGCCGAACAGATACTGGATGGCATGAAACACCGGACTCGCATGCGGCTTCACCGCGACGCGGTCCTCGGGCCGCAGCACATGGAAGTACAGCGCCGACATGATGGTCGCGAGCGAGGCGGAAGAGGCTTGATGGCCGCCGACTTTCAGGCCGTCGCTGCTCTCGCGGATGTGGTTGGCGTGATGGATGGTCCATGACGACAGCCACAGCACCTTCCGCGTCAACGCGGACAGCATCTCGAGACGTGCGCGATCGATCGCCATGGCTTTCCCTCCAACCTTGGCTGGCGCGCAAATTCTAATACTGCGGGCACCTCGAAATATCTCAAACTTTCGCGCCATACCTGCTAATATTGGGATATATTCCTAATCCACTGTTACTATTACGGATTTCGTCCCAATGAGCGATCTCGACGCCATCGACCGAAAAATCCTCGCATGTCTGCAATCCGACGGCCGCATCACCATGGCCGAGCTCGCCGACAAGGTCGGGTTGTCGGTGTCGCCCTGCCATCGCCGCGTCAAGCTGCTCGAAGAGCGCGGCGTCATCACGCGCTATATCGCCAGCGTCGACCAGAAATCGCTGGGCCTGCATGTCTCGGTTTTCATCTCGATCAAGCTGGCGCGGCAGAAGGAGGAGGACCTCAACCGCTTCGAGCGCGCGATTTCGAAATGGGACGAGGTGCTGGAGTGCTATCTGATGACGGGCAATCGCGACTATCTGCTGCGCGTCGTCGCCGCGGACCTGTCGTCGTATGAGGCATTCCTGAAGACCAAGCTGACGCGGCTCGACGGCATCGCCTCGATCGAGTCGAGTTTTGCGCTGAGCCAGGTGAAATATTCGATCGCCCTGCCGGTTTAGCCGTCGCGAAAACGTAGGGTGGGCAAAGCGAAGCGTGCCCACCCTCGCGAGCACGACGTTCGAAGGTGGGCACGGCGCAAGTGCGCCTTTGCCCACCCTACGATTTTCCTCCACATTAGCGCTCGCACTCACTCTGCAAAAGGACCCCCGCATGCGCATCATGATCCTCAACGGCCCCAATCTGAACATGCTGGGCATCCGCGAGCCGCACATCTACGGCTCGACCACGCTCGATGCGATCAAGGCGAGTTGCGAGGAGTTCGCCAAATTCGCCGGCGCGGAGCTGGCGTTCCACCAGTCCAACCACGAGGGCGAGCTGGTCGACCTGATCCAGTCGGCGCGCACTAAAGCCGACGCGCTGATCATCAATCCCGCCGCTTACTCCTTCACCTCGATTGCGATGTTCGACGCCATGAAGATCTTCGAGGGCCCGATCTTCGAGGTGCACATCTCCAACATCCACGCGCGCGACGAGCTGCACCGGCACTCCAAACTGTCGGCGGCGGTCAAGGCCGTGATCGCGGGGCTCGGTCCCTACGGCTACATCGTGGCGATGCAGGCCGCTCTCCAAGGCGCGGGCAAATTGCCGGCATCGCTGCCGCCTGCGATGCGCGTGGGACCCAAATAAGCCCGCCCTTGCTGCGCTCCAACGCGCACGATAGGCTTTGCCGAACCGACAGGCAGGAGGCGCGCGTGGACCAGTCAGATGAGAAAATCTCCGGGGATCGCCGCGAGGCGCTACGTTATGCGCTGGCGATCGGCAGCGGCGCGGCGCTGACATCGGCGCTGGTCACGCCGGCCGCGGCGCAATCTGCCGACAACACGCTCGACCGCATCCGCGCCGACAAGGTGCTGCGCATCGCCGTGCTGCCGGGCGAACTGCCCTATTTCAACAAGGACCTTGCGAGCGGCACCTGGTCCGGCTTCTCGATCGAGATGGCCAACGACATCGCGAAGCTGCTCGACGTCAAGCTCGACTACACCGAGTCCACCTACGGCAACTCGATCCTCGATCTGCAGGCCAACAAGATCGACCTCGGCTTTGCGCTGAACCCGACGCCGCAGCGCGCGCTGGTGGTGGACTTCACCAGCCTGGTGTTCCCGCATCCGTTCGGCGCGATGCTGAAAAAAGGCCTGGAAGCCAAGACCTGGTCCGACATCAACAAGCCCGAGGTGAAGATCGCCGTCGACGTCGGCTCCGCCAATGAAGCGGTGGCGCGGCGCTTTGCGCCCAACGCGACCATCACGTCGTTGAAGACGCGCGACGACGTGATGTTGCAGATGGCGTCGGGCCGCGTCGATTGCGTCGTCAACGCGCTGGTGCTGGGACTGACCGCAATCGCCAAGAACCCGAGTCTCGGCAGCTACAAGATCCTGCAATCGCCGGCGGTGACGATCGCAAGCAGCATGGCGGTGCGGCGTGAGAGCGACAAGCGCTGGCGCGATTTCCTCTCGGTGTGGGTCGACTACAACCGCGGCACCGGACAGATGCGCGAATGGTTCGTCAAGGGACTGGCGCTGTCGGGCGTCAAGCCGGAGGACGTGCCGGTGGAGCTGAATATTTAGGCTTCACGCTCTGTCATAGGTCATGCCGCGCTCGAGCCGGCGCGCCACCAAGGTCGCCGGAAACAAGATCGCGAAGTAGATCAGCGCCACGACCGTATAGACCTCGAGCGGCCGGTAGGTATCGGCATTGATGAGCGTCGCGTTGTAGACGAGATCGGGCACGGCGATGACGGACACCAGCGAGGTGTTCTTCAACTGCGTCACCGACTGGTTGACGTAAGGCGCCATCATCGGCTTGAGCGCCTGCGGCAGGATCACCAGCCGCAGCATGCGCCACGCACGCAGACCCAGCGCGCGCGCCGCGTCCCACTGCCCGCGCGGCACGCTCTCGACGCTGCCGCGCACGATCTCGGCATAGAACGCGCCGCCATAGAGCGAGAGCACGCTGACGGCCGCGACATGGGCGGGGATGTTGATGCCGAGCAGGACCGGGAAGGCGTAGTAGAACCAGATGATCTGCACCAGCAGCGGCGTACAGCGGAACAGTTCGATATAGGCAACCAGCAGCCAGTCGATGATGCGGAAACGTCCGAGCCGCAACAGCCCCACGACGAGGCCGATGACGGTGCCGAGAAAGATGGTGCCGATGGTGTAGAGGATGGTGAAGCCGATGCCGAGCCAGAACAGATGGCTGTATTTGCCGAGGATCGCGAAGTCCCAAACGTAGTGCATGGCAATCGATCTCCGCGAGCACCGCTGTGTTCCCCTCCCCCTTGCGGGGAGGGGTTAGGGGTGGGGGTGTCACGAACACCGCGCTTGATGCTTACCCCCCTCCCCAACCCTCCCCCGCAAGGGGGGAGGGGAGTCCACCTCCGTTGCCGCACCATCGCGCGTCCGACCATCAGATGCTCAACCGCTCAGATATACCGGTCCGGCGCGAACGCCGCGACATCGAACGGCGGGGCTGCGCCCGCAATCATCGCTGCAATCGCCTCGCCCGTGGCCGGCCCCGTGGTGAAGCCGATATGCTGGTTGCCGAAGGCGAGCCAGAGATTGCGATGCCGCGGCGCGGGTCCGATCATCGGCAGGCTGTCCGGCAGGGTCGGCCGCGCACCGCGCCAGGTGTCGCCGACCTGCTCGCCGAACTCGACGACGCCGCGCGCCAGCGGCTCGACTGTATCGATCTGCGCAAAGTTCGAGGGCGCTTCGCGATCGGTCAGCTCGACACCCGAGGTGACACGGATGCCGTTCTCCATCGGCGTCATCAGGAAAGCATTCTCGGCGTCGTGGATCGGCCGCAGCAATTTGCGCGACGGGTTCGGCCTGTACTCCCTGTGATAGCCGCGCTCGGTCGCAAGCGGCACGCGATAGCCGAGCGGGCGCAACAAGTCCGCCGACCACGGCCCGAGCGCGACCACGACATGGCGCGCGCGAAGCTCTCCGTCGGACAGCATCACGCGCCAGCCGTCGCCGTCAGGCGCGAGTGATCTGATCTCGGCGCGGCGCACCTCGCCGCCGCTGCCGGACAGCATCCTCGCGTAAGCTTTCACCACATTGCCCGGCGAATCCACCGACGCGGTCTGGCTGTGCAGCAGGCCGACGCTGTAGACCGGCAGGATGTTCGGCTCCAGCCCCGAGATCGCCTGACGGTCGAGCAGCTCGCTCTTGATGCCGTATGTAGCAAGCGCGTCCTGGTCGGCTTTCGCCGCGGCGCGATTGTCGCTGCGCCACGCCTTCAGCCAACCGGTCTCGCGGATGCGCTCAGACGCACCCGCTCGCACGATCCAGTCGCGATGCAGTTTGAGCGATGCATCGATAAGGCTCTTCAGCGCGAGCGCGCGCGGCCGGGTTTGCGAGGCGCGGGCACTCGCCAGAAAGCGCGCGACCCAATCGGGATGGCGCAACACCCAGCTCGGGCTCCAGCGCAGCGCGGCGTGGCGGTTGCTCAGGTACTTCGGCAGGTTGCCGAACAGCGAGGGCTGATTGAGCGGAAAGATCGAACCGGAGGAGATCATGCCCGCATTTCCGTATGACGTCTCGGAGCCGGGCTCGCGGCGGTCGACCACGATCACCGACAGCCCGCGTTGACGCGCGGCATAGGCGGCGGAGATGCCGACAATGCCGGCGCCGAGCACGACGACGCCTGTTTTGTTTTCATTATCCGCCATCGACCATCCCCTACATCGTCAGTCCGCCATCGACCGGCAGCAGCGCACCGGTCACATGGCCGGCTTCCTTGGATAGCAGGAATGCGACCACGGCAGCGACGTCATTCGGCTCTGCCAGCCGTCCTTGCGGATTGGCCTTCGCCACCGCCTCCCATGCGCTGGCATCGAGCGCGCCGAACAGGCCGGGATCCTTCCGAGTATAGCCGGGCATCACGATATTGGCGGTGGCGCCCGATGGCGCGAGCTCGATCGCGAGCGACTTCACCAACACTTCCAGCGCGGCCTTTGCCGACGCCGATGCGGGAAACGTGCCATCGGGCACGAAGCGATGCGCGCCGAAGCTGGAGATCGCGACCACGCGGCCCCACTTGTCGCGCGCGATGTCCGCCATCGCCGCGGTCGTGAGCTCATGAAAGGCCAGCGCCATCACCGCAAAGGCACGTTCCAGTCCGTCGCGCGGCAGTGAAGCAAATCTGCGACGGTCGGCAAAGCCTGCGGCATGAACGACCGCATCGATCGCGCCGAATTTTTCGCGCGCCGTACGCGCAAGCTCAGTCGCGACGCCCGCCTTCGCAAGGTCACCGGTGCTGATCGCAGCCTTCGCACCTGCGCGCTCACACTCCGCCGCAACTGCCTTCAGTCGTGCAACGCCGGCCTCGTCGGCGCCCTGCCCGTGCAGCATCAGGCACTGGTCTTTGCCGGCGAGCCGGCGCGCGACTGCGGCGCCGATCCCCGACCCGCCTCCCGTGATGATGCAAACCCGCATGCGCTCTCGTCTACAGCAGCTTCCGCGCTGCCAAATTCTTCATCAGCGCGCCGACCCCGAAGGTCCACGGCTCGCAATCATGGCTGGAGCGCATGCGGTTGACCAGCTTGCCGAGCTGCGGCGCCGCAATGGTAACGATGTCGTCGCGCTTGTGGGTGAATCCCTCACCACGCGCGTCGCGGTCCTTAACCGGCGCGAACATCGTTCCGAGGAACAGCGCGAAGCCATCGGGGTATTGGTGCTCCTTGCCGATGGTCTGCGCAACGAGATCAGAGGGATCGCGGCTGATCTTGCCGATCGAGGAATGGCCGTCGAGCACGAAGCCGTCTGCGCCTTTGACGTTCAGGCCGACATCCATGCGCCTGACATCGTCGAGCGAGAAACTCGTGTCGAACAGCCGCAACAGCGGACCGATGGCGCAGGAGGCGTTGTTGTCCTTGGCCTTCGACAGCAGCAGCGCCGAGCGTCCCTCGAAGTCGCGCAGATTGACGTCGTTGCCGAGCGCGGCGCCGACGATCTTCCCCTTGCTCGACACCACGAGCACGACCTCCGGCTCCGGATTGTTCCAGGTCGATTTCGGATGCAGGCCGGCATCCATGCCAGTGCCGACCGAGGACAGCACCGGCGCCTTGGTGAAGACCTCGGCGTCGGGACCGATGCCGACTTCGAGATACTGGCTCCAGGCGTTCTGGTCGATCAGCACCTGTTTCAGCTTCATCGCCTCCGGCGAGCCGGGCTTCAGCTTGGAGAGATCGTCACCGACGAGACGCGTGACCTCCTTGCGGATCGCCTCGGCGGACACCGGATTGCCGCGCGCGCGTTCCTCGATGACGCGTTCCAGCATCGAGATCGCAAAGGTGACGCCGGCGGCCTTCAGCACCTGAAGATCGACCGGCGCAAGCAGCCATGATTTCGTGGGGTCGCGGCGATCGGGCGGCGTGTTGGCGAGAATGGCATCGAGGTCGCCGATGCGCTCGCCTTTCGTGCTCGCCAATGCGCCAGCGGGATCGCCCTCCTCGCAGAGCGCGCTCACGGTCGCAAACCGCGCGCTGATATCGAACACGCCGTCGCCCCTCGCGGCGACGACCGCGGGTCCCGCTGCCGTCGGCAGCCAGACCCGGCCGACAAGCGCGCCTCGTGTGCCGTCCTCGGGCAGCATGTCTTTTGCGGTGAGCGTGATCATGTTTCCTCCGGATCTTGTCGTTTTTTCTTACAGAGATCTTGCGATATCAGATAGACGCCACACGCCCAAACTCTTGTCGCGCCAGCCGCCGCCGGCCTCCATGCAGTTCTCGTTGAGCAGCTCGGCAGGCGCGCCCCATCCAAACGGCGCCCGCACGAAATTCAGCGCGCGCCAGTCGCCGTCCTCGCAGTCGGTATTGGTCTGCCAGTCCGGAAACGTCGTCGCAATCAGCCAGGTCGCTCCGCTCCGGCGAAAATTCTCGACCGCGCGCGCGATATTGGCAAAGGAGAAATGCACCAGGCAGTCGCGGCACAGAATGGCATCGGCAGCCGGCAGCGGGTCGCGGGTGATGTCGGCCAGCAGATAGTCGCGATCGATATCACCGCGCCGTTGCAGCGCCGCGATCAAACCGGGCACGACGTCGACGCCAAAGACGCGGACGCCGAGGTCGGCGCTCGCGATCCAGCCGCCGTCGCCGCAGGGGGCATCGAGCAGCGTGCCCACGCCGAGCCGCCGCAGCAGGTCCGGTAATTCGGCACGCAGAACGGCGGTCGCGTCGGTTTCCGAGCCCAGGCCGGACACGGATTCGGCCGCGCCCCACAGATTGGTGTCGTGGATGCGCTGGAAGCGGTCGCGCAAGGATAGGCCCGCAAAAGCGGCGCGATCGGCGGCGAAGCGCTGATGGGCCAGCACCGGTGGACGGTCGGAATCCCGTATCATCGCCACGGCTCGACGATGATCTTGGTATGCGCTTCCGGATTGGCGAGATCCTCAAAAGCCTGCGCGACGCCGGAAAGCCCGACCTTGCCGGTGAGCAGCGCCGGCGCGTCGACCTCGCCTTCCGCCAGCAAACGGAGCGAGCCCGAAAATTCGTCCGGCGTGTAGCCCAGCACATATTGCACATTGAGCTCCTTCATGATGCCGAGCATCGGCTCGCTGCGGTCACTCTCCATGCAGACGCCGACCACGACGATGCGGGCATCGCGCGGCGCGCCTTCGAACACCTGCTGCAACAGGCCGGGCACGCCGACGCATTCGAAGATCAGCGCCGGTTTCAAGGCGGCAAGATGCGCCTGGAACGCCGGCCGCGCCGCCTTCTCTTCAGCCGACATCGCGGCATGCTCGGCCCACGTCGCATAGGGCTGCGCGCGAGCGGGGTCGACCACCACATCGGCGCCCATCTTTTCGGCGCGCGCCCGGCGCGCCGGCGAGTAATCGGCGGCGATGATCGGATGCAACCCCCTGATGCGCAGCGCCGCGATCACGGCGAGCCCGACCGGGCCGCAGCCGATCACCAGCGGCACCTCGCCACCCCTGATATTGGCCTTGGCCACCGCATGAACGCCGACCGCGAGCGGCTCGGTCAGCGCCGCGTGCTCGGCCGAGAGCCCGTTGGGCACCTCCAGCAGCAGGGCCTCGCTGAGCAGCATCCGCTCGGCATAGCCGCCGACATTGTCATTGGAGTAGCCGATGCCGGCCGGTCCCGTCGGCGTCACCAGCGCCGGCAGCGAGCAGACCAGCGTGCCCGGCTTCAGCCGGGCTTGCGTGTGCGGGCCGTAATCCAGCACCTCGCAGCAGAACTCGTGGCCGAACACCACGTCGCGCGACAGGTCCATCGGTGGCCTGCCCGTATATTTGGCCATCTCCACCATGCGATGTGCATGCTTGCGGGCATGCAGGTCGGACCCGCAGATGCCGCAGGCCAAGGTCCTGACCAGCGCCTGCCCGGCAGCGGGCGTGGGCTCCCTCATCGCATCGACCACGATCTCGCCGTTCCGGAATATGGCCGCGCGCATGGGAACCCCCGCAATTGTCCGCACCTCCTCTCCCATAGGCGAAGGAATGACGGAAGGGCCAGTCGCCCTCAAGGCGGCATTATGACCGCGTATTAGTCAATGGGTGCAAACAGATATCGCTGACGGCCCCGTTCCTGCTGTCGCAAAAACCGGCTATGACTGGCTTGCGCCATTGGCGAGCACGGGAAACCGACAACCGCCGGGTGCACAATTTGGGGTGGAGAAATGCCGCATCGTCTTTCCGATCGAGGTTTGCTGGACCATCAGGTCCGCGCCAGCATTCGCAAGCACGCGCACAAGCTCCCCAAAAAACACCGCATTCCGATCAAGCGGCTGGAGCACGCCCAGAACGAGCTGCTCGGCAACATCGTGATGCCCGGCGACATCGCCTACAGAAAGGCGAGGCGGATCTGGAACCTGATTTTCAATCCCCGCCCCGCCTTGATCATCCAATGCCAGGCCGAAAAGGACGTGCGGATTGCGCTCGAGCTCGGCCGCGAGTTCAAAATTCCCGTCACCCTGCGATCGGGAGGTCACACCACGGCGGGCTATTCCGGCGGCACCGGCAGGCTCGTCATCGATCTGAAGGAGATCAACGACATCGCGATCGACGCCGAGAAGCTCACCGCGATGGTGAGCTGCGGCACGACGTTCGGCAAGCTCAATGCGGCATTGGATGCGCGCGGCGTGCATCTGCCGGCGGGCGAATGCGACGGCGTGCGCATGGGCGGGTTTATGCAGGGCGGCGGCTATGGTTTCACCTCGCGCACCTTCGGCATGCACATCGACAGCGTCACCAGCTTCCGCATGATGCTGGCCAACGGCCGCATCGTCACCGCCAGTCGTGACGTCAACAGCGACCTGTTCTGGGCGGTGCGCGGCGGCACCGGTGGCAATTTCGGCGTTCTGCTCAACGCCGAATACAAGATCCAGAAACTCGACAAGGTCTATGGCTGGTCGATCCTGTGGCCGCTCTCCACCGCCACCGAACGCAAGGTCGCGTCCGAGGCGATGATGGCGATCCAGAAAGATTTCTTCCGCACCGCGCCGCCGGAGTTCAACATCCAGATCGCGGTTTGCTATCAGCCGCCCAAGAAGGGCGCAAAGGTGGTGCCGCAGCTCGTGGTGCGCGGGCTCTATGTCGGAACGGAGGAGGCCGGCAAGGCCGCGATCGCGCCGATCCGCAATCTCAAGGGCGCGGTGTTTCAGTATGACGCGTTCGAATCCTTCCTCACGATCGACAACAAACTGCTGAATTACCCCTACGAAATTCCCTACATCCCGTTCGAGACGAAGGGCCAGCCGCCGGAAGACAAGCAGGCGCGCAACGTCTCGCGCGATCTCACGCTCGACGAGTGGCAGAAGATCCTCGACCACTTCGTCACCAGCCCGAACAAATGGTCGTATCTCTATTTCGAGGTCTATGGCGGCAAGATCGCCAGCATTCCGCTCGAAGACGCCGCCTTCATCCACCGCGACACCGTCTTCTGCACCGCGCTCGACATCTTCTACTACAAGGACGACAACAAGAAGGCCGCAGAGAAGTATCTGAAGGACTGGTGCGAGCTGATGGAGCCGATGTGGAACGGCTACATCTACCAGAACTATCCGAAGACCGACGTGCCCGACTATCGCAAGCACTATTGGGGCAAGGCGCTGGACGCGCTGATCGCCGTCAAGAGCAAGTACGATCCGGACACCTTCTTCCACTTCGAGCAGACGATCTCGCCCTATCCGGGTCAAAAGCCGAAACCGGTGAGTTGGCCGCCGAAGGTGGCGGACGCGCTCAAGCAGCCGATCGTCTACGAGGACGGCAAGCCGTAAAAAGAATAGATGCCTGAGCCGAACAGAGGGGACGCGGAGTTTGTCGGCGGATGGCTGGAACAGCTCGGGCTGTCCGGTTATCTGCAGGCGTTCCTCGACAACGACATCGATGCCGGCAATTTGCCGCATTTGACCTCGACCGATCTGGTCGAGCTCGGCGTCAATTCGGTCGGCCATCGCCGGCGCTTGCTCGACGCGATCGCAAAGCTCGCCGCGGCGGAGCAGGTGCTGCGGCCCGACCCGAAAGAAAAGCCGCCTGCCCCGCGTGCGCCCGCAACTGCACCGCGGCCGCTGGCGATCGCCGAACGGCGCCAGGTCACGACGCTGTTCTGCGACCTCGTCGGTTACACCAAACTGTCGTCCGATTTCGATCCCGAGATCGTGCTTGAGCTGCTCACCAGCTACAAGGACATCTGCGCCACCCTGATCGAAAGCTATGGCGGCCACGTGCTGCGCTATGTCGGCGACGGCGTGCTGGCGACCTTCGGCTATCCCCGTGCGCGCGAGGACGACGCCGCGCGCGCCGTTGCCACCGGACTGATGCTCGCGGAGGCGATCAGCAAGCTGGTGACGCCGAAGGGCGACCGGCTCGAGGTCAGAATCGGAATCGCCACCGGGATGGTCGTCGCCGGCGATCTGGTCGGCGATGCCGCGGTCGAGAAACACTCGCTGGTCGGCGAAGCGCCCAACCTCGCGGCGCGGCTGCAGGGCGAGGCCTCGGCCGGCGAAGTGCTGATCGCGGAGGCGACCGCCAGGATCATCGGCGGCCAGTTCCGCCTGGAGAGGCTCGCGACGCGAGCCCTCAAGGGTTTCGACGCTCCGGTCACCGCCTATCGTGTGCTCGGCGAACAGCGTGGCGCGACCCGCTTCGAGGCCGTGCACGGCGCGAGCAGCCTGCCGATGATCAGCCGTGAGGACGAGATCGCCCGACTGGTCGACCGCGCCACCGCCGCCCTGCTCGGACAGGGCCAGATCATGGTCATCACCGGCGAGGCCGGCATCGGCAAGTCGCGGCTGATCGAGGAGATGTACCGCCGGCTCGAGATCAAGCCGGCGCAGCGCGTCGTGCTGCAATGCTCGCCGATCCACACCAACCGGCCGTTCCACCCGGTCGCGCATTATCTGGATTACCTGACCGGTGTCGAAGCACCCGACGCCGATTTGCGCCAGCTCGACAAGCTCGATGCGCTGCTGGGCCGGCTCGGCCAGGCGGCACCCGAGCGCCTGGCGCTGATCGCCGAGCTGCTGCGGCGCGAGAGCAGCGACCGCAGGCTGCTGCTGCGGCTTGCGCCCACCGAAATCCGCGCCCGCACCATCGAGGCGCTGCTCGACATCGTCGAGGCGATCTCGCGCGAGAGCCCGGTCATCGTCATCGAGGACGTGCACTGGGCCGATCCGTCGACCAACGAATGGCTAGAGCGGCTCGCGGAGCTGATCCGCGGCCTTCCGGTGCTGCTGGTGGCGACCATGCGGCCGAGCGAGATGCCGCAATGGGCCGAGCAGTCGGCCGCGAGCATCATGCAGCTGACGCGACTGCAGCCCGATGAGATCAGGCGGCTGGTGAACACCGTTGCCGCCGAGCACCGAATGCCGACCAGCGTGGTGGATGCGATCGTCGAGCGTTCGGACGGCATTCCGATCTTCGCCGAGGAACTGACGCGCGGCCTTCAGGCGATGGAGCACGCTTCCCCCGGCACTGCGGATGCCACCGCCATTCCCGAGACCTTGAATGAAACGCTGCTGGCGAGACTTGACCTGCTGGAGCATGGGCGCGAGACCGCGCAGCTTGCAGCCGCGATCGGCCGCGACATTCCGCTCGACCTGCTGATCGCGGTGTCGCCGTTCGGCGAGATTGCGACGCGCGCCAGCATCGAGCGCTTGGTCGGCAGCGGCATCTTCGTCACGCGTCACTCCGGCTTCGGCGACGCCGTCGATTTCCGCCACGCGCTGCTGCGCGACGCCGCCTATCAACTGCTGCTGCGGCGTGACCGCTTGCGCGTCCACAAGCTGATCGCCGACACCATCGAGACGCGCTTTCCGGCGATCTCGGACAGCATGCCGCACGTGCTGGCGCACCAGTTCGCGGAAGCCGGCGACCATTCCGCCGCCGTCATCTATCTGGAGCGCGCCGGGCGCGACGCGGCGCGCCGCTCGGCCGCGATGGAAGCTGTCGCGCATTTCACCGCGGCACTGGAGCAGACCTTGCGCCTGCCGCCGGGACGCGAACGCGACGAGCGCGAATTCGACCTGCGGCTCGGCGTCCTTGGGCCGCTGATCGCGGCGCGCGGCTATGGCGCGCGCGAGGTCGAGCGCCAGATCGCGCATGCGGTGGAGCTGTCGGCCCGCATCGGCGCCGGCGACCGCATCGTGCCGGCGCTGTTCCTGAACTGGATCGCCCGCTTCAACGAGACCGACGTGCGCTTCGACGTGGCGCGCCAGATCGCACAGGTGGCTGCAGCCGGCAGCACGCTCGACAAATTGATGGCGCATCGCTGCATGGGCACGACGTTGCTGTTCCGCGGCGAATTCGACGGCGCGATCGCCGAGTTCGAGCAATTCCAGAAACTGTTCGTTCCCGAATTGCACAGCGACGCGCTCAACCGGATCGGCGCCACCATTCATGCCGTCACCGTCAAGGTCGGGCTTGCCGAAGCCTGGACGGTGCTCGGTGATGCCGAGCGCGCCGGCATCTGGCGCGAGGCCGCATTGGGCGATGCCGAGGCCAGCGGACACTATCAGACGATCTGCCACACCGCCGCCTTTGCGGGCGGCCTGCTCGCCGCTTTCATGGAAGACGCCGACGACCTGGCTTTCCATGCGGCGCGACTGCGCGACCTCACGCTTCAGCACGACCTGCCGTACTGGCGGCCGCATGCCGACCTGCTCGGAGGCGTCGCCGACATCCGCAATGGCGCAATCGACAAGGGATTTCGTCTGGCCGCGCACGGCATGGAGCGGATGATCGCCGAGCGCCTGCCGTCGCTGACCGCCTGGTGCGTGGTGTTTGCGGGTGGCTGCGTGAAAGCGCACCGCCCGGAGGAAGGGCTTGCGACGCTCGCGGGCATCGCCGAGGAAGTCGAGACCGGTGAACGCTGGACCGCGGGCGAGTATTATCGTCTGCGCGGCCTGTTGCGGCTGCAGTCCGGCGACAGCGAGGGCGGCCTCGACGATCTCGCCGAGGCGCAGCGAATTGCCGTGCAACAGGGCTCAGCGCTGGTCGAGCGCCGCGCCACCGCCGATCTCGAGCGGCTGGCAAAAGCGAGCTGAGTTCCGCAATCACCAGGCGTAGCGGACCACGGCTTTGCCGGCGTAGGAGTTCATCACATTGGAGAACTCGCCTTCGAAGGTGGCGGCAGCCGACCAGCCGTTCAGCCATCGCATCTCCGCGGACAGCGTGGTCAACGCCGAGTCGTGCGCCTGCGCCGCGCCGTTGACGACAAAGAACGCGCCGGGCAGCGCCTGGAACACCGGCGTGATGTTGCGGTCGGTGTAGTAGTCGTGCGCCCAGGCCAGCCGTCCGCGCAACGTCAGGATGCCGCTCGACATCGCAAAGGACCTGTCGGTGCGCACGCCAAGCTCGGTGCGGGGGTCGGTGACGCTTTTGGCGTTGTAGTTCAGTGCAAATAGTCCGGTGCCCGCGATCACCTGCTCGGCATAGGCCGGCAGATCGATGGTCGTGAACTGCGCCGCCGCATAGGGCGTGATGCCCATCCACGGCGTCGCATAGCGATAGCCGCCCTCGAGGCGTCCCGACCAGGCATTGGAATTGAACTGCGCGCGCAGGTGATCGAGACCGGCAATGGTGACGAAGCGGTCCGTCGTCACCTCCTGCCCGCCATAGGCCAGTGCGCCGGTCACATAGGCCGCGCCGACCGTGTGGCGCACGAAGGCGCCGGCCTGGAACATGTCCGAACGCCCGAAGCCTGAGCCGTTCACCGAGAAATTGGTGCCGCCGCCCGCCAGCGCAAAGCCGGCGATCGTCGCCGGAGAAATCCGATAGTCGGCACCGGCGGCAAAACCGAAGGCGCGCACGTTGGCATTGTTGGAGCCGAGCGCCGCGTTGCCGGAGATGTCGGCGCCGCCGCCGAACGCCGAGCCCCACACGCTCCAGCGGTTGTCGAGCAGATCGTTGCGGGCAACCGCCTTGGTCGGCATGCGCGCCAGTGCATCGCGCGCGCCGCCTGATGTCCTCGCCGCATAGGCAAGCGAGCCATCTTCCGCCGCATAGGGCTGCGCGCCGCCGCCGGCCGTCAAATTGCTGCCGCGGCCCGACACGAACGGATCGGTCAACAGCGACAGGAATAGGTTCATCGAATTGAATGTCGCCTGCTGCGTTCCCGTCGCAAGCTCGCCGGAAGCCTGGGTCAGGCCCGCGGGCGACAGCGCGGCGAACACGGCCGGGATGCCGCCATTTGCGTTGAAGAAATTGCTGAGCGCGTTGGCGACATTGGTCTGGTTGACGTTGAGATTGTTCGCGCCGAAATTCAGATTGAAATTGATATAGGCATGAGTTCGGATCGTAGGACAGCGTCCCGACGAGGTTGTTGGCTCCCGTGATGCTCAGCCCGTCGAAGGTGCCGCTGACCCCGCTCGCCGCATGCAGGATCATGTACTGCTTCATCACCGTGCTGCCGGGCGCGAAGGCTGCGGCGACGTCGCCATGGAGCTGCGCCGTGCCGCTGACGTCGGCGAAGGTCGACGATGTCGAATTGAGCTGCACCAGATAGAGCGCGCCGGACTGGAAGGCGAGATTGCCCTGCACGCTCATGAAGGTGCCCAAGCCGCTGCCGGGCAGGAAGATGCCGCCGCTCGCAATTGTGGTGTCGCCGACGATGCCGGAACCGGTCAGCGCGCCGCCATTGTTGACCGTCGTGCTGGAAGAAGAGGCGATCGAGCCCATCACATTGAGAAAGCCGCCGTCGACGGTGGTCTTTCCGGTATAGGTGTTGATGCCCGACAGCGTGAGCTGGCCACTGCCGACCTTGTCCAGCGCACCGTGACCGGTCGTGCAACCGCATGGATTGTTGTCGGCGATCACGCCCGAGACTTCGGTCGAGAGGTTGTTGCCGCCAACCACCAGCGTGTTGTGGCCACCGATATAGTAAAAACCGGAGCCCTCGATCGAGCCTGCGGTGATGTGTCGATTGGAGCCTGGCGGCCCGACGGTTTCCCCGAAATCGACGTAACCGGTGCCGCTGGCGATGAACCGCGCAGTGCCGCCGGTGCTGTTGTCGAAGAACTTGACGATCGCGCCGTCATTCGCGGTGATGGTGGCGCTGCCTGCGGTGGAACGGCCGTTGAAGTCCAGTTCGCTGCCAGCATTGTTGGTGATGTTGGCGTTGCCGGCCGTGGCCTTGTCGGTACTGAAGGGAATGCCGAAGGCGATCAGTCCGTTCGTGTTGTTGATGATAGTTGCATTCCCGGCGCTGCTCTGATTGGTGAACAGCACGCCGGCAAAAGGAAGCGACGGGCTGCCGAAGCTGTTGTTGACGATCGTGGCACTACCGGCCGAGCTGGTGTTCGCGAACACCAGCCCGCCGCCGAAACGGTTGGTGATGGCGGCGGTACCCGCGTCGCTGTTATTGCCAAACACGGTCAACCCGCCAAAACGGTTGGTAATGACAGCCCCGCCCGCCGTGCTGTTGTTGCCGAATGTGGTCTCGCTGCCGTTGCGGTTGGTGATATCAGACGTGCCGGCGCTGCTGTTGTTGGCGAACTTGGTCACGCCGCCATTGCGGTTGACGATAACAGCGCTGCCGGCGCTGCTGTGGTTGTTGAAGTCGGTCTCGCCGCCGTTATTGTTGATGTTGGCGCCGCCTGCGGTCGCTGTGTTGTTGAAGGTCGTCGAACCGCTGTTGCGGTTGGTGATGGAAGCGCTGCCCGCGGTGGAGGTATCGTTGAAGACCGTGGTGCCGTTGAGCCGGTTGACGATGGTCGCGCCCGCCGCGGTCGACGTGTCGTTGAAGACAGTCTTGCCGGCATGCAGGTTGGTGATCGCAATGGTGCCGGCCGACGTGCTGTTGCTGAACGTGGTCTTGCCGGGCGTAAGCCCAGGAGCCTCGCGATCGTTGGTGATCGAGGTGATGCCGCTGGTGTCGGCATTGACGATGTTGAACTTGCCGTACACCGTGACGTCGCCGACGATGCTGCCGGTGTGGCTGCCATCGCCGAGCTGCAGCGCCGCGCAGGAGCAGATCGTGGTGCCGCCGGTGTAGGTGTTGGCGCCGGTGAAGATCATGGTGCCGGTTGGACCGGGAGGACCGCCGGTGATCTGGATCAGCACCGAGCCGTTGTTTCCGCTGATCGAGCCCGCGAACGTCTGCGTCGTGCCGCCATCGACAAAGAGCGTCAGGTTGTTGCCGGCGTCGCCCATCCTGACGTTGCCGCCGCCGTTGAGGTTGCGGATTGCCTGATTGAAGGAGTCGTTGAAGTCGAGCGTGGCGCCGGTATTCACGGTGGTGGATGCCGCGGAGGCCGTCAGCGAGGTGATGGCGGCATTGCCGCCGTCCTTCACCGTGCCGCCGGCGACCACCACAACGGCGGTCGAGTTGGCTGTTCCACCCGCTCCCGAAAGCAGCAGGGTTCCGGTATCGCCGGACTTGCCGAATTGCAGCGTCGCGGACGGACCGACCGTTATCGCATTGGTCAGCTCGACGCTCTGGGAGCCCGCCGAGATCACGGCGGTGGCGGGGTCGGGGGGGCTGAGCGAGTTGACCGTGATGGAATTGTTGAACTGGCCGTCGACGCCGAACTGCAGCGTGCCGCCGGTCATCGTGACCGGAGCTGTCCCGAGCGCATCGATCGTGCCAGCCGTCGCATGCGATGCGACCAGCGTGCCTGCCGAGATCTGGGTCGAGCCGGAATAGGTGTTGCTTCCCGACAGGATCAGCGTGCTCTCGCCGGACTGTTGCACCTGCGCGCCGGGAACGGCCTCACCGATATTGTTCGAGATCGTAATGGTCTGTCCGGCGCTGGCGTTGTTGACCATGCCGACGCCGCTGAAGTTTACATCCGCGCCACTGATCGAAAAGGATTGCGATGTCGCGTTAAAAGTCCAGCTGTCCGGATTGATCGGGCCGCTGGTCACGGCGACTGTCGCCGATCCGGTCGAGTTCGAAAATGGCGGCCTGCCCGGCCGCGATCGGCGGCGGCACGGCGGCCTGGTTCGACCAGTTGGTGCCGAGATTGTAGTCGGTCGTCGCGGTGGTGCTGCCGCTGTCACCCCAAGTGTAGCTCTGCGCTTGTGCCGGACTCGCCAACAGCAGAGCGAACGAGGCGCATGCGCATAGCGCCACAACGCGTCGGTGCAGCCGGCTCGGCTCCCGCGATGACACCATTATCTGCACGCCCAACCCCAAACTTGCGGCCGCCCCGCTCTGTGGCGGCGGGGTGTTCCGACTGGAGGAACTCTCGCAAATTGAGGCGACAGAGTCTTGTCGGTGCACGCGGAATCACGCCGAAAGGCCTATTCCAGCAGGGATTTAGCTACGATTCTCCCCCGCCTGTGGCGGAAAGGATACGCATCTTTCAGGGGTTCGGCGACGGCTCTGCCAGTGAAAGTTGCGACCGCCGCACCCGCTCGCGATGCGCGGTATAGAGCCCGCTGCCGACGATGAAGACCGCGCCGATGACCGTCCAGATGTCGGGCAGCTCGCCGAATACCATGAAGCCGAGGACGCTGACCCAGACGAGCTGCGTGTAGGAGAATGGCGCGAGCACGGAGGCGTCGGCGTAGCGGAACGCCAGCACCACGATCCACTGGCCCGCGGTCGAGAACACGCCGATCAGCACGCCGAGCGCGATCGCCTGCCAACTCGGTGTCACCCAGACGAACGGCACCAGCACGCTGAGGATCGCAACGCCCGCGATCGACGAATAGGTCATGATGGTGATGGCGTGCTCCTTGCCGCTCATCATGCGCGTCATGATCAGCGTGCAGGCCCAGGCGAGCGCCGAGACGATCGGAAAGACCGCCGCGGGATGAAACGCGCTGGAGCCAGGGCGCAGGATGATCAGCACGCCGAGCAGACCGACCGCAGTCGCGAGCCAGCGCCGCACGCCGACCTTCTCCGACAGGAAGATGATCGACAGTGCGGTGACGAACAGCGGCGAGACGAAGCCGGTGGCGGAAGCTTCTGCGATCGGCAAATAACGCAGGCCCGAGATGAAGAACAGCGAGGAGCCGAGAAGTGCCGCGCCGCGCATCAATTGCAGGGGCACGCTGCCGGTCTTCATGGCGAACAACGGCGAGCCCGGCACCATCGCCGGCACCATGATCATCGCGAACACGAGGAAGCGCAGCCAGGCGATCTCGATCGAGGGCAGCGATGTCGAAAGATATTTCGCGGTGACGTCGGAGACGCCGAGGAACACCGTAGAGGACAGGATCAGCGCGATGCCCTTGAACGGCCGGTCGGCACGCGCAGGCGCGCGGCGAATGGCGGGCTTCTTTTCTGACGACGGCAGGGAAACGCTGTCGAGCCTGGCTACGGCAGCAGGAGGCGGAGTCACGGCAAATCTCGTGCGAGCAATTTCGAATCTGTGTGTGACACTACAAAACGACAATTGGCTCGATACGACAACACCCGATAGCGGGATGCCGATATGCACCACGCGTGCAACGTTGAAACAATCCGTTAAGGATGTGCGCGCGCAGCCTGGTTTTCAGCGTGTTTACAGCATCGGCAGGCTGCGCGGTTTCGGCCCGCGCGGAAACGCCGCATCGAGTGCGGCGATGTCATCCTTGCCGAGCGTGAGCTTGCCTGCGCCGGCATTTTCCGCCGCATGTTCCGCATCGCCGGCTTTCGGAATCGCGAACACCGCGGGCTCGCGCGCGAGAAAACTCAGCGCGACCTGGCGCGGCGTGGCCTTGTGCGCATCCGCGATCCTCGCGAGCAATTTGCCGCCGGCGCTTGCAGACGACGGAAAATCATTGTGGCCGAACGGCGAGTAGGCCACGACAGCGACGCCATGACGCGCGCACCACGGGATCACGGAATGTTCGATCGCGCGTTCCTTCAAATGATAGAGCACCTGGTTGCAGGCGATCTTGCCGTCGCCGGACACGGCCAGAATTTCGTCAAGATCGTCGGCGTCGAAATTGCTGACGCCCCAGGAGCGAATCTTGCCGGCCTGCTTCAGCTCCTCGAATGCAGCCACCGTATCGGACAGCGGATAAGAGCCGCGCCAGTGCAAGAGATAGCAATCGAGCCTGTCGGTCTTCAGCCGCTTCAGCGAGCGCTCGCAGGCGGTGATGGTACCGCGCCGCGAGGCGTTGCTCGGCAGCACTTTTGAGACGAGGAACAGTTCGTCGCGCTTGCCTGCAATGGCATCGGCAATGACGAGCTCGGCGTCACCATACATTTCGGCGGTGTCGATATGGGTCATGCCGCCTTCGATGCCGCGCTGAAGCGCCGCGCTGGCCTTTTTGCGGTCGCCGCGGTCGAGATACCAGGTGCCCTGTCCGATCACGGAGACATCGGGGCCGCTCTTGCCGAATGGTTTCTGTTTCAAATTATCCTCCGTCATTGCGAGCGAAGCGAAGCAATCCATCGTGCCGCGCTTCGAAATGGATTGCTTCGTCGCTACGCTCCTCGCAATGACGACTAGAGTTGGCTGATATCTGCGACCAGCACCGTGCCGGTCACGGATTCCGTGATGTAGAGACGATCGGTCTTTGCGCCCCCGATCGCGACATTGGTGCAGGATTGCCCGGCGCAGGATTTTATTCGCGCGATGCATTCGCCATTCGGCGCGAACACGAAGACATGGCCGAGCGAGGCATGCGCGACGAACAGCCGCCCCGCCCGGTCCATCGTCATGCCGTCGGGGCCACTCGGGCCGAACAGCGAGCAGAAGCGGCCGACCTTGGACACGCTGCCGTCCCTCATGAAGGGCAAGCGCCAGACCGCGTTGTCGCGCGTCATCGCGACGAACAACACGGCTTCATTGGGATCGAGCACGAGACCGTTGGGGCTCGGGCCGGTGTCGAGCAGGCAATCGAGCCGGCCGCCTTTGGTGTAGCGATAGACCTTGCCGGTGGGATCGTGCAGGCCAGTCTGGCCCTGATCGGTGAAATAGATGTCGCCGTTCGAGGCGAGATGCAGGTCGTTGCAGCCGCGGAACGATTCCGAATTGCGCGAGGTCAGGACCTTGCGCATTCGCCCTGCTTTGGCGTCGCATTCCATAATGCCGTGCCTGTAGTCGGCGACGAGGATGCGGCCGTCGCCGCCGATCTTCAGCCCGTTCGGCCATCCGTCATACTCGACCACCAGGGACCATGTCTTGTCAGGCGCGATCCGAAAAATGCGGCCGAAGGGAATGTCGACAATATAGAGATTGCCGTCTTTGTCGAAGGACGGCCCTTCGATGAAGCAATCGGTCGGCGCACCCGGCCGGTTGGCGTCGGCCCAATCCGTCGCCACGCCCTTGCGGCGGAAATTGTCGGGCATCGCGGAGAAGACTGTGGTCTCGATCAGCTTCGGCGGCGTTTCCAGATACATCATTGTTGTCGTTCACCCCGTGAAGAGCGCGCGCACCATAATGGAGGGATGCGACGGCGTCGATCAGGCTTCCGTTCACACCACCGTGGCCGCGATCAGACCGTTCACATCAGGCTCGTTCTCGATATTCCAGAGCACGCGCACCAGCCCGTCGACACGCTCGGCAGGGAGATGCTTCGCGACCAAAAGCCGGAACTTCTCCTCCATCTCGGCATCGGTCATCGGATTCTTAAAGTGCCCGCGATGATATTCGACACGAGTTGTCTTGCGTGCGCCCGATTTCAGCACGACCTCGAGCTCGCAGAGATTGAACTCCTTCTCGGTGCGATCGGCCTCTTCCGACGGCAGCACCTTGATGCGGGCGACGAGGTCGAGCAGGCGCGCGTCGTGCAGATAGGGGTCCTCGTAATATTCGGGGTCGATCTTGCCATACATCAGCGCCAGCGCCGCCGAATAGGGAATGCTGTGATCGGCGGTCTCATGCGTCTGCGGCTTCCACTTGTCTGGACCGTCGGCCATGATCGTGATCGCAGAATGCGAGACGTTGATGTTGACCTCGGCGATCTCGTCGGCGCTCTTGAATGAAGCTCGCGCCTCGACCGCGGCCTGCGCCACCGTCTGCGAGAACTGACCGAGCGGAAAGCGCTTGGTGAAGGCGCGACGAATTCCAAACGGCTCGCCGAGCTGTACCGCCTCGACCGGCGCCTTGCCCATCACCTTGAAGAAGCCATAGCGGCCCTCGAACACCTTGCCCGGACCGGTCATTCCGTTCCCGGCAAGCGCAATCGCAAACATCGCCTTGCGGCAGGCGTCGGCGGCGGCATAGGCCTTCCAGTTCGACAGCTCGTCGGCGCGGCCCTGGCGCGTCGCGGTGTTGCCGCCGACGCTGATGCCGATCGCCTGCACCATCTGCTCCGGCGTCAATCCCATCAGCTTGCCGGCGCCGACCACCGCGCCCATGCCCGTGATGGTGGAATGATCGATGCCGTTATTGAGATAGTCGAAGACGTCGGCGATCTTGCAGAACACCTCGTAGGCCAGCACCGTCGCAGTGATGAGATCGCGCCCGCTGCGCCCCTTCATTTCAGCGGCGGCAAGCAGCGCGGCGATGGTGTCGCTGGGATGACCGGCGCCATGGGTCAAGCTGACGAAGGCGTCGTTGAAATCGAGATAGCGGATCATCGTCCCGTTCGCGAAGGTCGCGAGATCGGCGCTGGTCTTCGTGCCGCTGATCAGTACGGTCGCGGGCTGCCTGGCGCTGACGTCGCCGGCAAGCTTGATCGCGATCTTGCTGGGACCCGCACCATAACCGCCGAAGGCGCAGCCGATGGTGTCAAGGATGGTGCGCTTTCCGATGCGCACGACATCGTCGGGGATATCTTCGTATTTCAGGTTGGCCGCATAGCGGGCCAGCGTCTCCGCGAGCGCGGGCTGATTGGTTGACGGCTTCTCTTCCGCCAGCGCCGGATAAATGGGCATGCCTACGGCGAGTCCGGCCACACTGATTGTCTTGAGGACATCGCGGCGCGCGATGTGCGTCGGAATCCATGATCTGTCCGATGGCATCGTGACGCACTCCCCGCGTTTTGTTGTTGCCACGGTTCTAGGCCTCGGATGTTGCAGGAGCAAGCCGCAGGCCGATAGACTGCCGCGTCCTGGCCTTGAAGGTCAGCTTGGGGGTTGGCATGCGGCGGCGCGAGTTCATCAGCCTTATGTGCGCAGCGGCTAGCTGGCCGCTCAAAGCTTCCGCTCAACAGGGTGCGAACCTGCCGCTTGTAGCGGTCATCATTCCCTTCGGCGAAGATATTGCGAACGAGAGGACGTCAGCACTGCGCTTGGGACTCAAACAATCGGGTCTTGTCGAAGGCACCCACTATTCTCTTGCGCTACGTTTCGCGAACGGCGACTACGCGCGACTGCCGGGACTCGTAAGAGAACTGGATGCGCTGAAGCCCCGGGTCTTTGTGGTTATCGCCTCGGCCACCGCCATAGCCACTGTCCGCAAGCAAGCGCCCAACACCCCGTTAGTCTTTGCGAGTATTGCAGCCGACCCAATCGCGCTAGGCCTTGCCGAAAGCTATGCAAAGCCGGGCGGAATGATGACGGGCACCGTCATGAATGCCGTGGGCGGAGAAGAAAGCCTGGTCTCAAAACGCATCGGATTCTTCAAGGACCTGGTGCCAAACCTGACGCGGCTCGGAATGATTGGCATTGCCGACAGCGAGACATCAGTTGCTTCAGCCGGTCTTGCCATACCCGAACGAAACGCCCTGCGAAAAGCATCTGCGCAATTGGGCTTCGAGCTATCAAACTACGATATCCGCACACTCGATGATCTCGACGCCGCTGTGTCGTCGGGCCTGCGGGATGACGTCAGCGCATTTTACATCTCGGGTGATCCGAGAATGAACCTGAACGTTCCGCGTCTCGTGGCGTCTCTTGAAAAATCGGAAAAGCCAACCTGCGCCGTCTATCCGTTCTGGGCGCGGGCCGGCCTGTTGATGTCATACTCAAACGATCCAAATGACGGTATGCGCCGCACCGGTTTTCAGGTCGCAAAGATCATTCAGGGCGCGAAACCGGGAGAGCTTCCGATCGAGCAAGCCGTCAAGTTCACGCTCAGTATCAACCAGAAAACCGCAAAACGGCTTAGGATCACCCCGTCACCCAACCTGCTGGCTGCGGCCGACGAGGTGATTGAATAGGGTAAACGCGTTCTAGTTCGCCGCGGCGGCCTGCTGCGGCACGGAGACGATAGGCGTTTGCGCGATCAGCCGCTTCAATTCCGGAATGCAGGACCCGCAATTGGTGCCGGCCTTGAGCTTCGCGCCGATCTCGGCAGCAGTATTCGCGCCGGCTGCGATGGCGCCGCAGATCGAGGCGCGGCCGACGCCGAAGCAGGCGCAGACCACCGGGCCTGCGCTGACGACGCCTTCGATGGAACGGCCCGACAGCAGCATGCGGCGCTCGTCGTCGCTGAGCGCGTCTGCCGCAAACAAATGTTTCACCACATCCCAGTCGCCGGCGTCATGCGCAGGCCCGACAAACAGACATGCTTCGATCCGATCCCCGCTGAACGACGCCGCGCGAAAAACGCCGCCGCCGAAATCCCGGTATTCGGCAATGTCGCCGCTCACGGCCGCGCGCAGCCATGACGGCCAGCGCGACAAGTCGGCATTGTCGGCGAACAGATAGCCGTAGCCGCCGTTCACCGCCGCGCGCGCCCACCACAGACTCGGCGGCAGGGCGAGTTCCCTGCGCGACAGCACGAAGCCACGGAACACATATTCATACGGCGCGATCGCTGCCGGTGTCGACTTCGCCTCGGGCTGGCCCGAGAATGGATCGGTGAAGGGTGCAACCAGTGCGCCGACGCGCGCGGCCGAGGCATTGGTCTCATTCCAATGGATCGGCGCGAACAGCATGCCGCGCTGCTGCCGCGGGCTGACCACGACCTTCAAAATGCACTGGCCGTAATCGGTGGTGACGCGCGCAAAACTGTCGTCGTCGACACCATAGCGGCTGGCATCATCAGGATGAATCTCGACATAAGGCTCGAGCAGATGCTGTCCGAGGCGCGGGCTCAGGCCCGTGCGGGTCATGGTGTGCCACTGGTCGCGAACGCGGCCGGTGTTGAGCCGCAGCGGACGGCCGGGATTGGTCTCGGTGCGCAGCGCGGGAATCTCGGGCGCGATGAAGCGCGCCTTGCGATCGCCGGTGTAGAAGCCGCCCTCGCCAAAGAAACGCGCCTGCGATTGCGCACCCTCGCGCAGCGGCCACAACACCGGCGCCATGATGTCATAGCCGTCGTCGGACACCGCCGTCAGCGCGCCGATGTCGAAATCGCGGCTGCCGTTGTTCTCGAACGCCGAGAGCGCCGCGTGCTCGCGGAACACATCGGCGGCGGACTTGTAGTCGAAGGCCGCGCCGTGTCCGAGGCGTTTGGCGACCTCGCTCACGATCCACCAGTCCGGCCGCGCTTCGCCCGGTGCGGGCAGGAAAGCGCGCTGGCGCGAGATGCGACGCTCGGAATTGGTGACGGTGCCGGACTTCTCGCCCCAGGCGAGCGCCGGCAGCAGCACATGCGCGCCGGCATTGACGGTGTCGTTGGAGCGGACGTTCTCGGAGACCACGAACAGCTCGAGCTTCTTCATCGCCTCGCGCACGACATCCGCATCGGGCAGCGACACGACCGGATTGGTGCCGATCACCCACAACGCCTTGATCTCGCCGCGCGCGATCGCCTCGAACATCTGCACCGCCTTCAGCCCCTCATGGGTGGCGATGCGCGGCGCCTGCCAGAACCGCCGCACCCGGTCGATATCGGACGGCGTGAAGTTCATATGCGCGGCGAGCTGGTTGGCGAGGCCGCCGACCTCGCGGCCGCCCATCGCATTGGGCTGGCCGGTCAGCGAGAACGGCCCGGCGCCTGTCTTGCCGATGCGGGCCGTGGCGAGATGGCAATTCAGAATCGCGTTGACCTTGTCGGTGCCCTGCGCCGACTGGTTGACGCCTTGCGAATACATCGTGACCGTGCGCTCGGTCTCGCGAAACATCTTGAAGAACGTCGCAACGTCGGTTTCGGTCAGCCCCGTTGCAAGCGCGGTCGCCGCCGTGCTGCCCGCGATGTTGCGCGCCCGCGCCAGCGCCTCGTCGAAACCGGAGGTGTGGGCCTCGATATAGCCGCGATCGAGCGCGCCGCTGTCGGCGAGATGCACGAGCAAGCCCGAAAACAACGCGGTGTCGGTGCCGGGCTTCAAGCCAAGGAACAGCTCGGCGTCCTCGGCGGTGTCGGTGCGGCGCGGATCGATCACGATCATGCGTGACCTGCGGTTCTGCTTGTTTGCGATCATGCGCTGGAACAGCACCGGATGGCACCAGGCCGCGTTGGAGCCGACCAGCACCAGCAGATCGGCCTCGTCGAGATCCTCGTAGCAACCGGGCACCGTGTCGGTGCCGAAGCCGCGGCGATGACCGGCGACAGAGGACGCCATGCAGAGCCGCGAATTGGTGTCGACATTGGCCGAGCCGAGAAAACCTTTCATCAGCTTGTTGGCGACGTAGTAATCCTCGGTCAGCATCTGGCCGGACAAATAGAAGGCGACGGCCTTGGCGCCGTCGCGCGCGACGATGTGCTGCAGGCGATGCGCGACATGGTCGAGCGCATCGCTCCAGGCGACGCGCTCCATCTTGCCCTTGCTGCAACGGATCATCGGATGCAGCAGGCGGCCGTCGAGCGCCAGGGTCTCGCCGAGCGCCGAGCCCTTGGAGCACAGCCGGCCGAAATTGGCGGGATGTTCGGGATCGCCCGAGATCGCAGCGCCGCCGATGGCGTCGGGCGTCGCCAGCACGCCGCAGCCGACGCCGCAGTAAGGACACGTCGTCTTGGTGGCGCGGAGTTTGGGATCGACGGACGTCATGGCGTCACGCCGCCTTGGCCTGCGTGGCGAGCGCGCGGCCGAACATCATGTCCTTGCGGATCGCGGCGATGCCCTTGCCCCCGCGGATCATGTCGAGATACCAGAGGGCATCCGCGGTATCGCCGATCAAAACCGCACCGGTGAGCCGGCCGTCGGAGATGACGAGCTTCTTGTAGGTGCCGCGTTTGACGTCGCTGAGCAAAATCTGTTCGCTGCCGTCGGCGCCGACGAAGTCGCCGGCCGAGAACACGCTGACGCCGGACACTTTCAGGTTGGTCGCGACCACGCTGCCGCGATAGGCCGCGCTGCGCCCGGCAAGATGTCCCGCCAGCGCATTCGCCTGCTCATAAGCGGGCTCGACGAGGCCGTAACAGATGCCGCGATGTTCGGCGCATTCGCCGAGCGCGAAGATGTCGTCCGCGCTGGTCTGCAGGGCATCGTCGACCACGACGCCGCGATTGACCGAAAGGCCCGCGTCCCTTGCCAATGCGGTGTTCGGCCGGATGCCGGCGGCGAACACCACGGCGTCGGCCTCGATCAACGTGCCGTCGGCGAGTTCAACGCCCTCGACGGCGCGCTCGCCCACGATGCGCGCGGTGCTGGCGTTGAGCATCACATGAATGCCCTTGCGCTCGACCAGCGTCTTGAGCAGATCGGCTGCGGGCGCATCGAGCTGACGCTCCATCAGGCGGTCCATCAGATGCAGCAAGGTCACCGGTGTGCCTGCTTTGGCAAGGCCGTAGGCGGCTTCGAGACCTAGCAGCCCGCCGCCGACAACCACGACCGGTTTCCGCCGCGCGGCCAGCGCCAGCAAGAGATCGACATCGCGGCTGTCGCGGAAGGTGTGCACGCCCGGTAACTCGGAACCGGTCACGTTGAGCCGCAGCGGCGAGGAGCCGGTTGCCAGCACAAGCCGCGAGAACTCGATGCTCTCATCGCCGGCGATCTTCAGCTCGCGGCGGCCGACATCGATCTCGGTGGCGCGGCAGCCATATTTCAGGGTGACGCCGCGGTCGCGCCACCAGTTCGCAGGCTTCAGCTCGATGTCGTGCGAGGCGGTCTCGCCCGCGAGCACCGAGGACAGCAGCACGCGGTTATAGGCGAGCCGCGGCTCCTCGCCGATCACGGCGATGGCGTAGCGGCCGAGCGAACTCTTGACGAGCTCGTCCACCAGCCTGGCTGCGGCCATTCCGTTGCCGACGATGACCAGCGGTTCGCTCAAAGCGCCTACTCCGCCGCCTGCGACGGCCGGCCATAGGCCTCCGTGATCATGAAGCCCGACAGCGTCTCGTAAGCCGCGGTCCAGGCGCTCGCGAGTTCCGGCGTCCAGGCGTTGCCCAGCCCTTTTTGCAGGGTGTAGAGCAGCGCCGCGCCGACCACCGGATAGTGCTCGCGCTTGGCGCCGTAGCTGACATGGCGGATCGCGAGCGCACTCGCGGCCGGCAGGATCGATGGCAGATCGGAGAGACCGTTCACGACGACGGCGAGCGTTGCCATCAATTTCTTGCGCTGCTCGATCATGTTCTCGGGGAACATCGACTTGACCGATGGGGCGACCTCGAACAGGCGATTGTAGAAAATGATCGCGGCCTGATCGGAGATCGGCGCGACCTTCGAAAAGCTGTCCTGAACGAGTTTGATTTGATCGGGTGTCATATCTCGCTCCTTGTTCTTGCTTCCCCGTCCCGGCATCGGGACGGGGAAGGAGTTTTCATCCGCAACTCAGATTCCGCGCCTCTGCGAGGCTCGGCGCGCCCGCGGTCTCTCCGCTCTTGCGCAGGTAGAACCACCAGGTCGAGGCGAGGCAGAGCGCGTAGAAGGCAAGGAAGACCATCAGCGCGAGCTGCGGGCTGCCGGTCAGCGCGATCGACTTGCCGAAGCCGAGCGGGATCAGGAAGCCGCCGACGGCACCGACCGCGCCGATGAAGCCCACCGCCGCGCCGCTCTCGATCGATGCCGCCTTCAGCGCCGCAACGCGTGCCGCATCGCCCTTGCCGCGCGCTTTGTGCAAATTCTCCTCGCGGAAGATCGAGGGGATCATCCGGTAGGTCGAGCCGTTGCCGATGCCGGTGGTGGCGAACAGGATCAGGAACATCACGAGGAAGCCCGTAAAATCCTTGACGCCGACGAAATAGAGCACGCCGATCGTGGCGGCCGCCATCGCGATGAAGTTGAAGAAGGTGACGATCGCCCCGCCGACCTTGTCGGCCAGCAGGCCGCCGATCGGGCGCACCAGCGAACCGACGAGCGGACCGAGGAAGGCGATGCCGATGGTGATCGTCGGAAACTGGGTCTTGATCAGCAGCGGAAACGCGGCCGAGTAGCCGATGAAGGAGCCGAACGTCCCGATATAGATGTAGGCCATGATCCAGGTGTGCTTGCGCTTGACGATCGCGAGCTGGTTCTTGATCGAGGATTTTGCCGAGGTCAGGTTGTTCATGAAGAAGATGGCGCCGAACACCGCGATGATGATCGGCAGCACCCACATCAAGCCGGCGTTCGGCAGATAGAGACCGGCGGTGGGCGTGGCCTGGTAGAGATTGATCAGGCCGATGCCCATCAGGATCGGGGTCAAGAGCTGCACGCTGGAGACGCCGATATTGCCGCCGGCTGCGTTCAATCCGAGCGCCCAGCCCTTCATCCGGTCGGGATAGAAGAAGGAGATGTTGGCCATCGAGGAGGCGAAGTTGCCGCCGCCGAGCCCGGCACAGGATGCGACCAGCAGCATCAGCCAGAACGGCGTGTCGGGCTGGCTGACGAAATACGCGAGACACAGCGTCGGGATTAGCAGCACCGCCGCCGAGAAGATGGTCCAGTTGCGGCCGCCGAAGGTCGTCACCGCGAAGGTATAGGGAAAGCGCATCAAGGCGCCGATCAGGCCCGGGAACGCGACGAGCTGGAACAGCTGGTCGGTGGAAAAATGAAAGCCTGCCGCCGGCAGCTTGGCCGCCACGATCGACCAGATCGCCCACACCGAAAACCCGATGTTCTCGGCGACGATCGACCAGATCAGGTTGCGCCGGGCAATGAACTTGCCTGTCGCATTCCAGAAGGTCTCGTCCTCGGGATTCCATTCCGAAATCCACGCCGGATTCTCATTGCTCATACCCAATTCCTTTCTCGTCGCTGGTCGTTTGCAGGCACGAAAGCGCGTTCCGGAGAGACCCCGGCGCGAATGGATCGCGGGTTCAGATGATTGCTTTCGAGGACGGCAGCGGTGGCGTCAGCTTGATCTATTCAAGCTTTGTGCCAGCGCGTGTCAGAACGAAAATCGCTATTGGATTAATACGTTACGGTAGGTTGCCTGAAATTTCAGCGAGCGTGGATTCGCATTCAAAATTTGCGATTTGCTTATTTCTTGTGCGGCGCACAAAGAATGAGCGGGGTGATTAAATGTTGTTCGTCGTCGTCATTGCGAGCGAAGCGAAGCAATCCAGAACCTTTCCGCGGAAACAGTCTGGATTGCTTCGTCGCTTCGCTCCTCGCAATGACGATTACGCGTCCTCCGTCGCTTTCGCCGCCATCGGTTTCGGCGCGGCGCCGCCGCCGGGCTTCATGTGGAATTCGTAGGTCATCAGATGCCATGGCGAGGCAGCGGGCTTGCCGTCCGGCATGGTCGGATCGCTGCGCTTCTCGATCTTGGCGACCAGTTCATCCTTCACGCCGAACACCACGTCGGAGTCGAGATATTTGTCGCCGTCGATGAACACATGCGTGATCAGCGGCTCGTAACCCTTGGCGTTGACCAGGAAATGCACATGCGCCGGGCGCATCGGATGGCGTTTGGTCTGCATGATCATCTCGCCGACCGGACCGTCGGTCGGGATCGGATAGCTGCACGGCAGGATGGTGCGGAAGGTGAAGCGGCCGTCATGGTCGGTGACGAAGCGCGCGCGATGGGTCGGTCCGGTCGCAGCATAGGTCGGCTTCTGCGAGTCGTAGAAGCCGTCGTCGTCGGCATGCCAGACATCGACGGGCACGCCCGCGAGCGGCTTGCCATTGAGATCGGTGACGCGGCTCTGCACGAACATCTTCTCGCCGGTCTTGTTATGGGGCGAGATATCGCTGCCATGCGGCATCTGCTTGTGGTCGCCGACATAGAAGGGACCGAGCACGGTGGTTTGCGTCGCGCCCTCGCGCTCCCGATGGTTCACCGCATCGACCAGCATCGACACGCCCATCACGTCGGAGAGCAGGATGAACTCCTGGCGGATCGGGGTGCACTTCTGGCCAACGCGGGTCAGGAAATCGATCGCATATTCCCACTCCTCGAAGGTGAGGTCGGTCTTGCGTACATAGTCGTGCAGCGACTTCACCAGCTCCTGCAGCAGGAATTTTGCCCGCTTGTCCGGCGTGGTCTCGAAGCTTTTGACGACGGCGGCGGTCAGGTCGTTTTCGTTGAATTGGGGCATTTTGTCTGTCCTGCGAAGATAGGGGCTTAAAAATACTACACCCGTGTCCTGAGGTAAGCACGTGCTGTTGGAAGAAACGCTGGTTTTCAGATAAGAAACATCCTGTTCCCTCCCTCACGAGATCGTCAAATGCTTGCCCCGACCACCGCCTCCCCTGAATCCGCCGGTATGTCCAAGGCCGCGCTCGACCGCATCGAGACGCACCTGAAGAGCCGCTATCTGGACTCCGGCCGCATCCCCTGCACCCAACTCCTGGTCTATCGCCGCGGCAAGGTGGTGCACAGCGCGGTGCAGGGCCTTGCCGATGTCGAGCGCAAGGTTCCCGTGAAGGACGACACCATCTTCCGCATCTATTCCATGACCAAGCCGATCACGGCGGTGGCCTTCATGATGCTGGTCGAGGAAGGCAAGGTCGCGCTCGACGAGCCCGTGCACAAATACATCCCGGAATGGAAGGACCTCGGCGTGTTCGTCGCGGGCAACGCGCCGAACTTCATGACGAAGCCGCCGGCGCGGCCGATGCAGATCGTCGATCTGCTGCGCCACACCTCGGGGCTGACCTACGGCTTGCAGCAGCGCAGCAATGTCGACGCCGCCTATCGCGAGGACAAGATCGCGGACATGGTGCCGGGCAAGACACTCGACGACATGATCAAGGACCTCTCGAAGCTTCCGCTGGAGTTCTCGCCCGGTGAGGCCTGGAACTATTCGGTGTCCATCGACGTGCTCGGCTATCTCATCGGCAGGATCTCGGGCAAGCCGTTCCCGCAATTCCTCAAGGAGCGCATCTTCGATCCGCTCGGCATGACAGACACCGGTTTCCATGTGCCGGCGGAGAAGGCGCATCGCCTCGCCGCCTGCTATTCCAACAACCCGCCCGGCAAGATGAAGCTCTACGACGATCCGGCAAAGAGCAACTATCTCTCCCCGCCCTCGCTTTATTCCGGTGGCGGCGGCTTGTGCTCGACCGCGTCCGACTATCTCACTTTCTGCCGCGCCCTGCTCAATGGCGGCGAACTCGGCGGCGCGCGATTGCTTGGGCCGAAGACGATCAAGCTGATGGCGTCGAACCATCTGCCCGGCGGTGCCTGTCTGCCCGAACTGTCGCGCTCGATGTTCTCCGAGGCCACGCTCGACGGCGTCGGATTCGGTCTCAGCTTTGCCGTCACCATGGATCCGCCAAAGACGATGCTGGCAGGCAGCGCGGGTGAATATTACTGGGGCGGCATGGCCTCGACCGCATTCTGGATCGATCCGGCGGAGGAGCTGATCACGGTCTTCATGACCCAGCTGGTGCCGTCGAGCAGCTACCCGATCCGCCGCGAGCTGCGCACCATGGTCTATGCCGCCATTACCGACAGCAATCTCTGACGGGTTCCATCACGCTTCCGCGTTGCGGGAGCACCCTAAATCCCTTGGCGGATTTCCGGGGCATCTCATATTCTCCGGCATGACCTGGCCCTATTACGCCAGCATATGTTGGCGGAATCCTCGTGCCTAAACTCTCCCTGCCCGTCCGGCTTGGTCTTCTGGTTGCGGGAACCACGCTGCCGCTGATCCTGTTCGCGGCCGGCATCATCATTCGCAACTACGAGGAGGACCGCAGCGCTGCGAACCTGCGCGTGCTTGAGACCGTGCGCAGCATTCGCCTCGTGCTCGATGCCGAAGTGCAGCGCATGACCGGCGGCTTGCAGGTGCTGGCCCTGACCAATGCGCTGCGCAACGGCGACTTCGACAATTTCCGCCGCATCGCGCTCGGCTTTCTCGACCAGTATGGCAAGGACGGCGTGATCCTGGTCGCCGACCGGGGCGGCCGCCAGCTGTTCTCCTCGGTGACGACGGACACCGCGAGCCTGCCGGCGCGGAACAATCGCGACATCGTCGAGAAGGTGTTTTCGACCAGAGCGCCGCAATATTCCGATCTGTTCACCGGTGCCGTCAAGAAACAGCCGATCGTCACGGTCGAGGTGCCCGTGATCCGCGACGGCAGCGTCACCTACGTCATCTCCTTCAGTCCGCCGCTCGGCATGTTCCAGTCCATCGTGGAGAAGCAGCGCCCGAGCTCCGACTGGACCATCTCGATCTTCGATCGTGCGGGCCTCAATATCGCGCGCGTGCCGAATCCGGACGCCACGATCGGCCAACGCGCATCGCCCGCGCTTTACGCCGAGATGTTCAAACGCGACGAAGCGACACTGCCCACAGTGTCGCTGGAAGGCGTGAATCTGTTCACGACCTTCGTGCGCTCCTCCCTGACGGGATGGACGGTCGCGGCCGGCATCTCGCAGAGTTCGCTGGCCGCGCCGCTGTGGCGCTATCTCGCGATCACCAGCGTGATCGGCGGCGTGCTGCTGCTGATCGGGTTGTCCTTCGCTGTGCGGATGGCGACCACGATCGCACGCGGCGAGATGCTGCACGATCTGCTGGTCGAAGAGCTCAATCATCGGGTCAAGAATACGCTGGCGATTCTGCAGGCGATCGCGACCCAGACCTTCCGAAGCGCCACCAGGGCCGAGCGCGAGAAATTCGAGGGCCGGCTGGGCGCGCTTGCCGAGGCGCACAATCTCCTGAGCAAGGAGAAGTGGCAGGGCTCCGATCTCGCCGAGGTGATCGAGCGCGTGCTGGAGCCCTACCAGCTCAACAATCCCGCGCGGATCAGGATGTTCGGCCCCACCGTGCCATTGTCGCCGCGGCTTGCCGTGGTGCTGTCAATGATCGTGCACGAGATCGCGACCAATGCCGCCAAATACGGCGCGCTGTCGAACGAGACCGGCACCGTAACGCTGGACTGGGAGCTCCTCAACGACGAGGCCACTCCGAAGCTGCGGCTGATCTGGACCGAGAACGGAGGCCCACCCGTGACGGCGCCGGTGCAGCACGGTTTCGGCTCGCGCCTGATCGAGCGCAGCGCGCGCGACCAGCTCGGTGGCGAAGCCACAGTCGACTTCCTGCCGCGCGGGGTGGTCTACACCATCATCTGCGCGCTGCAGGGGGATGGTTAGGTTTGTGGCCGGGCTGACGGCCCCGTGATCGTTGTCGCATTGAACCAACGCCAAATCCTGGCGCACTCAATCGGGATAGCGCCGATATTTGTGGCCGGATGTCCGAATGCAGTTCTTCCTTTATGAAATCGTCGCACGCATCGTCGCGATCTATCTGTGCGTCGATTGCAGCCGCGAGCTGTGGAACGGCTTCTCCAATCGAAAAATCGCGTACTTCAATGATGACTTCATCGACGGATTGTTCATCGACTGGTCGAAAGTCATTGCGCAAAGAGACGCTACTCCGATCCGGTACTGGATCCAGATAGGCTTGCGGATCTTGATCCTGATCGCATGCGTCTTTACCGCGATATTCGGCTGGCAGCCGAACGCCTGAGCCCCGGACATCGCCTTCCACGGGCTTGTGCCCGGTGAACTTTGATCGGGGCCTGCGCGACTAATCGCGTAAGGAGCGCCCAATGAAACGCTACACATCCTTGATCGGCCTGCTCATGGCCTGCGTGATCGGCGCCTGCAGCCAGGCTGCCGCTGCGCCACCGGCCGCTCCGCCCGATGCTTACAAGATCGAAGCGGACTACACGCAGAAATCGCCCGATGGCGCGATATCGATCGAGCAATACGTCAACAAGAGCGACTGGACGTGGCAGTTCTGGATGCGCCGCGACGGCGCGCTCACGCTGCTCGATACCGACCCCGGCTATGCCGCGGATTTCACCTTCATCTACGACCAGAACTGGATCATCCGCGACCAGAAGATCGGCTCAGGCACCTCCACGCTGCATCTGTACCATCTCACGCCGCAGGGCTATGTGCGCGCCAACAAGAAGCCGCTCGGCGAACTCGCCTGGGACTACATGAAGAGCCGGTCCGACTGGCGAAAGCTGGTGAAGACACCGGAGTATCACGACTCGTCGTACCTGGCCGACGGGCTCGAGGAAAACTATCGCGGGCTCGGCGTCGATTGGCCGGCGAACCGCTATCTCGTGATCACGCTGTCGGCGGATGCCGACGTCAAGGGCCGCAAGCCGATGCAGACCGGCGTCGTGAACGGCTGGCGCTGCCGATATGATTTGCAGACCGGCAAGTTCGACGTGCCGGCGGCTTTTTCACGCGACAACGCGAAGGCGCTCGTGCCCGAGACACCGGGTTCTTGATATCCGCGACATCGCCATGAAGAAAAGCCGCTTCTCATCCTCGGCTCGGCCGGTACACTCCGCCGGCCATGGTCAACAACATCAGCCGGCGTTTGGAGGCGCGCGTCCGCCACGATTATCCGCCTCAAATTGCTGAGGAGGTCGTTGCTTTCCTGCTCACCGTGGCAGGGGATCTTTTCTCGTCACGACAAGATCCAGAGCGGCTTCAAGCGGCCGCATTCATCCTGCTCGAGGGGGATGCTGGTCGCATTCCGCGCGTCAAGACCATCATGATGGGAGACTGGCGGGATGGTCTCGTGTGGTCGGGGCTGGGTCAGTCGAATTGGCCTGATCGGTTGAACCAGATGCTGGGCCCTCCCCGCTGAAGATGGGGACCGCGATGCCTAAAGTGACTCATTTTCGCCGCGATGATCGAATCAAGTTCCATCGTCTCGCTTTGGGACATTCCCGTAAAAAACGTCTGGTGCAGCGGACCCGCTCTGGACTACAGGGAACATGCGTGTAGCGTCTTTTGGGGACCATGCCGCGGAGATGGGGGCAATGAAAGCCTTGGTGGCAACCTGCATCGCAGGTGCCATGACATTCACGGGGGTGATCTGGCTGGTTGGCGGAAACACGCCAGGCACGGCCGTGCCCGACGTGAAGCCGGTCGCGATGCCGGAAGTATCTGCGAGCTTCGCGCCCGCGGTCCCAGGTCGCTTCCAGTTCCCCGGCTTCCCTAATGGTCGCGCATCCCTGCTGAAGTTCTTGCATCAGGGGACCGCGAGCGATGCCGGGACTTCAGTTGCCATTGCGCTCGCCTCCGCCGTGCCGGAAGCACCCGTCGAAGCGACGAGTTCGCTTGGCTCGGTGCCTGCGACCATTTCCGGACCGCCGCCGATCGTCGAAGCCAAAATCAGCGACGCCCCTGTCGAAATAAAGCCGCCGGATTCGGGTCAGCGTGACGCCGCCCAGCTGGTGCCGACAAATTGCGATGCATCCATCGATGCCTCCAGGGCAGCGCCGGCAACGCAGGATTTCCGGTATCTCATTTGTTACGTCTGGTCAGAGCTGCCTCCTGCCGAGAAGCCGGCGGCGACCGTCCTGCGTTCGCTCAAGGACATTCCGGTCGGAACGCCGATCGAGGAGATCAAGCGCGCGTCCGAGGCGTTCGGTCTGGATTTCAATTTCATGAAGGCGGTTGCCAAGATCGAATCCAATTTCGACCCCAAGCAACGCACAGGGTCGTATATCGGCCTCTTCCAGCTGAGCAAATACGAGTTCGGCAAATTCGGCTCCGGGGACATTCTCAATCCCCGCGATAATGCCGTTGCGGCAGCCTACAAGATCATCACCGAAGGCATTCTGTTCGGGTGGGTGACGCGCCGGAAGCCGGACTTGAACGATCTCTATTTGATCCATCAACAAGGCTGGGAAGGCGCCGCCGAGCACCTCAGCCAACCCGACCGTATCGCCTGGAAATCCATGTGCGCCACCAGCGAAGGCAGGGAGAAGGGCGAAAAATGGTGCAGGCGCGCGATCTGGGGGAATACGCTTCCCGCCGTCAAGAGCGCGTGGAAATCGGTGGAGAAGCTGACGTCGGAGGCGTTCGTCGGAATGTGGCGCGAGCGGGTTGCTCATTTCCAGTCGAAATATATGAGCACCGCAACTGCGACCGCTGACGCCGCTGGACAGGCGAAAAAGTAGATTCGCAATCGTTCTGCAAGGTGATCGATGGGGTGCCGATGTCTGCTTTGTGGCCCAAATCGGTCGTGGGGCACGCTTGGGCTAGACTTCCGCTTTTGACCCATTGCGGTCGATGTCGAGCTTATCCCGAGCTTTTATAGCCCAGCTGATCGACCAGTGCCGACCATAGAGCCCATGGTTCGTCTCGATGTGCCGGGTCCTCAATTGCAGTGTGCACCATGATGACCTTAGAGGTCGGATCAACGCAAATATACTGGCCCTTAAATCCTAACAGCGCGAACTGCCGCCTCTCACCGGGAAACAGCCACAAGAGAGAGCCGTAGCCAAATCTTTTAGTCGCCACGCCCGGTAGCAGATAGCCATCCGAAGCTCGAACGGTGGTTGCGTCGATCATCCATTGTCCCGGAACGATCTGCTTGCCATCCCATGCGCCATCATGCGCCAGCAACCGCCCTAGCCGGGCGTAATCGCGCAGAACGGCATTGAAGCCGAAGTGCCCTAGTTCGAATCCTTCTGCGTCTACCAGCCAATTGGCATCCGCTTCCGCGCCGATTGGCTCCCATACTTTCTCGCGCAGATAGTCAGACGCCGACTTGTTGACAGCACCGTGAAGCACCATGCCGAGCACGTCGGCTTCGATGCTCGCGTAGTAAAATCTCGTTCCCGCTGGAGCGATACGCTGATTGAATTGCACGATGCTCCTAACCGTGCCCAACTTTGAGTCCGGGAACGCGATCCCCATGCCGTTCCACAAGCGATTGAGGTCACGTCCTCCGTCTCTTGTTTCACCGAAATCAACGCCTGAGGACATGTGCAGCAGATCGCGAATTGGCGTCCTGCCGTACTCGCTGCCCATAAAGCCCGGAACATAACTTTCGGGGATATCATCGACCGATTTTATCGCACCCTCCGAGATGGCGATCCCGATCAACAGTCCGGTTATCGACTTGACCATCGACTGGGACACGAACCGATCTTGATCAGTTCGCGCGTACTGATAGCGCTCGAAGATAATCTGGTCGTCCTTGGCGATCAGCAAGCCAGTGACTGGATTGCGCGACATGTAGTCGAGGGGCGAAAACTTGCTTCCCTGAAAATTGTAATAAACGTCTGCCCTCGAGCATTTGAACGCCCAAGGCGTCACAGCTCGCCTGATGAGGCGCGTAGGATAGATGTGATCGATATGGGTGAATGCGCCGACACGGTATTTTGGCTCCCAAGGGTCGCCTTGCCTCCGCGCCTCCGCAATGTCGGGAAGAGGATAACCATCTTTGGCGCCGTAAAGCTCGGCGTTTGGACCTGTTGTGGAGAAAATCGGACCGGCGCAGTTTTGCGTCTCGCCGGGGGAAACGGGTTCTGCGGTTGCGGGGATGGCGCCGGCAAACGCACAGGCGGCTGTAGCAGCCAGCGATGACACAGCCTTACGACGGGAATATTGCTGCGCCGACATGACGTCCCCCCAAAGAGTTCCGTAAGTAGAGATCAAATTGGGTGGAAACTTCAAGGAGTATGTCTCCTATTGGCCGATTTTGTTGCAAAAGTCGGTTGCCTCGGATGGATGCCCGTCAGTCATTAGGCTGAGGGCGCCCGGGTTTGATCTGCCGGCCTTGACGCTCTCTATGCAACCCCCACGCTATGCGATGCACTGAACCGGATTTGGCGGCGGTCGAGCGACCAACGTTGCGAGCCGCCGCAGGTTCTGAGCGATGGCGGCAAGAACAAACTCGTCCTGGGCGCCCCGTGGGCCGCGTAGTCGAAGCCGGCCGAGCCTCAGGATGCGCTTGAGGTGTGCGAACCGCATCTCAATCTTCTTGCGCTCACGCCGCGACTGCTCGAAGCCGTCGGTGCCTGCGATCGACCGGGCAACGTCTCGGGCATGCTCATGGATATCACGCGGGATCTTGCGTGAAGGTTCCCTCGGGCAGCACCGCGGTTTGAGCGGGCAAACATCACAGTCGAGCTTGCTGGCACGATACAGAAGTGTTTTGCCCTCGTGCACGGTGCCGCTGGTCCCGAGCCGCTTTCCGCCCGGGCAGTGGTAGACGTCCCCAGTCGGATCATATCGAAAGTCGCTGCGCGAGAAGGTGCCGTCGTCTCGCTTCGACTTGTCGTTGACGGGGATATGCGGCGCGATGCCCTTCTCTTCGACCAGCCAGTTCAGCATCGTAGCCGCCCCGTAAGCGGTATCGGCCGCGAGCCGTTCCGGCTTGAGACCGAAGCGCTCTTCGGTTCGCTCGATCATGGTTCTCGCCGCGCCGACCTCGGCCTGGCGAATGGCGCGGGATGCCTCGACGTCAACGATGACGCCGAACTTCACATCGATGAGATAGTTGTCGGAATAAGCGAAGAAAGCCGGTCCCTTATGAGCTCCGGTCCACTGCGCCGCGGGGTCGGATGGCGAGACGAACTTCGGGACAACGTCGCTGGCAGCGCCCCACGCCGTATCATCGAGGGTCGCCAAATACTCCTTTACCGCCCGGCTGGATCTCTGCGGATCGCGATCCCTGCGCCAATCCTGACCCGCGATCGAGCGTTGCTTGTTGGCGTCGGCCTGAATCAGGCTCGCATCAACGGCAAAGCCTTCGCCACCAACCAGATCGGCCGCAATGCACGCCTCGACGACCCGTTCGAACACGCGGCGAAAAACCTCTCCCTCGCGGAAGCGCTCATTGCGGGCCCGCGAGAACGCCGAATGATCCGGGACAGCATCCTCGATACCGAGCTTGCAGAACCAGCGATAGGCGAGGTTCACCTGCACTTCACGACAGATCAGCCGCTCCGAGCGGACCGCAAAGACATATCCCACGACCAGCATCCGGATCATCAGTTCCGGATCGATCGACGGACGACCCATCGACGAATAATGAGGTGCAAGTTCACTGCGAAGCCAGGACAGATCGAGAGCACTGTCGATCTTGCGTACCAGATGATCTTCGGGGACTGCGTCGCCAAGGTGAAACTCGTAGAACAGTTGACCCTGGTCACTCTTCAGACGGCCCATCATGGATCGACCTCGCCGCGATTCGCGTCAACACAACGGAATCACGGCTCGCGGCCTGTCTCAACTGACTTTTGCAACAAAATCGGCCCTTAGCCGACTCCGTCGAGCCAAATGTGAAGTCTGCTTCCGGCGCCAAAGCAGACATTGCCTTCGCCGGATACGGCCGCACCGGCCATTGACCTGAGCGTTGCCGCGGCACCCGACGGGCAAAACATCAAAAGCGCGCCCCCTGTTTTGCCCGACGTGTCAAGCGTGCTTTACAAAAATATTTACCCTTCCGAAATAGAGAAATTATGATTTAAAGAAGCCGTCCCGCCTCGACACCAGGGGCGTTCGGCCAGTCGTCACCAGACGTGGGGCGGGATGCGATGGACGCGTTGGGCCGCAAGACGTGCGGAACGCCGCGTACGGTCAAGCCGTGTGGTCCTGTCCCCTCGACGCTGGGGTCAAGTCTGTTGAGATGATCAGCAGGCGACGGTGGCTATCAAGCCCGACACACCGGGGAGAGCACGGAGCAGCCGTTCAACCATTGCGCAGGGAGTGCCGAGTGATTTCGGCTGACCTGTAGTGACTATGCTCGCTTTTTTTGGTCTTTTGCAAGCGAGGCTGCGGGTGCGGTTGAGCGCCCGGCATTCCCTGCGCCCTCTATTTTCCGGAGGGACACCGAATGACAGAACCCGGACGCGAGAATCGCGCCGCGGGAATGCTGAGTTATGTCCTCGCGATCGTAGGGTGGGTTAGGCGCGAAAGCGCCGTAACCCACCGCTTCTCTTTCCGCGGCGACAGAAGAGGTGGGTTACGCCTTCGGCTAACCCACCCTACGTTCTTCGCTCACAATGACAGCGGAATGTTGTTTGGAGATTCGAACCTCTCAATCGCCGTCAACGCGCCCATCACCCGCGCCACGCGACCAACGCATCGAACACCAGCCGATCGATGGTCAGGCCCTCGACAAGCAACCGCGCGCGTGTACGAAACGCCCGCTCCGACGGGATACGAATTTCTTCGACGCCGGCCTGGCGCGGCGTCGCCTTGATATCCGCGATCAGCTGCGTCACGCGCCGCTTGAAAACATCCTCCGGCCCGAGCAGGTCGGGGCGAAAGGCGACGAAGAGGTAGCCGGGATCGTCGTCCTGCGCGGCACCGCCGAGCAGTCCCAGCATCTGGATCATCAGCGCCAGCCCAAACCCCTTGTAACCGCCGAACGGCAGCAACGCGCCGCGGCGCGCGAGCGTCGGGTCGCGCGTCGGCTCGCCACCAGGCCCGATCGCAACGCCTTCGGGAAGCAGTTCGCCCAGTCGCTCCCGCAACATCACCTCGGTCATCATGTACGCCGACGTTCCGAAGTCGAGCACCACCGGCTCGAGCGCCGAGGGAATTGCGATCGCAAGCGGATTGGTGCCGAGCACCCCCTTGGCGCCGCCGGGCGGCGCCACCATCGGGTGGCTGGCGGCGGTGTGGATCGCGACGAGGCCGGCCCTTGCGATCATCTCGACGAAATAGGCGCTGCGCCCGCTCATCCAGGCATCGGTCACGGAAACCAGCGCAATACCGTGCGCGGCGGCCTTCCTGATCGTGGCCTCCGCCGCACGATAGAGCGCGAGCATGCCGACATTGTTGCCGCCATCGAAAGCGAGCGAGATGTCGGTCTCGCGCAGCACTTTCATCGGCCGGCGCGGCTGCTTGAAATGCGCGGCATCCGCGATGTTGAGGATCTTGGCGAGCCCCGAATATTCATAGCCGCACAGGGCGGCATCGACGACGTGATCGGCGACGATGCGCGCCTCGGCGGCGTCATATCCGATGCCGCGCAGCGCGCCCTCCGCCAGATCGCGCGCCTCCGCAACGCTCAACTTGATCCGTGCCGGCGTCATGACGATCACTCCCCTTGGCCTGAAGGCTCAGCCGAAACTCTGCAGGCCCGGAAACGTCTCGAGCAGCCAGACGCTGACATTGGTCACGGCGCCGGTGAGAAAGCCGATGCCGGTGACGATCAGCAGCACGCCCATCGCCCGCTCCACCGTGGCAAGATGCGCTTTCATGCGCGCGAACAGCGCGGAGAATTGCTTGACCATGAAGGCCGCGATCAGAAAGGGAATGCCGAGGCCGGCGGAATAGACCGCAAGCAGGGCGGCGCCCTTCGTAACGGTAGCTTCAGCGGCCGCGATCGACAGGATGGCGGCGAGGATCGGCCCGATGCAGGGCGTCCAGCCGAACGCGAAGGCGAGACCCATCACATAGGCGCCCCACAGGCCGACGGGCCTCGGGATCGGCAGCCGCCCTTCCCGCATCAACAGGCCGATCCGCGTCAGCCCGAGGAAATGCAGGCCCATCACGATGATCACGATGCCGGCGAGGATCGAGAGCTGCGCCGACCAGGCGCGGATCAAGCCGCCGATCAGCGAGGCGCTGGCGCCGAGCGCCACGAACACCGTGGAGAAGCCGAGCACGAACATCAGCGCCGACATCATCACGGCGCGCTTCGAGCTCGCCGTCGGCTCCTCATTGGCGACCTGCACGGCGGTCGCGCCGGTGAGATAGATCAGATAGGGCGGCACCAGCGGCAGCACGCAGGGCGACAGGAAGCTGACCAGCCCGGCAATCAGCGCCGCCGGGATCGATACATTCTGAATCATTCAACTGTCGCCATCGGATCGCATGGATGGCCTGATGTAGCGGATGGGCGGGAATGCGCAACAGAGGCGCTCGCTCCGCCGATGACGAAACGGGTCCTCACCGCTCACAAATGCGGCATTGCAGCGCGGAGAAAGCCCTACTTCACCAGCCGCAGCAGCGGGCCGGCGCTTGGCGCCGGGTGCGAGCTTGCTGTCGTGCGGGCGTGGCGAGCCGTTGTCCGCCAGCATCTCGTCGCACAGCGCCTGCAATTCGGCATCGTCGATCCGATGCAACCGCATCCGGACGTCGAGAATGGCGACCGATACCAGATGTGCGGAATCGCGATGGCCCGTCGAAAGAAGGCCGGCGCGGCATTCTTCCAGCGTTTCGAGAATCGAGAGCAATCGTTCGTCCGAGGTCACAACCAGAGGTTTCCGTTGCTTACGTCCGTCCGCATGGTTGCAGCCTCGCACGCGCTTTGCAAGCCAAGGCGGGGAAACGCGCTGCGCGCACGCAGATTTGAAATACTTAAAATGTTAGGCTTTCTGACCGACATCCCCTCCGGTCCCCCGTCACCCATCCCCTGATACCGTCCCCACGGCGAGAAATGGGCGCAAAACCGCGTACCACCAACCCGTCGAGGTTGTGGTCCGCCCACGATTCTGCCAAGTTTAACATCCGGAAAGGCTTTGTATGCATCTGCCAACAGACAGGGGCGTTCCTCAGGAGGAACGCCAGAAGCTCGCTTTCGGCGGTCTCGCCGATTGGGACGCGGCCCGCGTGTTCCTCGAAGTGGCGCGTTCCGGCAGCTTCCGCTCCGCCGCCGAGCGCCTTGGCCTGTCGATCAATGCCGTCCGCCGCCGGATCGACGATTTCGAGAAGCAGACCGGTTCCACGCTGTTCGTACGCGACGTGCACGGCGCGCACCTGACCGACGAAGGCGCCATGGTGGTCTCCGCCGTCGAGCGCATGGAGGCGGCCTCCTTTGATCTGCTGCGCGCCAGCATCGCCGCCGGCAACGCGTTGTCGGGCGAGATCAGGGTCGCCGTCGGCGAGAGCCTCGGCACCTTCTGGCTCGCGCCGCGGCTTGTCGAATTCCAGCAATCGTTCCCGAACATCCTGGTCAATTTGCAATGCTCGATGCGCTCTGTCGACGTATCGCGGCATGAGGCGGAGGTCGCCATCGATCTCGAACGCCCCTCCTCGCTCGACGTCAAGGTCGTCAAGCTCGGACGGCTGCATCAGATGCTGTTTGCGGGCCAGAAATATCTCGATGGCTTCGGCACCCCGAAGTCGGCGAACGAACTCGTCAAACATCGGCTGGTGGTGCATGAGGCCGCCGCGAAGGAAATTTTCGAAAGGCTGTTTCCCGGCCGCATCGAGCGCGATCTTCTGGTCATGAAGACCAATGTGCTCAGCGCCAACTACTGGGCGATCGCCAATGGCGCCGGCATTGGCATCTTCCCGAGCTGCGCTGCGGCATTGGGTGGGAAGATGATACCCCTCGATGTCGGACTCGATTGGTCGTCCGATGTCTGGCTGTCCTATCATCCCGGTAGTGGGCGCATACCGCGCATCAGAAACATGATCGACTGGCTGGTCGAGGCTTTCAATCCCGCAAGATTTCCGTGGTTTTCCGATGAATATGTTCATCCCCGGCAATTTAACGCGGTATATTTGGGTGAACCCCTGACCCATCTACTCGGGGGAATTCCGACCGAAGGACGGTGAGACGTAATGACTAAGACAGCGGCTAAGAGGATGAAGCAACGCAGTGCCGGCAAGCCCGACATTGAGCTTGGCAAACGAATCCGGTTGCGGCGTGTCGAGCAGAAGATCTCGCAGGCCGAACTCGGCGACAAGCTTGGCGTGAGCTTCCAGCAGGTTCAGAAGTACGAGAAGGGCGTCAATCGCGTCGGCGCTGCGCGCCTGCAGTCAGATCGCGACCGCGCTCGATGTTCCCGTCACCTTCTTCTACGACGGCGACAACAAGTCGCGCGAGGTCGAGAGCCTGTTGTTCCTCGACAGCGCGTTCAGCCTGCGGCTGCTCCGCGCCTACAGCAAGATCAAGGACCAGACGGTGCAGCGTCAGCTCGTCTCCTTGATGGAGTTGATCGCCGCCAACGAGGAATAGGCGTCGGGCACGGGGGCCCGTCGCCCTTTCCCTGAGATCATCGTGCCGCGTCAACCAGCGCCGCGGACACGATCGATCAGGTGGGCAGGATCCTCAGGCAAGCTCTCGCCGCGCCAGGCTACGTGCTGGTCGGGCCGCGAGAGCACGAGTTTGCCGTCATAACCGATCGCAGCATCTGGAGCATCAACGTCGAGCAGCCTGAGCGGCACGCCTTTTTTGCGTGCCGCACGATCGAACGCGCCCACGTCGATCGACCGATCGAACCGCAGCAGTGTGAACTCCGGCCCCATCGCGTCGTAGAGCGAAGAGCCGTCCGCGCGCCACAGATGGGGCGTGCGGCAGCCCGGCACGGTCGACGGCGTGTAGCTGTCCATGCCGTAGGACGGTTGATCGGCGCCATCATAGGCGATGATCGGCGAGGCGTCGTAATAGGCGCCGAAGTTCAATCCGGCGCAGGCGTATTGGCGGACGTTGATCTCGTAGGTGAGCATTGCCGGTGTCGCGCCGCGCCGCCTCGCCACGCGGCCCGTCGTCCTCGATCTCGGCGGGCACGGCGCCGCGGCGGCGGATTTCGGCCTCGGCATGCGACATCGCAAAGCGCGAGACCTGACTGGTGATCGGCAGCCGCTCGGCCTCGTAGGCGTCGAGGATCGCGGCCGGCGCCCAGCCGTTGAGATGCGCGGCGAGCTGCCACGACAGGTTTATGGCGTCCGCGATCCCGGCGTTCATGCCGTAACCGGCATAGGGCACCCAGATGTGAGCGGCGTCTCCGGCGATGAAAGCACAGCGATCGCGGAATTTGTTGGCGACCAGGCGGCGTCCGAACCAGTCCTCCTTGGAGATAATCTCGTATTTGAAATCATCATCGACGCCGAGGATGGTGCGGATACAGCCATCGCGGTCGACCGCTTCGAAATCGGTTTCGTTTGGGCGGAGATAATTGTGCACCAGCCAGCGTTCGCGTCCATCGATCGCATAGACCATGCCGGAGCGGCGCGGGTTGATCGAACCCGTGCCCCAGGCGCGTTCGTGCTGCTGGCGGCCGATCAGATCGGGCGCGCGGATGAAGGTCGATTGCACGCGCTGGATGATGGCGTCGCCGGTGAACTCGGCCCCGATCGCCTTGCGTACGATCGAGCGGCCGCCGTCGCAGCCGATCAGGAAGCGGCAACGCAGGCCGCTCAGCTTGCCGCTGTCGAGATCGCGCAAGGCAACATCGGCGCCGTCGTCGTGCACCACGACGTCCTCGGCGGAGGCGCGGTTGACGATGGTGATGCGCGGTTGGCTGGCCGCATGCTCGAACAGGATCGGCTCGAGGAAAATCTGGTTGATGCGATGCGGCGGCTCCGGCGTCGGCCAGTTGCCGTCGGCGCAATCGGTGTCGGTGAAGCGATCGCGGCGGCAGGGGATTTTGATCCGAGTCAGCTCCTTGCCGGTGAAAGTGGTGCGGTAGCTGATGTCGTGCGGATAATCCCCGGGCAAGCCGGCGTTGCGCACCTTGTCGGCAATGCCGAGCCGGCGGAAGATTTCCATGGTGCGCGCGGCGACGTGATTGCACTTCGGCTCCGGCAGTTCGGCACGGGCGCGCGTTTCCACCACGGTCACGGCGATGCCGCGCCAGGCGAGGTCAATCGCAAGCGTCAGCCCGACCGGGCCGGCCCCGACAATCAGCACATCGATATTGTTCATTCGAGCTCGGCGCCGGATTTCTTGACGATGTCGGCCCAGCGGTCGACCTCGCTCTTGATGAAGGCGGCAAAACTATCCGGCGTCGATCCCGGCAATATCTCCAGCGCCAGCGTGGTCATCTTGTCCTTGGTCCCGGTTTCGGAGAGGAGCTTGGCGATTTGAGCGGCAAGTACATCCACGATCGGACGTGGTGTGCCGGCAGGCGCGACGATGCCTTGCCAGGCCACGAGTTCATAGCCGGGCAGCCCGCCCTCGGCGATGGTCGGAATGTCGGGCGCGACCGCGACGCGCTTGGGCGCGGTGACGCCGAGCACCCTCACCTTGCCGTCCGCAATCTGCTGCAACGCCGGCTGCAGATCCACCACCATGAAGGGAATGTGGCCCGCGATCACGTCGAGCATCGCCGGAACGCTTCCGCGATAAGGCACGTGGCGGATATCGATGCCGGCGGCCGAGCGCAGCATCTCGGCGCCGAGATGTTGCGGGCTGCCATTGCCGGCCGAGCCATAGGCAAGACCGGGATTGGCCTTGGCATAGGCGATGAACTCGGTCAGCGTCTTCGCGGGAATGGTCGGGTTGATGATCAGGCAGAACGGGACTGCGGCGACCAGCGAGATCGGCGCGAAATCCTTCACGGGATCGTAGGGCAGCTTCTTGTAGAGCGTCCTGTTGATCGCCAGCGTCGTCGAGGTTGCGATCATGATGGTGTAACCGTCGGGCTCGGATCGCGCGACCTGCTCGGCGCCCAGCGTGGTCGCCGCGCCCGGCTTGTTCTCGACGACGACAATGGCGTTCAGCCCGCTCTTGATCTGGTCGGCGACCAGCCGGCCCAGCAGGTCGGTGGTGCCTCCGGCCGGATACGGCACGATCAGCTTGATGTTGCGGCTGGGATAGGCGGCCTGCGCCCGGCCCTCGCGCGCCGCCACACCGATCAGGGTGCCGCCAAGTCCGATCATCGCCTGCCGGCGGGTCCAAATCATGCGGTTTCCCCTGCGTTTTTATGGCGCGTTGCGAACCACTCTAGCCGCTCAAGCGACATATCAAAGGCCGCCAAAGGTCTATCCGGTTCGCCGCGGCGCAAAACAAGTGGGGACACTTAATCGGAACGCAACTCTCATGGGCTAAGGCGTGTCGACTGCGCTCCCCTTCCCGCCTCTCGCCCCCAATCTCTCCTGATTTCGCCATCCGGCGCCATCACGCGCTTTCCGGGATTTGAACGAATGAAAACATCTGCCATCGCTGCCATTGCCACGTTGATCGCCGCCGCCCCCGCATTGGCGCAGACCGCGCCTGCCGCGACGCCGGCAAAGCCCGCGGCAACGGCCCCGGCCAAGCCCGCGGCGCCCAAGGCGGCAGCCTCGACCCCCGAATCGCGCTCGGCCGAGGCGCTGGCGCTGTCGCATGAGCCGACCTTCGACGAAGGCACCGCGCAGCGAATCAAGGAGGCGGCGCTCAGCTATTCCGACATCGCGGTGCGCGGTGGCTGGCCGACGATTCCTGCGGACGCCAAATTCGCGATCGGGGTGGCCGGCGCCAACGATGATCTCTTGCGCAAGCGCCTGATCATCTCCGGCGACCTTGCCGACACCAAGGCGTCAGGCGCGTTCGACAACGACGTCGCGGAAGCCGTCAAGCGCTTCCAGGTCCGCCATGGCCTCGCCGCCACCGGCACGGTGACGCCGCGCACGCTCGCCGCGCTCAATGTCCCCGTGCAGAAGCGGATCAAGCAGCTCGAGGCCTCGCTGGAGCGGCTGGAGCAGACGAAATTCGAGTTCGGCCAGCGCTATGTCGTGGTCAACCTCCCCGCGACCTTTGCGGAAGCGATCGAGAATGACAAGGTGGTGCGGCGTTATCGCGTCATCGTCGGCAAGACCGAGAAGCCGTCACCGACCTTGACGGCGCAGATCACCGGCGTCGTGCTCAATCCGACCTGGACCGTGCCGTCGTCGATTGCGAAAACCGAAATCTCCGCGCATATGCGAAAAGATCCCGGCTATCTCTCGCGCATGCACATGGAAGTGCTCGATTCGCACGACCAGCCGATCGATCCGCATGCGGTCGACTGGTCCGGCACCCACACGCCGAACTTCACGGTGCGGCAGCAGAACGGCACCTTCAATGCGCTGGGCGCGGTCAAGATCGACATGCCGAATTCCTATTCGGTCTACATGCACGACACCAACCAGCGCAATCTGTTCAGCGACGACTATCGCTTCGACTCGCATGGCTGCTCGCGCGTCGACAATGTGCGCGATCTCGCGACCTGGCTGTTGTCGGAGGAGATGCCGAAGTGGAATCGCGCGGCGGTCGATGCCGCGATCGCGACCGGTGCGCATCAGGAAGTCGCGCTGCCCAAGAAAGTGCCGGTGGCCTGGATTTACCTGACGGCGTGGATGACCCGCGACCAGGTCGTCCAGTTCCGCAACGACATCTACGCCCAGGACGAGCAGCTGCTGGAGGCGACCGCCGAGGAAGCCGCGTTCTTCAACAAGGCCGCCAATCATCCATTGACGGCGCATCTCGCACAGTGATTGATAACCCCCGTAAAAAGAAGACTACGGGGGAAGCCCATGATGGTGTTGCACCATGGCTGGCGGTCGAGCGCGTCGCGCCGGGTGCGGCTGTGCCTGGAAGAAAAAGGCCTCGCCTATGAAAGTCATGTCGTCGACATGGCCAACATGGAGCACCACTCGCCGGACTACCTGAAGATCAACCCGCTCGGCGTCATCCCGACGCTGGTCCATGACGGCAAGCCGCTGCATGAGAGCGGCACGATCTGCGAATATCTCGACGAGAGCTTTCCCGATCCGCCGCTCCGCCCCGAAACGCCGTTCGAGCGCGGCGAGATGCGCAACTGGATCCGGCACATCGACGGCCTGATCGGCAACCTCATCATCTTCAACTGGCGCCATCATCTGCAAAAGGTCGCGGAGAAATGGTCGGATGAAGAGCTTGCCGAAAAGATGAAGAGCATTCCGAGCAAGGAGCGCCAGGAGGCGTGGCTCCGCGTCGCGCGCAAACCCTACACCGAGGAAGAGCGACAGGCCGCGCGGGACAAGCTGACCCATCAGCTGCTCGACCGCATGGAAGAGGCGCTTAAGCCATCGGGCTGGCTGGTCGGCAAGGCCTATTCGATTGCCGATATCGCCGCCGTTCCCTTCGTCAAGCGGATCACCGAAGAGATCGTGCCGGAGCAGGTATCCGAAAAGCACCATCCCCGGGTAGCCGATTGGTGGGCTAGGATACAGGCGCGGCCGGCCTTTGGGCGCGCCAATATCGGCCCGTTCGTGACGACTTACTCCTGACGAAAGCAACAACGATGCTCGACGTTCCCCGTAATCAAATCTCCTATGCCGACGGCAAGATCCTCAAGACGATCACCGAGGGTATTGGCGTCGTCACCTTCAACAATCCCGAGAAGCGCAACGCGATGTCGCTGGAGATGTGGGAGGGGCTCGGCCAAGCCTTGACCGAGCTGCGCGACGATCCGGAGGTGCGTGTCGTGGTGCTGTTCGGCGCCGGCGACAAGGCGTTCGTGTCGGGGGCCGACATCAGCCAGTTCGAGAAGACGCGGCACAATGCGGCGGCCTCCGAGGAATACTCGAAGAAGAGCGAGGCACAGCGCGCCCTGCTGGGCAATTATCCGAAGCCGACGATTTCATGCATCCGCGGCTTCTGCCTCGGCGGCGGCATGCAGGTCGCGATGATGACCGATATCCGCATTGCCGCCGAGGACAGCCAGTTCGGCATCCCCGCCGCCAAGCTCGGAATCGCCTATGGCTATGACGGCCTGCGCAACCTGGTGTCGCTGGTCGGCCCGTCCTGGGCGCGGCTGATCATGTATACGGGCATGCGGATCTCGTCGGCCGAGGCGCTACGGATCGGATTGGTCGACCGCGTGCTTCCGAATGGCGAGCTGTGGGATGCGACCATGGACATCGCGCGTACTATTTCGGGCAACGCCCCGCTGGCGATCAAGGCCGCCAAGATCACCATCGCGCAGGTGCTGAAGGACCCGGCCGCCCGCGACATGAACAGCGTCAAGCAGATCGGCCTGGAGTGCATGGACTCCGAGGATTTCCGCGAGGGACGCACCGCCTTCATGGAAAAACGCAAGCCGCAGTTCAAGGGAAAATAGCCAGCTGTTGCGCGCGTATCACCGAGGACAATCAGCATGCATAAACCCGTGGAAGCATCGACGCAGACGGCCCTGCAAGGCGAGCCGTCGCTGCCACTGTCTCGCTTCAAGGTGATCGACCTGACCTTGGCGCGAGCCGGCCCGTCCTGCGTTCGTACACTGGCCGACTGGGGCGCCGACGTAATCCGCGTCGAGCCGCCGCCGGAGGAAGGCGAGGCCAGCGAACTCGTCGGCCGGCGTGATGGCTCCGACTTCCAGAACCTGCATCGCAACAAGCGCGCCATCACCTTGAACCTGAAGTCCGCCGAAGGCCGCGAGATCCTGCTGCGGCTGGCGGAACAGGCCGACGTCGTCGTCGAGAACATGCGGCCCGGCGTCACCAAACAACTCGGCGTCGATTTTGAATCCGTCAAGAAGCGCAATCCTCGCATCGTCTATGGCAGCATCTCCGGCTTCGGCCAGTACGGCCCCTATGGGTCACGGCCGTCGGTCGATCAGATTGCACAGGGTATGAGCGGCATCATGTCGGTCACGGGGCTTCCCGGCCAGGGACCGGTTCGTGTCGGCGTCGCCGTCACCGACATCATGGCCGGCGCGTTCCTCGCCCAGGGCATTCTGGTTGCGTTGCTCGACCGCGAAGTTTCGGGCCAGGGCCGCTGGGTAACGACCTCGCTGGTCGAAGCCGGCCTGACCCTGCTGGACTTCCAGGCGACGCGCTGGACCATGGACAAGAAAATTCCACCGCAGGAGGGCAACAACCATCCGACCAACACGCCGATGGGATGCTTTCGGACGGCCGACGGTCACATCAATATCGTCGCCACCAGCAACAAGAACTTTCAGATCTTCTGCAAGCTGATCGGCCGCGAGAATATGGCGACCGATCCGCGCTTCGCCTCGACGGCGATGCGACGGCAAAACAAGGAAGCGATGAATGCTGTCATCGCCGAGGCGTTGCTGGCGAAGACCACGGCCGAATGGTTCGAGCTGATCGTGGCCGCCGAGTTGCCGGGCGGCCCGGTCTACAACATCAAGCAGGCCTTCGCCGACCCGCAGGTCGAGGCATTGCGGCTGAAGCGCTCGGTCACCCATCCGCGCCTTGGCGAACTCGACCTGGTGGCGCAGCCCTGCGAGATCACCGGCTTCGACCGCGAAATTCGCTCCGCCACGCCCGATCTCGGCGAGCACAACAATGAGATATTGGCTTCGCTTGGCTACAGCGCCGAAGAGATCGAGAAGCTGAAGTCGTCGCGCGTGATCTAGCGATCGCCGAGCTCGCGCAACAGCGCGCGTCGGAAATCGTGATAGTCGACCTCGATCAGATGACGCGGCGCCGTGCCGAACCTGCTGCGCCGCTCGTTCACCTCTCTCGTACCATCAGCGGCGACATCCCTCGGGCGCTTGAGCGCGCCCTTGATCTGTAGCGCGGCGATGCGGGCCTGATGATCGGCGAGCCGCCAGATGCATCCGATCGGCTGGAACAAGCCGATGAAGAAGATATTCGCAAGCTGCGGATGCATCATGGTGAGATAGAACGGCGGGGCGCGGGCGAAGTCGGGCGGCACGACGGCTGCATCGAGGAACGGGTAACCGATACGGTAACCGGTCGCCCAGATGATCGCGTCGAACGTATCGGATGAGCCGTCGTTGAAATGGACGGTCTTGCCGTCGAACCGCGCAATCCCCGGACGGGCGCGAACGGCGCCGTCACGAAGGGCGGCAAGGATTGCGGTATTGAGCGTCGGATGCATCGACGTCGGATCACCTGCCGGCGTCTGCAGTCCGTACTTCTTCCACGGCCCGATCTCGAGCTTCACGACCATCCTGACCGCTGCCTCGAACACGAAGCGCGGTGCATAACGAAACCAGACGTTTCGCGCCCGCGCATAGAGCGCGTCGATCGGCCGGCCCCAAATGATCTTGGGCAGGATGTATTGGCCCTCGCGCATGCTTAAGGCCACCGAAGTCGCGACGCGCGAAACATCGACGGCGATATCGCAGGCGGAATTGCCGCCGCCGACCACCAGCACGCGCTCGTCGGCAAAGGGTTCGGGACGCTTGTATTCGCGGGAATGCAGCGTTCGGCCTGTGAACGTTCCCGGATAGTCCGGCATCAGGGGATCGCGGTGATGACCCGAACAGATAATGAGATGGTCGAAGGTTTCGACGCGCTTGCCGGCGGGACCAGCGCTTTCCACCGACCATTTGCCGTCGCCTAGGCGCTTCACGCTTTCCACACGCGTGTTCAGCACGATCTTCGGCAGCACGTTGAAGCGCGCGGCGTAAGCGTTGAAATAATCCAGCATCTGCCGATGCGAGGGAAAATCCGGATAGTCCTCCGGCATCGGAAAATCCTCGAACTCAGAGAGCCGCTTCGAGGAAATCAGGCGTGTTGCCTTGTAGACGCTGCGTCGATCGGAGGAATCGTCATAAACCCAGTTGCCGCCTATCGCTGAGCCTTCCTCGTAACAGACGAGATCCAGCCCCTCCGCGACCAGGTTCTTGACCGTCGTCAGCCCGCACGGGCCCGCACCGACGACACACACGCGCACTGATGGTGAAACCGCCTGCATCAATAGACCCACGGCACCAGGCGCTTGGTGCGCCGTGCGAAGGCATCATATTGCTCGCCGAAGGTCTCACGCATCATCGCTTCTTCCTGCCCGATCCGGTCGAAGAACAGGATTCCCCAGCCGATCACCCCGCCAATCGCGACCACCCAATTTTGCAGCAGCAAAGCCTGCGCGATCACCCAGAGCCAGAACGCGGTATACATGGGATGGCGCATATAGCGGTAGATGCCCCCTGTCACCAGCGTATGCTGTTCGCGCACCACCAGAGTGGGGGAAAAATTCCGTCCCAACTCATGATGCGCGCTCCAGAAGATCCACAGCGCAAGGGCGAAAACGGCCGCGCCGAGCCAGGCGAGCCAAGGCCTGAACGAGAGGTTGGCGCTGCGCAGCAATGTCGTGGTCGCTGATATGACCGGAATGATGGCAAGACCCCAGGTCGACGCCGCCACGCGAAAATGCTCGCGCCAGCCATATTCGGACCTCGCGACCGCCACCTTCCGCCCCTTCCATTCGCGGGGAAAGCGGATCGCGCCGAACACGATCAGCGCGGCGAGAAACAGATATTTGGCGATGGATGGCGTCATGCGAACGAAGCCTTGCGTTCGCCTGTCAGCGGCAGGGAATCCCCGAAGAGGCGGCGATATCTGCAATGATGCGCCTGTGAAGGTCGGGCATCGTCGTCATCGCGACATGGTCGACGCCCGGCCGCTTCGACACGTCGACATTCTGCAACTGACCGCGGAAACCGTTGTCCGTCTTGATCGAGGAGCCGATGCCGGTCGAGAGGTAGTAGTTCTCCAGCCGCCGCACATTGCTAGGTGCCGCACCTGCCGAAACCGGGTCAAGCGTGACCATCAGCGCGACGCGCAGGCCCGCTTCCTGCATACGCTTGGCGACATCGACCACGGCGGCACCGCCCAGGGAATGGCCGACCAGGACGATGGAGCTGATCTTGCCGGACTTGCAACCTTCGATCGCTTCGGAGGCGGTCGAACTCCAGGATAGGTGGTTGGAGGTTTCGACATTGACGCCCCGCTTCTGCAGCTCGGAGGCGAGCAGATCGATGCCCGGCGAGAACACATTGGCGAAGCCGCGGATCAAAAACACCTTTTGCCCCGCCGCGTGAGCGAGGCTCGGCAAACCCAATGCGGCCGACAAGGCGAATGCCGCGGTCAGTCGAAGAAATTGTCTCACGGTAATATGCGCCGGTTCCCTGTTGCGGTGCATAATTGCAAGCCGGGATGGCGCGTCAAGTCATCGGGTCGTGATCGGGCCGTGTACGGCAAAAAACGGCGGGTAACTGCGTTATTTTTGCCTCAGTTACAACGCCTCCAGCACAGCCTTTGCGATGTCAGCGGTGCCGTTCTTGCCGCCGAACTCCATCGGCTTGATACCGCCGGCATAGGCCTGATCGACCGCGCGCTCGATCCGCTCGCCCGCCTCGGCCGCGCCCTCGAGGCCATGCTTGTCGGCCAACCAGTCCAGCATCATCGCCGCCGACAGGATCATGCCGGTCGGGTTGGCCTTGCCCTGCCCCATGATATCAGGCGCGGTGCCGTGGCAGGGCTGGAACACGGCGTATTTGTCGCCGATGTCGGCCGACGGCGCCATGCCCATGCCGCCGATCAGGCCGGCGGTCAGGTCGGAGAGGATGTCACCGAACATGTTCTCCATCACCATGACGTCGAAATCCCAAGGGCGTTTGACCAGCATCGCCGAGCAGGCATCAACGTATAGGCGGTCCGCCTTCACTTCCGGATGACGTTGAGCCGCCTCATCGAACATCTCGCGAAAGAAAGCGAAGGCCTTGAACACATTCGCCTTGTCGACGCAGGTCAGCCCGCCCGGCCGGCCGCGCTTCTTCCGTCGTTCGGCGAGCTTGAAGGAAAACTCGAACAGCCGTTCCGAGGTTTTCCGCGTGATGACCAGGGTCTCGCGCGCATCGTCATGGGTGACGACGCCCTTCCCCATCGAGGCGAACAGGCCCTCGGTCGACTCGCGGATCACGACCATGTCGATACCGCGCGCATCCGCGCCGACGATCGGGCTCGGCACGCCCGGGATCAGCCGCGCCGGGCGCACGCCGGCATAGAGGTCGAAGTGAAAACGCAGTTCGACCTGCGGCATGATCTCGGTGTTATCGGGATAACGCACCGACGGCAGCCCGCAGGCGCCGAGCAGGATCGCATCTGCCTCCTCGCAGAGCCGCACGGTGCTATCAGGCATCGACTTGCCGGTCTCGCGGTAGTTGACGGCACCGGCCGGCGCATCGGTGAAGCGGAAGTTGAGGCCGGCTTTCGCCTCGACCTTGCGCAGGATTTCCAGCGCCGGCGCCATCACCTCGGGGCCGATGCCGTCGCCGGCGAGGACGGCGACATGGAATGCGTTGTTGGCGGACATGGGAATTCCTTATTACGGCGTCAGTACCGCGCGGCCGACCAGCTTGCCCTTCTGCAGGTCGAGCAGCGCATCATTGGCCTTGGCCAGCGGCATCGGCGTCACCGGGATCGGCGGGATCTTCTTCGTGCGCACGAGATCGAGCAGCTCCCGCGTCTCGCGCAAACTGCCGACATAGCTGCCCTGGATCGTCACGGCCTTGATCGGGATCAGCGGCAACGCCCATGGCGCGCCGCCGCCGAACAGGCCGACAATAATGAGCTTGCCGCCCTTGGTCAGGCAGTCGAAGCCGAGTTGCGCAGTCTGGGCGTTGCCGACCAGATCGATCACCGCGCGGATCGGACCACCGGCCTTTTGCGCCAACTGCGCCAGCGCGTCCGGTGCCTTGCCGTCGACGGTGGCGAGTGCGCCCGCCTTCTCGGCGGCTTCGCGCTTCCTGGCGTCGATGTCGACGACAATCGCGCCCTTGCCGCCCATCGCCTTCAACAGCGACAGCGCCATCAGGCCGAGGCCGCCCGCGCCGAAGATCACGATCGGCGTGTCAAACTCCTTCTCGACCTTCTTGATCGCGGAATAGGTGGTGACGCCGGAGCAGGCGTAGGGCGCCGCGGTGACGGGATCGAGCCCCTTCAGGTCGATCAGATATTTCGGATGCGGCACCGTCATGTGATCGGCATAGCCGCCGTCGCAATAGACGCCGAGCGCATTCGGCTTCACGGCGCACATGTTCTCGTCGCCGGCAAGGCAGGTCGGGCATTTGCCGCAGCCAAGCCAGGGAAAGGCCAGCGCGACGGTGCCGACCTTCAAACCGTCCTTGTCGCTCTCCTTGACGTCGGGGCCGAAGGCGAGGATCTCGCCGACGGTCTCGTGGCCCATGGTGCGCGGCAACGACACGCCACGGTCTTTCAGGGACAGCGGTTTCCTGCCATGGCCGAGCTCGTAGCCACCCTCCCAGATGTGCAGGTCGCTATGGCAGACGCCGGCGGCTTTCACCTTGACGAGCACTTGGGTGCCAGAGGGCTGCGGCGTCGGATGATCGACTTCTTTCAGGGGGGCGTTGAAATCGGTAACCTGAAAACTCTTCATGGCGTCACTCCCGAAACTGTTGCTTGAGAGCGTCTTTATTTACGTCAGGGGGTGATGGCAAGCGGCGTACTGGCCCGGCCGTACCTGCTGAAGTTCCGGAACCTCGTCGCGGCATTTTTGGTCGGCGCGCGGGCAGCGGGTGCGGAATCGGCAGCCCGAAGGCGGCGCGATCGGCGACGGCGGCTCGCCGACCGGCACGCTTTCGGCCGGCCGCTGGTCCGGATCGGGCACCGGGATCGCCTCGATCAGCAGCGCGGTATAGGGATGCGCCGGCTTGGCGAACAGCTGCTCGGACGGGCCGACTTCGCAGAGCCGGCCGAGATACATTACCGCGACCCGATCGCTAACGGCTTTGACCACCGCCAGATCATGCGCGATGAATAGCAGGGTCAAGCCGAAGCGCGCCTTCATCTCCTCCAGCAAATTGAGGATTTGCGCGCGGATCGAAACATCGAGCGCCGAGACCGGCTCGTCGCAGATGATGAAGTCGGGATTGAGCACCAGCGCCCGCGCGATGCAGATGCGCTGGCACTGGCCGCCGGAAAATTCGTGCGGCAGCCGCGCCATGACCAGCGCCGGATCGAGTCCGACAGCATTCAACACGTTGGCGACGCGTTCCTCGCGCTCCTTCGCATCCTTGACGCCAGCGATGATCAGCGGCTCGGCGATGATGTCGCCGATCCGCCGCCGCGGATTGAGCGAGGCAATCGGGTCCTGGAAGATCAGCTGCACGCGCCGCCGGATTTTGCGCAACGCCTCGCCCTGCATGGCCGTGAGGTCTTCGCCGTCGAAGCGCACGTGACCCGACACGGCGCGGCGCAATTGCAGCACGGCGCGGCCGAGTGTCGACTTGCCGCAACCGGACTCGCCGACCAGCCCGAGCGTCTCGCCGCGGGCGATGTCGAAGCTGACGCCGGATACCGCATGTACGGTCTTGTTGCCGACGATGTATTCAACGACGAGATTGTCGACACTGAGCAGCGGCGCGGTCGAAACTTGCTGCATCATGCGCCGGCGCCTGCGGCAAGCCTGATCGGATGGAAGCAGGCATATTGATGCGCTGCCGTCGCCGCGCCCTCGAGCCGCGGCTTCTCAGCTTGGCAGCGGCCGTCGGCATAGCGGCAGCGCGGCGCAAACGAGCAGCCCTTCAACGGTCGGGTCGGATCGGGGGGACGTCCGGAGATCGCAGGCAGCGCGGTGTGCGGCGGGGTGTCGAGCTTCGGAATCGCGGCCAGCAGCGCCTCGGTGTAGGGCATGTGCATGTTCTTGAACAGCACGGCCGTCGGCGCGCGCTCGACCACGCGGCCGGCATACATCACCGCGACCTCGTCGGTGCGGCCGGCGACCACGCCGAGATCATGAGTGATGATGATCATCGCCATGTGGCGGCGTCGCTGCTCGCGCGCGAGCAGATCGAGGATTTGCGCCTGGATGGTGACGTCGAGCGCGGTGGTCGGCTCGTCCGCGATCAGCAATTTCGGCTCACAGGACAGTGCGATGGCGATCGCCACGCGCTGGCGCATTCCGCCCGACAGCTGATGCGGATATTGCGTCAGGCGCTGTTCCGGCGCGGGAATGCCCACCGCGGCCAGCAACTCGACGGCGCGCCTGGTTGCCGTCGCGGTGTCGAGTTCGAGGTGCTCCTGCAGGGTCTCGGTCAACTGCGTGCCGATGGTCAGCACCGGGTTGAGCGAAGTCATGGGGTCCTGGAACACGACCGCCAAAGAACGCGCACGCAGCTTGCGCAAGGCGTCGGCGGAAAGGCGCGTGAGGTCCTGCCCGTCGAACATCACGCGGCCGGTGAGCTTTGCCTTCTTCGGCAAAAGCTGCAGGATCGCACGCGACAGCATGGTCTTGCCGCAACCGGACTCGCCGACGATGCCGAGCGTCCTGCCGGGGGCGAGCGTGAGATCGACGCGATCGACCGCGCGGAGATTGCCGCGCGCCGTGGGCAGATCGACGGCGACGTCCTCGACGGATAACAACGCCTGAGCGTTCACAGCGCGCCCTGACGCGGATCGGTGATCGCCCGCAGGGTGTCGCCGATGAGGTTGAACGACAGAACCGTCAGGAACATCACAATCGCCGGAATGAAGGCGAGCCGCGGCGCGATATCAAGGCTCTCACGCCCCTCGCCGATCATGCTGCCCCAGCTCGCGGTCGGCGGCGGCACGCCAAGACCGAGGAACGACAACGCGCCCTCGACGAGGATGATGACGGCGACGCCGAGCAGGAAGAAGGCGAGCAGCGGTAGCGCCACGTTCGGGAGCAATTCGCGGAGCAGGATGCGCGCATGGCTCGCACCGAGCGCTTGGGCTGCGATGACGAACTCGCGGCGGGCCAGGGTCAAGGTCGCCGCGCGCGCCACCCGCATGAAGGCGGGAATGGAGAGCACGCCGAGAATGCAGGTAAGGTTGAAGACCGACTGTCCCAGGAACGCGATGACCGCGAGCGCGAAAATCAGGGGTGGAAAGGCCAGCAGCACGTCCATGCTGCCGACCGCGATTGCCTCGAAGCGGCCGCGGAAATAGCCGGCCAGCATTCCCAGCGCGCCGCCGATCGTGACGCCGATGATCGGCGCGCAAAGCCCGACCACCAGCGAAATCCGCGCGCCCCAAGCCAGCCGCGCCAGTTCGTCGCGGCCGAGCCCGTCGGTGCCGAGCCAGTGCATCGCCGAGAAGGCCCCTCGCCGTGCCAGCATGTCCATGTCGGTTGGGCTCGGCAGCGGCAGCACCGGCGCCAGGATCGCCACGGCAAACACCAGGATCATCCAGCCGACCGCCACCCAGAACAGCATGCCGAGCCGGCGCCCCTTGCGAACCGGACTGACGGCCTCTTCCTGCACCGACAGTTCAAGCGTGGCCATGGCGAATCCTGGGATCGATGACGGCGTAGAGCATGTCGACGATGAAATTCATCAGCACATAACCGCAGGCGATACAGAGCACGGTGCCCTGCACGATGATCAGGTCGCGCGTTCCGATGGCGCCAACCACCAAGCGCCCGATTCCGGGCAGCGCAAAAATCGTCTCGACGATGACAGTACCGCCCATCAGGCGCCCGATATTGATGCCGGTGACGGTAATGAGCGTGAGCGACGACGGCTTCAGCGCATGCACGAACAGGATACGCGACGACTTCAGCCCCTTGGCTTTCGCCAGCGTGATGTAATCTTCCTGCAAGGTCGCGATCATGTCGGAGCGCAGCACGCGCATGATACCGGGCCATTCAGCCAATCCCAGCGTCAGCGCAGGCAGCACGAAGAAACGCAAATTGCCGACGGGATCTTCGGTGAACGGGACATAGCCGGTCGCCGGCAGCCAATGCAGCTCGACCGCGAACAGATAGATCAGCAGGATCGCCGAAAGAAACGCCGGCACCGACAGCATGGCGAAGGCGGTGCCGGTCATGAAACGATCGAACGTCCCGCCGCTCTGCGCCGCGCAGACGATGGCCAGGGGAACGCCGATCGCCAGCGCGATAACTTGCGCAAACAGCATCAACTCGAACGACACCGGCAACCGCTCGGCCAGCGCCTGCAGCACCGTCTGCCCGGTGCGGAAGCTGCGGCCGAGATCGCCCTCGAGCACGTGACCGAGCCAGCCGAGATAGCGCCACCAGATCGGCTCATCGAGTCCCATGTCGTGGCGCAGCGCCGCGATGTTTTCAGGCGTGGCCTGATCGGCGAGGATCGTATAGGCGAGATCGCCCGGCAGCAGCGAGGCGATCAGGAAGGTCAGCAGCGACACCGCCAGCAGCACCGGCAGCAGGTAAAGCAGCCTTCGGGCGACGAAGAACGCCATGGCAGGCTATTCCTTCCAGGTGCGCGATACGTCGATCACCCCGCTGTACATCTTCGGCAGGCCTTTCAGCTTCGCCGTGGAAATCGCGTAGTAGGTGTTCTGGAAGGTCCAGAACCAGATCGCCTCCTTGTTGATCAGCCGGCTGACCGCGCAATAGAGATCGATACGCTTGTCGGTGTCGGCTGTCGTACGGGCCTTCTCGAGCAGACCGTCGAGCTCCGGATTCGAATAGTTGGCGAGCGCGACCGGGCTGCCGGTGTGGAAATTGGCGTACATCTGCGGATCGGGGTCGGCGAGGTCCACGATGCGCCATCCGATGATCTGAAACTGGCGCATGAAGGCACGCGGCGGAAAACTCGCCTGATCGATCTGCTCGATCTCCATATTGACGCCAATCTGCTTCCAGAACTGCTGCAGCACCTGCCCGCCGGACCGACCGCGCGGTGTCGCGGTGAAGATCATCTTGAAATCGACCGGCTTGCCGTAGTCCTTGATCAGCGCCTTCGCCTTTTCGACGTCGTAAGGCAGGGCACCATCGTCCTTGCACTTGACCCAGGAACCGTCGCCATAAGGGTTGCTGGCCGGACGCGACAGACCGTTGGTGACGGCCTGCGACCATTTCTTGCGGTCAATTGCCATCACCAGCGCCTGCCGAACACGCACGTCGTCAAGCGGTGGGTCCTTGGTATTGATAGCATTAACCGACGCGCCCGAGCCGACATAGGTATGTACCGTCAGCTTGGAATCCTTTTGCGCCTTCTGAATGTTGTCGGCGTCGTATTCGTCATCCCAGATCAGATCGACCTCGCCCGACTGGAGACTTGCGAAACGTGACTGCGAATCGGGCAGCGGCTTCAGAACGATTCGGTCCAGGTAGATCTTGTCCTTGTCCCAATAGTCCGGGTTCTTCTCCAGGATCATGCGGTCGCCGGCGGTCCAGGATTTCAGGACATAGGGGCCGGTGCCGACGGGATTGCGGTTGTAATCGTCGCCCTTGGTCTTCCAGGCCGTCGGAGAGTGAACCGCAGCGTTCTGGTTCGCATAGGACATCAGGCGGGGGAAGTTCACCCCCGGGTCCTTGAGATTATAGACCACCGTCAGTTCGTCGGGCGCCTCGACGCTGGTGATTCCCGCGATATAGAAGGCGCAGCGGCACTTGTTGGCGGGATCCTTTTGCCGGTCGAAATTGGCCTTGTAAGCTGCTGCATTGAACGGCGTGCCGTCGTGGAACTTGACGCCGGGTCGCAGCTTGAAGGTCCACATCTTGAAATCTTCGGAAGGCTCCCAGGACAAAGCGAGCCTGGGCTGGGCCTTTCCGTCGGCGTCGAGATAGGTGAGTGTTTCGAAGATCGCGGACGATGCGGTCAATGCCGCTGTGTCGTAGACACCGACCTTCAGGGGATCGAAACCGGGAATGTCGAGCTCGAGGCCGACGGTGATGCTGCCGCCGGATTTTTGCGCGGTGGCCGGACAAGTCCATGCCGAGATTGCAAATGCCGTGGCAAGGAAAATGGGCGCAAAGCCGCGCCGCGCGATCGCCGCCTTCATCTGAGATACTCCCTCCCGCTGCGAAGCGTCCGGTTAGGCCGGATCGTTGCTTCGCAATCACATTGGCCGGAATCGCAGCCAGCGGCAAGGCCGCCGTCAGGTTCGTTCTGCGACAAGCGGTCTCCCCGAGAAGGCCGCAATCTGCTCTTCCGAAAAGCCGGTTTCCTTCAACAGCGCACGCGTATGTTCGCCCAAAGTCGATACCCGCTTGCCCGCGGCCACCTTCGCGCCGGACATCCGGAACGGCAAGTTCATTACGCGGAATTTTCCGCCATTGTCTTCGACGTCCGCGAGCGCGCGGCGATGCGCGAGCTGGGGATCGGCGAGCGCTTCAACCACGGTGCGATAGGCCGAGGACGGCACACCCGCGCCGTTCAACCCTTCGAGGCACTTTGCCGTCGTCAGCGTGCGGGACCAGTCTTCCACGCCATCCATCAGCGCCGACCAATTGATGCGGCGATCGGCATAGGACGCGAAGCGCGGGTCGCTGACCCATTCGGGATGGCCGATCACCTTGACGAGGCCCTGAAAAGTCTTCTCGCTTGCGATCGCCAGCATGACGTAACCGTCGGAGGTTGCGATCGGCCCGAACATCGGCCGCGACAACGGCGGGACCGCGAACTGCGACCACTGTACCTCGTTCAAGGTCAGCATCAGCATCGCTTCCAGCATCGAGACGTCGATGTGCTGACCCGCTTTGGTCTGCGAGCGCTGATAGAGCGCGGCGGAAACCGCGCCAAAAGCATAGGTCCCGGCGAAGACGTCGGCGTGATAGATGCCGCAATAGTCCGGGCGTTCGCGGCCCGGCTGATAGGCGAGATGCGCCATGTCGTAGCCGGACGCCGCGTGGATCACGGGTGCATAGGCCGGCAATTCCGCCGACGGTCCGGTCTGGCCGTAGCCGGAGATCGAGCAATAGATCAGCTTCGGATTGTGCGCCGACAGCGCCGCATAATCGAGCTTCAACCGCCGCATCACGCCAGGGCGGAAGTTCTCCACCAGGACGTCTGCGGTTTTCGCCAAGCGCCGCACCGCCTCGACACCGTCAGGGCTTTTCAGGTCGAGCACGATGCTCTTCTTGCCGGCATTGAGTTGCCCGAACACCGTGGAGCAGCCGTTGCGCACGGGAGGCCGGGTTCGCATCGTCTCGCCCTCGGAGGTCTCGATCTTGATCACCTCGGCGCCCAGGTCGGCCAGCATGCGGGCGCAATGAGGACCGGCAATCGTGGTCGAGAAATCGATGACGCGAAGGCCGGCAAAGCATCCGGTCGAACGGCCCGCATCGGCGTCGGCTGTGGTCATTCCATCTCCTCCCAGTGCCGCTTCTTGTCCCGTCACTCTAGCGCGGGAGTGAGACCCTAGAGGGGGCTTTGCGGACAGGGAAGCCGATTTAGGAACCGCACGATGGGGGTTGAACTTGTCACCGGGCTGGCTGGACCCATTCTTGCATAGCAGCAAAAGAGGGCCCTGACGGGGGAGTACCTTGCGAGTTCTCTTTGTCACGACGGAGATGGAGGACTTCGTCCGCGTAGGCGGACTGGCCGCCGTTTCCGCCGCCCTGCCCCGGGCGCTGCGGCCCTGGGCGGACATCCGGGTTCTACTGCCCGGCTATGCCGATATCGTCGAACAACTCACGCATATTCAAATCGTTGGCGAGTGCGCGGCCAAGGCGGAGATGCCGGCCGCAAGGCTCGGACGGGCGTCGACTCGGGACGGCCTGCCGGTCTATGTCCTACTCTGCCCGCAACTTTATGACCGGCCCGGCAACCCCTATGGCGACGAAGAGGGACGCGACTGGTCCGACAACGACATCCGATTCGCGCGCCTGGCGTCTGCGGCCGCCGAGCTTGCCATGGGCACTTTGGATAAGAATTGGGCAGCCGACCTCGTCCATTCCAATGATTGGCAGGCCGCGCTCGTGCCGGCCTACCTCGCCTGGAGCGGCTCCAAAATCCCCTCCATCCTGACCATCCACAACCTCGCCTATCAGGGCCTGTTTCCCAAGGAGACGCTGCGCCGGATCGGCGCGCCCGAAAGCTCCTTCCACGTCGGCGGCGTCGAGTTCTACGACAAGCTGTCCTTTCTCAAGGGCGGGCTGGTCTATGCCTCGCATCTGACGACCGTGAGCGCGACCTATGCGCGGGAGATCACCACGCCCGAGCTCGGCTGCGGACTGGAAGGCCTGTTGCAGCAGCGCTCCGACGCCCGCGAGCTGACCGGCATCCTCAACGGCATCGACGAAAGCTGGGACCCGCGCTCTTGCGACAAGCTCGCGCAGCCTTTCGCTGCCGGCGACTGGAAAGGCAAGCAGGCGAATGCGGACTACGTCCGCAAGCAGTTCGGGCTCGCGGTCTCGCGCGGACCGATCTTCGGCCTGGTCGCGCGACTTGTTCATCAGAAGGGTATCGATCTAGTGCTGTCGGCCGCCGACGAGATCGTCGGGGCCGGTGGGCAGATCGTCGTCACCGGTTCGGGCGAGCCTGCGATCGAGCAGGCGCTGGTCGATGCGCATCGCCGCCGCCCGGACGCCATCGCCGTCACCATCGGTTTCAACGATGCGCAGGCGCGGCGCATCTTCGCAGCCAGCGACTTCACGCTGATGCCGTCACGCTTCGAGCCGTGCGGGTTGAGCCAGATGTACGCGCAGCGTTTCGGCTCGCTGCCGATCGGCCATCAGACCGGCGGACTGGCGGAGACCATCACCGACGGCGAAACCGGCTTCCTGTTCGCGCAGCCATCGATCGAGTTGTTCCTCGGCGGCGTGCGGCGCGCATTCTCGACCTTCGTCTCGACGGAGCGGCTCGACTCCATGCGCCGTAGCGCGATGTCGCGCTCTTTCAGCTGGGATTTATCGGCCGCGCTCTATAGCGCGCTTTATCGCAGGGCGATGTCGGCGTAGCGCATGATCCGGAAAAGTGTGTAGCGGTTTTCCGACAAGATGATGCGCAATTTTAGACCGCCGGCGCCACGCGCCGCGTCTCCGGCATCAGAAATGCGATCGCGGCGAATCCAAACCAGGCGATCATGGCGAGTCCGAGGAAAGCGACGCCGCTGCCATAGAGATCGGTGACGTAACCTGCGAGCAAGGTCGAGAGCGACGCGCCGATGCCTGTCGCGGTGCCGACGATGCCCTGGGCCAGGTTGAAATGCCCGGTGCCGAAGGCGACGTCGGCGACAATCAAGGGAATCATCACGGCAAAGACCGATGCGGTGATGCCGTCGAAGAGCTGCACCGCCACCAGTAGATAGGGGTCGTGCACGTTTGCAAACAACAGGCCGCGGATCGCGAGCGCGCCGAAACCGATCATCAGCAGCGGCCGCCGGCCCCATGCTTGCGCCTTCGCGCCGACGGTCGGCGACATTAGCGCCACGATCGCCTGCGGCACGACGATGCAGAATGCGATCAGCACCGGTGCCCACTGCGCCGAGCGCGCCGTCACAGCGCCCGCCATGATCGGCAGCATCGCGGCGTTGGCGAGCTGCAGCAGCAGCACGCTGCCCGCGAAGATCAACAGCGGCTTCTGCCTGACGAGATCGACGACCCGCGTCGCCTTTGCCTCCGGCGCCTCGCGCGGCACCGAACCATGAGCGCGCGCGACATCGACCTCGGATTCCCGGATGCGCGCCAGCGACAACAGCGTCGGTATCGCAAGACAGAAGGTGACGAGGAATACCGAGCGGCTGGACAAGAGATAACCGCAGGTCCCCATCACGGCGGCGGCGACGCCGTTGCCGAGCGAGGCAAAGCGGGCGTTGCGTCCAAGCCGCTCGCTGATCGCATAGGGGCCGACCAGACCGAGACTGAGCGCGGCGATCGCGGGTCCCAGCACGCAGCTAGCGGCGGCATGCAGGGTCGCGGCCGCGGCTACCACCGGAAAAATCGGCAACGTGGCATAGGCGAGCGCCGCGCAGCCGATGATCGCAATCGCCAACCCCGCGACGAAGCGCTCCGACTTCGCCGCATCGATGATGGCGCCGCCCGGCATCTGCCCGATCAGCCCGACCACAGCACCGATCGAAAGCACCAGGCCGATCTGGGCCTGCGTCCATTTTTCGGTGGTCAGATACACCGCGATGAACGGGCCGAAGCCGGTCTGCACGTCGGCGAGGAAGAAGATGAACCAGTCGAGCCCGCGCAGGCTCTCCTTGGAGGGATGCGGCTTGCCAGTTGGACCGGCTGAAACCGGCGCGATCGTGTCGCTGCCGACCGCGCTATGACGATCACCATCACTCCGCTGACCCGTGTGGATTGGCCGGGCTGTCAGAACGCCGCTCCTCCCTAATGTTCTTCAAATGGTTCGAGATTGCCGGCTTGGCCCAGCACGACGATCGGCGTGTCCTCTTTGTACTCGGGCGCAGCGGCGACCTGGGCCTTGGTCAATTCCAGCGTGATGCTGTCCTTTTTGTCGGCGACATGGCCGAAATGCAGGGCGCTCCAGTCGACCACGATCTTGCGGCTGCCGACGCCGAGGAAGCCGCCGAAATCGATCACCGCGGCGCGCACCGTGCCTGTGCGATCGACGATGATGTCGACAATGCGTCCCATGTCCTCGTCTGCCGGACTGCGGACCTCGCGGCCGAGCACGCCATGGGCCTCGCGCGGCGCGATGACAGTGACCGAAGGCGGTGGCACCGGTTCCTTGGTCGCGGGTGGCGCTGTCTCCTTTGCCGCCGCGGCCGGCGAGGCAGATTGCGCTTCGTTCTCCGCGCGCGAGGCGACGGCAGCGAATACAACAAGCAGCGATGCGAGAATGAACCAGCGGCTTGCGCGCATGCAGCCTCCCTTTCTTTTTGACGCCTCTAGCGCGCGAGCACGATAGAGACCTGGATTTGTCCGCGCCGGCGCAACACCTCCATCGATACGCCGTGGCCATGACGGCGGATCAACAGATCAACGCTGGATTCGCCGAGCTGCAGATCGCGCAGCACGACTTCATTGAGGAAGGCGGGCAGCCGCGGATTGCGCAAGCGGATCTCGGATCGCTCGGCGTCGAATTCGAGACCGAGCGCGGCCTCCAGCAAGGTGAAGGGCGTCGCGCTGGCCCAGGCCTGCGGCGCGCAGGCCACCGGATAGAGCGTCGGCCCGCGGTGCCGTTCGCGGCGGAAACCGCAGAACAGTTCCGGCAACCGCCGAAGGTCCATATAGGTCGCGGCGTCGAACAGGCCCTTGAACACGTGCTCGACCGAATGCATCAGGCCGTAACGCGACAGCCCGAGGACGATCAGCGCGTTGTCGTGCGGCCAGATCGAGCCGTTGTGATATGACATCGGATTATAACGGCTCTCGCCCAGCGCGATGGTGCGGATGCCCCAGCCGGTGAAGAAGTGCGGCCGCAGCAGGTCGACCGCGACCCGTCGCGCGCGGTCCTCGCGGATCATGCCGCTGAACAGCAGATGGCCGGCATTCGACGAGCGCACCGCGCAGGCGCGCTTCGCGCCATCGAGCGCCAGCGCATAAGTGCCGAGCTCCTCGCACCAGAATGCCTGTTCGAACCGCTGCGCCAGCTGATACGCCTCGATCTCCAGCCGGTGCGCGATCTCGCGCCGGCCTAGCCGCTGCGCGCAACGCGCCGCCAGCCGCTTGGCGGCGAACACATAGCCCTGCACCTCGGCCAGCGCGATGTTGCCTTCGGCGAGCGTGCCGTCGGCGTGGAAGATCGCGTCGAAGGAATCCTTCCAACCCTGATTGCGCAACCCCTCTTCGGTCGCGCGCTGGTACTCGACAAAGCCGTCGCCATCGGGATCACCGGGACCGTCGATCCAGCGTAGCGCAGCCTCGATCGCCGGCCACAATTCCTCGATCGTCTCATCATCGCCGGTGCGCTCGCTGTAAAGTCCCGCGAGCAGGACGAACAGCGGCGTGGCGTCGACGCTGCCGTAATATTGCGCGAATGGCACCTCTCGTAGGGCCGCCATTTCGCCGCCGCGCATCTCGTGCAGGATCTTGCCGGGCGCGGCATCGTTGAGCGGGTCGACGGCGGTGGCCTGATGGCGCGCCAGACGCTTCAGAACGCCGCACGCGACGCGCGGATCGATCCACAGCATCTGCATCGCGGTGATGAGGCCGTCGCGGCCGAACGTGGTCGAATACCAGGGAATCCCCGCATAGGGATATCGCCCCTCCGGCGTCTCCGTCATCAGCATATTGAGGTCGGCCATCGACTGGCACAACACCTCGTTGAAGATGTTGTTGGAGGTCTCGATGCTGGCGATACCGGTTGTGGCGCGTCGCATCTCGCGGCGATGCGCAAGCAGACTGGGGAAAAACCGCCCATGTTTGGGGTCGGCGGCCTTGTTGCAGGACACTGACACGAACAGCGAGGAGACCTGTTGGGGCTCGAGCTCGAGATGCCAGGTCGCGCTGTTGGTCGCCAACTTCGTCGGCCGTGGATCGAAATGCAACGCCGTCATCCGCGGCTGGCCGTCGAGGCCCTTGTAGTCGAGCACCACATCGGCAGGACTGACCAACCTGACGGTACCAACGCCGCGGCGTGGCCGCGTCTCGCCGCGCACCTCGAACAGGTCGGCGAAGTCGTTGTCGAACAACAGCGTCAGATCGAAGCTGGCGCGGCTCTCGCCGTGGTTCTGCAGGCCGATGCGTTGATAGGCCGTGCCGCGCCACAGGAAGATGGTGCGCACGATGTGCAGCATGTCCTTCTGCAGCACCAGGCGGTTTTGGCGATAGACGTCCGGGTTGGTGAGGTCGATGGTCAGCGACGAGTTGTCGTCGCGCAGATTGGTCCCGAGCAACAGCGGCTGCATGTCCTCGTAGACAAGCTCGAGGCGCGCCAGATAGCGCGTATCGGCATTGAACAGGCCGTCGGGTCCACCGGCGGAGGCGCCGATGTCGCCGTGGCTGTCGAGCACGATGAAGGTGTCGTCATGCTTGAGCGAGCGGCGCGGCCGCGCCGCCGGTCCCGTCATCGGAATGTAGAACGGCTGCTCCAGCGCAAGCTCCACGCTACGCGACATCGCAACGAACTGCGTGACGGCTTCTGCCATGATGACCTCGCGTGGTTCCCCTCTGCGAAAACGCAACCCGAACACGCCGCCTTACCTCAGGCGGCGAATTTCGCGAGCTTGTTGATTTCCTGCGTGACCAGTTCGCGATACGGCCCCTTCACCTGCATCAGCCGGTCAGGCGAGCCGTCCTCGATGACCTTGCCGGCCTTGAGCACCAGGACGCGGTCGAAGTTGCGCAGCGTCGCAAGGCGGTGCGCGATGGCGATCACCGTGCGGCCACGCATCAGCCGCGACAGCGCTTGGCGAATGGCTTCTTCGGATTCGCTGTCGAGCGCGGCGGTCGCTTCATCGAGCAGCAGGATCGGCGCGTCCTTCAGAAAGGCGCGCGCGATGGCGATGCGCTGGCGCTGGCCACCCGACAGCTTGATGCCGCGGTCGCCGACCATGGTGTCGAGCCCCTCGGGCAGGTCGTCGATGAAATCGCAACGCGCCGCAATAGCTGCGCGGAGGACCTCGTCGTCGGTGGCACTGGGGCGGCCATAGCGGATGTTCTCCAGGATGGTTCGATGAAACAGCGAGATATCCTGCGGCACCACCGAGATGGCGTGGCGCAGGCTTTCTTGCGTGACCCGCGTGACGTCCTGGCCATCGATGGCGATCCCGCCGTGCTGGACGTCATAGAAGCGCTGCAGCAGCGCGAACAGCGAGGACTTGCCGCCGCCGGACTGACCGACCAGTCCGACCCGCTGACCCGGCTGCAGTTTCAGGCTGAAGCGTTCGAACACCTGCTGTCCGCCTGGATAGCGGAACGCGACGTTGTTGAAGACGATGGCCGCGCCCTTGCGCTCCAGCGGCTCGGCCTCTGGATGATCGGGCATGTCGTGCGGCAGCAGCAACGTCGCAATCGCCTCCGTCAGCCGCGCGACATGCTGGGTGACGTCGACCAGCGCTACCGCGAGGTCGCGCGTGGCATTGAGGATCGAGAGGCCAAGCGTGCAGACCAGCACGACGTCGCCGGTTGTGGCGCCGCCCGCTTGCCACAGCCGCAGCGCCCAGGCGAGCAGCGCGATGATCAGCGCGACGGTGACCGCAGCATGGGTCAGCCGCAGTTTTTCCAGATAACGCAGGCTGCGGCCGCGCGCGACGAGCTCGCGATTGACGGTCGCGTCGAAGCGGTCGTGTTCGTGGCTGAAGCCGCAGAAGGCGCGCACCAGCGACAAATTGTTGACGACGTCGATCATCTCGCCGTCGATGGAGGCGGCCTTGTTCGCGTAGTCATCGTGCAGCGGCTTGCCGGCGGCGGCGAGATGGAACATCGCAATCACCATTCCGCCGGCGATCACGATCAGGCCGGCCGCCATCGGCAGGCTGACAGTACCGATCAGGCAGATCGCCGCAATTGTGGCAATCACCGGCGGCAGCACGTTCCAGACGAACATGTTCTCGACGGTGAAGATCGCATTCGATGTCGCCGTGATTCGGCTGGTCAGCATTCCCGGCAAGCGATCCGAGAAATAGCTCGGCGCATGCCCGGTGAGATGACGGAACATTTCACGGCGGAGATCGCCGGTGACGCCGACGAAGGTGAAGCTCGCGATCCAGCTTGCAATCCGCCACAAAAAGTTATCAGCGGCGATCAGCGACATGAGGAAAACGAATGCCAGCCATACACGGCTCGCGTGAGAGGGTCCGCTGGACAGACTATCGACAAGGAACTTCACGCCATATTGGGTGCCCACTGAGCAGGCAACTGCACCAACCACGGCAGTCAATATGACCAAATGAGCCGATAACCGCTGGCGCAGATAGCGCAACACGAACGAAAACGGACGGCGCGCATATCCTGAGAGCTGGTCCATGAATTCCAAACCTGTCGATTTGATGCGAGTTGTCGGCTTCGGGGTTCCCCGGTCTTGAACGGCTGACGCGCGTGTCGGGTTCCCGCGACGCGGCGTTCCGCACCCAACAAATCTGCAACATCTGCGTTATCGCTAAGCGTGACTGCGGCTCGTGGCGCCATCACGACCACGCAGCGATCTGTCGAAGAAGTAACTTTGCGCAAACGGAACTTCGCGAGTGCGGCGACGTTCCCTGTTCGCGGCGTGCCGGTGCCGTCACAAGGGGGCTTTCTTCCACATGATCCCAGACAGGAGAAGGTGAGATGCGCATCGCGCAGGTTGCTCCGTTGACGGAGGCTGTTCCACCCAAGCTTTATGGCGGCACCGAGCGGGTGGTGCACTGGCTGACGGAGGAGCTGGTGGCGCTGGGCCACGACGTCACATTGTTCGCCAGCGGCGATTTGCACACATCAGCGAAACTTGATGCGACCTGGCCGAAAGCCTTGCGGCTGGATGGCGCGGTGCGCGATCCCAACGCGCTGCACATGGTGATGCTGGAGCGCGTGCGGCGGAAATGTGACGACGAAGAGTTCGACTTTCTGCACTTCCATCTCGATTACTACCCGTTCTCGCTGTTCTATCGTCAGCCGACGCCGTTCCTGACCACACTGCACGGCCGTTTGGACCTGCCGGAGCACCAGCCGGTGTTCCACACCTTCTCCAAGGTGCCTGTCATCTCGATCTCGAACGCACAGCGGCGGCCGGTGCCGCAGGCAAACTGGGTACGGACCATTCATCACGGCCTGCCGAAGAATTTGCTGACGCCGCGTCCGGCGAAGCAGGAATATCTTGCGGTGCTCGGCCGTATCGCGCCCGAAAAGGGCGTCGATCGCGCCATCAAGATCGCCATGCGTTGCGGCATTCCGCTGAAGATCGCGGCCAAGGTGGATCGCGCCGACGAAGACTATTACGAGCAGCTGATTTCGCCGCTGATCACGGGCAACCCGCTGGTCGATTATATCGGCGAGATCAGCGATCACGAGAAGTCGGAATTTCTTTCCGGCGCAATCGGCCTTTTGGTGCCGATCGACTGGCCGGAGCCGTTCGGCCTCGTGATGATCGAGGCGATGGCGTGCGGCACGCCCGTGATCGCCTATAACCGCGGCTCGGTGCCCGAGATCATCGATGACGGACTGACCGGCTTCATTGTCGAGGACGAGATCAGTGCGGTCGCCGCCGTCGACCGGCTCGCCGGGCTCGACCGCGGCGCGATCCGCAAGCAATTCGAGACACGCTTCACCGCACGGCGAATGGCGCTCGATTATCTCGAAGCCTATCGCAGCCTGACCGAGAAAGCCGAGCCCAGGATCAGGCTGGTCAGCAGTGCTGAATAGATTGCTCGCAGGTATTGCAAAGGAAGCCGTCACCTCTTGTCGAGGTGTGCGGCTTTTTTTGTTTGCGCGCGTGGCGTGAAATGACTGCAATCGCTGCCTGAAAACTCCATGTTGCGGCGCACGCTCTCGCTGCTCCATCGCATGGCGTCCTGACCTTGGTACGCCTTGCACTTTGCGCGTGGCATGGTCTTATGCGCCGCCAGAAAATCGAGCGCCGGACCAAAGCCGGTCGCATGGGGGAGCGAGATGAAGAAAGACCAGCCGCCGGTCGTTGCCAGCAAAAGCCGCCGCAAATTCCTGAAGAATACCGGTGCTGCGATTGCCGCCGCCTCGTTCGGCGCGGTGCCGCTGCGCGGCTGGGCCGCCGACCCCATCAATATCGGCGGTCTCTATCCGACCACCGGCAGCATGGCGCAGATCGGCGTCGGCTGCATCGCCGCGGCCAAGCTGGCCGTCGAAATGATCAACGACGCCGGCGGCATCAAGTCGCTCGGAGGCGCCAAACTCAACCTGATCACTTCCGATGTGCAGAGCGATACCACGGTGACCCGCACCGAAACCGACCGCCTGATCACCGGCAACAAACTCTCGGCGGTCCACGGCTGCTTCGCCAGCGCGCTCACCTTGATCGCAAGCGAGGTCTGCGAGCGCGCCAAGGTGCCGATCATCACCGGCTCGAGCTCGGACCAGCTCAATAAGGGCCGCAGCTATACGTTCACGCCGTTTGCCCGCGCCTCGCAATTCGCCAAAGCCCAGCTGCAGATGTCGAAGCTGGTCAGCGACAGTCCGAAGGTCGCCGTGATCTTCGAGAACACCGCTTTCGGCACCTCGACCTCGAACGGGCTGAAGGAGCTCGCGCCCGGCGAAGGCGTCGAGATCGTGATGTTCGAGCCTTATTCGGCCGGCTTCACCGATGCGAGCCCGCTGATCAACAAGGTCAAGGCCTCCGGCGCCAATGCGCTGTTCTCGGTGTCGTACCTGAACGATCTGATCCTGATCGTGCGCACGGTCAAGCAGGTCGGCCTCAATATTGCGATCAACGGCGGCTCCGGCGGATTCGTCATTCCAGACTTCTACAAGAATGTCGGCAAGCTCGCCGAGGGCCTGCAGGGCGTGGCGCACTGGAATCACGACATGGACGACAATGCGCAAAAGGTGAACGCCGAGTACAAGAAGCGCACCGGCGACTTCCTGTTCGAATATGCCGGCGGCCTCGTCGCGCAGACCTACATGATCGCGGACGCGCTGGAGCGCGCTGGCTCAGCCGATCCGCAAAAGGTGCGCGAGGCGCTCTCGACCCTCGACGTCTCCACGGGCTTCGCCGCGATGGCGCCGGGCGGCAAGGTCAAGTTCGGTCCCGACGGCAAGAACGTCTACGGCCGCCCGGTCGGCGTGCAGTGGCAGAACGGCGACCTCGCCAGCATTTTCCCGAAGGACGATGCCCGCGCCCCCATGATGAAGACCTGAGCGGCGGCACGTTCCATGCTGGAGACAGTGGTCCAGGCCGTGATCAACGGCCTGCTCATCGGCGGCATCTACGCGCTCGTCTCCATCGGAGTGACGCTGATCTTCGGCGTGGTCAAGATCGTCAACTTCGCCCAGGGCGAGTTCGTGATGATCGGGATGTATCTGTCGTTCTTCCTGTTCAGCACCTTCGGCATCGATCCCCTGCTCTCGCTGTTCGTCTCGATGCCGGTGCTGTTCGTGCTCGGCATGCTGATCCAGCATTTCCTGATCAGGCGCGTACTCGGCCCAAACGACATGCCGCAGATCTTCCTGACGTTTGCGCTGTCGCTGCTGCTACTCAATTTGTCGCTGCTGTTCTTCAGCGCGAATTATCGCACCGTCCACACCTCCTATTCGGATGAGGCCTTTCATTTCGGCGGACTCTATGTCCCCGAAGCCAAGCTGATCGCCTTCGTGGTGGCGATGGCCTTGAGCGCCGCACTCTGGGCGTTCCTTCGCCTCACCGATCTCGGCAAGGCGATGCGCGCCGCATCCCAGAAGCCTGATGTCGCCGTCTTGATGGGCATCAATCCCAACCGCGTATTCGCGGTGGCCTTCGGTGCGGCGCTGGCGCTCGCCGGTGCCGCGGGATCGCTGTTGATGCCGTTCTACTCGGCCTATCCGTTCGTCGGACAGGTGTTCGTGCTGATGGCGTTCGTCGCGGTCGTGCTCGGCACGCTCGGCAACGTCATCGGCGCCCTGGTCGCGAGCCTGATGATGGGGGTGGCCGAGTCACTCGGCATCCAGTTTGTCGGCGCCGATTCCGGCCTGATCGTGGTGTTCGCGATGCTGCTCTTGACGCTCGCGTTCAAGCCAAACGGCCTCGGCGGCGGGAGAATGCGCTGATGCGAGGTTTGTCCGCCCTGAAGATATCGGCGCTTGTCGTGCTCGCCATTGTCGTGCTGGCGCTGCCGCAGGTGGTGAAGAGCTCGTTTGCGCTCGACATCTTCATCCGCATCCTGCTGTTCTCCTTCATCGGCGTCGCCTGGAATCTGATGGGAGGCTACGCCAAGCAGTTGTCGCTCGGGCACGCCGCCTATTTCGGGCTCGGCGCCTATACCTCCACCATCATGCAGGTGGATTTCGGCATCTCACCCTGGATCGGCATGGTCGCGGGCGGCGTGGTCGCCGCAATCGCGAGCCTGCCGATCGGTTGGCTCTGCTTCCGCCTGCGCGGCCCCTATTTCACCATCGCAACGATTGCGACCGCGCAAGCGCTGATGCTGATCTTCCTGAAATTCCGCGATCTCGCCTGGGGCGCGGAGGGCACGACGATTCCGAACCTCGGCAGCGCGCCGTTGATGCTGCAATTCGAGACCAAGGCCGCCTATTATTACGTCGTGCTCGGCCTGCTCGCGCTCGGGCTGCTGGTCACCTGGCGAATTGAAAAGTCCTGGATGGGCTATTACCTCGTCGCGATCGGCGAGGACGAGGATGCGGCGCAAGCCGTCGGCGTCAACGCGCCGCGCATCAAGCGCGACATCTACATGATCTCGGCATTCCTGACCGCGCTCGCCGGCACATTCTATACCCAGTACATCTACTTCATCGATCCCGCGACCGCTTTCAGCTTCAACATCTCGATCGAAGCCGCACTGGTCTCGATCGTCGGCGGCATAGGCACCTTGTGGGGACCGGTGATCGGCACGGTGTTGCTGGAGACAACCTCGGCGCTGTTGCAAAGCTGGCTCGGCTCATCGACTGGCGGCATCCAGCTCACGGTCTACGCGCTGATCCTGATGGCCGTGATCCTGTGGCGGCCGACCGGCTTGATGGGATGGATCAACGAGGCGATGCAGCGCCATCGCGAGCGGCAACCGGCAGCCCCACGGACCGCGCCATGAGCGAGGCGCTGGTCATCAAGGGACTGAACAAGCGCTTCGGCGGCCTTCGCGCCGTGCAGGACGTCAGCTTCACGGTGAAGGAAAACGAGACGGTGGCGCTGATCGGGCCGAACGGTGCCGGCAAGACCACGAGCTTTCATCTGATCACGGGCTTCCACAAAGCCGATTCCGGGTCGGTGCAGGCGTTCGGCCAGGAGATCGTCGGCCTCAAGCCGCACGATGTCTGCGCGCTGGGCCTTGCCCGCACCTTTCAGGTGGCAAAACCCTTCGGCGCCATGACGGTGCTCGACAACGTCATGACCGGCGCGTTCCTGCGCGACCGGCATGTCGCCGCTGCGCGCGAGAAAGCGCGCGAGGCCATCGATTTCGTCGGCCTCTCAGCGCGAGAAAACACTGAGGCCCGGGATTTGACCACCATCGATCAGCGTCGGCTGGAGATGGCGCGGGCGTTGGCAACACAGCCGAAGATTTTATTGCTCGACGAGGTGATGGCCGGCTTGAACCCGGCCGAAATCGACCAGGCGGTGGCGCTGGTCGGCAAGCTGTCCGCGCGCGGACTGACGATCGTGATCGTCGAGCATGTCATGCGCGCGATCATGGCGGTCGCCAAACACATCGTCGTGCTCGACCACGGCCAGAAGATTGCGGAAGGTTCGCCCAAGGAGATCGTCGAGAACCCGGAAGTGATCCGCGCCTATCTCGGCTCTTACGTGCATGCGCCAGGCGGAGGCGCGCATGCTTAAGCTCGCAAACGTCAGCGCGCGTTACGGCTCGGTGCCCGCGATCACCAACGTCTCGATCGAGATCGGCGAAGGCGAGGCCGTCGGCCTGCTCGGCGCCAACGGCGCGGGCAAGAGCACGACGCTGCGCGCGATTTCGGGGCAAGTGAAATTAACCTCCGGCACCATCGTTTTCGCCGGTACCGATCTGTCATCGTTGCCGCCGCACAAAATTCCCGAGCTCGGCATCGCCCATGTGCCGGAGGGCCGTCAGGTCTTCCCCGAGATGACTGTGCAGGAGAATCTCGAGATCGGCGCCTTCGTGCCGAAGGCCAGGGCTGCACGCGCGCAGACCATGGAAGTGGTCTACGGCATCTTCCCTCGCCTTGCCGATCGCCGCAAACAGCTTGCGGGCACCATGAGCGGTGGCGAACAACAAATGTTAGCGGTCGGCCGCGGACTGATGCTCAAGCCGCGGCTCTTGATGCTGGACGAGCCATCGTTGGGCTTAGCACCTGTGATGACCGACGTCACCTTCGAGAAGATCGGCGAAATCCACAAGATGGGCACCGCGATCCTGCTTGTCGAACAGAATGTCAGCCGCGCGCTGTCGCTGGTGCAGCGCGCCTATGTGCTGGAGAGCGGCAACGTCATCATGCACGGCTCCAGCGACGAGCTTGCCAACAACAAGCAGGTGCAGGCGGCGTATCTGGGAATTTGAGGCCGTCAGGCACCGTCGTCATTGCGAGCGAAGCGAAGCAATCCATCGCGCCGCATTCGCTGAAGAATGGATTGCTTCGTCGCTTCGCTCCTCGCAATGACGATGCGCCTAACTCACCACCGTCCGTTTCGGCTCAACGATCTCGAACATCCGCGGAAACTCGTCCATCAACCTCATCAGCTCGGCGAGCTTCATCGCGTTGCCCGTGAACTTCACCTTCCCTGCCGCCACCGCCTCCGGGAAGCTGGTCTGCTTGGCGATGACCTCGTCCAGCAGCGCGCGCGAAAGCGTAAAGCTCGCATCAGCCTTCTCGGACTGCACGCCCTCGGTATAGGTCAGCGCCGAGTTTTCGAGATTGAGCGCAAACGTTTCGCCGGTATCGGAAAAGCTCCAGTTCAGCACGATGTGCTTGCCTTCGGCCTTCGGCCCGTTGAGACGCACGCCGAGCACGTCCCACAATTGCTCGGTGCGCAGCGCGGCCAGGGTCTCGCGCGGCATCGGCGCGCGCGGCGGCGTCTTCGGCATGCCTTGCCGCAACTCCTGTGCGCCGAACAGATAGGCGTTGCGCCAGGTCGAGCTCTCGGCGGCGTAGCCGAGCTGCTCGAACGTGTCGGCGAGCATGGCGCGCGCGGCCTGGTTATCCGGCTCGGCGAACACGAGATGGCTCACGGCTTGGGCGACAAAGCGAAACTCGCCGTTGGCGAAATCTTTTCTCGCCCGCACGAGGATCGCATCCGCCCCGCCCATATACTCGACATATTTTTTGGCGGAGGCGACCGGCGGCAGCGGATCGAGATTGACCGGATTGGCGTCGTACCAGCCGAGATATTTCTGGTAGATCGCCTTCACATTGTGCCGGATGTGGCCGTAATAGCCGCGGCCGTGCCAGGCGCCGTCGAGGCTCTTCGGCAGGCTGATGGTCTCGGCGATCTCGGTTGCGGTGAGGCCGTGATTTATCAGGCGGATGGTCTGGTCATGCGCGAATTTGTAGAGATCGCGCTGCTGGCGGATCATGCTGTCGATGCGCTCGCGCCCCCACACCGGCCAGTGATGCTGGCCGCACATGGCGTCCGCCTTGCCGCCCCACATCTTCAGTGCCTCGTTGAGGTATTTCGACCAGGCGAGCGCGTCGCGGACATCCGCGCCGCGGAACGGCAACAGATTGTGGAAGTTGTGCGTGCAGTTTTCCGCGAGATTGAGCAACTTGTAACGCGGCGCGTAGAAATGCATCTCGGCCGGCGCCTCGGTGAACGGCGCCATCTGGAATTCGAACTCGACGCCGTCGATCACACGCTTGTCGCCGGTGGCGATGATCAGGTCGGTCGGCCGCAACAGCGCGACCGAGCCCGCGGCCATCGACTTGCCGAGGCCGCAATCGACATGCCCGCGCACGCCCTTGGCGAGGAACGGCCCGAACTGATATTGCGCACGGCGCAGCATCGCAGGTCCCGCGATGATGTTCTCGGAGACGGCGTGCTCCATGAAATAGTTCGGTGCGATGATCGGCACCTTGCCGCTCGCCAGCGTTTCATCGTCGAGCACGCCGCGGGCGCCGCCCCAATGGTCGGTGTGGGTATGGCTGAAGATGACGGCCATGACCGGCTTCCTGCCGCGATGCTTGAAGTACAGCTCCATCGCCGCCCGCGCGCCTTCGATCGAGGTCAGCGTATCGAACACGATGACGCCGGTGTCGCCCTCGATCAGCGTCATGTTGGCGATGTCGAGCCCGCGCACCTGGTAGACGCCGGGCACGACCTCGAACAGGCCGTGCTGCATGTTCAGCCGCGACTGCCGCCACAGGCTGGGATTGACGGTCGGCGGGGCTTCCTCCGACGACAGGAAGCCATAGGGCTCCAGGCTCCAGACCGTGCGGCCCGAGGGATGCATGACCTTCGCTTGTTCGATGGTGCCGAGGAAGCCGCGCGCCGCCTCCTCGAAATCACGCTTGTCGGAGAACGGCAACGCCGCCAGCATGGCTTGATGCTGCGCGATCACCGGATGGGAGGCATCCTTCGGGCGCTCCTGCGGCGTTTCATTGATGGCGGCTTGGCTCATGTTCGTCTCCTCACATACAAAAATGATTACGCGGGATGCGCGGCGAGATAAGGCGAGTCGGCGATCGACCAGGACGGCATCGCCTCCATGCGGAAAATCTGGCGCAGATGCACCTCGTCCGGCCCGTCGCCGATCCGCAGCAACCGTCCCCAGGCCAGCGCCTGATGGATCGGCGTATCCTCCGAGCCGCCCATGGCGCCGAACACCTGCAACGCGCGGTCGGCGATCCGCTGCAGCATCGCCGGCACCGCGACCTTGATCAGCGAGACGTCACGCCAGGCGCCGTGATGGCCGGTCTGGTCCAGCCGCCAGGCGCAGCGATAGCACAATAGCCGCGCCTGCTCGAGCTCGACGCGGGATTCCGCGATCCAGCGTTGCACGGTGTCATATTGAATCACGGTGCGGCCGAACGCCGAGCGTTCGGAGGCGCGCACCATCATCAGTTCGATCAGGAGTTCGCAGAGACCGATCGAGCGCATGCAGTGATGGATGCGCGCCGGCCCCAGCCTGATCTGCGCGACCTTGAACCCCTCGCCCTCCGCGCCGAGCAGATTCTCGCGCGGCACGCGGACATGATCGAACGCGAGTTCGCCGATCGGCGCGACATGATCCTCACAGCCCATCCAGCGCAGCCGCCGCACCAGGCGCACGCCCGGCGCATCCATCGGCACGATGATGCAGGAATGCTTAGCTGTCCGCTCGGCGTCCGCGTTGGTGACGCCCATCACGATCAGGAAACTACAATTTGGATGCGCGGCGCCGGTGATGAACCATTTGCGGCCGGTGATGACGTAATCGTCGCCGTCGCGGACGATCTTCGTTGCAACATTGGTCGCGTCCGATGAGGCGACATCCGGCTCGGTCATGCCGAAGGCAGAGCGCGTTTTGGCGTTGAGCAGCGGATCGAGCCACCGCTTCTTCTGTTCAGCCGTCGCGCAGTTCTGCAGCGCGATCATGTTCGGCACATCCGGGGCCTGGCAGTTGAACGCCTCCGGCGCCCAGAACAGCCGGCCCATGATTTCAGCGAGCGGCGCATATTCGAGATTGGAGAGACGCGTGCCCGGCTCATCCGGCGCCAACTCCGGCAGGCCGAGATTCCACAGACCCTGCTCCCGCGCCTTAGCCTGAAGCTCGGCCATGAACGGGGGAGTTTCACCCTTCGCAACGTGATCGAGATAGCGGCGGTTGCTTGGCAGCACCTCGCGATCGAAGAAAGCCTGCAGCTTTCTCCGCCAGCCCTCCGAGCGCGCCGACAGCTCGAAATCCATGCTTCCTCCCAATTTTGGAAAGTTATAGCCATATGCCGAACGGTTTTGCAAATACTGTTTCGATATATTGACAAGTCATCGAAAATTGACCGATATTGAGCGCATGACCATGGCTTCAGTGAAAAAAGCGCCTCGGGCGGATCACAGCGACCCCTCCTTTGCGACCACGCTTGCCCACGGGCTCGACGTGCTGGCCAGCTTCCGTAATCGCAGCGGCGGTTTGTCGAACGCCGAACTCGCCGCGGCCACCGGCCTGTCGCGGCCGACGGTGTCGCGGCTGACCTACACGCTGGCGCAGCTCGGCTATCTCAAGCGCGACACGAAGGGACGGTTCGACCTCGGCCTTGGCGTGCTCGCGACCGCCTATCCGCTGCTGTCGGCCATCAAGGTGCGGCAGACCGCGCGGCCCCTGATGCGCGACTTCGCGGCCTATGCCGGCGGCACGGTCTCGATCGCGATGCCGTTCGGGCTCGACTTCATCTATGTCGAGACGCTGCGCACCACGGATGCCGTGCCGCATCTGCCCGACGTCGGCTTCTCCTCTTCGCTGGCGCCGACCGCGGTCGGCCGCGCGCTGCTGTCGCTCTACAGCAAGGACGAACTCGATGCCTATTTGAAACAGGTGAAAGCCGAGCGGCCGGGCGAAGCCGACTATGTCGAGCGCCGCACATTGCCGGACATCGAGCTTTGCAAGGAGCGCGGCTTTGCAGTCTCGCTCGGCGAATGGCGGCGCGAGATTTTCGGCGTCGCTGCGCCGCTCTATCGCACGGCAAACGGCGACTGCCTGTCGGTCAATTGTGGCATCCCCTCATTCCGCTTCAGTGCCGAACAGATCGAACGTGAATGCGGCCCGCGCATTCTGGGCCTTGCACGCAGCATCCGCTCGCTGGTCGCCAGCGAACAACACAGCGCGCTGTAGCGCGAACAAACACGCACATCGAGAGATGTGTCGACGGGAGGAAGTTTTATGCGCGGCAGAATCGCCCTGACTGTAATTGCCGGCATCGCCGCGCTGCTCCTCGCAGCACCGCTCGCGCAAGCCGCCGACAACTGGCCGAGCCGGCCGATCCATATCATCGTGCCCTACCCCTCCGGCGGTATCGTCGACATCGTTGCGCGCGCCGTCACCGAGCAGGTCGGACGCGATACCAAACAGCCGGTCGTGGTCGAGGGACGCGCCGGCGCCAACAGCAATATCGGTACACTCGCGGTCGCGCGCAGCGAGGGCGACGGTTACACCTGGCTCGTTACCGGACCCGCGGTGCTGGTCAATCCGACGCTTTACAAGGATGCCGGCTGGGACCCACTGAAGGATTTCAAATGTGTCGGCCTCGCCGTCTGGAACCAGAGCGTCGCGCTGGTGCATCCCTCGATGCCGGTGAAGACTATTGCCGAGTTCGTCGAGCTTGCGAGGTCGAAACCCGGCCAGCTCAATTTCGGCAATCCCGGCACCGGCTCCTCGATCGACTTGTCCGCGCAAAAACTGTTCCAAACCGCTGACATCAAGCTGACCAATGTCGGCTACAAGGGCCAGCCGCAGGCACTGATCGACCTGATGACGAACCTGATGCATTTCGAGATCGTGTCGCTGGCGCTGGCGCTGCCGCACATCAAGGAGGGCACGGTGAAGCCGCTTGCGGTTTTCACCGACAAGCGCGTGCCTGACCTGCCCGATGTGCCGACCATTGCCGAAGCCGGCTTCCCCGCCGCGGCCTATGTGCCGTGGTACGGCATCTATGTGCCGGCATCGACGCCGGATGCGCTGGTCGAGAAGATCCATGACGCCATCGACAAGGCGCTGGAGAATCCGGCCGTGCAGAAGCAGCTGTCGATATCGGATATTCCCGGCAAGCCGATGCCGCTAAAGGATTTGTCGGCGCTGATGCGCGCGGACTATGAGAAGCTCAACAAGGTGGTGAAGACGGCGGGAATGGCGTTGCAGTGAACCGCATCGTCATTGCAAAGCGTAGGGTGGGCAAAGCGAAGCGTGCCCACCTTCCTCGGCGTGCTCGCGAAGGTGGGCACGGCGCAAGAGCGCCTTTGCCCACCCTACGATTTCGTCATTTCGAGGCGGTCATTTCCTGACCTTGCTCGCATCCATCCTGATCGACGTATCCAGCATCTTCGTCGTAAACGCGGTCTGCACGTCGAACGGCTTCTCCATGCCGAGATAGGTCTGCACCAGATCGTAGTCCTTTTTCATGCGCTCGCCGTCGATCCAACCCAGGCCCTTGGTCGTGGTGAACTCGTCGGTCATCAGGAACTTGATGCGCTCCCACTGCCGCTCCTGGTCTTCCTTGTCCAGCCCCGAGACTTGATCCAGCAGCGCCTTCAGGCAGGGCGCGACGTCGGCGACACAGGCGGCGAAGGCTTTCTGCGTGACACGGACGAATGTCTCGACCAGCTTCGGGTTCTTCTCCAGATAGGCGCCGTTGACGATCAGCGAATTGCCGTAGGGGTTGAGCCCGATGTCCTTCCAGTTGATGTACCCAAGGTCGACGCCGAACTCGATCACCTTGCGATCGTGCTCGTTGTAGAAGTCGCTGATGATATCGGTGGCGTGGCTCTTCAGCGCCGCGACCTTTGCGGTCGGGCCGACATTGACGAAGGTCACGGAGTCGGGCGCGATGCCGGCGGCCTTGGCGAAGGCCGGCCACATCACGCGCGAGGCATCGCCCGGCGGGTTGCCGATCTTGTGGCCCGGAAAATCCTTCGGCCCCTTCACGCCATAGCTCTTCAGCCAGTAGAAGGTCTGCCCGGTGTTGGCATAGATGCTCATCACCGCGACCGCATCCGCCCCCTTGCTGCGCGCCACCAGCATGGTGGCGAGATCGGCGATGCCGAACGGCGAGCCGCCGGAGCCGACCTTCAGCGAGGACACGCCCGAGCCCTTACCGGTCTCGATGGTGAGATCGATGCCGGCTTTCTCGTACCAGCCTTGCGCCTTGGCGTAATAGAACGGCGAATGATCGGCGGTCGGCGTCCAGTTCAGCATCAGATTGACGGCTTCGCCGGCGGTTGCGGGAGACGCCAGTAGCAGCGCGAACGCCACACCCGCAAACCCGAGACGCTTCATGGCAACGCTCCCTGTATTTCGTCGGACTTGACGCTGCCAATGCAACAGGGGACAGTCGGCCTTGTCAACTGTTTGGTTGGAAATGCCCGGCAAACGAGTAAACGGCAAAACGCCGCAACGGCGCAATCCGGCGGCGACCCGGCAGAAGCTGCTGGCGGCGGCGCGGCGCGAATTTGCCGCAAGTGGGCTTGCCGGCGCGCGGGTGGACGAGATCGCCGCGCGCGCTGGCGTCAACAAGCAGCTGGTCTATCACTATTTCGGCGACAAGGACGCGCTCTACCTCGCCGTGCTGGAATGGGTGTATGAGGAAATCCGCGCCCAAGAGCGCGAGCTCAATCTCGAAGGCCTGCCGCCGGAGCGCGCGATCCGCAAGCTGATCGAGAGCTCCTTCGACCATCTGGCCGCGCATCCCGACTTCATCGTGCTGCTCAATGACGAGAACCGCGGCGGGGCGCGGCATGTGCGGGGATCGCGCAGGCTGGAAGCCATGCACTCGCCGCTCGTCAGCATGGTCGACACCATTCTGAAACAGGGCGTACGATCAGGCACCTTCCGGCGCGGCGTCGATCCGGTGCATCTCTATATCTCGATCGCGGGCCTGAGCTATTTCTTCTTCTCGAACACGCCGACCTTGTCGGCGATTTTCGGAACCGATCTGCGCAAGCCGGCTGCGAAGCGGGCCCGGCGGAAGCATGTAGTCGATCTGGTAATGGGGGCGTTGCGGCCGTGAGCAACGAAAGCGGACGGTCGGCGCGGTCTTTTGCGATCATCCTGATCGTGCATCTCGCCGTGATCCTGTTCTGGCAGTTCGCGGTTGATTTTTTCCAGGTGCCGAAGTTCATCCTGCCCTTGCCGCTGGCGGCGCTGCGCACGCTGGGCCACGCCAACTATGCCTGGGCTTCGAACACGCTGGTGACATCGGCAGAAATCCTCGGCGGCTTCGCGCTCGGTGCGGCCGTCGGCGTCGCACTGGCGATGATCTTCACCTGGTCGCGAGTGGTCGCGCTGATGCTGCTGCCATTGTTCGTGACATTGAACATGATCCCGAAAGTGGCGATGGGCCCGCTGGTGATCGTCTGGTTCTCCTATGGCATCTTCGCCAACATCCTGATCGCCTTTTCGATCTGCTTCTTTCCGATCCTGCTCACGACCGCGCGCGGCCTGAGCGAGGTCGAGCCCGACCTGCTCGATCTCGTGAAATCGCTGCGCGGCTCGCGCTGGACGCTGTTCCGCAAGATCCAGCTGCCGGGCGCACTGCCCTATGTATTTTCAGGCATGAAAGTCGGCGCGATTCTCGCGGTCGCCGGCGCCATTGTAGGCGAGTTCATCGCCTCCGACCGCGGCCTCGGCTATCTCATGATCCAGGTGCAGTCCGCGCTCGATACGCCCGCGATGGTGATGGCGGTGATCCTGCTGACCCTGCTCGGCGTCGCGCTCTATGGCTTGGTGCTTGGCCTCGAACGGCTGTTCGTCGTCCGCGATATCAGGCTGCAATAGGGAATGACGATGCTGCTCTCGCGCGACACTTTGCCGAAGACGATTCCCGATATCGCCGCACTCGACGATCTCCTGTGCCGGCCGAGCCAGGCGCTGATCGACGATCTCAACAAGGTTCAGGGCGACATCATGGTGCTCGGCGTCGGCGGCAAGATGGGGCCAACCTTGGCGGGACTGGCGAAGGCCGCCCTGCCCGATCGCCGCATTATCGGCGTGGCGCGCTTCAGCGAGCTCGGTGTCAAGGAATGGCTCGAAAAGCGCGGCATCGAGACCATCAACTGCGATCTGCTGAATGAAGCCGCGATCCGCCGCCTGCCGCAAACCGAGAACATCATCTTCATGGCCGGCCGCAAGTTCGGCGCCGAGGGCAATCTGGCGCTGACCTGGGCGATGAACTCGCACGTACCGGCGCTGGTCGCGCAAGCCTTTCCCACCTCGCGCATCGTCACCTTCTCGACCGGCTGCGTCTATCCCTTCGTGCCCGTTGACGGCAAAGGCTCGGACGAAAGCATGCCGCCCAATCCGCCCGGCGAATACGCGCAGTCCTGCGTCGGACGCGAGCGCATGTTCGAATATTTTTCGCAGCAGTTCAGAACGCCGGGCCGGCTGTTCCGCCTGAATTATGCGATCGACATGCGCTATGGCGTGCTGCACGACATCGCGACCAAGGTGCTGAAGGGTACGCCGATCGATGTCAGCCTCGGCCATGTCAATTTCATCTGGCAGGGCGATGCGTCGGCGCAGGCGCTGCGCTGTCTCGCCCATTGCGACACCCCGACCTCGCCGATCAATGTCAGCGGCCACGAGATCCTTAGCGTGCGCGATCTCGCCGCGCAATTCGGCAAGCTGCTCGGCAAGACGCCTGTAATTGTCGGCAAGGAAGAGCCCACCGCCTGGCTCACCAACACCTCGCAGGCCGTAAAACTGTTTGGCGTGCCGATCGTCGACACCGCGCAGCTCATCGCATGGACCGCCGATTGGGTGGCGCGGTCGATGCCGAGCCTCGGCAAGCCCACCAAATACGAGGTGCGCGATGGGCGATACTGACCATCTCGCCATCGCCCAACTCGGCGCTGGCGACGTGACCGGCGGGCTCGCGCTGTCGACGGAAGCCCACTGGAATCAGAACGAGGCCGACTGGTTGTTCTTTCTGAGCAAAGGCATCGTATTCGGCGTACGCGATCGCGGCGGCCGACTGATCGCGACCGCAGCGTTGTTGCCTTACACGGCAAGCGACGCCTGGATCAGTATGGTGCTGGTGACCGAGAGCTGGCGCAGGCGCGGGCTTGCGACGCGGCTGGTCGATACCTGTCTCAACACTGCGACCAGGCTTGGGCTGACCACTTGGCTCGACGCGACTCCGGCGGGCGCCGCGGTGTATGGCCCGCTAGGATTCACACCGACCATCCAGCTGCGGCGGCTGCGTCTCGAACGGGCGCCGGGGTCGGCCATGCTACCTACCGCCGGCAAGATCGAGGAGTTCATCACCTGCGACACCAGCGCGATGGGATTCGATCGCCGCGAGCTGCTGCGGGAGCTTGGCGGCCGACCCACGTCGCGTCTGGTCTCCAGCGGCGATGCGATGGCATTGGTTCGCGACGGCCGCGCGGCGCGTCACATCGGCCCGCTGTTCGCGACCACGCCTCCGGGCGCGCTCGCGCTGGTGCGCAACATCGTCGCCAGCGAGCGCGGCGCTGTTCTGATCGACGCGGTCGCAAATCAGAGCGCGTTTCTCAACGGCCTGACTGACAACGGCTGGAGCGTCGAGCGGCCTTTCCAGCGCATGCGGTTCGGCCGTGCTTCCACTCAAAGTGCCGAGCTGCCCTTTGCCGTCGTCGGCCCGGAATTTGGATAGAGCCATGCATCACAGCCAGATCAAATCCGAGATACGCCGCCTGATCGCCGACGGAACGGTGCTGCCCGCGCATCCGCTGGCGCTCGACGCCGACCGCAAGCTCGATCATGTGCATCAGCGCGCGCTGACGCGTTACTACATCGACGCCGGCGCCGGCGGACTCGCGGTCGGTGTTCACACCACGCAATTCGCAATCCGGGATGTCGGCTTGTATCGGCCGGTACTGGAGCTCGCGGCGGAAACCGCAGCACACTGGACCAAACGCCCGCTGGCGCTGGTCGCCGGCCTCTCCGGTCCGACACAACAGGCGGTCACCGAAGCAAAGACCGCGCTCGGCATCGGCTATCACGCCGGACTGCTCAGCCTCGCCGCGATGAAGTCGGCCAGCGAGGACGAGATCGTTGCGCATTGCGCAAGCTTAGCAAAAGAAATTCCGCTTGTCGGCTTCTACCTGCAGCCCGCGGTCGGCGGCGTGATCCTCAGCGCCAATTTCTGGCGGCGCTTTGCCGAGATAGATAATGTCGTCGCGATCAAGATCGCGCCATTCAACCGCTACCGCACCCTCGACGTGCTGCGCGGTGTGCACGCCGCCGGCGCGCTTGACCGCATCACTCTCTACACCGGCAATGACGACCACATCCTGCTCGACCTGATGCTGCCGTTCGACCTCCGCGAGGCGGGCGTCACCACGCGGACCCATATCCGCGGCGGACTGCTCGGGCACTGGTCGGTGTGGACACAAAGTGCGATCAAACAATTCGAGACCTGCAAGGCGGCGCGCGACAAGCCGACCCTTCCCGCCGACCTGTTGGCCCTCGACACCCGCGTCACCGATTGCAACAGCGCGTTCTTCGACGTCGCGAACAATTTCCACGGCTGCATCGCCGGCTGCCACGAGGTGCTGCGGCGGCAAGGCTTGATGGCCGGCATCTGGTGCCTCGATCCGCATGAGGGACTCAGCCCTGGGCAGTTGGCCGAGATCGACCGCGTCTATAAAGAGCACGCCGATCTCAGCGACGACGACTTCGTTGCCGCCAATTTGCGGAAATGGCTGGCATGACAGACGCCAAGCCACCCTTCATCAGCCTGCGCAACGTCCGCAAGGTCTATCGTTCCGGAGACAGCGAGTTCCTCGCGGTCTCCGACGTGACCATGGACCTACAGGAAGGTGAACTGGTGTCGCTGGTCGGCCCGTCCGGCTGCGGCAAGACCACGGTCTTGAAGATTCTTGCGGGCCTGCACGGCGCCGACGGCGGCAGCGTGCAAATCGGCAACGCCGCAACGCCGTTCGATCCCGGGCGCGACATCGGCATGGTGTTCCAGCAGGCGCTGCTTTTGAAATGGCGCACCGTGATCGACAACGTGCTGCTGCCGGCAGAGATCGTCGGGCTATCGATGAAGGCCGCGCGGGCTCGCGCCCGCGACCTGCTCAACCTCGTCGGTCTCACAGGCTACGAGGACAAATATCCGCAGCAGCTTTCCGGCGGCATGCAGCAGCGCGCCGCGATCGCGCGTGCCTTCATTCACGATCCCCGGCTGATCCTGATGGATGAGCCGTTCGGTGCGCTGGATGCGCTGACGCGCGAGCAGATGAACCTGGAGATGCTGAAGATCTGGCGCGAGAGCGGCAAGACAATCATCTTCGTCACGCATTCGATCCAGGAGGCGGTGTTCCTCGGCACGCATTGCGCGGTGCTGACCGCTGGGCCGGCGCGGATGGCGGAATATTTCCCGATCGGGTTGCCGTTCCCGCGGGCGCTGCCAATCAAGACCACGGACGAGTTCAATGTGTACGCGCGGCGGATCTATCAAAGCCTTGGATTGGCCTCACAGCCTTAGTGCATGCCCAGCAGGCGCGGCAGGAACAGCGTTAGGTCCGGCCAATAGGTCACGACGACGAGGAAGCCGAGCATCGTGAACAGCCATGGCAGGACCGCCACGGCGAGATCGGTGATGCGCATCCGCGCGATCATCGACGCCACGTATAAATTCAAGCCGACCGGCGGATGGCAGAGGCCGACCTCCATGTTGACGTCGATCACGATGCCGAAATGCACGAGGTCAATGCCGAGCTTCTTGGCTGCCGGCGCCAAAATCGGCGCCATGATCAGGATGATCGAGTTCGGCTCCATGAAGTTGCCGGCGAGCAGCAGCAGGATGTTGACGACGAACAGGAAGCCGACCCAGCCGAGATTTTGCGCCGTGATCCAGTCGGCCAGCGCGGAGGGAATGTTCTCGTTGGAGAGCACGAAGGAGAACAGCACCGCGTTGGTGATGATGTAGAGCAGCATCGCACTGGTGTTCGCGGCGCGCAGCAGCACCCGCGGCACGTCCTTGAAGCCGATCGCCTTGTAGACGAAGATCGCGATGAAGAAGGAATAGACTGCGGCCATCGCGGCCGCTTCGGTTGCGGTAAACAGGCCGCTATAGATGCCGCCGATGATGATCACGACCAGCAGCAGGCCCCAGATACTGTCGCGGAACGCGTACCAGGTCTCGCGCCAGCTCGCTTTGGGCATCCGCGGATAATCGCGCCTTCTCGCCAGAAACCAGGTTACAATGCACAACAGGGTCGTCAGCATGATGCCCGGTAACAGGCCGGCGACGAACAGCGCGCCGATCGACGTATTGGTCGAGACCGCATAGACGATCTTCGGGATCGACGGCAGCATCAGGATGCCGAGCGAGCCCGCGACCGTGATGATGCCGGCGCCGAACCGCATCGGATAGCCGTGCCGCACCATCTCCGGCAGCACGATGGCGCCGATCGCGGCGACTGTCGCAACGCTCGATCCGCACACCAGCGCGAACATCGCGCAGGCGACGATGCCGGCAAGCCCGAGGCCGCCGTGCCAGTGCCCGACCAGCGAAGTCGCGAAATTGATCATCCGCCGCGCGACGCCGCCATGGGTGAGGAAATTGCCCGCGAGGATGAAGAACGGGATCGCCATGATCTCGAAGCTCTCGATGCCCGTGAACAGCTTCATCGAGACCGCTTCGATCGGCACCGCGGTCAGCGTGAACAGGAACGTCATCACGGTGAGGCCGAGCGCGATCGAGACCGGAACGCCCGTCAGCATCAGCGCGATCAGCAGCGCGAAGATGGTGGCGGCGCGCAGCGCCTGCGGCAGCACGAGGATGCCGGCCTTCTCGCCCAGGCAGATCGTGAAAATCAGGATCGGCGCCAGAATCAGGATTACCCCGAGTGGGCTGACTTTTCGTACGGCGGCCTTGGTGGCCATGCCTGCAGGTTGCGGATGCAGCGCCGGCGAGGCATCGGCCTCGACGCCCTCGACATGCGCCTCATCGTGGTGCGGCAAGTGTCCGGTCCAGTAGTAGGACCAGGAGACCTGCAGGAAGCGGAAGCACATCAAGCCGGAGCCCAGCGGGATCGCCAGGTAGATGAACCACATCGGCGCTTCGAGGTCGTTCGACTGCTGGCCGGTCTTGAACATCTCGCCAACGAAGGAGACGCCGAAGGCCGCGATCATGCCGGTGAACAGCGCACCGCACAGCAGCGCGAACAGGATCACCTGCTTGCGCGAGCGCTCCGGCAGGCGGTTAACCAGCAGGTCGACGCCGACATGGATGCCGGTCCGCACGCCATAGGCCGCGCCGAACTTCGCCATCCAGATGAACATGTAGATGCAGAGTTCCTGCGCCCAGGACAGGTCGAGCGAGGCGAACCAGAGATAGATGCTCTTGAACAGCCCCGGCAGCACGGGAATGCCGCGCGCGGCCGCCCATTTCGAAATATCGATCGACACGCCCGTGCCGTAGCGATGCACCACCGCGATGAAGATCAGCCCGGTCGCAGCCGCGATCAGGATGGCGATCAGCCATTCCTCGAGATGATCGAGTGCGCGCAGCAGCACGTTCTGCCTGGACACGACAACGGACCGGGAGCCGTCGGGCCTCCGGTCCGCTGCGGTCGAGCTGGCGCCGATCTCGCTCAATTCATCTCGACGTGAAGTTCTTTGGACACGAGGTCGAGCACTTCCTGCCCGACGCGGCCTTTGGCCCACTTGTAAGTCGGCTGCATCGCCGCCTGCCAGGCCTTCTTCTGGTCATCGGTCAGGTAATGCAGCGTGGTCTTGCCCGACTTCTTGATCTCGGCCAGCGCGTCCTCGTTCTCCTGACGCGCAATCGAGTTGGTGTAATCGGTCGCCTCGTTCATCGCCTTCTCGAGCTGGCCGCGAATATCCGGCGGCAGGCCGTTCCAGAACTTCGAGTTGACGATGACGGCATATTGTAGATGCGCGTGATACGAGACCGTGATGTCCTTTTGCACCTCGTAGAACTTCTGGGTCAGGTAGTTCGACGCGGTGTTCTCGCAGCCGTCGACGACGCCGGTCTGCAACGCCTGGTACACTTCCGAGAACGCCATGATCTGCGGGATCGAGCCGAGGATGCGGAAATACTGGTCGGCGATCTTCGAGCCGGAAATGCGGATCTTCAGGCCCTCGAGATCGCTCGGCTTCACGATCGGCCGACTGGCCGACATCATGTGGAAGCCGTTGTCCCAGTAAGCGAGGCCGGTGATGCCTTTCGCTTCAAGTTTCTTGAACAGCCACTTGCCGACCTCGCCCTTCATGGCGGCGGCATAGGTCGCGTCATCCTTGAACAGCCAGGGCAGATCGAGCGCCTCGAACTCCTTGACGCCGAGCGGCGCAAACTTCGCGGTCGATGGCGCCAGCATCTGCACCGAGCCAAGCTGCAGCGCCTCGATCTCTTCCTTGTCCTTGTAGAGCGAGGAGTTCGGATAGACCTCGATCTTCACCTTGCCGTTGGTGTATTTCTCGGCAAGCTCCTTGAACTTGAGCGAGCCTTTGCCTTTCGGCGTGTCGTTGGCGACGACGTGGCTGAACTTGATGACGATGGTATCGTCGGCCAACGCGGCGGCGGGCGCCAGCATGAAGACGGCCGCGATGCCGCCAAGAATGAGCTTCCGCATAAAATCCCTCCCCAGCTTGCGCTGAACGGTCGTTCTTGTGTTGTTCGGCGGCAGTATGTGGCAGCAAAGCCATGCGCGAACAACTAGACCTAAGCCGCAATCCCCGGGGTTTCACCGGGCGCATTGTCCCGGTTGGTAGTTTCGCGCGCTCGCCCCTGCTTCGTCGAGAGGCAGCATGTCGCAGGGCTGTCGCAGACCTCAACGCTTGCGCTGAGCCACCATGAACAACCGCCGGAAGGGAAAAAGCGTCTGGCCCGCGGCGTTCTGCGGGTAGGCTTTTGCGACCCGCGCGCCATAGGCCGCTTCGAACGCGGCCTTCTCGTCGCCTTGCAAGATATCGAGATACCGCGTCAGCCAAGTCCCCTTGGTCCATTCCTTGACCGGATTGTCGCCCTCCAGCACCTGCAAATATTCGGTCTCCCAGATGTCGATATTCTCGGACAGAGGCGACAGCAGCGCGTGATAGAAGCCGGGCTCGGCGACCGGCGGCGGCGTCACCAGGTGCTCCACCTTGCTGCGCCACGGCCCGTTCAAGGCAGTCTCGCCGATCAGCACATGCGACGGCGCGAGAAAATTGCGCGGCATCTGTACCGCGAGCATGCCGCCGGGAGCGACCTTCTGCATGACAGCGGGAAACAGCTTGTTATGGTCGGGCAGCCAGTGCAGCGCTGCGTTGGAATAGATCAGATCATAGCTCTCGGACGGCCGCCACGAGCCGAGATCTTCGTGCCGCCATTCGATCTCGGGTGCCGCCTTCTTGCCAGCGGCGACCATCTCGGCCGAGCCTTCGACGCCGGTCACGACCGCTTGCGGCCATCGCTCCTTGAGAAGCTTGCTGACATTCCCGGCGCCTGCGCCGAGATCGGCGACGCTACGGACCGCGAAGTCCGGCACGCGCATCAGAAGATCGACCGCGGGCCTGAGCCTGTGGCCGGAGAATTTCAGATATTGTTGCGGGTCCCAAACCATGCGCGCCGACTTTATTTTCTCGTGCCGATATGTCTTTGTGCGGCCTGCTCCTACACGCGCTGAGCTTGCAGCGCAAATCCTCCTGTGAACGGAAGAAAAAACATGGACCTCGAGCTCAAGGGCAAGACCGCGGTGGTAACCGGCACCAGCATCGGGATCGGGCGGGCGATTGCGAAAATGCTGGCGCAGGAAGGCGTGCGGGTGGTCGGCGTGGCCAGACGCAAGGAGCTGCTCGACACGCTGGTGACCGAGGCCAAAGCCGCAGGCGGCACCATCATTCCCCTGGTGCAGGACCTCGTGGCCGAAGGTGCCGCCGACACGCTTGCCAGGAAAGCCATCGCTGAACTCGGCCATGTCGACATCCTCGTCAACAACGCCGGCGGCAGCCGCCCGCTGCCGATAGATGCGCCCGACAGCGCCTGGGACGAATCGATTGCGCTGAACTTCACCAGCTACCGCAAGATCACCCACGCCCTGCTGCCGCAGATGATTGCACGGAACTGGGGCCGCATCGTCAACATCACAGGAAAATCCGAGCCAGAGGGATTGAACGCCGCGTTCGCGGCCAAGGCCGCCGTGCATGCCTGGGCCAAGGGCCTGTCGCGCGAGATCGGCAAGCACGGCATTACCATCAACAGCATCCCGCCGGGGCGGATCATGAGCGAGCAGATCCGCCGCAACTATCCGCCTGATTATCGCGAGCGGTTCGCCGAGGAAGAGATTCCGGTGCGCTATTGGGGCGAGCCGGAGGATCTCGCGGCGCTTGCGGTGTTCCTTGCCTCGCCCAAGGCGCGCTACATCACGGGCACGGTGATCCCGGTCGACGGCGGCTTGCGGCGGTATCAGTTTTAGTTTTGCTGCCTATTATGCGAAATTTTCTGGCAGGCTTGATCATGGCATCGATGCTTTCATCTCAGGCAAAGGCCGAAGGCGCGACCATCGCCGTCTTCACCAAGAACACCACCAACCCGGCCTATCAGGCCTTCCGCCTTGCCGCCGATCAGGTCGGAAAAGCGGCCGGCGCAAAAATCGTCCACTTCGTGCCCAAGCAGCCCGACAATGTCGACGAGCAGATCGCCATGGTCGAGCAGGTGCTGAAAGAGCGGCCCGATGTGGTCGTCTTCATTCCCGTCGACGACGTCGCCATGGTCGACTCCGTGAAAAAGCTCAACGAAGCGAAAATCCCGATCGTGCTGGCGTCGAACCCGCTGCCGGGCAGCTTCGTCACCTTTGTCGGCGCCGACGATTACGCCATCGGCCATCGCGAGGCGCGCTATCTCTTCGAGAAGATGGGCGGCAAGGGCAAGATCGTCATCATGGAGGGCACGGCGGGCGCGCCGACCAATCGCGAACGTCTGCGCGGCTACAAGCAGGCATTGTTGGAGACGCCCGGCATCGAGGTCCTCGCCTCCGGTATCGGCAATTACCAGCAACCGGATGCGCAGCGCGTGATGGCCGGCTTCCTCAAGGAGCACGCGCAGATCGATGCTGTGCTCTCGGCCAACGACAGCATGGCGCTCGGCGTGCTGCAGGCGCTGAAGGAGGCCGACCGCAAGGCCATCGTGATCGGCATCAACGGTATCCTGCCCGCAGTGAAGGAGGTCGAGAGCGGCAATCTGCTTGCCACCGTCGACTTCAACATGTTCAAGATCGGCTGCACCGCCACGCGCGCCGCGATCCGCCATCTCAAGGGCGAGCCGCTCCCCGACAAGATCATGCTGCCGGCCGAGGTCATCGACAAAAGCAACTATCAGGCATGGCTGGTGCCGGTGGACCAGCGCACCTGTCCGGAGTGGGGCGAGATCGTGCGTTGACGCGCCGGATCAGGCCGCCAGCACGTCCTGGATCCGTTCGCGGATCGATTCTCGTTCCGTCGCCGGCGTCGTTGCCGTCAAGGGAATGTCGATCGCGATGGCCGCAGGCCGTTTCAACACCACCAGTCGGTCGCCGATCTCCAGCGCCTCGTTGATCGAATGCGTGATGAAGACGGCGGTCTTGCCGTTGTCCCGCACCAGCTTGACGAACTCGGCGCGTAAAGCCCGGCCGGTCATCTCGTCCAGCGCCGAGAACGGCTCATCGCAGAGCAGAATATTGGCGTCGGTCGCAAACGCACGCGCGATCGAGACGCGCTGCCGCATGCCGCCCGACAATGCGTGCGGATAGTCGTGCTCGTGCCCGCGCAAGCCGAGCATCTCCAGCCAGCGCAGCGCTGTCGCCCGCCGCGGCCCGGCCGGCATATCGAGCATTTCGAGACCCAACTCGACATTCCCGATCGCCGTCCGCCACGGTAACAGCCGGTCGCCCTGAAAGACGATCGCGATCTTGCCACGGAACGAGTCGAAATCGCGAAAGGGATTTCGGCCGTCGACCTTGACCGTGCCGGAGGTCGGCTCGGTCAGGCCCGCGATCATGTTGAAGATCGTCGATTTGCCGCAGCCGGTCTTGCCGAGCAGCGCCAGCATCTGGCCCTGCCCGACGTTGAGATCGAGATTGTCGACCGCAACATAGGGCGCTTTGCCTCCCGCGTTGGCAAAGGACTTCGTCACTCCGTCGAGACTGATGATGCAGTCTGCACTCGTCATAACGCGCGTTCCGAAACGGCGCGATAGCGGAAAGCGAAGGTCTCGATTTGAGTCAGGATCGATTGCGCGATCAGCACGAAGAACACGAGCTGCAGCGTCCACGCCAGCGCGCCGGCCATGTCGAAGAGTTGCTGTTGCTGCAGCAATTCGTAGCCGACGCCGCCGGTAGCACCGACGAGTTCAGCGACCACCACCACGCGCGAGGCATTGCCGAGATTGACTTTCCACGCCGTCAATATGTCCGGCAGGATCGCCGGAATGATCATGGTGCGAAACAGCTTTGCCCGCGTCGGGCGAAAGCTCATGACCATTTCCATCAGGTCCCGCGACATCCCCTGCAGCGCGCCGAGCACCTGAAACGCGAAGGCCGGCAAGGTCGTCATCACCATGATGAAGAAGATGCGCGGCTCGATGCCGTGAAACCAGATGATCGCGAACACGACCCAGGACAGCGCCGGAATCCCCTGGAACAGGGTGAGGATCGGCGAGAGGAAATCATGGGCGGCGCGCGAGCGGAACATCGATACCGCGAGCGCCGCGCCGGCGATGAACGCTCCGGCCAGACCGGCCAGGATGCGTCCGACCGTCGCAAGCACGTCCGCGAGCTGGCTCCAGCTCGTCAGGATGTCGAAGCAACGCTTGAAGACGTCGATCAGCGACGGAAACAGGAACGGCGGGAAGAACAGCGATGCGATCTGCCAGAGGGTTGCAAGGACGACAAACGGAAGGATGTAAAAGAGCCAGCGCCGGCCGATCATCACGCTCCACGCCGCTTCGACCGACCCCGTCGTCATTTCATCGGCCCATCATAAATCGTGGCTGCCGACGGGTCAGACGGCAGAAAGGCGATCGATTTTCCGGCATCATAGACCGACCTGATTTCCTTGCTGATATCGGCCGCGGCGCGGATATTCATGCCGAGCCGGTCATTGGCGCGAATAAGCTCTGATATCGCCTTGCGATCGTCGTCCGTACCCTTCGCCATGATGAGTTTCGCGGCCTCGTCAGGATGCGCCGATGTCCATTCTCCGGCTTCCTTGTAGGCCGCGTAGAGCCTCGGGATCACTGCCCTGTTCTTCTCGGCCCAATCAGTGTGGGCGGCGACACCGAGATAGGGAATGTTCTTGCTGCCGGTCTTGCTTTGCCAGCTCGCGGCAATTCCGAGATCGATGGTCTTGATGCCGGGCTTCTTCGCAAGCAACGTCGTATAGGCTGGCTCCCAGAGCTGGATCGCGCTCGCACGATCCGCCAGCGCGTAACCCACGAGACCTGGCGTCGCCGTGTTCACCACCGAAAATTTGGCGGGGTCGGCGCCGAGCTGCCGCGCGAACCAGTCGAACATCACGTAGTTCGTGGTGCCCTTGGCGGCGGCGAGGTCCTTGCCTTCGATATCCTTCACCGACTTCACCTCGGGCCGCGATGTGACGACCGCGCCCCAGAAGTCGAAGAGGTTGAAAAGGTAAGTCACCTTGACGCCTCTGATATCGGCAAGGCCCACGGTGAGCAGCGACGCACTGCCGCCGAGCTGGAATTCACCGGAGTTGAATTGCGCGGTGTAGGCATCGGGGGTCCGCTCTTCGAACGAGATCGTGAGACCATTCTTCTCGTCGAGCTTTTGCGCCTTGATTATGGGCGGCAGGAACGCGCCAAGCGACGGCGGCCCGAAAATAACGATCGACAGCTTCTGCAGCTCTTCCGCCGATACTGGTGACAGCGTTACCGCCATCATCAGCAGACCCAGAATCATGCAAGCACGTTTCACCATGTCCATTCCTTCGATTCCTGCGCGGATTTACTTCTCGAGCTTGCTTGCGTCCATCTTGATGGCGGGATCGATCAGCTTGTTGTCGAAAGCGGTCTCGACCGCGAACGGCTTCTCGATGCCGAGATAGGTCTTCACCAGCTCATAGTCCTTCTGCATCCGGCGGTCATCGATCCAGCCGAGGCCCTTCGTGGTCGTGAACTCGTCGGTCATCAGCTCCTTGATGCGCCGCCACTGCAACAGCTGCTCGTCGCGATCGAGGCCCGAAACCTGATCGAGCAACACCTTTAGACAGGGCTCGAAATCGGCGACGCAGGCTGCATAGGCCTTTTGGGTGATGCGGACAAAATCCTGCGCCAGCTTCGGATTCTTTGCCAGATAAGCACCATTGACGATGATCGAATTGCCGTAGGAATTGAGGCCGATCTCCTTCCAGTTCAGCGAGCCGAGATCGTTGCCGAATTCGCGAAGCTTGATGTCATGCGAATTGTAGAAGTCGCTGATGATCTCGACCGCATGGCTTTTCAAAGCCGCCGACTTCGCAGTCGGGCCGATGTTGACAAAGGTGACGGAATCGTCGGCCAGCCCGACGGCCTTGGCAAAGGCCGGCCACATCACCCGCGAAGCGTCGCCGGGCGGATTGCCGATCTTGCGAGCGGAAAAATCCTTCGGTCCTTTCACGCCCGTGCTCTTCAGCCAATAGAACGTCTGCCCGGTATTGGCGTAGATGCTCATGAGCGCGACGTCGTCGGCGCCCTTGCTGCGCGCCACCAGCATGGTGGCGAGGTCGGCGATGCCGAACGGCGCCGCACCCGATCCGACCTTGAGCGAGGACACCGCCGATCCCTTGCCGACCTCGATATTGAGATCGATGCCGGCCTTCTCGTACCAGCCCAGCGATCTCGCATAGTAGATCGGCGAGTGATCCGCGGCTGGCGTCCAGTTCAGCACCAGCGTGACGCTCTCGCCGCAATGCGCCGCGCCGGTGGAGAGCGCCAGTGCAAGCACAGCTGTGATCAGGTGCTTCAACCGCACTCTCCTATTCGTATGACGCCGGCCCGCTATCGCGATAGGCCCAGCAGGCCTCTTTCGGCAGCGAGACAGGCGTTTCGACGCCGACGGCGTGACGCGCCGCGGTGCCGAGCTCGAGCGCTTCCAACCGATGGCCGAACAGATCGATGTCGTAGACCGTCTGCGTGCCCTGGTAGCGGCGGTCCACGACATTGGCTGTGAATGAATTGCCGCCGTCTTTGCGGCCAATCGCGATGTTCTCCGGCCGCAGCGCGATCCTCACCTTGTCACCGGGCGCGAGCGGCTGCAGCAGTGCCGCCTCGCCGCGCCGCCCCTCGCCGAAATCGACCACGCCGAACGTCCCATTCCGCTCGATCAGCGTGCCCGCAAGCTCATTGGTGGCGCCGGTGAAGTTGGCGACGAACAGATCGGCCGGGCGATTATAGATCTCATCGGGCGTGCCGAGCTGCAGCAGCTTGCCGTCGCGCATCACGCCGATGCGGTCGCCGAGCACGACGGCTTCGGCCTGATCGTGGGTGACATAGAGGGCGGTCATGCCGGTCTGCTTGAGGATCACGCGGAGGTCGTCGCGCAGCCGCAGCCGCAATTTCGCATCGAGATTCGACAAGGGCTCGTCGAGCAGCAACAGCTGCGGCCGGTACACGATGCTGCGCGCCAGCGCCACCCGCTGCATCTGCCCGCCTGACAAAGCGACCACCGGCCGGTCGGCATATTCGGAGAGACCGACCAGCGCCAGCACCTCCTCGACCTTGCGCGCTGCTTCATTGCGCGACAGCTTCCGGTGCTTCAGCGGATAAACCACGTTCTGCCGCACCGTCATATGCGGCCACACCGCATAGGACTGGAATACCATGCCGAGGTCGCGCGAACGCGGCGGCACCAATATGCCGCGCGCCGGCGACGACACCACTCTGCCGCCGATCGAAATCTCGCCATCGGTCGGATGTTCGAGCCCCGCGACACAGCGCAGCGTCGTGGTCTTGCCGCAGCCGGACGGGCCGAGCAGCACCACGATCTCGCCGGCCGGCACGGCAAAGCTGACGCCGTCGATCGCGGGCCGCCCGATCGCAAACTGCTTCCTGAGGTCGGTGACCTCCAGCGTCGCCGTCATGCCGTCACCGAACCTCTCGCGTCACTGCCGATAGCCGAAGGTCTTGTCCCAATCGGCGACCCATGGGCCGTGCAGCTTCACATATTGATCGAAGTTCGGATACCAGACCTTGACCACCTTGGGATCGAAACCTTCCGGAAAGGCCGGCGGCACCTTGAGCGAGGTCAAATTGCCTTGCTCCTTGATCATGAAAATCTGCCCTTCCTTCGACAACGACCAGTTCAGGTAGAGTTTTGCCGCGTTGACATGCGTCGCGGTTTTCGGAATGCCGCTGGCATAGGGATTGGCCGGCACACCTTCCGACGGGAACACCGCGGCAATCGGCGCACCTTCTTTCTGCTTGGGATAGACCGCATTGAAGATCAGCGGCCCCATCGCGACCTCACCGCGCACCATCGCGTCCGACATTCCTGCACCGGAGGGATAGAGCACGGGATGGGTCGCGGCCTGCTTGGCCCAATAGTCCTCGCCCAGCACCTGGCGTTCGAACATGACGCGGGTCCAGGTGGTGCCGCCTGACTGAGCGAACACCTGCGAGGTCTTCTTGTCGTTCTCCGGCTTGGTCAGATCCCACCAGCTTTTCGGCGGCGTCTTCACCAGCTCGGTGTTGTAGGCGATCGACCAGATCGGGGTAATACGCGGCCATAATTTCGGAGAGATCAGTGCGGCCGGATCGTAGTCGGCGGCGTTCGGCGGCGCATAATCCTGGAACAGATCCACCAGCGGCTGCATCAGCGCGCGATCGGAGTGATCGACGATGTCGGCGATCAGCTTGCCGGCGGCGGCCTCGGTCTTGACGCGCGTGATCAGCTGGCCGCCGGGCGCGCGCACCATCTCGACCTTGATCTCGGGAAAGCGCTTGTTGAACTCCTTGATGACGTCCTGCTCGACCTCGGCGAAGTTCGCGGTGTAGAGCACCAGCTTGCCTTCAGCCTTGGCGGCGGCGATCAGCTCCGGCGGCCCGAAATCGTCGGCGGCGTTTGCGCCTACGCTGACGAGCGCGAAGGCGGCGGCAGCCGCGAGCGCAATGATTTTCCCGGACATCAACAATCCTCCATTTCTATTTTATTCCCTGCGCGACGCCGCCCTGCGACGCCCGGCGCGACAACCAGTTGGCGCCACCGATGAGCACGCCGAGCAGCACCATCTGCACCAGGCTGAAAGCGGCGGTCTTGCCGAGATTGCCGCCCTCGTAATAGTCGAGCAGCAGCACCGACATCACCATGCTGTTGCTGGTGTAGAGGAACAGCGACGAGCCGAGCTCGCGGATCGCCAGCACGAACAGCAGCGTCATCGAGGCGATCACGCCCGGGCGCGCCAGCGGCAGCACGATGGTGCCGATGGTCCCGAGCGTGCCCTTGCCGCAGACCCAGGCCGCCTCCTCGAGCTCGCGATGGATCTGCAGGAACGACGTCGACAGCGATTTCACGGTGTCGGGCATGAAGCGCGCGATGAAGGCGAGCGCCAGAATCCAGATCGTGCCGTAGAGCCCGCCAGGAATGCCGATCCAGGCCCAGAGATAGGCGACGCCGACCACGAGGCCGGGGATCGCAACCGGTATGGTCGAGATCAAGTCGATCGAGCGGCGGCCCGGCAGTCGCGTGCGATGGATGGTGTAGCCGATCGCAAAAGCCAGCGTGCCGCCGACGATGGCGGTAATGATGCCGACCTCGACCGCGTTGTAGATCGAGCGCATCGTCAGCGGATTGTCGAACACGCTGTTGAAATGCATCAGCGAATAGGCGCGCGCGTCGAACAGCGCCCCGATGTGGGGGATGAACAGGAATTTGCGGAACGCTGCAATGATCAGCGCCAGCAGCGGCAACACCACCACGACCAGCAGATAGACAACGCCGAGCGCAAATGTGAGCCAGCGCCACGGTCCGAGATCGAGGCTGCGCGGCCGGAACGCCTTGCCCGCGACAGTGGTGAAACTTTTTCCGCTCAGCACCTTCTGCTGCAGGTAAACCAGCAGGCCCGTCACCACCATCAGGATGATCGCAACGGCGGCGGCCGTGTTGTAGAGCGGCGGCGTCCAGTTGGTCAGCTTGAAGATGTAGGTGGTCAGCACGTTGAGATTGGCAGGCGCGCCGAGCACCGCGGGCACGCCATAGATGCCGAGCATGACGATGAACGACAACAGCATGCCGGAGACGATGGCCGGCATGATCAGCGGAAACGTCACCGTGAACAATGTCGAGAAGGCGCTGGCGCCGGAAATTTCCGCGGCCTCCTCCAGGCTCGGGTCCATGTTGCGCAGCGCCGACGAGGTGAACATGTAGACATAGGGCGCGTAGTAGATGCCGAATACGAAGACGAGGCCCCACAGCGAATAGAAGTCGACGCGTAGATCGAGCCCGATCCATTTGAAGACCGTGTTGAGCAGCCCGGTCTTCGGCGAACCCAGGATCGACCAGGCGACGCCGGCGACCAGCGGCGGCGCGAACAGCGGCAGGATGCTCGCCGCCGCGATGAAACCGCGGAACGGCGTGTTGGTGCGCACCACGATCCAGGAGAACAACAGGCCGATCACGACCGCGATCGCGGTGCCGCCGCCGCAGGTGACGAGCGTATTGAACAGCGCCTCGCCGACATTCGGATTCGACAGCACGGTGAGGAAATTGCCGACCGACAGGCCCCGCAGATTGAGGCCCTCGACCACCGGATTGGTGTCGGTGAGCGCGCCGAGCGACAGCGTCAGCACGGGGTAAATCACGAGGAAGCCGAGGATGGCGAGCAGAAGCGCAATCCAGATGCGGGCCAGCACGCCACGGTGCGTGCCTTCCGCACGGCTCCGCGTGACCGCAATGGACTGATCCAGGACCTCTGTGGTCAACGCGCTTTCCCCTTGGCCGGCGGTTTTTGACTTTATTGTTATGACCGCCTGGCCAAAACCCTATGCGATCGGCCAATAGGCTGGAAGTAGCCGAAAGTCGCCCCGGAATCGAGCGCGACCGATGCGCGCATATGCATCATGCAGCGCTGCGGCTGTGGGAAGGCGCGCGGGCGTAGTACATGCCGCAAAAAGCATCATGCCGTTCGGCCGGCCGGAACTCCTGATCCCATGGACACATTGACAGCAAAGCCGCCGGCCGGCGCCAAACCGTGGGACGGCCTGCCGCCGCGCGAGCGCCGCTGGGCGGTCGCCGCTATCTTCACGGCGCTGGCGATGGGCTCGCTCGACACTGTCATCGCCAACATCGCGCTGCCGGCGATGGCGGCCGATCTGCATGTCAGCCCGGCCGAGATCGTGTGGGTGATCAACGTCTATCAGATCATCATCGTCGCCACCGTGCTGCCGCTCGGCGCACTCGGCGAGATCGTCGGCCATCAGCGCATCTATCTCGGCGGCCTCTTGCTGTTCACTCTGGCCTCGCTCGGCTGCGCGCTGGCCTGGTCGCTGCCGAGCCTGCTGGTTGCGCGCACGCTCCAGGGTCTCGGCTCCAGCGGCATGATGGCCGTGAACACCGCGCTGGTACGGTTCGTGTTTCCGTCGAGGCTGCAGGGCCGCGGCTTCGGTTACAACGCGATGGTGGTCGCAACCGCCTTCAGCCTGGGACCGACGATTGCCTCCGGCATTCTCGCTATCGGTTCGTGGCCGTGGCTGTTCGCGGTCAACCTTCCGTTCGGCCTGATTGCGCTCGCGATCGGGATCAAGACATTGCCGCCGACGCCGCGCGCCAAACATTCCTTCGATTTTCTCGGCGCGGCAATGGCGGCGGCGTGCCTGGGTCTTTTCATCATCGGCATCGGCGGCGCCGGGCACCAGACCAGGCCGGGCATCGTGCTCGCCACACTGCTTGGCGCGTTCATTATCGGATGGTTCCTGATGCGCCGACATGCGGATCATCCGGCGCCGATGCTGCCGATCGACCTGTTCCGCTTGCCGTTGTTCGCGCTATCGGCCGCAACCGCGGTCTGCGCCTTCGCCGTGCAGGGATTGTCCTTTGTCGCGCTTCCCTTTTATTTCGAGGACCTGCTCGGGCGCTCGCAGGTCGAGACCGGCTTCTTCATGACGCCATGGCCGCTGGTGGTCGCGATCATGGCGCCGCTCGGCGGCCGACTGTCGGATCGCTACTCCGCGGGCATCCTCGGCGGCATCGGGCTCGTCATCCTCACGCTGGGCATGGCGTTGCTCGCGATGCTCCCGGCGAACCCGAGTGTGCTGGACATCGTCTGGCGCATGATGCTGTGCGGCTTCGGGTTCGGCTTCTTCCAGACGCCGAACATGAAGGCGATCATGACCAGCGCGCCATTGCATCGCGGCGGCAGCGCCAGCGGCATGGTCGCGACCGCGCGCCTGGTTGGACAGACCACAGGCGCGGCTGCGGCCGCACTTTGCTTCGGCCTTGCCGGCCGTGACGGCGCAATACTCGCGCTTGCGCTCGGCGCGGGCTTCGCCGGTCTCGGCAGCGTGATGAGTTTCCTGCGGCTGGCGGTTCCCGCGAAGCCGTGAGGCGCATGTTGCGGTGCGGGAGCATGATCCGGAAAAGTGGGCACCGGTTTTCCGACAAGATCATGCTCGATCAAAAAAGGATCGGCTAACCCCACGCAATCGCATATCTTCCCCGCGCATAAACGAATTTTCTTGAATTGAACGGCGCCCGGATTCGCGTTCTACCTTCGGATGAAGCCCGATTGATGAATCGGGCCAATCCACGGGGATCGCGATGGCAAACCTCACTATCAACGGAAAATCAGTCAACGTCGACGTCGAGCCGGATACGCCGCTGCTTTGGGCGATCAGGGAGAATGTCGGGCTCACCGGCACCAAATACGGTTGCGGCATCGCACAATGCGGCGCCTGCACCGTCCACATCAATGGCGAGGCGACGCGCTCCTGCAGCGTCACCGTCGGCGACGCCGCCGGCAAGCAGATCACCACCATCGAGGGACTGGCCTCGGGCAGCGCCCTGCACAAGGTGCAGCAGGCCTGGATTGCCAATGACGTTCCGCAATGCGGCTACTGCCAGAGCGGCATGATCATGGCGGTGGCGGCACTGCTGAAGGAGAAGCCGAAGCCGAGCGATGCCGACATCGACGAGGCCATCACCAATATCTGCCGCTGCGGCACCTTCCAGCAGGTGCGCGAAGCGATCCACTCGATCTCGAACGCTTGAGGAGGCAGACCATGAACAAGCATGTAGCTCCCAAGCTCAACCGCCGCTCCTTCGTGATCGGCACTGCGGCAGCCGGCGCAGGCCTCGCGCTCGGCTTCGACCTGCCCTTCGGTGGACCGGCGATCGTCCGCGCCGCCGACGGCTCGCCCGAAGTCAACGCCTGGGTCGTGATCCGGCCCGACGACACCGTGGTGATCCGCGTCGCGCGCTCCGAGATGGGTCAGGGCTCGCTCACCGGCCTCGCCCAGCTCGTCGCCGAGGAACTGGAATGCGACTGGTCCAAGGTCGTGACCGAATTCCCGACCCCCGGCCAGAGCGTGGCGCGCAAGCGCGCCTGGGGTGATTTCTCGACCGGCGGCAGCCGCGGCATCCGTACCTCCGAGGACTATGTCCGCAAGGGTGGCGCCACCGCGCGCATGATGCTGGTGCAGGCCGCGGCCGATCAATGGAAGGTGCCGGTCGCCGAATGCACCGCCGCCAACAGCATCGTCACTCATACGCCGTCGGGCAAGACCATCTCTTACGGCAAGCTCGCCGAGGCCGCGGCCAAGGTGACACCGCCGGCCGACGTCAAGCTGAAGGACCCGAAGGACTGGAAGATCGCCGGCAAGAGCCTGAAGCGGCTCGATACGCCGGACAAGGTCACGGGCACGACGATCTACGGCATCGACGTGAAATTGCCGGGCATGCTGAACGCCGCGATCAAGGATTGTCCGGTCACCGGCGGCAAGCTGAAGAGCTTTGATGCAGCCAAGATCGCCAACATGAAGGGCGTGAAGAAAGTCGTGAAGGTGGAAGAGACGGCGGTCGCCGTCGTCGCCGACACATGGTGGCACGCCAAGTCCGCGCTCGATGCGCTGCCGATCGAGTGGGATCTCGGCAAAAACGCCGAGGTGTCGAGCGACTCGATTGCGAAATGGCTCGCCGAAGGACTAGACGGTGGCCCCGCCTATGTCGGCAACCAGAATGGTGACGTGAATACCGCGCTCGCGGGCGCCGCGAGGAAGGTCGAGGCGGTCTACAGCTATCCCTACCAGAACCACGCCACCATGGAGCCGCTGAACGCCACCGCGCTCTACACGGCTGAGAAGTGCGAGGTCTGGTGCGGCACGCAGAACGGCGAAGCCGCTTTCGCGGCCGTGCTGGAAGTCACCGGCTTCTCCGCCGACAAATGCGACGTGCACAAACTGATGCTCGGCGGCGGCTTCGGCCGGCGCGGCCAGACCGACTATGTCCGTCAGGCCGTGATCATCGCCAAGGAAATGCCGGGCACGCCGATCAAGCTATTGTGGTCGCGCGAAGAGGACATGTTGCACGGCCGCTATCACCCGGTCACCCAGTGCAAGATGACGGCGGGCTTCGATGCCGACAGCAATCTGACCGCGCTGCATATGCGGATCTCCGGTCAGTCGATCCAGGCTACGCTTCGGCCCGCGGGTCTCGTCAACGGCATGGACCCCTCCACCTTCCAGGGTCTCGCCCCGAAAGGCGACGCAGCGTTCACCTATACGGTTCCGAACCTGCTGATCGATCACTCGATGCGCAATCCGCACATCATTCCGGGCTTCTGGCGCGGCGTGAACGTCAACCACAACGCCATCTATGTCGAATGCTTCATGGACGAGCTGGCGCATGCCGTGAACCAGGACCCGCTGGAATTCCGGCGCAAGCTGTTAAAGGACCACCCCAAGAGCCTTGCCGTTCTCGAGGCCGTAGCCAACGGGATCGGTTGGGGCAAACCGCCGCCGCAAGGTATGCATCGCGGCCTCGCTCAATATATGGGCTTCGGCAGCTATGTCGCGGCGGCCGCGGAAATCTCGGTGAGTGACGGCAACAAGATCAAGGTGCACCGCATCGTCGCGGCCACCGACTCCGGCTATGCCGTCAATCCGGCGCAGATCGAACGGCAGATCGCAGGCTCCTTCGTCTACGGCCTGTCCGGGCTGTTCTACGGCGGCTGCACCGTCAAAGGCGGCGCGATGGAGCAGACCAACTTCGACACCTACAACTCCATGCGGATCGCGGAGATGCCGAAGGTGGAATCGATCGTGATGCCGAGCGGCGGCTTCTGGGGCGGCGTCGGCGAGCCGACCATCTGCGTTGCGGGACCGGCGGTTCTCAACGCCTATTTCGCGGCGACGGGCAAGCGCATTCGCAACGCGCCGTTGAAGGACCAGAACATCACGTTCGCCTGAGAAGGCTTGCGGCGGCTTGAACAGCCGCCGCATCGTTTTGCGGATCAGCCAATGCTTGAAAGGCGCGCGATCACGCGGCGAAAGGCCGTTCACGGCATCGCCGCGGCCGCGGCGGCGTTCGCGTTTCCCTTTGTCGCCTCGGCCCAATCGGGAGCGCGCGTCGCCGTGATCGGCGGCGGCTTTGGCGGCACGGCCTGCGCCCGCGCACTGAAACGATCGGATGCGAAACTGCAGATCACGTTGATCGAGCCGAACAGGACTTTCACTGCCTGCCCCTTCAGCAACGAGGTGATCGCCGGCCTGCGCGATATCGGCGCGCAGCAATTCGGCTATGAGCGGATCGCTGCCGACGGCATCAGCGTGGTCGCGCAAGCCGCTGAAAAGATCGATGCGCAGGCGCGCAAGATCACGCTCAGCGACGGCAGCGCGCTCGGTTATGACCGGCTGGTGCTGTCGCCCGGCATCGATTTCAACCTCAAGGACCTGCCCGGCTATGACGAGGCGGCATCGCACAAGATGCCGCATGCCTGGAAGGCCGGTGAGCAAACGATCCTCCTGCGCAAGCAGCTGGAGGCGATGGACGACGGCGGCACCGTCATCATCGCGGTGCCGGCCACGCCATCGCGATGCCCGCCCGCGCCCTACGAGCGCGCCAGCCTGATTGCGCACTATCTCAAAACAACGAAGCCGCGGTCGAAGGTCCTGATCCTCGATGCCAAGGATAATTTCTCGCAGCAAAAGCTGTTCGAGAATGCCTGGAAGGAGCTTTACGGCGGCATGATCGAGCGCGTGGCGCTGTCGCAGGGTGGCCGCGTCACCTCGGTCGATCCTGCCACCAACGGCATCGTCACGGAGTTCGGCAATTACACCGCCGATGTCGCCAACGTCATTCCGCCGCAGAAGGCCGCGCGCATCGCCGAGCTTGCCGGCGCGGCCGATCACACCGGTTGGTGCCCGATCGATCCTGTCTCTTTCGAGTCGAAACTCGCCGCGAATATCCACGTCATCGGCGATGCCTGTCTCGGCGGCGGCATTCCGAAATCGGCGTCGGCCGCGAGCGCGCAAGGCAAGGCCTGCGCCGCCGCCATCGTGAACCTGCTTGCGGGCAAGGCGCCGGAGACGCCGCGGTTGACCGGCATCTGCTACAACAACGTTGCGCCCGGCTATGCCTTCTCGCTACCCGGTGTCTACATGCCAAAGGACACGATCTTTGCGGAAGTCGAAGGCAGTACGGCCAGCCCTGTCGACGCGCCGCGCGAGGTCCGCGCGCGTGAGGCGAACGAAGCGACGGCATGGTTCCAGACAATCACGGCGGATAATTTTGGCTAGCGCGCTCTTCCATATCGCTTGCATGCTCGCCGCGGTCGGCCTGCTCCACGCCGCGGACGCGCAAACGCGCGTGCCGTACAAGATCACCGGCGACGGCATTGCGGAATCTCTCGCGGGCGCGCCAGGCGACGCCACGCGCGGCCGCGCGCTGGCGCTCGACCGCAGCACGACCTGTATCCTCTGTCATTCCGGTCCATTCGAAACCCCGTTCCAGGGCGATCTCGCGCCATCGCTTGCAGGCACCGGGAGCCGCTGGACGGCAGCCCAGTTACGGCTTCGGCTGGTCGATGCCTCCCATTTCAACCCCGATACGATCATGCCGTCCTATTACCGTGTCGACGGGCTGGCGCGTGTTGGGCGCAATTGGACCGGCAAGCCGATCCTTAGCGCTGATCAGATCGAGGATATCGTGGCCTATCTTGCAACCCTTCGCGATTAGGACAACATGAAAGCGATGCCAACGCGTCGAACATTCCTGGAGCTGGCCGGCGGCGCTGCAATCGCCGTTGTGACCATTCGTCCGCTCGCGGCGACGCCGGCGACGCTCAATGCCGCGATCCGCAACGTCGTCGGCGAAGCGCCGGTGCGCATTGGCAAAGTCACGCTCGACATCCCGCCCCTGGTCGAGAACGGCAACACCGTGCCGATGACGGTGCGCGTTGCAAGCGCGATGACGGACAAGGACTACGTCAAGAGCATTCATGTCTTCAACGAGAAGAACCCGCAACCGAACGTCGGCAATTTCTATCTTGGACCCGCGGCCGGCCGCGCGCAGGTCGCGACCCGCATCCGGCTCGCCGACACCCAGAAGGTGGTCGCGATCGCGCGCCTCTCCGACGATACGTTCTGGTCGGTCAGCGTCGATGTCGTCGTGACGCTCGCCGCCTGCACCGAAGAGGTCAACTGATGGCCTCCGCACTGATCAACGTGCCGAAGAAGGCCAAGCGCGGCGACGTCATCGAGATCAAGACCTTGATGTCGCACATCATGGAGACCGGTTTCCGCCACACCATGGCCGGAGATTTGGTCCCGCGCGATATCATCACGAACTTTGTCTGCCGCTACAACGGCAGCGAAGTCTTCCGCGCCGACCTGTTTCCGGCGATCTCGGCGAACCCCTTCATATCGTTCTTCACGATCGCGAAGGAGAGTGGCAAGTTCGAGTTTGAATGGATCGGCGACAACGGTTTCTCCGAGACCGCCTCCGCGGCGATCACGGTCGAATGAGGCTGGGCCCTGCGATAGCATTCGCCGCGATTGCGCTCGCGGCCGGTCCCCTTCTCGCCGGCGAAATTCCGCCCGATCAGCGCCGCGCCGGCTACTCGTTCATGGCGCCGGATACGCGTGCGATCCAGGATGACGAGTTAGCCAATCCCGGCATGCTGTTTGCGCTCGACGGCGAGAAGCTATGGAACAGGAAAATCGGCAGCGCCAACAAGGCCTGTGCCGATTGCCACGGCGATGCGACTGAGCGCATGAAAGGCGTCGCGGCGCGCTATCCCGCGTTCGAGAAGGCGCTCAGCCGTCCCGTCAATCTGGAACAGCGCGTCAATCTCTGCCGGACCAATCATCAGCAGGCCTCGCCGCTTCCCTATGAGAGCCACGACCTGCTGGCGCTGACCGCCTACGTCGCCAAACAATCGCAGGGAGTTGCGATCTCAACGGGCGACGATCCGCAACTCGCACCTTTCCTCGCTGAAGGCCGCGATCTCTTCATGCAGCGGCAGGGCCAGCTCAACCTGTCCTGCGCCAATTGCCACGACGACAATTGGGACAAGAAGCTCGCGGGATCCGCGATCACGCAAGCCCATCCGACGGGCTATCCGATCTACCGGCTGGAATGGCAGACCCTCGGCTCGCTCGAACGCCGCCTGCGCAGCTGCATCTCCGGCATCCGCGCGCAAGCCTATGATTACGGCGCACCGGAACTGGTCGCGCTGGAACTCTATCTGATGTCGCGCGCTCGCGGCATGACGATGGAGTCGCCAGCGGTGAGACCGTGAAGAAGCAACCGCTTCCTTGTAGCGCAGGTGAGCGGAACGACACCCGGGGACCCCGCATGTCGCTACGCCCATGCGGGCTACGAGGCGTGTGACGCCCCTACTCCGCCGGTGCCGCCAGCGGCATATCCGAATGCGGCACATAGTTCTCGCTCTCGCCATACTTGCCGAGCGCGTAGAAGCCCGCCGCTACCACGGCATAGGCCAGCGCCACCGAAGGCGTGACGCCAAGCCCGCCGCCGACGCCGACGGCCTCACCATGCATGAAGCCGAAATAGGTCAGCACGCTGCCAGCGAGCGCAAAGGCCGACGCCTTGACGAAATCGCGCTCGATCACGAATACGCCGATTGCGCCCAGCACCAGGCCCGCGAGGATCGAGCCGCCGCCCATCACCTCGAGCCCGTGATAGAGCACGCCGCCCAACGGCAGCGATGCGATCGCCGCAGCCTTCACCTCGCCGGCCTTGTCGGCGGCAAGCCCGCCGACCGACTGCGCGGCCGCCAGTGTCGAGTTCAGCGCAGTATCGACCTGCAGCTTGGCCCAGGCCGCCAGATGCGGCGTGAAGGCAAGCCCGATCGCGGGCGCATGTTTGATCGGCGTGGTCTGGAACGCCTGAGCCGCGATCAACATGCCGATGTAGAGCAGGATCGGCGAGATCGCGACAACAGGCACCAGCGCCAGCAGCACCGAAATGATGCCGAACCACGACAGCACGATCACCATGATGCCGGTCGCGGCCGAATAGCCGATCCGTCCGCCCATCGCCTTCCAGCCGGGATGGCCGATATAGACCGCATTGATGAAGGGGTTGCCCATCAGGCAGCCGATCAGGCTGACGATGCCGTCGGCGGTCAGCACGCGCGTGGTCGGATATTCGTCGCCGGCGGCCTCCGCGCTCTCGACATTGTCCATGGCCTCGACGAGGTCGTAGATGCCGAAGGGAATCGCGGTTACCAGAATCACGCCGAGGAACTCGAAGCCGGAGAACACGTAATTCACCGCCGGGATCGGCACCGAGAAGCCGAAATTGGCAAAGGCGTCGCCGATACCCTTGCTGCTGAGCCCGCCGAGCCCAAGGCCGAACAGGTTCGAGCCCCAGGCGATCAGCATGCCGGCCGCGATCGCGACCAGGCCCGCCGGAATGCCGCGCGGATATTTCACGCCGCCGAACCAGCTCACCAGGATGATGGCGAAACAGATCAGACCGATCTGCGGCGTCATGAACATTTCGAGCGCCGGCCGCATCGAGATGAAGGTGACGGAGACGCCGGCCAGCGTGCCGAGCAGCGCCGCGCGCGGCGTGATTTTCCGGATGTACGGTGCAACAAAGCCGCCGATCATCAAGATGAAGCTTTGGAAGAACACCCAGACCAGACCCGCCGACCAGCCTTTCATGGGATCGCCGGTCTTCAGGGTGACCGGCAGCATGATCACGAAGGTGACGATGAACATGTGCGGCACGCTGACGCCCGAGGGCAGCGCGCAGACGTCGGTGCGGCCGGTGCGTTGCGCCAGCCGATAGGCGAGGAAGGCGTAGTAGAAGGTCGAGAGGCACATCATCAGCCCGAGCGCGGGCAGGATGCGGCCGAACACCAGAGAGTCCGGCATCTTCAGCACGAAGCGCAGCAGGCCGGTCAGCACCAGCATGTTGACCAGGATGTTGGTGCCGAATCCAAAGAACGCATTCCAGTCGCCAGGCGTCCACAGCGCCGGCTTGAATCCAGGTTTCGCCACTGCCCCGTTTCCGCTCATCGTGATGCTCCCGCCTTCAGTTTGCTCGATGTCTCCGTTTGCATTGCTTTCAGAACCGCGGCGGAGTCGGCGACCCAGCCGAAAATGCCGCCCTGGGCCTTGATCATCTTCAGGCCCATCTCGTGAAATTCCGGGAAGTAAGACGCGCAGCCGTCGGAGATGACGACACAGCGATAGCCGCGGTCATTGGCCTCGCGCACTGACGTGTTGACGCAAACCTCGGTGGTCACGCCGCACACCAGCAGATTCTCGATGCCGTATTTCTGCAACGTGTCGCCGAGCTCGGTGGCGTAGAACGCGCCCTTGCCGGGCTTGTCGATCACGATCTCGCTGTCGAGCGGATAGAGTTCGGGAATGATGTCGTGGCCGGCCTCACCACGGATCAGGATGCGGCCCATCGGACCGGGATCGCCGATGCGCAAGCTCGGAGCGCCGCGCTCGACCTTCGCCGGCGGCGCATCGGACAAATCGGGCAGATGGCCCTCGCGGGTATGGATGACCAGCATCCCCGCCTCGCGCGCCGCCGCCAGCACCGCGCCGATCGGCTTCACCGCGCGCGCCAATTGGCTCACGTCATTGCCGAGCGTCTCGCCGAAGCCGCCGGGCTCCATGAAGTCGCGCTGCATGTCGATGATCAGGAGCGCGGTCGCCGACAGGTCGAGCGTGATCGGCTCCGGCTCGGCGACGATAGTCCCGCTTGAGTTCACCATGATGCGACGCCCCAACTCTTTGTCCTATCGAAGCAAGCGCCATGCCATTGTGTACAATCCGCGAGCGCGCGGCGCTTGCGACGAATCTCGCATATTTTCAGCGCCTTGCTGTCTGAACTTGCGCCTGTCTATTCGTTGTGCGCGGGCGCTCCGGCGGGCATTTGCTCATTCGCTAAGCGATATCGGTGGAATTTCGCCGGCCAGTGGCGGATTCAGTGCCCGTCAATGCTTTGGCGGCCATTGACATTGACGGCCCATGCTTTTCACTGCCGTCGGCACCGACCTGCCGGGTGATTTGCGGCCCGCGCAGTCCGCCAAAAAAAGATGTTGGGAGCAGGCAAATGACGCTGATGCAGGTCGGGCTCGACGACAAATACCGCTTTGAGGCCAAGCGCATCTACCTCTCCGGCGTGCAGGCGCTGGTGCGGCTGCCGATGCTGCAGCGCGAGCGCGACCGCGCTGCGGGACTGACCACCGGCGGCTTCATCTCTGGATACCGCGGCTCGCCGCTCGGCATGTACGACCACACGCTGTGGCGCGCGAAGTCCTTCCTCGGAGAGCACGACATCGCCTTTGTGCCCGGCCTGAACGAGGACCTCGCCGCGACCGCGGTGTGGGGCAGCCAGCAGGTCGGCTTGTTTCCCGGCGCCAAGGTCGATGGTGTGTTCGGCATCTGGTACGGCAAGGGCCCCGGCGTCGATCGCTCGACCGATGCGCTCAAGCATGCGAACTCCGCCGGCTCCTCGCGCAACGGCGGCGTGCTCGCGCTCGCCGGCGACGATCATGGCTGCCAGTCGTCCACCCTCGCCCATCAGAGTGAGCAGGTGTTCGCCGCCGCGCTGATGCCGATCATCAATCCGTCGACCCTGCAGGAATATCTCGACCTCGGCCTGCAGGGCTTCGCGCTGTCGCGTTATTCCGGTTGCTGGATCGGCTTCAAGGCGATCGGCGAAACCGTGGAGAGCTCGGCGTCGATCTATGCCGACCCGGATCGCGTCAGGATCGTGCTGCCCACCGATTTCGAGATGCCGCCGGGCGGCCTCAACATCCGCTGGCCCGATCCGCCGCTGGACGCCGAAAAGCGGCTCGGCGTGAAGCTGGAGGCGGTGAAGGCTTTCGCGCGCGCCAACGCGCTCGACAAGATCGTGCTCGACGGCAAGCCGGCGCGGCTCGGCATCATCACGACCGGCAAGGCCTATCTCGACTTGCGGCAGGCGATGGCCGATTTGGGGATCAGCGACCGCGATGCCGAGGCGCTGGGCCTTCGCATCTACAAGGTGGCGATGACCTGGCCGCTGGAAGAGCAAGGCGCCAGGCGTTTTGCCGAGGGCCTGCAGGACGTGCTCGTCGTCGAGGAGAAGCGCGGCTTCATCGAAGACCAGTTGATGCGCATCCTCTACAATGTCGACGCCTGGAATCGTCCCTCCGTGGTCGGCAAGCGTGACGAGAGCGGCGCGCCACTGCTGCCGAGCGAAGGCGAACTCAATCCGACCATCGTGGCGTCCGCGTTGGTCGCGCGCCTGCGCCGGCTCGGACACCAGAGCCCGCTGCTCGAACAACGTCTCGCGCGGCTGGAAGCCTTCGACCAGCCCGCCACCGGCCACGCGCCGATCTCACTGGCGCGCACGCCGTTCTTCTGCTCCGGTTGTCCGCACAACACTTCGACCAAATTGCCCGAAGGCAGTCGCGCCATGGCCGGCATCGGCTGTCACGGCATGGCGCTGTCGATCCCCTCGCGGCGCACCGCGACCATCACCCATATGGGCGGCGAAGGCGCCAACTGGATCGGCCAGGCGCCCTTCACCAACGAGCAACACATCTTCCAGAATCTCGGCGACGGCACCTACACCCACTCCGGTTTGCTGGCGTTGCGCGCCGCGGGTGCATCCGGCGTCAACATCACCTACAAGATCCTCTACAACGACGCGGTCGCGATGACCGGCGGCCAGCCGGCCGAAGGCAGCTTCAACGTCTCGCAGATCGCCCATCAAGTCGCGGCCGAAGGCACCAAGCGGCTCGTGATCGTCTCCGATGATCCCGACAAATATCCCGCGAACTATTTTCCGCCGGGCGCGACCGTGCATCATCGCCGCGACCTGGACGCGCTGCAGAAGGAACTGCGCGAGATCAAGGGTCTCACGGTATTGATCTATGACCAGACCTGCGCCGCCGAAAAGCGCCGTCGCCGCAAGCGCGGGCTCTATCCCGATCCGCCCAAGCGCGTGTTCGTCAATGATCTCGTCTGCGAGGGTTGCGGCGACTGCTCGCAGACTTCTAATTGCGTCTCGGTGCAGCCGCTCGATACCGAGTTCGGCCGCAAGCGCCAGATCGACCAGTCGAACTGCAACAAGGATTATTCCTGCGTCGAAGGTTTCTGCCCGAGCTTCGTCACCGTGCATGGCGGCTCGCTGAAGCGCTTGAAGAACTCCGCGGTCGATTCCGGCCAGTTGTTCGCGGATTTGCCGCTGCCCGCACCTCGTGCGCTCGACAAGCCCTACGGCATCCTCGTTACCGGCATCGGCGGCACTGGCGTCATCACTGTCGGCGCGCTGCTCGGCATGGCCGCCCATGTCGACGGCAAGGGCTGCTCTGCGCTCGACTTCACCGGGCTGTCGCAGAAGAACGGCGCGGTGATGAGCCACGTCCGCATCGCGGCGGCGCCGGAAGACCTTTCGACCGTGCGCATCGCCAATGGCGGCGCCGACCTGATCCTCGGCTGCGACATGGTGGTGTCGGCCGGCCCGATTGCGCTCGCTCGCGTCGATCGCGGCGTCACCAAAGCTTTCGTCAACGCCGACATGCAACCGACCGCGAGCTTCGTGCAGAACCCCGACATCGATTTCGAGATCGGGGCGATGCAGACCACGCTGCGTGACGCCATCGGCGAGCGCAATCTGGAGATCATCGACGCCACTGGCATCGCCGCGACCTTGATGGGCGACAGCATCGCGACCAATCCGTTCATGCTCGGCTTCGCGTTCCAGAAAGGCGCGATTCCGCTGTCGCTGGAGGCGCTATTGCGTGCCATCGAGATCAACGGCGCCGCGATCGAGATGAACAAGCAGGCCTTCACCTGGGGCCGGCTTGCCGCGCATGACATGTCGCGCGTACGAAGCGTGATCCAGTTCAAGAGCCGCGCCGGCGCGCCGGTGAAATCGCTGGACGAGCAGATCGCGCTTCGTGCTGACTTCCTGACGAACTATCAGGACAAGGCCTATGCCGACCGCTATCTCGCTGGTGTCGACAAGGTGCGCAAGGCGGAGAGCGCGGCTGCGCCCGCTTCGACCGAGCTAAGTGAGGCCGTGGCCAAGAACCTGTTCAAGCTGATGGCCTACAAGGACGAATACGAGGTCGCCCGGCTCTACACCGACGGCAGCTTTGCGAAAAAGCTGTCGGACAAGTTCGATGGCGACTACCAGATCAAGTTCTATCTGGCGCCGCCGATCTTCGCCAAGCGCGATCGAAGCGGCCGGCTGATGAAGAAGGAATATGGCGGCTGGATGCTCGGCGCGTTCAAGCTGCTCGCGAAGCTGAAGGGTCTGCGCGGCACCTCGTTCGATCCGTTTGGGCGCACGGCAGAGCGAAGAAGCGAGCGCAAGCTGGTCGAGGATTACTTTGCCGACATCGACAAGCGCGTCGCCAATTTGAAGGCGGCGCAGATTCCGCTGCTGGCTAAACTCGCGCGGCTGCCCGAGACGATCCGCGGCTACGGCCACATCAAGGAAGAAAACGTCAAGAAAGCTGCCGCCGAGAAGGCGCGGCTGGAAGCCGATCTCGAGAACAGCAGGTTTGCTGCAGCGGCGGAGTAAGTTTACGATATCGTAGGGTGGGCAAAGGCGCGTCAGCGCCGTGCCCACCTTCCTTGCTTCAGCAGAAGTGGTGGGCACGCTTCGCTTTGCCCACCCTACGCAGCGTTACCCGCCTTCTTCCGTTCTATCGGATGGATATCGATCGCACGCAGCCGCCCGAGCCGCAGCACATCCATCGCCAGCGTCCGCCCGATGTGGTCGCGGTCGAGCACCCGGATCAGATCATCGACGCCGTTGATCGCGACGCCATCGAGCCGGATCACGACGTCGCCGGGCAACAGGCCGGCTAAAGCCGCCGGACCGTCCGGCTCGATCTGCGTCAACAGCGCGCCCATCTTGTTCTCCACGCCGGCCAGCACGGCATGCCGCCGCGGCACCGGCGCGGTCTGGCCGCCGACGCCGATAAAGGCGCGACGGACATAGCCGTGGCGGATGATCTCCGCCAGCACGAACTGCGCGGTGTTGCTGGCGACCGCAAAGCAGATGCCCTGCGCACCCTGGATGATCGCGGTGTTGACGCCGATCACCTCCGCGTTCGAGGACACCAGCGCACCACCGGAATTGCCGGGATTGAGCGCGGCGTCGGTCTGGATCACGTCCTCGATGGTGCGTCCCGAGACCGAACGGATCGAGCGGCCGAGCGCGGAGATCACGCCGGCGGTCACGGTCGATTCGAAGCCGAGCGGATTGCCGATCGCGACCACGAGCTGGCCGCGGCGAAGACGCTTGGAATTGCCGAGGTGAGCATGGCGCAAATCGCGCGCGCCATCGGCGCGAAGCAGTGCGAGGTCGGTGTCGGGATCGACGCCGAGCACATGCGCGTCAGTGTCGAAACCCTCAGTGTCGCGCAGGCGGATTTCCTTGGCCGTGCCGACCACGTGGCTGTTGGTCAAGACGAGTCCATCCGGCGAGATGACAATGCCCGAGCCTAGCCCGCCGCGCTCGCGCGCGTTGCGCAGTTTCGGGCCGGTCTCGACGCGCACGACGGCAGGACCGACGCGCTCGGTCACGCCGATCACGGCATTGGAATAAGCATCGAGCAGGCGTTCGTCGTTGTCTCTGGTGTGTTCGGCCGGTGTGGCCGACAGGGCGGCGGCATCGCTTGCGGTAAAATCCAACATGGCGAGATTCCTTTGGCCATGTCAGATGGTTACGCCCTCTTGATGACGCAAGTGCGCGTGGCTGAGCAGCGCGGGCTTGCCGATCAGGGCGCCCTTCGCAAGCTGCCTCCCCGCGCCTTCACGGGGTCGAGGATCGACCAGTCGCCGTCAGGCAGCACGTGCCCCTTCGGGAATGGCGCGCGCAGCTCGATGCCGAGCGAGCGCAGCACGCGGTCGTCGCGGTAGTAGCACTGTAAAATCACGCGGGCGAGCACGGCCGCGGGCGCGCCGCCATGAGCGCGAAACTCCGTCACCACGGCCTCGCGTTTGGCTTCATCGAGTGACGCCAGCGGTTTGCCGGCGAGCTTGGCGATATGATCGAGCGCGGTGGCGACCATTTTGGTGTCGCGGCCCAGCGTTGCGATGATGTCGCCCTGGATCGCGGCGTCGGAGGCGCCCGGTACTTTATATTCGTCGCTTTGAGGGATCATCATGCCCGCGATCACGCGCAGATCATCGCGTTGCGCAGAGGTGAGAGATTTTTCAACAATCATGAGAATCCTCAATCAAACAAATTAGCGAGACGGCGCTTCATCTGGTCGGCGACGTAGAGCGCGATGGCCTGGATGGTGGAGGTCGGGTTGACGCCGCCTGACGTGACGAACACGCTGCCGTCGACGATGAAGAGATTCTTCACGTCGTGCGAGCGGCCCCATTCGTTCACGACGGAGCGTTCGGGGTCGGTGCCCATGCGTGCCGTGCCGAGCAGGTGCCAGCCGCCATATGGAATCGGCGAGTTGGTGCAGATGTCGGTGGCGCCTGCGGCCTCGAGAAACTCGCGGCCACGCGCCAGCGCGTGATCCATCATCTTCTGCGAGTTCGCGCTGATCGTGTAATCGATCTTCGGCGCGGGAATGCCGTGACCGTCTTTCAGCACGGGATCGAGCGTGACGCGGTTGTGTTCTTCCGGCAAATCCTCGCAGATCGCGGAGAAATGCATGCGGTGTCCGTTGAGCTTGCGGAACGCGCGATGATGATCTTTGCCCCACGGCAGAATGCCCTTCTGCTCGCTCACAACCGCCTCGAACACAGGACCGGCGCCGCGGCCGAACTGCACGCCGAAGCCGCGCACGAAACCGCGCGACAAATCGGTGTCGTACCACTCCTTGCTCCACAGGCAGGTCGGCGGCGCACGATTAGAGTCAGTCGGCTCCTTCACGAAGCCGTAGATCTGCGCGTAGGGATGGAACATCAGGTTCTTGCCGACGAGGCCGGACGAGTTGGCGAGCCCGTTCGGGAATTTGCCGCTCACCGAGTTGAGCAGCAGCCGCGGCGTTCCGACGCCGTTGCAAGCGATGATCACGACTTCCGCCGCCTGGAACTGCTCCTTGCCGTCCTGATCGTAATAGGTCGCGCCCGAGGCCATGCCGTCCTCGTTGACGGTGATCTCGCGCACCCGGCAATGCGTCCGCAGCTCGACGCCGGCGCGGATGGCGTGCGGCCAATAGGTGATGTCGGTCGAGGCCTTCGCGCCTTGCGCGCAGGCCGGCGTGCAATGGCCGAGATTGATGCAGCGCGCCCTGCCCTCGTAATCGGTGGTCGCGACCGTCGTGTCCGACGGCCACCAGTGCCAGCCGAGCTCGTTCATGGCCTTGCCGATCAAGGGTCCTGATAGACCAAGGGGCTGCGGCGGCATCGGCGGATGCGTCAGTGGCGAGAGCGGATCGCCCGACAGGCCGGAGACGCCCATCATGCGATCGTTCTCCTCGAAGAAAGGCGTCAACGCGTCGTAGTCGATCGGCCAGTCGTCGGCGACGCCATCAAGCGTCTTCACTTTGAAATCGGAGGGATGCAGCCGCGGCCAGTGCGCGGTGTACATGATGGTCGAGCCGCCGACGGCGTTGAAGTTCACCACCTTGATCGGCGAGTTGTCGTCGTTGATCGGGTAGTCCTCAGGCCGCGCACGAATGTTCGGGCTGGTCGCCCACTCGCCGTAGAATTTCGCTTCCCAGTCGCGCCCGGTGCTCGGATATTCCGACTGCTTCATCCAGCCGCCCTGCTCGAGGCAGAGGATGTGCATTTTGGTCTCGGCCAGCGACCATGCGACCGCGGCGCCGGACGCGCCGGCGCCGATGATGAGGACGTCTACGGGTTTGTTCATTCTTGTTCCTTGTTCTCAACCATCATTCGTAGGGTGGGCAAAGGCGCGCTTGCGCCGTGCCCACCATCCTCGGCGTGCTCGCGATGGTGGGCACGCTTCGCTTTGCCCACTCTACGCGGTCTTCGTTCGCCACAACGATCAATTCACGATCCTCACCGGCATCGAGCGAATGCCGCGGATGAAATTCGAATAAAGCCGCTTCACCGGCCCCGCGATCTCGAAGCGCAAGTCGCGTGCCAAAATCTCCTCGAACAGGATGCGCAATTGCTGCTCGGCGAGCCGGTCGCCGACGCAGCGATGGATGCCGGCGCCAAAGGCGAGATGCTGCCGCGGCTTGGCGCGATCGATAATGAATTCATCCGCGCGATCGATCTTCTCGTCGTCGCGGTTGCCCGAGATGTACCACATCACGACCTTGTCGCCCTTCGCGATCTTCCGCCCGCAAAGCTCGGTATCCCGGCGCGCGGTGCGCCGCATGTGCAAGACGGGAGTTTGCCAGCGGATGATCTCGGAGACGAGGTTGGGCACGAGCTCGCGCCGCGAACGCAGCCGCTCGAACTGGTCGGGATTTTCGCACAGCGCCAGCAAACCGCCGCTCATGGAATTGCGCGTGGTGTCGTTGCCGCCGACGATCAGCAATCCGACATTGCCGGCGAACTCACGCGCCTCCATGTTCCGCGTGGCTGGCGAATGCGCCATCATCGAGATCAGGTCGAAGGTGGGCTTCGCGTCGATCCGCTCACTCCACAATCTGCGGAAATACATCGCCATCTGCATCAGCTCGGCGGTGCGCTCATCCTCCGAATGCACGACCGCGTCGGGCGAATTGACGTTGGCGATCGCCACATCCGACCACCAGGTCAGTTTCATCCGGTCTTCCCAGGGAAAGTCGAACAGGGTCGCCAGCATCATGTTGGTGAGATCGATCGAGACGCGCTCGGCCCAGTCGAAAACCTCGCCGCGCGGCAGCGCGTCGAGCACCGTGGATGTCCGCTCGCGGATCACGTGATCGAAATTCGCAAGGTTCGACGGCGCGACGATCGGCGCCACCGTTTTCCGCTGCGCGGTGTGTCCGGGCGGGTCCATGCGGATGAAGTTCGGCCGCTCCTGCCCCTTGGGCTGGTCGGCAACCTGGATACCGCCGAGTTCGGACGCCGACGAATAGGTCTCGTGGTCGAGTTCGACGGCGAAGATGTCGTCATAGCGCGTCACCGACCAGTAGGGACCGAAAGCCGAAGCCTCGCAATAATGCACGGGATCGTCGTGGCGCAGCTGCGCGAACAGCGGCCGCCAGCTGTCATCTTGATACAGTTGGGGATCGCTGACGTCGATCGATGCGAGCTGCCGCTGCGCCTGGGCCATCGTTCCGCTCCCGCCGCCGGCCTGTTACGGACGATCGGCATTTTCGGAGCGACGATAGGATCAAACCGGCCGGGCAGTAAAGCCGGTCGGCCCGCGCCTCAGGGCTGCTTGACCGCGATGAATGACGCGGTGACGCCGGCGGGATTATTGTCGCCATGCGGCTTGGCCCGAAGCACGGTGCCGACAATGGCGGGCACCTGTTTCACGCCGTTCGGCCACTGGAACGCGAGCGCGGCGTGATAGTCGTATTCCCAGTCCTTGGTGTCGGTGCCGGCGCGGCCGCTTCCGATGATGTGGACCGTCAGCGCGTCGCCCTGGCAGGAGATCTTGCCTTGCAGGTCGAGGCCGCCGCCGTCCCAGTCGATGGCGCCCGTCAGCGTGGTGTCGTTGGGAATCTGGAAGGTAAGCACCGCCTCGGCAAACAGCAGCTTCAGCAGATTTTTGGCAGCCGTGATCTCATCGGGAGCATCGGTGACCTGCACGGGATCGTTGTGGAAGCTGCGGTAAGTCCATTTGCCTGCCAGCGCCTGAGCGTTTGCCATGTCCATGCTCCCAAGGTTGCCGTCTCGGCAGGTTATACCTTGGCGAGTGTGTCGCGGAAATGGCGGGAAGCTGCGGCGATCGAACGCAGCGGCTCAGGATTCGCCATGGCAGGTGTGCTGTCCTGAGGTTTGTTCTGACACCAAAGACCGGATAGTTTTGGCCCAAAGCATCATCGGTAGCCAAATTGACCGCCTCGCCGCCCAATCCAACCCTCGACTTCGACGCCGTCATCATCGGCGCCGGCCTGTCCGGCATGTACCAGCTCTACCGGCTGCGCGAGCTCGGCTTGCGCGTGCGCGTGTTCGAGGCCGGCACCGAGGTCGGCGGCACCTGGTACTGGAACCGCTATCCCGGGGCGCGCTTCGATTCCGAAAGCTATTCCTACGGTTACTCGTTCTCCAAAGAGCTGCTGGACGAATGGGAATGGTCGGAGCATTTCGCCGGCCAGCCGGAGACGCTGCGCTACTGCAAATATGTCGCCGACAAGTTCGACCTGCGCCGCGACATCCAGTTTTCCAGCCGCGTTACCGCGGCCGTCTACGACGACGCCACACGAAGCTGGGGCGTCGCGCTGGATGACGGCAACCGGTTCTCGGCGCGCTTCCTGATCACGGCGATCGGGCCGCTGTCGACGCCGACCTTGCCGCGCATCGAGGGCCGCGACAGTTTCGAGGGACGCTCGTTCCACACCGCGCGCTGGCCAAAGGAGCCGGTCGACTTCAAGGGCAAGCGCGTCGCCGTGATCGGCACCGGCGCTACCGGCGTGCAGACCATCCAGACCATCGCAGGCGAGGTCGGCCATCTCACCGTGTTCCAGCGCACGCCGAACTGGTGCGCGCCGCTGCACAACGGCAGGATCGACGCGGAGACGCAAGCGGCGATCAAGGCCGGTTACCCCGAGATGTTCGCACGCTGCCAGGAGACTTTCGCCTGCTTCCTGCACACGCCCGACCCGCGCGGTGTTTTCGAGGTCACGGACGAGGAACGCGAGGCGTTCTACGAAAAGCTCTATGGCGAGCGCGGCTTCGGCATCTGGCAGGGGAACTTCAAGGACATATTGATCGACCGCAAGGCCAACGCGACGATCTCCGATTTCGTCGCGCGAAAAATCCGTTCACGCGTCAAGAACCAGGCGGTCGCGGAAAAACTGATCCCGAGGAATCACGGTTTCGGCACCCGCCGCCTGCCGCTCGAGACCTTCTATTACGAGGTCTACAACCGCGACAATGTCGAGCTGGTCGACATCACGGAGACGCCGATCGAGCGGATCACGCCCGCGGGCATCAAGACCAGCGCCAAAGAATATGCTTTCGACATCATCATTTTCGCGACCGGCTTCGACGCCATCACCGGCTCCTTCGACAAGATCGATTTGCGGGGGCTCGACGGCGTGCTGCTGAAGGACAAGTGGAAGTCGGGACCGGAGACCTATCTCGGACTCATGGTGCATCAGTTCCCCAACATGCTGATGCTGATGGGGCCGCACACCGCGCTCGGCAACATCCCGCGCAGCATCGAATACAGCGTCGACTGGACCACCGGCCTGATGCGCTTTGCGCGGGACAAGGGCCTCACCCGCCTGGAGGCGACCGAGGCCGGCGTCGAGGCCTGGACCGAGCACGTCAAGGCGCTCGGCGTGGGCTTGCTCTCGAACGAGGTGGATTCCTGGATGACGGGGATCAACCGCAATGTCGACGGCAAGACCCGGCGCATCGTCGCCCGCTACACCGGCAGCGCGCCGGCCTACCGCGCGCGCTGTGACGAGGTTGCGGCGCGCGGCTACGACGAGCTGCGGCTGGGCTAGCAATATCACGCCATCTATGATTGACCCTCAGACGAGGGACGCCGTATCGTTGACATGAAATCCGGCTTCAATGCCCGGAGAGGCAGAGCCCTTGTCACAATCAGGCGAAGTCAGTCGGCGATTGGTGGCGGTCTTCGCGGCTGACGTCGAGGGCTATTCCCGCCTGATGGGCGCCGACGAGGTCGGCACGCTCAAGGACCTCACCGAACGCCGCGCCATCCTGGACCAGGCTATTGCCGACCACAGGGGCCGCATCGCCAATACGGCAGGTGACAGCGTGCTTGCGGAGTTCGCCAGCGCGGCGGACGCCGTGCAATGCGCCGTGGAAGCGCAGACCGCGCTTGCCGAGGCTAACGCGGACCTTTCGGTCGGCAAGTGCGTCAGCTTCCGCATCGGTATCCACATCGGCGACGTGATGGTGCGCGACGGCGACCTGTTCGGCGACGGCGTCAACATCGCGGCACGCTTGCAAACCCTGGCGCAGCCAGGAAGCGTGTGCATTTCCGGCGCGACCTGGGAGCAGGTCAAGAAGGTGCTGCCGCTGGCGTTCACGGACCTCGGCGAGCAGCAGGTCAAGAACATCGGGGAGCCGATCAGGGCTTACACTGCCGGCAAGCTCAGGGACATTCCGAACGCAGCAGTTCTGGCCAACCCGCCCAAGCCGCCGGCGCTGCCCGACAAGCCGTCGATCGCCGTGCTGCCGTTCCAGAACATGAGCGGCGATCCCGAGCAGGAATACTTTGTCGACGGCATCGCCGAGGATGTGCTCACGACATTGTCGAAAATCCCGGAATTGCTCGTGATTGCGCGTAATTCCAGCTTCGTCTTCAAGGGACAGGCGCGTGACATCAGAGAGATCGGGCGTATCCTTGGAGTCCGCTACGTGCTGGAGGGCAGCGTTCGCAGGGCCGGCAAGCGCGTGCGCTTGACGGCGCAGCTGATCGACAGCATCGACGGCCGTCACATCTGGGCTGACCGTTTCGAGGGCGACCTCGACGACGTGTTCGAACTTCAGGACCGCATCACGCAGGACATCGTCACCGCCCTCGAGGTTAAACTCGTCGGCGGCGAAGATTTGCGGGTGTGGCGCAAGCGCTCGGGCAGTCCGCTGGTCTACGAGCATTTCCTCAAGGGCCGCATCCTTTACCTCAACTTTGCCCGGCATACCCATGCGCAGGCCCGGCAAGAGCTCGAACGCGCCGAAGCGATCAACCCGAGTTTCGCACCCTCGCTTGGCCTGATGGCGCAGACCATTACCGACCAGGTTCGCTTCGGCTGGGAGAGAAACGAGCGGACCAGTTACGAGGCGGCGCTCGAATACGCCGAGCGCTCCGTGGCCGCCGACCCGACCTACGATTTCGCACATGTCTCGCTTGGTTATGTCCGCCTGTTTCAACGCCGGCATGACGAGGCTGTGACTGCCGGCGAGCGAGCGGTCGCACTCGGACCGAGCGCGGCGGCCGCTTATCACATGGCCGGCATGTTTCACGGCTATGCCGGCGATTTCCGCAGATCCTCCGAATATGAGGAGCAAGCGCAGCGGCTGAGCCCCCTCAGCCGCACCGAGTCCATGGTCGACGAAGCCCGCGCCAAGTTTCATCTCGGCAATTTTGCCGCGGCCCGCGACGTCGCCTCGCGTGTGCTGGTCGAGAAGCCGCACTGGCTGACGGCGCAGACCACGCTGGCGGCATCGCTCTGGAAACTCGGCCATGAGGACGAGGCACGCGCCACCGTGAAGAAGATGCTCGCCAGTCACCCCAATCTGACCGCGAGCCGGTGGGCGCAAGGATTGCCCTACCGCCGGCAGTCGGACCTCGACGCCCTGATGACACCCCTGCGACAAGCCGGAATGCTGGATTGATTGATCCGACTTGTGACTAATCGTCCCTCTTCGAGGGTACACGCCGCGCCGTCTTCCAGCTATGGTACGGGCGGATTGGGCCGGGACGTGATGTCATTACGGGATTTTCTTCTGCCACTCGTGGCGACCTGCCTGCTGCTGGCGGGCGGCGCGCGCGCGGCCGAAGTGACCGTGCGTGACGGCAATACCATCCAGCTCGGCGATATCATCTATCGCCTCGAGGGCACCGACGCGCCCGAGCTCGACCAGACCTGCATCGATCAGGGAGCCGATCCCTGGACCTGCGGGCTCGACGCTCGCGACGCGCTGACAAAAATCGTCGGCGGTCGCATCGTCCGCTGCGACGATCTCGGCCCGGACAAGGTCTACAAGAAGCGGCATATCGGCCTGTGCCGGATCGAAGGCGAGAGCGCGAGCCTGAACCAGTTGCTGGTCCGCTCCGGCTTCGCGCTGGACTACGAGCCATCGGCCAAGGGGCGCTTCCTGCAGGACGAGGCGAGCGCCCGCGACGCCAAGCGCGGTCTGTGGAGCGGCTGCTTCGTCGCGCCGGAGGAATTCCGGCTCGGCACCAAGGACGGCGCGCTACGCGGCAGCGCCTGCCGCACCGACCGCGACCGGCAGATCCGCGAGGTGCTATTCCCCGAGGACCTCGCGCAGCCGCCCTCCTGCAACATCAAAGGCAAGTTCGCGGTGCGCGCGAAGGTGACCGGCAACCTCGGCGTCTATCATCTGCAGGGTTGCCCGAGCTATGCCGGCACCACGGACCCCGATCGCTGGTTCTGCAGTGAGGACGACGCGCTGGGCGCCGGCTTCCGCCGTGCTTTCAACTGCCGCCCGAAGGCGGCGGTGAAGTAGGATCAGCTTCTCCACGCACTCGGTTCACCTCCCCTGTGGGGAGAGGTGATTCTTCGCTGCTGCTTCAATCGAAATCGAAGTGTCACCGTTGCATCTGCATCAGCTGGTCCATGGCCGGCATGTTCTCATTGAGATGGGACATGATCCAGAGCGAGCCGCCGATCACCAGGAACACGATCAGCAAGCCGAATGCCAGCGCCAGAACGTTGTTGGTGTTGTCGGCGCCGGTGGTGATGTGCAGGAAGAACACCAGATGCACGCCCATCTGCGCGATCGCCAGCACGATGATGGCGACCGGGATCGAGGGCTGCCAGACCAGATCCGTCCCCGCGATGAAGAACGACGTCGCGGTCAGCACGATCGCGAGCGCAAGGCCGATGACATAGCCGAGCACGCGCAGGCGGACGCTGACATGCTCCTCGTCGGCGGGCGCCAGATCGGCTTCATGATGCAGCTCGACGTCGCTCATGCCGCACTCCCGAGCAGATAGACCACAGAAAACACCGCGACCCAGATGATGTCGAGCGCGTGCCAGAACAGCGCGAAGCAGAGGAAGCGGCGCATGATGTCGGCACGGAATCCCTTGGCGAACACCTGCGCCATCATGGTGAGCAGCCACAATATGCCGGCCGAGACATGGCCGCCGTGGCAGCCGACCAGCGAAAAGAACGCGGAGAGGAACGCGCTACGCGACGGGCCGGCGCCCCGCGCGACCAGGTCGGCGAATTCGTGGAATTCGATCCAGAGGAACGCGAGGCCCAGAATGCAAGTGACGGCCATCATGACCTGGAACCAGAAATAATTACGTTCCTCGGCGGCGATGCTCGCCATGCCGCAGGTGAAGCTCGATAGCAACAGGCAGGCCGTCTCGACCGCCACGCTCTTGAGGTTGAACAGTTGCGCGCCCGATGGTCCGCCCGCGGTCTGCCCCAGCAGCACGGCATAGGCCGCGAAGAAGCAGGAGAACATCACCATGTCGGAGAGGATGAAGATCCAGAAGCCGTAACCGGTGACGATCCGCTTCGGCGCCGGGCCCTCATGCTCGACCTGCGCCAGCACGCCGAGATGATGGGGATCGTCGTGTGCCACCGCGGTCGACATCTCAGAGACCCCCCGCAGCGCTGACGAGATCGCGCCGCGAAGCCCGGTTGGCGCGGTCGAGCCGTGCCACCTCGTCGGCCGGGATCTCGTATTCGTCATGGTCGCGCCAGGCGAACACCACAAAGGTCGCGTAGGCGCCGATCAGACCCAAAATCACCAGCCACCAGATGTGCCAGATCAAGGCAAAACCGACGAAGGTGGCGAAGAACGCGCAGACGAAGCCGGTCGGCGAGTTCTTCGGCATTTCGATCGGCCTGTAGTCCGGCTCTTTCAGTTCCTCCCGGGCGCGCCGCTTCATCGACCAATAAGCGTCTTCGCCGGTCACATCGGGCATCACGGCGAAGTTGAACACCGGCGGCGGCGAGGCCGTCGCCCATTCCAGCGAGCGGCCGTCCCAGGGGTCGCCGGTCACATCCCGCAACTCCTCACGGCGACGGATGCTCACGACCAGCTGCATGACCTGACAGACGATCCCGATCAGGATCAGGACCGCGCCGACGCTGGCGATGTGCAGCCAGGGTGTCCACGCCGCGACGTCGTAATGCTGCATGCGCCGAGTCATGCCGAGGAAACCGACGGCATAAAGCGGGAAGAAGGCGACATAGAATCCGATCAGCCAGAACCAGAACGCGGCCTTGCCCCAGCCTTCATGCAGGCGAAAACCGAACGCCTTCGGGAACCAGTAGGTGTAGCCTGCGAACGCGCCGAACAGCACGCCGCCGATGATGACGTTGTGGAAGTGGGCGACCAGGAACAGGGAGTTGTGCAGCAGGAAGTCGGCGGGCGGCACCGCGACCAGCACGCCGGTGAGCCCGCCGATGATGAACGTCACCATGAAGCCGATCGACCACATCATCGGCGTGGTGAAGCGGATGCGGCCGCCGAACATCGTGAACAGCCAGTTGTAGATCTTCACGCCGGTCGGCACCGCGATGATCATGCTGGCGATGCCGAAGATGGCGTTGACGTCGGGCCCGGCCCCCATGGTGAAGAAATGATGCAGCCACACCATGAAGGAGATGACGCAGATCGCCATGGTGGCGAGCACCATCGAGCGGTAACCGAACAGCGGCTTGCCCGAGAAAGTCGAGACCACCTCGGAGAAGACGCCGAACGCCGGCAGCACCAGGATGTAGACCTCCGGATGGCCCCAAGCCCAGATCAGGTTCATGAACATCATCACGTTGCCGCCGGCCTCATTGGTGAAGAAATGGAAGCCGAGATAACGGTCGAGGATCAGCATAGCCAAGGTCGCGGTCAGGATCGGGAATGCGGCGATGATGAGCAGGTTTGCGGCAAGCGTTGTCCAGCAGAAGATCGGCATGCGCAAATAGGTCATGCCGCGGGTACGAATCTTCAGGACGGTCACCACTAGGTTGATGCCGGCAACCAGCGTGCCGATGCCGGAGATTTCCAGCGACCAGGTGTAGTAGTCGACGCCGACGCCGGGCGAATAGGTCAGCTCCGACAGCGGCGGATAGGGCAGCCATCCCGTGCGCGCGAACTCGCCGACCACGAGCGAGACGTTGACCAAGAGCGCGCCGGTCGCGGTCAGCCAGAACCCGACCGAGTTGAGCGTCGGAAACGCCACGTCGCGCACCCCGAGCTGCAGCGGCACCACGAGGTTCATCAGCCCGATCACGAACGGCATCGCCACGAAGAAGATCATGATGGTGCCGTGCGCCGAGAAAATCTGGTTGTAGTGCTCCGGCGGCAGGAAGCCGTTCGACTGGAACGCGAGAGCCTGTTGCGCGCGCATCATGATGGCGTCGGCGAAGCCGCGCAGCAGCATCACGCAGGCCAGCAGCGTGTACATCACGCCGATCCGCTTGTGGTCGACGCTGGTGATCCATTCATGCCAGAGATAGGGCAGACGTCCCTTCACCACGACCCAGAGCAGCACGGCAAGGATCGCCACGATCACTACCGCGCCGGTCACCAGAGGGATCGGCTGGTCGAAAGGGATGGCGGCCCAGGTGAGCTTACCGAACATTGCTCGCCCCCGTGTTGGCGGCTTCCTGCGGACCCGGGCCCGGCGGAATCTTCTGGGTCGCGATGTCGTGGAACAGCAGGGGATCGGTGAGCTTGTAGGCCGGCTTGTCCTTCGGCACCGACTGTTTCAGCAGCTCGTTCTTGTAGACGTCGGCATCCAACGCCTTGTCGCCGCGCGAAACGCCAGAGGCCCAGCTGTCAAAATCGGTCTGCGAGACGACGTGAACGTCGAACAGCATGTTGGGGAAGCCGTCGCCATTGAAGTGAGCCGACAGGCCCTGGAAGTCGCCAACCGTATCGGCACGCAACTCCAGCTTCGTCACCATGCCGTTCATGGTGTAGATCATGCTGCCGAGCTGCGGGATGAAGAACACGCTCATCACGCTCGCCGAGGTCAGCCTGAAATGCAGGGGCGCGCCGATCGGTACCGTCAGTGCGTTGACGGTGGCGACGCGCTGATCCGGATAGATGAACAGCCACTTCCAGTCGAGCGACACCACTTCGATGGTGACGCCCTCTCCCGTTCCGGCAACCGGCCGCGCCGGATCGAGCTGATGCGAGCCGATCCAGGCGACGCCGCCGAGCAGGATGACGGTCAGCGCCGGGATCGACCACACCACGAGTTCGAGGCGCCCGGAATATTCCCAATCCGGCCAGTAGAACGCCTTGGTGTTGGAAGCGCGGAAATACCAGGCGAAGGCGAAGATCGCGATGATGGTCGGCACCACGATCGCAAGCATGATCGCGATCGAATCGATCAGGATCATCTTGTCGGCGGCGGCGATCGGGCCTTGCGGATCGAGGATGTTCATCGGGGCTTCCGACTTCCCTCTCTGGAGCCGAGCCTAGCGCGATCCGGCCCCGGCGACAATGCAGCGCGGCATGGCTAGTTCCTTCGCAAATTTGTCAAATTGCGACGTCTGGATAACGGTCATTCCACCTTGATTCCGGCGTCCTTGATCACCTTCGCCCACTTCATTGTATCGATGCGGATGATCTCGGCAAACGCGTCCGGAGCGTCGCCGACGACATCGAGCCCGATCAGCCCGAATTTCTCGCGCATATCCGGCTGTGAAGCGATTTTGACCGCCTCGTGGTGAAGTTTGTCGATGATGGCCGCCGGCGTGCCGGCCGGCGCCAGCAGCCCGAACCAGGACGTCACCTCGAAATCCGCGACGCCGGCTTCGATCATGGTCGGATACTCCGGCATGTTCGGCGAACGCTTGAGCGAGGTGACGGCAAGCGGACGCAGCTTGCCCTCGCGTACTGTCGGCAGGATCGCTCCGGCGTTCTGAAAGGTCATCGTCACGCGTCCGGCGATCACATCGGTGAAGTTCGCGCCACGGTAGGGAACGTGGACGATGTCGATTCCTGCCGCGCGCTTCAGCACCTCGCCTGCGATGTGCTGCGGCGTACCGGTGCCGGGGCTGGCGTAGGTCAACTTGCCCGGCTGTGCTTTTGCGAGCGCGATCAACTCAGCGACGGTCTTTGCCGGTACGTCGACATTGACGGCCAAAATGCTCGGCATCACCAGAAGGCGCGCGACCGGGGCAAGATCGCGCATCGGATCGAAAGTCGGGTTGATTTGCAGCGACGGATTGATCGTCATCGCGCCGTTCGCGCCCCAATACAGCGTATAGCCGTCGGGTGGCGACCTCGCGACGCGTTCGCCGCCGATGCTGCCGCCATTTCCGGCAATGTTCTCGACGGTGACCGGCACGGCCCAGGCCTCGTTGAGCTTTTGGGCGAATACGCGCGCGCTGATATCGGTTGCGCTGCCTGCGGTGAAACCGACAACCATCCGGATCGCGCGATCCGGATAGCTCTGCGCGCCCGCGTTGGTCGCCGTCAGCAACGTCAGTGCGAGGAAGGCAAGTCGGACGAGATTCATCTTAGGCCTCCGGCCGTTCCAATCTTAATTCGTGTCGTTCTTGAAGCTCTCCATATGCGCGCGGTCGGCCGGCGGCAGTGCTTCCGTCCATTTGCCTTCGTCGCCGGGCTCGGGCAGCACGTTGCCGAACTCCACCATCTGCCGCGGGATCAGATCGGATATGTAGATCCAGACATGGTTGGCCGGCAGCCCGGCCGCTTTGGCCACGGCAGCCAGCATCTGCGCGATCAGCGCATCCTTGCTTTCCTTGGTCCGGCCGGCGCGAATCTGGCCGTTCACGAACAGCTGCTGGCCATGCAGAGGCTGGCCGCCGACAAAATATTTGCCGGGCGCCACCTCGTTGAAAATCACCTGCGCAAAGTAAGTCGGCGCGCCCGTGGTCTCGCTGTGCACCCGGGTGATCTCGCGTGCGATCGCCGCGCGCTTGTCATTGGTGAGGCAGCCCTCCGGCGTGGTGACGGCATAGGTCGGCATCAGCGCTTCGCAATATCAGGCGCGAGCCCAACATAGCTGTCGGGCGTCAGCGCCTTCAAGCGCTTCTTGACTTCAGCGTTGACCGCAAGGCCGTCGATGAAGGCTGCAAAATCCTTAAGCGTTACCTTCTTGCCGCGCGTCAGCTCCATGAGCCGTTCGTAGCTGGCGTCGACGCCTTCCTTGCGCAAGACGGTCTGGATGGCTTCGGCGAGCACCTCGGGATTTTCCGCGAGCGCCTCGCGCATCGCTTGCGCGTTGACGCTGATCTTTCCAAAACCCTTGAGGAGCGAGGCGTAGCCGATTGTCCCATGGGCGAAGGCCGTCCCGATTGCCCGCAGCACGGTAGAATCGGACAAATCGCGCTGCAGCCGCGATACCGGAAGCTTGCGGGAGAAATGCTCGAACAACGCGTTGGCGATGCCGAAATTGCCCTCCGCGTTCTCGAAATCGATCGGATTGACCTTGTGCGGCATGGTGGAGGAGCCCACTTCGCCGGCCTTGGGCTTTTGCAGGATCCAGCCGTCGGAGATATAGCGCCAGATGTCCTGGGAGAGATCGATCAGGATGGTATTGGCACGCCGCGCATTGTCGAACAGCTCCGCATAGGTGTCGTGCGGTTCGATCTGCGTGGTGACCTCGTTGAGCTCCAGCGGAATCTTGCGGCCGGCATCGAGCTGCTTGATGAATTTTTGCGCGAATGAAAGCCAGTCGAGCTGCGGCGCCGCTGCCATATGCGCGTTCCAGTTTCCCGTGGCGCCGCCAAATTTGACGAGGACGGTTTTCGCCGAAAGCTGCTGCATTTGACGCGCAAGACGCGCTTCGAAAACCCGCATCTCCTTGCCGAATGTCGTCGGGCTGGCCGCCTGGCCGTGGGTGCGGGACAGCATGGCGGCCGAGGCGTGCTCGCGCGAGAGCTTCTCGAGCGTGCCGCGTATCTCTTCCAGCGAGGGCAAGAGAGATTTCTCGACGAACGAACTGAGAATCAGCCCGTATGCGGTACTGTTGATATCTTCCGACGTCGCCGCAAAATGCGTCCACTCCGACACGTCTTCGAGCGACGTACCCTGCATTTTCTGCTTGAGCAGATATTCGACCGCCTTCACGTCGTGATTGGTGGCGGGAACGTTGCCGTGCCCTTCCCTTTCCAGCTTCTTCACCATCCCCGCATCGTCGAGCGATATATCGCCGAACGACCGCAGCGCTTTCTTCTCCTGGTCTGAAAGCGCGCGCATGCCGATTCCGGCTTCCGAAAGCGCCATGAGGTATTCGCACTCGACCCGCACGCGGGCGCGGATCAGCGCAAATTCGCTGAAATAGTCCGACAGGGCGGCGCTGCCATTGTGATAGCGCCCGTCGACGGCGGAGACGGCTGTAAGAGGTTCAAGCGGCATGGGCGGGTTCTAGCCTATGCGCGCGGCCAGAGAAACCTGATCGGCCCTCGGAAAACACAGAAAATCGCTGAAGTTTTTCGTCAGTCGAACCGGTAATTCCAGCCGATCCAGCCGCAGAGACCGCGGCCCATCACGTCTTCGAGGTCTTTTCCTCTGAGCCAAGGCAGTTCCTCGGTGAAGAAAGTGACGCATTGCCGGTAGCTGCAGGGCATGCGCGTGATGTCGGTGCCCCAGAAGAACCGCTTCGGCCCGTAGGCGTCGTAGATGCGGTGCAGCCCATCCTGGATATTCTTGAACGGATAGCTTTCCGTCGAATAATGCGGCGCGCCGGTCGCCTTGATCGCGACATTGGGCAGCTTGGCCATCGCCACCAGCTCGTCGAGATGGATGAAGGCTTCAGCGTCGCGGCCGTGGCGATTGAGCCCGCAATGATCGACGATCATCCGCAGGCGCGGATGGCGTTCGGCGATTTCGCGGAATTTCTTCAGGAACAGTCCGCCCATCATCGCAATCGGCAGCCCCTCATTTTCCGCCGCCGGCCACAGCCAGTCCAGCGAGCCGTCATGCAGCCATTTCTGGTGCTCCTCCAGCAGCAGCGGCCAGCGCAGGCCCATCATGCCCGGCTGGTTGCGCCAGCCATGGATCAGCTTGCGATTGTCAGGATTTTGCAGAGGAAAATTGCCCATGATGGCAAAGCGGCCGGGATGCTTCTTCACGGCCTCGATCGCCACCGCGTTGGCATTGGGGTCCCAGCCCGCCGGCGGATGGATCAGTGCGGCGTCGACGCCGGCCACGTCCATCTCCTTCAAGACCTCTTCGGCGGTGAATGTCTCGGCCTTGCGATGCAGGCCGGAGGTCGGCACCACCGTTTGCGACCAGATATGGATCTGCGCGTCGATGATCTTCATGGCTGCCTCCCGATATTGTTCTGGTTACACCGATCATGCATGAAGGGGCCTCGCATCAGCAACCTTCAAAACCGCGCGCAAAGCTGCTACCCGTTTCGTTTCTTCGATTTCGGGAGCAGACCATGGACAACCGCAGCGACATCTGGCGAGGCGTGGACGCGATCAAGCCGCGCTTCACCGCGCTCGCCGACCGGGTCTGGGGCATGCCCGAGGTCTGCTATACCGAGGCGCGCTCATCGGCCGAGCATCTCGCCGAACTGCGCCATCAGGGATTCCGCATCACCGAGCAAGTCGCTGATATTCCGACCGCGATGATGGGTGAGTGGGGCGAAGGCGGTCCCGTGATCGCCTTCCTCGGCGAATACGATGCCCTGCCCGGCCTCAGCCAGGAGGCCGGGATCGCCGAGCCGCGGCCGATCGAGGCCGGCGGCCACGGCCATGGCTGCGGCCACAATTTGCTTGGCTCTGCGGCGCTACTCGCCGCCACCGCGGTCAAGGACTGGCTGGCTACTCATAAAGTGCCCGGCCGCGTGCGCTATTACGGCTGTCCCGCGGAAGAAGGCGGCGCGGCAAAAACCTTCATGGTGCGCTCGGGCGCGTTCGACGACGCGGATATTGCGCTGACCTGGCACCCCTATCCGTTCTGGGAAGTCGCGGTGACGCCCTCGCTCGCCAACACCCGCGCCGATTTCAGCTTCACCGGCCGCACCTCGCATGCCGCGGCCTCCCCGCATCTCGGCCGCAGCGCGCTCGATGCCGTCGAGCTGATGAATGTCGGCGTGAATTACATGCGCGAGCACATGCCGAGCGACGCCCGCGTGCATTATGCGCTGCTCGATACCGGCGGGATTGCGCCGAACGTGGTACAGGCGCACGCGCGCGTGCGCTACTCGATCCGCGCGCGCGAACTGCCCGGCATGAACGAGCTGGTCGCGCGCGTGCACAAGATCGCGCAGGGCGCGGCATTGATGACGGAAACGAAGGTCGAGATGAAGATCATCTCGGCGGTCTCGAACCTCCTGCACAACACGCCGCTGGAGCTGGCGCTTCATCGCATCATGGAGGACCTCGGCCCGCCGCATTTCGACGACGCCGACAAGGATTTTGCGGCGAAAATCCAGGCAACGCTGAGCGAGAAGGACATCGCCAGCGTCTATCACATGATCGGCATGGAGCCGACGGAACGGCCGCTCGCCGATTTCACCGTGCCGCTCGACGCCAAGCGCAATCCGCTGATCGGCTCGACCGATGTCGGCGACGTCTCCTGGGTGGTGCCGACCGCGCAGGTGCACGCGCCGTCGATCGCGATCGGCACGCCCTTGCACACCTGGCAGGTGGTGGCGCAGGGCAAGAGCCCGCATGCCCACAAGGCGATGGTGCAGGCGGCGAAGGCAATGGCCGCGCTCGGCATCAAGGCGTTGACCGAGCCGGACCTGCTCGCCGCGGCGAAAGCGGACCTGAAGAAGCGCACCGCGCGCACGCCCTATGTTTGCCCGGTCCCGCCGGAGGTATCGCCACCGCTGGATATGTCGGTGGTGTAAGACGACACGAGCTGGCGCCTTTTATTCATGACGCTGACTCAAAACTTCGAAACCAAATCAGGAGGAACACCAAAATGACCGACAGTCCCTTGCGCGCCAAAGGCCGCGCGATGCGCCGCAATCTCATGGGCGCGGCCTACGCCGACAAGCTCGACAAGCAGATCTATACCGACCCGATCATGGAGAAATTTGCGGCACTGACGCAGGAGACGCTGTTCGGCTCGCTGTGGACGAGGCCCGAGCTCGACCTCAAGACCAGGACGCTGATCTGCGTCATCTCCGACACCGCAACAGGACGGGCCCCGGAGCTGAAGCTGCATCTGCGCTTTGCGCGCAACCACGGCTGGTCCGAGGACGAACTCGTCGAGGCGATTTTGCACCTGCTCGGCTATGTCGGCGCGCCCCTGGTGCGCGAGGCGTTGCTCGTCGCGAGGGAAACCTTTGCGGAAATGCGTGCCGAGACTCCGGCCACGTCATGACGGGAGTATCGTAGGGTGGGTTAGCCCGAAGGGCGTAACCCACCTCTTCTGTCGCCGCGGAAGGAGAAGTGGTGGGTTACGCTCGCTTGCGCTCGCTAACCCACCCTACGATCTTCCGATTGAAATGAGGAAATAGTGCCCGTGCGACGCCTCGCCGTTGTTATGTTTTCCGTGGCAAGCGTTTCCTTCGCGGTCGCCGATCCCGGCGATGCCGAAAAGGCAAAGGAGATGCTTGCGCGCGTGGTCGTCGTCGTCCGGCAGGACGAGGGCGCAGCCATGCAGAAGTTCAGCGCGGGTACGGATGCGTTCAGGGATGGAAATATCTACCCGTTCTGCTTCCGTCTTTCGGATGGGGTCGTCATGACGGGGCAGACGGCCGGTTCGGATATCCGGACATTTCCAGGCGTTGGAGCACAGCTGTTCGAAGCTGGCCAAAAACCGGAGGGCGAGGTTACGGAGATCAGGTATTTGGGCAAGAAGCCGCCGCCTGCTGACGCCACGCCAGTCGCAAAGGTGAGTTTGGTACGCAGGATAGGACAGATCGGGTGCGGGGTCGGGTACTATCCGTGATCGAGCGCGACCGGACCTGATCGCCGCGACTGGATATGTCGGTGGTGTGAGAACGTTCGTGCCCCGGATGCAGCGCAGCGCTTCTTCAGCGGTGCGCTGCTGATCCGGGCCCACGACCATGGGTCCCGGGTCTGCAACGCAGCGTTGCACGCTGCATCGCGCCCAGGACACGAGATGGCCAAGTGTTGCATTTTCAGCACGACGGGCAAAACACTTCCGCTATTCAGAATACGGCCGCTTTGTCCAGCCCCTCCGTGAAAAATAATTACCTTTCCGAAATAGAGAAGTTATGATTTAACGAAGCTATCCCGCCCCACAAGAGGGACGCTACGCGATCGTCACGGGTGTCGGCGCGGGATGCGATGGACGCGGCGTGCCGCCGGACGTGCGGCATGTCGTGGACGGTCAAGCCGTGTGGTCCCGTCCCCTCGACGCTGGGGTCAAGTTTGCGGGCGATCCGCAAGCGACGGAGGCTAACAAGCCCGATACTCCGGGGAGAGCACGGAGCAGCCGAAAAGACCATCGCGCAGGGAATGCCGGACTGTCTGGCGACCTGTGGTGACTATGCTCGTGTGCTGCTTTCTGTGTTGCGCACGAGGCTGCGGGTGCGGCCTGCACCCGGCATTCCCTGCGCCCTCTTCCTTTCGAGGGTGACTGCCAGCAAAGCCCGGACATGTCGTGCCGCGGGAATGCTGACGTGTGCCTCCAACTCCATCGTCATTGCGAGCGAAGCGAAGCAATCCATCGGTCCGCTTGCGGCGCCATGGATTGCTTCGTCGCTGCGCTCCTCGCAATGACGAAATCATACATTGCCATGCGCTGCCCGCCCTTCTCTCCCCTCACCCGCATTGCTATCGTCCGCCCCTAAACAAGGAAGAAACGCCATGAAGGGACCCGAGGATGACGAAGGCCTTGCCGGCAAGGTTGCGCTGATCTCTGGCGGCGGCGCGGCTGGAGAGGGCATCGGCAATGGCCGCGCGGCGGCGATACTTCTCGCCCGCGCCGGAACCAAAGTGATCGTCGCCGACCGCGAGCTCGCGCTGGCCCAACGCACCGTCGACATGATCACAAGCGAAGGCGGCACGGCGGCGGCGCTCTCCGGCGACGTCACCGACGAGGCCGACTGCAAGCGGCTGGTCGACGACACCGTGAAACGCTTCGGCCGGCTCGATTTCCTCGACAACAATGTCGGCATTGGCAGCCGCGGCAGCGTGGTCGACGAAAAGCCTGAGCAATACCGCAAGGTGATGCAGGTCAATGTCGAGAGCATGTTCCTGCTGTCGAAATATGCCATCCCCGCCATGATCGCGACGGCACGCGGCGGCTCTATCGTCAACATCTCCTCGATCTCGGCGCTGCGGCCGCGCGGGCTGACCACCTACACGGTCTCGAAGGCCGCGATCATCGGGCTCTCCCGCGCCATGGCGGTCGATCACGGCCGCGACAACATCCGCGTCAACTGCATCTGCCCGGGACCGATGTACACGCCGATGGTCTATGCCCGCGGCATGAGCGATGCGGCGCGCGCCAACCGCAAGAAGGCCTCGGTCCTGAAAACGGAAGGCACCGGCTGGGACATCGGCCATGCCGTGAAATTCCTGTTCTCTGCTTACGCGCGCTACATCACCGGCCAGGTGCTGGTGGTCGACGGCGGCACCACGCTGCAGGCGCCGGAGCGGGAATCGCAGGAACATTGAGGCATGATCGAATCTTGTTGCAGCAAACTCGGTCCACCTCTCCCCGTTGGGGAGAGGTGTTCTCGCCATCGTCGGCCACGTTAATTCAGGGAGAAAAATAATGGCCCGCCTGCCCTATCTCGAGCCCGATCAGGTCGCACCCGAATATCGCGACATGCTCGCGCGCAACACCAATTTGCACAAGCTGCTGGTCAACTCGCCGGACATGGCGCGCGCCTTCTCGGGGCTCGGCGGTTACATCCGCCACAAGAGCAAGCTCAACCCGCGCCTGCGCGAGCTGGCCATCCTGCAGGTCGGCTGGCTGGAGAAGTCGGAATACGAGTTCACCCACCATGTGAAGATCGGCAAGGAGTTCGGCGTCACCGATGACGACATCGCAGCCATGATGGTCGAGACCGAGGGCATGCAGTCGCGGCTGGAGCCGCTGGCCCGCGCGGTCCTGAAGGGCGCGCGCGAGATGACCAAGAGTCTCGAAATGTCGATGACGACCTTTGCCGAGATCAAGAAGCATCTCAACAACGAGGAGATGGTCGACCTCGTGCTCACCATCGCCTTCTACAACGCGGTGGTGCGCGTGCTCGCCACCATGAAGATCGACAATGAGCCTTATTACAAGGAAGTTCTGCAACAGTACCCCATTCCCGGAGTTCAATAGATGCGCCTGAAAGACAAGATCGCCATCGTCGTCGGCGCGGGCCAAAGCCCCGGCGAAGGCATCGGTAACGGCCGCGCGACCGCGCTGACTTTTGCGCGCGAGGGCGCCAAGGTGCTCTGCGTCGATCGCGATCTTGCGTCGGCGCAGGAAACGGTCGACCTGATCGAGGAAAAGCAAGGCACCGCCGCCGCCTGCAAGGCAGACGTCACCAAGGATGCCGACATCAAGGCGATGGTCGACGACGCCATGAAGCGCTGGGGCCGGATCGACGTGCTGCACAACAATGTCGGCGTCAGCCTCGCCGGCGGCGACGCCGAGCTGCTTGACATCACCGAGGAAGCCTTCGATCGCTGCGTCGCCATAAACCTTAAGAGCTGCATCCTTGCCGCCAAGCATGTGATCCCGATCATGAGGAAACAAAAGAGCGGCGCCATCATCAACATCTCCTCGATGGCCGCGATCACGACCTATCCCTATGTCGCCTACAAGGCGACCAAGACGGCGATGATCGCCTTCACCGAGCAACTCGCCTACCAGAACGCCGAACACGGCATCCGCGCCAATGTGATCCTGCCGGGCCTGATGAACACGCCGATGGCGGTCGATACCCGCGCCCGCGAGTGGCACAAGAGCCGCGCCGAGGTCGAGGCCGAGCGCGACCGCCAGGTGCCGCTGCGCAGGAAAATGGGCACCGGCTGGGACGTCGCCAACGCCGCGCTGTTCCTCGCCTCCGACGAGGCCAACTTCATCACGGGAGTGACCCTGCCGGTCGACGGCGGGTCGAGCGTGCGGCGAGGATAAGCTGCGCGAACGACCAAAGGCATTTCCAACAGCGGAGGCAGCCAATGCCGCGTTTCCTTAGATCAGATCTGGGCACGATGCTTGTTGCCGCGAGCGTGATGCTCGGCGTCGCCGCCGCCTCCTTCGCGCACGACACGCTGCCGGCATCCGGCGAAGCCGCCTTCCTGAAGGAGAATGATGCCGCCATGAGCAAGATGATGACCGCCATGGAGATGAAGCCAACCGGCGACGTCGACCGGGACTTCGTTGCAATGATGACGCCCCATCACCAGGGCGCGATCGACATGGCCGTGATCGAGCTGCGTTACGGCAGGAACGAGACACTGCGGCGAATCGCTCAGGAAATCATCATCGACCAGATGCAGGAGATCGACGCAATGAAGCTTGCGATCGGCGACAAGATCTCGGCCTCAATGCCGGCGCCGACGCAGCCGAGCGCGGCGCCGGATCACACGGACATGCAGATGGACATGCCCGGCGGCAAAAAGAACTAGGAGCCGACGATGAACTGGTTTGCGAAAGGCTTCCTGCTTACCGGAACGATGGCGATGACTGGCGTCGCGCAGGCCGGACAAATTCCGGGTGCCGCCTCTGCACCCGACATTCCCGTCAGCCATCACGACCGCGTCTATGCAGCGGAGCAATTCTCCAACACCATATCGGTCACCGATCCCGTCGATAACAGATTGCTCGGCGTGATCAGGCTCGGCGATCCCCAACCCGGCAATTTCTCACCGCTCTACAAGGGCCAAGTGCTGACGCACGGCATGGGCTATTCGCCGGACCATCGCACGCTGGCGATCGTCTCGATCGGTTCGAACGCGGTGACCTTCATCGATACCGCCACGAATGCGGTCAAGCACACGACCTATGTCGGCCGTTCGCCGCATGAGGCGTTCTATACGCCCGACGGCAGTGAGCTCTGGGTCACCGTGCGCGGCGAGAACTATGTTTCCGTGATCGATGCCCAGAGTTTCCAGGAAAAGACGCGGATCGTCACGCCCGCCGGCCCGGGCATGCAGATATTCTCGCCGGACGGCAAGTACGGTTACATCTGTTCCTCGTTCAATCCGGAGATCGACGTCGTCACGGTTGCCGACCACAAGATCGTTGCAATGGTGAAGCAGGACAGCCCTTTCTGTCCCAACATCGCGGCAACGCCGGATGGAAAGCAGGTCTGGTTCACCCTGAAGGACACCGGCAAGACGGAGGTGTTCAACGCCGAGCCGCCATTCAACGTGATCAAGAGCATGGATACCGGTCCGATCACCAATCATGTCAATTTCGCGCGCACGCCCAATGGACAGTTCGCCTACGTCACCATTGGCGGCACCAATGAGGTGAAGGTGTTTCGCACCGATGACTTCTCGCAAGTCGCCACGATCCCTGTCGGCAATCTGCCACATGGCGTGTGGCCGTCCGGCGACGGCACGCGCATCTATGTCGGGCTCGAAAATGCCGATGCGCTGGCGGCGATCGACACCGCGACCAACAAGGTGATCGCCAACATTCCGATCGGCCAAGCGCCGCAGGCAATCGCCTATGTGCCGGAGGCCGCGCCTGATCCCGATAATCGCGAGAATCTGCAGGGCCTGGGGATTGCAGGCCAGGCGGGTCATCTCGAGCTTACCAAGGTCGGCGGAAAGGGAGGTCAAGCGCCCACGACGGTCTCGCTGTTCGAGCAAGGCCTGATTCAGATCATGCAGGTGGCCGCCACCGGCCTCGAACCGAAAAGGCAATATGTTCTGGCGCTGGCCGAACGCGCGGACGGTAGCGGAGACATTGAACCCATCGCCGTCTTCACGACCAATCCGGCGGGCGCGGCGATCGTCGAGGCCAACGGCCCTCTCAGACGGATCGTCCAAAGCCGCAACGCGACGGAACGGCGCTATCTGGTGATCGCACCGGGAGATGCATCGAATTACGGAGACGTCGTGCAGGTGCAGGTCACGAACTAGGCCCGGGCTAGCCGGCTGTGCTTTCGTCCATAGGCGAAATAGATCACAAGCCCGATGGCGAGCCACACCGCAAGCCGCAGCCAGGTATCGAGTGGAAGGCCGAACATCAGGAACACCGAGGTGATCGCGCCGAGCGGCGCGACGACCCAGATCGCGGGTGCGCGGAACGGCCGTTTCAAGTCCGGATTGATGATGCGCAGCACCAGCGTGCCGATGGAAACGATCGCGAAGGCGAACAGCGTTCCGATGCTGACGAGTTCGCCGACGAGGCCGATCGGCAGCAGGCCGGCGAGCACGGCGGCGGCGAAGCCGGAAACAATGGTGGCTATATACGGGGTATGAAAACGCGGATGGATTTTCGCCGCAGCCTGCGGCAGCAGCCCGTCATGCGCCATGGCGCGGAAGATGCGGGGCTGCCCGAGCAGCGACACCAGGATAACCGACGTCAGGCCGAGCACGATGCCAAGCTTGATCAACGGCGACAGCCAGGCGATGCCGGCCGCGTTGATGCCGACGGCGATCGGGTCGGGCACGTTGAGCTTGTCGTAGGGCACGATGCCCGTCAGCACGAATCCCACCGCGACGTAAAGGACCGTGCTGACGATGAGCGATCCCATGATGCCGATCGGCATGTCACGCGCCGGCCGCTTGGCCTCCTGCGCGGCGGTGGAGACCGCGTCGAAGCCGATGAAGGCAAAGAACACCACCGCGGCGCCGCGCACCACCCCCGAGAAGCCGTAGACGCCGGTGCCGGCATTGGGCGGAATGAAATGTCCGTCGGGATTGGTGGCCGTCACCCAGTTCGAGAAAGAAAAGGCGGGTGCGGCGAACACCACGAACAGCACGATGACGGTCAACTTGATCGCGACAATGACGTCGTTCAGCCGCGACGATTCCTTGATGCCTATCACGAGCAGGATCGTCATGGCGGCAACGATCGCAACCGCCGGAATGTTCAGGATCGCACCCGTCGTCGACCAGCTGTGGCTCTCGGCATCGAAGGACAGCGGTGCGGACACGAACTTCGCGGGGATATCGATGCCGAAATCCCCGGCGAAGCTGACGACGTAGGCGGACCAACCGATCGCAACCGTGCCCGCGCCGATGGCATATTCGAGGATCAGGTCCCAGCCGATGATCCAGGCGATCAACTCGCCCATGGTCGCATAGGCATAAGTATAGGCGCTGCCGCTGATCGGCACGCTCGAGGACAGTTCGGCGTAACAAAGGCCGGCAAATGCGCAGGCGACCGCGCCGAGCATGAACGACAGCGTCACCGCAGGGCCGGCATTGGCGGCCGCCGCGTGGCCGGTGAGCACGAATATGCCGGCGCCGATGATGCCGCCGATGCCGAGCCCGACGAGATTGGTCGCGGACAGCGCGCGCCTCAGGGGACGCACCTCGCTCCCGGAATCCGCGTGGGTTGCCTCTGCCAACAGGTCAACGACGGATTTTCGCGCCCAGACGTCGGTCAAAGCTTCATCCTCTGCGGGACCGGCAGCAGGCTCGATCGTACCGCCATCATGATCCGAAATAAATACCTAGTGAGTGACGCGCCAGATCGTGCCGTTGCCGTCTTCCGAAATCAGAAGCGCGCCGTCTTTGGCAACGGCGACGCCGACCGGGCGGGCCCAGACATCGCTGTCGTTGACGACGAAGCCGGTGACGAAATCTTCGTATTCGCCTGATGGCACGCCGTCCTTCAGGCGGATACGGATCACCTTGTAGCCGGTGCGCCTCGAGCGGTTCCACGAGCCGTGCTCGGCCGCGAACGCATCGCCGCGGTATTCCGCAGGAAAGTTGTTGCCCTGGTAGAAGGTGAGACCGAGCGAGGCCGAATGCGCCTGCAACAGCACGTCGGGCACCGTGATCTTGTCCTTGAGGTCGGGCCGGGCATTGCCGTAGCGCGGGTCTTCATGGTTGCCGATGTAATACCAAGGCCAACCATAGAACGCGCCCTCTTTGACGCGCGTGACATAGTCGGGCACAAGGTCGTCGCCGAGCCCGTCGCGCTCGTTGGTCGAGCACCACGGCGTGTTGGTGCCGGGCTGGATCGCGAGCCCGACGCAATTGCGGATGCCCGTGGCGAAGATGCGCTGGTTCTTGCCGTCGGGGTCGAACGAGAGCACGGCCGCGCGATCCGCCTCGTAACCCCAGGCCGCGCCCAGCGGCTGCTGGCTTGCCCAGGCCTCCAACCCGCCGGGCGGCTTGCCCATGCCGTCGCCGACATTGCTCGCGGAGCCCACCGACACCAGCATCCGCGCATTGTCGGGCGTGAAAACGATGTCGCGGGTCGAGTGTCCGCCGACCGGAAGTTTCGCGATGATGGTCTCGGCGGGTCCGCTCGCTCTCAAGTCGCCGGAGCGGTAGGGAAAGCGCACGACGCTGTCGGTGTTGGCGACGTAGATCCATTGCGGATCGTTGCCGGCCGGAAAGAACGCGATGCCGAATGGGGAATGAAGCCCGCTCGCGAAGACCTCGTTCGTGTTGGGTCGCGCCGCGCCATCGGCGGCGCGGAGAACACGGATGCGGCCGGCGCGGGTCTCGGCGACGAAAATGTCGCCGTTCGGCGCGGTGCGAATGATGCGCGGATCGCTCAGGCCGTCGGCGAACAGCGCGATCTGGAATCCCGCCGGCACCTGCGGCACCGCGCCATCAGGCCTTGCCACGACACGCGAGACCCTTGCCGAGGCCGGACCCGGCGGCGGCAAATCCTGCGGCCGGATCAGGCGGACGGTGCCGGGCTTGTCGGCCTGCCAGCTCCCGTAGGCATCCCTGCCCTCGCGCGTCTGCGCGATGGCAACGCCGCCGAGCAGCACCAGCGCCAAAGCCATCCCTGCGATGCCGCGCATTCGCATGCGAGCTTCCTTATGCTTGAATCAGGACAACGCGCCGAGCACGCCCTTGGTTGCCTGGTCGATCTCCTCGACATAACGCCGCCGAGCAAAGGACTCGCTGAGGAAGCCGATCACCTTGCGGCTCTCCGCCGATTCCAGCACGGCGAGCACCTCGGCCTCGGCATCGTCGAAAATCTTCATGGCGGTCTTGACGTTCATTTCCGGCAACAGCGTGACGTCCATGAATTTCGCCAGCTCCACCACCTGGATTTCGTCGGCGATGCCGTCGAGCTCGCCGGAGAACAATTCCGGCATCATCACCAGACCGCAATAGTCGTCGGTATTGTTGACCACGACGATCGCCTGGCGCGAGCCGAGCACGAATTCGTGCCGGCAGGCCGCAATCGTGGTGGTGGTCGGCACCTTGCCGACGTCGGGGCGCATCATCCGCTCGACGGTGAGGTTGCGCAGCCAGCCCACGTCGTTGGCGCTGCGGATGGTTTCACCGCGAAGATGCAGGCGCCAGGTCGAGAAAGAATGGCCGAACATGAAGCGCACGAAGATGCTGGTGACGATGCAACCGGCCAGCACCACCGCGGTGACGTCGACGCTGCGGGTCATTTCCAGCACCAGGAACGACATCGTCAGCGGCCCGCCGACGATCGCAACGCCGAGCGTCGCCATCCCCGTCAGCATGCTGACCATGGGATCGAGCGTGATGCTGCTGTACCCCACCCACGCGACGACAGCCGCGAAGAACTTGCCGAGCAGGCTGCCCACGAACAGCGAAGCGAAGAACAACCCGCCGCGGAAACCGGACGCCAGCGAGACAAGGCAAGCGACCAGCTTCAGCGCGATCACGGTAGCGATGAAGCCGATCGCCATGTCGCGATGCAGGTCGAGCACCATGGCGCCGTGACCCGCAGCGAGAACCTGCGGCGTGACGATTGCGAGGCCGCCGACGATGACGCCGCCGATCACGGGCCTGATCCACACCGGCAGCCATTTTTGCGCGAACACGCGCTCGAACAGCGAGGAGCTGCGCATGACGAGGATGCCGATCACGCTCACGATCAACGCCAGCCCGATCAGCAACAGATATTGCTCGAGGCCGACGCTGCCGACCTTGGGAACCTCCAGCGAGTATGGCGCGCCGCCGAGATATTGCGCGGTCAACGCGCCTGCGAGCGAGGCGGCGAGAATCGGCGCGGCGCTCGCGACCGCATAGACGCCGACGATCAGCTCACAGGCATAGAACGCGCCGGTGATCGGCGCGCCGAAGGCCGCCGCGATTGCCGCCGCCGCGCCGCATCCGACGATCAGCCGCAGATCGGTGCGCCGCAGATTGAGGAACTGGCCGAGCAGCGAAGCCGCGCCCGATCCGATCTGGGTGTAGCCCGCTTCGAGACCGACCGACGCGCCGCAGCCGTTGGAGATCATGGTCTGCCCGCTCACCACCATGCTGTCACGCAGCGACAGCCGGCCGCCGCGCAGCGCATTTGCCTCGATCGGGTCGACCGCGCTGGAAATTTTCCATCGTCGCCGCGACCACTCCATGATGCCGAGCGTCAACCCGCCGAGCGCCGGCGCGATAAGCGCAATGACTGGGTTGACGGTGTCGTTGGCGCTGAGGCGCACGTCGATGCGGATACCGTAGATCAGGACATGCGTGATCTGGGCAATCTCGCTCATCAGCGTGACGACCGCGCCAGCGATGACACCGATCACCAGCGCGAGCGGAATGAGATAGAACTCATTGCTGCGCAGGAGCGCGCGCAGAGCCGTCAGCAGCCGGTTCGAACTGCGCCGTCTGACGATGGTATTCGTGAGCTCCGCCACCGTACCTACCTGCTCCTGTCACGCATCGGCATGGCCGTAGCCGGCCATCTTGACGCGGACGCGTTCGATCTCCTCGCTCGACAGCACCGGCGGCTCGCCGATCTGCAGGCAGCCGTGATACTGGCGCGCCAGCGTTTCGACCTCGACCGCGAGCCACATCGCCTTGGCGAGCGACGGCCCGATCGCGATCATCCCGTGATGGGCAAGCAGGCAGGCCGTGCGGCCCTCCAGCGCCGTCACCGCATGGTCCGACAACTCAACCGTGCCGTAGGTCGCATAGGGCGCGCAACGGATGCTGTCGCCGCCGGCCGCCGCGATCATGTAATGGACCGGCGGAATCGAGCGCCCCATGATCGCGAGCATGGTGCAATAGGGCGGATGCGCGTGCACCACGGCGTCCGCGTCCTTGCGCGAGCGCAGGATATCGAGGTGGAAGCGCCACTCGCTCGACGGCCGCTGGTTGTGCGGGTGGGAACCGTCCATGCCCATGAACACGATCTGCTCGGGGGTCATGGCTTCATAGGGCGTGCTGGTCGGCGTGATCAGAAGCCCGTCGCCGTGGCGGACGCTGATATTGCCCGAGGTGCCCTGGTTGATGCCGAGCGCGTTCATCCGGCGGCATGCGTCGATGATGGCCTGCCGTTTCTCGCGCTCACCCTTGGTCATCCGCCCGCTCTCATGGCCCTCGAGAGGCAGATAATGGCGCAAAGCTCTGCGGGTCAAGCGCGGCGTCAAATGCAGGGGAGCCGGGGTTAATGAGCGCAGAGATGCCCTCAAATACCTCAGCCGGAGCGATCAGGGACAGCAGCCTCCGCAAAGGTCGCCATGCCATTATGCAGCGCGCAGGCAAGCCGCAGGATCGGCAATGCCAGCGCCGCGCCCGATCCCTCGCCGAGCCGCAGATCGAGGTCGAGCAGCGGCCGCGCTTCGAGCGCGTCCAGCACCCGCCGATGCCCCTGCTCCGCCGAACGATGCGAGAAAATCAGATACGGACGGCAGGACGGATTGAGTCGGGACGCCGCCAGCGCCGCGACCGAGGCAATGAAGCCATCAATCAGCACCGGGATGCGCCGCTGGGCGGCCGCTATGATCGCGCCGCTGATGGCCGCAATCTCGAGGCCGCCAACGGCGCAAAGCATCTGCTCGGGCGATGCATCGGCGAGGCCGTGGCGCGCCAGCGCGGCGTCGATGATATCAGCTTTCCGCGCGCGGCCTGCGCTGTCGAGGCCGGTTCCGAGCCCGGTCAAACTCTCGGCGCCGCTCTTCAACAAGGCCGCTGCGATTGCGGCGGCGGAGGTGGTGTTGCCGATTCCCATCTCGCCGAGGATGACGAGGTCCGGCGCTGTGGCGGCGGCACGCGTAACCGCCCGTTGGCCGCACTCAAGGGAGAATGCAAGATCGGCGGCGCTGAGCGCGGCCTCCTTGCTGAAGTCGCGGCTGCCGCGGCGCGGCTTGTCGGTGACAACACCCGGCATCGGCGCTTCCGCGAGTGTGCCGGCGTCGACCACTTCGAGCCCCACACCGAGTTCGCGCGCGAGCACCGAGATCGCGGCGCCTCCGGCGGCGAAATTCGCCATCATCGCGATCGTAACTTCCCGTGGATAGGCGGAGACGCCTTGCGCGGCAATGCCGTGGTCGCCCGCGAACACGATGATCGGCACGCGATCGGCGCGCGGGCGATCGGTGTGCTGCAAACCCGCGAGCTCGATCGCGAGCGCTTCAAGTCGGCCCAGCGCGCCGGTCGGCTTGGTGAGTTGGTCCTGGCGGACGCGCGCCGCCTCACGATGCACGGCCGAGATGGCAGCGCATTGCTGATAGACCCAATCCGGAAGCATGCGAGTCTCGCTCACGCTGATCCACGCCTGATGATGTAACTATCCATGATCCAACCATGCCGTGCGCGCGCCGCGGCCCGCGCTTCCGAAATCTTCGTACCCATCGCGGCGAGCGGCCCGGACAGGACGATCTGATGCGGCATACCAAGATACGCGCCCCACCATATATGCAGTCCCTTCGCATCGAGCGCCTGGAAGGCGGTGCCGCCATCGAGCATCACCACAATTGTTTCCACGCCCGCCGGCCAGCCTTTGTCGCGCAGCTGCCGGCCCGTCGTGACCAGAAAGGGTTTGCCGATCTCGTTGAGCGGAATCTTATGCGCCGCGCAGAGCGCCTGGATCGCGGTAACGCCGGGGATCACCTCGATCGCCGGCGCGGGCTCAAGCCGTCGCGATATCCGCAGGCTGGAGTCATAAAGCGACGGGTCGCCCCAAATGAGCAGCGCGACACGCCCATCGGTTCCAAGATGGCCGGCAATCTCCCGCGCCCACGACTGTGCGACCGCATCGTGCCAATCGTCGACGCCTGCGCGATAGTCGTCGCGCTCCGCATCGCGCGCGGGAAGATCGAACTCGACGACACGCGTTGCTTTGTTCGTCAACACTTTCGCGCAGATCTCGCGCCGCAACTCGGCGAGATCTGTCTTGTCCTCGCCTTTGCGCGGAATGAGCACCAGATCCGCAGCGTTGATGGCGCGCACCGCCGCGAGCGTGAGCTGCTCGGGATCGCCGCAGCCGATGCCGATCAGGGAGAGCGTGAGCATGGTCTTGAGGAACGGCTTGCCGCCGTCCCTTTGCGATCAGGCCGCGTGATGCAGGCGCGACGTTACGAAGCCGCCGCTGAATACGCCGCGCATCGATTTCGCGAGCGCCAGCACGCCGAGATCAACCAGCGGCTCGACCACGATCACCATCGCGTAGGAGCCTGCGAAGGTTGCGATCGACGACAGATTCTCCGCGCCGAGGCCACGCCCATAGATCGCCCAGAATGCGACCCAGGTCACGATGCCGGCCTGATAGGCCGTAGAAAGCGACAGCGCCTGACGGTACTTCAGCTCGACATAGGCGGTGTCGCGCGCGATCACGCGATCGGCCAGCGCGCCGATGGCAAACAGCGGCACCAGCAGCGTGGTGACGTTCATGCCATATTGCGGCAGGTCGGTCGGGACAAAGAACATGCCTTGCAGCAAGAGGCCGAGCGCCAGCCCAAACGCGGCCGGCGCCGCGCCGAAAATCAGGAACAGGGTCGAACCGAAGACGAAATGCACTTCGGAGACGCCGACCGAAAAATGCGGCAGCATCTCGAAGAAGCAGAACACCAGCGCCGTGGTCGCCGCCGCGCGGATCGCAAACGAGACCGCGCCCTGCTCGCGGATCGTGTCGGCTGCGAGCTTGGTGGCATAGCCGCCGGCGGCCGCGGCCGTCGCATAGCTGAGGACGATCTTGGTGCCGTCAACGATTCCGGGTTCGATGTGCATGGCTCATTTCCTCTCGATGTCTAGGTTATATCGCTATGGCTGGTCCGCCGCCAGCGCTCCGTAAAGAATCACGGCGGTCGATGTGACAGTTTTCTGTGTGAGTTGCTCGGCGAGTTTCGCGATGGTCGTGCGAACAAGCCGCTGTTCCGCATGACCGATCGATTCGGCGAGCATCGCGGGCGTCTCCGGCGACATCCCCTGCGCGAGCAGTTTCGCGGCTAAGGCCGGAAAGGTACGTCTGCCCATATAAATCGCGGTCAGCGCCAGCGGATCGGCCAGCGCGGCCCAGTTCAGGTCGTCAGGCAACTCACCCTTCACGTCGGCGCCGGTGATGAACTGGACGCGGCGCGCGGTGTGCCTGCGCGTCAGTGGCAGCCCTGCCGTCGCGGCCGCCGCGTTGGCGGCGGTGACCCCGGGAACGATTTCGTAGCCGACGTCGGCCGCGCGGAGCGCTTCGATCTCCTCCTCGAGCCGGCCGAACACGCCGGCATCGCCCGACTTCAGCCGGACCACGTTGGCGCCCGTCGCGGCATAATCGACCAGCAAGCGGCTGACATGCTCCTGCCGCGCCGAGGGGCGGCCGGCGCGCTTGCCGACGGAGACGAGAGTCGCGCCCTTGCGCGCATGGTCGAGGATCGCGCCCGCCGCGAGGTCATCGTAGAGCACGACGTCGGCGGCGCGCAGGCGTGCGGCAGCCTTCAGCGTCAGCAATTCCGGATCGCCGGGTCCCGACGAGACAAAGGAAACGAAGCCGATCACGCTTCCTCCGCGATCAAATGGAAGAAGGTGCCGGTAACACGGCCACGGCGCGAACCGGTTTCGGCGACCTCGGCGCCGTTGGCGTCGCGCACCGAAGCGAGCGGCGGATCGGGCTGCGCGACGATGGTCGCATAATGGAACTCATGGCCGCGCAGCTGCGCGCCGGGTGCGTGCCCGGGCATGTCGGCCGCCAACTCGGCGCGGCGATAGCCGAGATGCATGCGGCGTTTGGCGAAGCTGGTTTCGAGGCCAAGCAATCCCGTCATCTCGTGACGCGTGCCCTTTGCGTCGGTCAGCCCATCACCGAGCACCATGTAGCCACCGCACTCGCCGTGCACGGGCTCCGTCTGCGCAAAGGCTCGCAACTTGTCACGGAACCCGCTGTTCGCAGCAATGCGGCCCGCGTGCAGTTCGGGATAACCGCCCGGCAGCCAGCAGACATTGCAGCTCATGTCCGGGCCTTCGTCGGCGAGCGGCGAGAACGGAATGATTTCGGCGCCGGCCGCGCGCCAGCCTTCGAGCACATGCGGATAGACAAAGGAGAAGGCGGCGTCGCGCGCCAGCGCAATTCGTTGGCCGGGCGGCGTGACGCGTGGCGCTGCACTTGTCAGCGGCGCATTCCAGGCGCATTCGGCGAGCCGCAGCACGGCATCGAGATCGACCCGCTCGGCAACGAGGCGCGCGGCTTCGGCGATCAACTCATCGAGCCGCGCCAGCTCCTCGGCCTGCACCAAGCCGAGATGGCGCTCGGGCAGCGCGATCGGCGCATGCCGCGGCAGCGCACCGAGCACGGCGATGCCGGCGGCGTCCATCGCACGGCGCACCAGGTCTTCGTGGCGCGGGCTTGCGACGCGATTGAGCACGACACCCGCGACGCGCACGCCTTTGCGGAAGTCGCGCAAGCCTGCCGCCACGGCCGCGGCGGTTTGCGCCTGGCCGGAGGGATCGAGCACCAGCAACACCGGCCAGCCCATCATTTCGGCGAGATCGGCACTGGCGCCGGTGCCGCACCGACCAGGTGTCGCCACGCCGTCAAACAGCCCCATCGAACCCTCGATCAACACGAGATCGGCATCGCCTGCGCGCGCGGTCAGCCGCTCGATGGTGTCGCGGGTCATCGCCCAGCTGTCGATATTGACCGAAGCGCGCCCGGTTGCCGCCGCATGAAAGGCGGGATCGATGTAGTCCGGCCCGCTCTTGAAGCACTGCACGGCGAGCCCGCAGTCGCGAAACGCGCGCGCCAGCGCAAGCGTCAGCGTGGTCTTGCCGGCGCCGGAGGCGGGCGCGGAGATGACGAGGCAGCGCGCCACTAAGAGGCCTCCGGAAATCGAGGGCTGGCGCCGACCGGTCGATAGCGGCGATCGTAATCGGCGGCATAGAGGCGGCTCTCCTCGAAATCGCGTGCTTCGAGCGTTCGCCCGACCAGGATGATCGCGGTACGCTCGAGCTCCGCGCCGAGCGAGGATTGCAGCGTACCGAGCGTTGCGCGCACGATTCGCTCGTCAGGCCAACTCGCGCGCCAAACGACGGCGACGGGACAGTCGGAACTATAATGCGGCGTCAGTTCGGCAATGACCTTGTCGAGCACGTGGACCGAAAGATGGATCGCAAGCACCGCGCCGGTTGCTGCGAAGGCGGCGAGTGTCTCGCCTTCCGGCATGGCGCTGGCGCGGCCAGAGGTGCGGGTCAGCACCACCGATTGCGCGAGTCCTGGCAATGTCAGCTCCGCTTCGAGCGCAGCGGCAGCAGCGGCAAAAGACGGCACGCCCGGCGTCACCGTGAAGGGAATGCCGAGCTCGCGCAGGCGGCGCAGCTGCTCACCCATCGCCGACCACACCGAGAGATCGCCGGAATGCAGCCGCGCCACATCATGGCCCGCGGCATGCGCCTTCGCGATGTCGTCGATGATCTCGTCCAGCGACAGCGGCGCGGTGTTGACGATGCGTGCGCGCGGCGGGCAATGCGCAAGGATTTCCGGTGGCACCAGCGAACCGGCATAGAAGCAGACCGGGCACGATGCGATGAGGTCGCGTCCCCTCAATGTGAGAAGATCGGGCGCGCCTGGGCCAGCGCCGATGAAATGCACGGTCATTTCACCACGCTCCACTGCACGACCGGCCGCGATGCCTCCCATGATCGATAGCGCCCAAGCGCTGCGGCATGGGAAATGTCGATGCGCATGAGATCGCCGCCATGACGCTGCTGCAACTCCGACAACAGCGCTTCGGTTTCGAGCGTCACGCTGTGCGCGACGATGCGCGTGCCGTCGGGCATAAACTTCCAGACGGCATCGAACATCGCAGCGTCCAGTCCGCCGCCGATGAAAACCGCGTCGGGCTTGTCGAGCGATGCAAGCACCGCAGACGCGCTCCCCGCGACGATCGTAATTCGGTGCCTCAGACCGAAAGCGTCCGCATTGGCGCGAATATTCGCGACGCGATCCTCGCGCGGCTCGAGCGCGGTCACGTTGCCGCCAGCAAGCGCCCATTCGACCGAGATCGAGCCAGAACCGGCCCCGATATCCCAGAGATGCTGGCCCGGCCGTGGTGCCAACGCCGACAGCGCCAGCGCGCGAATCGGACGCTTGGTGATCTGGCCATCGTGCTGGAAGAGATCGTCCGGCAGTCCGGACGCACGCGGCAGGCCTGCGGCGCCGTCGGCTTCGATCGCGAGCGCCAGCGGACTGCCGGGGGCACCTGCCCCGTAACCCTCCGCCCTGCTCTCCGCTACAGATTCGCGCGGTCCGCCCAACGCCGACAAGGTCCACAGCCGCGAGGCGCCGAACCCTCGCGCAGTGAGCCAATTCGCGAGATCACCCGCTGCCTTGGCATCACGCACCAAACAAACGATACGCGCCCCTTGCGCCAGCACCGGCACCAGCCGTTCGAACGGCGCGGCATGAAGGGCGATGCAGATCGTGCTCTCCAGCGGCCAGCCCAGCCGCGCAGCGGCCAGCGAGAATGTCGAGGGCGACGGATGCGCGATCCATTCGTCCGGCGCAAGGTGCGCGGCGAGGCTGCCGCCGGCGCCATGCCAGAACGGATCGCCCGAGGCGAGCACGGCGGTCGGCCGTCCCCGCCGTGACAGCACGCAAGCGGAATCGAACGGCACCGGCCATGGCTGGCCGCGGCCGTCGACGTGCGCAAGTTTCAGATGCCGCTCACCGCCGAACACGGTCTCGGCGCGGGCAAGCGCGTTTCGGCTTGCCTCCGACAGCCCGGCAAGGCCATCTTCGCCGATGCCGATGATGGTCAACCAAGGATTCTTAGGAGCTTCAGCCACGATGCGCGCCCTTCTCCTGGGCGGAACGGGCGATGCCAACGCGCTTGCGCAGGCGCTCGTGCACGCGCGGATCGACGCTGTTTATTCCTATGCCGGCCGCACGCAGATTCCGTTGCCTCATGCGCTGCCGACGCGCACCGGCGGTTTTGGCGGCGCGGCAGGTCTGGCCAATTTCATCCGGCAAGAGAAGATCACGCATCTCATCGATGCGACGCATCCTTTTGCCGCCGAGATGAGCCGGCACGCGGTGGATGCCTGCGCAACGACGAACACGCCGCTGATCGCCCTTCAGCGCGCGCCGTGGGTGCGCATGCCCAACGACAACTGGATCGAAGTTGATGACATCGAAGCCGCTGTCGCCGCCTTGCCGGACGCAGCATCGCGCGTCTTCCTCGCCATCGGCCGGCAGCACATCGCGCCATTCGCTGCGAAGCCGCAGCACGCCTATACGCTGCGCTTCGTGGACGCGCCCGACGGTCAGCTGCCGTTGCCCAACGCCGACGTGATCGTCTCGCGCGGACCGTTCACGCTTGACGGTGACCGCGGGCTGATGGCTTCGCGTCGGATCAACCTTCTCGTCGCGCGCAATTCCGGCGGCAGCGGCGCGCGTGCCAAGATCGATGCCGCAAGCGAGCTCGGCATCCCCGTAATCATGATCGCACGCCCCGCTTTGCACGAGCGGCCGCGAGTCGAAAGCATCGAGGAGGTGATGGCGTGGCTCGGTCATGACGCCCGCCTCGGCGCATAGACCCAGCGGCCGACCCGGCGCGTCGCCGAATTGCCGACGATGACGAGCGTTGCCATGTCGGCCATCTCGGGCCGGGCTTCGGCAAGCGACATGGTCTCGATCCGCTCCTTCGGTGTGGTCACCGCATGCGCAAAGATGATGGTGCGGTCGCCGCAGCCGGCGTCACGCAAAATGTCGAGCGCGCTGGCAAAACCTTCCGGCCGGCTCGCCGAGCGCGGATTGTAGATTGCAATCGCGAAATCGGCCTCGGCCGCGAGCCGCAGCCGCTTCTCGATCACGGGCCAGGGCTTCAGATTGTCGGAGAGATTGATGGCGCAAAAATCATGCCCCAACGGCGCGCCGGCCCGCGCCGCTGCCGCCAGCATCGCGGTGACACCCGGCAACACGCGTATCGAAAGATATTGCAATTCCGGCTTGGCTTCCAGCGCCTCGAACACGGCCGCCGCCATCGCGAACACGCCGGGGTCGCCCGACGAGACGATCACGACGCTGCGGCCCTCCGCTGCGAGCTTGAGTGCTTCGCCGGCACGTTGCAGTTCCATGCGATTGTCGGATGGATGCAGCCGCAAGCCGTCGCGCACCGGCACCCGCGCCACATAGGGCGCGTAACCGAGCACGTCGGTGGCCTCCGCCAGCGCAGCCGAGACCTCCGGCGTCACCAGCGCCGCGTCGCCCGGGCCGAGGCCCGCGATGGTCAGCAGACCCTTCATTCTGCCGCCTCACGGCGACGGCCGAGACGGCCATGCACCAGCACGATCGCGAAATACGGACAGTCCGTCGCGTCGACATCCGCCAGACGCGCCACCTTCTCGTCAGGCATGGTGCCGCGCTCGATCAGCCAGGCCTCGTCGAGCCGCCCGGCAGCCTCCAGCACGCGACGAATCTTTGCGAGATTGCGGCCGGTCTTCATGATGACCAGCGCGTCGGTATTGTGCACACGCTGCGCCAGCTCGGCTTCGGGCAACGTCCCGGTCAGCACCGTCATGACGTCATCGCCGAGCGCAATCGGAAGTCCCGCCACGTTCCAGCAGCCGGCCATCCCGGGAATGCCGGCGATCACCTCGATCTCTGCGCGGCCCTTTAGCCGCGTATAGAGATGCATGAACGAGCCGTAGAAGAACGGATCGCCTTCGCACAGCACGACCACGTCGGTCTCAACCGAGAGCGTCGCCAGGCGCTCGGCCCAGTCATCGTAAAAGGACGAGAGAAGCCGCGCATACGCGTCGCTGGCGACATCAAGCTCGGTCGTGACAGGATATTCCATCGGATATTCGCGAACGCCGGACGCGAGCATGCCCTCGACTATGGTGCGCGCCTGACCGGGCCGACCCTTCTTGCGGAAATACGCGACATGTTTGGCCGCGCGCACCTCGCGGTCGGCGCGGACGCTCATCAGATCGGGATCGCCGGGCCCCAGCCCACAGCAGATGATCCGCCCCATCATTCGCTCCTGCTTGCAAGTGCGTTGACGGCCGCGACGGTGATCGCGGAGCCGCCGAGGCGGCCTTCCACCGTCAGCGCCGGCACCGGCGGCGCCGCCATCAAAGCCGCCTTGGATTCGGCGGCGCCGACAAATCCGACGGGGCAGCCGACGATAACAGCCGGCCGCGGGCAATCGCTGTGTTCGAGCATGTTGAGCAGATGGAACAAGGCGGTCGGCGCGTTACCGATGGCAACGATCGCGCCGCCGAGATGCGGGCGCCAGAATTCGAGCGCCGCCGCCGAGCGCGTCGTCTGCATCGACTGTGCGACCTGAGGCACCCTCGGGTCGTCGAGCGTGCAAATCACCGGATTGTCCGCCGGCAACCGCGACCGGGTGATGCCTTCGGAGACCATGCGGGCGTCACACAGGATCGGCGCGCCCTTCTGCAAGGCGGCGCGCGCAGCGATCGCCATACCAGGCGTAAAACGGATATGGGCTTCGAGGCCGACCAGGCCGGCCGCATGGATCATGCGCACCACCACCGGCTCCTCATCATCAGTGAAGAGCGCAAGGTCGGCCTCGCGCCGGATGGTCGCAAAGGACTGCAGGTAAATCGCCGCGCCATTGGTTTCGAAGGCGTAGGGCATCAGCGGCGGCCCCCGATCCAGGTTCCAGGCTCGGCGAGAATCTCGGCGGGAGCGATCCCTCGCATGATCGGCGCCTGGCGCGCGTTGCCTAGGCGGACAAGGTCAAATCCATCTGGAGTGCCGACCAGCGTAATCGAAGCCGCAGCCGGATGCGCGCATCCTTTGGCGCAGCCGGACACGTGCAATCGGACATCAGGCGGGAGATGTGGCGCCAGCGTGGTCGCGAACTCGCGCGTTTCCACGAATGCTTGCGGGCATTTGGGCGCCCCGGTGCAGGCGACGACCCGGAGCAGCGGATCGTCCGCGCGAATGACAAGGCCTTTCGCAGTGGGCATGTCGCGCAAACCTTCGACCAACAGCATCCGCCACGGCGCGAGGCGCAACCCCGGCCCGAGGCTAGCGAGCCAGGCGAGTGTCTCGCTCCAGATCTGGCCGAACGCAACGGCGACGAGCGCGCCAGCGGCAACGAGTCCGGGCTTCGGGACTGTTAGGGTGGAAACGGGCTGCATTTCACCGGCGAGATGACCGGGAAGTTTGGCGCCGCTCGCAACATGTGGCGCCATCCGCCCTCGCCCGTCCTGCGCGCCACCGGACGCCGCAAACCACTCGGCAAGCGTAATCGCACCATGGATAATCGCGTCTCGCGCCATGCTCCGGCCGCGGGAGATGCCGTCGGCGCGCAGGATCAGGCTGCCATCGGTGCCGCGTTCGATGCGGATATCGGCCTGTGCCTGCGTCAGCACGCGTCCTTCGCCGCAATCGATGGCGAAACCGAACTTTTCCGGCAAGCCAAGCGAACCCTTCGCCAGCGCATGTTCAAGCTCCGCCGCCAGCAACGGCGTGTCATCATCGCCGCACCAGAACGGGTTCACCAGAATGTTGCGCTGTGTTTCCGACTGCAACTCCGCATCGACCAGACCGAGCCGATCGAGCCCCACGATCAGCAGCGGGTGGCTCTTCTCCGACACGCCGCGAATTTGAAGGTTGGCCCGGCCCGTCAGATCGATCAGCCCATTGCCACAGCGCCGCGCCAGTTCGGCGATGCCGGCCGCCTGCTTCGCCGACAGCCTCCCGCCGCGCGGACGCAGCCGCACCACAAGGCCGTCGCCGGAGAGCATCGGGCGCAACGCGGACGGGCACCAGCCCTTGATCGCGAAGGCCGTCATGACGCCTCCCGCAACGAGGCCAGGATCGAATTGCGCCGGGTGACCCAGAGCGAAGCTTCATCGAGACGCCGGAAGCAATCTTCGATCGCCGCCAGCGCCGCCGGATTCTCGTCGCCCAGGAAAGCACGAATGTCGTCGTTGCCGAGCGTGGCATCATAATAGAGATCGAACAGATGCGACGGCACGGCGTCGGCAAGATGCGCGAACGATGCCATATGCTCCAGCGTCGCCGCGATCTCGGCGGCGCCGCGGAAACCGTGACGCATCATGCCTGATATCCACTCGGGATTGGTGGCGCGCGCGCGCACCACACGCGAAATCTCCTCAGGTAGCGTTCGTGCGCGTGGCGCGTCTGGGCGCGTCGCGTCGAGGTGATAGAGCGATTTGATCGGTGCACCGAGACTCGCTGCCGCCGCGGCGACGCCCGCCTCGTGTGCGGCGTAGTCGGCGGCGAGCAAGAGATCAGTCTCCGGCAAATCCTGGACATGCACGAAGGTGTCCGCTGCACCCAGATCGCGCCTCGATGCCGGCGCGATCCGGCTTCATCTCGCCGTCGGAAGCGAATGCCCATGCCGACGACGCGAGCCATGCCTGGCCCGCCTTGTGACGTGCCTCTTGGGTAAAGACACCGGCATGTTGCGCCATGCCGGCGCCGTACTGGCCGGGCTGTGGGCCATAGACGCGCGCCGCGCGCGCGAGATAAGGATTCTCCGCACCCTCGTAATCGCGCTGCGCCAGCGCATCGGAGGCCGCCTCGAACAGCTGCGCGAGGCCCGAGAAGACATCGCGGAACAGACCGGAGACACGCAAGGTCACGTCGATGCGCGGACGTCCCAACATCGCCAGCGGAATGATCTCGAAACCGGTGACGCGACCGGAGGCGCCATCCCAGCGCGGCGCGACGCCCGTGAGTTGCAGCGCCATGGCAAATTCCTCGCCCGCGGTGCGCATGGTCGCCGAGCCCCAGAGATCGACGACGAGGCCCTTCGGCCAGTCGCCGTGATCCTGCAGATGCCGGCGCAGCAGTTCCTCGGCGAGCCTGATGCCCTGCGCATGCGCTGATCGCGTCGGCACGCCGCGCGGGTCGACCGCGAACAGATTGCGCCCGGTCGGCAGCACGTCGCTGCGTCCGCGCCAGGGCGAGCCGGCCGGACCCGGCGCGATACGCCTCCCCACGAGCGCATCGAGTAGCGCGTTTCGCTCTCCGTCGCCACAGGCGCCGCGTCCGAATACATGCAGGCCGTCGCCGAACTGGCTTTCCTTCAGGTCGCAGACGAAGCGGTCGATGCGCGGGATGGCTTCGGCCGGCGCAGCTGTTGCGGCAAGCCCGAGATCGTCTTCGACGCCGGCCGCGCGGGCCTCGTCGCGGATTGCAGCAACAAGACGCTGACGGCGTGGCGGATCGAGGCCGTCGGCGGTGGAATATTCATCGAGCAGTTGCTCGAGCCTGACGAGATTTTGCGGCAACGCGCTCGGCAAGAGCGGCGGCGACAGATGGCCGATCGTGACGGCGCCGATGCGGCGTTTGGCCTGCGCCGCTTCGCCGGGATCGTTGACGATGAACGGATAGATGACAGGCAAATCGCCGATCAGTGCCTCGGGCCAACAGGCTTCCGACAGCGCCACTGACTTGCCGGGCAGCCATTCCAGCGTGCCATGCGCGCCCATGTGGATCATGGCATGGACGCCTTGCTGGCGAAGCCAGAGATAGAAAGCGACATAGGCGTGACGCGGCACGCGGGAGAGATCGTGGTAGTCGGCATCAGGCGGCTGGCGACTTCGCCGCGCTCGGGCTGCACGGCGATGATGGCCTTGCCGCTGAGGATTGCGACGAAATGGAATTCGCCGCCGCGAACCTGAGGATCGTTCTCGGGCAGACCCCACGCGCTATCCAGATTGTCTTGAAGGATTTGCGGAAGCTGTTTCAGCGCTGCGCGGTAGTCGTCGACGCTCCAGGTCAGCGTCGCCTTGCTGAGCTGTTGCGCGAGCGCATTCTGCAGGTTCAACGTCGAAACCCGCTTCGTCGAGATCATCCAAGCAACGCTTCTGCCGACGCCAGCGCATCCAGTCCCACCGCATGCGCGATCTGATGCGGCCGGCCGGGATAGCTCGAGAGCACGATGGCGAATCGCTTGTCGTGCGCGGGTGTCGTCGCAAGCCGATACCAGGCGGATACGCGCGCCACCGCAGTCTCGACGCGTTCGCGATCGGGCTGATGCGCGACATGTGCAAATTGCAGATCGCCGTCGCGCTCGCCCGCCGACTTGAAGCTGACGACCCCGGCGTGCAGCCGCCCATCGACTTCCGGCAGCACCACATGCATGGCGAGATCGGCCGGCGACAAGCCGCGCAGCGATGAGGCCCAGTCCTCACGCCGCGCCGTCGACAGCGCGACCTGGAACACCGGACAGGAAGCCGCATCAAACGGCGTCGTGCCATCGTCGCCGATCGCCGAGAAGGCCGTGGCATTGACGATCGCGGCCGGCGGTCGCTCGGCGACGTGCGCCTTCAACCAATCTGCGACGCCGGGCGCCTTCAACGACGTTGCGAACGCGCCGTGGGCATCGAAGCCTTTCGCTCTTAAAGCCGCGATCAAGGCATCGACTGGACCGGTGTCGGCCGATGTCAGATAGGAACGATAGAACGTTACAAGCGCATGCGGAGCGCCGCTCGGCGGCGGCAGCGAGGCAATCGCTCCCTTCGCCGGATCATAGAAACCCATGTCGGGGATTTCAGTCTCGCCGAACACCGGACCCGCATACAGGCCCGACGCCAATGCGAGTTGCGCGATCGCGACCTGCGCCGCGACCGCGCCGCCGGCATCGCACAGCGCCTTCAATCGTCGAAGCGTCGAGACCGGCACGGTCGAGAGCGCGTCGAGCCTTGCATCGTCGCGTCCGTCGGCGGGAAGAACCGCAAGAGCGATGCCGCGTTCCTTCGCGATCTGGTGCAGCGCGGTGACGCCATATTGCCAATAGGACTCGCCGCCGATCAGGCGGACCAGAATCCCCTTTGCGCCGGCGAGCGTGCGCTCGATGTAAGTGTCGACCGAGAGCGGGTGGCGCAGCGCGATCAGATTGGCGAGCCGCAGGGACGGCAGGCTCTTGCGGCCGCGCTTCCAAGCCGCTGCAAAAGCCGCGAGATCGCTGTCGGAAAACGAGAGCACGACGAGCTCGGCCGGATCCTGACCGAGATCGACGGCTGTCGCGGTCTCCTCCAGGCCATGGCTCTCGCGGAAGACGACGTGCATCTGACCTCCTAAATGCCCAATCCTGCTTTGATGGCAGCCTCGTCGATGTCGCCATGCTCGCCGATCACGACGAGTTTCGAACGCCGCGGCGACGCACCCCAGGGTTTGTCGAACTGATGCCGCACCCGTTCGCCGACCGACTGAACCAGGAGCCGCATCGGCTTGCCCTTCACGGCGAGATAGCCCTTAGCGCGCAGCACATTCTGCTCGCGCGCCAGCCGCGCGATGGAGGCGACCAATTCATCGATATCGCCGACTTCAGGCAGATCGATCACGACGGACGCGAAATCGTCATGCTCGTGATCTTCCTCGCCATCGTGATGCGAGGGCCGCGCGGCGAGATCGTCTTCGGCCGCCGCGTTCAGCCCGAGGATCAGCTGCGGATCGATCGCGCCGTCGGTCACCGCGAGCATCGGCACCTGCCGCGGCGTCTCGGCCGAAATTGCCAGCCTGGCCGCATCGAGCCCAGCGTTGCCTGCGAGATCGGCCTTGGTCAGCAGCACGATATCGGCGCAGCAAATCTGGTCCTCGAACACTTCCGAGAGCGGCGTCTCATGATCGATGCTTTCGTCCGCCGCGCGCTGCGCTGCGACCGCGTCAGGATTTGGCGCAAAGCGCCCGGCCGCAACCGCTTCGGCGTCGGCGAGCGCGATCACGCCATCGACGGTGATGCGAGAACGGATTTCCGGCCAGTCGAACGCTTTCAACAACGGCTTTGGCAGCGCGAGGCCCGAGGTCTCGATCAGGATGTGATCCGGACGTACGTCGCGCGCCAGCAAGATCTGCATGGTCGGAATGAAATCGTCAGCCACCGTGCAGCAGATGCAGCCGTTGGCAAGTTCGACGATGTTCTCTTCCGGACAATTGGCGTCGGCGCAGGATTTCAAAATCTCGCCATCGACGCCCTCGCTGCCGAACTCGTTGACCAGCACCGCAAGCTTGCGGCCATTGGCGTTGGTCATGAGATGGCGGATCAGCGTGGTCTTGCCGGAGCCGAGGAAGCCGGTGATGATGGTGACGGGAATCTTGGCAAGCGAGTTCACTCGGCGGCCTCCGGCAATGACGAAAGAGGTGGAATCCGCGCCAGCGACTGCTTGCGGAACACTTCCGGACGGGAGCGCCACGGCACGAGACCGTCAGGCGCGGCGGCATAGGCGGCGGCGCCGGCGAGAATGTCTTTCGCGTTGGCTTCCGACATGCGGCCGTAAACGTAAGCCCAGCGGCCCGGCGCACTCAGCGCGACCGAGCAGCCATTGTTGCAAGCTGAAAGACATTCGACCGGCACGATGGTCACGCCCTCCGGCGCGCCGATCTCGGCAATCGCCTTGTGCAAGCGCGATCCCGGCGTGGCTTCGCCTTCGCCGACGCTCTCGCCGGCGCGGCAGGTGATGCAGACATGAAGCGTGACGGCCATCGCCCTTCTTTCTCTAGCGGAGGTGCGATGAGGCGGACGGACCGCGCCGGTCCGTTTCCCCGTCGCGGAACACCCCGTCCGCCGGTCCAAACATATCCGTTGGCAGGTCTCCCGGCTTGCGGAGCAGGATTTCTCCTCCGATCCTCTGCCTTCCCGACCCCTCGGGGTCAGTGGCATCTCGAGGATCTCTCCGGTCACGGTCGCGGGGGCGGCTGCTTTAAGGGCTCAAGTCCTTGAACCCTATCGCATTCCCTCTTCGCCTGTCGTAGGACAGGAACCAACGTTGGGGCCACCATTTGCCCGGACGAGCGCCTTGTCAAGCCGAAGGAGCAAGCTCGATGGCTTCCGAACAGGATGTGACCGAAGACATCAGGCACGCCGCCAAAATGGCCAAGAAGAAGGCCGCGCGCGACAAGATCATGGCCGAGAAGGTCGGCGAGAAGGGCCTGATCATCGTCCATACCGGCGCGGGCAAGGGCAAGTCGTCCTCCGCCTTCGGCATGATCCTGCGCTGTGTCGCGCACGGCTTCCCCTGCGCAGTCGTGCAGTTCATCAAGGGCGCCTGGGATACCGGCGAGCGGCGCTTACTGACGTCAAATTTCGGCGAGCTCTGCCAGTTCCATGCCATGGGCGAAGGTTTCACCTGGGAAACGCAGGACCGCACACGCGACATCGCCGCGGCGCAAGCGGGATGGGAGAAAGCGAAGGCGCTGATCGCGGATGAAAGCCTGCGCATGGTCGTGCTGGACGAGATCAACATCGCGCTGCGCTACGACTATCTCGACGTCAACGAGATCGTCGCCTTCCTGCAAACTTCGAAGCCGCCGCTGACCCATGTCGTGCTGACCGGCCGCAACGCCAAGCAGGAACTGATCGATGCCGCCGATCTCGTCACCGAGATGACGCTGGTGAAGCATCCGTTTCGCTCCGGCATCAAGGCGCAGCCCGGCGTTGAGTTCTGAATCTT
>CAWCGA010000008.1:0-283019 GCA_963794775.1 uncultured Alphaproteobacteria bacterium | reverse complement strand
CTTAAAAGTTCAGGAATCTGGTTGCATTGATGAGTGAACGGCCGCCCATTTCGCCACGCAGTCCGCGCGCCGCGCTGGAGCCCGAGCAGGTTCCGCCGCCGCCGAAGCGGTCGGAGCGGGCACGCAACCCATTCGTCATCGTCGGCAACGCCATCATTACGCTTCTCCTGATCGGTCTGCTCGGCACCGGCGCCGCCTATTATTACGGCAAGAAGACCCTCGAGGCTCCGGGACCGTTGCAGCAGGACAAGACCGTGGTGATTCCCACGCGTGCCGTAACCTTCGACATTGCCGAGGTCCTGCAGCGTGAAGGGGTCATCGACATTAACAAATGGGCTTTCTTCGGTGCGGTCGTCGCGCAGAAGGCGCGTTCGGAACTGAAGCCGGGCGAATATGCGTTCCAGAAGAACGCCTCGCTGCGCGATGTGATCGGCATCCTCGTCGAAGGCAAGGTGGTGCAACATTCCGTCACCATTCCGGAAGGCCTGACGTCCGAGCAGATCATCTCGCGGTTGACCGACAGCGACCTCTTCTCGGGGACCATCCGCGAGGTTCCGCGCGAAGGCACGATGCTGCCGGAGACGTACAAATTCCCGCGCGGAACCACGCGCGAACAGGTGATCCAGCGCATGCAGGCGGCGCAGAAGCGCCTGGTGGCCGAGATCTGGGATCATCGCAGTCCCGACGTTCCCCTGAAGTCGCCGGAGCAACTGGTGACGCTTGCTTCGATTGTCGAGAAGGAGACCGGCAAGGCCGATGAGCGCAGCCGCGTCGCCGCGGTGTTCGTCAACCGGCTGCAGAAGAAGATGAAGCTGCAGTCCGATCCGACCATCATCTACGGTCTCGTCGGCGGCAAGGGTACGCTCGGCCGGCCGATCAAGCGTAGCGAGATCACCCAGCCTTCGCCTTACAACACCTATACGATCGATGGGCTGCCGCCTGGGCCGATCGCAAATCCCGGCCGTGCTTCGCTCGAAGCCACCGCCAATCCGGCGCGCACGCGCGATCTGTTCTTCGTCGCCGACGGCACCGGCGGACATGCCTTCAGCGAATTGCTGGACGCGCACGCGAAGAACGTGGCGAAGCTGCGCACGATCGAGAAGCAGACGGCGAACGACCGGGCTGAGCTGCCTGACGATGCGCCTGCCGCGACCGCGGCTGCGCCGGCAACGCCTGCAGGCGCCGATGTCGCGCCCGCCGCGGCTGCTCCGAAGCCCGCAAAGAAGCCGGCGGCTGCCCCACGTGCACCCGCGCGTCAGGGCGCGGCCCAGGCCCCGGCGCCGACGGTGCAGCAATAGGCCTCGCGGACTCCACATTTCCTGAAAAGGTCTTATGGTCCGCGCGCATTCGGCCTGCGAATTTGACACTTTAATTTTGCCGGAGACTTTCACGCCATGGCGCTGTCGAGCATGACCGGCTTCGCCCGGAGCCACGGGGCAAGCGGGCCTTACGCGTTCGAATGGGAACTGAAATCGGTCAACGCCAAGGGTTTTGACCTTCGGCTGCGGTTGCCGCAGGGTTGGGACGAACTCGATGCCCACGCCAAGAAACGCGCAGGCGAAGTGCTGGCGCGCGGCACGGTCTACGCCAATCTCAACGTCAAGCGTGCCAACGCCACGTCGACCGTGCGTATCAACGAGGACGTGCTGAACGCGGTCGTGAAGGTCGCGCACGAGCTTGCCGGCAAGATCGACGCGGTGGCGCCGAGCATCGACGGCCTGCTTAGCATCAAGGGCGTGATCGAGGTGGTCGAGCCCGAAAGCAACGAGGACGAAGACAAGGCGGCGAAGGCGGCCGCGGCCAAGGCGTTCGACGAGGCGCTCGACAATCTCGTGGCGATGCGCCGGCGCGAGGGCACATCGCTCGGGCAGATCCTCTCCCAGCGTCTGGACGAGATCGAGGGGCTGGCACAAAAGGCCGAGGCGGCACCTGGCCGCAAGCCGGAAGCGGTGAGGGCGCGTCTCGCCGAGCAGGTCGCCGCGCTGCTTGACACCACCGATCGCTTCGACGCCGATCGCTTGAGTTAAGAAGCGCTGTTGATCGCGGCGAAGGCCGACATTCGCGAGGAGCTCGACCGCATCGCCTCGCATTTGTCGCAGGCGCGCGAACTGATCGGAAAGGGCGGCCCGATCGGCCGCCGGCTCGATTTCCTGTCGCAGGAATTCCATCGCGAGGTCAACACCACCTGCTCCAAATCCAACGATCTGGAATTGACCAATACCGGGCTCGAGATGAAGGGCGTGGTCGAGCAGTTCCGCGAACAGGTCCAGAATTTGGAGTGAAGCATGGCGGCTCACGGACATGGCGTTGACGGCGTCGAACGGCGCGGCCTGATGTTCGTGCTGTCCTCGCCCTCGGGCGCCGGCAAGACCACGCTGTCGCGGCTGCTGATCGAGCGGATGCCGGGCCTTAAAATGTCGGTCTCGGCGACGACGCGCGCGATGCGCCCCGGCGAGGTCGAGGGTGAGGATTATCTGTTCGTCGACAAGGCGCGCTTCGAGGAGATGGTGAAGCGCAACGAATTGCTGGAATGGGCCACCGTGTTCGACAACCGCTACGGCACGCCGCGTGCGCCGGTGGAAGCGGCACTCTCGAAGGGCGAGGACGTGCTGTTCGACATCGACTGGCAGGGGACGCAACAGTTGCGTGAAAAGGCGGGTGAAGACCTGGTCAGCGTGTTCATCTTGCCGCCGTCTGCGCTCGACCTCGAGAAGCGGCTGCATTCGCGCGCGCAGGATTTACACGAGGTGATCCGCGGCCGCATGAGCCGCGCCAGCCATGAGATGAGCCACTGGGCGGAATACGATTATATCGTCATCAACCACGAGATCGACGCGGCGTTCGCCGAGGTCCAGTCGATCCTCAAGGCCGAGCGGCTGAAGCGCAAGCGCCGCACCGGGTTGACGGCATTCGTGCGCGACCTGCAGCGGCAGCTCGAGAAGTAACGCGGGCCGGCGTCACTGCGGGCGCGGGTTTTCCAATTCGGTCGCGTGCGTATTCTGCAATTCGTCCTGCAACTGCTTGGTCAGTCGCGTCAGAAAATCCTCGATCTTCTCGAAACTGTCGTCGCTCTTGCCGAAATCGATCCTCTCGGCCGCCACATCCTCATGCTCGACGTCTTCATGGGCGTCCTCATGCGGAACGGTCGGGCTCAAGTCCGGTGCGACCCAGGGTGCGCCTCGCGCCTCATCGGCAAGAGAGGGTGAAACGGGCTGCCGCTGCGGCCAGCGTTCCTGACGCCTTCGACGCAAGTGCGCGCCGGCCAGCCGGTAAACCAGGCTGCCGGTAATCCCTGCCAGCGCCAGCGCGCCGAACGCCACCAGCGCGAGTTTCTGCAACGAGCCAACCTCGCGCGTTGCCGGCGGACTCGGCTGCGGCGGTTCGGCAGCGGGGGTTTCCACTACTGCATCGGTCGCCTGTGCGTCCGCAACCACCAGCGACGCCTGCGGTGCGGGGTTCGCTGTCGCTGGCGTACCCGATGCCTGCGGCCAGCGCGAGGCGAGTTGCGAATCCGCAGCGCCCGCACCGGGGCCGATTCCCGTGGTGGCCGTCGCCGGAGCCGCCGGCGCCGGAATGGCGCCTTGCGGATTCGGCCAGACCGAACGCGATGCCGGCGCGCTGCCATTGTCCTCGACGCGCGGCTTCGGTGCGAACTCGGCGCGGGCGTCGGCGAGCGATCGCGCCGGCGCATTGCCTGATGTCTGGGGCGCCGGCTTCGCAGCGACGGGCTCTGCACCCGGTACACTCGACGACACCTCATCCTCACCGCGCAGATACCAGCAATGTCGTGCGGTGCCGCGCTCGATGCGATAGTACCAGTGCTTGCCTTGCGGCGTGTCGGCCTTGGGTTCGGTGATGCAGCTCTCCGCCGCGCGCGCTGTGTTGCTCCCCACCATCAATCCAACACTCGCGGCAACGCTCAACATAAAGGCCGATGCGAGTTTCGCCTGGACGTTCGACATACGCATCTCCGGTACGCAATACATGACGTTCCGGAGTGTCGAAAAAGACTTGGGTCGCAATAGGCCGCAAATCCGGAAAGGATTGGGCTTAATTCGGGCTTGGGTTCCCGCCCTCAAATTGCCGGACTTTCTGCACGCAAAAGGGGCGCAGTCGGAGTTGGCTGCGCCCCTTTCTTACTAGTAGTCGGTCGCGCCTCAGTCGCTGGCGAGCACGTCGCTGAACAGCACGTAGCGCTCGCCGTTGAAGCGCACCAGCCGCATCTGCTTGATCGGCCGGTGATCGGCGGGGCTCGTCGTCAGCTTGATGCCGGGCAGCAACAGCGGCAGCTCCATGTTCATGTGCAGCGCCTTGTCCATGACGTTCTCGCGCGTGAGATTGTCGCCGCATTGCTTGAGCAGCTCGACCACGGCGTGGCCGATATTGTAGCCGTAGGGCGCGTAGTAGTCGCTCTTGTCGACGCGCGGATTGTACTTGTCCATCCACACGTTCCACGCCTTCATCTCGGGATCGTCGCGCCACTGTGGGTCGGCCGGGTCCTTCTGATAGGCGGCCGAGATCACGCCCTTGGCGGCCTCGAATCCGGCCGGCTTGATCGCGCCCGCGATCGAGGAGCCGACGCTGTCGACGAATTCCTGCGGATGCCAGTCGATGTCATAGGCCTTGCGGATCGCCTGCGCCGCGAATTTGGGCACCGCGAAAATCACCATTACGTCGGCGCCGGCCGATTTCAGCGACACGATCTGCGAGTTGATCGTGGGATCGGTGGTGTTGTACACCTGCTCCGACACGATCATGCTCGCGGCCTTGCCGCCGAGGCCGCGCTTGAAGCCGAGCATGTAGTCGCGCCCGAGATCGTCGTTCTGCGAGATGATGCCGATCTTCGCATTCGGCTTCGTTTGCAGGATATATTTGGCGTAAATCTCGCCCTCGGAGGCGTAGTGCGGCGTCCAGCTCATGGTCCACGGAAATTTCTCGGGATCGTTGAACATGGTGGCGCCGGTGCCGATGAAGAGATGCGGCACCTGCTTCTGGTTGATGTATTTGACGACCGCGTTGTTGGTCGCGGTGCCCACGTTGTTGACGAGGAACAGCACCTCCTCGCTTTCGATCAGCTTTCTGACCTGCTCCACCGTCTTCGGCGGGCTATAGGCATCGTCGAGGCTGATATACTTGATCTTGCGCCCGTTGATGCCGCCTTCGTCGTTGATCTTCTGGAAATAGGCGGTCGCCGATACCGCGCCCGCCGAGTAGGCGGAGGCCGGACCGCTATAGGGCGTGGTGGTGCCGATTTTGATCTCCGTGTCGGTGACGCCCGGCCCGTATTTCTTCTGTGACAGGGCAGGCGTTGCGGCGAGACCGAGTGCAAGCAGCGCCAGCGCGCCGCGCGTGCCAATATTCATCCAGGCCATTCATCCTCCCGTTTCTCAGCGCATGATCCGGAAAAAGCCTGCCCCGCACTTGATGCGGGGTGTGAAGCGGTTTTCCGAAGAGATCATGCGGCAACAAAAAGCAGCGAGGCCGGCAGCGTCGTTTCCTGGTCTAGTTTTTGAGGACGATACGTCCCACGACTTTCCCGGCTCGCAATTCATCGATCCATTTTTGCACGTCGCCCATCGGCTCTTCGCGCATCGGCGTCGGCTTGATCTTGCCTGCGCGCGCCAACGCCATCAATTCATGTCCCTCGGCCAGCGTTCCGACCATGAAACCTTCGATGGTCATCCGCTTGTAAATCCATTGCACCATGGGCAGGCTGAAATTGCCGCCCATCAGGCCGGACACCACGATCTTGCCGCCGCGCGCAATCACCGAGACCGCGAACGCCATCGACTTTTCGTTGCCGGCAAAATCGACGATCTCATCAAAACCGCCCTCGGTCTCCTTGATAATTCGTTTAACGACATCCGCCTCGCTAGGATCGTAGGCGGTCGCGGCGCCGTTTTTCAGCGCGGTTTCCCGTGCGGCGGGATTTAGGTCGGCGACCGAGATCTTTTGCTTGAACATCGCCTGCGCCAGCGACAGGCCCATCATGCCGACGCCGCCCAGGCCAATCAGCAGCAGATTGCGTTGCCGCGGCCGGTCGACGAGGCGCTTCAGCGCGCCATAGGCCGTCATGCCGGAGCACATCAGCGTCGCTGCCTGGTTGACTGAAAGCGGACCATAATCGAGCAGGTATCTCGCGTCCGGCACCAGCACGTGGCTGGCGAATCCACCGTCGAGGGTGACGCCGAGAAAACGATTCTTTATGCAGAGATTTTCGTCGCCGTTGAGACAGTCGCGGCACTGGCCGCAGCCGATCCAGGGGAAGACCGCCTTTTTGGTGCCGATCAGGCTTTTATCGGCATCCGGTCCGACCTCGTCGACAACGCCCGCGATCTCGTGGCCCAGCGTAAACGGCAGAACCATGCCGCGCGTGGTGTCGAGCCGCTTGCCGCCGCCGAGATCGGCATAGCCGTCCTGGATGTGCAGGTCGGAATGGCACAGCCCGCAGCGATCGACGCGGACCAGCACCTCCTTGCCTTGCGGCTTCGGCGTATCGGCGATGGTCTCGCACAGCGGCGCATCGAATTTCACGAGTGACTGTCGACGCAGCTGCGCCATTGTTCTTCTCCCTCAACTGATCTTCGAATTTTCGTTCCGTATATCCGCCAATTCACGGGCCATGGCAACAAAGCCGGACACCGGTATGGTTTCGGCGCGGCGGGTCGGATCGACATGCGCGGCTGCCGCCAGCCGCACCGGATCGGCCGGCAATGATTTCAGGCTCTGACGCAGCATCTTGCGGCGCTGGCCGAATGCGGCGGCCGTGACCTGCTCCAGCAGGCGGCGCTCGCATGGATCGGGCGTCTCGCGCGGTGTCAACCGCACCACCGAGGATGTGACCTTGGGTTGTGGTACAAACGCCGCGGGCGAGATGTCGAACAGGATTTTCGTTTCCGCGCGCCAGTTTGCGAGCACGCCGAGCCTTCCGTAGGCCTCGTCGTTTTCACGGGCGACAATGCGCTCCGCGACCTCGCGCTGAAACATCAGCACCATCATGTCGTACCAGGGCGGCCACGGCTCGATCGAGAGCCAGCCGATCAAAAGCGCAGTCGCGATATTGTAGGGCAGGTTGGCGACGATCTTCGCCTTCTTAGTGCCGACATAGGGGCGGGGATCGAAGGTCTGCGCATCGGCGCAGACGATTTCAAGCCGGCCCGGATACCGCTTTGCGATCGCCTCCAACGCAGGAATGGCTCGCTCATCGTGTTCGACGGCGATGACGTGCGCCGCCCCGAGCGCCAGCAGCGCGCGGGTCAATCCGCCCGGCCCCGGGCCGATCTCGATTACGGTCGCCCGGTCCAGCGGACCTGCGGCACGCGCAATGCGTGCGGTGAGGTTGAGGTCGAGCAGGAAGTTCTGCCCCAGCGATTTGCGCGCGGAGAGCTGATGCTCGCGGATGACCTCGCGGAGCGGCGGCAAATCGTCGATTGCGCTCATGATACTTGCGCGGGAACCGGCATCTCCGCCATGCGCGCGGCCAATCGCAGCGCCGCGATCAGGCTTGCTGGATTGGCGCGGCCGGTGCCGGCAATGTCGAAGGCGGTGCCGTGATCGGGCGAGGTGCGGATGAAAGGCAGCCCCAGCGTGACATTGACGCCGTCGTCAAAGGCAATCGTCTTGATCGGGATCAGCGCCTGGTCGTGGTACATGCAGATCGCGCAGTCATAGGTTTTCCGCGCCGCCTCGTGAAACATGGTGTCGGCGGGAAGCGGCCCCCTTGCGTCGATGCCCTCGCTACGCAGGATATGGACTGCGGGCGCCACGATCGCCTTGTCTTCGCTGCCGAGCGAGCCGTCCTCGCCGGCGTGCGGATTGAGACCGGACAGCGCGAGGCGTGGGCGGGCGATACCGAAGCCGGTCCTCAGGCCCGCGGCCACGATCCGCGCCGTGCTGACGATCAAGATCCGTAGTGAGCAGCGCGATCGCATCGCGCAGCGAGAGGTGAATCGTCACCGGCACCACCGCAAGCGCCGGCGACCACAACATCATCACCGGCTGCGGCGCCTTGCCACCTCCCGCCGCAAGCTCGGCGAGGATACTCGGTATGACCGGGATGTTTAAAGCCTGCGCGATAGAGCACGCTCTTTGCGATCGGATTGGTGACGACGGCGCTGGCAAGCCCAGCCTGGACGTCGGCGACCGCGCGACGGATCGATGTGATGGCAGCGTCCGCGCTCGATGTGTCGGGCTTCCCGGGCTCGGCGGTTGCGGGCTTGCCCGTAGCGACGACCGGCAAGGCTCGCGCGAAGGCGGCGCACGCCTTCTCCACGCCGACCTCCGCCAAGGGTACCTCGAGACCAAGCGCCCTGGCGCGTCGAGCGATGAACGCGGCATCGCCGAGCAGATAAAATGGAGGAAGCTTCAGTTCACCCCGGCGCAGCCACACGAGAAGAGCGATGTCGGGTCCGATGCCCGCGGGTTCACCGAGCGTCAGTGCGAGCGGTCGATTGCCTGCCTTCCGGGGTTGGTGCTCCATCGCAGCAACTGCTTTCACAAACCGCAAAAAGTCACAAGTGGCAGGCAATCAATTGCGGCGCGGCCTGGGCTTCTTGCCGTCCTCCGCGGTCGAATCTTCGACGCTGGTCTGACGGTACTCGATCATCGCGGCCTTGCGGATTTCCGCCAGATAGGTGCTCGAAGTTTGCTCGTACTTCTTGGCGTACATCTTGTCGCGCATTTCCTTGCGCTTCGGCGAATCGATCGTGGTCGGCTTGCGCGAGCACAGCGCCACCATCTCGACGCCCTGCTTGGTCACCTCGGGCGGGGTCAGATGGCCGACCGGCGTATCGTCCAGCACCTTGCGCAGGTTTGCGGGGATATCGGCCGAGGTCTTGGTCACGGGCTCGCGGATCGCGGCATTGGCCATCGACTTGAAGTACTGGTTCGCCTGCTCGCAGGTCTCCACGCGGCCGCGCAGGGTCTCGGCGTCCTTTTGCCGAAGCTCGATCGCGGTTTGCGCCGATCCCTTCGGCACGATCAGCACGACCGGCTGCAGCTTGTATTCGAAAGCCTCGCCCTTTTGCTGATCCTCGCCGCCTTCGGCCTTGACGGCTTCATTGACGTCCTTTTCGCCGACCTGGAGTTTTTCCTTGTAGCGTCCGCGCACGAGGCTGGTCCACACCATGTCGGCCTTGATGCGCGATTTCAGCGTGTCGGCCCGGATGCCCTGCTTCTCCAGCGTCGCGGTCAACTGGTCCGTGGTGATGTGCATGCGCTGACCCATGCCGCTGTAGGCCCCGTCGATGTCAGAGACACCCGGATCGACGCCGAATTTCTTGCCTTCCTTGATCTTCACCTTTTCGTCGATCAACTCGCTGATGATCTCCTTGCGATCGGCCGTCTTGTGCGTCGTGAGGAAGTTGAGCTTGGTGCGCTGGTCGATGTCGTAGTCGGTGATTGGTTCGCCGTTGACCATGACCGCGACGGTCTGCGCATGCGCCGACGAGGCGCCAAGCGACAGCAGCAGCGCCGCGGCACAGCCCATGATCAGGGCCCGAAAGCGATGTGGAAGTGGTGTCGTCATGATCATCTTCGCTGGTCGGTCGGTCCTGGTCGAAGCCTTCAAAGCCATGCCGGATTTGCTCATCCTTGCGCGCGGTCCTACTGGATACCGACGCCGCTGCCCGACGAGGTCGTGTTGGCGAGCGTGCGCAGTCCGATCTGCAGCATGTAGGCATGACCGAGCACCGGCGGCGCCGTGCCCGCGGAATAGCTGTAAGACGTGACGTAGTTTGCCGCCAGCACGAAGCAATCGTCCACATAACCGGCGCCGATCACATATTGGTTGAGCTTGTTGGCTTCCAGATCCCAGCGCGCCGCGCCGGTGGCGACCCAGTTCGCCGCGATCTTGACCGAGCCGTTGGCGAGCAGGCCTTCGCGGCGGGTCAGATAGCCGAGCTCGGGCTGCGCCGCATAGTTGCCGTAGGTCAGGCCGATCGACCAGCGATCGAAATTCGCCCGCGCTTCCGCCTCGAAGCGCTGCACGTTCCAGGTCTGCTCGTCGAAGCGCGACCTGACGCTGAAGGTATAGGTCCGGTTCGGCGAATAATTGACCTTGGCGACGTAGTCGGACTTCTGGGTCGCAAGACCGGAATCGACGCCGGTATTGGTCATGTCCTGGACCGCGAAGGAGTTCAGGCCGAACAGCTGGTAGGACTGGCCGAACAGCGCGTTGACGCTGCCGCCGCGGTCGAACTGGGTCGTCGCTTGCACGCCGACATTGGCGCGCCCGCCGCCCTCGACGCGGTCGTAGCCGGAGAACTTGTCGACGCTGAACAGGTTGCTCGCGTCAAACACCAGGCTCTGGGCGTCCTCGTTCGGCAACTTGCCGGCGTAGGACTCGTTCGGCCGGATGATCACCTGCGCGATCGGCTCGATTGTGGTCGAGCCCCATGGCTGCACGTTGATGAAGGGATAGCGGTATTCGAGACCGACGGTCGGCATCACCCGCAGCGCCGTGGTGTCGCCGGTCGGCAGGAAGTTGTTGACGCCAACCTGATTGCTGACGTCGGCGTGGATCGCATCGACCCGGGCGCTTACGAACGGCGTCCAGATTTCGCCGAAGGAATCCGTGAACGACTTGCGCCACTGCGCTTCTGCGGTGAAGCGCGTGTAGGTTCCGGGCATGCCGCGCAGCAGGCACTGCGTCGGAATCCGCGCCATCGGATCGGCGGATGCCGTATTGCAGAGGCTGTTGGTATTGGCCAGCGTCGTGATCGGGTCGAACACGGCGTCATTGCGCGACAGGTTGACGAAGTTCGTCTTGTAGGAAACCTCGCCGCCGAAGATCGGGAAGTTGAAGACGTTCGAATAATCCATCACCGGGTAGACCACCGGCACTTGCTGCTGGTTACCCGAGAAGCTGAGATAGTAGACCGTGCGCAGGTCGAAATAGCTGCGATTGCCGACGCCGGTCAGATAGAGCTGCGAGACCGCTTCGGTCGGCAGGCTCAGGAACGAGTTCAGGGGATCGCGGTATTGCGACAGCCGGTAATCGGACATGAAGTAGTAGTCCGACAGCACCACGCCGTCCCAGCCCCAGACCCATTTGTCGTTGATCGCAAACTGACCCTTGGTCTCGACGCCGCCGCGGAACTGGCGATCGCCGGGCTGGCCGGCGAACGCGCCGGGATCGAGCTGATCGATGCCGTAGGCGCGGATCTGATACGAGCCGTTGATCAGGCGCTGGCGGAACTCGGCCTGCATCAGCACGCCCTGCCGCGAGGTGATGCGCGGCGCGAAGGTCGCATCCATATCCGGAGCGATCGACCAGTAATACGGGATTTCCGTCGCGAAGCCGTAAGTGTTGGCCTCGCTGAAGCTCGGCATCAGGAAGCCGCTCTTGCGCTTCACCGTCGGGTCGGGGGTCGCGAAGTACGGCATATAGGCGATCGGCACGCCGAAGAACTCGAGCTGCGCGGTCTCGAAGTAAATCATCTTCTCGTTCTGATCGTGGATCATGCGCGCGCCCTTGACCTGCCACAGCGGCGGCCTCTTCGGATCGTCCTTGCAGGGCGCGCAAGCCGTATAGACGCCGTTCTCGAAAACCGTGTAGTTGCCGCCGGAACGATCGGAGCGGGTCGCGGCCATGCGGGTTGCGTCGGCCGTGTCGACGCGCAGCGAATCGACGAAGCCGTCGCGGTAGTCGTCGCTGAGATCCATGATGTTGGCGTAGGTGATCTTGCCGTCGGCATCCGTCATGCGGATGTTGCCTTCGGCGTGCAGCCGCTTGGTGGTCTGGTCGTAGATCACCCTGTCGGCTTCGACGCTGGTGCCGTTGTAGAACAGCTGCACGTTGCCGACCGCCGACACGCGCTTGTTGTTGTAGTCGTAATCGACCTCGACCGCCTGCACGAGCATCTGGCCGTCGGTATTGGCCACGCGCGCCGGATGCGAGGACGGCGGCCGCGTGTTGTAGGTGAAGCCCTGAGCCGCGGCCGGCGCGATGACAGCGCATTCGAACGCGACCGCGCACAGCACGCCGAGCAGCAGCGCGAGCAACGGCCGTGCCGTGGCAAGACTCCCACGATCGCGGCGCACGACCATGCGCCGCGTCAACGCGGACAAGCACATCTGGAGGGCGGCGACGACAGCCACTACCCGTCCTCCTGGAACAACAAGGCCACAAAGCCGGTGAGGCCGCCCACGACCACGGGCAACCACGCCGCAGCGATCGGATGCATCAACTCGGCCTTGCTCAAATCCTCGGTTACTTTCGACAGAACGTAGAGCAGAAAGCCTGCACCCACGCCACTCAAAACCATCTTTTGCACGCCACCGAATCGGAAGAAGCGCAACGACACGGATGCCGCCACCATCACCATCGCGGCAAGCAAAAACGGCAGTGCCAGAAGCTTGTGATATTGCAGCCGATAGCCGGCGGTAGCGAAGCCCGAACTCTCGGACGAGCGGATATAGGTCGGAAGTTGCCAAAACGACACAGTTTCCGGTGTCGAAAAACTATTGCGCACCTGAGCCGACGTGAGCGAGGTCGCGACCTCGAGCGTCGGCTGCTCGACCGGTGGCGCATTGAGCGTGAAACGTTGCACGCCCTTGAACACCCAACGGCCTTCTTCGAGCTTGGCCTCGCGCGCCTCGATGCGTTCCTTGAAACGGTTTTCCGTATCAAAGCGAAACAGCGTCAGTCCGGTTAGCCGTACGCCCTGCTTTTCGCTGCGCGCGGCGTTGATGATCATCTGTCCGTCGCTGTTGGACTGATTGATCCAGAAACCGGATGCGTCCTGGATGCCGCCGCCGCCGGAGCCGCCGAACAGCTCGGCTTCCATGCGCTTGGAGAGTTCGCGCAGACTGGCCGACATCGGATTGTAGCCGGTGGTCGCGATCACGCCGAGCAGGAGAGCGCTCGCAAGCGCCGGTGCGATGAATTGCCAGGCGGAGACGCCGGCGGCGCGCGCCACCACGAGTTCCAGCCGACGCGACAGCGCGAGATAGCAGGTCATGGCGCCGATCAGCACGCAGAACGGCATCATCTTCTCGAGCAGCTGCGGCACGCGGAACAGCGAGGTTTCCGCCACCATGATCGGCGAGGCGGAGGCAAGGTTGGAGGTCTTGCGTACCATCTCGATGTAGTCGACCAGCACCAGCAGCAGGAAAATGCTGGCGAACACGCCGAGCGCCGCGATCACGAAGCGGCCGGCGAAATAGCGTCCAAGCGTGTTGCTCATCATGCTCATGCCGGCACCGGCCTTCCGAGCAGCCGCTGCAGGCGGGCGAGCGATTTGTTGAACGTCTCGAACAGGCTTGAGGGCGGTTCGATCACGAGCCCATAGAAAATGATCCAGATGCCGATGGCGACGGCGGCCAGCGTCAGCCCGTACTGGATGACTGCGGCGGTCGGGCTTTTCACCGTCATCACCGAGCAGGCAAAGCCTGCCATGCGCAGGCCGAACACGGCGAAGATCGAGCCGCCGATGGAGAAGTTCCGGCTCTGGCGCGTGGTGCGCGGCGCGCCGAGGAACGCGAAAGTCAGCGCGGCAAACGCGAACGGATAGATCGGGGAGAGGAAGCGGTCATGCAGTTCGGCGCGGAACTGGCCCGGCAGCGCCTTGTACACGGGATCATTCGGGTTGGGCCACAACAGCTCCCAGATGTAACGCTCGCGGATGCCGAGCGAGACGTCGCCATGCTGCGAGAATTTCGACATGTCGAAGGCGTAGCGGCCGAACACCACCATGGCAGGCTCGCGCTTGCCGGTCTCGAAGCGCTCCAGATTGCCGTCCTCGAGCACCAGGAACGAGCCGTCGCCGCTCTTCACGACAGTGCCGTGGTCGGCAATGATGCTGACGCGCTCCTTGGGATCCCGGCGATCGTCGATGAAGATGCCGACCAGCAGGCCGCCGGGCTGGCGTTCGCGGATGCGGATGGTGAGATTCTGGTCGAGCTGCGCAAAGCGGCCGGGTTGCAGGATGTTGGTCAGCACGTCGGCAGTGATCTCGGCGTCCCATTGCTTGATCCGCCGCATGCCGTCGGGCGCGAGATAGGCCGCGATGAAGGCAACCAGAATCGCCACCACCACCGTGGCGAAAAGGAACGGACGGAACAGTCGGATCGGCGAGAAGCCGGCGGCGTTCATCACGATGATCTCGGAATCGGTCGCGAGCTTGTTCAGCGTGTGCGAGATCGAGATCATCAGCGCGATCGGCGCGATGATCAGCACCAGCGCGGGAATGATGAGGCTGGTGAGGCCGAGGAAGGTGACGATGGTCTGGCCCTGACTCGTCATCAGGTCGATGCCGCGCAACGCCTGCGTTATCCAGATCACGCCGGTGAGGCTGACCAGGACAAGCGCAAACGACGCGAGCGTCGTGCGGAAAATGTACTTGTCGATCGACCCCATCGTTCCCGTACGATCCCGCCCTGCCACGGTCGAACAGCGTCGCAACCAAACCCCTCAACGAAGGGGTCCCCATTGGTTACGCCGCATCTATTCGATCAGCTTATCTTCTCACTACCATCCCTTTGATCCGTCAACAAAATGGCCGCCCCGTGGCGCGGTGAAGATATGGTTAATTTTTCCCGCCTTGTGGCGATCCGGCCACGTGGCCGCTTGGCATCAGAGTGACTTGCAGGCCATAGTGGGCCCAAGGTGGGTTTTCTCAGGGCGCAACAGCCGGGCGGAAGCGCTCGCGCGGCCCCGAATTCCTAACGTAACATCCTGATTTTGGAGGTTTATTCATGTCCGACGCCGTCAAGGTCGGCTTTGTCCCGCTATCCACGGCCCCCAAGGGTGTCCTGGTGGTGTTTTGTGACGAGGAGCTGAAATTGGGGCCGGCGACCCGCAAGACGCTCGGGCCGGCGGTCGATCTTTTGAAGCGGGCGGCGGCGGCCAGCACCTTCAAAGGAAAGAATGGTTCCGTAATCGATCTTTTGGAACCTGAAGGAATTAAGATTTCAGCGCTTGCTGGTCGTCGGCACGGGCAAATCGGGCGAGCTCAAAGAGAGGGACTTCCTGAGACTTGGCGGGGTCATCGCTGGCAAGCTCAACGCGGCTAGCACCGACGTCACCGTCATGGCCGAACATGCCGCTGGCGCGATGAAGCCCGGCCAGGCCGCAGGTGTCGCCACCGGCATTCGCCTGCGCGCCTACAAGTTCGATCGCTACAAGACGAAGAAAAAGGACGAGAGCGCGGCGCTGCGCGCGCAGGTGTCGATCGCGGTCAACGATGTCGGCAAGAGCAATCGCGCGTTTGCGGCGAGCGCGCATGTCGCCGACGGCGTCGAGATGGCGCGCGATCTCGTCAACGAGCCGCCGAACGTGCTGTTTCCGGAAGAGTTTGCGCACCGCGCGAGCGCCTTGCGCAAGCTCGGCGTCGAGGTCGAGGTGCTCGACGTCAAGGCGATGACGAGACTGGGCATGGGTGCGCTGCTTGGCGTCGGCCAGGGGTCGGCGCGGCCGAGCCGCACCGTGATCATGCGCTGGAACGGCGGCAAGAAGAGCAATGCGCCGGTCGCCTTCATCGGCAAGGGCGTCTGCTTCGACACCGGCGGCATCTCGATCAAGGGCGCGGCCAGCATGGAGGACATGAAGGGCGACATGGGCGGTGCTGCCTGCGTGGTCGGCCTGATGCATGCGCTCGCCGCGCGCAAGGCGAAAGTGAACGCGGTCGGCGCTATCGGCCTCGTCGAGAACATGCCCGACGGCAATGCGCAGCGTCCCGGCGATATCGTCACCTCGATGTCGGGCCAGACCATCGAGATCATCAACACCGATGCCGAGGGGCGGCTGGTGCTGGCCGACGTGCTCTGGCATGTCGCAAAGAAGTTCAAGCCGAAATTCATGGTCGATCTGGCAACGCTGACCGGCGCCATCATGGTCGCGCTCGGCACCGAACATGCGGGCCTGTTCTCCAACAATGACGAGCTTGCGGACCGCCTGATCAAGGCGGGCGTCGAGACCGGCGAGAAAGTCTGGCGCATGCCGCTTTCACCCGAATACGACAAGCTGATCGACTCGCAATTCGCCGACATGAAGAACACCGGCGGCCGGCATGGCGGCTCGATCACCGCGGCGCAATTCCTGCAGCGCTTCGTCGACAACACGCCATGGGCGCATCTCGACATCGCGGGAACCGCGATGGGCGCGCCGAAGACGGAGATCAACCAGAGCTGGGGTTCGGGTTACGGCGTGCGCCTGCTCGATCGCCTGGTTGCGGATCACTACGAGCGATGACTGAAGTTCTGTTCTACCATTTGCAGAACATGTCGGTGGAGAACGTGCTGCCGCCGCTGCTCGAGAAGTCGCTGGAGCGCGGCTGGCGCGTGGTGGTGCAGGCGGCGTCGCAGGAGCGCGCCGAGGCGCTCGATGCGCATCTGTGGACCTATCGCGACGATTCCTTCCTGCCGCACGCCACCTGGCGCGCCGGCGACGCGCAGGACCAGCCGATCGTCCTGGCGGTGGAGGAGGGCAATCCGAATAGCGCCCATATCCGCTTCCTGATCGACAATGCCGCGCTACCGCCGGACGCGGCCTCCTACGAGCGGATGGTGCTGCTGTTCAACGGCGATGACGCGGACGCACTTTCGGCCGCGCGCGCGGCCTGGGCCGATTGCAAATCCCGCGGCTTCGAGGTCACATATTGGCAGGCGGACGAGATGGGCCGGTGGCGCCGCCGCGATTAGCGGCGCACCTCAATTAATGATATTCTTCGGTATTGCCTTTTGGTGCTTTCATCAGCCACGCTGGTGCCGCAAAGTGATGGTCGGACAACCCCTTGTGGGTAGGGGCGGGGAACAAGGTTCATCGTGAGAGACGGCAAGGGACATCACAGCCTGCTGCTGACGCTGTTTGCGCTGGCTCCGCTGGTCGCGGGCTGCTCGGGCGGCTCCGACCTGTTGTCGAGAGATGCCGAATGGTTCTCGCGTTCGGGGCGCCTGTTCATCCGCAACGTCTCGATCGATGCGCCGCCGCTCACGCCCGACCAACCCGTTCGGCCCGACGAACTCGTCAGCGCGGACGGCGCCTGTCCGGGAATGGCGCCGCCGGGCGGTGGTGCGCAAGCTCTCGCCGATAACGCCGCCGGTGCGCCGCCGGCGCCGGGCGGAACGGTAGCGCTCGGTCACACCGAATGCGACGTGGTGCGCGGCATCGGCGCGCCGGACAGCGTCAATCTCACCCAAGCTCCTGGTGGCGGGCGCGTCGCCGTCGTCACCTGGTCGCGCGGTGCGCGCGCCGGCATCTACACCTTCAGCGGCGGACGGTTGTCCTCGATCGAGCGCGGACCGGAGCCGGTCGTGGCGCCGAAGGCAGCGAAAAAGCCGCCGAAGAAGAAGCCCGCCGCAACCTAGCCAGTTGTCTCTTCGTTCTGCGCACTCGCCTCCAGCCATTGCTCCTCGGCGCGCTGTAGCGCGTTTGCCGCGTTGGCGCGCGCCTGGCTGAGCTGCGCCGCCTGTTTCGGATCACGCGTGAAGATGTCCGGCAGCGCAAGCGCGGTATCGATCTTGGCAATGATCGCCGTGATGCGCTCGATCTCGGCTTCCGCCTCGAAAATCTTCTGCTTCAGCGGCTTCTGCCGTTCACCTCTCGTGCGCTCGTCTCGCGCACGGCCGGTCGCTCGCTCATTGTTGTCGCGCGTGGCGTCCGGCTTGCCACGGGTGGACAGCACCTCGCGCCGGTAGTCGTCGAGATCGCCGTCAAAACTCGTTACCGCGTGGTCGGCGACCACCCACAGCTGGTCGGCGCAGGCCTCGATCAGATAGCGATCGTGGGACACCATGATCACTGCGCCCGGAAATTCGTTGATTGCTTCGGCAAGCGCTGCGCGGCTGTCGATGTCGAGATGGTTGGTCGGCTCGTCCAGGATGATCATGTTGGGACCGAAGAAGGTCGCAAGTCCCAGGAGCAAGCGCGCCTTCTCGCCGCCCGACAGGCTTCTGACTTTTGTGTCGGCAGCCTTGCCGGAAAAGCCGATGGCGCCGGCGCGGCCGCGCACTTTCGACTCCGGGGCGTCAGGCATCAGCTTGCGGATGTGATCGTAAGTGGACGCATCTTCGTTCAGCTCGTCGAGTTGATGTTGCGCGAAATAGGCGACCGCGAGCTTGTCGGCGCGCGTGACCTTGCCCGAAAACGGTTGGAGCCGGCCGGCGAGCAGCTTGACCAGCGTCGATTTGCCGTTGCCGTTGGACCCTAACAGCGCAATGCGGTCGTCATTGTCCACCCTGAGCGTCACGCGATTGAGCACGGGACGATCGAGATCGTAGCCGACGCTGACGCCATCGACCGCGATGATCGGCGGCGACAGCATCTTGTCCGGATGGGCGAAAGCGATCTCCTGCACGTCCCGGGTCACCAGCGCCGCGACCGGCTTCATGCGCTCCAGCATTTTAACGCGAGACTGCGCCTGACGGGCCTTCGACGCCTTGGCCTTGAAGCGGTCGACGAAGGCCTGCAGGCGCTTGCGCTCCGCTTCCTGCCGCTTGACATGCTTGGCATCGAGCATCTCGCGCGTCGCGCGCTGCTCCTCGAACGACGAATAGCTGCCGCGGTAGAGCGTGAGCTTGCCGCGATCGAGATGCAGGATCTGGTCGACCGAGGTTTCGAGCAAATCGCGATCGTGGCTGATCACGATCACCGTGCGCGGATAGTTCGCCAAATGATCCTCGAGCCACAGCGTGCCTTCGAGATCGAGGTAGTTGGTGGGCTCGTCCAGCAACAAGAGATCCGGTGCGGCGAACAACGTCGCTGCGAGCGCAACCCGCATGCGCCAGCCGCCGGAAAATTCGCCGACTGGCCGTGCCTGCTCGGAGGCCGAGAAGCCGAGGCCGCTCAGGATCGCGGCCGCGCGCGCCGGTGCGGAGTGCGCGTCGATGTCGACGAGGCGGGTCTGGATTTCGGCGATCCGGTGCGGATCGTGGGCGGTCTCGGCTTCACGCAGCAGCGCATCGCGCTCGATGTCGGCCTTGAGCACCACCTCGATCAGGCTGTCGGGTCCGTCGGGCGCCTCCTGCGCCAGCGAGCCGACGCGCCAGCGCGACGGGATCGCGATCGTCCCGCTCTCGGTCGCAAGCTCGCCGCGGATCGCCCGGAACAGCGTCGACTTGCCGGTGCCGTTGCGGCCGACCAGGCCGACGCGCGCCCCGGGCACGATCTGCACCGAGCTGTGGTCGATCAAAAGCCGGCCCGCGAGCCGGATTGAGATGTCCGTGATGGAAAGCATGCGCGGGTTGTCACCGCAGCCGCGCGCAAACGCAATGGGATGGCACGACAAAAATTCCGCGCGCGGTCACGGCCGGGCAGACTTTTCGGCCTCTCAGCGGTCGCTGTCGTCGCGTTGGCGCAGCTCGTTGAGGAGCTCGCGCAGCCGTGGCGACAGGTCGGAACGCTCGGGCCGCAGATCCTTCTGCAACCGCTCGCCCACGGCGTCGCAGATCGACCGGCTGGTCTTGCGGTCCATCTGCTCGCTGTTATCGGTTTCCATGCCAACCATGGCGGGTTCCGTTGCGTCCGTTTGCTCAAATGACCCAATTCACTCAAGAGACCCAGTTCCAACGCTGCCGCGCCGTATTGGTTTCCGTCCATCCCCGCATGCATGGCACTTTGGTAAAATCTGCATGAAAATTGAGCGCTTCCCACGCCCGCAGCAAAAAGCCCGGCGAACCGGGGCTTTTCTCGTCTTAAGAAGCGAATCAATAGCAGCGGTTGACCAGCCGCCAGCGGGGTCCCCAAGGGGTCTGCCAGAGCTCGCGGACGTAGCAATTTCCGTAGCCATAGGAGACCGGCGCGCCGGGATAGACGCAGCGGTCGCACCAGATGCGTTGATCGCCGGCATGCCAGTCGGCTGCCAGCGCTGGCGTCAGGGCCGTGCTCCCAAATGCGATCGCGGCAGTTGCAACAAGCCTGACTTGCCGAAGCATGGTTGTCTCCGTTGGACGCTGGTGCCGGACCGGCCCGTAACAGGCGGGCACCCCGCTGAAATTGCTGTAATTCCTGACGTTCAGGCCCCCGTAAGGTCGCTTGCCCGGGGCGTGGAGCGCCGATATAAGCGCCGCAACCCGAAATTCCCCGTTAATTTGAGGACCAAAACTCATGGCGACCGAACGTACCTTCTCGATCATCAAGCCCGACGCGACCGCGCGCAATCTGACCGGCGCGGTCAACGCGCTGATCGAGAAGGCCGGTTTGCGGATCGTCGCGCAGAAGCGCATTCGCATGTCGCGCGACCAGGCCGAGACGTTCTATGCCGTGCACAAGGCGCGCCCGTTTTTCGGCGAACTGGTGGAGTTCATGACGTCAGGCCCGGTCGTGGTGCAGGTGCTCGAAGGCGATAATGCGATCGCGAAATACCGCGACGTGATGGGCGCGACCGATCCGTCGAAGGCGGCGCCGGGCACCATCCGCAAGGAACATGCGAAATCGATCGGCGAGAACTCGGCCCACGGTTCGGACGCGGCCGAGACGGCGGCGATCGAGATCGCGCAGTTTTTCTCCGGCAACGAGATCGTCGGCTGAGATACAAGAGCCGCTCGATGCGGCCGATTTGAGGGGGAGGGGTAGGCTGTGGACTGGCTGATGCATGTGTTCGATCCCGCCAATATCGGGGCATTCTTCACGCAGTTCCAGGCCGACATGCAGAAGCCGACATTCTGGCTCTCGGTCGGCAAGATCATCTGGATCAACATCCTGCTCTCGGGCGACAACGCGCTCGTGATCGCGATGGCCTGTCGCGGCCTGCATGGCCGGCATCGCATGTGGGGCATGATCATCGGCTCCGGCGTCGCGGTGGTGCTGCTGATCGCCTTCACCGGCATCGTCGCGACCCTGATGACGCTGCCCTACCTCAAGCTGGTCGGCGGCGTCGCGCTGCTGGTGATCGCAGCCAAGCTCTTGGTGCCGGAAGACGAGAACGACGAGGTCGCCGCCGGCACCACGCTCTGGCATGCCGTGCGCATCGTCGTGATCGCCGACATCATCATGAGCCTCGACAACGTGATCGCGGTCGCGGCTGCAGCCCAGGGCAGCTGGCCGCTGCTGATCATCGGCCTCACGGTTTCCATTCCCATGATCATCGCGGGTGCGGCGCTGATCATGCTAATCCTCGACAAATATCCCGTGCTGGTCTGGATCGGCGCGATGCTGCTCGGATGGATCGCGGGCGACGTGATCGCGAGCGACCCCGTCGATCAATCCTTCCTGCACCGGGTGCTCGACGGCCACTTCAGCATCGACATGACGTCGGCCATTCTCGGCGTGTCGCATTTCAACATCGACGGCGATCTGATGGATATTGCCGCTTCGGTGCTGGGCGCAATCGTGGTGTTGATCGCCGGTTCGATCTGGCGGCGTCGCAAGCTGCAGTCGCAGGCACACGAGGCGCCTGCGTCGGCTTAAGACTTTCGTCGGCGGCGACAAATCGCCACCCGGACAATTGGCCACTGCGTCCGCGCATCCCGAATGCGTTACCGAGTGATGGCGAAAGCCACATTCGGAGATGGCGTTGAACTGGTTGTCGGCATTTGATTCCGGAATTGCCGGCATTCTCGGACAGTTCAGCGCCGAAATCGCGCATCCGCAATTCTGGGTGAACCTCTCCAAGATCATCTGGATCAACATCCTGTTGTCCGGCGACAACGCGCTTGTCGTTGCGATGGCGTGCCGCGGACTTGCGCCGCGCCAGCGCTTCTGGGGCATGGTGCTCGGCACCGCCGCGGCCGTGCTGCTGCGCATTGTCTTCACGGTCGTGGTCGCGAGCGTGATGGGATTGCCTTACCTGAAGCTCGTGGCCGGACTCGCACTGCTCGTGATCGCGGCAAAGCTGCTGGTACCGCGCGATGAACCGCAGGAGAGCGTCGGCTCGGCCGCGCAGCTCTGGGCCGCGGTGCAGATCGTCGTGCTCGCCGACGTCGTCATGAGCCTCGACAACGTGATCGCGGTCGCCGCCGCAGCCGATGGCAGCGTTCCGCTCCTGATCTTCGGGCTCGCCAGCAGCATCCCGCTGATCATCGCCGGCGCGGCGCTGATCCTGGCGCTGCTGTCGATGCTGCCGATCCTGATCTGGGCAGGCTCCGCATTGCTCGGATGGATCGCTGGCGACGTGATCGCCACCGATCCCGCCGTGCATCCGCGGCTGCAAAGTATTTTCGAGGGTGCTGTTGGCATCGAGCTCGACGCCATGCTGACGTTGTTGGGCGTTGCCCCGTTGTTCGTGGCGGGTAATGGCGCCGAGATCGCCTGCGCGGCACTTGGCGCGATCGTGGTGCTTATCATCGGTTCGATCTGGCGGCGGCAGAGCGCGCATCGTCTCGCACCCCACGCCGCGGAATAGCTGGAAAGTTAACGCCGCACGATCGATCCGGAGCGGCCGACGAGGCGCGCCAATTGTTTGAAGCGACTGCCGACGCGGTCGGCGACGAGATCGACCATCCGGTGCTCGAACACCAGCATTAGCTTGCGGCCGCGGGTGCGGAAATGCGTGGCCTTGAGCACGCCGGGCCGCGCCGCCGAGATCAGATGCGCGACGCGGAACGCCGCGCCGAGCACGCGGGCGCGCTCGAGCTGTGACGCCGACACCTGCTCCTGGATGATCAGCGGCGGCTGGTTCTCCTCGGACAGGCCCGCATAACGGAAAAACACCGACAAGGCTGCGAAGGCGCGGCCCTGATGACTGACGGAACCGAAATTGCCGTTGAGGATCAGCTCAAGCGTCTGCTCGCCGCGATGATCGGGGTGCACGCGCCAGGCGATGTCGGACAGCAGGCAGGCAGCGTGGCGCAGCCGGCGATCCTCCTCGGTTTCGCGCAGGTGCACCACCCGCACCAGGCGGTCGGTCCATTCGATCAATTCCTGCGCGTGACGCGCCGAACGCGACAGCAACTCGTTCAGCGTCTGCGCGGCGCAGATGAAGCCGTCCTTGTCGCGCTCGGCCTCCGGCAGCATCGAATAGAGCAGGCCTTCGCGGACGCCGAAGGTCGAGAACGTGATCGTCTTCGGCCGCGCGGAACGAATGATGTATTCGAGCACCAACGCGGCGTAGGTCAGAAGCGGACGGCGCGCGTCGGCGACAGCCTCGATGTCGGCGAGCATATCGGCGGCGGCAAGCCGGCGCAGGCGCCGCGCAAAGTCGAGCGCATCCGCCGCCGGGAGCGTATATTCATGCATCACCTTGAGCGGATAGCCGCTCTGGATGATGTGAATGCGCGCCAGCGCACGCCAGGTACCGCCGACCGCGTAGAAGGTCCGGCCGCGGCCGGATTTCAGGCGCGGCAGTTCCGACAGCTCGTTCTTGACGATGCGCTCGGCGCGCTTCAGCGATTTGTGCGCGAGATCCTGCAGCGCGAGACTGCCGAGCGGCAAGGTGACGCCGCCGCGCACCTGGTGGCCGCGCACGTCGACCAGTTCCAGCGAACCGCCGCCGAGATCGCCGACGATGCCGTCGGGCTTGTGGATGCCGGAGATCACGCCGAGCGCGGACAGCTTTGCCTCGCGCGATCCCGACAGGATCTCGATCTTGACGCCGCAGATGCGCTCGGCCTTGACGATGAAATCGGGCCCGTTGGAGGCGTCGCGGCAGGCGGCGGTCGCGATCGCATAGACGCGGCCGACTTGCTGGATCTTGCACAGCGCATGGAAGCGCCTGAGCGACGTCAGCGCCTTGTCGACGGCATCGGGCGCGAGCAAGCCGGTCGACTGCACTTCGCGGCCGAGGCCGCACAGCGTCTTTTCATTGAACACGGGGACCAGGCTTCGCGCCATCCGCTCATAGACGACGAGACGAACCGAGTTCGAGCCGATGTCGATGACCGCGACGCTTGGCTCGCGTTTGCGCGGCCGTTTCACCGGCGAACCCTCTTGTCCAGATTAATGACGATCGTTACGGCGCGTGAGACGGCGCGGCGAAGATTGCTTGAGCGACTTTCCACGGCCTGAGAGACTTGGATTCGTCATGAAGTAGTTGTGCAGGTTGAAAGGCTCTTCGCCTTTCGCGGCCTTCATACGCGTTGACGATCCATCCGGCAACAACTGCCAGCTCTGCTCATTGTCCTTCAGGTTCGCGACCATGATCTGTTCGAGAACCTGCTGATGCACCGTGGGATTTTGCAGCGGACAGAGCACCTCGACGCGACGGTCGAGGTTGCGCGGCATCATGTCGGCAGACGAGATATACACAGCAGCTTTTGCGCCGAGCAGGCCCTGGCCCATGCCGAAACAGTAGATGCGGCTGTGTTCGAGGAAGCGGCCGATCACGGATTTGACGCGGATGTTTTCCGACAGCCCCGGCAATCCGGGCCGCAGGCAGCAGATGCCGCGGACGACGAGTTCGATCGACACGCCTGCCTGCGAGGCCTCATAGAGCGCGTCGATGATGTCGGGGTCGACCAGCTGGTTCATCTTCATCCAGATCGCGCCGGGCCGGCCATGCCTGGCATGGCTGGTCTCGCCCTTGATGTGCTCGATGATGCGCTTGCGCAAGGTGAGCGGCGATACCGCCATTTTTTCCAGGTCGCTCGGCGCGGCATAGCCGGTGATATAGTTGAACACGCGCGCCGCATCGCGGCCGATGGCCGGATCCGAGGTGAAGTAGGATAGATCGGTGTAGATGCGCGCGGTGACGGGATGATAGTTGCCGGTGCCGGTGTGGACATAGGTCGTGAGGCTGCCGCCCTCGCGGCGCACCACCATCGACAGCTTGGCGTGCGTCTTCAATTCGAGGAAGCCGTAAACCACCTGCACGCCGGCGCGCTCGAGGTCGCGCGCCCAACGGATATTGGCTTCCTCGTCGAACCGCGCTTTCAGCTCGATCAGCGCGGTCACGGTCTTGCCGGCTTCGGCGGCCTCCACCAACGCGCGCACGATCGGCGAGTTGCTGGAGGTGCGATAGAGCGTCTGCTTGATGGCGACGACGTCGGGGTCGCGCGTGGCCTGCTGCAGGAACTGCACCACCACGTCGAAGGATTCGTAGGGGTGATGGACGATCAGATCCTTTTGCCGGATCGCGGCGAAGATGTCGCCGCCATGCTCGCGGACGCGCTCGGGGTGACGCGGCACGTAAGGCGGAAATTCGAGATCGGTGCGGTCGAGCCGGGTCAGTTGCGACAGCTCGTTCATCGCCAGCACGCCGTCGACCAGGAACACCTCATCGTCGGTGGTCGAAAGCGCGTGCTGGACAAAGCCGCGCAGCTCTTCGGGCATGTTGGCCTCGATCTCGAGCCGGATCACCGATCCGCGCCGCCGGCGCTTCAGCGCCGTCTCGAACACCCGCACGAGGTCTTCAGCCTCTTCCTCGATTTCCATTTCGGAGTCGCGGATGATCCGGAACGAGCCTTGCCCCTTGACGGTGTAGCCGGGGAACAGCCGTCCGATGAACAGGCCGGTCGCCTGTTCCAGCGTGATCAGGCGCACCGCGCCGTCCTTGCCCGCGGGCATGCGGATGAAGCGGTCGATCTTGCCGGGCATGCGGATCAGCGCGTTCATCGCCTTGCCGTCGGAGGTGCGCATCAGCTGCAGCGCCACGGTGAAGCCGAGGCTCGGAATGAACGGGAAGGGGTGGGCCGGATCGATCGCCAGCGGGGTGAGCAGCGGGAAGATGTTGTGGAGGAAGTGATCCTCGACCCAGGTTCGCTCGCTCTTGGTGACGTCGCGCCCGTCGACCAGCACGATGCCGACGTCCGAAAGCGCATGGCGCAGGTCGCGCCAGATCGCCTGCTGGTCATTGGCGAGCTGCGAGACGCCCTTGTTGATCAACACAAGCTGCTCGGCTGGTGACAGCCCGTCGGGGCTGCGTTCGGTGATGCCTTCCTTGACCTGCGCCCTGATGCCGGCGACGCGGACCATGAAGAACTCGTCAAGGTTATTTGCGGAAATCGACAGGAACCGGACCCGTTCCAGCATCGGGTGGCCGGGATTAACCGACTCTTCGAGCACCCGGCGGTTGAAATGCAGCCATGAGAGCTCGCGATTGATGAAGCGCTCGGGGCTTGCGGCAATCGAGATGGCGACCTCGGTAGCGGCCGGTTTCTCTTCAATTACAATGGCTTGCTCAGTATCCATAAGACTTCGGTCCAATCGGGCGTCACTGGTCTTGCGCATATCCAACGCTTTTGGCGCGGATTATGTGACAGCCGGATGACGATTTACGGACATGATGTCCCCGTCCCCTGCGGCGTCAAGCCGGGAAGGGTTACGCTTTGCGCAACAGTTCGGCAGCGAGCGCCCGGGTTACCGGCCGGCCCAGCCGCAACGCCTCGCGGTCGAGCGCCTCGACGGCCTGCCGCGCCGCCGCATAGGAGCGCTCGATCCGGGTCGTGAGATAGCCGACCACGCCCTCATCGATGGCAAGCTGCCGGTCCGCGCAGAACTTCACGATCAGCGCCCGGAACAACAGATCATCGGGCTCTGCCAGCGCGACTGTCGGCAGGGCGCGCAGACGCGAGCGCAGATCGCGCAATTCGACCTCGATAGAAGCGGGCGGCGTGCGCGCGGTGATCAGCAGATAGGCCTGCTCTTCACGCGCGAGGTTGAGCAGATGAAACAGCGCGCGCTCGTCGAAATCGTTCGCCTTGAGATCCTCCACCACCAGCGCACCGGTCGCGAGTGCACCAGGCACCGTGGCCGGGCTCAACGCGTGCGCCATGGTCGAGCGGGCGCCGGCCTGGTCGGCCCATACAGCGGCGAGGTGGCTCTTGCCCGATCCCTCGGGGCCGACCAGCAGCATGGTGCTCGCCGGCCATTCGGGCCAGCTCTCGATCAGGCCGAGGCCCGCCGCATTCGCCGGTCCTTCAAGGAAGTTGTCGCGCGTCAGGCTTTCCGCATGCGGTAGCGCGAAGGCCAATTGACGGGGTTGAACGCGAACTGCCACTCGATGCTCCCGGCGGATCACAGGCACTATCTTGCTTCGATCGTGCTCATGTGCCGCACCCACTCGACCAGATAAAGCGAAACGGAGGAGAGCGTAAAGACCGTGACGAATCCCATCAGGATTACGTCGTAGGGTTTTGGCCTGAACTCGAAGCCGAGCGAGGCGAGCACGAGGGCCGCGAACGCCACCTGCGCCACGGTGTTGAGCTTGGACACCATCGACGGCTTCATCGGCACCGGCTTGTCGAACAGCCACGACACGATCACGGCGGCGACAATCATGAAATCGCGCGACACCACCAGGATGACGATCCAGCGCGGGATCGCGCCCCAGATGCCGAGCGCGATGAAGATCGAGACCAAGAGCGCCTTATCGGCGAGGGGATCGAGCAGCGCGCCAAGTTCGCTCGTCATGTGAAAGCGTTTGGCGAGGAAGCCGTCCACGGCGTCGCTGACGCCGGCAATAATGAACACAGCAAACGCCAGCTCCATCTGGTCCGAGGCAATCGCCCAGATGATGATCGGAACCAGAAGGATCCGGCCCAACGTGATCATGTTGGGGATGCTGGTCGGAATACTCACGGCGCTTCCCGGCGCAAAGGACCCGGCCTGCCCTTTGGCCGGTCGTTATCTACATAGTATAATAGCGGCTTGCTTGCGAGCCATTGCACGGCAGGGGAATCCGACGTAACCAGCCGGAATTATTCCGGAACTGGCCATGGTCGAACGCAAAAACGGGCTCACTTACGCGGATTCCGGCGTCGACATCGATGCCGGCAATCGGCTGGTCGACCTCATCAAGCCGATGGTCCGTGCCACCGCGCGCCCGGGCGCTGATGCCGAGATCGGCGGCTTCGGCGGCTTGTTCGACCTGAAAGCCGCGGGCTTCAAGGACCCGATTCTGGTCGCCGCCACCGACGGCGTTGGCACCAAGGTCAAGATCGCGATCGAGACCGGCCTGCATGACGGCATCGGCATCGATCTCGTCGCGATGTCGGTCAACGACATCGTGGTGCAGGGCGCCGAGCCGCTGTTCTTCCTCGACTACTTCGCCTGCGGCAAGCTCGATCCCGAGGCGACGGCGGCGATCGTCGCCGGCATCGCGGAAGGCTGCCGCGAATCCGGCTGCGCGCTGATCGGTGGCGAGACCGCGGAGATGCCGGGCCTTTATAAAGACGGCGACTATGATCTCGGCGGCTTTGCGGTCGGCGCGGCCGAGCGCGGCACGCTGCTGCCGAGCGGCGACATCGAGGCCGGCGATGCCGTGATCGGCCTTGCATCTTCCGGCGTTCACTCCAACGGATTTTCGCTGGTGCGCAAGATCGTCGAGGTCTCGGGCCTTGGCTTCGATGCGCAGGCGCCGTTCTCGCCAATCATGACGCTCGGCGGCGCGCTGCTGACGCCGACGCGGCTTTACGTGAAGTCGTGCCTGCGCGCGATCCGCGAGACCGGCGCGATCAAGGGACTCGCGCATATCACCGGCGGCGGTTTTACCGACAACATCCCGCGCGTGCTGCCGAAACATCTCGGCGTCGGCATCGATTTGGCGCGGCTGCCGGTCTTGCCGGTGTTCAAATGGCTTGCCGAGCAGGGCGGCATCGCCGAACTCGAACTGTTGCGCACCTTCAATTGCGGTATCGGCATGATTGCGATCGTGAAGCCGGACGCCGTCAAGGAGGTGACCGAGGTGCTGACCTCCAACGGGGAGAATGTCGCGCTGCTGGGCGAGGTCATCCCGGTGAGCGGCGAACATCGCGTCGTCTATAACGGCCATCTCGATCTCAGAGCATGAAGCGCCGCGTCGCCATCCTGATTTCCGGGCGCGGCTCCAACATGGCCGCGTTGATCAAGGCGGCTGCGGCTGACGACTATCCCGCGGAAATCGTCGTCGTGATTTCCAACCGTGCCGATGCGCTCGGCCTCGACAAAGCGAAAGCGAGCGGCGTCGCGACATCAGTGATCGAGAGCAAGCCGTTCGGCAAGGATCGCGCCGGCTTCGAGACGGCGTTGCAGGCGGTGCTCGATCAGCACCGGGTCGAGCTGATTTGTCTCGGCGGATTCATGCGGCTGTTCACCGCCGGCTTCGTGCAGCGCTGGCACGGCAAGATGCTCAACATCCATCCGTCGCTGCTGCCGTCATTTCCCGGACTCGATCCGCACGGCCAGGCGTTGCACGCCGGCGTGAAAATCTCCGGCGCCACCGTGCATTTCGTCATTCCTGAGACCGATGCCGGTCCGATCCTGATGCAGGGCGCGGTCGGCGTCAGCGATCACGACACAGCAGAGACGCTGTCGGAGCGGATCCTCGAAGTCGAGCACCGCATCTATCCCGATGCGTTGCGGCTGCTGGCGCTGGGTGCGGTCAAGCTCGACGGCGATATCTGCAAGACGCCTGACAGCGCCGGCTCCGGCAATTTCCTGATCTCGCCGGTGGCGAGCGCCGACGGATCGTCTGTTTAGGAGACCTTCAGGTTTTCCGCGGACGCCTTGCCGCGGTTTTCCACGAGGTCATATTCCACGACCTGATTTTCGTTGAGGGTCGAAAGTCCTGCGCGCTCGACGGCCGAGATGTGAACGAACACATCCTTGTCGCCGCCGTTCGGCTTGATGAACCCGTAACCCTTGGTCGGGTTGAACCATTTGACGGTACCCTTGGGCATCGCTTGTTTCCTCGAAAACGTAAAAAAGACGCGGACGCGTTCTCGCGCGTGCCACGCCACAGTCGAACCCAAAATCCGATTGCGGCGCGGATTGCAACACGAAATGGCGGTATTGGCAAGCTTTTGGCATGGCTCAGGAAATCGGCAATGGCCGTGGTCGAGTGCCGCGTAGTCCGTGTGGCGGCAGAAGCACAATGACGCTCAATCAGCTTTTTGCAGGTGCGAGCACCGATTGACCGTTGCTCGCAAACAAGGGCAAATCGCGATTGGGGAAAGCTGCTTTTTGCGTTTGGAAATAGCATCATGCGCTGCTCGTCGCAGCCATTGCCGAGTGGGGGACCAAGAGCCGGCCGCGGCCTGTTGAAGGCGGTGATGCTCGCCTGCGCGCTCGCGCTGGCGGCCGTGCCGTCGGCACTCGCGCAATCGCCTTCTCCCGCTGCAACCTTTGCCCCCGGGCCAGCGCCGTCGCCGTCGCCATCGCCGTCTCCATCGCCGACACCGGTTCCGGTGCCGACCATGATCAATTCCGAGATTTCGGCGGGCAACCAGGCGCTCAACCTCGGCTCCAGCTTCCTGGAGCGGCTCGGCAACCAGGCAACCAACGGTTTCTACCAGAGCCAGCGCAACAATCCGGGTGGCGGTGGCGCATCGGAGGCGGCGCAGGGGCCGCGCTATCGGAGCTGGGGCGAGCTCTATGGCCTCTCGACCCGGACCGACGCCCAGGGCGAGTTCGTCGGCGACAAGCGCAGCACCGCGGGCGCCGTCGCGGGCTTCGGCGCGCAAATTGTTCCTCATGTGAATATCGGGTTCTCGATCGACCAGAGCCACACCAAAATCGACGTGCCGCTCGCACTGCAGACGGCAACGCTCGACATGACGCAGCTCGGGTTTTCCGCCGCCGTCGACAAGGGGCCATGGACCTGGGCGATCGCGCTAGTGCACGGCTTCGGCAATATCGGCTCCAGCCGTGACACCGGCCTCGGCTTCGCCAATGCGAGTTACAACGCGCGCGTCGACGGCGCGCTGACCGAGATCGATTATTACTGGAACATCAAGCAGAGCCGCATCGTGCCCAAGGTTGGGTTGGAATGGGTGCGTTCCACGACCGGTTCGCTGCAGGAGGTCGGTGGTTTCGACCCCGTGATGGCGACGGGGGCGACCTACGAACGGACGCGCGGGCTGATCGGCGCCGAGGTCGGCCATTACTGGATCTTCGGCACGCGGATTCTGGACCTGTCGGCCTACGGCAAGTTCATCGACAATTTCGAGCAGAACTTCAGCAACGTCACCGTCAGCCTCGGTCCGCAGGCCATCACCGTGCAGGGCATCGGCGAAAGCCGCACCGGCGCGGACGCCGGCGCGTCTGCCTCGCTGTTCATCGGCAATACCGCGCGCGTCTATGTCAATTACGACGCCAAGCTGCGCGCCAATCTGCAGTCGCATCAGGGCACGCTCGGCCTCGAGGTGAAGTGGTAGCTCCGTCGAGAGCGCGCTCTATCCCCTCATGGTGAGGAGGCGCGAAGCGCCGTCTCGAACCATGAGGCCCGATCTTGGCCTCATCCTTCGAGACGCGGCGCGTTGCGCCGCTCCTCAGGATGAGGGATCAGTAGCGCAGCTCGACTACTCGCCGCGATCGACCCAGACCACGCGGCCTTTTTCGATCGCAAGCGCCAGCTTGCCGTGTTTCAGCGCCAGCGCCGCGTCGCCGAACAATTCGCGCCGCCAGCCCTGCAATGCCGCGACATCGGCGTTGTCGTCGGCCGCGATCTCCTCGAGGTCGTCGACGGTGGCGATCACCTTGCTCGCCACCGCATGACGCTCCGAGGTCATGCGCAGCAACACCTTCAGCAATTCGACGGTGGCCGCACCGTTGGAATTGTTGCGCGGCTTTTCGAGCTTGGGCAGCGTCGCCTGATCGCGCGCGAGCCCTCGCTGCACGGCGGCGACGATGTCGGTGCCCCATTTGGAGCGGTCGAAACCCCTTGGCAGCGAGCGCAGATTTGCGAGCTTCTCCAGCGTTATCGGCGCATGCGTTGCGATATCGCCGACCGCGTCGTCCTTTAGCACCCGGCCGCGCGGCACGTCGCGGCTCTGCGCCTCCTGCTCGCGCCAGGCCGCAACCTCGATCAGCACCGCAAGCTCCCGCGGCTTGCGCACGCGCGTCTTCAGCCGCTCCCAGGCGCGCTCGGGATGGAAGTCGTAAGTCCGCGGCGAGGTCAGGATGTCCATTTCCACACTGACCCAGTGGTTGCGGCCGCGCTTCTGCAGGTCGGCATCGAGCGCTGTGAAGACATCGCGCAGATGGGTGACGTCGGAGACCGCGTAATGAACCTGCTCCTTGCTCAGCGGACGCCGCGACCAGTCGGTGAAACGATGGGTCTTGTCGGGCCGGTGACCGGTGATGCGCTGCACCAGCTGGTCGTAGGCGATGGAGTCGCCATAGCCCAGCACCATGGCCGCCACCTGGGTGTCGAAGATCGGGTGCGGCACGATGTTGGCGCGATGCCAGATGATCTCGATGTCCTGGCGGGCGGCGTGGAAGACCTTCAGCACCTTCTCGTTGCCCATCAGCTCGAAGAAGACCTTCAAGTCGATGCCGGGCGCCAGCGCGTCGATGACGACGGCCTCCTCCGGGCTTGCCATCTGTACGACGCAGAGCAGGGGATAGTACGTCGTCTCGCGCAGGAACTCGGTGTCGACGGTGATGACGGGATGCCGCTCGAGGCGGGCGCAGACTGCTGCGAGTTCCGAAGTGGTAGTGACGAGATCCATGAACGACCTATCGCGAGTGCAACAGGCGTTCGGCCGAAAGCGCTGTTCTGTCAAGGGTCTTGGGGCGAATTCGAGCCTTGCAATGCGCCAATAGCGTGGATGGCCGCCCGTGCGGCGGCTCAACGCAACCGATCAGTGCGGAAAGCTCAGTAGTAGCGCACGCCGCGGGAGCGCGCCCGCCCCGACGGAACGGCCAGAACGACGACCACCAGCCCCAGCATCGCCAGTCCCATGAACTCGAACACAAGTGCGTCCACGACAAAATCCCCCAACAAAGGAGTGAGCTTTGTCGGGGCGCATTGACCGAATCTTAATTGGCGGGTTTCGGCTGCCCGGATGGTGGACGGCGGGTTAACCGCCAGGCCGCCGCCAATGCCGCGGACATGCTGGCGGACGTCGCTTGACCCAGCCCTTGCGGCCACCTCCATAAGAAGATCGGTCAGGACAGCAACGAGGTGATTCGTGAACTCTGCCGCCCGATTTCTCAGCCCATCCGAGGCTGCAAGGCAACTCGGTATCTCCACCAAGGCGCTGCGCCTCTACGAGCAGCGTGGCCTGATCACGCCGGCTCGCACCCCGGCAGGGTGGCGTGCGTACGGCCCTTCCGAGATAGCCCGCGCCACCGAGATTGTCGAATTGCGCGCGCTCGGCCTCAGCCTCGGCGACGTCGCGCGGATATTTTCGGGCGATCCCCGGACTCTCGATCGCACTTTGGAGGCACACAAGGTAGCTCTCGAAGATCGCATGCGCGAGCTCGGCCATACGATCGGCAAGGTCAGCCGTCTGCGCGCGGACCTGGCCCGGGGCGAAGTGCCGGAGGTCCAAGATCTCATTCGCCTGCTCAAGCCGATGCCGGATATCAGTATCGCGTTCGATCTTCCCTGGCCGTGGGGTGGCGAGCCCTTCAACTTACGCGACGTCCGATCGCTCAACTATATCGTCGGCCCGCTCGGCAGCGGCAAGACACGGTTGGCGCAACACCTGGCCGCTTCTGTTCCCGATGCGGTGTTCGTGGGATTGGATCGGCTCGCAAACGACGCCGCAACAGCGCGGGCGAGCCTCGATGCCGACGCCGCCTTGACGTCGCGGGTAGACAAGTGTCTGGCCGCGATCGTCGATGACGGCGGCACGGAATTGGTGGCGCTGCTTGCTCTGCTCACGTCACTGGAATCGGACGATGCGTCGATGCTGGTGATCGACATGCTGGAACATGGATTGGATGCGGCGACGCAGGAGGCTCTGATCGGCCATTTGCGTTGTCGTGCGTCGGCGGCGCGGCCCCTGTTCTTCCTGACGCGCTCCAGCGCGATCCTGGACCTCGATTGTGTCGGAGCGAATGAGGCGATCATCCTGTGTCCGGCCAATCACAGTCCGCCGAGCCAAGTCATTCCTGTCGCGGGGTCGCCGGGATACGAGGCCGTGGCCACCTGTCTCGCGTCACCTGATGTGCGGGCGCGCACGGAGGGAATGGTGGCTCACCTGCCGGCGAGGTGATCGACCGAGAAACGAGCTCACGTCCCGCAGAAGGTCTGGCACACCCGCTCTTCCGGCCTGGGCGGGTCGGCATAGGCGGCAAATTCCGGTTGGTCTTCAAACGGCTTCGCCAGAACCTTCAACAATTCCTCGAACGGCGCGTAGTCGTCGTTCGTCGCTGCAACGATGACCGCCTCGATGCGGTGATTGCGCGGGATGAAGCCGGGGTTGACCGCGCGCATCGCCGCCTGCCGTTCGGCCGGTGATTGCGGCTCGTCTGCGATGCGCTTCTGCCAGCGCGGGGCCCATTCATCGAAAGCTGCGATCTCCGCGAACAGCGCGCGGACCTCGCTCGCTTCACCATTCGCGGCGTCGCTGAGCCGGCGGAAGGTCAAAGTGAAGTCGGCCTTGCCCCGCGCCATCGCATCGAGCAGGTCCTGCACCAGCGCCTCGTCGCCGTCGCGGGTCGTGAACAGGCCGATCTTCCTGCGCAGACCGGCCTGATAGGCCGCGGTGAACTTCTCCGGGAAAGCGCCGAGAATCTCCTGCGCTTCTGCGATGCCCTTGTCCTGGTCGTCCGACATCAGCGGTAGCAGACATTCGGCAAGCCGCGTCAGATTCCACAGCGCGATGCGCGGCTGGTTAGCATAGGCATAGCGGCCTTGCTCGTCGATCGACGAGAACACCTGCGCGGGATCGTAATGATCCATGAAGGCGCAGGGACCGTAATCGATGGTCTCGCCCGAGATCGAGGTGTTGTCGGTGTTCATCACACCATGGATGAAGCCGATATGCAGCCAGCGCGCCACGAGCTCCGCCTGCCGCGCCACGACGCCTGCAAGCAGTGCGTGATACGGGCGGTCGGCGCCCGCCAAATCCGGATAATGCCTGTTGATCACGTGATCGGCGAGCCGGCGCAGCGCATCAGTGTCCTGGCGCGCGGCGAAATACTGGAAGGTGCCGACGCGGATGTGGCTCGACGCCACACGTGTGAGCACCGCGCCCGGCAGCATGGTCTCGCGGACGACGTTTTCACCTGATGTCACAGCGGCGAGCGAGCGCGTGGTGGGAATGCCCAGCGCGAACATCGCCTCGCTGACGATGTATTCGCGTAGCACCGGCCCGAGCGCGGCGCGGCCGTCGCCGCGGCGGGAGAATGGGGTGGGGCCGCTTCCCTTGAGCTGGATATCGCGGCGGACGCCGTCCCTGTCGATGACTTCGCCGAGCAGGATGGCGCGGCCATCGCCGAGCTGGGGAACAAAATGCCCGAACTGGTGGCCGGCATAGGCCATCGCGATCGGATCGGCGCCCACGGGGAGGGTCTTGCCGGCCAGGATTTCCGCGCCTTCCGGGGTTTCCAGCAGGTCCGGATCGAGGCCGAGCTGGACCGCGAGCGGCCGGTTCAGCTTGATCAGCCGGGGCGCGGCTACTGGTGTCGGCGCCACGCGGGCGAAAAAGTTCGCCGGCAGGGCCGCATAGGAGTTCTGGAAGGGGAAATGCACCGTCATGGCCCCAAGATAGGCCTGCGGGAGGGCTTTTTCGAGCCCCGAAACAATGCCGGCATCGGTTGCCGTGCAGGAAGGCCTCGGCTAAACCCTGCCGGCGTTTTGGACCCGGCTTTTGTCGGTCCGATTCGATCCTCCGACATCCCTTTGAGACAGTCATGCATCGTTACCGGTCCCATACCTGCGGCGCGCTCCGTGAGAGCAACATTGGCGAAACCGTTCGCCTGTCGGGCTGGTGTCATCGCATCCGCGACCATGGCGGCGTGCTGTTCATCGACCTGCGTGACCATTACGGGCTGACGCAATGCGTGGTCGATCCGGATTCGCCGGCGTTCAAGCTCGCCGAAAAGCTGCGCTCGGAATGGGTGGTGCGGATGGAGGGCAAGGTGCGTCGCCGCCCCGAAGGCACCGACAATCCGGAACTGCCGACCGGTCACGTCGAGCTTTACGTCAGCGACATCGAGGTGCTGGGTCCCGCCGGCGAACTGCCGATGCCGGTGTTCGGCGAGCAGGAATATCCTGAAGACATCCGGCTGAAGTATCGCTTTCTGGATCTCCGCCGCGAAAAACTGCACCAGAACATCATGACGCGCGGCGCCATCGTCGACTCCATTCGCCGCCGCATGAAGGAGGTGGGCTTCTTCGAATTCCAGACGCCGATCCTGACCGCGTCGTCGCCGGAGGGCGCGCGCGACTTCCTGGTGCCGTCGCGGATTCATCCTGGCAAATTCTACGCGCTGCCGCAGGCGCCGCAGCAGTACAAGCAGCTGTTGATGATGTCGGGCTTCGACCGCTACTTCCAGATCGCGCCGTGTTTCCGCGACGAGGACCCGCGCGCCGATCGCCTGCCGGGCGAGTTTTACCAGCTCGACGTCGAAATGAGTTTTGTCGAGCAGGACGACGTTTTCGCCGCGATGGAGCCAGTCGTGACCGGCGTGTTCGAGGAGTTCGCCAAGGGCAAGCCGGTGACCAAAGGCTGGCCGCGGATTCCCTTTGCCGAGGCCGTCCGCAAATATGGCAGCGACAAGCCGGACCTGCGCAACCCGATCGAGATGCAGGACGTCTCCGGGCATTTCCGCGGCTCGGGCTTCAAGGTGTTCGCGCGAATGCTGGAGGACAGCAAGAACCAGGTGTGGGCGATCCCGGGCAAGGGCGGCGGTTCGCGCGCCTTCTGCGACCGCATGAACTCATGGGCGCAAGGTGAGGGCCAGCCCGGCCTCGGCTACATCATGTGGCGCGAGGGCAATGAGGGCGCGGGTCCGCTCGCCAACAACATCGGGCCCGAGCGCACCGCCGCGATCCGCACGCAACTCGGCCTGAAGGAGGGCGACGCGGCGTTCTTCGTCGCCGGCGATCCCGCAAAATTCTGGAAGTTCGCAGGTCTCGCGCGCGCAAAACTCGGCGAGGAGTTGAACCTCGTCGACAAGGAGCGCTTCGAGCTGGCCTGGATCGTCGACTTCCCGATGTATGAGTACAACGAGGAAGACAAGAAGATCGATTTCTCGCACAACCCGTTCTCGATGCCGCAGGGCGGCCTCGAGGCGCTGAAGGCGAACGATCCGCTCAGCATCAAGGCGTTCCAGTACGATATCGTCTGCAACGGTTATGAGATCGCCTCCGGCGGCGTGCGTAACCATGTGCCCGAGGCGATGGTGAAGGCGTTCGAGATCGCGGGCTATGGCGAGAAAGAGGTCGTCGAGCGTTTCGGCGGCATGTATCGCGCGTTCCAGTACGGCGCGCCGCCGCATGGCGGCATGGCGGCCGGCGTCGACCGCATCGTCATGCTGTTGTGCGGGACGACCAACCTGCGCGAAATCTCGCTGTTCCCGATGAACCAGCAGGCCGTCGACTTGCTGATGGGTGCGCCGAGCGAGGTCACACCGAAGCAGCTGAAAGAGCTGCACATCAGGCTGAATCTGCCGCAAAACTGATCGTTAACGGCAGTCCTTTAAGATGGCGTCACTCGACGCGCGGCGGCGGCGGACCACGTCCGTGCGTATGCGCCAAACGTCGCATGGAACGTTTTTTCGCGATTCCGGTTGAAGCGAAAACGCTACCTGGGGACCGCAGATGAAAACCGCCGCCGCGTTGATGGCTGCCGCATTGCTCACGGTATCGATGGCCACCACCGTCGCTTGGGCCTATCCCACAATGGCTGACCGAGGCGAAGAGCCTCGCAAAGTGCAGGTCGCGGCCGAAGTGCCACCAACCCCGCCGCAGCCCGCCACCCAAACTCGCGTCGTCTTGCCGCCGCCCTGGGAGACCAACACTCATGCGAAGCGCTGAGCTGCCTTCGCTTGATTACGTCGAAACAATTGCGCGAGTTGCACATCAGGTTGAATCTGCCGCAACACTGATCGGCGCCGCTTCAGCGAGGCGGCGGCTGCGTGTCCCAATGCGCCAGGTTTTCCAGGGCGGGCGACCACGCGTAGCGTCGTTTTTCCCAAACCGACAGCGATGGGGCAGGGAATGACGGATCGTTGAACGCGCCAACGGGTATTCCGTATCGTGTCGCGCCGGTCTCGCGGGCCCAACACACCGTGGCCCCGCAGGTCGGGCAGAAATAGTGGTTGATCCGGGTGCCGGCGTCACTGGTGCGGGTATAGATTTTGTTCGGACCATCGAGCCGAACGCTGTCGCTCGGAAAATACGCGGCGCTGCTCCAGGGCACGCCCGAGCGGCGCTGGCAGTCTTCACAATGACAGACATTGACCATGATGGGCTCGGCAGAGACGACGACGCTGAAGTCGCCACACAGGCACCTTGCTGTTCTCGACATATGTCCCCCTCACGGCTGGTCCGTCCCACCAAGACCGACGACCCTGACGTGGATGATACGATGGAAACGAGGAGTCGTTTCGACGGATGCGTTGCAGCCGCGTTAACTTTTTCCGTGGCCTATCAACTCGCGATTTGGTCTCGCGAAATTCATCGCCCCGCACGTCATGTCGGCTTCCGGCGCTTGAGCGCACGTTGTATGATTGCGTCATGCCAAAATTCCTTCGCATCGGAGTCCATCAGGAGAACGTCTCCGGCTACACGTCGAAGGCATGGTGCGTTCGGCGCGTCGGTTCGACGATTTTCCTGAAGTGGGGCGCGGTCGAGGTTTTGGGCGTCGCCGACTCTCGCAAGGTTTACTGGACGCATCCGCCGATGGACAAGACGATCCGTTGCGGCACGGTGCAGCGTGCCAGGGACTATGAAAAATCCGCGATCGCGCGGCGGCGCAATCATCGCTATCAGCCGTTGACCGGAAATATCGCAACCCGGCGCAAAGCCGCGGATCGCGACGCGGCGCTCAAACAGGCGCTCGCCACCATCCTGTTCGTCGATATCGTGCGCTCCACCGAAAAAGCCGCGCGGCTCGGCAATGCGCGCTGGACCCAGGTGATGAATCTCTATTACGCCGCCGTCCGCAGGGAGCTGAAGGCCTTGCGCGGCAAAGAAGTCGTCACCACCGGGGACGGTCTGCTGGCGACGTTCGGCGCGCCGGATACTGGAATCCGTTGCGCCGGCGCGATCCGCGAAGCCGTGCGCACGCTGGGACTGGAGATCAGGGTCGGGCTGCACGCGGGCGAATACAGCGTGAGCGGGGCCGACCTGATCGGTCTCACCCTTCACATCGGCGCGCGCGTCGCCGCCAAAGCGCGTGCCGGCGAAATCCTGGTCTCGAGCGCGATCAGGGATCTGCTGTCGAAGTCCGAAATCCGCTTCAAGGAGCGCGGCGTTCACCAGCTCAAGGGCGTGCCGGGACGCTGGCGCCTTTACCGCGTCGAACGTTAGCGCGATTGCATTCCAGCGCGCTTACCAGCCCCACGCCGGAAGCGTCACCTCCTGATTGCCGAAGCGGATCACCGGCACGACTGGCGGCCCGTACGGATCGACCCTGTCATCCTCGGGGCGATAACGATATCGCGGGACGATGTAGGAATCCCAGTAAGGCCTTACCACGGGCACCGGAACGTAGAGCCTCTCACGTGGTGCACGCACGAGTTTGCCGGTCCGGGTCTGGGCTGCGGCAGGAGAGGGTGCCAGCTGACACAGCACCAGGGCCGTTCCGAGAGCGAATACTTTTGCCACCATCCTCATGCCGAGGTCTCCTTGCCATCACATCAACGGGCGCCGGCCCATGATCGTTCCCAACCGCGTCGGCATCAAGGCAGCAACGACGACGTGTCGCCGCTGATCCAAGGCGCGAAGCGAAAATCGCGCCGTGTGGCTGTCGAGAGACAGCAGCGGCTCACCGCATCGTCGCGAGCTGCACGGCGAGCGCACAGGCCCGATCGTATTCGTCGAGATTGATCCATTCGTCTGTCGTGTGCGGCTCGTTCTGACCCGCGCCGAACGTCACCGTCGGAACGCCGTGGCGGACCATCCAGTTCGCATCGAGGCCGCCATTGGCGGCGCGGATCGCCGGCGCTCCGCCGACCGCGGAGACGGCCTCGGCTGCGCGTTTGACGACGGGCAGGCTGTCCTTCATGCGGAACGGATAATAGTCGGTGTCGGCCTTGAACTTGACGCGACCTGATTTGCCCTCGCTGTTCTTGACGCGCTTCGCCGCCTTCTCGAACGCCACCTTGTAGGCCTTGGTGATCTCCTTGAAGAATTTTGCATCATGGCTGCGGCTTTCGCCGCGCACATGTACGTAGTCGGTCACGACATTGGTGGCATCGCCTGCGGGGCGGCCGTCGCCGCCGGTGACCGGACCGACATTGCTGGTGCCTTGCCGCTTGCCCTTGACCACTTTGCCGAACCAGCCGCCGGCCTTCACGTCGGCGAGCGCAAGCGCAAGGATCATGGTGGAGCTGATGCCGCGCTCAGGTGCGACGCCGGCATGCGAGGCACGGCCGAAAATCTCGACCTGCCAGCGATCCGCGCCGACGGCGCCGATGGTGACGTTGGACGCCGAGCCGCCGTCATAGTTGAAGGCCATGACCGGCGAGCCGAGATCCTCGGTCTTGACGTGGCGCGCGCCCCACAGCCCGCTCTCCTCGCGCACGCAGAACAAGAGCGTAATCGGCGGATGATCGAGTCTGGTGTTTGGCAAGCTCGGCTGCGAGCGTCACGAGAACGCCGCAGCCGCAGCGGTTGTCACCGCCGAGCGCGGTTTTGGCCTGGTTGACGATCTTGCGGCCGGCGCGCTTCGGCTGCGCACCGGCGCAGAGCGGCACGGTGTCCATGTGGGTCATGAACAGGACCCGCGGTTGGTTGTGCAGCGCGCCGCGGCCAGGAAGATCGACGATCAGGTTGCCGGTCTCGGTCGGCACGGGAATGCGCGTGTTGGCATCGTCGAGCCGGATCGCCTCTCGCGGGACGCCGCTCTCCTGCAGCGCCGCGGCGAGTTCGCGGCCGATCGCGGCCTCCTTTCCGGTCACGCCTTCGATGCTGAGGAAACGGAGGAGACGATCGGTGGCGGCTTGCGTATCGACGGACATGACTTTCCCTTGAATGAACGCCTTTGCGGCGATTGACGTCGCCGGGCGGCAGTTGCCCCTAGCCGCCGGCCGGCCTATTTTGACGCAGGTCTGAATTTAAATCCAGCTCAACCAGAACGAGCGGCAGGGAGCGAACACATGAACCTGACAGCGAGGCTTGCCCGTCATATCGTCAGCTATCGGACCGCTGAACTCGATTCCGCGGCGCTCACGGTCGCCAAACAATGCATTCTGGACTGGTATGGTGTTACGCTCGCGGGTTCCAGCGAGCCGGTCGCCCGCATTTTGCGTGAGGAGATAACGGCCTCCACGCAGGGACCGGCGTCGATCGTCGGCTTCAATCTGCGCTGCGCGCCGGCCGACGCCGCCTTGATCAACGGCGCGACCTCGCACGCGCTCGACTATGACGACGTTCACCCGCTGATCGGTCACCCGACCGCCGCGATCCTGCCGGCGGTGCTGGCCATCGCCGAGACCACCGGCCGTTCCGGGCTGGACGTGCTGCGTGCCTACATCGCCGGCTATGAGGCGGCCGGCTTCATCGGCTCGCTGGTGATGCGCTCGCATTATGAGCGCGGCTTCCATGGCACGGCGACCCTCGGTTCGTTTGGTGCTGCGGCCGCCGCCGGGCTGCTGCTCGATCTCGACGAGGCGCAGATGGCGATTGCGCTTGGTCTTGCCGGCACCCAAGCGGCCGGGCTGAAATCGATGTTCGGCACCATGACGAAACCGTTCCATGCCGGTCGCGCCGCGGCCAACGGCGTGCTGGCCGCGCGCCTTGCGGCGCGAGGATTTACCGCCAACGCCAGCGTGCTCGAGGATGCGCAGGGTTTCATCGCGACCCAGAGCGATGCCGATCCCTCGGCCGACAAGCCGTTGCCGCGTCCGGGCAGCCTCGTCGTGCAGACGCTCTTCAAGTATCACGCCGCCTGCTATCTCACCCATTCCAGCATCGAGGCCATCAAGCTGTTGCGCAAACAGCTCTCTCTCAGCGGTCCCGATGTGGCGAGCATCGATCTCCACGTAGCACCCGGACATCTTTCGGTGTGCAACATCGCTTCGCCCCGGAGCGGCCTCGAAACCAAGTTCAGCCTGCGCCATACCGCAGCGCTTGCGGCCTGCGGCAAGGATACCGCCGCGATCCAGACCTATTCGGACGAGAACGCGCGCGATGCGACGCTGACCACGGTTCGCGAACGCGTGACTGTGCACGGCGATCGCACTGCCGGCCGGGATGCCCAGGTCGTGATCAGGACCAGCGGAGGCCAGACCGCCGAGGCGAGCTTCGATGTCGCGATTCCGGATTCGGATCTGGCGCGCCAGGGTGCGTGCCTCACGGCCAAGTTTCACAGTCTCGCCGATCCCGTGATCGGAACCGAGCGCGCCGGTGCGCTCCAGCGCAACATCGCAGGCCTGGACGCGGACCGCGACATCCATGTGCTGATGGCCGCGTAGATTCGCCTCAGGCCAGTGCGGCAACATCCATGGCCCGCCCGTAGCGGCGGCCGCATTCGAGGAAATCGCCGTACTTCCTGTGCGCGGCGGTATGCTGGACGCAGGCAAGCAAGATCCGCTCGCGATCGAAACCGCGGTTCTTCGCGTAGTCCTCGAGCAGGCACTGCGCGATCTCCTGGTTGTGCGGATCATTGCCAAGGCGACATGCGGTCAGCGCCAGCTGTTGCACCAGCGCTTGGCGATCGCCGTTGCCTGCCAGATACGCCCTGGCCCAGGCCACGGCCTGCGGTCCATCGAGTGCGACGGTGGCGGCGATCGTGCGCTCCAAGAGTTGCGGCGCGCTCATGCGGTCGGCGCCAGCGGGAAGCTCGGCCATGCGGGTCTTGCCATCGCCGATATTCCTCTGATGGAAGGCATTGCGGTTGAGGAACGAGGCGGCCGAATACAGCAGCTTCAGCCGCTGCGGATGCTCGAAGGAATCGTAGAACCAGCCGAGCGTATTGCAATATTCGTAGCAGTGTTGCGAAATCGAGAAATTGAGGCTGTCCTGCGTCTCCAGCAACACCTGTGCGGCGCCGATCTGCAAGACGTCGAGAATCTGGCGCGGCCCTTTGCCCGCGAGCAGCAGGCGGCTCATGTGCTCGAGATGGGCGGGCTCGTGCTGGTGCAACACGACATCGAGGAAAGCTTCCGCCTCGCTCGCGGTCAGCGGCGCGGTGTTTGCCAGCAATGCCGCTTCCATGGCCGTGGTGCCGGCGTAGGGGATTGCGGAGATTTTTTGCTGATCGAGATAGTGCGTCACGCAGTTGCACGCCATCTCGTAGGTCGAATACCAGCGCGGGCCGACGGCAATATCGAGCGCGCCGGCATAGAGCACCGCATGCGCGTCGTCCCAGCCGATCGCCGTTCCCAGTTCCACCGTGGCGCGCGCCCGGTAGGATTTGTGGCCGGTGGTGTAGGAACGGTTGAGGAAGGCGCGGTCCTGCAGATCGATCAGGCCGGCGAACACGAGCTCAGCGAGCACAGTTTTGCGCTCCGCCTTGTTCTGCATCAATCCGAGGAAGACGCGATAGGCTTCGAGCACGCGGCCGCGATGCACCAGCGTCAGCCAGTGGTCGAGACGGTCGCGCAACGGCCCTTCGAGATGTTCGGCCTCCTGGTCCGGCCAGTGCATGACGGGTTTTGGCGGCGCGCCGCTCTGCGGTCCCATGCCGCGGGCGTAGTGGCCCGGCGCCTTGTTGATCTTCTGGTTCCAGATGTCGAGACCGGTCGGGATGTACCAGATGGTCTGCGCCATCGGCAGTCCGGCCATCTCTTGGGGCAGCCACTTCGACAGATGCAACGTGGCGCGGGCGCTCAGAAGGCAATGGTCGTTGTTGACGAAGTTGACGAAGCCGTCGTCGATCCGCTCGTGATAGGGCACGTGGGTGTAGGGCCCATGGATGCGCACGGCCTCGCGCAGCATCTCGGGGAGGGGCCGGCCCTCGCGCACCAGATCGTAGTAGCATTCGCTGGCGCCGACCTGGTCGCGGGCGAGGACGCGATCCTCGAGCTTGTCATAAAGACCGCGCGCCGGCGCGCTCCGGTCATTCACAGCTTCGGCAAGCGACATCGCTGACGACTCCCTGCTCGAGACTTCCCTGTCGCCCGGTTCGTAAGACGACCGGCTTTGCAGGCCATGATGTCACATCGGGAAGGGAAATGGGAGTGCGCCCGGGCATGCCTGAGGTTACCCGGATGACGGGGCTTCTCGCGCCGGCGAAGCGAAATCCTGCATCAGTCCACCTGCAAGCCGGCGGCCTTGATTGGACCTTCCCAGCGCGCGATCTCATCCGAGACATATCCGGCGAGGTATTCGGGCCCGCGGCGCTCGGGTGCAACGCCGACGACGCCGACGTCGTTGAACCGTGACTTGATCGCAGGCGTGTCCATCGCGCCATGAGTTGCGTCGTTCAGCCTTGCCACGATCTCCTTCGGTGCACCCTTGGGCAGAAAGAACGCCGTCCAGGTCACGACATCGTAGTCGGCGATACCCTGCTCTTGCGCGGTCGCAAGCTCCGGCATCAGCGGCGTTCGCTCGCGCGACAACAGCGCAAGGGCCTTCGTTTGCTTCGCCGCGGCACGCGCCACGGTGGTCCCCAAATTGCCGCACATGTAATCGATTTGGCCGCCGATGAGGTCATTCGCGGCGGGACCGCCGCCCCGATAGGGAACGTGGGTCACCTCGACCCCGATCCGCGCGTTGAGCAGCGCGCAAGCGAGATGCGTCGTCGATCCGACGCCTGCGGAGCCGTACGTCATCTTCGTGCCATTCTGCTTGAGCAGGGCAATAAACTCCGCAAGGTTGTTTGCGGGCAGATTCTTGCGGCCTTCGAGCACCATGGGCTGATCGGAGAACAGCGTGACGGGGGTAAAGTCGTTCACCGCATCATAGCGGCGTTTCCGGTATATCGATTGACTATAGGCGTGGGTGCCGACGGTCCCGAGCAGCAGCGTATAGCCGTCCGGCTTCGCCCCGATCACCCGCTCGACGCCGATGATGCCTCCCGCGCCGGTCACGTTCTCCACGATCACCGACTGACCGAGCAGTTCGCCCATCCGCACGCCGACGATGCGGGCGATCGTATCGAATACGCCGCCGGCCGCATACGGGACCACCAACGTTATCGGCCGCGTCGGCCAGGATTGCGCTCCCGCGGCAACGGACCAGACCGCGGCGCCGGCAACCGCAAGTAACGCAAGACGCCGTGTCATCATGCATCAACCTGAGTTTGGACGTTGAGAGACAATAGCCGATTTTCGATCGCCTGTCCTGTCGGAGGGCCGGGGCCGCGTCACGTCGCGCCGGCGATCCATCGCAGCTCAGCTTCACTCCGCGCGCACGCCAGCTTCCTCGATCACCTTGGCCCACTTCGCGGTTTCGCCATCGATATAGGTCTTGAATTCCTCGGGCGATTTGCTGCTCACAGCGATCGCGCCGCCGTTACGCATGCGCGCCCGAATTTCGGGATCGGCAAGCACCCTGACGATCGCGGCGTGCAGCTGGTCCACGATCGGCCGCGGCGTACCCGTTGGCACCAGCACGCCCTGCCAGGATGATGTCACCAGGTTTGTCCATCCGAGCTCGTACATGGTCGGTATGTCCGGAAGATCGGTCAGTCGCTCGCGCGTGGTGACGGCGAGCGCCTTGACCTTGTTCGCTTTCACGAACTCCATCGCTGAGGCGAGGGTGGTGAACATGAGGTCGACGTGTCCGCCGACGACGTCCGTCACCGCGGGTCCCGCGCCGCCCTTGTAGGGCACATGCACCATGTCGAGCCCCGCGTCCTTCTTGAGAACCTCCATTTCCAGCCGATTGAGGGTGCTGCTGCCGGGTGTAGCAAAGGTGACCTTGCCCTGGTTCGCCTTCACATAGGCGATCAGTTCGCTGACGGTGTTGACCGGCAAGTCCGGCCGGGTGATCAGGATGCTCGGCGTGTCGGCGCAAATCGTCACCGGCGCGAGATCCTTGTCGGGCTTGACGCGCATGTTGGAAGCGTAGACGCCGGGGTTGATCGAGAGCGTGCCGATATTGCCGAGAAAGGTCGTGTAGCCGTCCGGCGCCGCACGGGCTGCGGACTCGGTCCCGATCATGCCCGCCGCGCCCGGCCGGTTGTCGACCACGACCTGCTGGCCGAGGATGTCGCTGACGCCATGCTGGATGATACGGGCGACGAAATCGGAAGCGCCGCCGGGCGCGAACGGCACGATCATCATGACCGGTCTGTTGGGATATTTGCCGGCGTCCTGGGCGGAGGCCGTCGGACCAGGCAGGAGAAGCAGTGCCGCGAAACCAATTCCGGCCGCCATTCGCTCTCGCAATGCCATGGCTGTTCCTTCGCCTAAATCTCGGACAGCTAAGCACAGCTGCGCCATGCCGCGGAAGAATTAAGCGCAACCCGCACGGCCGTTTCCATCCGTTGCGATGTCCGCTACCATCACTGCAAAAAGCGGGGAGAGAGATGGAATTTGGTCTATTCCACGAGTTTCAAAAATCCCGGGACACCAGCGAAGCAGAAGCCTTCGCGCAGTCGTTTGAGCTGGTCGACGCCGCCGAGCAGTGGGGGCTCGACGCCATGTGGCTTGCGGAGCTGCATTTCGTGCCCGATCGCTCGGTAGGAGCCTCGCCCTTGATCCTTGCGGCCGCCATTGCGCAGCGCACGCGCCGGATGAAGATCGGCACCGCGGTTCAGGTGTTGCCGCTCTGTCATCCGCTGCGGCTCGCCGAGGAGGCCGCCACCGTCGACCAGATCAGCGACGGGCGCCTCATCTTCGGTGTCGGACGCAGCGGGTTTCCGCGCACTTATGAGGCCTACGGCGTTCCCTATGAAGAAAGCCGCGAGCGCTTCGCCGAGACGCTGGAGATCGTCAAACGGGCCTGGACCGAGGAGCGCTTCTCGTACCAAGGAAAATACTTCGCCTACGACAAAGTGGCATTGGTGCCGAAACCTCGCCAGAAGCCGTACCCGCCGATCCGCATCGCCGCCACCAGCGTCGATACCTATGCCGCGATCGGCGCGCAGGGGCACGCCATCTTCGTCGCCGCCCGTATCGGCACGATCTCGGAGCTGGCGCCGCTGGTGGCCGGCTATCGCGAGGCTTATCGCGCCGCCGGGCACCCTGGTGAAGGTGAGGTCTATCTGCGTGTGCCGGTCTATATCGCCGAGACCGAGGAGCGGGCGCGGCGCGAGCCCGAAGAAAGCGTCATGCATCTGTTCCGTACCATCGGCGGTCAGCTCGAGGCGTCCGCGAACCTGTCGGGCGCGCGCGCCATCGAGCAGCGCGCCGAGCGCGGCGCGCGGTTGCAGAGCGTCGACTACGACGAGGCGCTGCGCGACAAGATGATCGTCGGCACGCCCAATTCCGTGACCGAAAAGCTGCAACGCTTACGTCAGGAAATCGGGCTCGACGGCATCCTGGCCGAACTCAATCCCGGCAGTCTCATTCCGCATGCGCTTGTGATGAATGCCCTGCGCCTGCTTTGCAAGGAAGTCATACCGCGCTTTCACTAGGGCATGATCCGGAAAAGTGTGAAGCGGTTTTCCGAAAAGATCATGCCCAATCAAGACTCCAACGCGCCGAAGGCGGCGTGCGCTATTCCGCCGCCTTCATGCCGTCGATCGCGGCCGCGCCCGCTCTGATGCGCGGGATGAGCTCTCTGCCGAACTCGGTGGCATCGTTGATCGGATCGAAGCCGCGGATCAGGAACGAGCCGACCCCCAGCTGGTAATACTTCAAGATAGACTCGGCGACCTGTTCAGCCGTGCCGACCAGGCAGGAGGTGTTGCCGAGCGCACCGGTCGCCTTCGCGATCGGCATCCACAGCCGTTCGTCGTGAATGTCGTTCTCCAGCGCGAAGGACATCAGCCGCTTGCCGGCATTGTCGGTGGGCCCGACCGTCTCTTCCTGCCGCTTCCATCCCTTGGCTCCGGTCATCGCTCCCAGGATGCGATTGGCCTTGTCCCACGCCGCACCTTCGGTGTCGGCGATGATGGGGCGAACCGAGACGTTGAACCCGACCACCCGTCCGAAGGCGGCTGCCTGCTTGCGGAACTGCGCGATGCGCTCCCGCGTCGAGGCGAGCGGCTCCGCATAGATCGCAAAGACGTCGCACAGTCGCGCGCCCATCTCGAGCGCACCGGGCGAGGCGCCGCCGAAGTACAGCGGCGGATGCGGTTGCTGTAGCGGGCGCACATCGGAATGCGCGCCTTCGACCCGATAGAACTGCCCGGCGAAATCGAACGGTCTGTCGCTCGACCAGGTGAGCTTCATCAATTCCAGGTATTCCGCCGCGCGGCGATAGCGCTCGTCCTTGGGGGTGAAATCGCCGTCGCCATTCTGCTCGTCGTCCGACTTGCCCACGATGATGTGAACGGCGAGCCTGCCGCCGGTCAGATGGTCGAAGGTGGCAATCTTGCGCGCCAGCAAGGTAGGCGACACGAAGCCGGGGCGATGCGCCACGAGATAGGCGAGCCGGTCGGTGCGCATCGCCGCATAGAGCGCGACCAGAAATCCTTCCGCGGACGAGGACGAATAGCCGACCAGCACCATGTCGAAGCCGGCCCGGTCATGGGCGCGGGCAAATTCGGCGAGATAGGCCGGCGACAGGCCGCCCTCGATCACATGCAGGGTGGCTTCGCCGCTCGGCGGCGCCACGCCGATCATTCCAATGATGTTGACGGGCATGAGCGTTCCTCATCGCGAGGAGACACGCTGACCAATGGAGGTGGTGCCGTCAAGCCGGAGGGGAGGGCACATTCGGTTGAACCGCGAGCGACGTGTGAAGGGTGATCAAGCCCGGCCGACAGGTACTGCCAAAGCGAACTTTCCAAGGCCTGAGGGTGTCTGTTCCCGGGGGGAGAGCCGATTTCGATTGGTTGCTCACAGATGTCACCTTCTGATCCACAGCGGACATTAGGTCGCAGCGTCCGGGGTCAATTGGCTGTCCTTTCCCACCCGCCGTCCCGTTGCTGAGTGTTAGGCTTCAGGCGTCGATAAGGTTTCCCTTAGAGAAATGTATGAGACGGCGCGATTTCATCACCGCACTTGGGACTGCGCCTACATGGCCGCTGGCAGCGCGAGCGCAGCGGTCGGCAAAGATGAAGCGGATTGCTGTCGTTAACTCGGCAGGCAATGCCAGCCGGATAAGCCTGACCGGTCCACCGCAGTACCGTGCTTTTTTCGAGGAGCTGAGTCGGCTTGGCTACGTTGAGGGCCAAAACCTCGGCGTGGAACGGTATTCAGGAGAAGGACGAACCGAACGCTATGCCGAATTGGCTCGCGATGTGGTCAACACGTATCCCGACTTGATTGTAGCGGTTGGTGGTCGGCTATCCCTGGACTTCAAAATGGCGACGACGACAATTCCGATTGTGGCAATAATTATTGATCCGGTAGCTCTGGGACTTGTGGCAAGCATCGCTCGGCCGGGCGGCAACATCACAGGCGTGACTATTGCCGGGGGATTGGAAATTATTGGCAAACGTATGGGGCTGCTGGTCGAGGCGATGCCAAACCTGTCCGCCGTCAGTTATCTTGCATCGCGACCATTCTGGGCGGATGCAAGAGGTGTAGCGGTACGCGATGCGACCAAGCAGGCAGCCGTTTCGTTGTTGCCCACCATGCTGAGCGCCTTTGACGAGGCAGAGTACCAACGCGCATTTAGATCAATGGAACAAGATCGCGCGGATGCGTTCATGCTGTCTGATGAACCCGAGCACAACATCAATCGTGAGACGATTGTCGACTTGGCCGCGAAAGGCCGGGTTCCCGCTATTTATCCGCTCGACGGATTTGTCGAAGTCGGCGGACTGATGGCTTACACGATCGACCTGGCGGACGCTTTTCGCCGGCTCGCCAACCTCGTCGACAAAGTTCTCGACGGCACCAATCCGGGAGAAATTCCTTTTTATCAGCCGACCAAGTTTGCGCTGGCCATCAATCTCAAGACTGCGAAAGCGCTCGGCCTCGAAATGCCAGCGATGCTGTTGGCGCGCGCCGACAGGGTGATCGAATAGGGTTTGCGTGCTGCACCGAGTGAGGTTTTGGCATCACAGCCCGCCTTTTAAGATCTTGTTAAAACTTTTCCGCTTGACGGATTCGAAATTAGCCCTTAGGGACCGCGCCTCAAATTGAAGGACAGACCTGTGCGCCAGATAGCACATATCGATACCACCGCCGCAGCACGGCGACTGCAACCGCAGTCGAACCCGTGGGCGATGTCGTGCGTCGTGAAAAGTCTCTTCAGAATTACCCGGCCCGAATCCGGGCGCAGTTTCGACTAAGTCGGCAAAGGTCCAACCTCTGCCGAGACAGGCAGAGAGCAAGGACCCTCGGGTTCGACACTCCCAATCCCCAAACTCCGCCTGAAATTTGCTGGCAGACCACATGGATAAGTCTGCCCGATGTCTGGTGGTCATTTTTGGCCGGTCTCCAGCTTTGGAAAAAGCATTTCTTATCTCGCTGGTTTAGTTCAGTGACAGAACGCGCCCCTCGTAAGGCCGAAGCGGCTGTTTGATTCAGCCAACCAGCTCCATCCTGCTTCGCTCTTCGAGCTTCGCAGGACAAGCGAAGTCGCTTCGACGAAGCAGGATGCCCTCCGTAGCTTTAGCGAAGGAGGGCTTTCCCCAATTCAACCATCACGCTCCGATAGTCCAACTGGCAGAGACGATGCGCTTAGAACGCATGAGTTGCAGGTTCGAATCCTGCTCGGAGCACCAACTCACACGGCGTTAGTTCATCGGGAGAACGCCTCTCTTACAAAGAGGATGTAGCGGGTTCAATTCCTGCACGCCGTACCACCATCGTCCCGTCGTCTAGTGGCTAAGGCACGCGGCCGATAACCGCGAAAACACGGATCGAAACCGTGCGGGACAACCAATTCAACCAAACTCAAATGGAGATGACGATGATCGAGAAGCTACCCGATGGCGTACATCGTCTATCCGACGAGAGCATCGCGATCATAAATCGCATCGCACAACGCAGTGCGGAACAAACGGCGCGCTTTACCAAACGCGGATCTTGAGAGGGCATCGCCGTCGCGAGCCCGGCATCGCAATCGCGAGCCTGGGCATCGCCATGGCGAGCCGGGCATCGCAATCGCGAGCCCGGGGACCGCGAGTAGGAAAGTAGCACGCTGGCCTTTTAACCCATGAGAACGCGGGGCAGTACCGTGACGGTCCACCAATCCGACGAACTGAAGTTTGTTTGCGACTCCGCCAAGGGCGGTGCGACCAAACGAAAAATCAAGACCGCGAAGCTTCCGACGTCGATGGAAGAGCTTCGCGAACTGGATCACGAGCATCGATCGGCAGAGCAGCGGACTCTTAATCCGTCAGGTCGGGGTTCGAATCCCCGGTGATCCACCATCCTGCTTCGCTCTTCGAGCTTCGCAGGACAAGCGAAATCGCTCGAACGAAGCAGGATGCCCTCCGTAGCTTTAGCGAAGGAGGGCTCCTGTCCTTCGTTTTCCACCAATTCGTGCCGGTATCCCAACGGCAGAGGACATGCGTTGAGAGCGCATTCAGTGGGAGTTTGAATCTCCCTCGGCACACCACGGCCGCTTATGCATCAGGTGAGGCAGCGTCACTGTCCATGACGTGAGGCGGGATCGTTCCCCGCAGCGGTCGCCATCTCCGTGAAGCTCGTGTGGAAGAGCACCCGCCTTGGAAGCGGGAGGTCGGTGGTCGGAGCACCGCATGGAGACCAATTCGCGCGTCGAGCCAGATGGGACGGCCCGCAGCTCATAACTGCATGACGACGGAGTTCAATTCTCCGGGCGCGCACCAGGAAGCACCATGAAGATCATCGCAAGCCTCGAGGCGAGCGAGCATCCACCGCTGCTCACGCTCGCAATTCACGACGCGCCGCACCGGCGCATGCATATCCGGACGATCACGCAGTATCGCGAGTTCATCCGGAATGCCTGTGCGAAGGCCGGCATCGCAACCCCGATGGATCACCCGATCGATCTTTCGGTGTTCTTCGTCAACCCGTCGACGCCGGACCTTGGCAACGCCTATCTGGCACTGGAGCAGGCGCTCGACGGGTCGACGCTGAAGGCGCCCGGCATCGTGACGGATGACGGTCTGATCCAGAAGGTGACGATGAGCAAGTATTTCCCGCAGGGGAAAAAGAAATGACGGTCTCCTAGCTTAACCGTACAGAGCGCCGCCCTCCGAAGGCGGGGGGTCGAGGTTAGAGTCCTCGGGAGATCGCCAAACACGGAGCGTGACGTCTGCGCGGGCGGACAGCGGTCTTGAAAACCGTGGCACCTTCGGGTGAGGGGTTCGAACTCCTCCGCGCTCCGCCATTTTCTGTCGTTCACGGATGTACTGACGATACGTCGCGTAGATGAAAAGCCGCGCACCGTTATTGCGGATAAAAGATTACGGCAGTCGGCGAGTGCGCCACGCTTGCAGCGGGAGTTCGACTCTCCCTGTCCGCACCAATTCCGCTCAGTAAGCTAATCTGGTGAAAGCGCCGAGTTGAAGCCTCGGAGAGCGCGGCTCGAAACCGTGACTGAGCACCATGGGGCAAGCACAGGGTTGCAGACGATCCTTGCAAGATTGTCGCGCGCGGAGCGTTACCGCGTTGCTCCACCAATTATTCCGGTCAGCCGTCCTGGGTGGACGGGGGCGACTGTTAATCGCCATGCGGCAGGTTCGAATCCTGCGACCGGAGCCAACACGGAGCCGTCGTCTAGTGGCTAGGATACCGCGTTCTCAACGCGGCGGAGCGGGATCGATACCCGCCGGCTCTACCATCATGCACACGTAGCCCCCCTGCCTACGAAGCAGGACAAAGGTAACCGGACGGAAGATGCGGGTTCGACTCCTGCCGTGTGCTCCATTCGATGCCCCATAGCTCAACGGGAGAGTGCGCGGCTCTGAACCGCGAGACCTCGGATCAACACCGGGTGGGGCTGCCAACACGAAGGACCCAGACGGCCAGGGTACGGTCTGCAAAACCCGACAAGCGAGTTCGAACTCTCGCCTTCGTGTCCAATTGCTCTCGTAGTCCAACTGAATAGGGCGGTCGCCTTCTAAGCGACGAGGTGCAGGTTTTGTCCTGCCGAGAGCGCCATCTTGCTGTAGTTCAACGGGACAGAGCCTTCGCCTCCTAAGCGAAAGTGTCGGGGTTCGAGTCCTCGCAGCAAGTCCAATTCATGGAAGGTCAACCGGCGAGGCGCCGGCGCTCCCTGCTAAGGATGCGGCACCGGCAACGGTGTGGTGATCGTGTCTCCGGCCTTCCGCGCGGACGTGGCGTAACAGCAACGTGTCTGGCTTCCAACCAGAGGTCCCCGGGGCAGCACCGGGCGTCCGCACCAATTCCACGCTCCGTTGGTGCAATGGCCAGCATCTCGGTCCTTCAAACCGAAGACGACGGATCGAAACCGTCACGGAGTACCAATTCGATGCGGCGCCTCCGGCGAGGACTCCGGCCTTTGAAGCCGGACAGCTCGGCTCGACACCGAGAGCCGCTTCCATCGCGATCCCTCCGGCGAGGACGCCGCCCTCATAAGGCGGTCAGGCGCGATCGACACGCGCGTTCGCGACCATGCTGGTCATGCTCGATGGCAAGGGGCACGCGGACTGTGACTCCGTGGGACGCGGTTCGAATCCGCAGGCCAGTACCAATTCGGGAGTTTGGTGTAGTGACAGCACAGCGGCTTCCAACTCCGCTAGCGTGGGTTTGAATTCCTGCAACTCCTGCCAACCACAGAACTCAGTTGCCTTGTCGGATCCCCGGTGAGGCACCATTTCGCTTGAGGAGATCAACCATGCGCAGGCCGGACCCATTTCAGATCCGCGCGCGCGAGCTTTGCCTGGCCGCGGGCATCGATCCGGATTCGCGCGTCGGCGAAGGCCGCGGGCAGCCCGCATGGTGTCTCTACCGCGACGCGGCCCGAAAGGAGCATCTCTCGCGCGAGACGGATGCTGCGGCCGCCGAGATCGCCAATTTGCGTCCGCAGGACGATCGCTTCAAGAACGCGCCGCTGAAAATCTTCGGCCAGCATGAGGACGCCACGATTGCGCAGATGCGCAACTGCATGGCGGTCGGCAACGTTGTGTCGGGCGTGATCTGTGCCGACGGGCATCTGGGTTATGCCCAGCCGGTTGGCGGCGTGATCGCCTATGAGAAGCAGGTCAGCATCTCCGGCGTCGGCTTCGATATCGGTTGCGGCAACATGGCCGCGCGGCTCGACGTGCCCTTCGATAACATCAGCGCGATCGTTCCGACCATCATTCGCGACGTTGCTAAAGTCATTTCTTTCGGCGTCGGTCGCGCCAATGCCGAGCGGGTCGAGCACGCGCTGTTCGACGACGGTGACGCATGGCGCGAGAGCGATATGGGCGAGTACCGGCAGAAGGCCGTTGTCCAGCTCGGCACCGTCGGATCGGGCAACCACTACGTCGATCTGATGCGCGACGAGGATGGCATGGTCTGGATCGGCGTGCATTTCGGCTCGCGCGGTCTCGGCCACACCAGCGCCACGCGCTACCTCAAGGCCGCCGGCGGCAAGGACGGCATGAACGTGCCGCCTGCCGTGGTCGACGAGGATTCCGAACTCGGGCGCCGTTACATCGCGGCGATGCAGCTCGCCGGCCGCTACTCCTACGCCGGCCGGGAGTGGGTCGTGGAGCGCGTCCGCCAGATCATCGGCGGCAAGGTGACCGAGATGGTTCACAACCATCACAACTACGCCTGGCGCGAGACCCATGACGGCAAGGACCTGTGGGTGGTCCGGAAGGGCGCGACGCCCGCTTTCCCGGGCCAGCGCGGTTTTGTCGGGGGCTCGATGGGCGACGATGCCGTGATCCTGGAAGGCGTCGACAGCCCGGAGGCCAAAGCGTCGCTGTATTCGACCGTGCATGGCGCCGGACGGCTGTTCGGCCGCAAGGAGGCCAAGCGCCGCTTCACCAAGGCGGAGATGGACCAGTGGCTCAGGAATCGCGGGGTCACGCTGATCGGCGCGGACCTCGATGAAAGCCCGATGGCCTATCGGCGGCTGCCTGACGTGCTCGCACAGCACGCCGGGACCGTGAAGGTGCTGCACACGCTCCGGCCATTTGCGGTCGCCATGGCAGGCGAGGGTGAGTTCGATCCCTGGAAGGACTGAGGTGAGGTCCGGTTTGCTGCGATGTTTGCTTCTGGCCCGAAGCAGACTTGCAGCGAGCCGGGCGGCCGCCTTCCGAATTTCGCGGAGACCGCGCTCTCGCGCCAGCCTGCTGAAGCCCCCCCTCAAATTATTTTTTGGGCCGCGACCCCAACGCCGGGTTTGCGCCCTCTTGCCTGGATGAATGCGCCATAGCGGCGCGTCACGAACCGGAGCACAGAACCATGTGGTATAGGAAGAACGTTGGCGGGTGGGAGCGCGCGGCGAGGCTGGTCGGCGGAGGCTTGATGCTCATCTGCGGCGTGGTTGCGCTGCACGCTTCGCCGCTCGGGCTACTGCTCGGCGGTGCGGGTGTGGTGACGCTCGTCACTGGCGTGTTCGGCTATTGTCCGGCTTGCGCCGTCGCCGGGCGCGAGCCGCTGAAGGGGTGACCGCCTTGGCGCGCGTATCAGACGATCTCCTGCTCGCGGCACAGTCGGGCGACCGGCACGCGCTTACACAGCTCCTGGTGGCGCTGCAGCCGGACATTCGACGCTACGCCCGGCGCCTTTGCTACCGCGCCTCGCTCATCGAAGACGTGGTGCAAGAAGCACTCATCGTCGTGTACCGGCGCGTGGGCACGATCCGCAGTCCAGCCGCACTCGCGGGCTGGCTGCTGACCGTCATCGCGCGCCTTTGCATGCTGCCGGCGCTGATGCTGATGCGCGGAGTTGAGGAACTCGCCAGCCTGGAAGAGTCACGCGAGCTCGCAAAGGTCCCGCCGGACGAGTTACGCATAGACTTGGTCAATGCGATCGAGTCGCTTTCGCCGTCGCATCGCGAAGTGCTGCTGCTGCGAGATCTCGAAGATCTGACGATTTGGGAAATCGCCCGGCGGCTCGGCGTGACGCGCGAAGCTGCCAAAAGCCGCCTGCGCCGCGCCCGCGCATTGGTGCGCGAGTACCTGCTCGGCACAAAGGACAGCGGACGAGAGGGCACATGAATTACTTTCGTGGAGTCGGCATATTCGGAAGCGCTTTCCTCGGCGCGCACCTGATGCGCGGCGCAGCTGCGGCGGCGCTACTCGCTTGGGCCATCGTCCACCAGACCGCGCACCCCTGGCTATCCCTGGGCGCAGGCGTTGCCGCCCTCGTCGCGTTGCGCGGATGCCCGATGTGCTGGACTGTCGGCTTGGTCGAGACGCTTTCGCAAGTCCGTCGCGATTTAACAGATGCTCTTTCGATAAATAGCGCCGCCGGCGAAAGCATCAGGGGGTGACCATGCAAAGGGTGAGTGCCGCCTTGGGCTCTGCACTATTCTTCGTCGTCGCGCCCTTGGTGCTGGCGGGGTTCGTCCCATGGTCGATCACACATTGGGAGTTCCGGCCGGCCTTTTTCGGTTTTGAACTGACCCGCGCCATCGGACTTGTGTTGATCATTGCCGGAGTGCCCGGAGTGGTGGATTTGTTCGCGCGGTTTGCGCTGCAGGGGCTGGGAACGCCAGCCCCGATCGCGCCGACACAGAAGCTGGTGGTCACGGGTCTCTATCGCTACGTGCGAAATCCGATTTACGTCGGAGTCGCTGCCGTCATTTTTGGTCAAGCATTCTTATTCGGCGATTGGAGCCTAATCTGGTATGCCGCGCTGCTCTGGCTCTCTTTCCACGTCTTCGTCCTGGTGTACGAAGAACCAACGCTCGAGCAGACATTTGGCGCGCAGTACGAGGACTTTCGGGCCAATGTCCCGCGCTGGCTTCCACGGCTGACCCCATGGCGGGTCCCGTAACGCGCGCATCATGACGACGGCACTGCGACCGAGCCGCGAGTGTTGCCGCAACGACACGACGGGCAAAACACCTGCTGTTTTACAGAAACGAAATGTCAAGCCCTTTTCACAAAAATATATGACTTTCCGAAAGATAGAAGTTATGATTTAACGAAGGTGTCCCGCCTCGACACGAGGGGCGTTCGGCCAGTCGTCACCAGACGTGAGGCGGGATGCGATGGACGCGTTGTGTCGCAAGACGTGCGGCATAACGCGTACGGTCAAGCCGTGTGGTCCTGTCCCCTCGACGCTGGGGTCAAGCTCGTGGACGATTTCACGAGCGACGGAGGCTAACAAGCCCGAGACTCCGGGGAGAGCACGGAGCAGCCGTTAAAGCCATTGCGCGGGGAATGCCGGAGTGTTTCCGGCCGAACCTGTAGTGACTATGCTCGTATGCTTTTTCATTCTGCATACGAGGCTGCGGGTGCAGCTGGCGCCCGGCATTCCCTGCGCCCTCTGTTTCGGGAGGGACAAGGTTGCAGCAAAGCCCGGGCGGAAGCGCGCCGCGGGAACGCCGATCTGCGTGCCAATAACTCCTCCGCTCCCGAATGACGACGAGAGTATGAACGCGCACCAATTCCGTGATTGCACGAACGCACTTGAGCGTGCTTCACATCCGGTTCAATCTGCCGCAAAACGGCGATACCACCGGAACCAAGACGTTTCCGGAAGCCCCGGGGGAAGCGAATGTCCTATTCCGAAGACCTGCATGCCGCGGCACTTGCCTATCACCGCCTGCCGCAGCCCGGAAAACTCGAGATCCACGCCACCAAGCCGCTCGCCAACTCGCGCGACCTCGCGCTGGCCTATTCCCCTGGCGTGGCCGCGGCCTGCACCGAGATCGCCCAGAACCCCGGTGAGGCGGCCACGCTCACGGCCCGCGCCAATCTGGTTGCGGTCGTGTCCAACGGTACCGCGGTGCTCGGGCTCGGCAATATCGGCCCGCTGGCGTCGAAGCCCGTCATGGAAGGCAAGGCGGTGTTGTTCAAGAAATTCGCCGGCATCGACGTGTTCGACATCGAGATCGCGGCCGACACCATCGAGCGCGTGGTCGAGACCGTGGCGGCGCTGGAGCCGACCTTCGGCGGCATCAATCTCGAGGACATCAAGGGACCCGAGTGTTTCGAGATCGAGGCGCGCCTGAAGGAGCGCATGAAGATTCCGGTGTTCCACGACGACCAGCATGGCACCGCCATCATCGTCGGCGCTGCCATCACCAACGCGCTGCGGCTCAACGGCAAGAAACTGCCTGACGTCAAGATCGTCTGTTCGGGCGCAGGGGCCGCCGCGATCGCCTGCCTCAATCTGCTGGTGTCGCTCGGCGCCAAGCGCGAGAACATCTGGGTCTGCGACATCGAGGGCGTGGTCTATGAAGGACGCCCGACGCTGATGGACCGCTGGAAGGCGGTCTATGCGCAGAAGACCGACAAGCGAAAGCTGGCAGAGGTGATCGTCGGCGCCGACATCTTCCTCGGGCTTTCTGCTCCCCGTGTCCTCACCCAGGACATGGTCAAGCAGATGGGCAAGGGACCGCTGGTGATGGCGCTCGCCAATCCCGATCCCGAGATCATGCCGGACGAAGCGCGCGCGGCGCGGCCCGATGCGATGATCTGCACCGGCCGCTCCGACTTCCCCAACCAGGTCAACAATGTCCTGTGCTTCCCCTTCATCTTCCGCGGCGCGCTCGATGTCGGCGCCACCGCCATCAACGAGGAGATGAAGCACGCCGCGGTCGATGCGATCGCGCAGCTGGCGCGCGATCCGCCATCGGACGTGGTGGTGCGCGGTTTGGCCGGCGCCGAATCGCAAGGCTTTGGTCCGGGCTCGTTGATCCCGAGTCCCTTTGATCCCAGACTCATCCAGCGCATCGCGCCAGCCGTCGCCAAGGCGGCGATGGACTCCGGCGTGGCGACGCGGCCGATCAAGAATTTCGACGAATATACCGGCAACCTGGAACGCTTCGCTTTCCGCTCCGGCCTGATCATGCGGCCGCTGTTCGCCAAGGCGCGCAGCCAGCCGGTGCGGGTGATCTACGCCGAGGGTGAGGACGAGCGCGTGCTGCGTGCCACCCAGCAGGTGCTGGAGGAGGGTCTCGCCAAGCTGATCCTGGTCGGCCGTCCCAGCGTGGTGGAGGCGCGCATCGAGCGCTTCGGCCTGTCGATCAAGGCCGGCCGCGATTTCGATCTGGTCAATCCCGAGGACGATCCGCGCTATCGTTCATACGTTCAGACCTATATCGAGGTCGCCGGCCGCCGCGGCGTCACGCCGGATGCGGCGCGCACGCTGGTGCGCACCAACAACACGGTGATTGCCGCGCTCGCGGTCGCGCGCGGAGAGGCAGATGCGATGATCTGCGGCGTCGAAGGCGGCTACATGAGCCATCTGCGCCACGTCCGCGATATCATCGGCCATTCACCCGAGGTCAGCGATTTCGCGGCGCTCGGCATGCTCATCACCAACAAGGGCGCCTATTTCATCGCCGACACCGAAGTGCGGTCGAACCCGAGCGCGGATGAACTGTGCGAGGTGTCGGCGCTCGCTGCCAATCATGTGCGACGCTTCAACCTCGTGCCCAGAATCGCCTTCCTGTCGCATTCGGATTTCGGCAGCTACGACACCGATACCGCGCGCAAGATGCGCAACGCCACCGCGCTTCTGAAGCTGCATCATCCGGAGCTCGAAGCCGACGGTGAAATGCAAGCCGATACTGCACTGTCTGAAGCGACGCGAGATCTGGTTCTGCCGGATTCCGGCCTGCACGGCGAGGCCAACATCCTGATGATGCCGACGCTGGATGCCGCCAACATCGCCCATCAGATGGTCAAGGTGTTGACGGACGCGATTCCCGTGGGTCCGATCCTGATCGGACCGGCGCGGCCTGCACACATTCTCACCCCCTCGGTCACCGCTCGCGGCATCCTGAACATGACGGCGGTCGCTGCCGTCGAGGCCCAGGAACGCGCGGGCAGGCAACAGCCGAGCCTGTTCACATAAGGGGGCGATCGGGGGTCTCGGTTCCCCCGCGTGACGCCTCAGCCGAATCGTTTGAAAAGCGCTGGCGGAACCTCCATAATTGGGGTCGCTCCGTCTGATATTCTCGCCCTGGAGCTTTCAAGAGGCCAACAATGCCATTCATTACCTTCGGGCGAGTCCTGTTCGCCGTGCTCTTCATCTATTCGGGCGCGACCAAATTGTTCAGCATCCAGACCACCGCCGACATGATTGGCGCCAAGGTCGTCATTCCGGCGTTGCTTGCGCCCTATGTCACGCAGATCGAAACGGCGACCAACATGCAGTTACCGCAACTGCTTGCGATCGCGGTCGGTGCTTTCGAGGTGATCTCGGGCCTGATGATCGCACTGAATTTCGGCGTGCGTTTTTTCGCCGTGCTGATGATCATCTTCGTGATGGTGGCGACCTTCTATTTCCACGATTTCTGGAACCAGACCGCGCCTGACAATGCCAAGACGATCATCGACGCGCTGAAGAATCTCTCGATCATCGGCGCGCTGTTCATGATCGCGGGTTACGGACGGGGGCGGCGGACGGCGGAACCGGCCTACGGGGACGTGTAGTTGCGGGAAGCGCCTCACCGTTGCGCCGCCATGGGGTGACCGTGACATTCTCGGCCGCATCGATCAGTTGAGGCGTGCCCGGGGTAAGTCCATGCGAGGTCAGAATCTGCTGCGGCGTGAATTCAGGCACGCCGGGAAAGCAGCCTTCGCCGCCGGGGATTTTCACCTTCGGCGCTTGCGAGAGCCAGAAGGTCTCATAGCTTTCCATGAACATGCCGAACACATCGGGCCCGCCGATGATGGCGACAAGGCCCGACTGGACGCCCGCGGCCTCGGCAGCCTCTTCGAACGTGCTGCCCGCCGGATTCCACAGCGTCGCCTTGGGATTTGCGGGATCGGGTGCCAGCGAAGCCACCTTGCGGGTGACGATGAGCCGCGTCCGCTTCGGCGAATTGGGTTGCTCTTCGCCCGAATTCCTGCCGTGCACGACGAGGTCGGCGCGGTCGAGGGCGGCGATGAAGAAATTCTTGTCGCCCTCGATCTTCAACTCATCCGGCATGACATGGCCAGCATTGGCCAGCATGCCGTCGGCGGAGACGATGACATAGCCCTCGATCCGGAATGCCGCCACGCGCGCGAGGCGGGTTTACTGCGAGACCTCGGTGACGACGCTCGACAGCGGACGGTTGCTCACCGTCGGCAGCTTGACGTCCTTTGCCAGCGCTTCGTCATATTGCGGCAGCGACTGCACCGGCGCCTTGGCGCGCATCGCGACGACCTTGTAGCCCTCGGCCTTCAGCCGCTTCAGGAGATCGGGCAGCAGTGCAGCAGTCTCCTTGTGGAAGTCATGCATCAAGATGATGCCTTTGCCCTTCTTGTCCAGCCCGTGGAAGATCAGGCTCATGACCTTCTTCGGATCGTGATATTTGAAGTCGAAGGAGTTGACGTCGCAAGAGAAGATCGCGATGTTACGCGTGCCGAGATAGGTGACCATCTCCGGCGGATGCTGCAGCGCCGGGAAGCGGAAGAACGGGGCCGGTCCGATTCCGCCCAGCGCCCACTTCACGGCGCTGATGCCCTTCTCGATCTCCTCCTTGCGCTGGTCCTCGCTCAGCTTCTTGTTGACGAGGGCCTCATGCGACCAGGTGTGCGTGCCGATGGTGTGGCCGGCGTTCCAGACCTTCTTGGCGATCTCGGGATAGTAAGTCGCGTGCTTGCCGATCTCGAAGAAGATGCCGGTGGTGCACTGGTCCGCCAGCGCCTTCAGCACTGCTTCCGTGTTCTTCTCCCACGGGCCGTCGTCAAAGGTCAGCACCACTTCCTTGTCCTTCAGGAAGTCGAGCTCCTTGAAATGCTCGAAGCCGAAGCCCGGACCGCCCGTGGTGTCGATCTCGAGCGTGCGGGCGACGCCCAGCGCATCCGGATTGTTGCAGGCGGCGCGTGCGGGCTGCTTCGACTGGTCGGCGGCGGCGGGAGCTGCCGGGGCGGGGGCGGCCTGAGGCGCTGCCGTCTGCGACCACGCCATTCCCGGGACGCAAAGGGAAACCGCAACCAACAATCCTGCCGCAACACGCATTGTGATGATCCCAAATTTTATTGCCCGAGCGGCCGTTGTGAGCCGTCATCCAGGCGTTCCTGCCTGCCCCCCTATAGCCTAGTCCGCCCCGTCGCGCCAAGGCGCGTTGCCGTGACAATCCGGCCCGTAATGTCGCGGAGGCGGTTAATTTCGGGAACTGTGGCTTACGTATCCGCGAGCGCCTTGGCGATCGCGGTTTTCACGCGCGTATCGGTCGGCTCCAGGGCGGAGGCGAAAACGTCGGCGATATAGCCGTCGCGCCCGATGAGATATTTATGGAAGTTCCATTTCGGTACATCGGCGGGGCGCGCTTGCGCCGCCCATTTGTAGAACGGATGCGCGGTCGCGCCGGCCACGACCGCCTTGGCCGCGATCGGGAAGGTAACGGCATATTCGTGCTGCGCGGTTTGCGCGATCTCCTTAGGCCCGCCCGGCTCCTGGCCGCCGAAATCGTTCGAGGGCACGCCGATGATGGCGAGCCCGCGGCCGTGAAATTCCGTCCACAATTGCTGCAAGCCCGCATATTGCGGGGTGTAGCCGCACTGGGAGGCGGTGTTGACGACGAGGAATGGATGGCCGGTGTACTCGGCCAGACGAATGTCGCCGCTCTCGAGCGCCGGAAACGAGAAGGCGTAGGCCGTGATGCGGCTCACTTGTCCCTCCGCGCGCGCGGCAAGCGGCGCGGCCGCCGCTGCGAGCGTGGCTGCGATTATGGTGCGACGGTCGATCATGGTGGCTCCTTGCGCGATCATGGCTAGATTAGCACGGCCGGTCGGGGGCCTCTGCTCAACAGGCCGTTACGACCGCGCAGGGCACCACGGCAGGGGCATCAGCGGCATGTAGTAGCCATTCCATTCGCAGATCGATTCCGGCCCTGTGTTCTTGAAGGCGTATTTGACCGGCTCGGCCTGGCTGAATGCGATGTGCAGGCCGAGCAGCGCCGCCGCGATCGGGAACGCCCATTTGTGGAAGCGCAGGTCATGCAGATGATCGAGCAGGATCGCGCCCGCGATGATGATCAGGGGATCGCTGAAGATGAAATATTCGGCCTTCAACCCGCGCCGGACCCCCAGCGTATCGATGGCGAGTGCCGCGAGCATCAGGATAGTCGCCTGCAGCGCGGCCTGCCGCTCGCCGCGCCGCCACGCCAGGATAATGCCGGGCATAATCAACCAGATCAGGAACACCGTCGGCCGTGGCGAGGAATGCAGCACGAAGGTGTAGCGCGCCAGCACTGCGCCGAGCCCTTGCAGCAGCAACACGATCGCGGCCAACGGGCTCGCGCTATCGGCGGCGTTTGCCGTGTTCGTATCGGCAAAGGTCAGCATCTTTTCCAGCGGATTGACCACGGCGATCGCGTTCGCGGCGTTATAGTCGATGTTGAGCAGCAGCAGCGTCAGCGCGGCGCCGGCGATCACTGCGGACATCGATGCGAGGGTTTCGGAAGCGCTGATCCGCCAGATCCTGGCGTAGGCGATCATGCAGCCGGCAATGAGAACGAGCAGCGCGAGCTGATAGATGCCGTAGCGATTGAACAGCAGCGGATGGAATCGCGCGGCATCGAGCAGCGCGCGATCGAGGCCAACAGATATCAGCGGCCACGCGGCCCATGCGGCAGCGCCGGCAATCATCGCCACGACCAGGGCTGCGATCCAGCTTCCCGGCGTGGTCCAGAACGCGACGCTGGTGCTGTCGCGGCCGCCGAACGGCAGGATCAGAAGCGGAAGCGCGCCGATCAGAAGGATCGCCTGCACCTTGTTCTCGAGACCGAGCACGCAGAGCGCCGCTGCCAGCGCGAGAGCGAGCGGACGCGCGATGTGGGCGCGGCGGCCGATCGCAATCAGCAGCATCAACGCGAAGATCACCGGGCAGGCGGCGATGAGCTCGCTGCGCAGGATGCGCAAATGCACGGCGATCCCGCCGGACAGCGCGAAGGCAAACGTCGCGAGCAGCGCGACGCGCCAGTCGCGCACGATCAGCCGCGACAGCGCCGCGAAGATCGCGATGCAGCCGATGGCGATGGCGAAGGAAAGCACGCGCCCCGCACGGATCGCCTGCGTCATCGCCGCGTCGAAGGCCGCAGGCTCCGTGGCCTTCGGTATTGCCGGCAGCGTCCAAGCATCGAGCAGGCCAAGCTGATGCAGCAGCGCGAACCAGGATTTTGTCGACAGGATAGTTAGGTAGGCAGGATGGTCGAGATACTGCTGCGGCTTGCCGGCGTTCATGGCGAGCGCGCTGTAGACCACCATGAAATCCATGTCGGCATTGCGCCAATAGATGACGAAATAGCCGAACACCAGAAATGAAACGGCAAGCCCAACCACGATCGCGGCAAGGCTCCGGCGCCAGCCGAGAATGCTCAGCCGGTCAAGCGCGTCGGAACGTGCTGGAGGATGCGAGGCCTGGTCCATGCCGGCGGTGTTTTAGCCGCCGGCCTCGGGAGGCGCTAGCGCAGCGACAGGATGAAGTCGGTGTATTCGCCGGTTTCGCCCTGCTTGATGCTCTGGTCCGCCACGATGATCGAGCCACCGGTGCTCAGCGCCTCGGCGATGCGCGCCATCGCCTCCGGCGGAACGGTGATGCGATCCAGCGCTTCGGCAGGGCTGTCGGACACGATCTGCTTGACCTCGACCGGCGGCGGAGGCGGCGCGCCCTTCTTGCGCGAGGCGACGCGTTCACGCCGGTCCTCGCCACGGACGGTGCGCGACATCGGCACGTTGACGACAGACCAATGCAGGACGTTGGAATCGTCCTTGTCGACCTGGGCGGTGAACACGTGTGTGCCGAGCGGGCGGTCGCTTGCTGCGATCGTCACGGGCACGTCGAACAGCGGCGCGAAATTCTGCCGCACATAAAGCTTGGAGTCCTTGCCGCTGATGAAGACCGCGATCTGGCCGGTGCGCCGGGGCGACTCCTTCACCACCTTGACCGGCGGCGTAATGCGGGTCTCGTCCTTCTTTGCAGCCTTGGCATCGTCGGGCTTTGCGATGTCGGCCTTGACGGCATCCGGCTTGACCTCGGCCTTCGGCGTGTCCGCAGGCTTCGGCGCTTCGACCGCCTTGGGCGCTTCGACCTTCGGCTCGGATTTGGTTTCGACAGACTTCGGCGTCTCGTCGGCCTTGGCGTCAGTCTTGGCTTCGACCTTGGCCTCGGGCTTCTCTTCGGCCTTCACATTGGTGCTGGCGGTACGCTCCGGTTTGGCGTCATCGCCTTCGGCCTTGGCCGCAGCGATTGGCTGCGCGCCGGTTTCCGGCGCGAGCGTCGCCTCGGCAGGTTTCGCCTCGGCGGTCTTCTGCTCGTGCGCAGCGTCATCGTGCTTTGCAGCGTCGGCAACGTCCGGCTTCGCTTCGCCGGTGGTCTCCCCGGACTTTGCCGGAATGGTGCCGGCCGCATCGGCGGTTTCGACCGGCTTGTTCTGTTCACGCGCAGGCCCATTACCCGCATCCGTCATCGTGATGGCGGTCTTGGCACCGGCGTCGGCGGTGCGCGTTGCAGGAACTTCTGTTGGCTTGTCGTGTCCGACCGACGGCCGCAGATCGAGCGCACCCAGATCGGCCTTCGGTCCGACCTTGGCCGCGGGATCTTCCGGCGGCTCGGCGACGACCGGTTGCGGCGCGACCTTGTAGGCGGCGAGGAAGGGATGCGAGAACGCGGCCGGCGCCGGCACCTCGCCGGGCGTGACGAACACCCGCGCGCCCATCTTGGTCCAGCCCCACATCTTGGTCGCGAAATCCATCGGCATGCGGATGCAGCCGTGCGACGCCGGATAGCCGGGCAACACACCGGCATGCATCGCGACGCCGCCCCAGGTGATGCGCTGCATGAACGGCATCGGCGCGCCGCTGTAGATGTTCGAATGGTGGTAGCGATCCTTCTCGATCACGCTGAACACGCCCTGCGGCGTCGGATGGCCGGGCATGCCCGTCGACACCGGCCCTTCCGCGAACAAGCCGTTCGCGTCGTAAATCTTGACGCGCTGGCTGCCGATCGAAACCGAAATGACCAGCGGCATTTGCGGATGGACCGTGGTCTCCTTGACCTTGGTTTCCGGCTTCTGCGGCGCGCGACGCGCGCGCTGCACCTTGCGCGGCGGTTGAGGGCGCTCGATGCTGCCGGACATTCCGGAATCGGAGCCCTGATAATAATACAGCGCGGCGTCGGCAGGCGTCGCCGCCGCCAACATGCCAGCGGTCAAAAGGGCAGCGCGAAAAAGCGCTCCGGTCGATACGGAGGCGCGCAGCGCGCTCGCGGGGTTCATTTTCGAATCCTCGGTCATCCAGTTTTGCTCAGTTTCGCAGACGCTGGAGGCGTTAACCAGCGGAGCGCTTCTAATTCCAGCGGTTTTCGGGCCAAGCGTAGCAAAAAAGCCTCACATTACGTTAAAGGCAGCAGGCTACCGGGAGGTCTTTCGCAGCCAAGTTTGCGTCCCTACATGGCGGTCGCCTTCCCAATCGGAGCTGTCATGACATACCCCGCCTTGAAGCCGTGTGACACGCGGCTGAAATTCCTCTGCCTGCTTTTGGTCGCGTGGCTGGCATGGCCGGTTTCATCGGCTTTGGCCGCCGACGAGCCGGATCTGATTTTTCGCCGCTCGACCGTGTTCAAGCTGTTGAGCCCGAACGACAAGCTCGCGACCTATGGCGTTGACGACCCCCAGGTGGAGGGCGTCGCCTGCCATTTCACGGTTCCAGAGAAGGGCGGTTACACGGGCTGGCTCGGGCTTTCCGAGCAGGTGTCCGACATTTCGCTGGCCTGCCGCCAAATTGGCCCGATCCATTTCAAGGCCAAGGCGGAACAGGGCGAGGACATGTTTCGTCAGCGCCGCTCGCTGTTCTTCAAGAAAATGCAGATTGTGCGGGGCTGTGACGCCAAGCGTAACACGCTGGTCTACATGGTCTATTCCGACAAGCTGATCGACGGCTCGCCAAAGAACTCGACGTCCACCGTACCGATCATGCCCTGGGGCGCGGCCGACAGCGCCGTCCAGAAATGCGGCGATTTCATCCAGTAGCGCTCAGCCGGGTGCGCGAGGCGGCCTGGCCTTGGGAACACGGTGGCCGACAAGCCGTACGAAACCCTGTGGCTGGGCGTAACCGCCAGAGTCGGTGCGTTGCTCGTTCATCGACCCGCACATTTGCTGTTGGCGCGCCTTGGCAGCGCGGGGGAGGCCGCCGTCATTGTCGGATTGGTCGTTCATATCGAGGCGGCGGGATTCTGGGATCGATTGACGTTTGCCAATGATGTCGCCACTGCCCATGACTGCGATCCTTGGTCGGGGTGAAGACAACGCGGAACGGCGCTTCGAGTTGCGCGACCTCCATAAGTCGGCCGCCGAAAGAGGTGGGTTCATCCCTCCGTCCGGTGGAAAACGTGAATAAGGGGCGCCGCTGGTCGGGGCGGCGGTCTCGCGGCCGGTCGGCCAATGACCGAGCGGTGGTTCAATGGCCGACGCCTAACCGATTGAAATCTCTCGCATTGGGCCTCGGATTGTTTCGTCGCGGGTCAGACGACGAAACAATTCTCTTGCCCCACGAAACCATTTTCAGCTTTTGGCGCAGAATTCCGGAAACCCGCGATGGTTATCAAGCGACCAACGAATACCGGCGGACAGCGCCGAACAGGGAAATCCGGAGAGAAGTCAATGCGGACCGTCAGCTTCATCCTCGCCTTCGTCTTCGTGGTCGCCGGCTCCTCGATGGCCGGTTCGGTCGAGAGCGGACTGCCGGGTGTTGGCACTTTCTCTTACAACGGCACGCCGGTCGCGCCGTCCCAGACCCTCATAGTTGCCGCACGCTGACGGCTGAAGTAGACCCATCAGGCAATTCGCCGAAAAGGCCATCATGTTCCTTCGTCTTTGCGCGCTCGCATTCGTCGCAACGTTCCTCCTCAATCATCCCGTCCAGGCGCAGCAGCAGATTCGCGCGTCGATGCGGATGAGTGACCCCCGCAGCGATTTTGTCCGTCAATGTGCGCCTCACATGCTCGGCCGCTGGGCGCATCCTGAAGAGGTCTGCGGCTGCCTCCATGACCATGCCGCCGCCGTTGTCGACGACATCGATCTGCGCGAGGCCTTGCTGCGCGGCATCGGGGAGACCGGCGTCCCCACGATCGAGACCGAATGGGTGCCCGCTTCGAAGCAGGCCGAGATCGGGCCGACCTTCACCAAGATCGCCAAGCCGACGCTGCAGTGCATGTTCGATCCGGCGACGCAGGCGGCGAGCAACTGATCCGCCGTCTGACGCTCGACTGGCGATCCACAATCATTATAAGCATCGTCCGTCCTTGTTCGACGCGAGCATCATCGATGCGGTCGTGGCCCGTTGCCTTCTCAATCCTCGTTCTGACTGCGCTCGCTTCGCCTGCGATCGCGGCGCCCGACGAGGACATCCTGGGCAAGGCCGAGGGCTATCCGGTCGGGACACCGAAGAACTGGTTCTTCGACGAGCATGTCCGGGTCGGTTCTTTCAGCCACATCGACAAGGTTCTTCCGCGTTACTTCACGGTGCACAAGTCGGCTGCGCCGCTGCCGCTGCCAAAGGCTGAGAGTGCACCGAAACTCGAATACCGTCTCGCAGGGCAGACCTACACCATCGACGATTTCCTCGCGCATCAGCGCATCACCGGACTCTTGGTCATCAAGGACGGACAGATCCTCGACGAGCGTTACCAGTACGATCGCAAGGACAGCGACCGTTTCATCTCGCATTCCATGGCGAAGTCGATCACGAGCCTTGCGATCGGCATCGCGCTTGCCGAGAAGAAGATCGCTTCGCTCGACGACACCATCGCCAAATATCAGCCGAAGCTCGCCGGCAGTCCTTACGGCGAGACCACGATCCGCAACATCCTTCGGATGTCCTCGGGCGTGCCGTTCGATGAATCCTACAACGGCAAGGACGACCTGACCCGGTTCAACGTCACCCGCTTCAAGGAGGGCAGCGTTGCCGCGTTGCGCGAACTGGACAAGCGCGAAGTCGAGCAGGGCACCCGCTTTCACTACGCGTCGTCCGAAACCGTCAATCTCGTGATGGTGCTGCTCGCGGCGACGGGCATGCCGTTGACGGATTATCTCACCCCGCGGCTGTGGCAGCCGATGGGCGCGGAGGCCGATGCACAGTGGACCAGATACGCGGACAATACGGTCGTTGGTGCCGGCAATTTCAACGCGATCCTGCGCGACTATGGCAGGCTCGGCGTCCTGCTCGCCAATAACGGCGTCGCCGGTGGCAAGCAGATCATTCCGAAGGAGTATCTGCTCGATGCGACCGACTGGCATCGGCAACCCGCCGCGTTCCAGCCGTTCAACGCCACGCCCTATTTCGGCTACGGCTATCAGTTCTGGCTGTTCCCCGGCGACAAGCGCCGGTTCGCGCTGCTCGGCGTCTACGGTCAGTCGATCTTCGTCGACCCGGAATTGAAGCTGGTGCTGGTGATCACGGCGGCGGCGAAGACCGCCAGTGTCGGCAAGGAGCCGCTGGGGCGCGAGCGCGACGCGCTGTGGCGCGGTCTCGTGGGGACTTTCGGAAGCTGGTGAGCTATTTCTTCTTGGGCGCAAGCCGCGGGATGCAACTGCGCGCGGGCGTCACGCCCGACGACGTCATCTTGGCGCCGGAGACTTCCTTGACCTGTCCCGCCGGGCAGGTTCCGTCATCGACCTGCACGCGCTGACCGAGCCGCAAGCCGACGATGTCCTGCTCGCGGCCGACATGCTGTGTTTGCGCGAGCATGGGGCCGGCGAGCGCTGCGAGCAGAACGGCAGCAATGATGAGGCGGGGGGCAATCATGCACGGGAGTGTAGGGAGGCGCCGCCGATTCTGAAAGGCGGATCAAAGATGCCTGCAAATTGCGGATGAACTGTGGTTTGATCGGGTGATTGGAGAACCGACATCCCAATGATGACTGCAGACGCCAAACAAAAAATCCTCGACGCCGTCGATGCCGGCTTCGACGCGCAACTCGCCACCACAAGCGATTTCGTTGCGATCCCTTCGACCCGTGGCGCCGAAGGTCCGTGCCAGGACATGATCAGCGATCTCCTGCGCGGGCGCGGCTATGAGGTCGATGACTGGCACATCGATCTCGATGATTTGAAAGGCTTGCGCGGCTACGGCCCGATCGAGCACGATTTTTCCAAAGCGAGAACGGTGGTCGGCACCTATCGTCCATCCAACAATGCCGGGAAATCGCTGATCCTGCAGGGCCATTGCGACGTCGTACCGGCGGGTCCGCTCGACATGTGGGAGACCCCGCCGTTCACGCCGACCATCAAGGACGGCAAGATGTACGGCCGCGGCGCCTGCGACATGAAGTCGGGGACGATCGGCGCGCTGTACGCGCTCGATGCGATCAAGGCGGCCGGTCTCAAGCCGACCGGTCGCATCCATTTCCAGTCCGTGATCGAGGAGGAAAGTACCGGCGTCGGTGCGCTCTCGACCCTGCAGCGCGGCTATCGCGCCGATGCCTGCTTCATCCCCGAGCCGACTGGCGGCAAGATGGTGCGTTCGCAGGTCGGCGTGATCTGGTTCCGGCTGAAGGTGCGCGGCTTCCCCGTGCATGTGTTCGAGGCCGGCGCGGGCGCGAATGCGATCATGGCGGCCTATCACCTGGTTCATGCGCTGGAGAAGCTCGAGGCGGAATGGAACGAGCGCGCGAAGGCCGATCGCCACTTCAAGGCGCTCGTGCATCCCATCAACTTCAATCCGGGCATCATCAAGGGCGGCGACTGGGCCTCCAGCGTGCCGGCCTGGTGCGACGTCGATTGCCGGATCGCGGTGCTGCCGGGCTGGTCGATATCAGATTGTCAGAAAGAGATTTTGGCGTGCGTCTCGGGCGCGGCGCGCGACCACCGCTTCCTCTCCAACAATCCACCCGCCGTCGAATGGTCCGGCTTCCTGTCGGAAGGTTACGAACTGACGAATTCTGTGGAAGCAGAGGCAGCGTTCGGCAAGGCGTTCACGTCAGTCTATGGCGGCGAGGTGCAGGATCTCGTGTTCACCGCGCTGACGGATACGCGCTTCTACGGATTGAACTACGACATCCCGAGCCTGTGCTTCGGCGCCAGCGGCGCGGCCATGCACGGCTTCAACGAATATGTCGACCTGGAGTTGCTGCGGAAGTCGACAAAAGCCACCGCGTTGTTCATTGCGGAGTGGTGCGGGGTGGAGGCGATCTAGTTTCGCCCGCGCGTCGCGCCGAACAAGTCAAAGGTCACCGACCTGAACCAGCGGTGCGCGGCGTCGCGATGATAGCGCTCGTGCCAGTATTGCGTGATTTCGATGCGCGGCAGCGCGATCGGCGTTTCGAACGCGACGAGACCAAGCGGCTCGGCGAGACGCTTCGCCAGGTTCGCCGGCAAGGTGGCGAGGCCGTCGGTCTCGGCCGCCACGATGGCGCCGGCAATGAAGCTCGGAACCCGCAACATGATGTGCGCCGGCGATATCTGCGACGCCAGCACGCGCTGCGCCGTCATGTGCGCGGCGTGACCGGTCTCCGAAGCGGTCACAAGGATATGGCGTTGGGCGAGGAAGCCGGCGCGTGACCGCGCGGCTGACATCTTCGGATGACCCTTACGGGCGACCGTGACATAGCCGTCGAAATACAGGCGTTGGCGGCGAAGGTGTCGCGCGGCCTTTGGAAAGGCGCCGAGCGCCAGGTCGGCCTCGCCGGCCTCCAGCTTGAGCTCGAGCTGGCGTGCATCCAGCGGCATCGCGCGGATACTCGCCTTGGGGGCGAGGGCGGCAACCCGGGCGATCAGGGGCGGCAGGAAGTGGATCATCCCGACGTCGGTCAACAGCAGGCTGAAGGTTCGATCCGAGTGAACGGGATCGAAGGCGGTAGCGGAGGCGCGTAAACTGTCGGCCGCCTCAAGCAGCGTACGCAGCGTATCTGATATCTCGAGCGCCTTGGTCGTCGGCTGCATCGCGTGCCCGTGGCGGACGAACAGCGGATCGGCAAACTGCGCGCGCAAGTGCCGGAGCATCTTGCTGACGCCGGGCTGCGTGGTCGACAGCAACTCCGCCGTTCGTGTGATGCTGCGCTCATGCAGCAGGGCATTCAGCACCCGCAGTTCGCGCAAGCTCAGCTCGGATGATACTGCATCGGCCATATCAACTATTCCCATTACGGCATGGCGGTATTGACGCCGATCGGATAGGCTGATGTCAATCAGAAAAGCGCCGAGTCGCGCGCGTCAGGGAGAACTGCGATGGGCAAATTCATCATCGAGCCGCATTTCCGCCTGCAGGAATGGGTTGCCCGGGAGAAGGGCTATTTCGAAGCCGAAGGCCTCGACTATGAGTTTCGCGAGTTGATCCGCTCCACCGGCGGGCAGCATCACAACAAGGCTGGTCAGGGCGCCTTCCAAAGCATCGAGAAGGGCCGTGAGGCCAATGTCAGCTGCGCCTGCCACTGGACCGTGAACGTGGCGGCCTCCAACGGCCACGCCAAGCTGTATGCCGATGTCTATTCGGTGGCGCCGTCCGGCATCTTCGTCGCTGCGGACTCGAAGATCTGCACGCCCGCCGATCTCGCCGGCATCCCGATCTCGGTCGGCTTCCAGTCGGGCAGCCACTATTCGACCATCCAGGCGCTCGAGCAGTTCATGAAGCGGAGCGAGATCAACCTCACGTTCGAGGACGGCATGTTGTTTCACCGGATGGCGCAGCTGATCGAGGGCAAGAGCCCGGCCGCCGCATTGTTCAGTGGGCCGTATTACCTCGCCGAGCAACTCGGATTCCGCAAGGTGATCGACACCAGCTTCATGATCGCGGCGATGATCAAGGGTGACGTGGAACCGGAAGACGTCAGGCGGTACTTCCGTGCGCTGCGCAAGGCGCAGCGCGATATCGATCTTCGCCCCGAACGCTACACCCACTACTACAAGAATGAATTCCCCGAGCGTTTCCACGGCATGATGGATACGCGCAGTTGGGGGCCGGGCGAGCGGATCGTGTTCGAGACCTATTCCCGCGAAGTTTTCGAGGAATCGTTCGAGTGGATCGCGGAGCACGAGATCTTCGCACAGGGGCGCATGGGATCGGGCGAATACGATCGCTCCACGATCTCGTTTGCTGCGGAGTAACTGCGAAATACCGGGGGAGGACGCGTCATGCGCAAGCAAATCCTGAGCTGTCTGTTCGCCGCGGTCGGTTTGGGGTTGCTGAATGGCGCAGCCTCCGCCCAGGACACCGTCAAGGTCGGCCTGATCGTGCCGTTGACGGGTGGCCAGGCCTCGACCGGCAAGCAGCTCGATAATGCGGTCAAGCTCTACATGCAGCAGCATGGCGACAGCGTTGCTGGCAAGAAGATCGAGGTGATCGTCAAGGACGATGGCGCCATTCCCGACAATACCAAGCGCATCGCCCAGGAATTGATCGTCAACGACAAGGTGCAGGTCATCGCGGGCTTCGGCATCACGCCCGCCGCGCTTGCCGCGGCGCCGCTTGCGACGCAGGCCAAAATCCCGGAGATCGTGATGCTGGCCGGCGCCTCCATCGTGACCGAACGGTCGCCCTATATCGTCCGCACCAGTTTCACACTGGCGCAGTCGGCCGTGATCGTCGGCGACTGGGCGCCCAAAAACGGCATCAGACGCGTCGCCACGCTGACCACCGACTACGCGCCCGGCAACGATGCGCTGCAATTCTTCAAGGCCCGCTTCACCGCGGCAGGCGGCGAGATCGTCGAGGAAGTCAAGGTGCCCTTGATGAATCCCGATTTCGCGCCGTTCCTGCAGCGCATGAAGGAGTCGAAACCGGACGCCATGTTCGTGTTCGTGCCGGGCGGCCAGGGCGGCAACTTCATGAAGCAGTTTGCCGAACGCGGCCTCGACAAATCAGGCATTCGGATCATCGGCCCGGGCGACGTGATGGACGACGACCTGCTCAACGGCATGGGCGACGTCGCGCTTGGCGCCGTCACCGCGCATATGTATTCGGCTGCCCATCCCTCAGCGCTCAACAAGCAGTTCGTGGCGGATTACCAAAAGGCCTTCAACGCGCGCCCCGGCTTCGTCGCGGTCGGCGGCTATGACGGCATTCATCTGATTTACGAGGCGCTCAAGAAGACCGGCGGCAAGACCGACGGCGATGCGCTGATCGCCGCGATGAAAGGGATGGCGTGGGAAAGCCCGCGCGGGCCGATCTCGATCGACCCGGACACGCGCGACATCGTGCAGAACATCTACATGCGCAAGGTCGAGAAGGTGAATGGCGAGCTCTACAATGTCGAGTTCGAAACCTTCAGGGACGTCAAGGACGCCGGCAAGTCGCAGAAGTAACTCACTGCGGCCACAGCGCTGCGACGATCGCATCCAGTCCATCGGTCAGCGCCGCCGGTCCCGGCTGCAGGATCAAGGGTGATTTGATCTCGACGATGCGGTTGTTGCGAACGGCGGGAATCGCATCCCAGCCCGGTCGGCTCTTGATCCTGCCGATATTGACCTTCTGGCCGCACCAGGAGGCGAGGATCACGTCCGGCGCAAGCTCGCGCACCTTGTCCGGCCCGATGATGCGATCTTTGGCTGATTTGCACGCGCGCAACTCCGGCAGGATATCCGTGCCGCCTGCGATCTCGATCAGCTCGGACACCCAGCCGATGCCGCTGATCAGGGGATCGTCCCATTCCTCGAAATACACTCTTGGGCGGGCAGAGCGCGCGCTCGCCGCGATCTCCGCAAGACGCGTCTCATAGCCGGCCGCCAGCTGCTCGGCGCGGTCGGCGGCACCGACCATGGCACCGAGCGCGCGGATCATCGCAAGAATGCCGGCGACATCGCGCTGGTTGAAGGCATGGACGGCAATGCCCGCGCGGATCAGTTCAGCGGCGATGTCGGCCTGCAGGTCGGAGAAGGCGAGCACCAGATCCGGCTCGAGCGCCAGGATCTTCGGGATGTCGGCGGTGATGAAGGCCGACACCCGCTTCTTCTCGCGCCGGACCTGCGGCGGCCGCACCGCATAGCCGGAGACGCCAACGATGCGGTCCTGCTCGCCGAGGAGGTACAGCGTCTCCACGGTTTCTTCAGTGAGGCAGACAATGCGGCGGGGAGGGAAGTGCTGCATGGTTTGAGCATATCTCGAACATGGGACCATTACCTCGGAGGTCATTGCGCTGTTTACCCGGACGTTCCATCCTGTCTTCTCAGAAATAGCATGAGGGAAACCGGGAGCATCCATGACGCCACTCGAGAAAATACGTTCGATGAAGATGCCCTTCGCGGATTTGAAGGGTGTGACCTTTGTCGAGGCCGATAGGGATCGCGTGGTGGCGCGTATGACGGTGCGGCCGGACCTCTGCACGGCCAACAACACCATTCACGGCGGTGCGATTATGGCCTTCGCCGACTCCGTCGGCGCCGCGGCCACCGTCGTCAACCTGCCGGAGGACGCCAAGGGCACGACGACGCTCGAGAGCAAGACCAATTTCATCGGCGGCGCCAAGGAAGGAACAACGATCACTGCGACCGCCACTCCGGTGCATCGCGGCCGCCGCACCCAGGTCTGGACCACCCGGCTTGAGACCGAGGAGGGCAAGCTGGTCGCGATCGTGACCCAGACGCAGATGGTGCTCTGAGACCGCCGAAACCCTTTCGTTAACGGCCGTTTACGAATTCTGCCGATATTTCAAGCATAAAGCAGTCTTGAATTTTATGTTGCGCCGCACAATATTGAAGGTCTAGGGATTCGACGCCTCCTCGAGGGCCACTGAGAGGAGTTCTGAAATGTCAGACGACACGATGCACCGCCCGCACTCGGGCTTTGGCTATGTGCGGACCCTGAGCCAGCAGGAAGAGCTGCCGCTGTTGCGCGAGCACTTGCTGCGGCTCGACAGCGACAGCCGCCGCGACCGCTTCCATGGCTTCATGGACGATGAGTTTATCGAGCGCTATGCCGCCAAATGCGCGGACGATGGCACTGTGATCATCGCCTACATGGAAAACGGCATCGTCCGCGGCGCGGCCGAACTGCATCCGCCGGCCCAGTCCGACGATGGCGTGCCCGAGATCGCCTTCAGCGTGGAAGCCTGCGTGCGGCGTCAGGGCGTCGGCAGCATCCTGTTCAAGCGACTCCTGTCGGAAGCGCGCTGGAAGGGTTACCGCCGGCTGCGCGTCACCACCGATGCAGGCAATGAGGCGATGCGGGCGCTCGCCAGCAAGTTCGGCGCGCATCTCGTGTTCCGCCATGGCGAGTCGACCGGCACCATCGAAGTTGGTCAGGCACCGCAGGCGGAACTCGCCAAGCTCGCGATCGACACGCCGCTCAACGCGGCACGCGCGGTCATGAATCTCAATCGCGCCTGGTGGAAGTTGCTTGCGAAAATGTAACGAGGCGGGCATGCGGCTTGAGGCGCGTCATCGTTCGACGCGACAGCCGCGAGCGCGTCACCGATTTGTGGAGAGATGCGCGCTCGGAGCGCTCAGGTGCCGGTGCGCTTGTCGTTGCCGAAACGCCTGACGACGCGGCGCTCGACCACCACCGAGCGCTGCGCGCCCGCTTCGCCGGCGATCACGCGGGTCGCGGTGCGCGCCAATGCGCGGCCCTGCTTCTTCACCTCGACCAGAACCTCGTCATAGGGCAATCCCATCAGCGCAGAAGCGATCTCGGCCTGCTGCTCCTGATCTTCCGTGATGCCAATGGCAGCAAAAATGGCCTCCTCCAGCGTCGGCGGATCGCGCCGCACGCGCCGGGTGCCGTATTTGGTGTTCCAGTCTTCGCTCATCGGAGGCCTCGATTCTGATCCGGAATACCTAGGGAGTGCCATGTTGCATTGCAATATGAATTTGATGTGGCAATCCAGCTATGCACCGTCCGACTTCACAGCCCTTCCAGCTTGGTGGCGTCGTAAATTTCGATGGTCGGCGGCGCTGAAACCAGCGCGCCGAGCGCGCGCACGAAATTGCGTGACGCCGGCACGGCGAAATGCGCCGCCAGCGCAGCGCGATCGGCCCATTGTTCGATGAAAACGAGCCGCAACGGGTTCTCGCAATCGATATGGACAGCGTGGGAAATGCATCCGGGTTCGGTGCGCGAGCGGTGCACATGTTCGAGACTGAGGCGGCGAGCCTCTTCGAATGTGTCCTGCCGTGTCGTCACGCTACCGGTCACAACGATCATGTCGCTTCCCCTGTTTTCAGCCTGACGAGGCCGCTTCCGCAACGCCGGCCGATGTCACCGCGTATTGCGGCCAGCGCTTGAGCGCCGCACGCCCGGCATCGGTCAGCACATAGACACCGCGCTCGGCGCGATCGAACCAGCCATAGACATTGTGCAGCAGGATCTTGCCGGCATCGGGACACTGCTTGCGCAAATCCTTGACACGCTGCGGTCCGCCAGAGAGTGCGGCGGCGCAGGCAAGCGCCTGCTGCCGGTAGGCCGTCATGATGGGCGCCCGCGTCGAGCCGCCCATGGCAGGATCGCCGATGCGGCGCTGGTGCTCGGTGACCAGCCGCGAGCGCTTTTTGGGATCGCGCCGTGGCGCCGTGGTCGGCGGCTTGACCAGCACCTCGACCTCGCCGCGGCCGGTCACGCCCAGCATGCCGAAGCCAAGCCGTCGGCAGAGGTTACGGTAGCGCGCGTCGCTCTCGCGTCCCTTGCCCTGCGCCGACATTCTGGCGGCAAGCCAGACCTCGTCGGCCGCGCCGGCGCGATCGACCGCCTGCAGGATCAGTTCGAGATTGAACGCGAGCTTCAACTCACCGATCACGACCACCGGCGGATCGCCGGCGGACAGCGCGACCAGGTCGCAGCCGCCGATCTCGCCCTTGACGGCAAAACCGAGCTTTTCGAGGAAGCGTTTGACGGGCAGATAAAGCGCGGTTTCCAAGCGGGAGCCCCTAAGAGGCGGCAAGCCGCCGCGAACTCAATGTCCGGAGTCTAGCTCAATTCCCGCAAAGCGTTTGATCGGGCCGCCCCCGAGGCGTAATCTTCCTGGCGGGACAAGGCAAAAGCGATTGCGAGGGAACCCGCTGGAGATGATCCAGCGGGCGCGTTGCGCTTTTCAGGGCAGGGCAGCGGCGTGTTGCTGAAGGGGCTTTACAAGTTCGCGTTCAAGACGGCACGCGGCACCGGTTGCGGCGTCATGTTCGCGACCGAGAGCGGCAAGCTCTATGGCGGCAATTCCGGCTCGTCCTTCATCGGCAGCTACGAGGTCGATGGCGAGGAGATCGTCTCGGAGATGATGATGTCCCGCCATACCTATGACCCTGCGTACGCACCGCTGTATCCCGTCGACAATGTTCTCATGACCTTCCGCAGCCACTGGAAGGGCGGCGAGTTGCATTCCAAAGGCGGCACCGCAGCGCTGCCCGGCGTCGTCTTCGAGAGCGTGCTGACGCCAATCAACGATACCGACGCGCCGCCGGCCGGCCGTGTCGGCGCCAACGGTATCCGCAACGGGCTTTATTCCATCCATATCCGGATGCTCGACGGCATTGATGGCGGCAACACCGGCGTCATGATGCTGCAGGACGGACGCATCCGCGGCGGCGATGCTTATTTCGATTATCTCGGCGCCTACAGCGCCGAGAACGGCCGATGGAAGGGCGAGATCGTCAATCGCGAGCACACGCCGAGCCTTGGCGAGCGTCCGCTGTTCGGCGGGCATGAGGTCGGCATCGGCTTTTCCGGTACCTATGACGGAGAGGGCGCCGAAGGCGAAGCCACCGCACTTGCCGGCAAGCGCAGCATCCGGTTCAAGGCGGTGCTCAGGAAATTGGTTGAAGCTTAAACGCGTCCCGCGACCGGGATCAGCGCGCCGGTCACGGCGCTCGCGGCGTCGCTGACCAGAAACAGGATCACCTCGGCGAGCTCTTGGGGCCTGACCCATTTCGAGAAGTCGGACTTCGGCATGTCGGCGCGATTGGCTGCGGTGTCGATGGTCGAGGGCAACACCGCATTCACCGTGATCTTGCCCTTGTGTTCGGCGGCGAGCGCTTCGGTGAAGCGGTGCACGCCGGCCTTCGACGCCGCGTAGGGACCCATGCCGGCGCCGGCCTGCAAGGCGCCCATCGCGCCGATATTGACGATGCGCCCCGCCGGCGACTTCGCAAGATGCGGCAAAGCGGCTTGCGAAGCGTTGAGCGCCGTCAGCAGATTGAGCGCATGCATGCGCTGCCAGCTCTTGATGTCGCCGTCGGCCACCGTCTCATAAATGAAGCCGCCGGCGATATTGACCAGCGCGTCAAGCCTGCCGAAATGCGCCGCGGCGTCGTCGATCGCTTTTTTGGCCTGCGCGCTGTCGGAGAGGTCGACGCTGCCGAGTTCGATCCGTTCGGGCGTGGCGGTCGCCTGCGAGGCGGCGTGGTCGACGCCCGCTACCCGGGCGCCGCGCGCAATCGCTGTGTCCACGACCACCCGGCCGAGCGCGCCGAGCGCGCCGGTGATGACGATCACTTTGCCGTTCATTTGAGGCACCTCCGAAATCAGGACCGGCACACTATCGCCATCGGAATTTGACTTGCAATGGCGTCAGGTTTCACGTCGAAATGATCGCGCAACGTCAGATAGCAGCGCAGGGGGTGCTCGTATGGCGGATCCACCACCGAGGCTCGACCCGAACATCATTGCTCTGAAATACCGCCTCCCGCATCTCACGGAGAGCCTGAGACGGCAGCGAAAGATCAAGATTGTTGCAATCGGCTCGTCATCGACGGCTGGAGCTGACAATGTCTTGCCGTTCCCTTACCGTCTCCAGTTCGCCCTGCGAACCCGGTTTTATGGTCGGGCGATCGACATTCTCAATCGGGGTGTCGGAGGCCAGGAGGCTCCCGAAGAGCTGTCACGTTTCGAATGCGATGTCATTGCCGAGGCGCCGACGCTTGTTATCTGGCAGATCGGCACCAACGCCGTATATCACAAAGTCGATTACGACTTCGGGGACGTGCAGAATGCAATGACGGTTGGACTCGCCTGGCTCGCGACACTTCAGTCGGACGTGATCCTGATGGACGCGCAGTACACTCAGGCGATGGTCGACAAGAACGCAGAGACCAAAGCGCAGGGATACATAGGCCTTGAGGGTACGAACGTCGGCGTTGCCGATGACATTGAGCTCAGGATCGCAACCGTTGCCGAAAGGGCAAGGGTGAACGTGTTCAGGCGCTGGCAGTTGATGAAGGACTGGAATGCGAGCGGCATCGGTATGGAGAAGCTCGACGACGGCCAGCACCTTCATACAGGCGATTGGGCGACGCAGTGGATCACAAATGCGCTTGATTCTGCGATCGGCGCGGCGGTCGGATCGGTGCCGGGAGTGCGCCGTCAGCCCTACGATCCGTGATTTTCGCTAAAATTGTCTGGATCATTGTAAGCCGATGGCAGAGCGGACCCGCTATGGTGCACCCCGACCAGAACGGGGACTTATTCCATGATGAAGTATTTGCCGGATCACGGCCTGCCGCTGATTGCGCTCAAGGAACAGCGCCGCGATCTCGTCGTCGCCCTGCAGAATCGCAACGGGCCGATCAATAGCTGGGAGTTGATGCAGATCGCTGCCGTTCAGCAGGCGATTTCCGCCTTCGAGGAAGTGATTGCCGACCTCGACGCCGAGGCCGAACTGGACGCCGCGGCCTGACCAGCCGAGTCAGGATTGCAGGTAGCGCTTCTTCAATTCCGAGCGCTCACGCGTGCCAAGCCCAAGGCCGTCCCTGAAATAACCTTCGAGATCGCCATAGCGCTCGCTGATGGTCTCGAAGCCTGCCGCCAGAAACGACGCGTTCACCGAACCGATCGCCTGTCTGACCTCATCGGGCAGATCGGGGGCAGAGGCGGGATCGCGCCGGTAGAACCGGTTGGTCAGGAGATAGTCCTCCGAGATCGTCTTCTCGGGCACGCCGAGCGCGTGCAGGATCAGCGCACAGGCAAAGCCGGTCCGATCCTTGCCGGCGGTGCAGTGAATCACGACCGGCACCTCGTCATTGACCAGATGCGTGAACAGCTCGCGGAAACTGTGGGTGTTGAGCCGCACATAGCCGCGATAGGACTCGCGCATGATGTCGAGCGCGTCGGCCGACGATAATGCGCGGGCCTGCAGCCGCGCACGCAACGCCGCGACCACCGTCGGCTCGATCGGCAGCGAATGCACCGCGATCTCCTTGACCGCGCAAACGGCCGCCCTGCGCTCATCGGTGCCGCGAAAATCGAAAGCGTGCTTGACGCCGAGGCCGCGTACGACGTCGGCATCGGCTTCCGTCAGATGGCCCAAATGGTTGGAGCGGAAAATTTGCCCCCAGCGCAAGGTTCGGCCGTCGGCGGTCGCATAGCCGCCGAGGTCGCGGAAATTGCTTGCACCCTGCAGATTGAAATGGCGGAGGGGTGTGTCTTGCATGTCAGCAGTCTAGGCCAAGCCGTGCGGCGGAGAAATGACGTTGATTGCGGTATTGCGGCACTGTCCGCGCCGCGGCTCCCGTTTATACTAGCGGTTCCATGGGGCAAAGCACGATGAAGCGATATCGACTGATTGTTTTGGGCGTAACGGTGGCGGGAACCTTGGCCGGTCTTGCACCGGTTTTCGCCCAAAGCACCACGGTTCAGAACTATCATTGCGCCGACGGTACCAATTTCATCGTCGGCTTTTTTCCTTACGACAAGCGTGCGCATCTGGAAGTCGATGGCGGGGAGGTGACGCTTCTCAAACGCTTGGCGTTCTCGGGAAGTCGCTATGCCGGCCATGGCGTGACGCTGAGGATCGATAAGTCCGGAGCCATCACAATCAAGCATGCCAAGAGGCCGGTGACGGCGTGCAATCCAGTCTGACGGAATGAATCAAAAAGGCCAAAACGATTTCGTTTCGACCTTTTTTCAGTTTGTGGCCTCGGCCGCATGCCGAGCGAGATGTGTCCGCCGGTAAAGGCTTTGCATCAGCGCTCCCACGGCTTGGTCTGGGACTGAGCTTCGCGAATGGCTTCGTCGTGGTACCAGCTGCCGCTGCACATCGCTTCGTTGATCCGGGCTGTCTCCGGCACGGATTTGGCCTCGCTGTAGCTCCGGCCGCCGAGAGCCGCGCGGCCCCCGGCCGGGAATTGATAGATCCTGGCGGACCCCTGATTGAGATTAGCACTCATCGATTTCTCCTTTGCGCCGGTGCGCTTTGCGTCATGCTGCGCCCGAACTCGTTCTCTAGTCGTTACGAAAACCGATATCGGTCGTGCTCGTGCCAATGCAAACTGATCAAAGGAACGTCACTCGCTGTCTATTTCGTGGGCATTTCCTTTCCTGCTTCGCAGGAGGCAACGCTTGGCTGGTCAACACTTGAGCGGGCTGCAAGGTTGCTGCTCGCGGTCCTGGGTTCCGAATCGGCCGATGCGGGACTGCCGCGGCCTTGAGCGGATGAGCCACGGCTACGCCCGGCTGGCGCGAAAAGGGGCGGGATTCCGGCAATATCACTGTCATTTCCCTGTCATCGCTTGCCGCGGGGTGCGCTGGTTTGTCGCACTCAAAAATGAGTGGGCCGCCAGCGGTGCCGCGCGTCTTGAACATGTGCAAATCCTCCCGCACTGCGGCGATTTGGCACGCGAAATGCTTCGTCCCAACTGGCTGATTTTGGCCGGGTAACTACGGGGGCGACCGACAATTTCCGGGCGTTCCTCTCCAAAGAAGATCAACAGAGAGGCTCAATGACGAAGTACAGGCTCGAGTACATCTGGCTCGACGGGTATACGCCGACCCCGAACCTGCGCGGCAAGACACAGATCAAGGAATTCGCGTCGTTTCCGACGCTGGATCAGCTCCCGCTCTGGGGCTTCGACGGTTCCTCGACCATGCAGGCCGAAGGCCATAGTTCCGACTGCGTGCTGAAGCCGGTCGCCGTGTTTCCCGACGCGGCCCGCACCAACGGCGTGCTTGTCATGTGCGAAGTCATGATGCCCGACGGTAAGACGCCGCATAGCACCAACAAGCGCGCCACCATCCTCGACGATGCCGATGCGTGGTTTGGCTTCGAGCAGGAGTATTTCTTCTACAAGGACGGCCGTCCGCTCGGCTTTCCGACATCAGGTTATCCTGCGCCGCAGGGCCCATACTACACCGGCGTCGGCTACAGCAATGTCGGCGATGTCGCCCGCAAGCTGGTGGAAGAGCATCTCGACCTCTGCCTTGCAGCCGGCATCAACCACGAAGGCATCAACGCCGAAGTCGCGAAGGGCCAGTGGGAATTCCAGATCTTCGGCAAGGGGTCAAAGACCGCCGCCGACCAGATGTGGATGGCGCGCTATCTGATGCTGCGGCTGTGCGAGAAGTACGGCGTCGACATCGAGTTCCACTGCAAGCCGCTCGGCGACACCGACTGGAACGGCTCGGGCATGCACGCCAACTTCTCGACCAAGTACATGCGCGAAGTCGGCGGCAAGGAGTATTTCGAGAAGCTGATGGCGGCCTTTGAGAAGAACCTCATGGACCACATCGCCGTCTACGGGCCCGACAACGACAAGCGCCTGACCGGCAAGCACGAGACCGCGCCCTGGAACAAGTTCAGCTATGGCCTGGCTGACCGCGGCGCCTCGGTTCGCGTGCCGCACTCCTTCATGAACAACGGCTACAAGGGCTATCTGGAAGACCGCCGTCCGAACTCGCAAGGCGACCCCTACCAGATCGCTTCGCAAATCCTGAAGACGATTTCGGAAGTCCCGACCGCAGCCAAGTCGGCTGCCGCCTGATCTCCAAGGGAGCTCCCGGGAAGGGGCTCCCGGGGCACCAACATGATCCGCCGGAGCGTTGCCGCTACGGCGGATCATTGTTTTATGACATGCAATTCGAACGCTTTTCCCGGATGGAGTAACCGCGCTACATAGTGGTGGGCAGGCCGGGGACGCGCCGTGTTCGGGGGTTTCTACACCGTCAGGTTTCAGGTCAACGAGGCGGGCGGCCGCAGCGTGATGTACGCGCGCGACGGCAAGATGCTCGGCGGCAACTCGGCCTTCGCCCATATCGGCACCTATGAAGAGGCCGGCGGCGAGATCGCAACCGAGATCAAGACCGTCCGTCACAATCCCGATCCGAACTACCGGGCACTCGCCGGCACCGACGATGCGACATTGATCGCGCGCGGCCGGCCCGATGGAAATGTCTATCGCTTCGAAGGCGCCCTGAAGGAATTGCCGGGCGCGGTGTTCAAGTCGGTGATGACCCCGATCGAGGAGCAACCGCTGCCGATCGCCGGCGGCGTCGGCGAGGGCGGCGTGGTCAACGGACTCTATTCCATCCACCTTCGCGCACTCGACGGCGTCGACGGTGGCCTCACCGGCGTGATGCTGCTCAATAACGGCCGCATCCTCGGCGGCGACGCCTTCTTCTATTATCTCGGTACCTACACCGGCGCGAACGGCCGCTGGAAGGGCCAGATCCTCAACCAGGAGCACACGCCATCCCGGGGCGAAAACCCTGTGTTCGGCGGCCATGAGGTCGGCATCGGCTTTTCCGGCACCTGCAACGAGGAGGGCGCCTCGATCGAGGCTACGGCGTTGGCGGGCAAGCGCAGCCTGCGCCTGGCGGCGGTGCTGAAACTGATGCGGCGGGCGTGAGCTGGAGATGCAGACGGTTCGCGTGCTCTCGACGTTGGCCCTCAAGAGCGCGGTGCTGCGCCTTGCCGCACAATATGAGGCCGCGAACGGCGTGCGGATCGATGCCGATTTCGCGCCGACGGTGGGCCTGATGCCGCGGCTGCGCGGCGGTGAAAAGGCCGACATCGTCATCCTGACCCGTGAGGGGCTGGATGAGCTCGTTGCCGAAGGCGCGGTGAGTCGCGGCAAGCGTGGTCGATCTCGCGCGGTCCTATGTCGGAATCGCTGTGAAAGCCGGAGCGCCGCATCCGGATATCGCGACCGAAGCCGCGTTCCGAACGAGCCTGCTGGCCGCGCGGTCGGTCGCTTATTCGAAGATCGGCGCGAGCGGCATCTATTTCGCCGGTCTGATTGAACGGCTTGGCATTGCCGCGGAGATCAACGCCAAGGCGACCATCGCATCCGGCTTCACGGCCGAGCGGCTCGTCAGCGGCGATGCCGACCTCGCCGTGCAACAGATCAGCGAGCTCAAGCAGGTCGAGGGCATCGAGGTCGTAGCACCGATCCCGCTGTCCCTGCAGACGCCGGCGGTGTTCTCGGCCGGACGGATGGCGGCTTCCGCAAAGCCTGCGCAAGCCGATGCATTGCTGCGCTATCTGGCCTCGCCCGAAGTCGCTCCTGTGCTGCTGGAAACAGGCTTGGAGCGGCCTTGAATTTGCCGGTGCGCCGACGCAACCTCGTGGCGATGAGGTTGCTCTCCAAATTCGCATGCGCGGTTTTGCTCGCCATCGCCATTCCAGCGCTGGCGCATGCGCAATCCGCCGATCTCGTGTTGTGCGACCGCATCGCCGCCGATCCGACCGATCCGGACAAACCCGCCGATATCAGGGGCGTCTCCGACGTCGCGCCTGCCGACATCGTCACCGCGATCAAGTTCTGCAAGAAGGTGGCGGCGAGCTCGCGCCGCGCGATGTACCAGCTCGGCCGCGCCTATGCCGCCAACCGGCAAACGGCCGAAGCCGTCGTCGCCTGGCGCAAGGCGGCCGACAAGGGGTCGAGTGCTGCGATGGTCGAACTCGGTGTGCTCTACGGCACGGGCGCCGGCGTGCCGAAGGATGACGAGCAGGCCCGGCAATTGTTCGAGCGTGCCGCGAATGCCGGCAATCCGCGCGGCGTCACCAATCTTGCCGCACTTGGCGGCGCCGCTTCCGCGCAGGATCCCGCGCGCGCCCGAGAATTGCTTGCGAAGGCGGCCGAGACCAATGCCGAGGCGCAGTACCAGCTCGGCCTGATGCTCGCCGACGGCACCGGCGGCCCGAAGGACGATGCTGGCGCCCGTGCCTTGTTCGAGAGGGCGGCGGCGCAAAATCATCCGGGCGCGCTGTTGCAGATGGGCGCTTTCGCACAGGAAGGGCGCGGCGGTCCCAGGGATCGCGATGCCGCCAAGGGCTATTACAAGCGCGCCGCCGATCTCGGCGACGAGCAGGCCAAGGCCGCGCTGAAGAAGCTCGACTGTCCGGTCGCAATCAAGGACAAGCGCGGCAATTTCGTCACCGATCTCTGTTTCTAGAGCGCTTCGATAACGCCACCGATATCTTCCAGCCACTGGGCATATGCCGCCTCGTATGTGCGTTGGCGCCACCATGTTTGATGGGCAAAGGAACACGCGGCTGTGACCGGTGTTTTATGAAGGTGTCACGGAGAGCGGTTCAATGATCCGCAAACTGCAATCTGGCCAGTACCGGCTCTATTCCCGCAAGGTCAATCCGAAGACGGGCAGGCGCCGCAACCTCGGAACTTTCAAATCACGCCCGGCCGCGGAGAAACACGAACGAGCCGTGCAATATTTCAAACGGCACTGAGGCATTGCCCATAGGTTGCATGTTCGCTCGGGGCAAGCGTTGCATAATGCGTCCTTTATGTTGGGAGGTATTGAATGTGGAGTCCTTTCAAGAAATTCCTCGCGAGATCGAAGAGTATTAAAGCGTTGTTGGGCGATGTGGTTTTCGAATCGGAGGCCGTCCGCGGGCAGGCGGCGAGTTCGCAATTCCAGTGGCAGGTGAAGCGCGGACTGGACGAAAAGTCCTACTATGTCTGCGTCAAGATGAGGGCCGATGGCTCCATGGGACCGGAGAGCTCGCCGACCAATTATATCAATTTCGACCTGCCAACCGCACTGAAGATCCGGGCCGATATCGACGAATGCATCGCGATCGTCCGTCACTTCGGCTCTCCCGACGGCGCGACGGGGTGACACGATGCGGACTACCGGCTGAACCTGCTTCCGTTGACGGTCGAGATGGCATAAGAGCGGCGCGACGATTCCTCTTTTTCGCGTTCCAATGATCCGCCTCGATAATATCAGCAAGCAACAAGGTCATCAGATCCTCTTCATCGAGGCTTCCGCCACCCTTCAGAAGGGCGAAAAGGCCGGTCTGGTCGGTCCCAACGGGGCCGGCAAGACAACCTTGTTTCGCATGATGACGGGGCAGGAGCAGCCCGATGAGGGGCAGGTGTCGGTCGATCGCGGCGTGACCATCGGCTATTTCAGCCAGGATGTCGGCGAAATGTCGGGCCGCAGCGCAGTGGCCGAAGTGATGGATGGCGCCGGCGCCGTAAGCCACGTGGCAATCGAGCTGAAGGCGCTGGAGGCCGCGATGGCCGATCCCGATCGCGCCGATGAGATGGACGAGATCATCGCGCGCTATGGTGAGGTGCAGGCGCGTTTCGAGGAACTGGACGGCTATGCGCTGGAGACCCGCGCCCGCGAGGTGCTCGCAGGCCTGAGCTTCAGCCAGGACATGATGGAGGGCGACGTCGGCGCGCTCTCCGGCGGATGGAAGATGCGGGTGGCGCTGGCGCGTATCCTGCTGATGCGGCCCGACGTGATGCTGCTGGACGAGCCGAGCAACCATCTCGATATCGAGAGCCTGATCTGGCTGGAGCAGTTCCTGAAAGGCTATGAGGGCGCGCTGATGATGACCTCGCACGACCGCGAGTTCATCAACCGCATCGTCAACAAGATCGTCGAGATCGACGGCGGCACGCTGACGACCTATTCCGGCGATTACGAGTTTTACGAACAGCAGCGCGCGTTGAACGAAAGGCAGCAGCAGGCCCAGTTCGAGCGCCAGCAGGCGATGCTCGCCAAGGAGATCAAGTTCATCGAACGCTTCAAGGCGCGTGCCTCGCATGCGGCGCAGGTGCAGAGCCGGGTGAAGAAGCTGGAGAAGATCGAGCGAGTCGAGCCGCCGCGCCGGCGCCAGACAGTAGCGTTCGACTTTCTCCCCGCGCCGCGTTCCGGCGAGGACGTCGCCAGCCTGAAGCGCGTCCGCAAGAGCTACGGCAATCGTAGCATCTATGACGGTTTCGATTTCACCATTCGCCGCCGGGAGCGCTGGTGCGTGATGGGCGTCAACGGCGCCGGCAAGTCGACCTTGCTGAAGCTGGTCGCGGGCGACGCCGCGCCCGACGACGGCAGCGTGAGCGTCGGCGCCAGCGTCAAGATGGGCTATTTCGCCCAGCACGCCATGGATCTGCTCGATGGCGAGCAGACCGTTTTCGAGTCGCTGGATCACGCCTTTCCGCAGGCAGGGCAGGGCTCGCTGCGGACGCTCGCCGGCTGCTTCGGCTTCTCCGGCGACGACATCGAGAAACGATGCCGGGTGCTGTCGGGCGGCGAGAAGGCACGGCTCGTGATGGCCAAGATGCTGTTCGATCCCCCCAACTTCCTGGTGCTGGACGAGCCGACCAACCACCTCGATCTCGCCACCAAGGAAATGCTGATCGGAGCGCTGTCGGAGTTCGAAGGCACGATGCTGTTCGTTTCGCACGACCGGCACTTTCTGGCCGCGCTTTCAAATCGCGTGCTGGAGCTGACGCCCGAGGGCGTGCATCAATATGGCGGCGGCTATACCGAATATGTGGCGCGCACCGGCCACGAAGCGCCGGGCTTGCGGAGCTAGAGGCTATCAGCCTTGCGCGCATATCTGCCCACCGCTTGAACGATCCGGGGCTGCCCGTTACGCTCTCCAGAAAATTGGGAGGGAAACGATGAAACAGCTTCGGATCGGGGACATCACCATCGATGCGGTGATCGAGCGCGAGGGGCCGTGGCGCCGTCCACAGGATTTCTTCCCGGCCTATGACGATGCCGTGTTCAAGGAGCATCTCAAGACGATGGAGCCGGAGGTCTTCGACGCCGCGAAGGGGTTGATGAACATCACCTACCAGACCTTCGTGGTGCGGACGCCGCGCTATACGATCCTGGTCGACACCTGCACCGGCGAGGAGAAGGGTCATCCGCCGCCGTTCGATTTCCCCGGCAAGGAGCGCTGGCGCAAGGAGCTGTTCGCGCTCGGCATCTCCTTTGAGCAAATTGACTACGTCTTCTGCACCCATCTCCACATCGATCACACCGGCTGGAACACGACGTTGCGCGACGGCCGTTGGGTGCCGACCTTCCCGAATGCCAAATACGTTTTCCACAAGCGCGAATACGCTGTCTGGGAGGAGGAGAACAAGAAGGGCAACAATCCGCCAGGGACTGTTTTCCGCGACAACTGCCTGCCGATCGTGGAAGCGGGCCAGGCGCTGCTGGTCGACGACGATTATGCGCTCGATGACACCGTCACCTTGACGCCGACGCCGGGGCATTCGCCCTGCCACTGCTGCGTCAACATCTTCTCCAAGGCCAAGCGCGCTTCCGTCATCGGCGATCTCGTGCACCACCAGGTCCAATGCCGCGAAATCGACTGGTCGGCGCGGCCGGACTGGGACATGAAGCAATCGGCGGCCTCGCGGCGAAAATTCTTTGCTTCTGTCGCGGACACCGACACGCTGATCCTGCCGATCCATTTCCCGCGGCCAACGGTCGGCTTCATCAAACCACTCGGCAATGCCTTCGACTACAAATTCAAGCGGGACTAGCGGGTGAACAAGGTCCGCTCACGCGTGGCGATTGCCGGCTTGGGGCCGATCGGAAAGCGCCTTGCGCGGGCGCTAGACGAGGGGATCGATGGCCTGGAGCTTGCGGCGGTCTCCGCTGCAAACATCGAGAAGCACCGTGGTTGGCTCGACAAGCTCAAGAAGCAGCCGGCGGCGTTGCCGATCGACGCGCTGGCGGATGCCGCCGACATCGTGGTCGAGTGCGCGCCGAGCAAACTGGTCCGTTCCATCGTGGCGCCCGTCGTGTCGCGCGGCAAGACCGCGGTCGTGCTCAGCGTCGGCGCGCTGCTCGAGAACGAGGACCTGATCGCGCTGGCAAAGGAGAATGGCGGGCAGATCGTCGTGCCCACGGGCGCGCTGATCGGCCTCGACGCCATGACGGCGGCAGCGGTCGGCGCCATCCACTCCGTGCAGATGGTCACGCGAAAGCCGCTGAAGGGGTTGGAAGGCGCGCCTTATCTGACCGAGCACAAGATTGATCTTGCCGATATCAAGACGCCGCTGAAAATCTTTGACGGCACCGCGCGCGAGGCCGCCAAAGGCTTTCCCGCCAATCTCAATGTCGCAGTGGCGCTGTCGCTGGCAGGCATCGGCGCCGATCGCACCAAAGTGGAGATCTGGGCCGACCCGACCGTGACGCGCAACACCCATCGGATCGAGGTCGACTCCGACTCGGCGCGATTTTCCATGACCATCGAGAACATTCCGTCGGAAAACCCCAAGACCGGGCTGATCACCGCATTGTCCGTGATCGCCTGCCTGCGCAAGCTCAACGCGCCGCTGCGGGTGGGGACCTGACGCAACAGGGCAAACCTGCTACCATCCGCCAAACATATCGGGAGAAATGCCATGGATGCCAGGACACCGAAGGGTCACGATACCGCCGAGACCCATTCCCATCTGGTCCAGCCGCAGCATATGGAGTGGCAGAAGACCCGCTTTCCCGGCTGCGAGGCCAAGACGCTGCTGTTCGATAAGGAAACCGGCCTGGTGACCGCGCTGATGAAGTTCGCGCCCGGCGCGGTGCTGCCGGACCACGAGCACGTCAATATCGAGCAGACCTATGTGCTCGAAGGCTCGCTGATCGACAAGGAAGGTCCGGCCAAGGGCATCGTCTGCAAGGCAGGCGAATTCATCTGGCGTGAGGCGAACAGCCGCCATGTCGCCTGGTGTCCAGAAGGCGGCTTGATGCTTGCGATCTTCCAGGTTCCGAACAAGTTCTTCGAAGCTGATGGCCGGGTCATCGATTCCAACGGCCAGGACTGGCACGAGGCCTGGGGCCACACCGGCAAGGCCTGACGAACCTGCGAGCCAAACGAAAAGGGCGGCCGCGAGGCCGCCCTTTTTGCATTGGATGTCTCCGCGATTAGCCGCCGGCTTCGCACTTCTTCATGAAGCTGGTCTTGGCGGCGCCGGCAAGCTTCTTGCCGTCGGAGCCCATAGCTTTGCCCTCGCAGGAATCGTGCATGCACTTCGTCATGAACGAGGTTTTGGCAGCGCCCGCGAGCGCCTTGCCGTCTTTGCCCATCGCTTTGCTTTCACAGGAATCCTGCGCAAAGGCCGAGCCAGCCGCGAAGGTGGCGATAACCGCAGCCAAGAAAATCCGTTTCATTGTGGTGTCTCCCTAGTCAAAGAAAAGTAGGCGGATTGGAACGTGGAATTGCGCTGCAATCAAGCTCTCTGCTTGCGAGCGCGGTGCAATATATTCCGGCAGGCAGCCGATCGCGTTCATCTGCCAGTCAGGATCAGCGATGCAGCAGCGCCTTGAAATCGGCCCGGGCGCGCTGCGCTTCCGCACGCGCGATCTCGGAGGCCTCGCCGAGCCCGAAATAGCCGTGGATCAGGCCTTCGCCGCCATAATGCCGGGTCGGGACATCGGCGGTTTCGAGCGCCGCGGCATACGCGATGCCCTCGTCGCGCAGCGGATCGTACCAGGCGGTGCAAACGATCGCCGGCGCGAGCCCGACGTGGTCTTTTGACCGCAACGGCGACACGCGCCAATCGGCGCCATGGGCCTTGTCGGCAAGATAATGCCCGCAAAACCACTCCATCACCGCGCGCGACAGGAAGTAGCCCTCAGCGTTGGCGGCGCGTGACGGGAAGCGCGCGTTCTCGGCGGCGTCGGCGTAGTTACCGAACGCATCCGTAATGGGATAGACCAGAAGCTGTGCCGCGAGCTTGATACCGGCGTCGCGGCAGGCGATTGCGGTCGTGGCGGCGAGATTGCCGCCCGCGCTGTCGCCGGCAACACCGAGACGATCCGCATCGCCGCCAAATTCCGCGATACGGTTTGCGACGTCCTTGACCGCGGCAAAGGCGTCTTCGAACGCGCCCGGAAAGCGTGTCTCCGGCGGGCGGCGGTAGTCGACGGAGACGACTACGGCGCCGGTCTCGATCGCGAGCCAACGCGCCTGCCGGTCATGGGTCTCCAGATCGCCGGCAACCCAGCCGCCGCCATGGAAGAACACGACCGTCGGCGATTTGCCCGGCGCGGGGCGATAGACCCTTGCGGCAAGCGGATCCGCTCCGCCCTGAACCTTGATGTCCCTGACGTCGGCGACCGGGGGCGGCGGTACTCCCGCGCGGGAGGCGGCCAGCGCGCGTAACGCATCGCGGGCGCTTTGCGGCGTCATGGTCGTGGGGTCACGCAGTGGCAGGAGCGGAATGATCTGGGCAACGACGGGATCGAGGGGAGCGGGCATTGCAACGTCCTTGGATGTTTCTTGTTATGCCCAAGCATAGATTTTGCGTGAGCCGCCCGCAATCATGGCCGCGCAGGTGTCAGTCCATAATGAGGGCGGTCGAGACTATCGGCTCAGCGCGACGTTCTTGAATGCGCCGACAAGTGCTTGTTCCAGCTTGCCGTTCATGCCGCAAAGGATGTTGTAGGCGTCTGCGCGCGGCATCGGCGGTCTGTAGCGGCGGTCCTCGATCAAAGCTGCGAAGATGTCCGAAATAGTCAGCACGCGGACGAGGTCGCAGATATTTTCGGCGCACAGTTTGTCAGGATAGCCACTTCCATCAAGAAACTCGTGATGATGTCGAACCCCGTCCAGGATTTCGGGTGAGATCGCGCTGTTGCCCTTCAGAATGTCGTATCCGGCGCCCGGATGTGTCTCGATGATCGCGCGCTCCCTGTCGTCCAACCGGCCTGGCTTATCGAGGACAGACAGCGGGATGGTTGCCTTGCCGATGTCATGGAACATCGCCGCAGAGTGCAGCCGCTCCAAATCCTTTTTTGGAAATCCGAGGCTCAATCCGAAATCGACGGCGACCCCTGTGACCAGAAGACAGTGCTGATACGTTCCCTCGTGGTGCTTGCGGACTGTGACGAGCCACTTTGACAAACCGTGCTCCTCAATGGCGCCAGCGATCGTTTCGCCAGCCTTGTGCGCGGCGGCAATGTCAATCGGCGTACCGCTCGCTACGGCCGCAAACATCGAAGCGAGCGCAACCTCGCCTGCGCTTGCCGCAGCCTGGGTGCTCAGAGCATCGACGGGAGACGGCTCGGCCGGCATGCAGCTGGCCAACTCCTTCAGAAGCTTCGCTTGATTGAGCGAGCCCTGCAATACGCAGCTGGCACCGAGGGCGTAGGCTTGGGAGGCCGACAAATGGGCGGCCTCATCAATCAGGAAAATGCGTTTGTCGACCTTGGGCAAGCCGTCGAAAATTTTCCTGAGGGAAGAGATGTTCTGGAGCGCTCGCAGGTCAGCCTTGACAACGACCGCGTGCATCGCGCTCCGCTGAACGGCCATACCGTTCAGCAGTTCTGACGTTATGTCATACCTCTTCTCGAGCAACGACCGGACGCCGGCCAGCTTTGTCGAGTTGTCTGAAACGATGTGTATAAGCATGGTTCGCAAGCCTTCTGGCAGCGGTTGTCGTTATGTCCAGAATGATCCGTGCTGTTCCGACGATTCATTCAGCCAAAGCAGCGCTTCCCTCAAGTCGAGGAACATCACACGCTCCTCATCCGTCGACGAATGGCCGTTCGCAAGATAGAGGACAAAGCCGTCGCCGCAGATGCGAAACAGTGCTTCGCGGGCGTGCCGGGGTGTGAGCGTCTCGCTATCGATAAACGGAATCGTCCTCGACGAAATCAACTGCATGTCGAGGTGCATCGGTTGGGATCGAATATTTCGAAAATGCTTAGTCATGCGAATTGGCCAAGCGAGGCTTCTTGCCCTTGTCGTTTTCGATATATCTCACTCCGATTTGCGATCCGTCGACCCAAACCATTTCACAGCGCCGGAAGGCGAGTCCGGTGGAGGACAGCACCAGGAAAAACTCCTTCGATTGCAGCACGTCGGCCGGTCCGTCGATCTCGAGTTTGGCGCCGCTTGCCGAGGCGTCGAGCAGGAGGCAGCTTCGACGCCATGTGCCGTCAACGGCCATCAGATTGACGCGATGAGTGTGGTCAAATCGAACACGCGAGGCTCGTCGATTCTCTCCCCTCATGCGCGTCCTCCTGCGGAGGCAACGGCATTGTCATTTGATCCGCCGCCAGAGGCCGGAGGTTCAAAGCGGATCGTGTATTGAGCCGTCGACACAAAGAGCATGTCGAACATTTGGCGGGCGTCGTCGAGCTGTTGCTTCGAGAGCGGCGGAACATTGCGGTTGTTGAGGACCGCTGACGTTGTTTGCCAATTCAGCCGGGAGGCCCGGCAGGCAATGATGAGACCCTCGCCGCCCGTTTCGTCCATGAACGGTGCTATCGTTTCTACGCTGGCGCCCGAGAGCAGAACCAACGCCGCAACCACGTTTGTGTGTTCTTGTTTGATCGCGAAGCGGTTGACCGTGGAATCGTTGAGTTTTCCCGTGCGGCTGAGCACGGCAACGGCGGCGTGTGCGTCGGACTGACGCATGGGAGATTGCGTCGCCGGTTTGGCCTTCGCCTCGATGTTGTCCAGCTCCGTTTGAATCCTTTCCCTCAATTCGACCGGCGCGGCCTTGAGCAGTCGGGCGCGAACGGTTGCGGTGGCGCTGGAAAGCAAATCCCGCAGCGCTGCCGCCGGCAAGTCCGGCCGAAGGCCGAGCGATTCTGCCATTGTCTCGTCGCGTTTGGCTGACGCCAGCAGGACAATCAGGCCCGCCTTGGAGAGGCGGGCCGACGGATTCTTCGAGAGCGCACGCGAGGCGTCCCTGCCGGCCATCTTCACGATAACGTCGGTGAGGGCGGTACTGAGGTTTTGCCGGGCGGCAACTGCAACAAGGTGCTGTTGGCTGCGGTTTTTCGCGATCTCAACGAGATCGCTGTCAATCAGGATCGGCGACTTGGAGAGTAGTGGGCTGGCCACAGCCGGATTTTGATGACGGGCAAGCTGACGGACGGTCTGCTCCGGCGCCGCCGCGAACTCAGCCAACGCTACGCTCAGTTCTGCCAGCGCCTGCACCCCGACACAATCGAGGAGTCGAAGCAGGACCTCATCGAAAACGTCGATTTGAGAAGCGCTTAGCCGTTCGGAGGATGACACGAGGAGTTCGGACAGCCGCTGAAGCGTGCGAACGCGGCGTTCAGCCGAGCCGTCCTTCAGAACGACATCCAATTCACCGATCAGGTCCGCGGAGGCGGTAACGCTCATGGCTGCGACAATTTCGCTGGTGAAACATCTGTGTTTCAAAGCCGATATTTCGCGCTTCGAATCTTAACATTTGATATACTTCGCGCCGTGGTTGGTGCCTCGATACCCGACGTAACGCGTTGAAACGGTATCGAAATTCGGCAGATATCCGGCCGCAGACGCCGGACAATGATAGCCGCGATGCAACCGCCGATAGGTTGGCAAATATCTGCTCTCGTTATGATTTGCATTGAGCATTTGTAGCCATCGTACTCCGAGCGAGATGGCGCCATGGGCACCGAAGGAACCTCTCCGGACCTCGTTCCGAAAACATTTCGGTTCACCGACATCGACGAGTTTCGGAGCTCAGTGCGCAGCCTGGAGGTGGATTTCACTCCGCTGGCACGCACGATTTCCGTCGAACAAACCGTTCTCAATCTCGTGGGATGCGACGTGAATTTCACCCGTTCGTTCCCGCGCATCATCGATGCGAGGTTGAAGCCGAATTGCACCACCATCGGTTTCACAATGGACGATGATGGCGCCCCGATCCGGTTCAACGGCGTTGAAAGAGATCACAGGGTGGTTGTCATCGGAAGCGACGGAGCGGAGTTCAGCTCGGTCGAACGGACCGAGCGGCGGTATGCCGGGATCGTGTTCCGACCGACGGTGCAGAATCGAGGTTGGCCCGAAGCCACGGCGAATTTCCGGATATTCGAGACCAGTTTCGCCACGCAACAGCGGCTGCGCGAACTCGTCTTCCGGATCTTGTCAGTTGCGCCGGTATTGGCCGACGGCATCGGCACGCACGCGGCGTCGGCGGCGATCAGGGAGTCGCTGCTCGCAGCGGTCGATGCCGTATTTGCCGACATCGTTCCGGCACGTTGGACCACGCATGCCAATTCGACCCGGATGTACAAGATATTCAAGGACATCGAAGAGACGTTGTCGAGCAACCTCGGCAATCCGATCTACAGCGAACAGCTCGCGCGCCAGGTCGGAGTTTCGGTTCGTTCGATGCATGATGCAGTTCTGCGTTACCGGGGGATGAGTCTGCATCGATATCTCCGTCAAAGGCGACTTTGGCTCGTGCACAAGCAATTGCTTGCAGGTACGCACAGCGTGAAGGCCTGTGCGCTTGCCTTCGGTTTCTGGCACCTCGGCGATTTTGCGGCGAGCTATCGCCTGCAATTCGGGGAAACTCCGTCTCAAACTCTTGCGCGATCGCATCTGCATTAGCGCAACCCAGGTCGTCGCAGGGATTTGTCCGCCCGACGGAAAAGCTTCCCGATGACTGCCGTCTCAAAGCACGCTAGAAGGCTGCAGTCGTATTTGGGGAAGTCGGGAAAATGGATTTCGAAGAGCTGGTCCAGTCGCGCCGCAGCGTGCGCGGTTTCAAGAAGAAGCAGGTTCCGCGCGCGGTCATCGCCGAGATCGTCGAGGTCGCCAAGCGCGCGCCCTCGTCGATGAACACCCAGCCCTGGCATATCCACGCCCTGACGGGTGCGCCGCTCGACGAGGTTCGGCGCCGCAACATGGAAGAGATGGTTGCGGGCGCCAAAGCGAAGCGCGATATCGTCAGCCACGGCGAATACCAGGGCATACATCGGCAGCGCCAGGTCGACATCGCCAAGAAGCTGTTCGGCGCGATGGGCATCGCCCGCGACGACAAGCCGATGCGGCAGGACTGGGTGCTGCGCGGCTTCCGGCAGTTCGACGCGCCGGTGTCGCTGGTTCTGACCTACGACCGCGTGCTCGATCCCGGCGCGGTCTGTCATTTCGATCTCGGCGCGCTCTGCTATGGCATCGTGCTCGCCGCGTGGGACCGCGGGCTCGGCAGCGTCATCAACGGGCAGGGCATCATGCGCTCCGACATCGTCCGCGAGGTGGCGAAGATTCCGGAGGACCAGGTCATCATGACCTGCGTCGCCATGGGATATCCGGACGATTCATTCCCCGCCAACGGCGTGCGATCGGACCGCAAGGAGCACGGCGAGTTCGTGCGTTATGTCGGCTTTTCGGAGTAGCTAGCGCGGTTCGTGTTCGCCGGCCTTCGGTGGCGGCCGGTGCTCGGTTTGCCCGGTCTCATGGCAGGGCAGCATGGTCCAGGACCCATCCGCGGCCATCTGATAGGAGTGGCAGGAGGCCGACTGGTCCTCGGTCTTCGCGGGCGGGCCGGCGTCCTTCGCGAGCGCAGGCGTACCTGCAACGGCGAGCAGCGCGATGGAACCGATCCGCATGAGCTTTGCGATCCGCATGAGAATCCCCGGTCAAGAAAGCAGGTCCATTTCCGGCGCTCAATTGTGGTGAAAACTTGAAGCCGGCCAATGGTCTGGTGCGGTTGGCTTAATGCTTTAGACGCAGACGGGCTCGGGCACTGATATCCCTGTGCGGGAGGTAGCAAATCGTCTAGAATATGCCGCAGTTCCGGCGCTCGTATACTGCTTCGGCTGGTCGAAGAGACCTTCTTGAGGGATGGGCACCCTCCGAGGGGGGGAATTGGGGATGGAATGACGTTCGAAACAGCGATGGCCGGTCGTTCGCCGCCACGTCGCCGCATCGGATGGTCGGACAAAGTCGCGCTGCTGTGCGGCGCGCTGGCCTGCGCCTGTGGCGCGGCCGCCTGGATCAACGAATCCTTCTCATTCGCATCGCCCGTCACGTCCCCGATCGCGCAGGAGCTGGTCTCATTCGAGGAGCGCTTTGCTCAGGTGGCGATGCCGCAATCCCTACGCGGCCGCACCGTGCAGCCGCTGGACCGCTCCTCAGCGTTTGAATCCAAGGTGCAGGACGCCAGAGGGCAGCTTGCGCAAAAGCTGCAGCTCGGCGAATGGCGCGGAGCGTTGCTGGAAACGCCTCAGCAAGCCGCCGCGTCTGATGTGCAGCAACAGGCGAGCGCGTCGGACGTGCCGCTGCCGCGGTCCCGTCCTGCCGCTGCGAATGTCACCGTTGCCGCGGTCGAGACGACGGCGCGCATGGATACGTCCGCCAGGACTGAACGCTCATGGATGCAGAAGCTGTCGGATCTCATGCCTGGGCGTCTCACGCTTGCCTCACTGACGCCGGGTGACGGGTTGTTCCGCTCGCATCCCGATTTGCAGTCGCTCGGTTATGACAGCCAGACCGCCGTCTATGATATCTCCGCGCACGCCGTCTATTTGCCGAATGGCCTGACGCTCGAGGCGCATTCCGGCATTGGTATGCTGAAGGACAATCCGGAAACCGTTCAGGCGCGCAACGCCGGCGCCACGCCGCCTGCGGTCTATGACCTGCGGCCGCGCGAAAAGCTGTTTCATGGCGTGCGTGCGCTGCGCATGATTCCGGCAGACGGCAGCGACACGCTGGGGCGTGCCGGACTGCTGGTCCACAGCTTCATGCTCGGCCCCGAGGGCGATTCGAACGGCTGCGTGTCGGTCCGCGACTATGTCCGCTTCCGCAAGGCCTATGACGACGGCGACATCAACCGCCTCGTCGTGGTGCCGACCTTGACCGCGGCGCCGGCCAGCGCGGCGCGCACGGCCTCGCAATCTTGACGCTCTTTGCGCCGAATATGAGTGCGATATCCGCTTCCGAAACGCCGCTGCGCGCGACGTTCCGGATTCGCCTGAACGGCGCAAGCGTCTGCATCGCCACCGTCGGGCAGGCCTATCAATTCCTCACCAATCTGAGCTCTATCGAATGGATGGAGTTTCGCAGCCTGCACACCGACGCCATCGATTTGCTCGAGCGCGCCGCCGGCAACGCGATGATGGCGGTGCCTGCGACCAATGCGGTGCGTTCGTTATTCGCCAGGGCAAAGCTGCTCTAGGCTCGCGTTCCGTTGTGCGGTCATTTCAGCGCAAGCCCGAGCGCGCGATGTTCAGCCCAGGGGCCGAGCCCGGAGGCAAGCTTGACTCCGGCGAGATCGTCAGCGCGCGCGATGTGGGCGACGATCTGCGGATTGATCTGCCGCGCATGGGTGAGCGGCAGCATGTGGCCTGCCGACGGAAGGTGATGCATCTCGGCGCCCTCAATCAGCGAGGCGAGCCGCCCGACGATGCGCTGGGTCGTGTAGGGCGACAGCCCGCCCGAGAACAGCAAGGTCGGCACCTTGATGCCGGCCGCGGACGTCGTGACGTTGTCTTCCGATAATGCTGCCGCAAAATCGTAAGGAAGCTTGTCGATGTGCGCGATCATGCGCACCTTGGCCTCGGCAGACATCGGCTCGGTCGCCGCAGAACCGTGCCAGTAGGTCATGAAGCGCTCGGCGGCTTCGATCGACATGCCGCGCCAGAGGTCAGCTGAGACGCTGCGCGCCAGTTGCGCAAAGAGGTCATGCAGCCGGCGGTCCGCGGCGTTTTCCTTCAGCAGGGTCGGCAGCACCGGCTCGATCAAGGTCAGGCTGCGCACGCGGCTGGCGAGCGGTGAGGCCGTCGCCATCTTGAAGGCAATGGCGCCGCCGTAGGAGTGGCCGACCAAATGGACCGGCCCCGTTCCCGTGTCGATGCGGTCGAGCAGGAACGCGACTTCATCGGCCAGTGTCAGCGGCAGGTCGAAACTCCCACGATTATCGCCGTAGCCGGCGATATCGGGTGCGATCACCCGGAAGCCGGGGCCGAGCGCTTCGGTCAATCTGGTCCACTGCCGCCCCGAGCCGAGCGAGCAATGCAGGGCGATGACGCGACCCTTCCGGTCTCGCGCGAAAGAAATATCTGAAATGGTCATGGTACCAGCTCTGTTGATTGATGGTGCGACCCGGGCAAGAGCCCGGATCGCGTTTGTGACAGGCCGTCAGGACGATCGGCGCCAGGGCACGATCATCGCCACGCGCTGGCGGTAGCGGCGATAATCGTCGCCGAACAAATCGACCAGATCGCGCTCCTCCAGCAACATCCCGATGAAGATGTAGGCGGTCGTGACTGCGGCAAACAGCAGGTGGCCCGCGGTCATCGTCGGCGTCACCCAGAATGCGATGATGAAGCCGAGATAGAGCGGATGCCGCACGAACTTGTAGAACAGCGGCGTGTGGAAATGCGGCGCCGGCATTTTGCGGCTCGTCAGATTGTTGACGACCTGATGCACGCCGAACAGCTCGAAGTGGTTAATCAGGAACGAACTCGACAGCACCAGCAGGAAGCCGAGTATCGACAAGCCCGTCAGGACAGCCGCGCCGAGGGGATCGCTGACATGCCAGAGCACGGCCGGGATCGGCCGCCACTGCCAGCACAGCAGCGCCAGCAGAGCGGTGGCGAACAGCACATAGGTTGAGCGCTCGACCGGCTTGGGCACGAATTGCGTCCACCAGGCCTTGAATTGCGGACGGGCCATCACGCTGTGCTGGATCGCAAACAGCGCCATCAGCAGCATGTTGATGACGAGCGCTTCCGTCATCGGCGCGCGCAGGCCGGCGTCGATCGTGCGCGGCACGGGGAAGTCCTCGACGAAGGCGATCGCGTAGAGGAACGTGACGAAGAAGAACGCGTAACACACCAGTCCATAGACAAGTGCAATCAATCTGCTCATTGAAGTACTCCTGGTTTGAAAGATCTTGCCCCCGCTACCTTCTGGTGATCACGACCTCGAGGTATTCGCTCGGCACCACCATGGTGGCGTCGCCGGATTTGTTCATGCGAACGGTCAGCGCGTGCAGGTCGTTGCGCAGGTTTTCCCGGGTCGGTCCGTCCAGCGCGGCGAAAGCCTTGAGCACCGGCCCGTAGAATGTCTTGAACACGTCGAGGAAATGATCGGGCGAGCAGTAGCGGAAGTTGAACATCCGCGACTCCGCCTTGATCGAGACGGCCTCACCGCCGAACAGCTCGTCGAGCCGCGCGCGCGTGCCCCATAGCGCGGGAGATTTTGCGCCGGCCGGCGGCGGCAGATATTTGCCGAGCGTCCTGAAGACCTGGCCGATGAATCCTTCTGGTGTCCAGTTGGCGAGACCGATCTTGCCGCCGCTCCTGCAGACGCGCAGCAATTCGGCTGCCGCCTGCGGCTGGTTCGGCGTGAACATCACGCCGAAGGTCGAGACGACCACGTCAAACGCGGCGTCACCGAATGGAAGCTGTTCGGCATCGGCTTCCATGAAGCCGATTGCAAGGCCTTCCGCGGAGGCGCGGGCTCGGCCCTGTTCGAGCAGGGCGGGCACATAGTCGGTGGAGGTGACGTCGCACCAGCGGCGCGCGGCCGCAAGCGTCACCATGCCGTTGCCGGCCGCAACATCCAGCACCTTGGTGCCGGCGCGCAGGTCCAGCGTCTCGCAGAGTTGCTCGCCGACGATCTGCAGGGTGGTGCCGACGACGGCGTAGTTGCCCGACGACCAGGCGGCCTGCTGCCTGATTTTCAGCGCGGACAGATCCGGATTGATTGTACTCGCGGAAGTCTGCCTTGCCGCCGTCGTGCTCGCCATGGGTGTCTCCTGTCCGGATTGCATCGCGGTCATGCCGCGGTGAACCCAAGGTGCCCCGGCGCGGACTCAAAGACTCTGAGGCCAGCTTGATTTTGCCTTCAGGCGGGCTTGATTTTTCTTGAGGACGCGCGACAGCCGGGACCATGACCGTGAGATTTCTCTTTTCAAATCATATACTTGATATCGATCGGCGGGAATTGAGCTGCGGCGGTCAACGTGTCGCACTCGAGCCGCAGGTGTTCGATCTTCTGCTCTATCTCGTGCAGAACAACGACCGCGTGGTCAGCAAGGACGAGCTGTTCGACAACGTCTGGGACGGCCGCATCGTCTCCGAATCGACCCTGACCAGCCGGATCAATGCCGTGCGCAAAGCGGTCAACGACAACGGCCGCGACCAGCAGTTGGTGCGGACGATTGCGCGCAAAGGCTTTCGCTTCGTCGGCGACGTGCAGGCCGATGCGAAGCTGGCGCCCGCGGCGGTGTCGATGGCGCACGAGGCCGATCATCCGCGGCTGACGTTGCCGGTGCTCGACCGCACGGCGATCGCCGTGCTGCCGTTCGTCAACATGAGCGGCGAGACCGAGCAGGAGTATTTCTCCGACGGTATCAGCGAAGACATCATCACCGCGCTGTCGAAGCTACGCTGGTTCTACGTGATCGCGCGCAACTCGTCCTTTGTCTACAAGGACAAGCCGGTGCACCTGAAGCAGATCGGCGAGGAGCTCGGCGTCGGCTACGTGGTCGAGGGCAGCGTGCGCAAGGATGGCGACCGCGTGCGCATTACCGCGCAGCTCAACGACGTCGCGACCGGCAGCCACATCTGGGCCGAGCGTTACGACCGCAGCCTCGCCGACGTGTTCGCGGTGCAGGACGAGATTACGCAGTCAATCGTCGCCGCGATCGAGCCGCAGCTCTACGCCGCCGAGAATTTCCGTGCCCAGCGCAAGGCGCCCGACAGCATGGATGCCTGGGATCTGGTGATGCGCGGGCTGTCGCATTACTGGCGCGTCACGCGGCAGGACAATGTGGTGGCGCAGGCGCTGCTGGAGAAAGCGATCAAGATTGATCCGAGCTACGGCCAGGCGCTCGGCGTGCTGGCGACCAGCCACAGTTTCGGCGCCCATATGGGATGGGAGACGATGGCGCAGGCGATGCCGATCGCCGAGCGCGCCGCGCTGTCGGCGATTCACGCCGACAGCGAGGATCCGTGGGCGCATCTGGCGCTCGCATTGGTCTATCTGTTCAATCGCCGCTTCGACGACGGCCTTGCCGAATTCGAGCTCGCGCTGCGGCTCAACCCGAACTTCTCGCTGGCGCGCGGCTATTACGGCGTGGCGCTGGCCTATTGCGGCCGCTGGGAGGAGGGCGATCGCCACGCCCGCCATGCACTGCGGCTCAGCCCGCGCGATCCCTTCGCCGCGATCTATTGCGGCGTCGCTTCCTACTGCCAGTTCGTCGGCCGCAACTACGAGGAGGCGATGCGGTTTGCGCGGCAATCGGTGCGGCTGCGCGCTGATTTCGTCGGGGGGCATCGCGTGCTGACGGCGGCGGCGGCGTGCGGCGGTTTCGAGGAGGTCGCCGCCGAGGCGCTGAAGGAGTTGAAGCGCGTGCAGCCGGAAATCACATTGGAATGGGTTGCCAAGGAGATGCCGTTCAAGCACGAGGCGGAGCGCCAGGCCTATGTCGAAGGTTTTCGCCTCGCGGGCCTTGAGTAGTGTTGTTTACTCCAGCCCTTGCACCGGCGGTGGCCTGGAGGAAGCGGTCCTGGCGACGGGTGGGCGCGGCTGCGGCGTCGCCGCAACGGTTGCTGCCGTCGGGGTGACCTGCGCAGGGGACGCCGTCGCCGACGCTTGCGCCTCTTGCTTTGCCGGGCGCCCACGCTGATGCGTGGTGCTGCCGCGACGGAATCCCCAGGCGTGCGCAATCGACGGTCCGGCAGTGTAGCCGACGACGGCGCCGGCAACCGCACCGATCGGGCCGAGCACGACCGCGCCCGACAGCGCGCCGAGCGCAGCGTCGCCGCCGCGGTGTTCGTCCGCCGAAGCCTGTGTGGCCAGGAAAAGCGCCAGGATCGAAAACGCGATTTTCCACTTCATGCCGAGTTCCCTCAATTCTTCTCGAGGGGATAACGGGCGAATACGGCGACAACAGAGTCCAAATGGGGCGCCGGGCGGGTGCCAAAATGACGGTTCCATTTATTGTTTGCGCATGATCTCCGCGCAAACGCGTTCCGCGTTTGTCGCGAGGGAAAACCGCTGCACACTTTTCCGGATCATGCGCTATTGACCGGTGTGCTCGATCGGAATGCCGTTGCGGCGGGCACAGGCACGCAGCCACGGGATCACGCCGGCCTGGATCGGAAACTCGAGCTGATAGTCGCTGCCGGTCTTGAAGGTGGCGCGGCCGCCGTTCTCCAGCGCGGTCGCCAGCGCTTCGCCGTGCCGCGGCGTGATGCCGATTTCGTCGGGCCCGAGCACTGAGGCGGTAAAGGGTGGAAACGGCTTGTCGTCAACCTTCAACGATCCCTCGACGGCCTCACCCTCAGTCCCGTGCCGGATCGAGTCTTTCAGCATCATGGTCAGTCCCTTGACGCGGCTGACCATGAAAAAGGAGGCAAGCCATCGCGCATGGGGTTCCGAGCCGGTCGTGTAATGGCGGCGGATCATACAGACGATGATACTGCCGTCATTGTTGCGCAGTTCGGAGGCGTCCCAGCCTTCGATCTTCTGCTTGTCGGCCATGCCCGGCGGACCCGCCGTCGTAGCCGGAATGAAGGCGATTTTCGGCGAGCGTGGCCGCGGCGCCGGCATGTCCGGCGCATTCGGATCGGTCGGCTTGTCGATGGCGATATCAAAAGTCTTCCCGCACGCTTTGAGCCAGCTCAGCGCCTCCGCTGGCAACTCGAGCTTAATCGAGCCGGAATCGACGCCGCCTCCGTCGGAGCGCAGCCTGACCTGCGTCGCCTTGCCGAGTGCCGTGAGTGCGCCGTCGGCATCGCCGGGATGGAAGATTTGCGCATTTCCGATCGGGAAATACACGGCGGGAAATGTACGGTCCTCGATCGTGAGCTCGGCCTGATCGTCCAGCACCTGCTCGCTCGGCAGGCCGTCATCCTGGATCATGATCGCGAGCCCTGTGCCGCGGCTGATATTGATGGAAAAGCGGGTGTCGACGGGACCTTTGTTGCCGGCGCGCTGGCGCAGCGCGACCAGCACGCATTGCCTGACCTTGCCGTCGGGACCGGCCTGCGGCAGCCCGCTCCAGTAGCCCTGAGGAAAGCGCGCCTGCTGACCGGCGACGGGCTTGTCGGCGGGTGCGGCGAGGGCAGGCGTTGCTGTGATGAGAGCGGTCAGCGCGGCGGCAATGCGGCGCGAATGGCTTGTGAACATGATCGTTGCATGTGAAATGACTGGAATCTCAATGTTTGACGCGGCAGGCCATGCAAAGGTTCATTGCGCGGTCCCGGGCAGGAGTGTGAGCGATGAGTCTGTTGAGCCAACCCTTCGATCCCGCGCGCGAGGCGGCGCTTGTAACCGGTGCGGGCAACGGTATCGGCCGCGCCATTGCGCTGGCGCTGGTCGGTGAGGGCGTAAAAACGGTATTCGCCGACATCAGCGAAGAACGCGTGAACGCGGCGATCAAGGCCGCATCGCGGCCTGAGCTTGCCATGGCCTTTGTCGGCGATCTCGGACAATCTGCGGCGCGCGATGCGCTGCTCGCGCATGCCGAGGCCAAGTTTGGACGCATCACCCATTTTGTTCACAGCGCTTCTCCTCCGCGGCACGAGGCCGATCACATCCTCGCCGTGAGCGAGGAAACCTGGCGGCAGATGCACGCGGTCAATATCGATGCCGGCTTTCATCTCGCACGTGAGCTTGCCAAAAAGCTGATCGCGGCGAAAATGCCGGGCTCGTTCCTGTTCCTGACGTCGCTCCACGCCGAAACGCCGCGCAACCTTCCGCATTATTCGTCGGCGAAAGCGGCGATGGCGATGCTGGTGAAGGAGCTCGCGAAGTCGCTCGGACAGCATTCTATTCGCGTCAATGCGCTCGTGCCCGGCGCGATCGCAGCCGGTGGTTTCGTCGCCAATCCCGCGCTCGCAAAGCACATTCCACTCGGCCGGCTCGGCGAGGCCAACGATCTCGCGCCGATGGCACTCGCGGTGCTTTCCAACAAGATATCGGGCTACGTCACGGGAGCTGCGATCACCGTCGATGGCGGGATCGCGCTTACAAACTGGTTCGATCCACCCGGATTGCAAAACGCGCCCTCTTTTTGACAGGCTTGTCTCCGACAAAGCGAACCGGTGGTGGGGACAAGCGGATTTTGCTGGACATGGTGAGAGCGATTTGGTGCGGGTGTTTCCTGCTCGCCCTTGGCGTTGCCACGTTGCTGATCCTGGCACCGGCGCGAGCGCAAAATCTCGACGAGGGCAAATCGGGCGGGCGGCTGTTCGCGGATACGTGCGCGACGTGTCACCAGCGCGCGAAAGGGCTGACCAAAGGCCGTTTCCGGGTGCAACTGTATTTCTTCCTGCAGCAGCACTATGCCAGCAACTCCAGCGCCGCTTGGGAGCTTGCCTCCTATCTCGAGTCAGTCGACGAGACGCCGCGCGGCCGATCGCCTCGGGCGACGGCAAAAAAGCCGGCGCACGGAACCGGGCTCGCGGGCGGCTCGCTTCGTCCACCGGCGGCGATCCCGCAGCGGTAGCGGGCCGTATTGTCTTCGCAGTTTTCCGACTAGGCTTCGCAGGACGCGGTTCGACTGATTCGGTCGGGCGCGACCCCGCGAGGGCATTTGCATGGCATTCTTCAAGCGTGAGCTCGGTCCGGTCGAGCGCTTCGAGAGCGCGCTTCTCGCCAGGCAGAACGAGCACCAGAAACTGGCGGCCCGGCTCAATCTGACCGAGAAGCTGCTCAGCGAGCAGCGCGCGACGGCCGAGAAGCTTGCGGTGTCCGGCGCCAGCGCCGCCAAGCTCGGGCGCGCGGAAGCGAAGATGCGCGAGGTCGAGGAGCGTGCGCGGACGCTGCGCACCGAGCTTGCCGACCTCGATGCACAGATTGTCGCGACCGAGCGTGCGCTGACCGATGCAAGAGCGCAACGCGACCGCGAGCTTGCCGCCGATCAGATCGAGGCGTTGGCTGCGGCCATCGAACGCGCCGGTCCGGGATTCGGCGCGGGTGCCGGCGCACTGGTGGAAGCTGTTACCAAGGGGCCGGCGACGGTGACGGAAGCTACGAAATTTGCTGCCAGCGTCGATGCGATCCGCCGCGAGGTGATGTCCGCCACCGACCTGATCTGCTGGGAGCTGCGGACGATCGCGGTGCGCACGCGCGCCGGCAATGCCAACGCCACGCCCGCCGCGCCAACGGAAGCCGAGCACACCGTGCCGATCGAGATCGAACGGCAGCGGATCTACACCCTCAATCCGCTGCTGTGGCGCGAGGGCAGCGACGTGTGCAAGGCGCCTGCCTTCACCATGGTTGGTCTGCCGAAGGCCTTGCTCGCGGTCGCGTTGCGGCATCAGCATGTCGACTATCTCAACGCCCGCCGCGTGCAGACGTTGATGCATGTGCATGGCAACGCACAAGGCGATCTGCCCGAGGATGCCGCGCTGATCGACCTCGATGCGCTCGCAGCCGAGGAACAGACGAAGGCCAACGTCGCCTGAAGGCACGGAACAAGTCTTCCTCATTGTCGGTTGTACTGAGCCCGGCGTACGGTCAGGGAACCCATCGCCGCGGCTCCAATCCAGCAAATTGCGAGGAGAGCGACATGATGTCGGAAACGCAGGTTCACACCATCGCGCGGCAGATGCTCGAGCAGCACGGCGGCGAGGCGATCGCCCAGGCCGCACAGAAGGCGCAGGCGTGCGCGGGCCGCGGCGAGGATGAGGATGCGAAGGAGTGGCGTCATATCGAGGACGCCATGAAGGCGATGCGCGGACCGCACCAGAGCTGATCAAGAAAGCGTGCCGGGTGTTGCAGGATCGGACAAGCTGACGCAATCTGCCGTTCAGGTCGGAGTTCAATCGGCCGGTGTCATAAGGGAGATCGCAATGATCAAGGTCAGCGTCATGTATCCGAACAAGCCCGGCGCGCGTTTCGACCATGACTATTATCGCGACAAGCACATGCCGCTGGTGAAGGCGCGGCTTGGCGATGGTTGCAAGTACTACACGGTCGACAAGGGACTCGCCGGCGGCGCGCCCGGCGCTCCCGCAACCTATGTCGGCATGTGCCACATCTTCTCCGACTCGGTGGAAGCGTTCCAGGCCGGCATGGGCAAGCACGGCAAGGAGATCCTGGGCGATATCCCGAACTACACCGATATCGCGCCCGTGATCCAGATCAGCGAAGTCGTGGTCGGCTGATCCAAGAACAGCCGTTCGCGCGGTGAGCCGCCGACGATAGATTTTTTCTTCGCCCGACCCATGCGGCGGCAGCATCTTTGCTATTTCGCAAGTGTGCTTGCCGCCGGCTGCGGCGCAGCAAACATTGAACGGAACACGTCGTTTGCCGGGAGAAGGCACATGGGCCTGCAAGAAACCAAAATCGAATCGCTTCCCTTCGTCACCGCCGAGCTGAACTATCTCGCGCCGACCCCCGGCAAGCCGCGGACCTATGCCTTCGATCCGCCGCCGGGCGAGCCGAAATCCACCAATCTGCCGGAGCCGCACCACGTCCCGATCTTCAGCGGACGCCCGATCGCGAAGAGCTTTTCGCTGGACCGCGAGGGCTTTGCGCTGGTCAAGCATCCGACCATCGTGCGCAATTTCTACGACGAGAACGAGATCAGGCGCGTCTACTATCCCGCCGCCGAAGCCTTCCTTCGCGCGACGCTTGGCGCCGACCGCGTGGTGCTGTTCGACCACACCGTGCGCCGGCGCGTCGATGGCGCGGCCGACATCCGCGGCGCCGGCCCGCGCCAACCCGCCACCCGCGTCCATGTTGACCAGACCGAAGCCTCCGGTCCGAACCGCGTGCGCGAGCACTGCCCCGATGAGGCGGATCAGTTGTTGAAGGGCCGCGTGCAGGTGATCAATCTGTGGCGGCCGATCCGCGGACCGTTGCGCGATTCGCCGCTTGCGATGTGCGACGGTACGAGCGTCGCGAAGGACGATCTCGTCGCCTCCGACCTGATCTATCCGAACCGAAGCGGCGAGACCTATTCGGTGAAATACAATCCGAACCATCGCTGGTTCTATTTTCCCGAGATGACCGCCGACGAGGCGCTGCTCTTGAAGTGCTATGATTCTGCGAACGACGGCCGTACCCGCTTTGGGCCGCACACAGCGTTCTCCGACCCCACCACGCCTGCAGATGCCGCGCCGCGCGAGAGCATCGAGCTCCGTGCGCTGGTGTTTCACAAGGCGTGATCGATCTATCTCGGCGGCAGCGAATATGTCAGATGGCCCGTCCACCAGCCATGATCGGACAGGCGTAACGCAAACAGCCCGATGCCCGCCACCAGCGCGAACCAGAACAGCGGGGTGGGCATCGCGCGGCGATAGCCGAACAAGCCGACGACCATCAGCAGATCGAAGGTCATGGTCAAAACCTGCTCGGTGCGGAGCGGAAATTCGCGCGCGGGGATCAGCAGATTCCAGGCGAAGTGCGCGATCAGGACGCAGGGCAAAATGACCGCCATCCACGGGCCAGTGGCGGGTTGTTGCGTTCGCTGATCGGTCATGCTGCCCCCTGATTGCGAAATGGTCAGGGGAATAGTCGCGTCGTCGTGAAAACAAGTTCAACCCAAAGAAAAAATCCGCGCCGGCCCGTCGCTCAGGACATCGGACCGCCCGCAGCCATGACGTCGATGAAGCGACGCAACAGAAGCAGGCAACGACCGCCGGCTGTACGCAGCATGGTGCGGACATCCACACGCGGCGGTGCGAGCGAATAGTCAGTCATCGCGACCGGCACATGGGGAATCGAAAAAGCGCGTCGCATCAATATTTCCCATTTTGAAATCACCGTTGCGCACCAGGGCGCGCGCAAGCGAGGCGAATATGTTGCCTCGCTTGCAGCCTTTCAAGCCGCCTCCGTTGCTGCCGCGCAGCAATTGTGATGCAAATCGCGACAACCCTAGCGTACGGGCATCGGCGGTCGCGGCACGTCATCCCCAGGCGCGGGTGAAACAGATGGCGGCGGTGGCGCGATCTGCGCTGGAACGGAGCCGGGCGCGCCCGGCGGCGGCAGAAGCGGCGCGGCGGAGGCCTGCACAGGTGGCACATACGGCTTCGGCTTTTTCACCGGCGCCGCGGGCGGATGCGGCGGCAGCGCGGAGACTTTCGCGCGCATGCTCTGTTCGAAGGCTTTGGCCTCGGACGCCTTCACCTCAGTCGCGTGGGCGAGCTGCTCCTGACCGGCCTTCAATTCGGCGATGCGCGCCTTCAGCTGCTCGACCTGTTGGCCCATCGCGGCGAGGTCACGCGTCAACGACTGGATCAATTGCGCCTGGTCGGCCGCGGCGGGCGCACTCGCAGCAGTGTCAGTCGTTGGCGTCGCCGTCTCGGTCGGCGCGGCCGCTTGGTCCGGCGCCGCTTCCGCAACCGCGGGCGCGCTCGGCGGCGCCGACGTTGCCTGCAATGAGGAGAGACCGAGCAGAGGCGCTGCCATCGCAATGGCAGCCTGCGCCCTGTCGCCGTAGCGCTGCCAGGCCTCGGCGCCTACCGCGCTCAGTAGTGCGAAGATGAAGGCCACGGCAAAGCGGCTTGCCCATCTGCCGCGCTTGCTCTCGACATGAGCCGCGCGGAATGACGTATCGACATCAGGCGCCGCGGCCTGCGCGGCCACTCCGGCGGAGATCTCCGACACCAGCGCGCGCAGATCCGGGTTGCGCCTGCGCGTATCGGGTATATCGGCGCGTGCGGCGAGCACGACGTCGGGTTCGATCACGAACATGTCGTGCGGATCGGCTTCTCTTGCGGTCAGCGTGGATTGCATTGGCTATCCCCATCCAATGTTATTGCGCCTGCCCATGTCCCAGACTTCAGCCGCGTTTGACCAAAGCAAGGCGAGGGCGTGGAGAGGTTGCGGCCATCAAGAGGGAACCAGCATTCTGTAGACAATGCACGGCGGCGGGAACTGAACCGTTGAACGGACGATATCGGCGCGTTATAAACCTCAAGTAGTACAGTGTTGACATGAGCTGTTATGGCTGCATTGGCGAGAAGCCGTGCGGGAAAAATAACGTGCGGCCTGGGGAGGTCTTCATGAGGAAGCTGCTGTCGATTGCCTTGATCGTGCCGGCGATTTTGGCCACGGCGCCGCTGGGTCTCGCCCAGGACAAGGCGCAGGGCCAGGACCAGGCGCAGGTCCTGCCACCGCAATACATACCAACGGCTGTGTTCTGTGCCCAAACCACGGTGCCAAACGCACTGTGTTCGGTGCTGCCGTCCTATATCGGGCCCGACCCGAAATTGAAGGACGTGGACGGCTACCAGGGTCTCCGTGGTGACCCGCCGAAAACTCTTGCGGAAGACGTCGAGACGCCGTTCGACAACATGGCCTGGCAGATGTTCGCTGCGCTCAACTGGGCCAAGGATGTGAGCGGCAAGGCGCCGGCCCAACAGGGATTGACCGGGCGGGGCCTGCGGGTCTGGCAGACCTATCCGAAGGTTTCTGCGCTGTTCGGCCCTTCGCCGGTGCTGGCACCCTGTCTCCAGCAGATCGCGCTGCCGACTTTCTACATTGGCTCGGACGGCAAGGGGAATCCGGCGCCCAATAACGAGGAATATTTTCAGGCGTCGACCAACCTGCCGCTGGTCGACGTCAACGGCAACTGGACGATCTTCGAACGGCGCGTCAACGAGGTCGAAGCAAATTACCTGCGCGCGCCCAACGGTCAAAAGTCGCAGACGCTTACGACCATCACCGGCCAGCAGGCATTCATCAGCAACAATCCGAACGGTGTGCAGTTCACGGCGTCGGCCACGGTGATGGCTGGCGCCAACGGCTCGATCGAAATCAAGGCGGCTTGGCGCATCCTCGATCGTGCGCGGGGCGATGATCCGTCGCGTTACTACAGCATGCTGGCGAAGATCGCGGTGGCAGGCGACCTCGTGAGTGGCGGCAAGCCGTTCTGCCAGACCGCGACGGTGGGCCTGGTCGGCATGCACATCATCCAGCGCAATCCGGCCTACAAGCCTACCGCGGCTCTGCTGCCGGAGTGGATCTGGGCCACCTTCGAGCATGTCGACAACGCGCCGATGGCGAGCGAGCCCTGCAATATCAGCGATGGTTGTCCCGGGACCGATCACAGGAAGTGGATCAATCAGCCGAGCTGCGGCGCGGCTGCGCCCTCGCAAACGCTGCGCTACTCCTATTTCCGCCATAGCGCGCCGGTTCAGGGCACCAACATCGCGCCGGCGCCTCCCGGCAGCGGCGTTCCGCAATTTCCGTGGAATTCGCGGCCACCTTACGCAAAGGGCGGCACCACACCGGCAACCGCGCTGCCGCAGGTGACGCGCTGCTGGTCGATCTATCCGACGACGGCCTCGCTCAATTCGCAGTGGCAGAAAGCGCTTGGTGATGCCGGAAGCGTATTCCGCAACTACATGCTGGTCGGCACGCAATGGGGCACCTCGCTCGAGCCGCTGCCGCCGCCTCCGCCGCCGGCTAAACCAAATCCGGTGCCGAGCAATGCCGTACCGGGCATGCTGTCCAACATGACCCTGGAGACCTACATCCAGAACTACACCGGCAGCGACCCGAGTTTGCCGGGACCCGGTTCGTGTGTGGGCTGCCACAGCGGCGCGCCGCTCCCCGCCAACGGCTTCTCGACCAAGTCGGATTTCAGCTTCCTGCCGCTACTGGCCCAACCGGACACGGCGCGGAGCCGGATCAAGACGGCGAGATGAGGCCGTGCCTTCAATCCAGCCGCTCGTGAATGGTGTTGCGGAACAGCAGTTCGATCACCGCAAGGATGACGACGATACTCAAGAACACCAGGATCAGCCGCATTGGCGTGACCATCGGATCGGCCTTCTGACCTGATGATGGCGAGACCTCGGCGGCAGCGAGCTCGGTGTCGCGGCGCAGGAAGGAGGGCGGGGCGACCTGCGCGACATCCACCCAGCGGTCGAGCCAGTTCAGGCTGGTCGCCGCGATCGCCGGCAGTGCGGGCAGCGCTGATGCCACGCTGGGTGTGTCGACGGGCAGCATTTCCGACATGGCGTTGCGCCATTTCGGCTCGCGCTTTGCAGGCACGGCGTCGTCCTGCGCAGCGACTACAGGCGTGGTGTCCTCGCCCTCGGTCTGCTGCGGCTCCTTCGGTTTGACGCGCCTGACAATGCGATGCTGCGGGGCTGTCGCATCCCAGCAATGATCGGGCCCGTGCCAGTACAGATGCGAGGTCGCAAATTGCGCGCGCGCTTCCGCTTGCGTCATGCATGACTTCGATGCGTGTGCCGGCGAGGCCGCCAGCAGAACAAATAAAAACATCGCCGCGGTGCGCATGGGCTGCTCCGTCGATGGTCAATACGGCCGCCGCCGAAATTGCCCGCGCCTGGAATCATCTTTAGCAAGAGTAGGGATTAAGAAGTGGCAAATTCGGGTCGATTTTTAGGGGCAATTGGGTTGTCATAGTCATTATGACTGCCGGCGAATATCGGCTACGCGATTCACCTCTGCGGCATCATTGAGGCAAGCGGGTCAGCTCACAGCAGCCCGCGATAGATGCCGGGCGCGGAGCCCTCGATCGCAACCGCGCCGACGGCTTTGGCGTAGAATTCCGCCGGTCCCACCCCGCCGATGATGGCATAGGCAAAACCTTGTGCGCGCATGTCCTCCAGACAGGCGAACAGCAGCGCCTTGCCGACGCCTTTGTTGCGCGCGCCGCTGATAACGCCGGTTGGCCCGAAGAAATTCGGGCATGTCGCGTCGTGATTGGCGAAGCCGATCAGGTCGCGGCCGCGCGCGGCGATGAAGCAGGTGATCGGCGCGCGCGCGAACGCGACTTCGGTCTCGCTCGCCCAGGCCTCGGAAAACTCCTTTTTGACGAAAGCCACGACCTTGTGCCGGTCGGGCGCCATCGCGCGCCGCACGGAGATGCCATCCTTGGCGAGGACGCCGAAAATCTCGCTGGAGTCCGGCAGGGCGTAGAGCTTAACGAGCATGTCCATTTATGGGCGTCCGGAAAAGCAAAATAGGTCTTGCGGAGCATGACAGGAGGAGGGACGTCAAACAACATTCCCGCGGTGGAAATCCACCCGAGTTGTGCATCATTCGCGGCCCTCGACGAAAAGAGGGCGCAGGGAATGCCGGGTGTTTTGCGCACCCGCAGCCTCGCACGCAAGATGAAGAAGCGTACGAGCATAGTCACCACAGGTCGCCGAAACGCGCCGGCATTCCCTGCGCGATGGTTGGAACGGCTGCTCCGTGCTCTCCCCGGAGTGTCGGGCTTGTTAGCCTCCGTCGCCTGCGGATCGCCCGCAAGCTTGACCCCAGCGTCGAGGGGACAGGACCACACGGCTTGACCGTACGCGAGCGCGCCGCACGTCTTGCGGCAAGAACGCGTCCATCGCATCCCGCGCCACGTGTCGTGACGATCGCGATACGCCCTCCTGAGGCGGCGCGGGACGGGTTCGTTAAATCATAAATACTGTATTTCGGAAAGTGAATTATTTTTGCATGACGCGCTTGACACGTCGGGCAAAACAGGCGGCGGGTTTTTTGTGATGCGCGGTAAGGTGCGTAGGGTGGGCAAAGCGACCGCGTCCGCCGAAGCTTCAACGAGCGAAGGCGGAAGCGTGCCCACCTTCGCTTGCTCGCCGAGGATGGTGGGCACGGCGCTAACGCGCCTTTGCCCACCCTACGCATCGCTGCGACGCGCGAAAACCTAATTCGCCGGCCGCGCGATGTGCCACAAATTCTGCGGATCGAACCCGTTGGTGTCGCCGGGGGCCTTGTCGTCGTTCGACGTGTAGAGCGGGCGATAGCGATAGGCCCACATCTTGCTGCCGTCGCCGCGCATGATCACGGTGAAATCGCCGGAGGCCTGCGCGCTTTTGTCGGCGGCGAGCGGAATCCACTTCTCCGCGCATTTGCCGTCGCAGTTCGACTTGTTGCCGGAATCGTCGCGGTCGAAATAATACAGCGTCATGCCCTTGGCGTCGGCGAGTGCGGTGCCCTTCTTCGTCTTCGCCAGGGTCACCGGCGGCGGCACGTCTTTCGGCGGCGGAGGCGGGGCGGCGGCCTCGCTGCCATGCGCGAACGCTTCGGTGGTGAAAAGCAGCAACGCTGCGGCGACAATCAAAAAGCGGAACATTCTGCTCCCCAGCCTTACGGTTAATCGCGCGTTAAGCGCGGCAAAACGCGTGCGAGGCTAGCGGGAGAAAGTTAGTTCCAGGTTTCGTAAGCTGCGGCATTTTTGCGTACCACATCGCTAACGCCTGCCCTTTTGAAGGTCGTGGATCAGTCGCGTCAAATTCGACTGCTTCTGACGGCCGAACACGCGCGCCGCATGATAGGACTGCAGTTCATCGGGCATCTTGCAGTCCTCGAGCAGCACCGGGAAAATGAAGTTGCGCCGCCGCTTTGCGATTTTGAGGGCAGCTTTCAGCTCGCTCTGTGCATAGTGTTGGGGTCGGCGTTTCCACGTCTCAGAGATGCAGACCACGAAGCCACGGCCGTTCGAAATGGCTCTGTTGATGCGGGTGTCCCAATCCTCCGCAGTTTGAAGATCGACCTGGTCGAGCCAGACGTCAACTCCCGCCTTGGTGAGCGCATCGAAAATCTCCTCCGCGCGTCGCTTGTCAGGACTCGCGTACGACAGGAAAACGGCTCGTCGCTTGCCGGTGCTCGTCCATTGCCGGCCAAAGTGTTTTGCAATTCCGGGCGAATGCGCTTCGATCAGGCGGCTCAGCGCCGGCCAGACCTTTTCTTCTTCCAGATCGGTGAGCCGCTGCGTGTAGCCGAGCGCGCTTTTCGTGAAGTCCCAGCGTTTCCCGAGCACCCGGTCGTCACAGAGGGCCTGACGTTTGACGGTGCGCGCCAGCCGATAGCCGCCGGCAATATCGACCTCCCATGGCCATTCGAAGCCTTTTCTGACCTTCTTCTTGACCTTGCGTCCGTCGCTGCGAGCGACGAATACGTAAGCGATGTCGCTGAAGGGCGCGGTGCGATACATCACGATGAGGTCGCCGGCCCTCATCTCGCGATTCCCCTTCCACACGTCGAATCCTTGGGAGTCGAGCCTGATCAAATCTTTGACTTCATGTGAGGCAACCATCCTGAGCCAGACCTTACGGCGCCCACGCCTTGCCTTCTTCGTTGTCCTTGATTCCGGTTTCGTCACGTTGAGCCCCGCTTGATTACCGGATCATAGCGGGCCGGAACCGGAACGAAATCAGGTTCCGGCTTACATTTCGGTGCGTATGCGTATGATCCTGAGCATCCCGCAGCGCGAAACGAAAAAGCGGCCCGTAAGGGCCGCTTTTTTATTGAGTGAAGTGATCGGTCGGGCCGTCAGCAGAGACGGCATCGTCCCCAGCTGGCGCAGCAGCCGCCGCCGCCGCAACCACCGCAGCCGCCGCATCCGCGTGCCCGGCAACCCCGGCAGCCGCGGCAACCGCCGCAGCCGCGGGCCAGCTGCACGTGGCCGGCGGCGCCTTGCTCGCGGTCGAACATATGGAATGTGGCGAGACCGACGTCGGCCATCTCCTCCTCGCCGAGGACGAAGCGTTGCGAGGCTAGGTTGTTGTCGTTTTGCGGGGCATTGGCAGCCGGCAAGGACGACGCGGATGCGCTTCCCGCCAGCGAAAGCCCCAATCCGGCGGCGCCCGCCGCGACCGCGACAGCGGCCTTGCTCGTGCGCTTCTGTGGCTGCTTCTTCCGTGCCATGCTGATGTCCTTCGTGTCGCCGGGTTGACGTTGATGGTGCGGGGCAAGCCCGTACCGCCTGTGAATGCGGGGCGGTGCGTTCGGTTCCAATTCCCGGGGAATTTTATTTTCGGCCGCCGGCCGGGTCAGATGGCGACCGCCTCGAAGCGGCGCTTCGGATGCACGAGCTCACCAGCGCTTTCGACGATCCGCAGCTCCTCGGTGCCATCAGCTGCCGTGCGCTCGATGACGGCAATCATGGCGGAAGCCGCATGCGCCAGCGCCTGCGGCGTGTCCTGGCCGCGAACGCGGGCGGAGGTGAACAGCGCGGCGAAGAGGTCGCCGGTGCCGTTCGGGCTGATCGGAACCCGCGGCGTGCGCACGCGCCATGCCGCGGCGCGTTCGATCGCCAATGTCTCGATCGCGTCAGCCGGCGTGCCCGACAGCTCGGCGCTGGTGATGACGACCGTCGAAGGCCCCCGCGCGATCAGGGCGCGCGCGCCTGCGAGCAGCTGATCGAGCGTGACGGCGGCTCCGCCGCACAGCATTTCGAACTCGAAATGATTGGGCGTGATGATGTCGGCGAGGGGTAGAAGACGGTCGCGGACCAGCGGCGGGATCTCCGCCTTCACGAACAGCCCGCGGTCGCGATCGCCCAATACAGGATCGAGCGTGTAGCGCAGGGCGGGATGACTTGCCTTCGCACGTGCGATGAAGTCGGCGACCACGGCGGCGATCTCGGCCGAGCCGAGATAGCCGGACAGGATCATGCTGGCGTTGTCGACCGCGCCGCGCTCCTCGATGCCGCGCAAGAGGTCGGCGACGAGCTCAGCCTCGAGCACGCGGCCGCGAATGGTGGGATAGCCAGGCCGGTTGCTGAGCAGCGTGGTCGGCACCGCGACCACGTCGATGCCGTGCAGCTGCATGGGAAAGACGGCGGCGCTGTTGCCGACATGACCGAACGCGACCTGTGACTGGATCGAAATAATCGTCATGCACCGCAACGTAGCGCTGTTCCCGTCGCGGAACAAACACCACGCGCGGAAAAACAACACACGCGGAAAAAACAGTGCACGCCGTTCGCGTTGCGTTGAGATCGAACGATTCGCGTTTACCATCGTCGACGGGGTGGAGATTGCGTGCGGCCGTGAGAAGCGGCCGATGGGGGACGATCATGCAGACTAGGTTGCGTTGGGAGCGGCGGGTGCATCTCGCCGTAGGGGTGGCATTGTGTGCAGCGCTGTGGGCATCGAGCGCGAAGGCGTTTACTGAAGACGATCAGAAACGGCTTTGCACCGGCGATGTCTTCCGGCTGTGTTCGGCGGAAATTCCGGACCGCGGCCGCATCACCGCCTGCATGATGCACAAGCGTGCGCAGCTCAGCGCCGAATGCCGCAGCGTGTTCGGCAAGCCGGCGCAGTCGGCGTCGGCGGCGCGGTAAACATCGTTCGTCATGGCCGGGCTTGACCCGGCCATCCACGTCTCCTTGTTTGTCTGGAACAAAGACGTGGATGTCCGGCGCGTAGGCGGAGCGAAGCGACGCCGTTCTTCGAACGGCTATGGCCGGGCATGACGAGATGGAGTAAAAGCTAAAACGCACGACGCCGGGAAGGCGAGGGGCCATGCCTCACTGATGGGGCCCGCTCAGCTCTGTCCCGGCGTGTCGTCCGTGGGTCTTTGGCCGCTGTTGTGCGCTGATCCGGACGTTACCGGCGCAGTGAGCGGCGCGCTTTCGACGGTGGCGTCATCGAACCTCCTTGTATCGCAGAGATTCAGCTGTCGCATGAAGCGACGATGCATGCTCCTCCTCTCGCCGCACGACGTCAAGCTGGAACACGCGCGCAGGGTCGTCCACGACAACACGTGATCGGGCGTAACCGGCCACCTCAGCCGCGCTCTCGGGATATGCTAGGGTTCCAGGGCGCAATGCTTGGGAGGAGGGTCCGATGAATCAAGCCACGTTCGAGGCCGAGCTGAAATCCGCAGGATATGTCGAGATCGAATCCAAGGCGCTCGATCCGCGGCCGGTCAATCACGGCCACACCCACGACTACAACATCCGCGGCCTGGTGCTGTCAGGCATCTTCATCGTCGACCAGGGCGAGAAGCCCGTGACCTATCGCGCCGGCGACATCTTCAACGTGCCCGCCGGCCGCAGCCACACCGAGGAGATCGGCGCGGAAGGTGCGAGAATTTTGGTGGGGAGGAAGTATTAGGCTGCACGCTTCAAAGTACTCCGACGTTTGGCGAAGTCCTCTTGAGAGTTCAATATTGCAGCCAAAAGGGGCTCAAACTTCGAAAAATCCAACTTCGTGCGTTCGGGCTTCACGATCTTCGTCGCGAAATCGAACTTTGAGTACCACTTGCTCGTGTCCTTCTCCTTACCGGAACGGTCGAATTCCTTTGCGTCGATAGTCCTTTTTAGAAGAGCCGGGTCAAATAAATCCTCGATGGCTGCGGGCGCAGCGCCACTCTTGGGGACGGGTATGACGTAGAGATTCTCGAAAATATAGTAAAAAGGGTCGTCGCCAGTGGCAGCTTTGCCAAGGATTTTACTTATATGCTTGAACAAGCCGTTCGAACCCAAATCGTTGTCGACTATCATCAATACAGGGTGTGTGGTTTCGTGCTGAAAATGGGACAATCTTGTTCGATAGCTGGCTAACAGCTTGTTCATCTCTCCAGTCCCACCCGACAACTCTTGAAATAGGCTGGAACGCTTCGTGTAGTTAAAGAAATTAATCGTTAGGCCAATCTTTGGATTCGGGTCGATGAATTGCGGATACTTCTTTTGCAGCGCGAGCATCGCGGAACGCAAATAGATGTTATCTGTCTTTCCCTCGCAGATTATGCGCGGGCGAACCAATCCGTAGAACGACACGTAGTCGAGGAATTTGCCGTAGAGTAGACTGAAGCCTGGCTGGTCTTGTTTCCAATCGACCGTCTTGAGACCGCGAATGTGGTAGATGAAGCTCATGACGCCACCTAAAGCATCATCCGAAAGCGGCGTGTTGTCCTGTCTTGCGTAGCAAAAGCCATTTTGAAATAGATGATGACATTTTGCTCGAGCTATCTTGTAGTACTCGTGCCGAATGTTGACCTTCTTGTTAACGATCAGTCCCGTGGCGTCTTGCCGTGAGTTACGACACTGCATGCGCGTCTTATCATAGTTCAACTTAAAGCCTGCTTGATAGACACCTCGAACGAGGCCGTCGCCCGGCACCCAACTGTCGTCAGTCCCGAGAACAAGCCTTGCCACAGATGTTGGAAACTCCTTCTCGTTTGTGGAGAAAGTTAGATCGTCGACATACCGGGTATAAGTACAGTTGCCGGCTCTAGCGACTTTATTCAGTCGGATGTCCAGCATATGCGCGAGGAGGTTGGAAATAACAGGTGAGCACGGACTTCCCTGCGGGAGCTGATTGTTGTGACAAGCGATCTGAGCGATTAACGTTGCGATCTTAGGCTCCAAGCCAAAATTGCGATCCTTGGCGAAAAATCCCCAGACCCTGCCAAAGTTAATCGATGGAAAGAAGTCTCTCAGATCAGCGTTAAACACAAATCGTTTGTTTCGATGGGCAGCGGCATTAGTGACGATCGAGTAGCCAAGTTGACTGGACCCACGAGCGAGAATGGCGCATGCCGGGCGATCTCGATCTTACTCAAGCGCCCGGCTTTTACGTCATCGTGTGGGAAGCAAGCGAAGCGACGGAGATTGATCAAATGGAGTTTCCGGTCAAGAGCAAGATTCGAGGCGTTCTCCCGATGGAGCATTTAATAGATATGCTTTAGGCCCCAGCGTAATCGCAGTCGCCGTCGCTCATTCTTAAGCTCTTAGATGCAAAGGGCGACCTCTCGGCCGCCCTCTATTTCGTGGGTGCCCGGGTCCCATCCCCGATCAAGTCGGGGACAGGCGCCCGGGCGTGACGATCATCTAGAGATCAAGAACACCCCGTCGTGCTGCCACATGTATCGCACTTCATGCAGGTGCCGTTGCGCACCAGGGTGAAGTTGCCGCACTCGCCGCACATCTCGCCCTCGTAGCCTTTGGCTTTCGCTTCAGCCCGACGCTCGGCCTTGCTCGGCGCGGCCTGTGCCGCCGCACCCGCCTTGCTCCACTGCAGCGCTTCCAGCTTTTCCGTCGGCGACAGGTCGTGGCTCGCCTCCTGCTTCAGGGCGACTGCGCCTTCGAGCGCATCGGAGACGCGCGCGCTGGCGCCATGCGAGGCGAGCGAGGTGACCTTGCTGCCGCCCGCCGGCGCGTTGTCCGATCCGGAGGAGATCGCGGCCGAGCCGCCGCGCATGACGACGAGATTGTCGGTGCGCGAGCGCGTCAGGCCCTTCGACAGGTACTTGGTCGCCTGATGGCCCTGGTTGTCCCCGGGCTCCTTGCCTTCCTCGACGCCCTTGCCGAGCGCGTCGAAACCGGACTCGTTCGGATCGACATGCGCGAGGTCGAAGCGCGACATGTAGCTCACCGCGAGCTCGCGGAAGACATAGTCGAGGATCGAGGTCGCATACTTGATCGAGTCGTTGCCCTGCACGGGACCCGCCGGCTCGAAGCGGGTGAAGGTGAAAGCGTCGACATATTCCTCGAGCGGCACGCCGTACTGCAGGCCCAGTGAGACCGCGATCGCGAAGTTGTTGATGAACGACCGAAGCGCGGCGCCTTCCTTGTGCATGTCGATGAAGATCTCACCGAGCCGGCCGTCGTCATATTCGCCGGTGCGGAGATAGACCTTGTGCCCGCCGACGACAGCCTTCTGGGTGTAACCCTTGCGGCGATCCGGCATCTTCTCGCGCTCGCGCATCACGATGATGCGCTCGACCAACTTCTCGACGATCTTCTCCGAGATTTGCGTGGCCCGCGCGGCCATCGGCTTGTCGTAGAGCGACTCGACCGCATCGTCCTCCTCCTCATCGTCGCTGATGAGCTGCGAGTTGAGCGGCTGCGACAGCTTCGAGCCGTCGCGATAGAGCGCGTTGGCCTTCAGCGCGAGCTTCCAGGAGAGGAGATAGGCGGACTTGCAGTCCTCCACCGTGGCGTCGTTCGGCATGTTGATGGTTTTCGAGATCGCGCCCGAGATGAACGGCTGGCTCGCCGCCATCATGCGGATGTGGCTCTCGACCGACAGGTAGCGCTTGCCGATCTTGCCGCAGGGATTGGCGCAGTCGAACACCGGATAGTGCTCGGCTTTGAGGTGCGGCGCGCCCTCGACCGTCATCGCGCCGCAGATGTGCACGTTGGCGGCCTCGATCTCGCGCTTGGTGAAGCCGACTGCCGCGAGCAGGTCAAAGCCCGGTGCTGCGATCGCCTCGGCGCCGATGCCGAGCTGGTCGCGGATGAAGTCTTCGCCGAAGGTCCACTTGTTGAAGGCGAACTTGATGTCGAACGCGGTCGGCAGCGCCTTCTCGACCTTGGCGATGGCCTCGTCGGTGAAGCCTTTGGTCTTCAGGGTCGAGGCGTTGATGCCGGGCGCGTTGGAGAGCGAGCCGTGGCCGACGGCATAGGCCTCGATCTCCGCGATATCGGCTTCGCGATAACCGAGCGTACGCAGCGCTTCCGGCACGGCGCGGTTGATGATCTTGAAGTAGCCGCCGCCAGCGAGCTTCTTGAACTTCACCAGCGCGAAGTCGGGCTCGATGCCTGTGGTGTCGCAATCCATGACGAGGCCGATGGTGCCGGTCGGCGCCACCACCGTGGTCTGGGCGTTGCGATAGCCGTTCTTTTCGCCGAGCGCGAGCGCGTCGTCCCAGGCCTTGCCGGCATGCGCGATCAGATCGGCTTGCGGGCAGGAGGCGTGGTCGAGCGGCACCGGATTGACCGAGAGCGCTTCATAACCAGAAGCATGGCCATGCGCGGCGCGGCGATGGTTGCGAATGACGCGAAGCATGTGCTGCGCGTTCTTCTTGTAGCCGGGGAAGGTGCCGAGCTCGCCCGCCATTTCGGCCGAGGTCTTGTAGGCAATGCCAGTCATGATCGCGGTCAGCGCACCGCAGAGCGCGCGGCCTTCCTTGCTGTCGTAAGGAAGACCCATGGTCATCAAGAGCCCGCCGATATTGGCAAAGCCTAAGCCCTGCGTGCGGAACTCGTAGGAGAGCTCGGCGATCGCCCTCGACGGGAACTGCGCCATCATCACGGAGATTTCGAGCACGATCGCCCAGAGCCGGCAGAGATGCTCATAGGCGTCGACGTCGAAATGCTTGGTCGAGGTGTTGTAGAACGTCAGCAGGTTGGCGGAGGCGAGGTTACACGCCGTGTCGTCCAGGAACATGTATTCCGAGCACGGATTGGACGCGCGGATGTCGCCTGACGACTTGCAGGTGTGCCAGTCGTTCATCGTGGTGTTGAAGTGCAGGCCGGGATCGGCCGAGGCCCAGGCGGCGTAACCGATTTTTTCCCAGAGGTCGCGCGCCTTCAGGGTCTTCATGATCTTCTTGGAGGTGCGGGCGGTGAGATTCCAGTTGCCGTCGGTCTCCACCGCACGGAGGAAATCGTCCTTCAGCGACACCGAGTTGTTGGAGTTCTGGCCGGAGACGGTCAGATAGGCCTCGGAATCCCAGTCGGTGTCGTAGATGTCGAAGGCGATCTCCTTGTAGCCCTGCTTGGCAAACTGGATCACCCGCTTGATGTAGTTGTCGGGGACGAGGCTGCGGCGCGCGAGCTTGATCTCGCGACGGAGCGCAGGGTTCTTCTCCGGATCGAAGCAATCGTCGCCACTGCCTTCGCAGTTGACGCAGGCCTTCATCACGGCCTTCAGGTGCTTCTGGTTGATCTTGGAGCCGGTGACGAGCGCCGCGACCTTCTGCTCTTCCTTCACCTTCCAGTCGATATAGGTCTCGATGTCGGGGTGATCGACGTCGACCACGACCATCTTGGCGGCGCGGCGCGTGGTGCCGCCCGACTTGATCGCGCCCGCGGCGCGGTCGCCGATCTTGAGGAAGCTCATCAGGCCGGACGAGCGGCCGCCGCCGGACAGCTTTTCGCCTTCGCCGCGCAGCCGCGAGAAGTTCGAGCCGGTGCCCGAGCCGTATTTGAACAGGCGCGCCTCGCGCACCCAGAGGTCCATGATGCCGCCCTCGTTGACCAGGTCGTCGCCGACGCCCTGGATGAAGCAGGCATGCGGCTGCGGATGCTCGTAGGACGACTTCGAGCGGGTCAGCTTGCCCGTGAAGGGATCGACGTAATAGTGGCCCTGGCCGGGGCCGTCGATGCCGTAGGCCCAATGAAGCCCGGTGTTGAACCATTGCGGCGAGTTCGGCGCGACCATCTGCATCGCGAGCTGGTAGCGCAGCTCGTCATAGAAAGCGGAGGCGTCTTCTTCCGACGAGAAGTATTTGCCCTTCCAGCCCCAATAGGTCCAGCAGCCGGCAAGGCGGTCGAACACCTGCTTGGAGGAATGCTCGCCGATGTAGCGCTCGTTCTCGGGCAGGTTGGCCATCGCCTCGGTGTCCGGCACCGAGCGCCACAGGAAAGAGGGGACGGTCTCTTCCTCGACCTTCTTCAGCTTCGCGGCGACGCCGGCCTTGCGGAAGTATTTCTGCGCCAGCACGTCGGAGGCGACCTGCGACCAGGCCTTGGGGACCTCGACATTGTCGAGATGGAAAACCACCGAGCCGTCGGGATTACGGATCTCGGATGTCGTCAAACTGAAATCAATCCCGGCGTAGGGTGACTGGCCTGAGGTGGTGTTGCGGCGTTCGATTCGCATGGTCGTGCCCCGTATTCTTGGCCGCGCCGCCTACCCGGTTGGCGCAGCGTTTGTTGTTTCCTAAGCGAACCTCCCAAGCCGACGCCGAAAAACGCCGGCCGTTTGTCCGCATGCTCAAGCCGGTGGTCCGGCCCTGTTTCTCTTCAACGCCCCGCCACTTCACTTCGGGCCGTTTTTCCGGCCCTTCGGGCCTCTTTTTGCGGCCCTTCGGGCCGTGTACCAGCCCTTCGCTTGCGCCCCGAAACCCCAATTTCGGGGCAGACAAGCCCTCGACCCGCGGCCTGACCGGACGAGCGGATTGGTTACTGTCAGAAGCCCTTTTGGGAGCGACCGGCGGGACCCAAACACACGCGCGCCGAACAGGTGAAAGCTAGGACGACTCCGTTACGCCCGTCAAGAACTAGTACGGGTTCCTGAATCAAATACTAAATATGGTGGAAAGGGTGGGAAAACAGGGGGTAGTGCCGCCCCTGTGATCGGTCCAAGTATCAGTGAGTCCAAGAGGATTCGCCAAGCGAAAAAATTGACTCCGGCGTCGCGAATTCACGTCTCTCCCGCTCTTCACAGGAGACATATTTTTACTGTTCGAGGGATTGCCTCGGAGAGACTCACGTAGGCCTACGGTGGGATGGGGCTGCCATGCCTGCCGACCGGTGGTCGCTGGCCCTACGACGGGGCAAACAGGGTCAGCTGATTCCCTGCCGGGCTGTTCCCTGAGATGAAAATTCCGCCGCCTGCGCCCGCGCGCATCTCTGCCGCTGGGTTGGCTTTCCTCGCGATCACCAGCATCGGCTGGGGCTTCAACTGGCCCGTCACCAAGTTCCTGATAGGGGAACTGCCACCGCTGACCCTGCGCGGTCTCTCCGGCGTGGTGGGCGCGCTGCTGCTCGCAGGCTTGGCGATGCTCCGCCGGCAGAGCCTTTACGTGCCACGCGAGATCTGGCCGCGGCTGCTGCTCGCCGCTGTTCTCAACGTCACGCTCTGGATGGTGGTGATGGGGCTCGCGCTCGTCTACCTGCCGGCAAGCGAAGCGGCGCTGATCGCCTATACCATGCCGGTCTGGGCCTCGCTGATCGCCTGGCCGGTGCTCGGCGAGCGGCCGACCCTGTTGCGCAGCCTGGCGCTGCTGATGGCGTTTGCGGGTTTGGCCTCGATCATGGGCGGCAACGGCATTGCCGCCAGCGCAGCGAAACTGCCGGGGATCATCATGGCTCTCACGGGCTCGGTCGGCTTTGCCATCGGCACGGTGCTGGCGAAGCGACGGCCGATCGATCTGCCGCCGATTCCGGCTGCGGCCTGGCAGGTCGGGCTCGGCTGCCTGCCGGTCGCGATCGTCGGCCTGCTGGTTGAGACCACGCATCTTGAGAAGGTGACGACAACAGGCTGGTGGCTGCTGATCTATTCCGTGCTCGGCCAGTTCTGCATCGCCTATGTCGCCTGGTTTGCGGCGCTGGCGCGATTGCCGGCGTCGGTCGCGGCGATCGGCACCATGGCGGTGCCCGTGATCGGCGTCGTGACCTCGGCGATCGCGCTGCATGAGCCGCTCGGGACAGGGCAGACCGCGGCGCTCGTCTTCACGCTGGCCGGCGTCGTCCTCGCCACCAGGTCATAAAAAGAGAACGGCGCCTTTGGGACGCCGTTCAAATTCTTCACGCGATTTGCGGTCTCTTACGGGCAGGGATGCCGCAGGCCGTCATTGCCGAGATAGGTCTGCGAACCCGCATCCCAGGAGCGATAGCGCTGCGCGCAATAGCTCGCGTCCGCACCGCCGCCGGGGACGACGACAGTCGTGCCGTCATCATAATAACCGTTGTCGGCACCATAGTAGTAGTTGTCGCCGCCGTAGTAGCCGCCGTCATAGTACGCGTAGGAGCCGAGCGCTGCGCCAGCGATCACGCCAGCCGCGATGCCCGGACCGTAACCATAGCCGCGCCGGTAGCCGCCACCGTGGTTCCAGTTGCCGCCTGCAACGCGTCCGCCGCCAACGAAGGCCGGCGAGACGCCGCGTGCAGCGAAATTACCGCCACCCATGCGCGCCGCACCGAAGTTGCCGCCGCTTACGCGTGCTGCACCGAAATTGCCGCCGCCGCCACCCATGCGCGCGCCGGAAAAGCCACCACCGCCGCCACCCATGCGCATTCCGCCACCGCCGATGTGGCCGCCACCGCCGCCGCCACCACGGCCAAACGCGAAGCTCGCCGACGGCGCAGCCGCCGCGAGAACCAATGCCAGCGCCGAGACGCCGGCCAAAACGCGAGAACTCATCATCTCATCCTCCATGAAAGGGTTACCGTCCTAACCCCCGGTGCGATCAGTCGTTCCGCACAATCAGCAACGAATGCGTGAGGCGAGATTGAGGCTGCGAAACTGTACCAGGAATGAACGGAATCGAGCGATTTGACGCCGGGAGAACACGAAACCGCGAGCGGTAACATCCTAGACTTTCGTTCGGCGGAATGGCATCAGAACGCATAAGCAAATCGGGCCTCATCCGCATGAAACAGTTCTTCCTGAAAGTCTTCACCTGGTGGAATGGCCAGACCTTCGGTACGCAGTTGTGGACCTGGCGTTTCGGCGAGCTCGTGGGCGAGGACGCGCAGGGAAATCGCTATTACCGGACCCGCGGCGGCGCGGTTGATCCGACCCTGCATTTTCAGCGGCGCTGGGTGATCTACAACGGCACGGCCGAAGCGAGCCGGATTCCTCCGGAGTGGCACGGCTGGATGCATCACACCGTCGACGTTCCGCCGACAGAGGAAAATTACAGGACGCGCGAGTGGGAAAAGCCGCATGAGCCGAACATGACCGGCACGCCGCAGGCCTATCGTCCCTCCGGCTCGACGCTCGCAAGCGGCCGCCGCCCGAAGGCGACCGGCGACTACCAGCCCTGGACGCCGGGTAGCTGATCCCTCGACGTTTCGTGATCCGCTGGCGGCCGCTTCCGCGCTATAGTCGCGGGGCGGATCGGAGATCGCCGGAATGGACTGGATCACGCTCGTCGTGTTCGTTGCCTCGATCCCGCTTGCCGGCGAGATGGCCCGCCAGCGTAACCGTGCGTCCAAAACCTGGCTCTGGGTCGCGGCCGCCGTCGGGCCGCTCGCACCGCTGGCGTTGCTCGTCCTCGGTGAGGCGCGTCCGGCGCCGGCGAGCTAGGGCAAAGCCGGGCGGCGACATCGAACACGCCGACTGCCGTGTTAACTGAAACGGCGCCTGTCACGTCCTCACGGGATGACCTTTGCCGCGGGGCGATATAGCCTTGCCCGTCATCACCGGCATCCCCTTATGTTTCGAAAATCCATCAAGCAGAAGATTGTCGGCATCGCCGCAGGCCTGATTGTGCTCGCGGTGATCACGTCGGTGTTGTCGATGGTGATGTCAGCGCGCGTCGGTCATCTCCTCGATGAGCTGACCAACCGTTATGTGCCGGCCTATGGCGACCTGGCCCGGACCAACATCAGATCGCTGGAGCGCGGGCTGGCGCTGCGGCAGATGATCATCGCCAAAATGCAGACGCCGCCCGACGAGGCGGCCTATGCCGCGCATCTGAAAGGCTTTCAGTCGCTCGAGCCCGAAATCGAAAAGGAAGCGCAGGCGGCGCGCGACCAGATCGTCGCGATCATCGCGGATGACACGACGCCGTCGGACAACGCCGCGCTCGGCCGCCTCGACGATCGCATCGATGTCGCGGTCAACGATCTGCATCATCGCCTCAACGAACTCGACACGGTGTTGTTGGGCCAACTCGATAGCCGCGATTTCGACGGGGTGAAGAAGACGCTTGCACAAGCCGATGGTCTTCGTGCCGAGTTCGGTCGCAAGATCGATGCCATCCGCGCCGACATGCTGACGCAGGTGCGCTACAGCGCCACCATTGTCATACGCCAGCAGAACCAGGCGATCATCATCTCGGCCGTCGTGACCGGGATCGCCGCCGTGCTCGGCTTCGTGTTCGCGATGCTGGTCGGAAGCGGCATCACCGGCCCGGTGCTGCGGCTGCTCGAGGGCACGCGTGAGGTCGAAGCCGGCCGGCTCGACCACTCCGTCAGCGTGACGACCGGCGCCGAGATCGGTCTGCTCTCGGCGGCGTTCAACCGCATGATCGAGCGTTTGCGCCAGAACCAGCGCGTCCGCGAGACTTTCGGGCGCTATGTCGATCCGCGGATCGCGGAGGGACTGCTCGATCAGACTGCGCTTGCCGCCGCCGAAGGCCAGCGCCGGGTAATGACGGTCATGTTCTGCGACATGAAGGGCTTCACCACGCTCAGCGAAGGCGTCACGCCGCAGGGGTTGGTGAAGATCATGAACCTTTACCTCTCGACCATGTCCGAGCCGATCCATGCCCATCGCGGCGTGATCGACAAATATATCCGCGACGCCATCATGGCCTATTGGGGCGCGCCCTTCATCGAGGATGCCGAGCAGGAGCATCTCGCTTGCCTTGCCGCGATCGACATGATCGGGCGCGTGGCCAAGCTGCGCAAGGATTTGCCGGAGCTGCTCGGCGTGCGCGCGATCCCGGCCGATTGCGACATCCGGATCGGCATCGCCACCGGCGAGGCGCTGGTCGGCAGCATCGGTTCGGAGTACATGATGAGCTTCACCGTGATGGGCGACAATGTGAACCTCGCTTCGCGGCTGGAGGGCGCCAACAAGGTCTACGGCACGCACTGCCTGATCTCGGAGGCGACCGCAAACGCGTGCGGCGATACGCTCGAACTGCGGGAGATCGATCGCGTGGTGGTGATCGGCCAGACCCACTCCGAGATCGTCTACGAGATCATCGGCCGCAAGGGCGAGCTGACGCCTGATCAAACGGAGTCGCGCAGCCGCTATGCCGAGGGGCTCGCGGCCTATCGCGCGCGGCGCTGGGACGAGGCGGAGACCGCGTTCGCAGCCGCGCGAACTGCGGCTCCCGACGACGGCCCCGCGCTCGCGCTGATGCAGCGCATCCACGGCTTCAAGGCCAATCCGCCGGCGGAGAATTGGGACGGTGCATGGCATCTGGAGCGGAAGTAGGGGGCTGAATTGAACGACGGCGATCCGCAGTCTTCCAGGCTCGAACAGCTGCTGGCCGAGGGCAACCGGCGGCTGAAGAACGTCCAGTTCACGCTGCGGACGATTTCGTTCTGGCTGATGCTGATCTTCGTCGTGCTGATCATCGAATATGGCGACGACGTCCGTGCCGCGTTCAAGGGCTGGTTTTCCGTGATCGGGATGATGCTGAAGGGCTAGGTGATCGCGGCCGTTGTTCAAGACCCTGACGCGAGCAGTCGCCAATCATTCCGCTGTTGGCCTGCCCCGTCAGGATGGCCTATCCTGACTGTGGGGAAGGCGATGAAACGACGCTCCGGATCAGGCAGGCCTGCGAAAAAGCGTAGCGCGAAAACGCCTAAGCGCGCCGGCGCTGTCAGGCGTGTTTCCGGCCTCTCGGCGGCGAAAGCGCAAGCCGCGCGGCTTGCCGCCGAACTCACCGAAGCGCGCGAGCGTCAGGCGGCGACCGCGGAGGTGCTCAGCCTGATCGCGGACGCGCCGACCGATCTCTTTCCGGTGTTCGAGCGGATCGTCAGGAACGCCGCGCGGCTCTGCCAGAGCGTGCTTAGCGCCGTCTATCGCTTTGATGGCAAGCAGGTCCACCTGATCGCGCACGATCAGTTTTCTCCGGAGTCGGTGGCGGCGGTACGCAAGGCCTATCCGGCGCCCATCGCCAGCAGCAACCTGATCTCGGTCGCCATTCGCGAGCGGCGCGTCGTGCATGAGCCCGATGTGCTGATCTCCGGCGGTTACAGCGAGCTGCAGCGCACTTCCGGCTATCGCAGCATCCTGATCGTGCCGATGATGCGCGACGAGGAAGCGATCGGCGCTATCGCGGTGATGCGGCTCGAGCCGCGGCTGTTTCCGAAGGCGCAGGTCGAGCTGCTCAGGACATTCGCAGGGCAAGCGGTGATCGCCATCGAGAATACGCGGCTGTTCACCGAACTGGCCGAGCGCACCGAGCAATTGTCGCGATCGCTGGACGATTTGCGCGCCGCCCAGGACAGCCTGATCCAGACCGAGAAGCTGGCCGCGCTTGGCCGGCTGGTGGCCGGTGTCGCGCACGAGATCAACACGCCGGTCGGCACCAGCCTGACGGTGGCTTCGGCCTTCATCAACAAGACGAAGCGCTTCGAGGCCGATATCGCCGCTGGCGATTTGCGCCGCTCGATGCTCAGCGACTTCGTCGCCTCCAGCCGCGAGGCGGCTTCGCAAATTCTGGCGAATCTCAATCACGCCGTCGACCTGATCCAGTCGTTCAAGCAGGTCGCGGCCGATCGCAACGTCTCGGATCGCCGTGCTTTCGATCTGGCTGAAGTCACCGAGCAGGTCGTCAGGGGCTTGCGGTTCGGCTTGCGGCGGCAAAGCCTGACCGTCAATGTCGCATGCGAGGCTGATCTCGCCATGAACAGCTATGCCGGGCCATACGGGCAGGTGCTCACCAATCTGGTGCTCAATGCGGTCGTGCACGCATTTCCGGACGGCGGCCGGGGCTCCGTTCACATCACCGCGCAGGCGCTCGGCAAGGACAAGGTCGAGGTGCTGTTTTCGGACGACGGCTGCGGCATGAGCGCAGACGTCAGGCGCCAGGTGTTCGACCCGTTCTTCACCACACGGCGCGATCAGGGCAGCACCGGTCTCGGATTGCACATCGTCCACAACATCGTGACCAATCGGCTCGGCGGCCGGATCAACCTGGAAAGCAAGCCGGGGTCGGGCACGAAATTCCGCATCGTCGTGCCGCGCGAGGCGCCGCTGGAAGAAGCCGCGGAGTGACCCGCGACACGTCGTCGCCATTCATGGCTGCTGCCGGCGCTGATTTAATGGATACAATGCCCGCGTGAATTTCTTGGGATGAGCATGAAGCGTCGTGATTTCATCGGCTTGATTGTCGGCTCCGCCGTCTCGGCGCGCAGCGCGTACGGCCAGCAAGCTGTAAACGCTCGCCGCATCGGAATCCTTTCATCGTTCTCTGCCGCGAACACACAGCGCTGGGAAAAAGCGCTGTTGCTGGGACTCCGTGACGCCGGATGGATCGAAGGACGAAACCTCGTCATCGAGCGCCGCTACGCCGAGGGCAGGATGGAGCGTCTGCCCGAACTGGCCGGCGATCTGCTTCGGCAAAAGGTCGAGGTGATCGTTACGACCGTCACGGCTGACACGACGGCGGCCAGGACCGCGACCTCGGACATCCCGATCGTCATGGCCGCTGTCGGCGATCCCGTCGCAACCGGGCTGGTCAAGAGCCTCGCGCATCCCGGCGGCAACGTGACCGGCCTGTCGCAAATGACGCCGGATTTGACCGGAAAGCGGCTGGGGCTGCTGAAGGAGCTCGTGCCCGGCGTGTCCGCGATTGCCTTGCTCTACAATCCGGAGGATCCACTCTCGGTGCTGGACTGGAAAGAAGCCCAGCGTTCCGCGCAAACGTTGGGCATCAAAACCGTCCATTCGTTTGAAGTGAGCAAGACGGGCGATCTCGACAAGGTGCTGACTGAAATACCCGCCCTGCATGTGGCGGCGCTCGTCATGATGCCGGCTCCGGTTCTGGTCGAGAACCTGAAACCAATCGCGGATTATGCGATCCGAAATCGCATGCCGTCCCTCTTTCACTTGCGCGAATACGCGGAAGCCGGAGGTCTCGTTTCCTACGGGGTGGACCGATCCGATCTGTTTCGGCGCGCCGCCAGCTACATCGACAAGCTGCTGAAGGGCGCAAACCCCGCTGATTTGCCGATCGAGCAACCGACGAAGTTCGAACTGGTGATCAATCTGAAGACGGCCAAAGAACTCAACATCGTCATTCCGCCGGGAGTGCTGGGGATGGCCGATGAGGTGATCGAATGAGGCGGCGCGACGTCATCATGGCCATGGGCACAATGCTTGCCGCGGTCCCCGCTGTTGTGCGCGCCCAGTCCGATCGGCCGCGGCGGATCGGCATCCTCATGAACCGCAGCGCGGAGGACAAGGAAGGGCAGGCGGCCGTCGCCGCCTTCCAGCAGGCCCTCGAGCAATTCGGATGGAAGGTTGGCCCCGATTTCGCGATCGACATTCGCTGGGGAGCAGACGACGTCGCGCTCGAAAGCAAATATGCTGCGGAGTTGGTCGCACTCGCACCGAGCATCGTACTCGCCAGCGGCACGATGAGCGTGGCCGCGGTCCAGAACGTCGACCATGCGCCGCCGATCGTATTCGTGGGTGTGACCGATCCGGCCGGCGCCGGCTTCGTGGAAACCCTCGCGCGGCCAGGCGGCAATGCGACCGGCTTCATGCTTTTCGAATACGGCTTCACCGCGAAATGGCTGGAGCTGCTCAAGCAGATCCGGCCCAACATCAGACGGGCGGCTGTTCTTCGTCTCGTCGATAATCCCGCCGCGATGGCTCAGTTTGGCGCGATACAAGCGGCGTCGCAGCCGCTTGGTATCGAGGTCTTTGCCGTCAACGTGCGCAAGGCCGAGGAGGTCGAGCGCGCGATCATGGCCCTGGCCAATTCAGGACAGGGGGGCTTGATCGTAACGCCCAGCGCCGGCGTGGCTGCGCATCCTGAAATCATCATCGAGCTGGCGGCCAGGCACAAGGTTCCAGCCGTCTACGGCAACCGCGGCAACGTCGTCAACGGTGGGCTGATGTTCTACGGGCCAAACCGCATCGACCAGTTTCGACGCGCGGCCGGCTATGTCGACCGCGTTCTCAGGGGCGAGAAGCCGGGCGAACTGCCGGTCCAGGCGCCGACCAAATACGATCTCGTCATCAATTTGCGGACGGCGAAGGCCATCGGCCTCGAGCTACCTGCCTCGTTGATTGCCGGCGCCGACGAGGTGATCGAATAGCGCGACCTCTGCGTGAAATGCGGCTCCTTCGATGTACGTCGTTGTTCCGATTGATCGACGAAAGTTTGCACTGGCCCGTCCCCCGATTTCAGGCGCATGTTCGATTCATCACCACCCGGCTCGTGGCATCTACCGGTGATGAGATCGCCGCTCGCGCTCCCGCCTCTTCGACAAGGGAGCAGGACGGAGTCCTTCCACTCCCCAAGGGGGCGCGCGTCATGCCACGCTATTACTTCGACATCAGAGATGGACGCGTTCTTTGTCCCGACGAGGAGGGGCTCGAGCTTGCCAATTGGCGCGCGGCCGAAGTCGAGGCTGCGATGTCGCTCGCCGGCATGGCGAAAGAACATGCCGCATTGGACCGGCCTCGCCCGATGGGAATCGAGGTACGGACGGACGAGGGACCGCTTTTTCAGGTGGCGTTTGTCTTTGAGGCGGCCAGGCGCGACCGCAAGCGGATGCCGCCATCCGAAATTCAGCCGAGGTAGACAGATGAGGATGGAAAACCGGGCCTGCAAATGCGGCGCGGTCTATCGGCGCACCGAATTGTTGGCCTCAACGCGTGAAATCGAGAGTTTCGAATGCGCGGTCTGCGGCGTGACCATGGAAAGCTGGAATAGCGCCTGGGTCCCGACCTACCGTTTGGTTGCCGGGCCGGTCAGGAATAGCGAGTAGGTCCGAGCGCCAAAGTGCGACGGGGAAACGCCAGCGGCTGTTTCCGGCGCGAACCGTTATCAGGAAGAGCGTTCAGAGCCGTCTCGGGTGGCGGCCTCTCTGGCCAGCCGCTCTGACTTCAGCCGCTCACGATTGTCGAGAACGGCCTTCTGAGTCTTCTCATATTCCGTCAGTTCGGGTTGCGCCTACTTGAACGCCTTGTTGGCTTTCAAGACCGCGCGGCTTGGGGGTGTTCGTTCGAACATTTGGGTCTCTAGCTTGGGATGCCGGTGCCCTTGATTCCGGCTGAGTGTCGCGGCGGCATGTTCGCCGTCCATGATCGGGGGTTGTAGTTCAACGGCATGTAGCGCAAATGGTTTCAAGCGCTGAACTGCTGATTGTGCCGTTGGTAAAGGGCGGGTTCATGCAGGGATTGTGCGCTATTTCGCGACAGCCTTCTTGCGCTTCTTCTTGGGCGTTTCGGAGACGGCCGGCAAAGCGCTGGCGTCCTCCGCCTGTTTGGCTTCTCTCAGGGCGCGAAGCCGCTCCATGTTCTTCCGTACCGCGATCGCGCCCTTCTCGACGTCCGCCATTGCGCGTACGCCTTCTTCCTTGGCCAGCCGTTGCCGGTTGGCGCGCGCGATGCTGACGGGAGATGGTTCGGCCGTTTTGCTGTTCACCATCTCCTCCAGTCCAAATTCAAAGCCGGGCAAGCCCGCTCAATCCTGCGATCGAGCGGGCGCATCGCCATTTCAGTACATCCGTGAAACGGCGTTGACGGCTCAGGCAAGCGACAGGTTTTCAGCGCTCGACTTGCCGCGCATCTTGTCGGCCTTGATCTCGAAGTTGACCTTCTGGCCCTCGGCCAGACCGGGCAGACCGGCCCGCTCGACCGCGCTGATGTGCACGAAAACGTCGTTTCCGCCATCATTCGGCTGAATAAAGCCAAAACCCTTTTGGCCGTTGAACCACTTAACAGTGCCCGTGGGCATTTTTCGTCTCTCCAAAGCATCTCCGCGCGACTATCACGCGGATTCCATTCAACTGGTCGATGTCTTTGGGAAGTAGCCCGCAGGCGCGTTCAAAAAGGCACAGCGGCTAATCGAATGACCCCCATTTAGAGGTTCGGACACGAAATTGCAAGTATTTGGCACGGTTGGTTGGGGGCTTGCGTTAACTCTCGGAAGACGTGGGCCGAACGGGGTGAGGGGGCAACATCGGAGTCGATGGCCGCTCAAGCCGTGTTGCAGCGCAGCCAATGTGCCCCGTTTCTGTGAACAACGGTAACATCGGGGACGGCCGCGAACGCGCCGTTGCGCACCTCGCGTGGGTGAGGCTTCATAGGGTCATCTTACGGAGATGGGAAACCATCGCGGAGGTTCGGGAGGCAGAATCGCGACTGTCCCGATGCGCAGCGGCACCCGATCAGGATGTTGCCGGGAGATAGGCCCCCGGTGCTAGACAGCCTGAGATCGCCCTCCAATGTGGGGCTGCCGTGAGACAGGAAAGGCCGTTCGGGCAACCGGGCGGCCTTTTTCTGTTGTTGGTTCACGCCCTTTGTTTTGGGCATGATCTTTTCGGAAAACCGCTTCACACTTTTCCGGATCATGCCCGCTCGGTGAGACGCGCCGCGGCGCGCGCGTTGAGTTCAGCGCGGCGTGGCTGGCCGGGTGCGATCCGTTCGTTGATGAACGCAAGCACCTCCGGCGGCGCCGTGTCGGGCGAGCCTGAGTTGAACGGCGGCGCCGGATTGTATTCGAGCCGCAGCTGGATCGCCTCCGCGGTCTTGCGGTCGACCAGCATTGACACCAGGGTCAGCGCGAAATCGATGCCGGCGGTGACGCCGCCGCCGGTCACGCGGTTGCGGTCGGTGCAGACGCGGGTCCGCGACGGGATCGCGCCATAGCCCGGCAGATAGTCGACCGCCGACCAATGCGTCGCTGCGCGGTAGCCGCGCAACAGTCCGGCCGCGCCGAGCACCAGCGAGCCCGTGCACACCGAGGTGACGTATTTGGCGCCGTCCGCCTGCTTGCGCAGGAAGGCGAGCATCTCCTCGTCATTGACCATGTCATCGGTGCCGACGCCGCCGGGAACGCAGATCACGTCGAGCTGCGGGCAATCGGCAAAGGTCATGGTCGGCGTCAGCATCATCACGGAGTTGCTCGGGACCGGCTCGATGCGCTTCCAGATCAGGTGGATTTTCGCGCCGGGCACGCTGGAGAACACCTGCAGCGGGCCGGTGAAGTCGAGCTGGGTCACTTTTGGAAACAGCAGTATCCCGATCTGAAGCGGCATGGCGAAGGCCTCCAGGAATTGCACTTGACGCTACCATCATGGCATGGTCGCCTATCGTCTGAAATGGCATATTTCCCTCATTTCAGGACATGACCCCAAATGATCGGTGTGCTGATCTTCCCGGATTTCCAGCTGATGGACGCGGCGGGGCCGATCTCGGTGTTCGAAATCGCCAGTCGTTACGCCAAAGCGCGGCTGCCGATCCGCGCGATCGCGGCGAAGCCGGGGACGGTGCGTTCGTCCTCGGGCGTCGAGATGGTGGCGCACAAGTTCGGCTCGCCGAGCGCGCTGACGACGCTGATCGTCGCCGGTGGCGACGGCGTCGAGGCGGCCGCGCGCGACAAATGCACGATGCGTTTCGTGCAGGCGGTGGGCAAGCGCGGCGCGCGAGTCGGCAGCGTCTGCTCGGGCACCTTCGTGCTCGCGGAGGCCGGACTGCTCGATGGCAAGCGCGCCACCACGCACTGGCAGCGCACGCGGCAGTTTCTTGCGACCTATCCGCAAGTGAAGCTCGAGCCCGACCAGATCTTCGTTCGCGACCAAAACATCTGGAGTTCGGCCGGGATCACCGCCGGCATCGACCTCGCGCTTGCGATGGTCGCGGAGGATTACGGCGACACCGTCGTCGAGCGCACCGCGCGCCAGCTCGTGCTTTATCACCGCAGGAGCGGTGGACAGTCGCAATTCTCCTCGCTGCTGGAGTTGAAGGCGCCGACCGGGCGCTTCGGGCCGCTGCTGACCTGGGCGCGCGAGCATCTCGACAGCCGCCTCACGGTCGAAGACCTCGCCGAGCGCGCCGGCATGAGCGCGCGGCATTTCACTCGCGCCTTCATCGCCGAGACCGGCACCACGCCCTCGAAGGCGATCGAGCGGCTGCGCATTGAGGTGGCCCGCGCCCGCGTGCAGTCGTCGAGCGAGGCGATCGAACGCGTCGCGGAGACGACTGGCTTCCGCGATCCGGAGCGGATGCGCCGCGCCTTCATCCGCGCCTTCGGCCAGCCGCCGCAGTCGCTGCGCCGCGCGGCGCGGAGCGCGTAATCGCCATTGTAGATCGATATGCGTCAACTTGTCGCATATCGATCATTCCGGCCATCAAGGAACGCATGCAAACTGTTGCAACAACAGGACAAATTCGCACGTGAGGCTTCAATCGGTAGTTGAACCTCCATCAAGTCCAACGTCCGCATGCCGAATCCGAAGGCATTTCGAGGAGTTCAGCGAAGCAATCGAGGTGCGGTCGATTGACGCACCACATCAGCGCTACGCATTATCGGTTGTACCGGGCTGGACGGTCTTCGCGAAACGGCTTTTGCCGACCGAGCGCAAATGCTCTGGCTCCCCAGTTGTTGGACGCGAAGTGGTTTCAGAACTCATCGAGCTTTCGGCTGTCATCGCCGACATCTACGACGCCGCGATCGAACCCGCGCTGTGGCGGCAAGCGCTCGCCAGCATCGTCAATTATGTCGGTGGTCACTCGGGCGTGCTGTTCTGGCACGACGCTGTCTCCGAAAGCGCGCAGGCTCTCCATCTGTTCAACGACGATCCGACCTACACGCGGCTCTACTTCGAAAAATATCTTCCGATGAACCCCGTGTTCCCGGCCGCGACATTCATGGCGGAGGGAGCCGTGCACACCACGACCGACTTCATTTCGCAGGAGGAACTGGAACAGACTCGCTTCTACAAGGAATGGATCGCGCCGCAGGGCATAGCCGACTCGCTCGCCGTGAACCTCGAGAAAGGGACAACGCGCTCGTCGCTGCTCAATGTCCGGATGGATGCCGCGCTGGGATTTGAAAATGACGAAGCGCGCAGCCGGATGGCCGTGTTGGTCCCGCATCTGCAGCGCGCGGTCGCGATCGGCCGGCTGTTCGATCAGAGCAAGGCCACCGAACGGGCGCTAACGACGACGCTCGATCATGTCGAGTCGGCGGTGTTCCTGGTCGGCAGCGACGGCGCGATCACCTTCGCCAACGAACCGGCGAAGGCAATGCTCGGGCAGGCGACGCTGGTCCGCGCGGCTGCCAACAGCCTGCACGCTGTTGCTGGCGATGCCGACCGGATGCTGCGCGACATCTTCACGGCCGCCGCGAACGGCGATGCGTCGGTGGGCGTGCGCGGCGTTGCCGTGCCGCTGACGAGTTCGTCGGAAGAGCGGTGGTTTGCGCATGTGCTGCCGCTGACATCCGGACGGCGACAGCAAGCCGGCGAAGCTGCCCATGCGGTCGCCGCGGTCTTCATCCGCAATTCCGCGCCGAACACGCCGCCGCCGCTGGAAGCGATCGCGAAACTCTACCGGCTCACCGCGAGCGAGATTCGTATCCTCGATGCCGTGCTCAGAGTGAACGGCGTCAAGGCAATGGCGGATGCGCTCGGGCTTTCGCAGGCGACAGTGAAGACGCATTTGCAGAACGTGTTCCGCAAGACCGGCACGAAGCGGCAGAGCGATCTGGTGAAGCTCGTCGCGGGCATCTGAGCTCGACAATCCCGCGCGGCATCAACCGAACGGTTGAGATACCCGGAAATCACAGCGTGCCGCAAAACGCAGTTGTACGCCCGCAATCAATCATCGGGTTGATTGACACTTTTTGTCGCACACACGCCAATACCACATCGTTGGTGGTGTTCGATTCACGACAACAAATCCGCTGCACACGCGGATATTTTGAAACAGGGGGCACCTGTGCAAGCCATTTCAATGGAAGTCTGCGGCGTTCGGCCGCCACGGCGGCGCGCGGCCAAAAACGGTCTGCTCGCGCTGAGGCCTTTTGCTCTCTTTGCGATCGCCATCGTGTCTGGCACCGTCGCAATGGTCGCGCCGGCCGCGGCTCAATATGTCTGCCCTGGTTCGGGCGGATCTGCCTCGGGTGGTGCTTTCGCGACGGCCTGCGGGCAGGTCGCCAACGCCAACGGTGGATCGCCCACCTCCAGTAACAACGCGTTTGGTGGCAACGCCAATGCGAGCGATACCGCGGCGCCGGCCGGTTCTGGTTCCCAAAATCTCGCCGTCGGCTTTTCGGCCGACGCTCATGGTGGGACAGGCACAGGCCTCTCAGGGAATACGGCTGTCAGTCGCGCCAATGCCAGCGGGGATAGCAGCTTCAACACCGCTGTAGGCTATTCGGCGGACGCCAGCGGCGGTTCGAGTTCCAATTCGGCCACCGGCAATTTTGCCATCGCCAAAGGGAATAGCAGCGAAAACGTAGCCTCGGGCACGAGTTCGGACGCCAGCGGTAATCAAGCTCAGAACACCGCGACCGGCGACTTTGCGAACGCCTCCGGCGACAACGGAAAGAATTCCGCGACCGGCCAGGGTGCGAACGCAAGCGGCACAGGAGCTGCCAACATCGCGAACGGAAACTTCGCAAATGCGAGCGGTGCCACTTCAGGCAATTCCGCAATCGGCAACTCGTCGAATGCCAGTGGCGATGGCTCGGCTAACGTCGCAAATGGCAGTTTGGCGAATGCCAGCGGTGCCACTTCAAACAATACCGCAATCGGCACCAACGCGAATGCCGCCGGTAACAGCTCCGCCAACATCGCGATCGGTCAGAACGCGATCGCGAGCGGTGCCGGAACCTCAAACATTGCGGTCGGCAACTTTGCCTACGCGCACGGTGGTGACGCGGTCGCGCTGGGTTTGTTTGCGAGCGCCGGTGGCAATACCGCCAATTTGCTTTCGAATTCCGGCAATACGGCTATCGGCACAGGATCGCAGGCAGGCACGCTTGCCACCGGCCAGATCAACAACACGGCGATCGGCGAAGGTGCTCGGGCGAACGCGGTTGGGTCCACCGCGCTGGGCTTCGGCGCGGCCGCGAACTTCAACAACGCGACCGCGATCGGGCAGGGGGCGACCGTCACACGCGCCAACCAGGTCGTGGTTGGAACGGCGACCAACACCTACACGCTGTCCGGCATCACGTCGGCGGCGAGCCTCTCCGCGCAGAGCGGACCCGTCAGCATCGTGACGACCGACGCCAACGGCAACCTCGCGACGATGGGCACCTCCGGCATCGCCAGCGCCGGCACGGTCGCCGCGCTCGATAACCGGGTCAGCTCGCTCGAAACCAACGTCAACAACCTCAACTACGAGATCCGCAAGGCCTACGAAGGCACGGCGGTCGCGATCGCCATGGGCGGCGCCATGCTGCCCGACAACAAGCGGTTCGCGATCTCAGGCAATTGGGGCACGTTCAACGGCGAGAATGCTTTCGGCGGCATGGCGCAGTTTCGCGTGAGCGATCATTTCGTTGCGAACGCGGCGCTTGGAGCCGGCTTTGCCCGCGGCGGCGTGGGTGGGCGCGTCGGCGGTATGTTCGCCTGGTGAGGGTTGACCCACAAGAAGAGCAAGACGCGTCGTCCGAACTGGTTCGATGGCGGCGGTCTCGGTTTCTCGTGAAGCTCGGACGGTTCGGTGCCGCGCTTGTGATACTGGTCGCCGGCGTCGTTACAACTGACGCCCAGCAGCCGCAATCGTCGCCTCCGCCGACGCCCGCGCAGGCGCAGCAGCCCGCGGCCAAGCCCGCAAACATCGATCGCAACGGCGTGCTGATGCTGGTGCGCTCGACGATCCTCGCACTCGATCAGGCCAACAAGACCGGCAACTACACTGTGCTGCGCGATCTCGGCGCGCCCGGCTTTCAGGTCAACACCGCGGCAAAGCTGGCCGAGATCTTTGCCTCGCAACGCAACGACAAGCTCGACCTCTCCGGCGTTGCCGTGATCGATCCGCAGCTTACGGTGCTGCCGGAGATCGAGCCGAATGGTTTGATGAGGATGGCAGGGTTCTTTCCCTCGGTGCCGTCGCAGGTCAATTTCGAGTTGTTGTTCGCGCCGGTCGATGGGCAATGGCGGCTGTTCGGCATCTCGGTGAAAGTTGGGTCGTCGGCACCTGCAGCGCCGACGCCGCCAGCTGCGCCTGTTGCAGCGAAACACGCGCCGCCGCCGAAAGCGCCACCGGCAACTCCTAAAGCGCCGGCATCCGCCTCACCGAAAGACTAGATCGTCACAGTGCGTGTAGCTTAGTCGCGCACGACGCCCGTGACCCTGGCTCGCACGTTGCGTGGCGTCTCGCCAAATCGCTTGCGGAAGATGCGGTTGAAATAGGAAGCGTCGGAGAAGCCGGAGCGCAGCGCGATCTCGGCAATGCGCTTCCGCCTTTGTCGCGCGTCGGTCAATAGCGTAAGCGCCCGCTGCAATCGCAGTTCATTGAGGCGCTCGGAGAAGGTCGAGCCGGTGGTCTCGATCAGCCGCTGCAGATAGCGCGACGAGATATTCTGGTCGGTGGCGACCGTGGATATCGTGATCCCGGGAAAATCGAAGTGCTTGTCGAGATAGGCGAGCGCCAGTTCGAGCCGGGCCGCCGCAGTCGCGCTCAGGCTGTTCTCATCGGCTGGATGCTCGGGACAGATGACCAGCGCAGTCAAATCAAGGATGTGATCGACGGCGGCGCGTTGCAGTCGCGCGGAGCGCGCCTCCGGTAACGCGTTGAGATAAGCGATCAGCAGCCGCAACGCGTCCGCATCGGCGGGAATCCTGTTCGCCGCAAGATCTGCGATATTCTTCAGACGTGAGGCCAGCGATGCGCGCGGAAGCAAGAGGCTCAAGTGACCCCGGCTCCCGATCATTCCGGGTTCGAAGGTCAGCACCGCACAGGCGTCACCGTAATTCAACGTCAGATCGCGGTTGCGATGCGAAAGCGGCGAGCCATTGTCGCGGTTGATAATGAGGCCGATGTAGTCGTCACCGAAAGCTGCCATGGAGCGGGTGCGGTGGAATCGCATCGGCGATCCCTGGAAGGTGAGCCAGCGAAATTCGAGGAGTTCGCCGAGCGTTGCTTCCGCCTGGACCGGTTCGTCGGTCAACGGCTCGATCTCGGTGTGGACGAGGGTGCGGCCGAATTCTTCGCGCCAGACCGGGAGGCGTTGTCGTTCGGGCAACGCGTCCGTCGTGAACCTGCGGACCGGGTATTCCGGGCCAGCGTGAGCCAGCTTGTTCTTGGGTGAATGCACCACTTCCAATTGAAATTCCAAACCCCTGTTAGAACAGGGAAATCTCATAACTGCCCCCGATTGTATGGAGGCGTGCATTGGTTGGATATCTGGAACCTGCCGAGAGACGATTTGCCGCATGGATAACATCGTCACATGCGACGCTTGGGCAGCCTCGAAAGGCGGCAATCGAGTTCGCGATTGTCCAATTTGGTTCGCGCCACGACAACTTTTCGAAGCGCGCTTCGCAATTCTCCAATTCGGTTCGCGCGCGAACAACGAAACGGCCTCATCGCGACTTGGCGCTGTGATGGAGGCGATACAGCGACTCCATCCGAATGTTGTTAGCGTCATCAGCAATCGCGTGACGCGTAAAAACATTGAGCAGGGCAACACGCTGCACGCGCGTGTCGCGCCGTTTGGGGGCCGTCATGAATGTCCATCCGTTCCGCCGTTGCAGCGTTCGCTCGACGTCGCTTCATTTCGCATTGCTTGCGCTCATTGCGGCGTTCTGGACGTGCGCGTCGGTCGCTCCGGCTGCGGCTCAGTTCACGTGTGAAGCCTCCGCCGGCGGCAACGGAGGGGCGGATGCGACGGGCGGCCCCGAGAATATGGCGTGCGGTCCAAACGCCAATGCAACGGGGACCTCTGCTTTTACTTCCGGCAACACCGCTATCGGCTCGACAGCCAACGCAAGCGGCAACGAGAGCCATAATACCGCGATCGGAGAGGCTGCGAACGGGAGTGGCCCGTCAAGCGCCAACGTTGCCGTCGGCAATTTCAATAATGCTTCAGGCGGCGGTAGCGGCAACATTGCGATCGGGCAATTGAGTAACGCGTCCGGCGACAACTCCCAGAACGTGGCCTCCGGGGTCTCGAGCGATGCCAGCGGCAACAATTCGTTCAACTCGGCCACAGGGCACGGATCCCAGGCCACTGGTAACGCATCGAGTAACACGGCCATGGGCGATTCAGCCCGTGCTTCGGGTGCGGCCAGCAACAATGCCGCCTTTGGCGAAGGTGCCAACGCCACCGGTGCCGGTAGCCAGAATACCGCTTCCGGCTCCGGCGCCAATGCCAGCGGCAACGCGTCTCAAAACCTCGCGACTGGCAACCTGGCAAACGCCAGCGGTAACACCAGCAACAATATCGCCTCCGGCAACGGTGCTCGCGCCGACGGGGATTTCGGCCACAATACCGCGACCGGTCCCTCAACCAATGCCAGCGGCCTCGCTTCGTCCAACGTCGCCTCGGGCAACCGCGCCGTTGCCAACGGCGACGTCAGCAACAATATCGCGACCGGTCGCCAGGCGAACGCCAGCGGGGACCACTCCAACAATATGAGTTACGGTGCGCAGGCCAATTCCAGTGGCAATGGCAGCGATAACATAGCGTTCGGCGGGAATGCCAGAGCGTCCGGAAACGGGACGGCCAACACGGTTGTTGGCAGCGGCAGCTATGCCAGTTCAACGAACTTCAATTCCTCCAGTGTCGCAATGGGCGCTTTGGCGGCGGCTGGCGGGACCCAAAGCAATTTGCTGGCGAATGACGGCAACGTGGCGATCGGTTCGAACTCACAGGCAGGAACGCTCGCCGTAGGGCAAATCAATAATACGGCGATTGGGCAAGGCGCGCAGGCGAATGCGGTCGGATCGACCGCGCTTGGCTTTGGAGCGACGGCGAACTTCAACAACGCGACTGCGATCGGGCAGGGGGCCTCGGCCACGCGCGCCAACCAGGTCGTGGTCGGAACGGCGACCAACACTTACACGTTGTCCGGTGTCGCCTCGGCGGCGAGCCTTTCGGCGCAGAGTGGACCAACCTCGTTCGTGACGACCGATGCCAACGGCAATCTGGCGACATCGACCTTCAATCCTGCAAGCCTGACCGCATTGCAGTCGCAGGTCACCTCGCTGCAATCGCAGGTGCTCGACAACCGGATGGAAGCGCGCACCGGTACCGCCGTTGCGCTCGCGGCCGGCTCGATGCCGGCGTTGCAGCCGGGCCGCAAGTTCGCGATCTCGGCCGGCTACGGCAATTTCGAAGGCGCCAACGCCTTCGGCGTCGGTGCGACCGCGCTGCTTTACGACGGCAAGCAATTCGCCATCGTCGGCAATGTCGGCGGCGCTGTTGGGCTCGAGCGCAGCGCGGGTGGCGGACGCGGAGCGGTTTCCGTCCAGTGGTAAGGGGCATGCGCTTGTGAAGCTGCGATGGATCAGCGCTGGATTTGCTACGCTGTTTTGCATTGCGCTCGCCCTTGCGGTCGCTGACTCCGTAACGACCGAAGCACAGCAGCCACAGCCTGCTCCCGCACAGCCTGCTCCCGCACAGCCGGCGGCGCCGCAGGCACAGCCCGCGGCCAAGCCAGCGAATATCGATCGCAACGGCGTGCTGATGCTGGTGCGCTCGGTGATCCTCGCACTCGACCAGGCCAACAAGACCGGCAACTATACTGTTCTGCGCGACCTCGGCGCGCCCGGCTTCCAGGTCAACAATGCGGCGAAGCTCGCCGAGATATTTGCCTCGCAACGCAACGACAAGCTCGATCTCTCCGGGGTCGCCGTCATCGACCCGCAACTCACGGTGTTGCCGGAAATCGAAGCGAACGGCTTGATGCGGATGGCGGGATTCTTCCCGTCGGTACCGTCGCAGGTCAATTTCGACCTGCTGTTCGCGCCGGTCGACGGACAGTGGCGGCTATTCGGCATTTCGGTGAAGGTGGGGTCGTCGGCACCTGCGGCGCCTGTTCCACCGCCGCCTCCGGCGGCTGCTACGGCCAAGCATCCACCGCCGAAGGTTCCCAAAGCCGAACCTCCCAAGTAGCCGCCGAAAGATAAAGATTAATGGAAACGCGGCGATAGGTCCTGCGATCAGCCGGAACCAATCGTGCTATAATGGCCTTATCGCGGGTAGGACATCCCCGGAGGCTGCCATGAAGATCGCAACGATTCTATTGGCTGGAACCTTGGTACTCAGTGTCAGCGGTGCGGCGCGAGCCGATGATTCGCAGACAGGCCTGGTGACGCAACTCAACCGCCTGACCAACACGATCTCGATCAAGCGCGTGCAAACCGGCACTGTCGGCGCCAACACGGCCGGCGCGGCCGAGAACTTCAAGGTCAAGGACGGCCTGTCGACCGACAACCTTCACGCCGGCGACAGGATCAGCTTCCAGAGCGCCGACAAGAACGGCGTCATGACGCTGACCGGCTTCAAGATCGAGTCGACCGCCGCGCGCTAGTGGCGTCTAACGCTCACCGGCTTCGGTGAAGAACTTCTCGCCGTAAGCGAAGCGGTTGGGCTTCAAGAAGAAGCCGAGGATGACCGCGCCATTGGGTGCGACCGCTTCATGCTGGTTGCCCGCGGGCCGCCAGACGAACTGGCCGGGGCCACATTTGCCCTCGTGATCCTCCAGTGAACCCTCGATCACCCAGGTCTGCTCGAGCGCGGTGTGTTCGTGCAGCGGCACGACCGCGCCCGGCGCGAGCTTGAACAGCGCGGTAGTGATGCCGTTGTTGTCGGTGTAGAGCACCTTGATCTGGATGCCCGGAAACTTGGTGGCTTCCCAGGGCATGTTGGGCACATCCACATAATGCGCGGCGCGCTCCGGCGGATTCTCCGGCTTGATGTCGGCGTGCACAACTTTGCGGGTCTGAGCGGTAGCGGTCATGACGGGCTTCCTCACGATGTTGTTGCGGGCAGCATACTGCGCACGCGACCTGACCGATAGCCGCTATTCGCCGTCTTTCGCCAGCAGGCCAAGCTTGCCGGCCAGCCATCGCGTGGTCGGCGCCTGGATCAATATGGTCATGAGGATTGCGACAAAGGTGACGGAGGCGATCAGCGGCGCGTCGGGCGCATTCATGCCGAGCAAGAGGCCTGCGAGTGCCGCCGGGATCACGCCGGTCTCGCGGGTCCAGCACATGAACAGCATTTCCCTAAACTCCCAGCGCGCGCGGCGATCGGGCAGGGCGCAGGCGAACACCGTGATCGGCCGCGCGACCAGCATCAGCACGGCGACGACGGCCGCGCCTCCGAGCCAGTATTGCTTGATCAAGCTGAAATCCACCTGTGCGCCGAGCAGGATGAAGATGAAGATGCGCATGATGAATGACGTAGTCAGCACGAACGCGTCGAGGCTCTGCGCTTCGCCGCCCTCCATGCGAAAGCCGAACGCTTCCTTGTTGCCGAGCACGATGCCGAACACGAACACCGCCATGAAGCCGGAGGCGTGCAGGCCGCTCGCGGCGAAATACGCGCCGATCACGGCAACCAGCGTCACGACGGGCGCATATTCGGCGAGAAACGCCCATCGCGGATGTGCGATCAGCGCGCCCGCCAACAGCCCGAACACGAGTCCGGTCACGATGCCGAACAGGGATTGCCAGGCGAAGTCCATCAAGGCGTGCGTGAGCGAGAATGTGCCGGCGCCGGTCGCGACCGCCAGCACCGAAAACGTCAGGATTGCGCCCATGGCGTCGTTGAAAGCGGACTCGCTCATCACGGTCTGCGCGACGCGGTCGCGGATACGGATCTGGCGGAAGATCGGGATCAAGGTTGCCGGATCGGTCGAGGCGACGACCGTGCTAAGTAGCAGCGCGACGACGAGGGGAAGGCCGAGGATGACATGCGCGGCGAGGCCGGTGATGACGGCCGTGATCGCGACGCCGGCGGTCGCGATCACCACGATGGTGATCCAGACCCGCTTCAGTACCTCGAGCTTCAACGCCGCGCCGCCGTCGAACAGGATGTAGCTCGCGCCGAACAGCACGATGATCTCGCTCAGTGCGGAGTCCGCCTTGATGTTGACGAGACCGAGCGCGTGGGGACCAAGCGCGATGCCCGCGAGCAAAAAGACCACGACATCAGGGACGGCGATCTTCCGCGCGACGAAAGCTGCCAGCGTGCCGACCGCAAGGATCAGGGCGCAGGCGAGCAGAGTGTGTTGCGCGATGGCGATGGAGGCGGACGCTTCCATCAACTGGTCAGTTCAGCGCCTTCAGCCATGTCGCGATTTCCGTGACGGCGACATTGGCCTGGTTGAGCAGCTTGCCCATCGTGAAGAAGCCATGGAACTGGCCGGGGAAGTGGCGATAGGCGACCGGCACGCCGGCCTCTTTCAGTTTTGCGGCATATTCGATGCCCTCGTCGCAAAGGGGATCACCGCCCGCGGTGAGCACGTAAGCTGGCGGCAGCCCCGCCAGTGATTTGACCCGCGCAGGCGAGCAGCGCCAGTCGTTCATGTCGGCCCCGCCCATGTAGTTCTCCATGAACCAGGTGATGACCGAATGCGTCAGCAGGATCGAGGTGGTGGGATCCTTGTGCGAGGCGTGCGAGCGCGTGAAATCGGTCGAGGGATAGATCAACACCTGGCCTGCGAGTTTTGCCGCAAGGCCGTCGCGCCCGGCGATCGCGACCACCGCGGCCATGTTGCCGCCGGCGCTGTCGCCGCCAACCAGCAGCCGTGAGGCGTCGATGCCGAGCTCCTTCGCATGGTCGGCGGCCCATTTGGTCGCGGTGATGGAGTCCTCGACGGCTGCGGGAAAACGGTGCTCGGGCGCCAGCCGATAGTCGACGGAGAGCACCAGCAACTCGCCTTCATGCGCGAGCTTGCGGCAGACCACGTCATGGGTTTCGATGTTGCCGATCACCCAGCCGCCGCCATGGAAGAAGACGAGGCATGGCGCGAGACCATTTTTCTTCCGCAGCGTCTTCGGCGTGTAGAGCCGCGCCGGAATCGCACCGTGCGGGGCAGGGATCGCGATGTCTTTGGCAGATTCAAGCGCAGGCGGCTCGGGATTGCTGACAAAGCGCGCCTGATTATAGAATTCGCGCGCTTCCGGCGCGGTCAGCGTCTCATAGGCGGGACGGCCGGCGGCCTTGAAGGCCTCGTAAACGGCGGCGGCATCGGGATCGAGAACGACGGGCATACTGAAAAAACCTTTTGATTTGGTTGAAACGATCAGAGCACGGAGGCGGTGGCGCCGCCATCGGCGGTGTAGGCGGAGCCGGAGACATAGCTTGCTTCGTCCGAGGCAAGGAATGCGACAATTGATGCAATCTCGGACGCCTGGCCCAGGCGCCGCGCCGGGACGCGCTCGACGATCTTCTCGGGCGGTGGCGGCGCGTTGCCGCCGAAGCGGCCCTGAAAGATCGCGCTCAGCATGCGGCTGTCGATCATGCCCGGGCAGACGCAGTTGACGCGCACACCCGTGTTGGTGCATTCGCGGGCCGCGCTTTTTGTGAGCCCGATCACCGCATGCTTGCTGGCGCTATAGACCGCCAGATGCGGCGAGCCGAACAAGCCCGCGATCGATGCGGTGTTGATGATGCTGCCCTTGTTCTGCTTCAGCATCACGGGCAGCACATGCTTCATGCCGAGGAAGACGCCGGTTACGTTGACGTCGAGCACGCGGCGAAACGAGTCCAGCGGATAGTCGACGATCGATTTGACCTCACCCTCGACCCCGGCATTGTTGTGGAACGCGTCGATGGTGCCGAACTTGTCGACTGCCTTGCGCACATACTCCTTCACCTCATCCTCGTCGGTGACGTCTGATGTCACGGCCAGCGCCTGCGCCGAGGCCGGCAGATCCTTGATGGCGCCGTCGAGGTCGGCGCCCTTGCGGTCGACCGCGACAATGCGCGCACCGCGCTCGGCGAGCAGGCGCACGGTCGCACGCCCGATGACGCCGGCGGCCCCGGTCACGACGGCAACCCGGCCGTCCATACGAATGCGATCGGGCATGTTTTCTCCCTGTTTGCTCCGGTTACCCGGCTCAGAGCGCAGTGTTCCGCGCGACTTTGAGCCGAACTATTTCATCTCCGGCAAGGGCGGACTAGGGGCAGGGATAGGGCAGCCGCCCTTTCCCCGCCGCATTCGGCGTGTTAACCGGTTCGCCGCGAGCGGCGGCTAAAACCATCCATTGTACAATGCCTTCCGATTCGCCCTTGAAGCCGCGCGAGATGCATCGAACCATTGTCCTGGCCGGTTTGGCGGCCCTCATCACCGGCTTGGCAGTGTCCGTGGACACGCCTGCGCGCGCGCAGATCGGCAACATCTTTTCCGATCCGGTGCCGCGCCCGCCCGGCAACATTCCGCGCGGCAATCAGAACCAGCCGCCGCCCGAGGAAGAAGAGGAGGCGGTCCCCGCGCTGCCGCAGGGCCGCGTGCTGCCGGCGCCGAACCGTCCGCGCGAGTCGGCCCTGCCGGGGCCGGTGCAGACGCAGCCCCTGGCGCCACCACCCGGTACCACCGTCGTTCCGCAAAACGCGCCGCCCGCGGTTGCCGTACAGCCGCCACAGCCGGGGCAGGCGCCTCAGCCTGGCCAGAACGCAGCATTGCCGCCCGGTGCGAATCCCACACTGCCGGGCTTGCCGCCCGGACAGCGCCAACCGAAGGGCGCGCCGGCTGCACCCGCGACTTTGCAGCCCGGTGACGAGGTGGTGCAGGAGCCGCCGGCGTCCAAGGTCACCAACAAGAAGGCGAGCTTCTCCGGCCTCGACAAGATCACCGGCCGCATCATCAATTTCGATGAGGATATCGGCGAGACCGTGCAGTTCGGCGCGCTCCGGGTGAAGACCGACGCCTGCTACACGCGGCCTGCGACCGAAGCCACCAACACCGATGCCTTTGTCGAGGTCGATGAAATCACGCTGCAAGGTGAGGTGAAGCGAATCTTTTCGGGCTGGATGTATGCGGCAAGCCCCGGCCTGCACGGCGTTGAGCATCCGGTCTACGATATCTGGCTGACCGACTGTAAAGGGCCGGACCAGACGATCGTCAGCGCCGCGCCGACCGCGACGCCGACGCCTGCGCCGGCCGCGCCGCCGGCACAGAAGCGTCCGCCGCCGCCGAAGCAGGCCGCGCCGCGCCCGCCGCCGCAGCCGCAATTCCAGCAGCAGCAACCGCCGCCGCCACCTCCGCAGCCGCAACAGCAGCGGCCGGGCGGCCTGTTCGGCGGATTGTTCGGGAACAACTAGCGAGCCAAAACCGACACGGAACAGCGTCGGATCGTTGCTCCGCTCGGCGACGAATGAGCTGCGCGAGATTTCACTCGACGCATATCAGCTCGCGCCCTGTTGACACCATTGACCCCGATGCGATTCTCCCGCGCGCAAGAATCCTGACGGACCATCAGATGTCGACCTTGGAAGCCGCGTTGCGGGGAGGGGCAGTTATCGTGCTCCTGCTGCGCGCCGTAGCCCACCTGCAGAACGCGCGCAGCGATCAAATCAGCCGCTGGTCGCTCCTGTTCGTGTCGGGTGTCGCGGCCTACGTCGTCGAGTCCTCGCCAGGCTTCTACACGCTGGATTTGCACTGGAGACTTCCCGTCCACGTCGTCAGTTGCGGGACGCCGGCCGCATTCTGGATCACGATTGCTGCGTTTTTCGTCGATGACTTTCGTCCCCGCTGGTACCACACGCTCGCCTGGCTCGCGCTGGCCACGGTCGCTGTCATCGAGATGTGGGTGCGCTCGACGTCGCTCTTTGCGGTGCATTCCGCCCTGTCACTGTCGTGTGTTCTGCTTGCCCTCTGGCATGTGCTGGCTGGCCGGGCGACGGATCTGGTTGAAGGCCGGCGCCGGCTTCGTATGGTGTATGCAGTTGCGATTGCCCTCTACACGGTACTGATCGTGACCTCCGACTGGCTCTGGCCCGGCGGCCTGTCGGTTGCATCGCTCAGTCTCGCCAATGCGGTCGGTTTGATAAGCCTGGTTTGCCTGTTCGCGGTGTTGGACTCGCTGCCATCGATCGGACATCCGTTGACGCCTGCGGCGCCCCGGCCCGCGCCGGCGCAATCCCTGAGCAACGGCCTGCGGGCGCCGGCATCTCCGACCGGCCCGGACGCGGCGTTGCTCACCGCGCTGCGCAAGCTGATTGACCACGACATGGTCTATCGCGAGCCGGACCTCAGCATCGCGTCATTGGCGCAAAAGCTCGACATTCCCGAATATCGGCTGCGCCGTCTCATCAACGAGCAACTCGGCCATCGCAATTTCAGCGCGTTCATCAACGGCTATCGCCTGACCGAGGCCGAGACTGCGCTGGCCGACCCCGTCCAGGCCGACGTGCCGATCCTGACGATTGCGCTGGACGCCGGCTTCGGTTCGATCGGGCCGTTCAATCGGGCCTTCAAGGCGCATACCGGGCTGACGCCATCGGAGTATCGGCGCGCTCGCCTCGATGCGGCGAACGCTGAGCCGGTGCAAATTCAAGAAAACGGCTGACCGTTTCCAGAAATCGGCCAGCTTCGCCCCGGAAATCGGCGAGAAGCGGCGTTTCACATGTGCAACCCTTCAACTGGCGGGCAGGTGGCTCGCGGAGGATTGGCATGTCGCTTCTCATTCAAGTGCTGCAATTCGCGCTTCCCGCCGTGATCGTGATCGCGACACTGGAGGGCATCGTCATCGCCCTGGTGATGCGGCGAGACTACAACTGGCGAGCCTGGCTGGCCTCGCTCGTCGACGCGCTCGGCCGGCAATATTTCGTTTACGCGTTCCTGCCGCTCAGCCTCGCGGGGCCGGCGATCGATTTTGCCTGGAGCCATCGCCTGTTCACGGTACCGCTCAAAAGCACTGCTTCCGTCGTGCTGCTCGTGATCGGCCAGGACTTCAGCTATTACTGGTTCCATCGCTGCAGCCACCGCGTGCGCTGGTTCTGGGCGACCCATGCGATCCATCACTCCTCGAACGAGTTCAACCTTGCCGCCTCCTACCGTTTCGGCTGGACCGGGCAATTGACCGGTGCGGCCATTTTCTACGTGCCGATGATCTGGCTCGGCTTCGCGCCCGGCCCGGTGTTCATCGCCGCTGCCGTCAACCTGCTCTATCAATTCTGGCTGCACGCCGAGTGGATTCCAAAACTCGGCTGGCTGGAATATGTACTCAACACACCCTCGCACCATCGCGTGCACCATGCCGCCAATCCGGAATATCTCGACCGCAATTACGGCGGCATCTTCATCGTGTTCGATCGCCTGTTCGGGACCTTCGTGGCCGAGCGGGACGACCTGCCGTGCCGCTACGGCCTGGTGAAGCCGCTGCGCTCCAATAATCCCGTTATCATCGCGTTTCACGCGTGGGCGGCGCTAGCGCGTGACCTCTGGCACGCGCGCTCCTGGCGTGACAGGTTGGCTTGTGTGTTCGGTCCTCCCGACGGAGGGACTGCGGTGCCATCCGTTGCGACGCCAGCAGCGCACCATTCCAGACAAACTGTCGGTACCGCGGTTGCATGAACGGCTGAACGGGAGGACCAAATGAGACGGCGCGAGTTTGTTTCGCTTCTCGGTGGCGCTGCCCTGACGCCGCTTACCGCATTGCGCGGTGTACGCGGAGCCGTCCGACGGCTGCGGCGTTCCGGTTGCGCGCGAGGACGGCTGGACCGTCGCCCCCGCGAATGACGACAAGCTCGTCGACCGCGATGCGCTGTGCAGGATGGCGGACCGGCTCGCGTCTTCCGGCGCCAACGTGCACGCTGTTCTGGTCGCGCGCGGCGGCAAGCTGGTGTTCGAGCGGTACTTGAAGGGGACCGACGAGAATCTACGATCGCCGGATTGCAAACGCCACCTTCGATGCAGACACGCTGCACGACATGAAATCGGTTTCGAAGAGCGTCGCGTCACTTGTGCTCGGTATTGCGATTGATCATGGGCATCATCCGCAGCGTCGACGAACCGATCTTCAGCTTTTTCCCCGAATTGTCCGACTTGCACACCCCTGAAAAGGATGGACTGCGGCTATCGCACGCACTCACCATGTCGATGGGTCTGAGGTGGGTTGAGGCGACCCCGAGCACCGGGAATGACAACAACGACGAGGCGCGCATGAATACGGCGCCGGATCCGTGTCGTTACGTCCTCGGTCTTCCGTCGACGGCCCCTCCGGGACAGGAGTTCTTCTACAACACCGGCGCGCTGAGGCTGCTGTCAGCCATCATCCGCAAAGCGACCGGACGGCCGCTCGACGAATTTGCACGCGAGAATTTGTTCGAGCCTCTGGGCATCACCCGCCTGGAGTGGAGGCGGTACAAGGGGGATACCGATACCGGAGGAGGGTTGCGCCTGCGGCCGCGCGACATGGTGAAGATCGGCCAGCTCGTGCTTGCCGGCGGCAGCTGGAACGGTCGCCAGATCGTATCAAAGGCATGGATCGACGCCTCGATGACACCGCGGCTGGAAGCCACCGGCCGCTATTTCTATGGATATCTCTGGTGGCTCGGCCGCTCCCTGATCAATGGGCGGGAGGTGCACTGGGCCACCGCGCTCGGCCGCGGCGGGCAGTCGATCCACATCGTCCCGGAGCTCGATCTCGTCGTCGTCGTGACCGCGGGATATTACCAGGACTACAGCCCGCGCGCGTTTCAACTTCAGTACGATGTTTTCAAGGACGTCTTGCAGGCGATCCCGTCTCCGGGGTGAACGCGGAAATCACTGCCGCTCGGCGATGATCGCAAGCGCTTCCTCGCCCTTGACCGGCCGGCTGAAGGTCAGGCGCATGAAATCGGCGGGCTCGCCGAGCAACGCCTTGTCGAGCAGCGTGGTGTAGCGCTTCCGTGCAATCTCTGTCGCACCAAAACTTTTGAGATGCTCGGTGACATATTGGGTATCGAGCAGCTCGAAGCCGCCCGTGATCAGACGCGCCACCAGATGCACCAGCGCCACCTTGGAGGCGTCGCGGACGCGGTGGAACATGCTCTCGCCGAAGAAAGCGCGCCCGAGGCTGACACCATAGAGCCCGCCGACGAGATCGCCATCCTGCCAGGCCTCGATGCTGTGGCCGTGGCCCAGCGCATGCAGGCCGAAATAGAGATCGCGGATGCGCTTGTTGATCCAGGTCTCCTCGCGGCCCTCGGCGGGCGCGGCGCAGCCCGCGATCACGCGCCTTGAAGGACTTGTTGACGGTGATGGTGAAGGCGTCCGAGCGCACGGTGCGCGCCAGCCGCGACGAGACGCGGAAGCCGTTGAGCGGGATCACCCCGCGCAATTCAGGCTCGACCCAGAACAGCGTCGGGTCGTCGGCGCTCTCGGCCATCGGGAAGATGCCGCAGGCGTAAGCGCGCAGCAGCACTTCGGGTGTGATCTCGGCGTTGGCGGAGTCGCGCGACGTCATGGGGTGAGGATAGCAGGGCGGACGGACGGCGGCGATGCCTGCTATGCCTTACTTCGCAGCCGCGCTCGCAGCTTTTGCGGCCTTGATGAGGGCGAACCGCAGCACGATCCGCGTTCCCCGGTGGTTGGGATCGCGCTCGGCGGTGGCTTCCAGCTTGGTGGCCATGGCGCTGACAATGCGCTGGCCCATTCCGGTAGAGCGGGGATCGCTCTTGCCGTTGGTGCCAACCCCGTCGTCGCTGATCGACAGCACGATGTCGTTGCCCTCGCTGCGCAGGTCGACATGGATCGGCCCCGCGCCGTCGGGATAGGCGTATTTGACCGCGTTCATGACGAGCTCGTTGGCGACGATGCCGATCGCCACCGCGCGGTCGGGATCGATCTCGATCGGCTCGGCTTTCAACGTGAGCCGCGACATCCGGTTGCCCTCGGCGGAGCGGCGGAGATCGTCAAGCAGGGCGTCGAGATATTGATTGAGCAGCACGCTCTTGAGGTCCTGCGAGGTGTAGAGGCGGCGATGCACCTGCGCGACCGCGGCAACGCGGCCCATGGCATTGGTCAGCGCCGCCTTGACGTCGTCTTGCGTGGCGGAGTTGGCCTGCAGATGCAGCAGCGAGGCGATGATCTGCAGCGAGTTGCCGACGCGATGGTTGACCTCGCGCAGCAACAGCTCGCGCTCGGCGGCGAGCGCGGCGTAGCGATCGCGCGAGGCATGCACCTCGGCCTCGGCCTCGTCGCGGGCCTTTTGCAGCGCCGCCTGCTTGAGCGCGCCGTCGACGGCGACCTGCAGCAGCGGAATGAACTCGCCGCGCGTATCCTTGACGAGATAGTCGGCGGCACCCGCCTTTAGCGCCGTCACCGCGATGCTGGAATCCTGCGAAGCCGTGACGAACACCACGGGCGGTGCGCCTGGGATCGCCATGATCCGCTCCAGCGTCTCCAGCCCGTCCATTTCCGGCATGTACTGGTCGAGCGCGACCACGTCGATGCCGCCCTCGCGGAGCCGTTCCAGCCCGCGCGTGCCGCTTTGGGCATGCACGACTTTCAAGCCGAGCCGCGACAGGCCGCGGTCGACCAGACGCGCGAGTCCGGCGTCGTCGTCGATATAGAGCAGCGTTGGTGAAGCTGAATTCATGAGGCGGCGGCGGGGACCTGGATCACGGAGAAGAATAGACCCAACTGCCGGATGGCGTTGGCAAAGCTTTCGTAGTTGACCGGTTTGGTAATGTAGACGTTGCAGCCGAGCTCGTAGCAGCGCTTGATTTCGTTGGAATCGTCGGTCGTGGTCAGCACCACCACCGGCGTACTCTTCAAATACTTGTTTTCCTTGACCTGACGGAGGATCTCGATGCCGGTCATGTCGGGCAAATTGAGATCGAGCAGGATCAGCAAGGCCTGACCCTTGTGATCGATCCCGCTGCCGTCTCTGCCGAGAAGGTAGTTCATGGCGGATGTACCGTCGCTGAACGGCTTGATCTCATTGTTGACACCTGACCGCCGGATATTCCGCTCAATCAGGCGCGCGTGCCCTTCATCGTCTTCGATCATTACAATTATGACTGGGGTCGCCATGCGTCCATGTTCCATGTGATGGGAAGGGTGATGGTGAAGGTGCTGCCCTGGTTCAGCTCCGAGGATACCGACATGGTTCCGCCGAGCCGGCGCACAAGTGCGCGGACATGCGCGAGCCCGATGCCCTGACCCGGCCTGTCCTGGGTTCCAGCGCGCCGGAACAGGTCGAAAATGCGCTGGTGGTCCTTGGAATCGATGCCGCGTCCGTTGTCGATGATTTCAAACACCGCAAAGCCGAGCTTGATTCGACCGCGGATCGCGATCTCGCCGGGAACGCCGGGTTTGAGGTATTTGATCGCGTTGTCGATGATGTTGGAGAAGATTTGCTCCAGCGCCAGCCGGTCGCTGACGATGTCGGGCAGGGGCGCGACATGGATTTCGGCTTTGGCCTCGTCGGCCTGGTGCGCGAGCGTGGAGATGATCGCCTCGATCAGCTCGCGCATGTCGACGCGGACCGGCTCGAATTCGCGCTTGCCCTCGCGGGTCAGGTTCAGGATTGCCGAGATCAGCCGGTCCATCTTGGCGATCGAGGATTTGATGAAGCCGAGCGCTTCGGTGAAATCCTCGGAGAGCTGCTCGTCCTCGCCTTCCAGCGCAGGCTCGGCGTCGACGGGAGCGACCGGCACGGAAGCGGCAGCCACCGCGTGGCCAAGTGCGGCGATGCGCCGGAAAATGCTGGTGCGCAACTCCTCGAGCTCGCTTGTGAAGCCCATGATGTTCACCAGCGGCGAGCGCAGATCGTGGCTGACGATATAGGCGAAGCGCTGGATTTCCTCGTTGGCTTCGCGCAAATCGGCGGTGCGCTCGTCGACCGTTACCTCGAGATTGACGTTGCTGTCGCGCAGGCGCGACTCGGCCGCATCGCGCGCCCGGCTTTCACGCCGCACCAGGAAGATCGAGATGCCGGCCAGCGCAATGACGAGCCCCGAGCCCGCGATCGTCACGGAGGACGCCATCTTCTGGCTGTTGTCGGAATTGTAGGTGCGCAGCGCGAGGAGCCGGATTTCCTCATCGCGCATGGCTGCGCCGACGTCGCGGATGGTGGACGTGGTGTTGCCGGCCGCCGCTTCGCGAACCAGCGCGGTGGCCCGGTTTTGCTCGCCTTGTCTGACGAACGCCATCTCCTGCGCGAATTGGCCGAGCCGCGTGTCGATCGCCGCGCGCATCTTGCGGATATTCTCGCGCTGCGCGGGGTTATCGCCGATCATGCCGGCGAGCTTGTCGAGATCCGGATGGATTTGCGCCACCGCGTCCTCATGGTCGCTGAGGAATTCGGGACCCGAGGTCAGCAGGTAGCCTCGTGCCGCACTTTCGGCCCGACGGATTTCGAGCAACAGCGCGTTGGTCTGGTTCTCGACCTCGACGGTGTGCACCACCCAGCCTGAATCCTCGCGCGCCTTGTTGACGAACAGCACACAGGCCACGCTGACCGCGACCAGCACCAAAAATCCCGCTGTGAGCAGCAGGACCATCGTGCGCCTGTAAACGATCGCAGGCGTAACCTCAGTTCGTGCAGAAATTCGACAAACCCCCGAAATGCTCTCAACGCGGTCAAAACGCGCGTCGGGGCATTTGGTTCCGAGATGTGGAACTTATTTTGCGGGCGGTTCTACCTGGCCGGCCAGATACTGCTCGAGCCAGTGGATGTGATAGTCGCCATCGATGATGGCGGGCTCGCGCACCAGTGCGCGGAATAGCGGCAGCGTGGTCTCGATGCCGTCGACGACCATCTCGTCCAGCGCCCGGCGCAACCGCATCAGGCATTCGCTGCGGGTCTTGCCGTGCACGATCAGCTTGCCGACCAGCGAGTCGTAATAAGGCGGGATCGTGTAACCCTGATACACCGCGGAATCGATGCGTACGCCGAGGCCGCCGGGCGGATGGTATTGTTTGATCTTTCCGGGCGAGGGGCGGAAGGTCGTGGGGTTCTCGGCATTGACCCGGCACTCGATGGAATGGCCGATGATCGCCACGTCCGCTTGCGTGCAGGGCAACTCGCCGCCCGCGGCGATGCGAATTTGCTCCAGCACGAGATCGATGTCGGTGATCATTTCGGTGACGGGATGCTCGACCTGGATGCGGGTGTTCATCTCGATGAAATAGAACTCGCCGTCCTCGTAGAGGAACTCGACGGTGCCGACGCCGAGATATTTCATCTCCTGCATCGCTTTCGCGACGGTGAGACCGATCTTCGACCGCGCGGCGGCATCGAGCGCCGGGGAGGGGCCTTCCTCCCAGACCTTCTGGTGGCGCCGCTGCAGCGAGCAGTCGCGCTCGCCGAGATGGATGGCGCCGCCGCGGCCGTCGCCGAGCACCTGGATTTCGATGTGGCGGGGCTTTTGCAGGTATTTTTCCAGATAGACCGAGGCGTCGCCGAAGGCAGACCTGGCTTCGTTGGCGGCGGTGGAGAGCGCGAGCGCCAGATCGTCCGCGGTGTGTGCGACCTTCATGCCGCGCCCGCCGCCGCCGGCCGCGGCCTTGACCAGCACGGGGAAGCCGATCTCGCTTGCGATCGCCATCGCGTCTTCGGGCGAGGTGACCGCGCCATCGGAGCCGGGCACCACGGGAATGCCGAGTTTCGTCGCGGTCTTCTTGGCCTCGATTTTGTCGCCCATCAGGCGGATATGCTCGGCCTTTGGACCGATGAATTGCAGATTGTGTTCGCCGAGGATTTCGGCGAAGCGCGCGTTCTCCGAGAGAAAACCGTAACCGGGATGGACGGCTTCCGCGCCGGTGATCTCGCAGGCCGCAAGCAGCGCGGGGATGTTGAGATAGCTGTCCTTCGAGGGCGGCGGGCCGATGCAGACGCTTTCGTCGGCAAGCCGCACATGCATGGCGTCGGCATCCGCGGTCGAGTGCACGGCGACCGTCGCGATGCCGAGCTCCTTGCAGGCCCGCAGCACGCGAAGCGCAATCTCGCCGCGGTTGGCTATGAGGATCTTGTCGAACATCTACTCGATGATCACGAGCGGTTCGCCGAACTCGACCGGCTGACCGTCTTCGATGAGGATCTGCGTCACGGTGCCGTCGCGCGGCGAGGGAATCTGGTTCATGGTCTTCATCGCCTCGATGATCAGCAGCGTCTGTCCGGCCGTGACGCGGGTGCCGACTTCGATGAAGGGCTTGGCGCCGGGCTCGGGCGAAAAATAGGCGGTGCCGACCATCGGCGAGGGCACCACGCCCGGATGGTTGGCGACGTCGGCCTCAGGGGCCGCCGCAGCCGCCGCCGCGACAGGCGCGTGCGCAACCGACGCCATGCTCGCCGGCATCGCGGCTGATATCGAGATGTTGCGGGCGACGCGCACGCGAAGCCCGGCGCGCTCGATCTCGATCTCGGTGAGGCTGGTCTCATCGAGCAACAGCGCGAGTTCGCGGATGAGCGCGCTGTCGTCGCTGGAAGATTTGCTCTTGTTGTCCGGCTGGCGCGCCATGATGTCAGAACTCGTACAGGCGTGAGGGAAATGTCAGGCTTTGATCTTGGCGCCGATCCTGGCGGCAAGACCCGTGATCGCCAGCCGATAGCCGTCAATGCCGAAACCCGCAAGCATCGCGACGGCGGCCATGGCGGTGAAGGAGTGGTGACGGAAGCTCTCGCGCGCGTGGATATTGCTGATATGCACCTCAATGGCGGGGACTTTCACCGCTTTCAGGGCGTCGTGCAGCGCGATCGAGGTGTGCGAATAGGCGCCGGCATTGATGATGATCCCCGCGGCATTGCGCGCATGGGCCTCCTGAATGGAGTCGATCAGCTCGCCCTCATGGTTGGACTGCCGGCAATCGACCTCCAGCCCGAACTGCGTAGCGGTCTCGTGGCAGAGCTCTTCGACGTCGGCGAGCCTCGCATGGCCATAGGTCTGCGGCTCGCGCGTTCCCAGCATGTTGAGGTTGGGTCCGTTGAGCACGTAGATGGTCTTGTCTCGCGACTTGTCTTGGGATTTTTCAGGGGTTTTTGCCATCCCGGTCCCGGCAATGAGGGGTGTGGGCCGCTTATAGGTAACAAAGGCTGGAAACGGAAGCCTTACGGGCCATTTTACGGGGTCTGACAGACCTCACCCGGCCTGCGAAAAAGCGCTCGGAAGCAACGGAATCCCCTGCATTAACCACAGTCGGAGGTTCGCAGGGCGCGGCATCCCGTCAGCGGGCGTTTGCCGGCCGCAAAAAAAGGGCGGGCGCAAGGTGCGCCCGCCCGGATATCAGCCGTTGCCGACCTTAGATGACCGCAACGATCTCATAGGTGCTCGGCTCGATGACGATGATCTGGTCATTGACCATGATGAACTCGTAGCCGCGCCACTCCGGATAGACGGTCACGACTTCCGTCGGGAGCGGATAGAAGCGCACACCCTCACGCGGCACGCGCGTGCCGACGCTGATCGAGAAGTTCACGTTCTTCACCGACTCGACGTGCTGGTTGCGGATCACGCTGGTGATCTTGGTGCGCTGCTCCGTCGAGAGGTTGGCGTGGGCGCCGGCCTGACCCGTGGTGGTCTTCTCGGTCGTCGACTTGTTGGTCTCAGCCGCCTTGTTGCCCTCGCGGCCCATGTTGTTGTCGCGGCCCTCGGCTTTCATATTGTTGTCGCGGCCTTCGCGACCCTCGGCCTTCATGTTGTTGTCGCGGCCTTCGCGACCCTCAGCCTTCATATTCTTATCCTGGCCCTCGGCCTTCATGTCCTTGCCGCCGCTCTTGGGCTCTTCAGCGCGCTGGTTCTTCATGGCGCCGGGCGACTTCTCGGTCTGGCCCGACTTCATGTCGCCAGCCTTGCCGTGTTCCATGCCCTCGCTCTTCTGGGTCGGGGCCGCACCGGCTCCGCCAGCGCCCGACGGCCCGGTCTGCTGCATCCCGGCGCCACCAGCGCCGCCCTCACTCTTCGTACCCTGCGCATTCACGGCGCCGGCGCCTGCCATCAGCGCGATCGCGGCAACCGAAATCAGAAAACGTTTGCTCATCAGTCTCTCCTCACAGTGTTGGCATTGCCCGCGCGAACAACGGCAGGAGGCATCCGATGTTCCCGGTAAAACCGGGTTCCACAGGGTTTGTTTGTTGAACGCGCGATGAATGGATGCGCCACACAAAAAGGCCGGCTTAAAAGCCGGCCTTTGCTGCTTCTTTGAGCCGCTGATGCTTCAGCAGGACGCTTTGCCGCAGCGGGCGATGCCGATCTTTTCCTTGAGTTGATCGAGGCCGACCGCGCCGACCACGATCTGCTTGCCGATCACGTAGCTCGGCGTACCGTTCAGGCCCATATCCTCGGCGAGCTTCATGTTCTCCTCGATGGTGGCCTTGACCTCGGTGCTCGTCAGATCCTTCTCGATCCGTGCCATGTCGAGGCCGGCGTCCTTGGCCGCAGCCATCGCACGCGCCTTGTCGGCGACGCCGCGGCCGCCGAGCAGCTTCTGGTGGAAGTCGAGATATTTCTTGCCGGTCGGGTCCTGCATGCGCACGGCAACTGCGACCTTGGCGGCATCGACCGATCCCTCGCTCAGCACAGGGAACTCCTTCAGCACGACCTTCAGCTTGGGGTCGTTCTTCATGAGATCGAGCATGTCGGCCATGGCGCGCTTACAGTAGCCGCAATTGTAGTCGAAGAACTCGACGAAGGCGACGTCGCCGTCCTTGTTGCCGAGCGTCACGCCGCGCGGCGAGTTGAAGATCACTTCCGCGTTCTGCGCGATGCTCGCCTCGTGCTTGGCGGTCTCGGCGACGGTCTGCCGCTTCTGCAGCTCGTTCATCGCCTCTTCCAGCACCTCGGGATGGGCGACGAGATAGCTCTTGATGATCGCCTCGATGTCGCCGCGCTGCGTGTCGGTGAAACTCTGCGCGGAGGCGGATACCGGTGCACCGAGCAGCGCGAGCGCAAGCAGGGCGGGGGCGAGCAGGCGAGGCATTGGGAAATCCTTGGTTGAGTGGGGCGGTCGTCGAAACCAATATACCCCGCGTTGCACTGATTATTTCTACGTATCGGCTTAAGCTTTGGTTGCTGCCTTAGTTGTTTTTCGAGCCGGGCAGGGGTTTCGCGGTGACGATATCGTCCGCCCTGACCCAACCGGGCGTACCCACGGCAAAGCGGGTCTTGGCGCGCGCGGCGAGTTGACGCGCCGTCTTGTTGTCACCGCGAAGATAGGCGGCCTGGGCGGATGCCAGATCGGCCTCCGCATAGTCTCCCTTCTTGCCGTAGGCCATCGCCAGCTGGCTGTAGCCGAGCGGCGCCTCGGTTTCCCGCACCACCGCGGCGCGAAGCAGTGCGATAGCCTCGTCGGTGTGCGCCTTATTATCGGTGGCGACCAGTGCCTGCCCAAGTAACATCTCGATGAGGGGTGAGTTGTTGGAGAGCGCGATCGCCTTGTGCAGCGGCGCGATCGCCTCGTTGGGCTTGCCGCCTTCCATCAACGCCTGGCCTTTCAACTCGTAGAAATACGGATTGTTCGGCTGCGCCTGGATCAGCCCGTCGATCTGGGCCGTCGCGCTGTTGAGATCGCCATGCAGATAGGTCGTGATCGCGCGCGCATAGCGCGCCGGCAGGCTGGTGTTGGACAGCGGATAGCGGCGGTAGACGGTGTCCTGACGCTCCATGAAGCCGGAGATCTTGGCGCGCATCATGTCGTGGCGAAGCTGCAGCGCAGGGTCGTCCTTCTTGTCCCAATAGGGACTGGCGCGGCCGATCTGCTCCAGTGCAGCGACGCGCTCGGCGGGCATCGGATGCGACTGCAGATAGGGATCGGCGCCGCGCGCGGCGAACAGGCTTTCATTGGTGAAGCGGCGGAACGTGTCGTACATGCCCTTTGGGGATTGGCCGGTCGCAGTCAGGAACTTCACGCCAGCGCGGTCGGCGTTTTCTTCCTGCTGGCGCTGGTAGGACAGCAAGCTGCGACGAATCATTTCGCCGGGGCCTGCGATGGCCGCGGCACCTGCGTCCGACAGGCCGACGCCGGAGGTTCCTTTCGAGGCGCCCGCGATGAGGGCACCGGCGCCAAGCAGCATCGCGATGATCATCTGGGTCTGTGCCCGCGACAGCTGCTCGCGCAGCTTGGCGAGGTGGCCGCCGGCCAGATGGCCAGTCTCGTGCGCCAGCACGCCAATCAGCTGGTTCGGCGTTTCCGATTGCATGATCGCGCCATAGTTCACGAAGATGCGGCGGCCGTCGGCAACGAAGGCGTTGAAGTTGGGATCGTTGATGATCACCATCTGGATGTTCTGCTTCTCCAGACCGGCGGCGCGCAGAATGGGGCGGGTGTATTCGCGCAGCAGCGCTTCCGCCTCGGTGTCGCGCAGGATCGGCGGGCCCTTGTTCTCCTGGGCGCGCAGCGGGGGGATCGGGGCCAGCGCCAGCGCTGCCGCGACCGCTGCCGCGGTCAGGCCGGAGAATCTCTTGCACAGGGCGAGGTCGAGCAGCATGAACGGTCTTTGGCGATTGGCCTTTGGCCGGATACGGGATATGCCCTACCAAGCGGTGGAATGCGGCTAGTCTGGGGCGCTCGATCTCGGGTTCCCATGGACGGGCCGCCGGGTCAAATAACAAATTCAACAACATGCAAGAAGCGATCTTGAGACAGCGCGTGGCGGACCTGCTTTCGGCCTCGAGCCGGAGCAATGTTCCGCCTTTCATGGTGATGGACGTGATGTCGGCGGCCGAGCGGATCGAGGCGGCCGGCGGCCATGTCATTCACATGGAGGTCGGCCAGCCTCACGAACCCGCGCCGAAGACGGCGCTGGCCGCGGCCCGCGCCGCACTGAAGGCGGGCGGATCGATTACACTTCAGCGCTCGGAATTCCGTCGTTGCGCGCGCGCATCGCGCGGCATTATCGCGACGCTTACGGCTGCGAGGTCGACGCGAACCGGATCGTGGTCACGACGGGCTCGTCCGGTGCATTCATCCTGGCGTTTCTGTCGATGTTCGAGCCGGGCGATCGTGTCGCCGTCACCGTGCCTGGCTATCCGCCCTATCGGCACATCCTGACCGCGCTCGGCTGCGAACCGGTATTGATCGAAACCACGCGGCGAGACGCGTCATGCGCTGACCGGCGAAGCGCTGCTGGACGCGCATCGCAAGAAACCGTTGCAGGGCGTGCTGGTCGGCAGTCCCGCCAATCCGACGGGAACCATGATGTCGCGCGAGGCGCTGACATCGCTGATCGCAGCGGCGAACGGACGCCGGCATTCGCTTCATCTCCGACGAGATCTATCACGGGCTCGACTATGCCTTTCCGGCGGTGACCGCGGCCGAGTTGTCGCCGCATGCGCTCGTGATCAATTCCTTCTCGAAATATTTCTGCATGACCGGCTGGCGGGTCGGCTGGATGGTGGTGCCGGAGCCGCTGGTTCGCCCCGTCGAGCGGCTGCAGCAGAATCTCGCGATCTCGGTGCCGACGCTGTCGCAGATCGCAGCCGAGGCGGCCTTCGACGGTCGCGAGGAGATGGAAGCGATCAAGCGCGGCTATCTCGAGAACCGCCGCATCCTGATCGAGGGATTGCCTGCGGCCGGTCTCGACGAAATTCCTGCCCGCCGACGGTGCGTTCTATCTTTACGCCGATGTCTCCGACTTCACCTCCGACAGTCTCGCCTTCGCCAAGCGGATGCTGGAGGAGACGCATGTCGCAGCGACATCCGGCGTCGACTTCGATCCCATTCACGGCCGGAATTTCATCCGCTTTTCCTACGCGCGCTCGGCCGACGACATGCGCGAGGCGGTGGCGCGGATCGCGCGCTGGCTGAAATAAGAAAAACCGCCCGGTTTTGCGCCGGGCGGTTCTTTCGTTTTTCGAACTTGGTGTGACTTACTCGCCGCCGCCGAAGCGGCGCGACCACCAGCCCGCCTTGCGGGGCTGACCCTCGCCGTTCGATTCAGCCGCAGGTTCGGCGGCCGCGCCAGCGGCGGGCTCGGGCGCGCTGTGCGTGACCGCCGTCGGCGTGTCCTGCGGCGCGCTGCTCGCAAAGCTCACCTTCTCGCGCACAGTCGAACGGCGCGCGCGGCCTTTTCGCTCTCATGGGCCAGCTCGTCGGATGCAGGCGCTGCCGCCTGCGGCAGCATGATCCTCAGGCTGCAGCGACGGCTGGCTTGCAGCGACGGGTTCGGGCTGCGCGATCGATGGTGCAGGCTCCGGCGCGCCGCCATCGAAATCGGCAACCGCGATTTCAGCCTCCGATGGCTGCGGCGGCGCGAGTTCGTCGCTGATCGATCCGGACAGTCCGTCCTCGCGATCTCCGTTACCACCGCGACGGCGGCGGCCACCTCGGCGGCCCCTGCGGCGCGGACGCCGCTCGCCACCGTCCTGATTGTTGTCGCCACGAGCAAAGCTCGGCTGCTCCTCGGACTCGTCCTCGGCTTCGCCTTCCTCGCCTTGCGGCTCGCTGCCTGGTTCGGCAACAGCGGCTTCACCATCCTCTCGCGGTTGGCCCGCTTCGCGGGCTTCGCCGCCGCGTCCGCGGCGCCGCCTGCGGCGCTTTCCGCGGCGGTGACCGCCGTCCTGTTCGGCCTCGCCGTCGCCGGCCTCGCTTGCTTCTTCGGTGAGGCCTTCGGTTTCCTCGGTCTCGACTTCGGATTCGAGCTCCGGATCGAATCCATCGTCCTCATCGACGGCTTCATCGCTGTGCATCGGTTGCGCCGCGGCCTGCGCCGCGATCAGTGCCTTCGCCGCCTCCAGCGTGTGCACCTGCTCGCCGCGGTCGATGATGTAGGATTGCACGCCGCTGACGTTGGGATCGGAGACGACCGACAGCGAGACCTTGAAGGCGTTTTCGAGATCGCGCAGATGGCCACGCTTGTGGTTCAGCACGTAGAGCGCGACGTCGTTACGGGTGCGTACCACCAGATTGTGGGTCGCACCCTTCATCAGGATTTCCTCGATGCCGCGCAACAGCTGCAGCGCGACCGACGAGACCGAACGGACGTGGCCGGTGCCGCCGCATTGCGGGCACGGCTCGGTCGAAGATTCCAGCACGCTGGCGCGGATGCGCTGGCGCGACATTTCCAGCAGGCCGAAATGCGAGATGCGGCCGACCTGGATGCGCGCGCGATCCTGCCTGAGGCAATCGGACAGCTTGCGTTCGACTGCGCGGTTGTTGCGCTTCTCGTCCATGTCGATGAAGTCGATGACGATCAGGCCCGCGAGGTCGCGCAGGCGAAGCTGGCGCGCGACTTCTTCGGAGGCTTCCAAGATTGGTCTTGAGCGCAGTATCCTCGATATGGTGTTCGCGGGTGGCGCGGCCCGAGTTGACGTCGATCGAGACCAGCGCCTCGGTCTGGTTGATGACGATATAGCCACCGGAGCGCAGCTGCACGGTCGGCGAGAACATGGCGTCCAGCTGGCTCTCGACGCCCATGCGCGAGAACAGCGGCTGGCCGTCGCGATAGAGTTTGACCGCGCGCACGCTCGCCGGCATCAGCATCTTCATGAAGTCGCGCGCCTCGCCATAGCCGGCTTCGCCCGCCACCTGGATCTCGTCGATCTCCTTGTTGTAGAGGTCGCGCAGCGAGCGCTTGATCAGCGAGCCTTCCTCGTAGACCAGGGTCGGCGCCTGCGACTTCAGGGTCAGATCGCGCACGGTCTCCCACATCCGGATCAGATATTCGAAGTCGCGCTTGATCTCGGGCTTGGTGCGGGCGGCGCCGGCAGTGCGCAGGATGATGCCCATGCCCTCGGGCACGTCGAGATCCTGCACCACTTCCTTCAGCCGCGAGCGGTCCTGCGCCGAAGTGATCTTGCGGCTGATGCCGCCGCCGCGCGCGGTGTTGGGCATCAGCACCGCATAACGTCCGGCGAGCGACAGATAGGTGGTCAGCGCCGCGCCCTTGTTGCCGCGCTCTTCCTTGACGACCTGCACCAGCATCACCTGGCGGCGCTTGATGACTTCCTGGATCTTGTACTGGCGGCGCGGGCGGAACGTCCGTTCCGGCACTTCCTCCATCACGTCGTCGCCACCGACGGACTCGACGAGTTCCTCCTCGGCTTCCTCGCCGTCCTCGTCTTCGTCGTGCACGGCATCGCCAGCCGGTGCGGGGATATGTTCGCCTTCCGGAGCCAGCGCGTGCTCGGCGTGCTCGGCGCCGGTGTGCTCGTCAGCATCGTCGGCATGGGCGACGTTTTCCCGCGCCCGCTCTTCCTCGGCGCGCTCGTCGTGGCCGTCGGTCTCGTTGAACTCGGGTGCGAGCGGCTCGTTCAGCGCGGTCGCAATGGAGGACTCGACCGCGGCGGCGACCGGCGTCTCGGCATGATGATCATCGGCCGGAGCTTCGGGCGCGGCATCGTGGGCATGACCGGCATCGTCGTCGGTCGTGATCGATGATGCCCGTGTTCGGCGTCGTGCGCCTCGTGGCCGTGCGCATGGTCGTGTTCTGACTATGTTCCTGGCCGTGCTCATGACCGTCATGATCATGATGCGCGGCCGCGGCGTGAGCCTCGCCCTCGTGAGGCTGATCGTGGCCGGTCGGTGCTGCCGCCTCGGCATCGGCGTGCTCGACGACGGCGCTCTGCACGCGCTCGCCACGATCCCGGCGGCGCGAATTGCGATGGCGCGAGCGACGGCGGCCATGATGACGGTGCTCGTCCTCTTCCTCCGCCTCGCGATGGGCGCGCTCGTCGGCCTCGATCAGCGCCTGACGATCGGCGATCGGGATTTGATAATAGTCGGGATGGATTTCGCTGAAGGCGAGGAAGCCGTGGCGATTGCCGCCATATTCGACAAAGGCGGCTTGCAGCGACGGTTCGACGCGCGTGACCTTGGCGAGATAGATATTGCCGCGCAGCTGCTTGCGCTGGGCGGTCTCGAAATCAAACTCTTCGACGCGATTGCCACGGACCACGACAACCCGGGTCTCCTCCGGGTGGGTGGCATCGATCAACATTTTGTTCGGCATTTTGGAACTCTTGGAGGCGGCGGGCGCGTTTGGCCGTGGGCGCTGACTGCGCCGAGGGGTGACGCGACGGTCCACCTGATTCGGGGGTGAGGGGAAGGCCGAAGCGCAACCCAAGGCGCCGCGCCATGCGCAATTGCCGCGGACGACGCCGCGCGGAGCTGTCGCTCCGCATCGGCGCGGATGGTCCGCAGAATTGGCTTGGCAATACAGTCTGGCGCATCAAGCGTCGGCCCGTCTGGAACATGTCTGGCGGCGTTGGGCCGCCTGTCGGTTGCTGATGGCTGTCTGCGCGGCGCCGAAGCGCCCGCCTGAAATCAGAGGTGGACCCCTCCGGGTCCGGTTAAGGTCGTACCGCCGCTCAAAACCGTCCCTTGAGGCGTGAGTGCCTGGGATCGGACGCCACCTGGGCCAGGAACCGTCCCTCCTTGCGGCCGCGCGGCTCGCGCTGGCTCTGGGAGGGCCGGAAAAACGCTGGAATCGTCCAAAAAAGGCGGTTCCGGCGCTGCACCGGGAGGCTGAACGCGACACAACCGGGAGTAATAGCCGTCAGCACCCCGTACATACGTGGATTGGGCACTGCGGTGCAAGGGAAGCGTCGCGGGCCGGCAACAGTCATCCTTATTCACAAAATACGCACCAAGATGCCGTTAAGAAGCCGTTAACCCTGCAGTTTTATTGGGCTAGGAAAGGCGCCTCGGAGATAGGGGAATCGGTGGCGACCCGCGCAAATCGACAGGTTTTGCTGGGCTGCGTGCTGCTGTGCGGCGCAGCATTGGGATGCGCCGAGCTTCCCTTGGTCAGTGCCGCCGAAGAGCAGGCGCCGCCTCTCAGGCCCAGCCACAAGGCCAGGCTACCGCCCGAGCTTCCCGATCGCCTCCGATGCCCGGCTCGCCGGCGACGCCAAGCTGACCCGCTTTGTCCTCGACCTCGACAAGACCATCCAGTTTCGCGCCTTTGCGCTGGATGATCCCTACCGGGTGGTGATCGACATTCCCCAGGTCAATTTTCGCCTCCCGGCCGGGACGGGCGGCAACGGGCGTGGGCTGGTCAAGGCATTTCGCTACGGCATGGTGATGCCGGGCGGCTCCCGCATGGTGTTCGACCTGACCGGGCCTGCAAGGATCGCCAACGCCACCATGCTCGATGCCGCCAACGATCAGCCGCCGCGGCTGGTGGTCGAGCTGGAAGAGGTCGATCGGCCGACCTTCCTGCAATCGCTGGCGAACGGCCGGTCCGAGCTGAAGCCCGCGGTCTCGGAATCGATGGCCGCCGTCGCGCCACAGGCCGCAGTCTCCGCCGAAGCCCGCGGCGCCGCCGGATTCCCGGCCGGTGGTGGTGATCGATCCCGGCCATGGCGGCGTCGACAACGGCACGCGCTCGGGCGAGGAGATGGAAAAGAACCTGGTGCTGGCGTTTGGTCTTGCCTTGCGCGACCGGCTGGAGAAGTCGGGCAAATATCGCGTCGTCATGACCCGCAGCGACGACACCTTCATTCCGCTCGATGACCGCGTGAAGGTCGCGCACAGCCAGGCGGCGGCGCTGTTCGTCTCGATTCATGCCGACTATCTGCCGCGCGGCGAGGGCGATGCCCAGGGCGCGACCATCTACACGGTCTCGGACAAGGCCTCCGACGCCGAGGCCGAGCGGCTCGCCGAATTGGAAAACCGCGCCGACGCCATCGGCGGCGTCGATCTGACGCGAAGAGCCGACCGAGGTCGCCGATATCCTGATCGACCTCGCGCAACGGGAAACCCGCACCTTTTCAAACCGCTTCGCCCGTCTCTTGATGGGCGAGATGAAGGGCACGGTCCGCATGCACAAGAACCCGCTGAAGTCGGCGGGCTTCCGCGTGCTGAAGGCGCCCGACGTGCCCAGTGTGCTGGTCGAGCTCGGTTATGTCTCCAACAAGGGCGACCTCGAGCATCTCGTCTCGGAAAGCTGGCGTTCCAAGACGGTGGCCGCGATGGGCCAGGCGATCGATGTTTTTCTGGCCAAACGGCTGGCTACGGCTGGAGCAGCGCGAGGAAGATGAACGAAAGGTCGTCCGGGGCAGGTTTGAAGGCCCTAGTTTGGCCACAGCGGCGGCTTTATAAAACAGCGGTAAGGTGTTCGGAATCACCTGAAATTCCGTCGCGGCAAGTGTATCGAAGAGTGACATTGCTGGATCTGCCGGGGGCAGATTTGCCGATCTTGAGGAAGGCGCCGCATTATTTCCTTTCGGCGCAAGGGTTAGGAACAGATCTGAATGCGCTTGCTGGTGCGGTTTTTTGGGTTCCTGTTCGCGGCCGGAACCGTGGTGTTCCTGGTCGGCATTGCGGCCGCGGCCGGAATGATCTGGCATTTCTCCAAGGACCTGCCCGATTACTCCCAGCTGCAGGACTACGAGCCGCCGGTCATGACGCGCGTCCACGCGACCGACGGATCGCTGCTCGGCGAATACGCCAAGGAGCGGCGGCTCTATCTGCCGATCCAGGCGGTGCCGAAGCTCGTCATCAACGCGTTCCTCGCCGCCGAAGACAAGAACTTCTACGAGCATGGCGGCATCGACTATTCCGGCATGGCGCGCGCCGCGCTGCTCTATGCCCAGAACTACGGCTCCAACCGCCGCCCGCAGGGCGCCTCCACCATCACCCAGCAGGTCGCCAAGAACTTCCTGCTGAACAACGAGGTGTCGTTCGCCCGCAAGATCAAGGAAGCCTTGCTGGCGATGCGCATCGAGCGCGCCTATTCCAAGGACAAGATCCTCGAGCTCTATCTGAACGAAATCTATCTCGGCCTCGGCGCCTACGGCATCGCCGCCGCCTCGCTGGTCTATTTCGACAAGTCGGTGAACGAGCTCACCATCGCGGAAGCCTCCTATCTCGCCTCGCTGCCGAAGGCGCCCGCCGCGCTGCATCCGGTGCGCAACCGCGACCGCGCCATCGAGCGCCGCAACTATGTGATCGACCGCCTGCAGGAGAACGGCTGGATCAAGACCTCCGATGCCGAAAAGGCGCGCAAGGAGCCGCTGGTCGTCACCAACCGCACCAACGGCGCGCACACCTTCGCCGGCGAGTATTTCGCCGAGGAAGTGCGCCGCGACATCTTCGAGCGCTATGGCGAGAAGAAGCTTTATGAGGGCGGCCTCTCGGTGCGCACCACGCTCGATCCGAAGATCCAGCTCGAGGCGCGCAAGACCATGGTCGCCGGCCTCGTCCGCTACGATCAGGAGCAGGGCTATCGCGGCGCGGTCCAGAAGCTGGACATTTCCGGCGACTGGGGCGTGAAGCTCGCCGACGTCAAGTCGCTCTCCGACATCTCGCCCTGGCAGATGGCGGTCGTGCTGGAGATCAGCGATCAATCCGCCCGCGTCGGCTTCCAGCCCACGCGCGATCTCGGCGGCGCGGTCAACAAGCAACGCAAGACCGGAATCGTCACGCTCGACGGCGTGAAATGGGCCAAGGCCGACGCAGGGCAATACGCGCGGCAAGACGCCGACCTCGGTGGCGCAAGTGCTGCGCCCGGCGACGTGATCTATGTCGATCCCCTGTTCAAGGACGGCAACCCGGTCGAAGGCCAGTATCGGCTCGAGCAATTGCCGGAAGTCTCCGGCGCGATGGTGGTGATGGATCCCGAACACCGGCCGCGTGCTCGCGATGGTCGGCGGCTTCTCGTTCGACCGGAGCCAGTTCAACCGCGCCACGCAGGCCTACCGGCAGCCCGGCTCGTCGTTCAAGCCGATCGTCTATTCGGCCGCGCTCGACAACGGCTACACGCCGTCGACGGTCGTGGTCGACGCGCCGATCGAAATCGATCAGGGGCAGGGCGCCGGCGTGTGGCGGCCGGAAAACTTCTCCAACGGCAAATACCAGGGCCCGACGACGCTGCGCAACGCGCTGCGGCTGTCGCTGAACACGGTGACCGTGCGGCTTGCGCAGGACATCGGCATGCCCTTGATCTCGGAATATGCGCGCCGCTTCGGCGTCTATGACGAACTGCCGAACTATCTGTCCTACGCGCTCGGCGCCGGCGAAACCACCGTGATGCGGATGGTGACGGCCTATTCGATGATCGCCAATGGCGGACGCCGCGTGAAGCCGACCTTGATCGACCGCATCCAGGACCGCTACGGCCACACCATCTTCAAGCATGACGCCCGCGAATGCCGCGGCTGCGACGCGCCCGGCGGCTGGAAGAACCAGCCCGAGCCGCAGCTCGTCGACCGCCGCGAGCAGGTGCTCGACACCATGACCGCCTACCAGATCACCTCGCTGATGGAAGGCGTGGTTCAACGCGGCACCGCGATCGCGGTCAAGGAAGTCGGCAAGCCGATCGCCGGCAAGACCGGCACCACCAACGAGGCCAAGGACGCCTGGTTCGTCGGCTTCTCGCCTGATATCGCGGTCGGCATCTACATGGGCTACGACAAGCCGCGGCCGCTCGGCAGAGGCAACGCCGCGACCGGCGGCCATCTTGCGGCGCCCATCGCGCGCGACTTCCTCAAGCTTGCGCTCGCCGACAAGCCGGCGACGCCGTTCAAGATTCCGGCCGGCATCAAGCTGATCCGGGTCGACGCCAAGACCGGCATGCGCGTCGGTCCGGGCGATACCGGCGGCGGCACCATTCTGGAAGCCTTCAAGCCCGGCACCGCGCCGCCGGACAACTACTCCGTCATCGGGGTCGCCGATGCCGACGGCACCAATAGCGGCGGCTATGTCGGTGGCGGTTACAGCGGCGGCCCAGGCGGAGGTTATCGGCCGCCGATCCAGCAGGGTGTCTCGCCTGACGCCGGCTCGATCATGCGCCCGGGCACCGGCGGGCTGTACTAGCGCCAGCGTTCGAGAAGTTCCGCGCGGCCGATTGCGCTTTCGGCCGCGCGCCGCTACATCCACTTCGAATTTCAGAAGCTGAAGAGCCGATAGTCCCATGCGCGCCGAAGTCGAACGGTTAGTTGAAGAGATCAAGCAGTCGGTCGGGCTGCTGAGGAGGCATCTTTGACGTCGAGACATCGACGGCACGGCTGGCTGAGCTGAACAAGCTCGCCGAAGATCCCAATCTCTGGAACGATCCCCAGAAGGCACAGAAGCTGATGCAGGAGCGCACCTCGCTGGAGGATGCGCTGTCCGGCATCGGCAAGGTCGAGCGCGAGCTCGAGGACAATATCGAGCATGATCGAGCTCGGCGAGGCCGAGAACGATGCGGCCGTCGTCAAGGAAGCCGAGAATGCGCTGAAGGCCCTCAAGAAGGAGGTCGCGCGGCGCGAGCTGGAAGCGCTGCTGTCGGGCGAGGCCGACAAGTTCGATTCCTATCTCGAAGTTCATGCCGGCGCCGGCGGCACCGAGAGCCAGGACTGGGCGCAGATGCTGCTGCGCATGTACACGCGCTGGGCCGAGAAGCACGGCTTCAAGGTCGAATATCTCGAGGAGTCGCAGGGCGAAGAGGCCGGCATCAAATCGGCGACCATGCAGATTTCCGGCCATAACGCCTATGGCTGGCTGAAGACCGAAGCGGGCGTGCATCGCCTGGTGCGGATTTCGCCGTTCGATTCCAACGCGCGGCGGCACACCTCGTTCTCGTCGGTGCAGATTTTTCCCGTGATCGACGACAGCATCAAGATCGACATCAAGGAAGGCGACGTGCGCACCGACACCATGCGCTCGGGCGGCGCCGGCGGCCAGCACGTCAACAAGACCGAGTCGGCGGTGCGGCTGACGCATATCCCGACCGGCATCGCCGTGGTCTGCCAGGCCGGCCGCTCCCAGCACAAGAACCGCGCGCAGGCCTGGGACATGCTGCGCGCGCGGCTCTATGAGATCGAGCTGAAGAAGCGCGAGGAGAAGGCCGCCGCCGATCAGGCGGCCAAGACCGATATCGGCTGGGGCCACCAGATCCGCTCCTATGTGCTGCAGCCCTATCAGATGGTGAAGGATCTGCGCACGGGCGTGCAGACCTCGGACACATCGGGCGTGCTCGACGGCGATCTCGACGAGTTCATGGCCGCGACCCTGGCGCAGCGCGCCTTCGGCACGACGGCCGGACGCGATCGAGGACGTGGATTAGCCCATGACCCGCGTCGCCTTCATCGGGCTCGGGCGGATGGGGCACGGCATGGCCGGCCGCTATCTCGATGCCGGCTTTGCGGTCACGGTCTGGAATCGCAGCAAGGCCAAGGCCGACGATCTGATCGCGCGCGGCGCGCGATGGGCGACCTCGCCGGAGGATGCCGCCGATCGATGCCGACGCGGTCGTGACCATGGTCGCCGATGACGAAGCCTCGCGCGAGGTCTGGCTCGGCAAAGACGGCGCGGCCGCGACCATGAAGGCCGGCACGCTCGCGATCGAATGCTCGACGGTCTCGCATGCCCATGCGCTTGCGATGGCGCGCGAGCTGCGCGGGCGCGGGTTGATCTATATCGATTGTCCCGTCACCGGCCTGCCGGAAGCCGCCGCCGCCGGCAAGCTGACGCTGCTGGTCGGCGCCGATGCCGCTGATCTGGAGAAGGCGCGGCCGTATCTCGCGCCGATCGGCAACACCGATCCGCCATTTCGGCGCGGTCGGATCGGGCACGGTGTTCAAGCTGATCAACAATCTCATGGGCGCGGTGCAGATCGCGAGCCTCGCCGAGGGCCTGGCGATCGCCGAGCAGGCCGGCCTCGACATGAAGCTCGTGGCGGAAGCGCTCTCGACCGGCGCGGTGGCAAGCCCGCAGGTGATCCGGCATTCCAAGCGGATGGCCGCGCGCGACTTTTCCGGCGCGACCTTCACCGCGGCGCTGCGCCACAAGGATGCGGCCTATGCGGTCGCGCTGGCGGAGAGCTTGCTGCCGGAGGTGCCGGTCAGCCGCGCCGCGGTCGAGGCCTATGCGAAGGCGAAGGCGCACGCGCCCGACGGCTGACGAAGGCCAGATGATCGAGATCGTGTCGCGGCCGAAGACGAAGTGATCAGCCGCTCGCTCGCGCCGCCTTCCACTCCGCAAGCCATCCCGTAAACCTGTCCGCTGTCGCGCTCGCCGCCATGCCAGGCCGCGAACACGGCGCCGTCGCTCGCGACCAGCAGCACCACATCCAGCCCCTTCGAGCGCCGCAGCGTGTCGATCGCCTGCTGCGGCGTCTGCGCGATGGGACCCGCGACATTGAACGACGTGTTGACCGACATCTCGACGCCGATGCGGCGGCCGAGCGCCTTCAGATAGGCGTAGGTGAGGGGATCGTCGGCCTCGCGCACGATCTGGATGCGCCCGGTGCCGTCGGCGTGAATCACTGCCGGGATTTTCTCGCGGGCATGCGGCTTCGAGCGCGCCGTCAGCACCATGTAATTGTAGGCGTTGTAGTCGCCGTCGGAAGCGCCTTCGAGCAGGTCGAAATACTCGCGCGCCGCTTCCAGCGTCGCCATCGGCGCCAGCGGGCGGATCGCCTCGCGATATTTGACGCGCGCGTTGAGCAGTTCGCGCACGCCGGCGTCGCAGGGATTGGCGAGGATCGAACGATGGCCGAGCGCGCGCGGGCCGGTTTCGGCCGCGCCCTGGTAAATCGCGATCACGCCGCCTTGCGCCACCATGAACGCCATCAGGTCCGCGATCTCGTCGCGGCCGGCAGCGGTCGAGATATCGCCGATGCGCTGCGAGGCGATGTCGTCGGCCTGCAGCGCAGCTTCGATCTCGCCGCGCAACGGCGGCAGGCCGCAATAGAAAGCATGCGTCATCGGCGCGCCGCGCGGGGCGCCCGCCAGATGCGCGAACAGCCAGGCCGCGCCGATGGTGACGCCGGGATCGCCGGGCACCGGCGGCACCCAGAGATGCAGGCGCGTCTGCCGCCGCTGGATTGTTCGCAAACCACGCCTCGTCGAAATGTTCGAGCAGCCGCATGTTGCCGACCGCGTTCAGCGCCACGCCGCCGGTCAGCACCAGCCGATTAGCGCCGGTCGTGCGCAGCAGATGATCCACCACATGGATCATGGCGTCCTCGAACACGAGTTGGGTCGCGGCGGCCTTGTCGAGGCGATCCTGCGTGTCCGGGCGATGCTTGATGTCCTCGACGCGCAGCACCGCATCGGGATTCCAGAGTTGCGCCGGCTTCAGCGGCTCGCCGAGGATATCGATCAGTGCGCGCTTGTAGGGATTCTCGAAGGGGTCGGCGTACCAGTTGGCCATCGCGCGGTTGAGTCGGATTTCGCCGCCATCGCCGAACTGCAGCACCTCCTTCAGTCGCGCGTAATAGGGATTGCTGGCGCGGTTCATGTCGCCCCAGGCGGCCGCGCCCATGTAGCGGCCCTCGCTGGACAGCCAGGTCCAGCCGCCTTGCGTGGACGAGATCACGCTGTAGAAGGCGCCGAGCGAGTCGAACATGCTGTCGTTGCAATAGAGCTGCTGCATCGCGCCGTCTCTCGACGACGTAGAGCGAGATCGAGCCGAGATCGCCGGTGCCGTCGAGCACGGCGATCGCGACCGGCTCGCCGTCATCGGCAAAGGGCGAGGCCGCGAACGAGAACCAGGCGTGATTGTCGTGATGCGGCATCGCGATCAGCGGCACGCGCTCGGACGAGGCCGAGCTGGCGCGCCAGAATCTTCGGCGTGCGCGTCATCTGGTCGAGCCGGCGGCCGTCGAAACCGGCGGCCTCGGTGGCGCGCAGCAGCCGCAGGCTTTGCGGCGCTTCCTCCAGCACCGAGCGGAACATCGTGCCGGCGAGCGTCGGATAATCCCACGAAGTCAGCCAGGCGAAGATGTCGCCGATGTCGCGTCCCATGCCGCGCAAGGCCGCGACCATCGCATCGATCGGACTTTCGCGGATATTCCGTGGTGTGCTTGTTGCCGGAAAAGCGCTCTTCCTCATTGTTGAGGATCAGGCGCGGGCCGCTCGCCTGCGTCACCTCGACCAGCGCCACGCCGGAATTATGCGTGCCGGGCGCACCGAGGCCTGCGAGATAGAGCGTCTCGCCGCGCGCGAGTTTTTCGCGCGCCAGCGCGAGCCGCGCGTTCGCGAAGTCCGAGCCGAGCTGGTGGAAGCCGGCCCGCGCCATGGTTTTCGCGGCGAGCCATCGCGCCAGGCGAAAGCCGGCAGCGCCAAGTCGCGGATGTCGCGGGCCAATCCGTTTCTGTTCCAATCTTGCCTTTGGACGAGCATCAATCACAAATGATGGCCTGCAACAATGCCGTTTCGCGGCGCGGAAAATGCGGACTTAAGTGCAATTGCCGGATGCTTGCCAGTCCGCGGCAGTCTTGCGAGACTGCAGGCAACAAAAACAAACAATCATCCACGGGAGAGAACGATGCTGGCTCTTACGAGACGCGTTGCCTGTCGCGGCTTTCGCCACTGCCGCGGCCCTTGCCACCCCAGCGCAAGCCCAGAAGAAATACGATGCCGGCGCGACCGACACCGAGATCAAGATCGGCAACATCATGCCCTATAGCGGGCCGGCGTCGTCCTATGGCGTGATCGGCCTGACCGAAAAAGCCTATTTCGACATGGTCAACGATCAGGGCGGCATCAACGGCCGCAAGATCAAGTTCATCACCTATGACGACGGCTACAGCCCGCCGAAGGCGATCGAGCAGGCGCGCAAGCTGGTCGAAAGCGACGAGGTGCTGTTCATCTTCCAGTCGCTCGGCACGCCGTCCAACTCGGCGATCCAGAAATACATGAACGCCAAGAAGGTGCCGCAACTGTTCGTGGCGACCGGCGCCACCAAATGGGGCGATCCCAAGAATTTTCCGTGGACCATGGGCTGGCAGCCCAACTACCAGAGCGAAGGGCGCATCTACGGCAAATACATCCTCGAGCACTTCCCCGACGCCAAGATCGCGGTGTTCTGGCAGAACGACGACGCCGGCAAGGACCAGGTCAAGGGATTGCGCGACGGCCTCGGCGACAAGGCCGACAAGATGATCATCGCCGACAAGTCCTATGAGGTCAGCGATCCCTCGATCAATTCCCAGATCGTGGCGCTGCGCGATTCCGGCGCCGACACGTTCTTCTCATGGGCGGCGCCGAAAGGATCGGCGCAGGCGATCCGGAAAGTCGGCGAGATCGGCTGGAAGCCGCGCTTCTTCCTCGCCAACGTCTCGACCTCGGTCGCCGGCGTGCTGAAGCCGGCCGGCTTTGAAAACGCCAAGGGCATCATTTCGTCGGCCTATCTGAAGGACCCGACCGATCCGGCCTGGAAGGACGATGCGGGCATCAAGGCGTGGCGCGCTTTCATGGACAAGTATTATCCGGAAGGCGACAAGCTGAACTCCAACAACGTCTATGGCTATGCGGTGGCGCAGACCATGGTGCAGGTGCTGAAGCAGTGCGGCGACGATCTGACCCGCGAGAACATCATGAAGCAGGCCGCGAACCTGAAGGACTTCTCCTCCGACGTGATGCTGCCCGGCATCAAGATCAACACCAGCCCGGACGACTTCTTCCCGATCGAGCAGATGCAGCTGCAGAAATTCGACGGCGAGGCCTGGCATCTGTTCGGCGACGTCATCACCGGCGAGGTCGGCCACGACACCACGCATTAGCGTTAGGCTCGGGAGCAGGCCGAGCGGTCTCGAGCGAGGCCCGTTTCGTTGACGGCTTCGCTCCAGCATGAGGGCTGCGTTGACGGATTTCTAGCCCGCGCTAAGCCGCACGCCGGCGCGCAGGAACTTCTGGGGGTCGACGGCTTCGCCGTCGATCCGCGTTTCATAATGCAGATGCGGACCGGTGGAGCGGCCGGTCGAGCCGACCTCGCCGATCACCTGTCCGATCTCTGACGATCTCGCCGACCTTCACGCCGATCTCGGAGAGATGGCCGTAGCGCGTCGACAGCCCGTTGCCGTGATCGACTTCGACCATGCGACCGTAGCCGCCCGACCATCCTGCCGAGATCACCTTGCCGTTGGCGGTGACCCGGACGGGATCGCCGGTCTGGGCGCGGAAATCGAGGCCGGTATGCATGGCGGGGCGGCCGAGGAAGGGATCGCTGCGCACGCCGAAGCCGGAGGTGAATTCGACTTCGCCGATGACCGGCTTGCGATAGGGCACCAGCGCCAGCGTGCGGCTCAGCCGGTCCATCTGGGCGCGGTTGATGTTGATGCGATAGAGCTGGCGATCGAAGGCGCTCGCATCGGCAGACAATTTCACGGGAACGAACGGCCCGCCCATCGGCGCGCGCGGCGTTGCGGCTTCAAGCTGCGCCATGTCGAGGCCGAGATCGCCGATCACGCCGCGCATCCGGCGCAGCCGCGACTCGATGCTGTCCTCGACTGAATTGAGCGCCGCCATCTGGCGGCCTTCGACCTGATCCAGCGATGTCTGCAGCCGGCCCAGGACATTGTCGACGCCCTGGATCTTGGCGAATTGATTCTGCGGCCGGCTCGCCACCACAGGCGCGCGCGATTCCAGCCGCGCCTCGCGATCCGGCGGCGCCACGAAGATCACGGTGTCGCTGATCGGGTTCGGCTTCGGCACGCCAGATGCGGGCTCGCTCGCGGTGGCGCCGCGGGCAGGGGGCCGGATCGAGCCGGTGACGTCGGGCATGGCGCCGAGCGCGGTGGCGCGCGATTCCAGCGCGGTCTGCCGCTTCATGATCTGCTCGAGCTTCTGGTCGAACTGCTCCTGATCGAGCAACTGGCGGCTGGTGGTGCGATCGACCTTGGCGCGCAGCTCCGAGATGCGATCCTCATAGGCGTATTGCATCTCGGCCTGACGCGCGATCAGCCGCGTCAGCACGTCGTCGCGGAAGGCGAAATAGGTGGCGGTCGCAGCCGACCACATGCCGAGCAAGGTCACCGTGCCGACCACGATCCAGAATGCGACGGGGCCGAAGCGGACCTGCTTGCCGGCGTGAACGATGGTGTAGCCGGATTGCGATGCGGCCACCGCCGTAGCCGGCGTCTGATAGGCCGCGGCACGGCGCGTCAGCGGACGGCCGTGGTCATGGGGATGGTGCTGGGGGTACTCGGAATAATGACCGGAACGATGCGACATCGGCACTCCCGCGCCGGTCGGATCAACGGTTCCGTACGGCCCAAATTGCGCGAGCAATCTGGGGCCGTCATGGTTAATTTTTCGCGAACGGAACCGGTCGGGGATCAGAGAGAACGAGCCGCCTCAAGCACCTGGTCGGCATGGCCATCGACCTTGACGTGGCGCCACACCTTGGCCACCCGGCCATCGTTCCCGACCAAAACCGTGGTGCGAATAATCCCGAGGAAGGTCCTGCCATACATCGATTTTTCGCCCCACGCGCCGTACGCCTCCAGCATCTGATGCTTCTCATCGGAAATCAGAGGGACCGAAAGCTTGTGCTTGTCGCGGAACGATTCCTGCGCCTTCTGCGTGTCAGCCGAAACGCCCAGCACCGCCGTTCCGCTTGCGGTGAAATCACGCGCCAACCGCGTGAAGTCGATGGCCTCACGGGTACAACCTGGCGTATCGGCCCTGGGGTAGAAGAACAGCACCAGCTTCTTGCCGGAAAAGTCTGAAAGCGCGACACTATCGCCGCCGTCGCGAGGCAGGCGGAAGCCCGGTGCCTTGGCACCTTCGGCCAGCGCAGGAGATTTATCCACAGCCGAGCCCTTGCCGCCTGCTGCTTTCGGCGGCGCGGCGTCCGATGATTTTAACATTTTCGATGCGGCCTTGTGCGAAGGTCCGGAAGCTGCCGATTTGCGTGTTTTGCTGACCGTCGCGGGGCGGGCTTTTGGGGGCCTCGCTTTGGTCGCCGCGGGTTTTGCCGAGGATTTGGCCTTGGACCCGGTTTTGGGGGATTTCTTGCGCGTTTTCTTGGACATACGCCTTCCTTTCGACGCTTTCGGCGGCTCAATCATTGGGCTATTGCGGGTCCCGTCCGGCAGGCCGGATTCGGTCCGGCGGCTGGGCAAGTTTGACGGCGCCGGAATATGGTTACAAGCAAATCGACGTCCAGCCTGTACCCTCGTTGAATGAGCAGTCGCGCCCGATGACGAGCAACAGGCCCAACCCAGGACTGGCAGCGATGCCGCCACAGGGGCGTCCGCAATCGGCGGACGGGCGGGATCGCGGCGGCGAAGCGTCGCTCGACGAGCGCCGGCTTCGCGAGGCTTTGGCGAGGCAATCGCAGGCCCAGGCGCCCCGTCAGCAGGCATCGTACCGGGCGACCGATCCGCGCAATCAGGCCGAATGGGACGACACGGATTGGGACGGCGATTCATGACGAGGCGGCCGCCCATCGCACGCGGCGGCTGTTGTCGCGATCCTCTTCCGGCATTCATCGCATCGGCGATCGGCTGTCCGGCCTGCAGCGCTGGCTTGCGGGCGAGCGTTGGGTCCGCAGGCTGGCAATCGTTGCCGCCGCGCTTGCGCTGATCTTCGGCGTCTCGTTCTTCGGCCTGTGGTGGCGGCTTGGCGCCGGTCCGATCAATCTCGACATGGCGACGCCATGGCTTGCGGCCGCGATCGAGGACAATATCGGTCACGGCAACACGGTCGAGATCGGCGGCACCCAGATCGAGCGGGCGGGCCGGATCAGGATCGCAGTGCGCATCCGCGACATCATCGTGCGCGACCGCGACCGCGCGGTGGTGGCGACCGCGCCCAAGGCCGAGGTCAGGCTGTCCGGCGTTGCACTGTTGATGGGGCGGCTGCGTGCCGAAAGCCTCAATCTGGTGGATGCCGAATTGTCGGTGCGCATCACGCCCGACGGCTATGTTACGGTGTCGACCGGCGACACCACAAAACCGCTCGCCACCGGCGTCGCCTCCAAGCGTGCGGCGGGCCTGGTCGCAAATCAGAATCAGCCAGCACCGCAGCTCGCGCCTTCGGTGGTGCTGCCGATCACTCCGCCTCCGTCCGCGGGCTCGACCCCGGCGCCGGGCGGCCTGCTCGCCGGCCTCGACTGGCTCGACAGTTTGAGCCTCACCGGCCTCGATGGGCAAAACCTCAACGAGATCGGCTTGAAGAACGGCGTGCTCGTCGTCGACGACCAGCAGCGCGGCAACAAGTGGAATTTCGAGAACATCAATCTCAGCCTGCGCCGGCCGAGCGGCGGCGGCGTGGCGCTCAGCCTTGGCGAGGAGGGGACGCATCCCTGGTCGGTGCGCGTCACCGTCGGCGCGCCCGAAAACGGCGTGCGCGCCGTCGACGTCCGCGCCAGCAACGTTCCGACCAACAACATCCTGCTGGCGCTGCGCCTGAAGGACGTGACCTACACCACCGACGTTCCGCTCACCGGCGAATTGAAAGGCGAGCTTGGGCGCGACGGCGTGCCGACCTATCTGCGGGGCAAGATCAATGTCGGCGCCGGCCACATCATCGATACCGATACGCCCGACTATCCGATGGCGATCGATTCGGCGGACATGAGCGTCGAATGGGATGCCGGGCGGCGCGTGCTGGTCGCGCCCTTCAAGATCATCTCCGGCGCCAACCGCCTCACGCTACTGGCGCATCTCGAGCCGCCCAATGGCAGCGTCAACAGCTGGCAGCTCGGGCTCTCCGGCGGCACCATCGTGCTGGCTGGCATCGACAAGGAGCCGCCGCTGATCTTCAACCGCATTTCGATCGGCTTCCGCTTCGACACCGATCACAAGCAGGTGCTGTTGACCCAGGCCGATATCAGCAATGGCGAGGTCGGCGTCGCCGGCACCGGCAGCATCGACTATTCCGGCGAGCCGCTGTTGCGGCTTGGTCTTGCCGGGACACCGATGTCGGCATCCAACCTGAAGCGGATTTGGCCGACGATCATCGTGCCGGAAGTGCGCGAGTGGGTGATCGAGAGAATCGAGCGCGGCACGCTTCAGCGCATCGAGGTCGGCGTCAACACGCTGGTGAAGAATCTGCCGCGCAAGGGACCGCCGATCCCGGATGACGGCCTTGCCGTCAACATCGTGGCGAGCGGCGTCGCGGTGCGTCCGGTGGACGGTCTGCCGTCGGTGCACGACGCCGACCTGAAAGCGCATGTCACGGGCAAAACGGCAACCGTGACCATAGGCGCGGGACTGGCTGATACGCCGTCCGGCCGCAAGCTCAACATCTCCGACTTCACGTTCGAAGTGCCGGACTTGCATACCAAGCCGCCGCCGTCGCGGGTCAAGCTGAAGATCGACGGACCGGTGCCGGCGGCCGCAGAAGTGCTCGCCGCCGACCGTCTCAGCAACGTGTCTGCAACGCCGATCGATCCCAACACCAGCAAGGGCACGTTCTCGGCCGTCATCAACATGGGCATGCCGGTCGTTGGCGAACTGACCAAGGACAACACGACCTACAGCGTGACCGCCGATCTCAACGGATTCTCCGCCGACAAGCTGGTGATGAGCCAGAAGCTCGAGGCCAACACGCTGAAGGTCATCGCCAACAATCAGGGCTATCAGGTCAAGGGCGACGTCAAGATCAGCGGCCAGGCGGCGAGCCTCGACTATCGCAAGCCCGCCGAAGGCGACGCCGACGTCAAGCTGCAGGCAACGCTTGACGACGCGAGCCGGGCCAAGCTCGGGATCGATCTCGGTCCGGCGGTATCGGGCGCGATTCCGATCAAGCTCACCGGCAAGATGGGCGACCGCGACACCAAGATGGGCATCGAGGCCGATCTGACCCAGCTCAAGCTCGACAACATCCTGCCCGGCTGGGTCAAGGTGCCCGGCAAATCCGGCAAGGCCACCTTCAACGTGGTGCCGAAGGCGCAGTCGACCCGCTTCGAGGACATCGTCGTCGAAGGAGGCGGCGTCTCGATCAGGGGTTCGCTCGAAGTCGACCAGAACGGCGACCTGTTGAACGCGAACTTCCCGACCTATTCGCCGTCGGACGGCGACAAGGCTTCGCTCCGCGCCGAACGCGGCGCCGACGGCGTGGTCAAGGTGACCATGCGCGGCGAAGTGTTCGACGGCCGCGGTTTCCTTAAATCGGCGATCTCGGGCTCATCGGGCAAGGACGACAGCAAGAGCAAGACCAAGAATATCGACGTCGACGTCGATCTGAAGATGGGCGCGGTCGCCGGTTCGTCTGGCGAAGCGATGCGTAGCGTCGACTGCAAGTTCTCGCGCCGCGGCGGAACGTTCCGGACCTTCACGCTGAACGGCAAGATCGGCAAGGACACGCCGGTGACCGCGGAGATGCACAGCCGCGGCCAGGCCGGTAGCGGCCGCGATATCATCGTGCTGCAGACCAACGACGCCGGCTCGTTCTTCCGCTTCACCGACACCTATTCCAAGATGGTCGGCGGCCAGCTTACGCTGGCGATGGAGCCGCCGACGTCCGATCCCGGCTCCAAGGAAGGCCTGATCAATGTCAGGGATTTCCAGGTGAAGGGCGAGGCCTCGCTCGATCGCATCGCGGCCGGCGGCCCAGCGCAGGGCGGTGGCGCGCAGACCGGCGGCGTGGTGCAGTTCTCGGCGTTGCGCGCGGAGTTCACGCGCCAGAACGGTCAGCTCACCATCCGCGAAGGCGTGGTGAAGGGGCCGATCATCGGCGCCACGATGGAAGGCAGCATCGATTATCCCGGCAACTCCGTGCGCATGAGCGGCACCTTCGTGCCGATGTACGGGCTGAACAACATGTTCGGCCAGATTCCGATCGTCGGCCTGTTCCTCGGCGGCGGCAGCAATGAAGGCCTGATCGGCGTGACCTATGAAATCGTTGGAACGCCGGGCGCGCCGGTGCTGCGCGTCAACCCGATCTCGGCGATGGCGCCGGGCGTGCTGCGCAAGATCTTCGAGTTCAACACCGGCAAGCAGAGCAACCCGGTCGAGTTCCCGCCGAATAATTAGCGTCTGAGTGCCGGCACCATCAGGAACGGGATCATCCCGAGCACGACCATGACCAGCGAGAACGCGAACACCGGATTGTAGCTGTGGCTCCAGTCGTGCAGCAGACCGCCGCTCCATGATCCGAGCGCGGAGCCAAGCCCGCTGCCGATCGAGATCGTGCCGAAGATGGTGCCGACCCGCTCGCCGCGAAAGATCTTCATCGCGGTCGCCGACAACAGCGGGCCGCGCGATCCGATCATGCTGCCGAAGGTGATGACGAATGCGGTCAGGAGCCAGTAGCTCGGATCGTATTGCAATAGCCACAACAGGATGATCCCCACGATCGAGATCGCGTAGGAGATCAATACCGATGGCCTCCGGCCGATGATGCTGTCGAGTTGGGAGACGCCGACCATGCCGAACAGCAGCACAACGCCTGAAAATCCCCAGGCGGTCGCGGCCTGCATCGGCGAAAAGCCGGCGTCGATCAGATATGCGACGATTTGGGCTGCGATCGCATACATGCCCACGGCGGTGAAGAAGAAGGTTGCGAACAGCGCCCAGAAGGCGTGATGGCGCATCGCGCTCACCAGGGTCCAGCCTTCGTCGGCCAAATCAGAGTCGCTCCTCTTCACGACATGAGGCGCGCCGGCGGCAAGGCGTCCCCACGGCAAAAACACGACGGGTATCAACAGGCAGACCGCGATCACGCCGAACAACTGATAGGCGCCGCGCCAGCCGACATGCTCGATCAGGAGTTGCGAGGCCGGCAGCAGCACCAGCACGCCGCCACCCATCGCGGAATAGACCACCGCCATCGCAGTTGGCAGGCGCGGACCGAACCAGCGTCCGAGCAGGATCGAGTTCGGGACATTGCCGATCAGCGCGATGCCGAAGCCGACACAGAGCCCGATGCTTGCCTGGAACTGCCAGAGCGATTGCGCATGCGACGCGCCGAGGAAGGCCGCACCGAGGAAGAAGATGCCGAGCGCGTAGACGACGCGCGGACCGGAACGGTCGAACACGCGGCCGACCAAAGGCGCGGTGAGGCCGCTCACCAGCCAGGTCAGCGAATAGACCGAGACGACCTGTGCGCGGTCCCAGCCGAAATCCTCCGAGATCGGCTTGAGGAACACAGTGAAGCTTTCGCCGAGCCCGCGCCCGAGCACCGACAGCGCAAAGCACAGCGCCAGCACGCCCATGGCCATGCGCGCCGGCCTGGCCGGAAGAGTCCGTTCGCGCGGCGTCGTTTGATCCATCGTGGGCAGGGAGCGCGTTTCAGCGTTGGCGCGCAAGCGTCAAAAGCGAATGCGCCTATGCAGGCCTGAGCAGGACGTGGTTCTTCCTGCCGAGCGACAGCTTGATGACGCCTTCGGGCGTGAGATTCGCCGGCGACAGCGTCATCTTCTCGTCGGTGACGGCAGCGTCATTGACGCGCAGGCCGCCGCCCTTGATGTGACGGCGCGCCTCGCCGTTGGAGGCGACGAGTTTCGCCTTGACGAAGGCGGTGAGCACACCAAGGCCCGCTTCAAGTTCGCTGCGCGGAATTTCCACGGTCGGCAGGTTTTGCGAGATCGCGCCTTCTTCAAAAGTCTGTCGCGCGGTCTCCGCGGCCTGCCGTGCGGCGTCGGCCCCATGCAGCAAGGTGGTGGCGGCATCGGCCAGCGCCTTCTTGGCCTCGTTGATCTCCGCGCCCTGCAAGGCCGAGAGCTTCTCGATCTCGCCCAGCGGCAGCGTCGTGAACAGTTTGAGGAATTTGGCGACGTCGGCATCCTCGGTGTTGCGCCAGTATTGCCAGAAATCGTAGGGCGAAAACTGCTCGGCGTTGAGCCAGACCGCGCCTTTGGCGGTCTTGCCCATCTTCTCGCCGGAGGCGGTTGTCAGCAGCGGCGTCGTCAGCGCATAGAGCTGCGGCGTGCCCATGCGGCGGCCGAGATCGACGCCCATGATGATGTTGCCCCACTGGTCCGAGCCGCCCATCTGCAAGCGGCAACCGGTGCGCTTGGCGAGCTCGACGAAGTCATAGGCCTGGCAGACCATGTAGTTGAACTCGATGAAGCTCATCTCCTGCTCGCGCTCGAGCCGGAGCCGCACTGAGTCCATACTCAGCATGCGGTTGACCGAAAAATGCTTGCCGACGTCGCGCAGCATCTCGATCCAGTTCAATTTCGTCAGCCACTCGGCATTGTCGAGCATGATGGCATCGCTCGCGCCGTCGCCGAACCGCAGCACCTTGGCGAACACGCCGCGGATGCTGGCCTTGTTGGCCTCGATCTCGGCGACGCTGCGAATCGCGCGCGTCTCATCCTTGCCCGAGGGATCGCCGACCATCGTGGTGCCGCCGCCCATCAGCGTGATCGGCTTGTTGCCGCTCTGCTGCAGCCAGTACAGCATCATCATGGTCAGGAAGTTGCCGATATGCAGCGATGGCGCGGTGCAGTCGTACCCGACATAAGCGGTGGCCTGACCCTTGGCGGCAAGCGCGTCCAGGCCCTCGACATCGGAGGCCTGATGGATGAAGCCGCGCTCTTTCAGCACATTGAGAAAATCAGACTTAAATGCGCTCATGTGTCGGTGACTCTGATTATTCGTATTCTTTTACGGTGTTTCCAAGCAATGCCGGGAACTCGCCATAAACCGCTGCCGCTCGTCCGCGCGATGTGGCATTATAAGATGTGCCCGTTTGGCACAAGCGCGGGAACTCATTTTGACGTCCAGGGCAGGGCGTCGCCAAGGCTTTCACGGCGATGATGCTAACGACACTCGGTCTGATGAGCGGCACCTCGCTCGACGGGGTCGATCTTGCCATGATCGAAACCGATGGCCGCACCGTGCGGAAATTCGGCCCGTCGGGCTATCGGCCCTATACCGAGCGCGAGAAAGGCCTGCTGCGCCAGGCGTTGACCGAGGCCGTGCACCTGCCGCAGCGCGACGCGCGGCCCGGCATTTTGCGCGAGGCCAAGGAGGCCGTGACGAAGGCGCATGCCGAAGCCGTCGCCGCTTTCATCTCGCATAATCGCATCACGCCGGAGGACATCGACATTGTCGGCTTCCACGGCCAGACCGTGCTGCACCGGCCCGAAAAGAAGATGACGGTGCAGATCGGCGACGCGGCCGCGCTGGCCAAGGCGATCCACATCCCCGTCATGCATGATTTCCGCGCCGCCGACGTCGAGGCCGGCGGGCAGGGCGCACCCTTCGTGCCGGTCTATCATCGCGCGCTGACGCAATCCCTTGAGCGCGAGGGGCCGATCGTGGTGGTCAATATCGGCGGCGTCGCCAACATCACCTATATCGACGGGTCGGACACGTTGATCGCCTGCGACACCGGTCCCGGCAATGCGCTGCTCGACGATTTCATGTTCCGCACCATGCACTCGCCGTTCGACTGCGAGGGCAGGTTCGCCGCGCAGGGTCATGCGGACGAGGCCTGGATCAAGCGCGCGCTGGAATTGCCGTTCTTCGCCAAGCCGCCGCCGAAATCACTCGACCGCAACGATTTCGGCGCGCTCAGGCTCGCCGACGTGCCGCCGGCCGACGGTGCGGCGACCCTGACCGCATTCACGGCGGCTGCGATCGCCCGGATCGTGCCGCTGTTGCCGAAGGTCCCGAAGAGCTGGATCATTTGCGGCGGCGGTGCGCGCAACCTGACCATGATCCGGAATCTGCGCGAGCGGCTCCAGCCCGCGACCGTCGAGGCGGCGGAGGTGCTCGGCTGGGCGTCTGACGCCATCGAGGCCCAGGCCTTCGGCTTCCTGGCCGCGCGCGGGCTCAAAGGCCTGCCGCTCAGCTACCCCGCCACGACGGGGGTGCCGATGCCGATGACGGGCGGGGTGATCGCCAGGCCCTGACATCAAGCCTTGACAGTTCATGCATCTGCATCTAATTTAAATGCAGATGCATATAACTGTCGAGAAACGCCATGGCCGCAGCCCTTAAACTCATCAGCCACAAACTTTGCCCTTATGTGCAGCGCGCGGTGATCGCGCTGACCGAGAAGGGCGTCCCGTTCGAGCGGATCGACATCGATCTCACCAACAAGCCGGACTGGTTCCTGAAGATTTCCCCGCTCGGCAAGACACCGGTGCTCGTGGTCGGCGATCACGCCATTTTCGAATCCGCTGTCATCCTGGAATATCTGGAAGAGACGCAAGCCAAGGCGTTGCATCCGGCTGACGCGCTCGTGCGCGCCGAGCACCGCTCCTGGATCGAATTCGGATCAGCGGTGCTCAATGACATCGCCGGATTTTATTCGGCGCCCGACGAGGCAGCCTTCAAGGCCAAGGCGGCGCAGCTCGAAACACGCTTTGCGCGGCTGGAGGCGCGCCTTGCGGCTACGCCATGGTTCGATGGCGAAAACTTCTCGCTGGTCGATGCCGTGTTCGGCCCGGTGTTCCGCTATTTCGACGTCTTCGACGAGATCGGCGACTTCGGCATTCTCGCGGGCAAGCCGAAGCTTGAACGCTGGCGTACCGCGCTCGCATCGCGGCCGTCAGTCAAATCGGCTGTCAGCTCTGATTATCGGGCGCTGCTGCGCGATTTCCTCGATCGTCGGCGGTCGTACATCTCGCAGCTTCAGGCGAAACTCGCCGCCTGATCAGATCTCGGCCGCCATCTTCGCGAGCACCGCGACCGTATTCATGTTGCGTGCGGTGCCGGCCTTCGCAGCGGGAATGACGAGCTTTGATGTCCCCATCCCCTCGCCGTAATGGACGTAGATCTCGCGCATTCCGAGCTTGATCTTTTCGTCTTTTTGCCCGCGCACGGCCGCGAGCGTGTCTTTCGGCGGTTTCCCATCGAGAAAGATCGCCATGGTCCGGTTGGGCGCGAGTTTTGGAAAGGGATTGTCGGCTGCGACCTGCGCCATCTCGGCGGCGCTGCGGACCATGACGCCGACCGCCTTGCCGGCATAGGCCGCAAGCGCCTTCTCGAGATCACGCTTGATCGCGCGCTCCGACTTGCGGCTTGCGAACACGACATTGCCGCTGGCGATATAGGTGCGGACAGAGGTGAAGCCGAGCGTCTCGCAGATCGCCTTGAGCTCGCTCATCGGCAATTTGCCGGTGCCGCCGACATTGACCGCCCGCAGGAGTGCTACGAACGATCCCACGGCTAGCTCTTTGTTTGGCGCATGATCTTTTCGGAAAACCGCTGCACACTTTTCCGGATCATGCGCTACCTGACGTTGGCGAGCCGCATGTCGAGATAGGCCGTGATGGTTTCCATCAGCGGCTCGAGCTTGCCGTCGAAGAAGTGGTTGGCGCCGGGGATGACCTGCTGGTCGATCACGATGCCCTTCTGCGTCTTCAGCTTCTCGACCAGCGTGTTGACATCTTTCGGCGGCACCACCGCATCCCTTTCGCCATGCACGATCAGGCCCGAGGAGGGGCAGGGCGCGAGGAAGGAGAAGTCGTAGAGATTGGCGGGCGGCGCGATCGAGATGAAACCTTCGACCTCGGGCCGGCGCATCAAAAGCTGCATGCCGATCCAGGCGCCGAAGGAGAAGCCGGCGACCCAGCAGGCGCGCGCTTCGGGATTGATGGTCTGCGCCCAGTCGAGCGCGCTTGCCGCGTCCGACAATTCGCCGGTGCCGTGATCGAACGCGCCCTGGCTGCGGCCGACGCCGCGGAAATTGAAGCGCAGCACCGAGAAACCGCGATGCGCGAAGGCGTAGTAGCACTGATAAACGATCTGGTGATTCATCGTGCCGTGGAATTGCGGATGCGGATGCAGGATCATCGCAATCGGTGCGTTCTTTTGTTTCGCCGGATGGTAGCGGCCTTCAAGACGGCCTGCGGGACCGGTGAAAATGACTTCAGGCATCAGTTGATCTCTGTTGACGGATTTATGTGCCAGCGCGACCTGAAGGTTCAGTCGACAAACTAGTGAATGGTGCGGTTGGCTTTGCGCTGAATGCGCTCGGTGAATTGTGGGCGCGTTCTAACATGGGGCGAGGGGCAAAAAGCAAGCATCTTGAACACCCCGCACGCGCGCGATGCGTTAGCCATATGATTGCGTGCGTGCGAGAGAAGCGCCATTTGGCGGGCAGACAAGCCGTAGCCCGGCTATCGTTAGCGTTCGGCTATCGGGGTATTATGGTACTCAATGACTGAGAGGGTTTATCTCGACTGGAACGCGACAACACCGCTGCGCCCCGAGGCGAAAGCAGCGATGGCGCAAGCATGGGAACTCGCTGGCAACCCGTCCTCGGTCCATGCCGAGGGCCGGCAGGCGCGGCGCTTGGTCGAGGATGCGCGTGCTGCCGTGGCCGCGGCGGTTGGTGCGCATCCCCGCAATGTCACCTTCACGTCGGGAGGGACCGAGGCCAACGCACTGGCGCTGGTGCCCGGTGTGAGGCGGGCCGGAGGACAGCCGGCTCAGCGGTTATTGGTCTCGGCGATCGAGCATGCCTCGGTGTTCATGGGTGGGCGGTTTCCGCCGGAGTTGGTGAGCCGGATCGGCGTCACGCCAGATGGCCTGATCGATCTGGATCAGCTTCGCCGGGCCGTCGCGGACGGTCCTCCGGCGCTGGTGTCCATCATGGCCGCCAACAACGAAACCGGTGCCGTCCAGCCGATCGCCGCTGCGGCGGAGATCGTCCATTCCGCCGGCGTTGTGCTGCATGTCGACGCGATCCAGGCGCTCGGGAAAATAGCTTTCGATATCAATCAATTGGGTGCCGATCTCGTGTCGCTGTCTGCACACAAGATCGGCGGCCCCAAGGGCATCGGCGCGTTGGTTACAGCCGACGGCATCGACGGGGTGGAACCTCTGCTGCGCGGCGGAGGACAGGAGCGGGGGCATCGCGCCGGCACCGAGAATGTCGTGGGGATCTCAGGCTTTGGCGCGGCGGTCGCCGTTGAGGCGGACACAGCCCACTTGGAGGCCCTCCGGAACCGGCTGGAGCATGGCCTGAAGCAGACCTCCGGGACTATCATTTTCTCGGAGAAGGTTCCCCGGATAGCCAACACCACGCTGTTCACCGTGCCCGGCCTGCGGGCTGAAACCGCCGTCATCGGCTTCGATCTCGCCGGTATGGCCGTATCCTCCGGCTCGGCCTGTTCCTCCGGCAAGGTCCAGCCCTCCCACGTGCTGGAAGCCATGGGATTCGGCCCAAAAATCGCGCAGGGAGCGGTGCGGCTCAGTCTGGGCTGGTCCACGTCTGAGACAGACATTGATCGAGCCCTGGAGGCTTGGCGAAAGCTCTCCGATGCCTTACTTAGGGAGGAAAGAAACACGGCTTGAACGGTTCTAAGCCTGTTTCTTCGATGCATCGCAGTACATGTTGGAACTGTTCCACCGCGGTCCTTGAAACCGCGAGCGGAGGAAGTGAATGCCAGCCGTCCAAGAGACGGTCGACCGCGTCAGGCGGATCGACGTCGACCAATACCGATATGGGTTCGAGACGTTGATCGAATCCGATAAGGCTCCGAAGGGCCTGTCGGAAGATACGGTCCGTTTCATCTCGGCCAAGAAGAACGAGCCGGCCTGGATGCTGGAGTGGCGGTTGGAAGCCTATCGCCGCTGGCTGACCATGACGGAACCGACCTGGGCCCGCGTCCACTATCCCAAGATCGATTACCAGGACCTGTATTACTATTCCGCGCCGAAGCCGAAGAAGCAGATCGGCTCGCTCGACGAGATCGATCCCGAGATCCTGAAGACCTACGAGAAGCTCGGCATTCCGCTGCGCGAAGTCGCGGTGCTCGAAGGCGTGGTTGCGCCTGTCGGCGAGGGCGAAACAGCGCAACCGCGCAGCAAGATCGCGGTCGATGCCGTGTTCGACTCGGTGTCGGTTGCCACGACCTTCCAGAAAGAGCTCAAGCAGGCCGGCGTGATCTTCATGCCGATCTCGGAAGCGATCCGCGAGCATCCTGAACTCGTGAAGAAATATCTCGGCTCGGTCGTGCCGACCTCGGACAATTACTTCGCGACGCTGAACTCGGCGGTATTCTCCGACGGCTCGTTCGTCTACGTGCCTGCGGGCGTGCGCTGCCCGATGGAGCTGTCGACTTACTTTAGGATCAACGAGCGCAACACCGGCCAGTTCGAGCGCACACTGATCATCGCCGACAAGGGCTCCTACGTCAGCTATCTCGAAGGCTGCACCGCGCCGCAGCGCGACGAGAACCAGCTGCATGCCGCGGTGGTCGAGCTTGTCACGCTCGACGATGCCGAGATCAAATATTCGACGGTGCAGAACTGGTACCCCGGCAATTCCGAGGGCAAGGGCGGCATCTACAATTTCGTCACCAAGCGCGGCGACTGCCGCGGCAAGAACTCGAAGATTTCCTGGACCCAGGTCGAGACCGGCTCGGCCATCACCTGGAAATATCCGAGCTGCATTTTGCGCGGTGATAATTCCCGCGGCGAGTTCTACTCGATCGCGATCTCGAACGGTTACCAGCAGGTCGATAGCGGCACCAAGATGCTGCACCTCGGCAAGAACACGACCAGCCGCATCATCTCCAAGGGGATTGCGGCCGGTAGATCGCAGAACACCTATCGCGGCCTCGTCACGGCGCATCGAAAAGCGACCGGCGCGCGCAACTTCACTGCCTGCGACTTGCTCCTGATCGGCGACAAGTGCGGCGCGCACACCGTGCCCTATATCGAGGCGAAGAATTCGTCCGCGACCTTCGAGCACGAAGCTACGACCTCGAAGATTTCCGAGGACGTCCTGTTCTATTGCGTCCAGCGCGGCTTGAGCCAGGAGGAGGCCGTCGGCCTCGTCGTCAACGGCTTCGTCAAGGACGTGCTGCAGCAGCTCCCGATGGAGTTTGCGGTCGAGGCGCAGAAGCTGATCTCGATCTCGCTCGAGGGATCGGTCGGTTGATTTCTGAAGCTGCTCGCTAGCGCTTCAACAGATTTGGGAAACATGATGCCGTTACTGGAAGTGAAAAACCTGCAAGTTCGTGTCGAGGATCGCGAGATTCTCCACGGCCTGTCGCTCACCGTGAACAAAGGTGAGGTACACGCAATCATGGGCCCGAACGGATCGGGCAAGTCGACGCTGTCGCATGTGATCGCCGGCAAGCCCGGTTATGAGGTGACGGGAGGCCAAGTCCTGTTCAAGGACGAGGATTTGCTGGCGATGGCGCCGGACGAGCGCGCCGCCAAGGGCGTGTTCCTGGCGTTCCAGTACCCGGTCGAGATTCCCGGCGTTGCCACCATGAACTTCTTGCGCACCGCGCTGAACGCGCAGCGCAAGGCGCGTGGCGAGAGCGAATATTCGACGCCGGACTTCCTGAAGAAGGTCCGTGAGGTCGCCAAGTCGCTGAACATTCCGCAGGATATGCTCCGCCGCGGCGTCAATGTCGGCTTCTCCGGCGGCGAGAAGAAGCGGAACGAGATTTTGCAGATGGCGCTGTTCGAGCCGGCGCTGTGCATCCTCGACGAAATGGATTCGGGCCTCGACATCGATGCGCTGCGGGTCGCAGCCGACGGCGTCAACGCGCTGCGCTCGCCTGATCGCGCGATGGTGGTGATCACCCACTATCAGCGCCTGCTGAACTACATCATCCCTGATGTCGTGCATGTGATGTCAAAGGGCCGGGTCGTCAAAAGCGGCGGCAAGGAGCTGGCGCTGGAGCTGGAGGAATCCGGCTACGCCCAGTTCGAGGACGCGGCCTGAACGGATTTGTAATGAACGTTGCTTTGGCGAAAACCGAGACCGGACAGGCCGTGACGAGCGTATTCACCCTCGCGGGCGAGCGCCTGCCTGGTTCGGGCAAGGTTGCCGACGTGCGCCGGCAGGCGTTCGAAGCCTTCGAGCGCGCGGGCCTGCCCAACCGCCGGATCGAGGAATGGAAATACACGGACTTGCGTGCGCTGCTGCGCGAGGTGTTGCCGCTCGCGCCGGCGCCCGACGCCGACGCCATCAAGCGCGCGCGCACCGCATTGAAGACATCAGGCGTGAAGGGCGCGACCAAGCTCGTGCTGGTGGATGGCGTCTTTGTGCCTGAATTGTCCGATGCCGCTGAGACCGGCATGAGCGTGAAGACACTGCGCGAGGCGCTGGAAGGCGGCGACGGCAATCTGCTGACTGCCGATTCCTCCGACGCCATGATCGCGCTGAATGCGGCGATGGCCACTGATGGCGTTCTTATTTCCGTGGCCGAAGGCGCGAATCTCGCCCGCCCGATCCAGATCGTCCATGCGGCGACGGCGTCGAAGGCCTCTGTTTATACGCGTTCGCATGTGACCATTGGCAAGGGCGCGCGCGTCACTTTGGTTGAAAGCTTCGTGGCAGCCGTTGGCGCGAAGGCTTACCAGGCCAATGATGCGGTGATCCTGTCGATCGGCGACGACGTGGAATTGTCCCATGTGCGTTTGATGGCTGACAGCGCGGATGCCGCAAACATCTCTTCCGGGATTTTCACCGTCGGTGCGAAGGCGGAGTACAATCTCTTCAACATGACCAGTGGCGGCGCGCTCAGCCGCTTCTCTGGCTATGTCACCCTGAAAGGAGAGGCCTCGGACCTCAACGTCAATGGCGTCAACCTGCTTAAGGGGACTCAGCACGGCGACACCACGCTGGTGGTAGACCACGCGGTGCCCCATTGCACCAGCCGCGAGATTTTCCGCGCCGTCGTCGATGACCGCGCCCATTCGGTGTTCCAGGGCCGCATCATCGTGCGTCCCCATGCGCAGAAGACCGACGGCAAGATGATGACGCGCGCGCTGCTGCTGTCCGACGAAGCGGAAGCCGACAACAAGCCGGAGCTCGAGATTTTCGCCGACGACGTCACCTGTGGTCACGGCGCGACATCAGGCGCGCTGGACGAGAGCCTGTTGTTCTATCTGCGCGCGCGCGGCCTGCCCGAGAAGGAAGCGCAGGCGCTGTTGATCCAGGCTTTCGTTGGTGAAGCCATCGAAGGCATTGCCGATGACGATCTGCGCGAGGCCGCGATGGCGACCGCGCAGCGCTGGCTGGAGGCGCGGGCATGAGCACGCATCCCTCGGTCAAGAACGGCGCTTACGATGTTGCCCGTGTGCGTGAAGATTTCCCCGCGCTCGCCATGAAGGTCTATGGCAAGCCGCTGGTCTATCTCGACAACGCCGCTTCCGCGCAGAAGCCTAATGCCGTGCTCGATCGCATGACCGAGGCTTACAAGAGCGAATACGCCAACGTGCATCGCGGCCTGCATTATCTCGCCAACGCCGCGACCGAGGCCTATGAGGGCGGCCGCGCCAAGGTGGCGCAATTCCTCAACGCGCGCCGCAACGAGGAGATCGTCTTTACCCGCAACGCGACGGAGGCGATCAACCTGGTCGCCTATTCCTGGGGTGAGGCCAACATCAAGGCGGGCGACGAGATCGTCATTTCGATCATGGAGCACCACTCCAACATTGTGCCCTGGCATTTCCTCAGGGAGCGCCATGGCGCCGTGATCAAATGGGCGCCGGTCGATGACGAAGGCAACTTCCTGATCGATGAATTTGAGAAGCTCTTGACCGATCGCACGAAGCTCGTCGCGATCACGCATATGTCGAACGCGCTCGGCACGCTGGTGCCGGTGAAAGAGGTCACCAAGCTGGCGCATGCGCGCGGCATTCCCGTGCTGGTCGACGGCAGCCAGGGCGCGGTCCATCTGCCGGTCGATGTGCAGGATATCGATTGCGATTTCTATGTCTTCACCGGCCACAAGGTCTACGGCCCGACCGGCATTGGCGCGCTCTATGCCAAGCATGAGCACCTCGTCGCCATGCGGCCCTTCAATGGCGGTGGTGAGATGATCCGCGAGGTCGCCAAGGACTTGATCACTTACGGCGATCCTCCGCACAAGTTCGAGGCCGGCACGCCCGCAATCGTCGAGGCGGTTGGGCTGGGAGCGGCCATCGACTACGTCAATTCGGTCGGCAAGGCGCGGATTGCCGCCCACGAGCACGATCTCGTCGCTTACGCCCAGGAGCGGCTGCGCGAGATCAACTCGCTGCGGCTGATCGGGACGGCGCGCGACAAGGGACCGGTGATCTCCTTCGAGATGAAGGGCGCCCATCCCCACGACGTCGCAACTGTGATCGACCGGCAGGGCATCGCGGTGCGCGCCGGGACCCATTGCGTGATGCCGCTTTTAGAGCGGTTCAACGTCACGGCGACCTGCCGCGCCTCGTTCGGGATGTATAATACGCGTGAGGAAGTCGACCAGTTGGCGCAGGCGCTAATCAAGGCGCGGGAATTGTTCGCATGAGTGACACCGCCGAAGTCAAAACCGTCAATATGGAAACCGCCTCGGCGCTGCCGCCGGAGGAGACCGAGCGGCTGTCCGCGGAAATCGTCGCGGCGCTCAAGACGGTGTTCGACCCGGAAATTCCGGCCGACATCTATGAGCTCGGCCTGATCTACAAGGTCGAGATCAACGACGAGCGCGCGGTCGACGTCACCATGACGCTGACGACGCCAAATTGCCCGGCGGCCGGTGAATTGCCGACCCAGGTCGAGAATGCCGTCGCCAGCGTTCCCGGTGTCGGCGTCGTCAATATCAACCTGGTCTGGGAGCCCGCGTGGTCGCCGGACCGGATGAGCGACGAGGCGCGCCTCGTGCTCAACATGTGGTGAAGCGTTAGGGGACGACGCGTAGGCTCGAAAGAACAGGCATTGATTTGCCACTGGAACTGACCAAATGACTGAGATGACGCCTGCAACACCCACTGCCAAGCCCCGCCGCCCCCGGCCGCAAGTGATGCGACTGACGGATGCCGCCGCCTCGCGCATTCAGGACCTGACTAAACGCGCGGATTCCGAGATCGTTGGGCTGCGCGTCGGCGTCAAGAATGGCGGCTGCGCCGGCCAGTCCTACACGGTCGAATATGCCCACGAGATCCGCGCGACCGACGAGGTCGTCGAGGACAAAGGCGTCAAGATACTGGTCGATCCGAAGGCCGTGCTGTTTCTGCTCGGCACCGAGATGGACTACAAGGCCGACAGGATGCAGTCGCAGTTCGTGTTCAACAATCCGAACCAGATTTCGGCCTGCGGCTGTGGCGAGTTGGTTCAGCTCAAGCCCGCGCAGGTCTGAGCGTCGCGGGCGATGGACCGCGAGTTCCTGATCGATCTGTTTTCCGAATTCGGCCCTGTGACGATCCGGCCGATGTTCTCCGGCTTCGGCATCTCCGTCGACGGCGTCAATTTCGCCATGGCGCTGCGCGCCGGCCTTTATTTTCGAGCTGATGAGGTGACGATTCCGCAGTTCGAGGCGGAAGGGTCAAAGCCGTTCCAGTATCAGACCCGCGCCAAGACCGTTCTGGTCAATTCCTACTGGCAATTGCCGGCGCGGCTGTTCGACGACACCGAGGAATTGAGCGGGTGGGCGAGGGCGGCGCTGGGGGCGGCGCAGCGCGCGGCAGTCAAAAAGCGTCCGAAGGCGAACAAGCCCGCAAAGAGAAAGGCCGCCACCCCGGGGGCGACGGCCAAAACGAAGCGCAAAACGAGAAAGCGCTAGGCCACCTGGCTCTGGGTCTCGGCGGCGTATTCCGGATCGACCTCGCAGACCACGCGGTTGCGGCCGTTACGCTTGGCGGCATAAAGGCAGCCGTCGGCGCGCTCGATCAGGGCGTCGGTGTCGTCGCCAGGCTTGAGCATGGAAACGCCGACCGAGATGGTGACGCGGCCCAGAATCTCGCCGGTCGATTTCTTCTTCAATTCCTTCGCCATGACGGCGCGGCGGATGTGGTCGGCGACCGTCAGCGCCTGGCGCAGCGCGGTGTTGGGCAGCACCACCGCGAATTCCTCGCCGCCATAGCGCGCCGTGATGTCCTGGCCCTTGATGGTCTGCTTCAACGACATGCCGACCAGGCGCAAAACCTGGTCGCCGGTGAGATGGCCGTAGGAATCGTTGAACGATTTGAAATGATCGATGTCGAACATCAGCAGCGACAGCGGCTCGCCGTTCGCCAGCGCGTTCTGCACCGCCATGTCGATCATGCGATCGAAATATTTGCGGTTTCCCAGGCCCGTCAGCGGATCGGTCAGCGATTCCGCGCGGATCGCCTCCAGGCTCTGCTGCAGGTTGGAGATCTCGTTCTTCGACAGCGTAAGACGCTCTTCCAGCGCCTTGTTGGTGTCGCGCATCTCGCCCGTGGATTTGACCAGCATCTCGACCACAGCCTTGATCTGGTCGCGATTCTTGGCAGCCGACAGCTTCTCGCTCGCGCCGTTCAAATTGGCGTCGTAGGTCGCAGACATGCCGAGCGCGTCGGTCAACAACTGCATCACGTCGTCGATCTCGCCGATCACCCGCGCGCCGACCTTGTCGATGCGGTCGGTGGTCTTCAGATGCGACAGATAGGTTTCGTAGATCTGCTCGAGATCGGCTTCGCTCAGCTTGCCGTGGCGCGCCAGCGTCTCGTTGATGATCTTGTTGAGTGGAGCGTTGTATCCGGTCGCGTAGATGTACCAGATTTCGTAGTTGCGGGGGATGGCGGTCTGACGAAGCGACCTGATCTGGCCCAGCGCAACTTCCGCGAAGGCCATCGTGCGTTCATGTTCGTCGAGGACCTTGACCACGGAAATTCCCCTTAGCAGGCCGCGCCGCCCGCCTAGCAATGACTGGTATTATGCATTGCACGGTAATTCAGGAGAATGAACGACCGGTAAATGAGTTCCGGTCGCCTTAATCACTAACCGACGCGGTCGCGAACCGGCCGCAGCAGAAACGCCGGAAGGTGCGAATGATCCGCCGGCTCGGCGTCGGCTTCGCGTGCACGGCGCGGCGCTTCGGCGCGGCCGAATCCCGGAACGGGAGAAGCTGGCTGCTGTGGAGTCTGGTGGCGCCCGCCCTTCGGCCCACTCTTGTGTCCATCCTTGGGCTGCCGCGGCTCACGCTCCTTTGCATGCTGCGGCTCACGCTCCTTGGCATGCTGCGGCTCGCGCTCCTTGGCATGCTGCGGCTCGCGCTCCTTGGCGTGCTGTGGCTCGCGCTCCCTCGCGTGTTGTGGCTCGCGTTCGCGGTTTGCATTCCCGCGTTCACGTTCACGGCGCGGCTTGCGACCGCCGCGCGAGCCGTCCCGCGAACCTTCGCGGCCACGATGGCTGCGCGGGTGTTCGTCGTGGGAGGACTCGGCCGGGGCCGAGAAATCGCCCTCGGCGCGCGGGATGTCCTGGCCGATCAGCTTCTCGATCGCGACCATGGATTTCTGGTCGAGCGAGGTGACGATGGAGATCGCGGTGCCGGTGCGGCCCGCGCGTCCGGTGCGGCCGATGCGGTGGACGTAATCGTCGGCATGATGCGGCACGTCGAAATTGAAGATGTGGCTGACTTCGGGAATATCGAGGCCGCGCGCGGCGACGTCGGAAGCAACCAGCAGCGGGATTTCACCCTTGCGGAACTGGTCGAGCGCCGCGGTGCGCGCCGACTGGTCCATGTCGCCGTGTAGAGCGCCAACGGCAAAGCCGTGCTTCTGCAGCGATTTGTACACCACGGCGACGTCGCGCTTGCGGTTGCAAAAGATGATCGCGTTCTGCAGGTCCTTGGCGCCGCGCAACAGCTGACGCAGCAGATCGCGTTTCTCATGCGGCTCGCGGCCGACGGGAATCTGGAATTGCGCCACGCCTGCGGCGGTGGTCGCGGGTCTCGAGACCTCCACCTTTTGCGGATTGTGCAGGAAGGTCTCGGTGATACGCCGGATTTCCGGCGGCATGGTCGCGGTGAAGAACAGCGTCTGGCGCGTGAACGGAACGAGCTTGCAGATGCGTTCGATGTCGGGGATGAAGCCCATGTCCAACATGCGGTCGGCTTCGTCGATGACAAGCAGTTCGACGCCGGTGAGCAGGAGGCCGCCACGCTCTGTGTGGTCGAGCAGCCGGCCCGGGGTTGCGATCAGGACGTCGACGCCGCGCGTCAATTTGGTGTCCTGGTCGCCGAAGGATACGCCGCCGATCAACAGCGCGACGTTGAGCTTCTGGCCGGCGCCGTAGCGGTCGAAGTTTTCCTTCACTTGCGCGGCGAGCTCGCGCGTCGGCTCGAGGATGAGCGTGCGCGGCATTCGTGCCCGCGCACGGCCTTTTTCCAGCAGCGTGAGCATCGGCAGCACGAAGGCCGCTGTCTTGCCGGTGCCGGTCTGGGCGATGCCGAGGACATCACGGCGCGAGAGCACGTGAGGGATCGCCTGTTCCTGGATGGGAGTAGGGGTGGTGTAGCCGGTGGCCGCAACAGCGGCGAGAACCTTGTCGGACAAGCCGAGATGAGAAAAGGACATTGAGCCTCTAGTCGACACCGCCGTTTCGGAATCGAGGGTAAAAGGCGGTCGCGTTCGGCCCCGAAACGGCGCGCTTTCAAGAAGCTCAGGGGCGGTAACTGACGCTGACCAGCGGCTGATCCAATCGGGAATTGTATTCGATCCGGGCCCGCTATGTGCCGGAACATAGGGGCGAAATGGCCAAAGTCAATCTTGGAACAGGGCAAGGGCACGAAAAACCTTAATGTTTCCGTACAAATGACCGGCTGGCGGTCATTTCGGCTTCAAATCGCGGGGCCGCAATGACAACCTTCATGGCGGGGGAATCGCCATGTTTCCAAAAGCGCGGCTCGACGCCTTGCATGACGGTATTTTCAGCGTCGCCATGACGCTGCTCGTGCTCGACGTTCGCTTGCCCGAGGAATTTCATCCGCGCGATGCCGCCGAGCTCATGGAGGGGATCGGCAATCTCTGGCCGAAGTTTCTGCCCTACCTCCTGAGCTTCACCGTGCTCGGCCTGCGCTGGCTCGCCAGCATCGAAATCCGCAGCCGCGCCGAGTATTACAATCGCGCCTACGTCAATACGTGGCTGTTCTATTTGCTGCTGATCACCTTCGTGCCCTTCACGACCATCGCGGTCGGCCGCTACGGATCGCTTGCGCCAGCGGTCTGGCTCTATGCCGGCCATCTTCTGCTGATCGCCCTGGTCAACATGCGCATGATGGCGCTGACGCCGAATCTCGAGCCCGGCGATCATTTGCGGGCCAAGCAGATGGGTGCGGGGCTGCTGGTGGCGTCCACACTGCTGACGATTGCATTGAGCTTCATCGATTTGCGGATCGCGTTGTGGGGACTTGCCCTCAATTTCGTCCAGCCGGTGGTCGCAAGGTGGACCCTGGGCAGGGTTATTCCGGATTGAACCGGGGCTATGGCTCGGCCGACTATTGCTAAAGGCGCTGTCGGTGGTCATCCCATGAAAGGCTGGTTGTTTTCCAAACTTGCGTTGGCGTGCGCGGTGGCGATGTCGTTGCTGACAGTGCCTGCGCATGCGGAAAAACGCGTGGCGCTGGTGATCGGCAACAACGATTACCGCAACGTGCCCAAACTGCAGAAGGCGGTGAACGACGCCCGCACCATGGGCGATACGCTGAAGCAGCTCGGCTTCAGCGTGATGGTGGCGGAAAATCTCAACCGCCAGCAATTCAGCCAGACGCTGCTCGCCTTCGACAATTCGGTCGGGCCCGGCGACACCGCGTTCTTCTTCTTCGCCGGCCACGGTTTTGAGATCGCCGGCCAGAATTATCTGCTGCCGACCGACGTGCCCGGTGCGGCCGAAGGCCAGGAAGAGCTGGTGCGAGACGCTTCCGTGCTCGCCGATCGCATCGTCGAGCGGCTGCAGAACAAGAAGGTGCGCACCTCGATCCTGGTGTTCGATGCCTGCCGCAACAATCCGTTCGAGCGTTCGGGCACGCGTGCTGTCGCTGGCGGCGGCGGGCTCGCGCCCATGTCGCAACTGCCCGAAGGCGTGTTCTCGGTGTTCTCCGCCGGCTACAAGCAGACCGCGCTCGACCGCCTGTCGAACGATGACAGCAGCCCCAATTCGGTGTTCACGCGCACCTTCGCCAAGGAGCTGCTGCAGCCCGGCGAAAATCTGGTCGAGGTCGCCCAGCACACCCGCAAGCTCGTCAGCGAGATGGCCGAGACGATCGGCCATCGGCAGATCCCCGCCTATACCGACCAGATGGTCGACAATGTCTTCCTCAATGGTACAGGCAAGGCGCAGGCCGACACTTTGAAGCCCGCCGAACCCGCGCCGCAGAAAGTCGCTGCGCTGCCGCCGGTCGCTGTGCCGCGCACGGCGCCGCCCAGCGATTCCGTCAACGCGCCGATCGCGGCGTTCTCGCGCCACAATGGCGGCTGGACCATCGTGTTCTCGATCGCCGATCCGACGCTGGGCATTTCCTGGCGCGTTGGGGAAGCCGGCGATTTCCGCGAGACGGGTTTTCTCGACACGCTCGATCCGCGCACCCGCAAGCGCATGCCCAACCCCTCGATCGAGCTTGCGGCCGACGCGCCGGCGGCGACCATCCTGGTTCGTTACATCGATGCGTCGGGCGAGATGCAGGGGCCATTCCCGATCAAGTTCGACCCCGAGGCGGCGCTGATCCGCGACCAGCGCAAGATCCTCGACATGACCGCGACCAGCTGGCTGTCGTTCCGCGAGTTCAACGGACTGCTGGTCTATTACAGCCACGTGCTGTCGTATCGTTGCGCGATCCGCGAGATGCGGATCGGCATCGACAACGCTGTCCCGGACAAGGTTCTCAAACTGCCGCCCTGCGACACGAGAGATCCCAGCGCCATTCCAAACGGCGCGATGATCTACCAAAAACTTCCGCCAGCCACCCAGTTCATGTCGGTGGAATTGACCTACCGGGACGGTAGCGTGTCCGAGATCAAGACCTTCCGGACCGCCAACCGCAGCAACAATTAGGAGAATCTCGCTTTCCCTGTAACTCCCGGTATTGCCCGGTATTTTGCTTATGGCCATGGCTGTCCCGGCCTGGAGGTAAATCGCTGCCGTCATTCGTTGCAGAGCTGCAACACTTGCCCGCAAATTGAGCCTTGGAGCCTTGGAAAAGGCAGTTCCGTGTCGCGAGCGTGTCCCCAAACGATTAGGGTCCAGGTGAACTCGAATTTAGTTGAACTGGGGAGCTTTTCATGAAGACACGCTTTGGATGGGCACTCGCGTCGGCGATGCTGCTTGGGGGCATCGGCTCGGCATCCGCGGCAGACATGGCTGTCAAGGCTATGCCTCCGCCGGCTCCAATCTGGACCTGGACCGGTTTCTACATCGGCGGCAGCGTCGGCGGTAAATGGAACGACACCCGCGTCAACGACTACCCGACGGGCTGTTTCCTCACCGACGTGACCTGCGGTCTCGGTCCGACCCCCGGCGTCAACGCGATCCGCTCTGACTCGATCAACTTGAACCAGGGGCGGTTCATCGGTGGCGGGCAGGCCGGCTACAACTGGCAGAGCGGCAAGTTCGTCGGCGGTGTCGAAGCCGACATCAGCTGGACCGGCATCAACCAGACGGCCATCACCGTGAAAACCATGACCGCACCGCTTGGTGGCTTCATGGGGCATGGCGATGCCATGAAGGAAGATTGGATCGCGACCATCCGCGGCCGCGCCGGCTTCCTGGTGGCTCCGTCCTTCCTGCTGTATGCGACGGGCGGTTTGGCCTTTGCCCACGTGCAAACAGCAAGCGCAGTTGCCTTTACGACGACGCCTGACACTTATGCCGGTTCGTATGACGACACCCGGTTTGGTTACACCGTCGGTGGCGGCGGCGAGTGGATGATTTCGCCGAAGTGGTCGATCAAGGCGGAATATCTCTTCGTCGATCTGGGCAAGCAGACCGTTAATCTGGCCTGTACCGCGCCTGGCATCTGCACCTCGCCGCCCCAGGTTGCGCCTGGCGCCACCTACGCGGCCGATTACCGCTTCCACGAGCACATTGCCCGCGTTGGCGTGAACTATCACTTCGGTGGCCCGGTCGTCGCCAAGTACTGATCTCAAAAGTTCTCCCTGACTTGAAGCCCCGGCATTGCGCCGGGGCTTTTTGTTTGTGTGAAGCGCCTCAGGCCATAATCGAATAGCCGCCGTCGACCGGGATCGCAGCGCCCGTGACGAAGTCGGAGGCGGGCGAGGCGAGGAACACCGCAATGCCCGCAAAGTCGTCGATCGCGCCCCAGCGCGCGGCCGGCGTACGCGACAGCACCCGCTCGTGCAGGCCATTGACCTCGACCCGCGCGCGCTTGGTGAGGTCGGTGTCGATCCAGCCCGGCAGGATCGCATTGGCCTGGATGTTGTCGGCGGCCCACGCACACGCGCACGCCCGGGTGAACTGGACGATGCCGCCCTTGCTGGCGGCATAGGCCGGCGCGAAGCTCGCGCCGAAGATCGACATCATCGAGCCGATATTGATGACCTTGCCGCCGCCCGCCTGCTTCATGGCGGGATGAACCGCCTTCGAGCACAGGAAAGCGCTGGTGAGATTGGTGTCGATCACGCTGGCCCATTCCTCGAGCTCGAGGGCCTGTGGGGGCTTGCGGATATTGATGCCGGCATTGTTGACGAGGATATCGATGCGGCCGAGCTCGCGCGAGACGCGCTCGACCATGCGCGCGACCGCCTCCTTGTCGGTGACGTCAGCCACCACGGCGATCGCCCTGACACCGCGCCCGGCCAACTCTGCGGCCGCCGCTTTTGACTTGGCCTCGTTGCGCCCGACCACGGCGATATCGGCGCCGGCATCCGCAAGCCCCTGGGCGATGCCAAGGCCGATGCCGCCATTGCCGCCCGTGACCACGGCGACCCTGCCCTTGAGATCGAACAGTTTCGTCGTCATGGCCGCTGGCTCTGCCAGATCAGGATCAGGCCGACCGCCGACAGCGCGGCGCCGTAGCCTGCCCACTGGATCTCGTTGATCATGAAGCTCGATCGCGGCCAGGCGACAACGCCCGTGCCCTGACCGATCCAGAGCAGGCCGATCGCAAGCCCGATCAGTCCCAAAATCAACAGCGTCCTGCGCATCGTGTTTCCTCCGTCGCCCGGCTTTTTGCTATTGGCTGCCGTCGCAAGCAGGCGAGGGCGGAAACCCCGGCCGCGCGCCAAACGTAGCTGTCGGCTGGGCGGAATACCAGCAGCGGCAGCCGGGTCGGCGAGGGAGATATCTTCGCTCGCAATGACGAACAAGCGACGGCGTTCCCGCAGCATGGTTTTGCCCGAGTTTGCAAGACCGTCGGCCCTCTTGAAGAGGAGAGGGCGCAGGGAATGCCGGGCGCTGGCCGCACCCGCAGCCTCGTTTGCGAATTGAAAAAGCAAACGAGCATAGTCACTACAGGTAAAGCCGAAACGAACCGGCACTCCCTGCGCAATGGGTTTACGGCTTACTCCGTGCTCTCCCCGGGGTGTCGGGCTTGTTAGCCCCCGTCGCCTGCGGATCGCCCGCAAACTTGACACCAGCGTCGAGGTGCCAGGACCACACGGCTTGACCGTACGCATTGCGCCGCACGTCTTGCGGCCCAACGCGTCCATCGCATCCCGCGCCAACGAGTTGTGACGATCGCGAAACGCCCCTCCAGGAGAGCGCGGGATGTCTTCGTTAAATCATAAGTTCTCTATTTCGGAAAGATGATTATTTTTGCGCGAGGGGCTGGACATTCCGCGTCATTTATGAATAGCCGAAGTGTTTTGCCCGTCGTGTCGTTGCGGCAACACTTGGTTGGCCCGCAACCGATTGGGCAACCCTGCGGTCACATTTTGCCTTTTGGAATGCATCTTCTGCTGCGAGGTCTCGGATTCATCGCGCCGATTTCGCCGCCGGTCACTTCCTTGATTTTGCCTTTCCCGCAAGTGCCGTCGTCCACCAAAATGACTTGTCCGGGCTCCATCTTCCCGTCGAAGGGCTCCTGCTTGACCACCGTCTGGGCATTGCAAGCGCCGCTCAAAGCGAGCAACAGCGCCAGGGCTATCGATCCCTTCATTATTTTCATTGCCGCCTCCGAACTGACGCCTCGAAATCACCTCGTCCTGGGAACACATTTGGTAGCGTACATGGGGGCGCCGGGCATGGCGTTGCCATGCGTGGCGGTGACGAGTTTGAGCATGCCCTTTCCGCAAGTGCCGTCATCGACCAGCACCGTGGACCCGTTCCGCATATCCAGCGGTTCTTTCTTGACGACGACCTGAGCGTTACAGCTGTCGTGCGCGGCGGCGATCAGGATCGATACGGCCAGGACGGTCAAAAGCAACTTCATGTCAGCCCCTGAGCCAGTTCACCAAATCAGGTCATCGCAAGTTCAGGAGGCGTCTGCCTGTCAACGCAACGCGGCTCGCGGAACGCACGTTCTGGTACGCGGCGGGAGGCCCGCGATCTCATTACCGTTGCCGCCGGTTGCGGATATCAACTTGATCTTGCCTTGCCCGCAAGTGCCGTCATCAACCAGCACCGTCGCGCCGGTTCTAAGCTGGCCTTCCATCGGTTCTTTCTTGACCACAACCTGGGCGCTGCAAATGCCGCCCACAGTGAGTGCAACGATCAAAGCGATCGATCCAGCCAGAGGCGTTCTCATGTGCGCTCCTGCCTTGCGTATCCCCGGTACAGCGTCGGTATAGTGTCCCAAATCGCCAAAGTTTATCAAGGCTGTGACCGTCGGCACCCGCACTTTCGCCGGCTACGGATTTGGCGGAAACAATGTCCGCTTCATTGCCGGAAGCAGACCTTGCGTCTGGGCTCGACAGTGGCCGCTATGGGCCATCACCGGACCTACCTCGGCAACAAAAAAGCCCCGGACGATACCGGGGCTTTGCCGTTTGGCCGTTGGGCCTGATCAGTATTTCGCGACCACCGGCCCGCCAAAGGTGTAGTTGACGCGGACCGTGCCGATGTCGATATCCTGACTGATATTGTGGAAGAGCGAAGCAGCAGCAAAAGGAGGAAGCACAGTCTGTGTCACGTTTTTGGTACCCATGAAGAGGTGGTCATATTCCAAAGCGACCGACCAGTGCGGTGCGAAGCCAAACTCCACGCCGGCGCCTACGGTGCCCCCCCAACGGGTCTCTGAGCCGCTCGCATACGTTTGTCCGCCGACGCCAGCCGGCACCGCAAGCGCAGCTCCGACAGGGGTGAGCGTGAAGGAGTACTTGTCGTTGACGACGGCCGCGCCGCCCTTGAAATAGATCAGAACATTGTTGAAGGCCCGTCCGACCTGACCCGTGAACAAGCCAAACGAATTCACTTTGGTGACGTCATTGAAGGCATTTGCTGCCACAAGTATTCCCGGCACGTTACCCCCCGGGTTGACGTTGCTGCCGCTGAAGTTCGCCCAGTTGCCCTGCGCCTCAACGCCAAAGACCCAGTTGGTAACTTGCCAGCGATAGCCAATTTGGCCACCAATCGTTCCGCCGGTTGCATTATTGCACCCTTCCGGAATTGCAGGATTGGCGAAGACTGTTACCCCACCAGCGCTCGCTCCAGTCAGGTTCCAACAGCTGTGGTCCGAGCCACCACCGCCGTTGAGACCAACGTAAAATCCACCCCAGTTGTAAACCGCAACCGGTGGGGGCGCCTTATAGACCGGGGACTTTACCGCCATGTCAGCGGCCAACGCAGCGCCGGAGAACGCTGATCCAACTGTTATCGAGATTAGAACGAGCCCGATCTTGTTCATGATATCTCCAAACGAAAAAATGCAACCTGATCGCGGGGATCAAACAATTGGTAGGCTAGTCTATGCGAAGATGCGGTCCACGCCTGTGACGAAATAATCACACTTGGACCTTTAGTCGGCTTCGGGTCATTTGCAGATATCGCCGACCCTTTGGACAATGTCTCCATTACCCTGACAACCGGACATGTCGGCGCTCGTCTCGGACGTCCGTTCGGGGCCAAAAGGGGTCGCATGGCGTGATTGCCGCACGGTGACCCGCCGGCATGAACCTCCCCGGCCTCCGACGACACAAAGGGCGCGTATAGGCGGGGAGCCGCGACGGAGGCATTTGTGAAGGCCATCAAAGCATCGATCCTGGTTGCAGTCACCGCGCTGACTCTGAGCCTGTCAGCTGTCGCGCCATCCCGCGCCGAGCAGGATGAGGCAAGCCGCCTCAACCAGCAATCCAAGGAACTATATCGGGTCGGAAAGTACGCGGAAGCGCTTCCGCTGGCCCAGCGGTTGCTGGCCATTCGCGAGAAGGAGTTCGGTCCCGATGATGCGATGGTGGCGATGCCGCTGAACGACCTCGGCACGATCCACTACAATCTGGGTCAATACGCCGTTGCCGAGCCGCTGTACAAGCGCTCGCTGGCCATCAGGGAGAAGACGCTCGGTCCGGAAAATGCCGAAGTCGCAAACTTGCTGAATAATCTCGGCGACCTCTACCGCGCGGAAGGGCGATTTACCGAGGCTGAGCCGCTGCTGAAGCGGTCGATCGCCATGCGCGAGAAAACGAGCAGTCGCGACGATCCGGAGATCGTGCTGGCGATCAGCAATCTGGGTGCTCTCTATTGCGGTCAGAACAGATACGACCTGGCCGAGCCGCTGTTCAAGCGCGGGCTCGCCGTTCTCCAGAAAGCGCACGGTCCGAACGATCCGGAGGCCACGGTTTTGATGAACAACCTGGCCGATGTCTACACCAACCTGCGTCGTTATGCCGATTCCGAGCGGCTACTCAAGCGCTCGATTGCCGTGAACGAGAAAGCGTTCGGTCCCGACCATCCCGATATTGCGCAGGCGCAGAACAATCTGGCCGCTGTTTATGCGCGACAGGGCCGTAATGCCGATGCCGAGCGGTTTTTCAAACTGTCGGTGGTTACTTTCGAAAAGACGCTCGGCCCTGATCATCCGGACCTCGCGGATATCCTCGATAACCTCGCCGGCCTCTACAAGGATGAGGGCCGCTACGCCGACGCCAACGCAATTCTCAAGCGGTCGATGGCCATTCGCGCGAAGGCGGGGTTGCCGAGTTGAATGGAAGCGGATGAGACCGGGAAAGGCGGCAAGGCGTTCAAGGCCGTGGTGAAGTCGTGGAGGCCGAAATGAAAGCCATCGCAGCAGCAATGTCGATCATGATTGCCACGCTGGGCTCCTCTTTCGCTCAGACCATCGAGAGCGGCAACGACATCAAGGAAAGCTGCCAGTTTGTGGTTGAAGGGCCAAAAACAAACCTGGAAGGGGCAAAGGCGCTCTACTGTATGGGGTTCGTGAGGCCGTTTCTTTTCATCGGCCGGCGACTGGAGCAACGAGACAGTTTCTGCATCCCGGAGGGCGTGCATGTCTCTCAGGCCACCAGGATTTTTCTCAACTATCTCAATGACAATCCGGAAAAGACTCAACTGCCGCTCGAGGATTTGGCGATAGAAGCATTCCGGAAAGCCTGGCCCTGCCAGTAGTTGCCGGGTAGGCAAAGTAAAACATCGCCTCTCAAAGCACCGCTTCCGCCATTCGCTCCAGCTGCGCGCTCATCTCGGCTTCGGTCTCGACATGCGTGCCGCGCACGACCACACGATCGGCGCCCGCATCGAAAAGAGGCCGCACGATATCCTTCCTCGGCTCCTGTCCGTAAACCGAAATGGTGATCGAGCGGGGATCGCGGCCGGCGACTGAAGCCAGCCGATCGAGCTCCTTGCGGGCTTTCTCCAGGTCGGACGGGGTGACGCGGTTGGGCAGCCAGCCGTCGGCGTGATCGACGATGCGTTTGAGCACGTTCTTCGCCATTCCCCCGATGAGGATGGGCGGATACGGCTTTTGCGCCGGCTTGGGATACGACCGCACCGGCGGGAAATCGAAGAACTCGCCGTGAAACTCGGCCGCATCCTGTGTCCACAACGCCTTCATCACGTCGAGCGCTTCGCGGGTCTGCGTCCATCGGCGCTGGAAATTGCCGCCGAACATCTCGACTTCCTCTTTCAGCCACCCGGTACCGATGCCGAAAATGAAACGGCCGCCGCTGTGGTGATCCAGCGCGGCGACCTCCTTGGCAAGCAGCAACGGATTGCGCTGGGGCACCAGCGTAATCGCGGTCCCGAGCTTCAACTTGGTCGTCACTGCGGAAGCTCTGGCCAGCGCAATATAGGGGTCCGTGAAGTGCGAATAGGTCCAGGGAATGGCGCCGCCGGTGGACGGGAACGGGCTTGCGCTCTCGACCGGTACGGCGGGATGTTCCGCATACCAGATCGAGTTCGAAGCCCAGCCGTTCGGCATGTCGCGCCATGAAGGCCGGGTCGATGGTGTATGCAGGCAACGGGATGGCTAGTCCGATCATCATGTCGGTGGCCTTTCAGATGTTGCGGTTCGCACTTCTCCGGATCATGCCCTAAAAGAAGTCCGCTTTGCACCAACCTTGAGAACGCCTGGAGGCTCGATGACGTATTTGAGGATCGCCCTGGTTGGCTTTGCCTTGCTGGCAGCGATGCGCAGCGAGCGTGCGGATGCCGCCGACATCAGGATCCTCGCATCCGGGTCCTTCAAGTCGGCACTGTCCCAACTCATTCCGGACTTCCAGAGATCATCCGGTCACGCCGCAACGATCGGATATGGACCGGCTGGCGCGATTGCCGGCCGGATCGACAAGGGTGAAGCCGCGGATGTGGTCATCGTATCCAGATCGCAGCTTCAAAAGCTTGAAGGCAGCGGCAAGGTCACACCCGGAAGCCTCGTCGACATTGCGGGAATCTCGCTCGGCGTGGCCGTGCGGAAGGGCGCACCGAAACCCGATATCAGTACTGTCGAGGCCTTCAAACGGGCGTTGCTCGCCGCCCGTTCGATTGGCTATCGCGATCCGGTAACGGGTTCGACGTCCGGCATTTATACAGCCGGCATGCTCGAGCGGCTTGGCCTTACGCAAGATTTGAAGCCGAAGCTCGTGCTGGACAGATCGGAGGGCGACGCCCCGGAGAATGTCTTCCTCGGGGTTGCACGAGGCGACATTGAAATGCAGATCGGCCAGATCACGGAGATATCAATCGCGCCCGGCGTCGATCTTGCGGGGCCGCTTCCCGGCGACATTCAGAACACCACGTTGATGGCGGCCGGAGTTGTCGCGACCAGCCGGGAGCCGGACGCCGCCAGGGCATTCATCGGGTTCATATCATCCCCTAGCACTGCTGCCGTCTTCAGGGCAGGTGGATTCCAGCCGGCCGATAACAAATAACGTCGCCAGTGAGCGTCGGCTCAGGTCCCGGTCTTCGCCTGCCGCGCCGCCAGCTTGTCGATCTCGGACTGCACGGCCTGCGCCGCCTGGTTGGCGAACTCCTTCTGCTGGGTTGCGGCTGCGGCGTAGGCTTCGACGCGTGGCGCAAAGCTCTTCTGGAAGTGGGGGTGGACGTAGCGTGCCATCAGCTCGTAGTGGCGGCGGGTGGCGTCCCAATCGGCCCAGTTATGGGCGAGCTCCATGATCACGCCGAAACCGCCCGAGCCCTTCAGCAGCTTGTCGATATAGGCGATCGCGTCATCGGGCGTGCCGATGCAGGCGGTGCCGGTCTCGACCAGCCAGTCATAATCGTCGGGCGCGTCAGGCGGGATGATCGGGAAGGTCGCGATCTCGCGGAAGTAGTCGGCGAATGCCTTGAGGCCGAACTTGACGTTCTTCTTCGCCTGCTCGCGGGTCTCGGCGATATGCATCAACGTCACGACGCGCCACTTGGCGCGATCGGGCACGTGGCCGGCCTTGCGCGCCTCGGTCTCGTAGAGATTCCAGTTCGCGGTGTGATGGGCGATCGAGGTCGGCGTTGCGCCACCGATGGCGAGCATGCCGATGCCGTGGCGTGCCGCGGCAAGCGCGCCCACCGGGGAGCGGGCGCTGGCGACCGCCATCTCGATCATCGGTTTGGTGTAGGGCGCAAGCTGCAGTTTGGCGTCGCAGATATTGAACCAGTCGGTCTTCTTGTTGACCGTCTCGCCCTTGAACAGTGCGACGATGACGTCGAGCGCCTCATCCATCATGCGCCGCTGATCGCCGGCGTCGATGCCGATCTTGCGGGCGTCGTACACCAGCGCGCCGGGGCCGACGCCGAACATCGCGCGCCCGCGCGTCATGTGATCGAGCTGGACGATGCGGCTCGCGAGCATGAAGGGGTTGTGATAGGGCAGCGACGACACGCCGGTGCCGAGCCGGATGTGCCTGGTGCGCTCGGCCGCTGCTGCAATGAACATCTCGGGCGCGGCGATGATTTCGACCCCGCCGGAGTGATGCTCGCCGATCCACGCCTCGCTGTAGTTCAGGCGGTCGAGGTGCTGCAGCAGCTCGAAATCGCGTTCCATCGCCAGCGTCGGATTGTCGGCCTTGGGATGAAACGGCGCGAGGAAAATACCGCTGCGGAGAGGCGTGTTCATCGGTGCTCCCTGTGGTTTTTGCCGGCGTTCGATGACCGCCGGATGGGCTGCTATTCGACGGTGATATTCGCGGCTTTGGCGATTGCAGTCCAGCGCTCGATCTCCTTGCGGATCATGGCATCGAGCTCCCCGGGCGACGTCGCTTTCGGGAAAACGCCGAGCGGACCGACCTTTTCGGCGAACTCCGGCGACGACACCACGCTGTTGATGTCGGCGGAGATCTGCGCGATCAGGGCCGGCGGCACGCCTTTGGGTACGGCCAGCGCCTGAAAGGCACTGACGTCGAACCCCGGATACGTTTCCGAGAGCGTCGGGTATTGCGGCGCGTCCTGCAGCCGTTGCGCGCTGGCGACCGCAAGCAGCTTCAACCTGCCGTCGGTCACGTAGGGCTTTGCCGAACTCCAGAGGTCGAACATGATCGGAACGCGACCGCCGATCACATCGGTCAGCGCCGGCGCGCTGCCGTTATAGGCGATATGCGTGAGCTTGATGCCGGCAAGGCTCTCCAGCCATGCGCCGGCGAGGTGGCCGACCGTGCGCGGGCCGGGCGAGGTGAAGTTGAGCGGCTCGCCGGTCTTTTTGGCGAGAGCGACGAGATCGGCGATGCTGTTGGGAGCGAACGCCGGGTTGGCGACGAGCACGACCGGCACCGAGACCACCATGCTGACGCCGGAAAAATCCCTGAGCGTGTCGTAATTGAGCTGCTGCTTGATCGCCGGGTTGACTGCGAAGGAATTGGTGATGACGCCCAGTGTGTGACCATCGGCTTCTGCGCGTGCGAGCGCGGCGGTCGCCACGATGGTCCCGGCGCCGGGCCGGTTCTCGATGATGACGGGCTTGCCCCAGCGCGCGCTCAGCCGCTCGCCGAGGATACGCATGATCACGTCGGTGGGGCCGCCGGCCGCGAACGGCACGATGATCGTCACGTTCCGCGTGGGAAACGTCTCGCCGTGGGCGCCGCAAGCGGTCAGTCCCGCCAGCGCAAGGCCGAGGATGCAAGCCGTCAAGCGCATCGGAGCGATCTCTACGCTACGGCGAGCATCGCCTCCGGCGTGTCATTGACGGTGGTGCGGCGCAATTCGCGGCGTTCGTTGAGATCGAAGCGGCGTCCACGATGGACCGTGGCGCGGTTGTCCCAGATCACGAGATCCCCGACCTGCCATTTGTGGGTATAAACGCGCTCGCGCTGCGTGGCGTGCTCGAGCAGGTCGGACAGCAACAGCCGCGACTCCGCGGTACTCTTGCCGACGATCTGGCAGGCATGGACACCAACAAACAGCACCTTGCGGCCAGAGCCCGGATGGGTATCGACGATCGGCCAGACGGCCGGCGGAATCAGCTTCTTCTGTTCATCGGTGTACGCATCGTCCCCCAACAGGATGCGCGTGTGCAGCGAATGATGTTCCGCCTTGAGTTCGGCAATCGTCGCAAGCGTCCGCGAGTCCAGCGTATCGTATGCGGCGCGCAAATCGGCGAACTCGGTGTCGCCGCCCCAACTCGGCGTCACCAGCGCGTGCAGCATCGAATAGGCCCCGCGCGGATTCATGAACGAGCTGTCGCTGTGCCAGAGCTGGTTGGCGAAATTCGACAGGTTCTTCGCCGAGTCCGCTTTTTGAACCGAGCCGTCCAAGCCCACGTTCGAAATATCGATCAGCCGCTCATCTTCCAGCCGCTCAGGCCGCTTGAAGACCCGCTTCAAGCCGATGTCGAGCGGGCCAAACGAGGTTGCGAACGCAATCTGTTGCTGGGCGGTCAGCGGCTGGCCGCGCCACACCAGGACGCCGTACCGGTTCATCGCCGCATTGATCTCGCAGGCATCGGCCCGGGAGATCGGCCCCGTCAAATCCAGTCCCGTCGCCTCGGCGGCGAAGACGGGATGCAAGGGTTTCAATGTGAGCGTCATATTATCGAGCCTCCCTGCGTTTCTAGATCTCCTCGACCGATGGATCAGCAGCTTCCCGACATCTTGCAGCGGGTGCTCCAATGGGCACGCATGTGGTGGCCGTAGTGGGCCTTCCTCGGCTGCCAATGATGGTGGTGATGATGCACGCCGCTCGCGGGCGGCGCGGCCTGTGCGGGCGCCGATAGCACCAGCGACAACACCGCGATTGCGACGATCGAAACAAGGCTCTTCATGGTTTCGTCTCCCCGGGCTTTACGAGCGGGGCATACAATCACAAAGATTGACGGTGCGGTAGCACCCACCCTGATGCGCGAGGCCTGCCTCGGGCAACAAAAAAGCCCCGGACGATGCCGGGGCTTTCTGTCGTTTGGCCGTCAGGCCGGATCAGTACTTCGCAACCACCGGGCCACCCCAGTTGAAGCGATAGACCAGTTCGCTGCGCACGGTCTGCACCCACTTGTGGGAGTCCTGCGATTCGAAGGTCGGCAGGCCGGTCGCGGTAATCAGGAAGGGGTTGGTCCTGGTGTTGTATTCGGCAACCCGATACTCGGTCTTCCAGAACAGGCCGGGCAGGAAGTTGATGGCGTATTCGTCGCCAGCGCCCAGGAACCAGCCATTGTAGGTGCGCTGGTCGATGTAGACGCCAGACGCGACGCCGAAGGGAGGTCCGAACAGGAAGTTGAAGTTCTGGCGGTCGAAGCGGGCTTCGGTGTAGCCGGCCGAGAAGTAGGTCAAGAGTTGCGGGAACACCAGCCAGCCAACGCGGCCGCCGACTGCCCACGAGCGGCTCAGCTTCTCGTCGGCGACGACGCCATGGCCGCCATCGGCGTTCTGGCCGTGGAGGTTGCCGAAGTCGCCGTCAGCGAAAGCGCCGACCACGAACTGGCTCGCGCCCATTCCGAACTGATAGTCGCAGCCGCCCTGCACGGTGCCGAAATAGCCGCGGCCGCCGCTGGTCATGGTGTCGGTGATCTGCGTGCGAACCGTCACGCCGCGGAAACCCGGATCCTGATAGTCACGGTTTTCCTGGTTCCACATGCCGTAGCCGCCGCCGCCGCCGATGTAGCAGCCGGTCCAGCTGACGACCGGAGCGGGCGGAGGAAGAGCCTTCACCGGCATACGGGCCGGCAAATCAGCCGCGTAAGCGGACCCAGAGAAAGCCGCCGCGGCGGTCAGAGCGATCAACATCTTTTTCATGACTAATTCCCCAGAGTAGAAGTTTCGCTGCAACTTTGTTCAGTGGGCCCACGATTCCCCAAGCCCGATGCCCCGAACTATACGCGGTTCCATCCGAAATGCTGTTGCGCGACGGGCACACTTACCGGAAAACGACCATCGCTGTGGGAAAGAGTGGAATTACCAAGTCATTGAAATTACACAAGAAGTGGAATTCGGCGGTGGCAGGATAGGTGCGGGGAACCCTGCGACAATTTGGCTGGTGGCGTTCGACCGTTCCGCTGTCCCTCGCAATCCCGTGATATCCGGGACTTCTTCGGAAGGCGCACAACCGAGGCACCGGCTACGGGATCGTCGGTTTCGTCCAAGCCGTCGCTCCGGCGCGGGTCATCGCGCGAATTGCGTCACACGTCCAGCAATTCATCGCTGGCGAACTCGGCCTTCTCGGAGATGAAGGCGAAGCGCGCTTCCGGCTTGGTGCCCATCAGCCGCTCGACGGAATCAGCTGTGCCCTCGCGATCGTCGGCGAGCAGAACCACGCGCAGCATCGTGCGCTTGGCCGGGTCCATGGTGGTTTCCTTCAACTGCGCCGGCATCATTTCGCCGAGCCCCTTGAAGCGGCTGATCTCCACCTTGGCATTGGCGTGAAACTCGCTTTTCAGCAACGCGTCCCGGTGCCCGTCGTCTTTCGCGTAAACGCTCTTGCTGCCGTGCGTGAGTTTATAGAGCGGCGGCACCGCCAAATAGAGATGGCCTTCGTCGATCAGCCGCGGCATCTGCCGGTAGAAGAAGGTGATCAGGAGCGAGGCGATGTGGGCGCCGTCGACGTCGGCGTCGGTCATGATGATGATGCGCTGATAGCGCAGATCCTCCTGCCGATAATGGGCGAGCGTGCCGCAACCGATCGCCTGCATGAGATCGGCAAGCTGCGTGTTGGCGGTCAGCTTGTCCTTGCCGGCGGACGCGACGTTGAGGATTTTGCCGCGCAGCGGCATCACGGCCTGGGTCTTGCGGTCGCGCGCCTGCTTGGCGCTGCCGCCGGCCGAGTCGCCCTCGACGATGAAAAGCTCGGAGCCATCGAGGCCGGCGTCCGTGCAGTCGGCGAGCTTGCCGGGCAGGCGGGCTTTCTTGCCCGCAGCCTTGCGCGAGACTTCCTTCTCGGCGCGGCGGCGCAGCCGTTCCTCGGCGCGCTCGATGACGAAGTCGAGCAGCTTGTTGGCCTGCACCGGATTGGCCGACAGCCAGTGATCGAACGGGTCCTTCACGGCCTGCTCGACGATGCGCTGGGCTTCGGCGGTGGCGAGACGATCTTTGGTCTGGCCCTGGAATTCCGGCTCGCGCACGAAGACCGAAAGCATCACCGCCGCTCCAACCATCACGTCTTCGGAGGTGATGCCGGTGGCGCGCTTGCCCTGGTTGACGCGCTCGGCGTGATCCTTCAGGCCGCGCAAAAGCGCGCTGCGAATGCCCGATTCATGCGTACCGCCGTCCGGCGTCGGCACCGTATTGCAGTAGGAGTAAAGAAAGCCGTCCGCATCCGCCGTCCATGCCACCGCCCATTCGCAGGCGCCATGGGCGCCGTTGCGCCCCGATTTGCCGGAGAAGATGTCGGCATGCACCAGCGTATCGGCATGGATCGCCGCGCCGAGATATTCCTTCAATCCTCCGGGAAAATGGAACGTGTCTTCGGCCGGCACATTTTCGATGCCCTTCAGGAGTTCGGGTGCGCAGCGCCAGCGGATCTCGACGCCGCCGAACAAATAGGCCTTCGAGCGCGCCATCTTGAAGAGCCGGTCGGGCTTGAAGGCGGCCTTCGCGCCGAAAATATCCGGATCGGGCTTGAAGCGGATCTGCGTGCCGCGGCGGTTGTTGATCTTGCCGAGGTGCTCGAGCTTGCCCTTGGGCTCGCCGCGCTCGAACGCCATGCGATAGAGTTTCTGTTCCTTCGCGACCTCCACTTCGAGCCGCGACGACAGCGCGTTGACGACGGAGACGCCGACGCCGTGCAGGCCGCCCGAGGTCTCGTAGACCTTGGAGTTGAACTTGCCGCCGGAATGCAGCGTGCACATGATGACTTCGAGCGCGGACTTCTTCGGAAATTTCGGATGCGGGTCGACGGGAATGCCGCGGCCGTTGTCGTTGACGGTCAGGAAGCCGTCGGCGCCGAGCTCGACCTCGATGAAGTCGGCATGGCCCGCCAAGGCCTCGTCCATCGAGTTGTCGATGACTTCGGCAAACAGGTGATGCAGCGCCTTTTCGTCGGTGCCGCCGATATACATGCCCGGGCGCCGCCGCACCGGTTCCAGACCTTCCAGCACCTCGATGTCGCGCGCGGTATAGCCGCTATCTCCGCCGCCGCGCGCCGCCACTTTCAGCGCCGCCCGGCCTTTCGGCTCGGTCGCCGAAAAGAGGTCGTTGTTATTGGCTTTTGCAGCCGATTTCACGGACTTGGGCATGGATTTTCATGTGTTTGGTGCGGGAGGAGGCCAGCGAATCGGTTGCTCTGACTATGCCATGGATAGGTCAAAAAATGTGGCGGCCGGGCTGAGGCGGATTCTCCGCTTCAGTTCGGCCGCCAATTATATGGTGCGTCCAGCCGCGATCTCACGATCGCGACAGGGCTGTCGCCGCCGTTACAACAGATCGAAGATGGCGTCGACCGCAGCGTCCATCACCACCTTTCCGACCTTCAGGCCGGCGGATTTCAGTCCGTTGTCGACGACCTTCTCGACATCCTCCTTCTTGGCGCCCCTGGGGAGCGCCTTGAAGTCGCCCACTGTCTTGGCGAGATTGGTGCCGGTCAGCCCCAGGCCCTTCAAGACATCTTCGATGCCCTTGACCGCGGCGTCGCCAAGGTCCGCTACGACCATCCGGCCATCCCGCACGAGGGTCTCGGCGGCCTGTTCGGGAGCTGCGGTCTTCATCGGGGCGGTGGCCGTCAGCGCAGCGAGTGCGACGACGGCCAGCACGATTGGTCCTGCCGATGCCATGGCTAGACCAACAGCAGGCCGAGCAGCGCGGGCCCCGCCACGTCGAGCACGTCGCTGGCGATCGCGGGGACGGCCGCCTTGAGGATCGCTTCGACGCCGTCGAGCGTGGCACTCTTGCCGAGGCTCTCGAGCTTGCTGACGGTGCTGTTGAGAGCGCTGCCGGAAAGCCCGAGTCCCTGCAGGATGCTCTCGACTGAATTTTCGCCGGCGTTGATGATATCGCCCACGGCGTTCTTGCCGTCGTTGATCAGGGTCTTGCCCGCGGTTTCGATCATACCACTCATGAGATGTCTCCTTGATAATGTGTTGTTGCTGAATGATGGTTCGTCTGTTTCGAAATTCACGACGCCGGCGCTGATGCGGGCGTCGCGGCTTGTTTCCCGGCTTGGAGGTGCTGGTAGATCTTGAAGGCTCCATCCAGCACTTCGCCGAGTGGTCTTGCCTTGGCGTTCTGAACGACGGTGTCGAGGATCGCAGAGAAGCTCTGCTCGCCCGCGCCGATCATGGCCCCGGCAATTTGCTTTGCGTCCAACTCGACGATCTTGAGATCGTCGGTCAGCGTCGTCTTGATGTTGTCGAAGATGGACATTCTGTTGTCTCGCTACTTTGCGAGCGGAAGACGGCGCGATCGCTCTTCAAACGAAGTCCGGGCTAAAGAGAGCCAACCGCGGGTCTGCCGCACGATCCTTAGACAAGGACTTCCACGGCCTCTTCCATCATCTTCGCAGCACTCTTAACGAGGTCCTTCGAGACGTTACTCTCTCCTGCAGCTTCCAAGGCGTTCTCGATGATCGGCACAATGTCGGCGGCCTTGGCTCCCTTTCCGAGCTTCTCGACGCCCCTCATGACCGTGTCGACACCGTCTTTATCCAGACCTATCGCCGACAAAGCGTTGAAGGCATTGTCGAACGTCTTTTTCATCGCGCTCGTGATCGTTTTGCCGGCGTCTTCAGCGTCGCCCAAGAGCTTCTGCGCGCCGTTCCACAAGCCGGTCCCCACGTCCTTGAGAATCGGATACGCGGACACGCCGGCCAGAAGGGTTGTGCTGATGCCGCCAATCAATGTGCCGGCCGCAATTTCCTTGTCGGTGGACGAGGGGCCGTCCTTTTTCGGGGCGGCGGTCTGATCGCTCGCTTGCGTGCCGGATTGGCCATCATCCTTGGTGGCGGTGTTGCTTTTCGACATGGCAATGCACTCCCTTTTTCAATTTGAAAATCGAACCGGCGGTATGCCGCTTCCTTCTCGAAACGAGCGGGACGCTATTCAACCCCGGCGGGAGTGTAAAATTTTAAGAACGAATAGGTGGTATTGATGCGCTCAATATCGCCGCGCCGTTGGAGAGACGACGCCTCAGGCGCGCGAGGTACGAAACACGATCACGGCAAACAACGCGACCGCCGCAAGCACGATCAGCGAGCCGATAATCGGAATCGCGACCAGCGCTTCTCCCTTGGCCAGGACGATGGCAATTCCGACGGGAAAAACGATTGCCCCCACGATATGAAGCCAGCCCTGAACATTTGCGAGTGTTCCCGCCGCGGCATTCGGGACGAGCCGATAATACAGGCCAAACGCAAACAGCAGCACGCCGCCGACGAGATTGAGATGAGCATGCGCGGGCGCCAGCGCGAAATCCTGCCGGATGCCCATCTCGATCCCCCAGAGCAATCCAATCAAGAGAAGCACGACGCTCACGCGCATCATCAGCGAGCCGATCATCAGGTTTTCCTTATGTCCATGGAGGGGATTGCGGGCCGCTTGGTCTAGCTCCAACCGGTGCCAAGTAAATCCTTTGAAGAGAGGACGCCTTACGCCGTTCGCCCCGGTGCTTTATTGCGGAATTGCGCGGCGGCAGGCGCGGGTTGTGTGTGAGCTGGGGGATCGGAGAGGCAAGATCACGTTTCTTATCCGCCTTTGTGACTTGAAGTCACGCAAGGGGCTGGCTTACCTGTTCGCGGGCTGTAAGACCGAATAAGGGTCATGGCCTGACGAGCAGGGGCGGGAAGGACTTCTCCGGACAATGGAAGAATTTGCGCACGCGCTGGCCAATTTCGTGCGCGACCATCAGGCTTGGGCCGCGCCTATCGTGCTGCTGCTGGCCTTCGGTAAATCGCTTGCCTTCATTTCGCTGCTGATCCCCGCCTGGGGCGCGCTGGTCGCTATCGGCGCGCTGATCGGCGCGAGCGGCATCAGCTTCTGGCCGGTCTGGCTGGCGGGCGGACTCGGCGCCGCGCTCGGCGACTGGGTGTCCTATTGGTTCGGCTACAAATTCAAGGAGCAGGTCGCGCAGATGTGGCCGCTATCGCGCTATCCCGACATCCTGCCGCGCGGGGAGGCGTTCGTGCGGCGCTGGGGCGTGCCGAGCATTTTCATCGGGCGCTTCTTCGGACCGCTGCGGGCCTCGGTGCCGCTCGCGGCCGGCATCTTCGAGATGCCCTATCTGCAATTCCAGATCGCCAATTTCGTCTCCGCGCTGGTCTGGGCGGCGGCCCTTCTGCTGTTCGGCGACGTCATCGCCCAGATCATGGAATGGCTCTGGCGGGCGGTTTGACCCCGGAGATGGAATAAGCCTGTCATTGCGGGGGTTAACGGGTCAACGCGCCGGTCTTTTGGCTGTCGCGCAGGCACGCAAAGATTGATAAAAAGCCGCGGCAAACAGAAGCGGGACAGCCGCTCGCCAATTTCTTACAGGGAGAGAGCATCATGAATTTATCGCGACGTGACACACTTCTGGGAACGGCCGCGCTTGCGGCGGCCCCGCTCATCACATCCACGCAAGTCGAGGCGGCTGCGCCCATGGCGGACAAGCAGGCGCCGAGCTTCTATCGCTACAAGGTCGGCGACGCCGTCGTCACCGTCATCTCGGACGGCAAGAACGTGTTTCCGCTGGCGGACTCGTTCATCACCAACGCCAAGAAAGAGGACGTTGCGGCCGAGCTCGAGAAGAACTTCATGCCGCCGGGCATGATGGCGATCTATTTTGCGCCGCTGGTGATCCAGACCGGTGGCAAGACGGTCGTGATCGACACCGGCAATGGCCAGCTCGCCAAGACCAACAGCAAGGGCAACAACGGTCTGTTCCACGACAATTTGGCCGCGGCCGGGTTCGACGCCAAGACGGTCGACATGGTCGTGATCTCGCATTTCCATGGCGACCATGTGAATGGTCTGCTCACCGCCGACGGCACGCCGGCATTCCCGAACGCCGAGGTGCTGGTGCCCGCCACCGAGTGGAAGTTCTGGATGGACGATGGCGAGATGGCCAACGCCAAGGGCGACCGCATGGTTGGCCTGTTCAAGAACAACCGCAACATCTTCGACAAGGGCCTGAGCAAGAAGGTCACGCCCTATGAGTGGAAAAAGGAGCTTGCGCCCGGCCTGACCGCGGTGGAGACCGTGGGCCATACGCCGGGTCACACCTCCTATGTGCTGGCCTCGGGCAACGGCAAGGTGTTCATCCAGTCTGATGTCACCAACAATCCGAATCCGTTCGCGGCGCATCCGGAGTGGCATGCCTTCTTCGACCAGGATGCCGATGTGGCGGAGAAGACCCGCCGCCGGGTCTATGACATGGTGGTCGCCGAGAAGCTGCAGGTGCAGGGCTTCCACTATCCATTCCCTGGCCTCGGCAATGTCGTGAAGGATGGCAACGGCTATCGGGTTATCCCGGCGTCGTGGAATTCGAGCCTCTGAGGCGCGTCATTCCGGGGCGATGCGAAGCATCGAACCCGGGATCTCGAAATTCCGGGTCTGGTCCGGAGCCTGTCATCGGGCCGCGCTTTGCGCGGACCCGTTGGGACCATCCCGGAATGACGGCAGTTTTTCTTGACGAGACGCGGGCGCGGCCTTATAGCCGCGCCCGATGAAGACGCCTTCGACCATCCTGATCGCCGCTCGCCGCCGCCGCATTCACGCGGTATGGGCGGTCGTCTGCGTCTGAGACAACAGCCCTTGCCGCCGGACATTTTCCCGCGGCATCTTTCTCAAAGCCAAAGATACGCGGTCGTCCGGCGGCTCCTTCGCCAAGCAGGAGTTTGCCAAGATGTATACGCCGCCACCTTTCAAGTCCGACCGGGTCCAAGCCATCGCGTTTGCGCAAGCGCGCGGCTTCGGCTCCATCTGCGCATGGGACGGCGACAAGCCGGTCGCCTCCGCGCTGCCGTTCTGCCTCAGCTTCGCCGCTGACGGCACGCCGATCGCGTCGTTTCATGTTGCACGCGGCAATGCGCTGGCCCGGCTCGGCGACGGCAAGTCGCGCTGGTTGCTGGCGGTCAACGGCGCGGACACCTATGTATCGGCGGACTGGTACGCCTCGCCCGATCAGGTGCCGACCTGGCTCTATCAAGCCGTGCATCTGAGCGGTACGGTCAGCTTGATGCCGGAAGGCGAACTCGGGGCGCATCTCGACGCGCTCAGTCAAAAGTTCGAAAGCTGGCTCGCGCCGAAGCCTCCGTGGACGGTGGCCAAGGTGTCGGCCGGGCGGCAGGAGATGCTGAAGAAGGCGATCGTAGGTCTCGTCATGACGGTTGAGGACATCGAGGGTAGTTTCAAGCTCAACCAGCACAAGTCGGACGCCGATCACATGGCTGTCGCAAACGCGCTTGCCAAACAGGGCGATCCGGCATCGCGGCAGATCGCTGGGTTGATGCGCGAGTTGCGGCCGCAGTTGTTTGCCGACGAAGCCGAGCCGGTTTGAGGAGCGTGCCATGACCATGACCGACACCCACAAGAGCGCGGCCGCTGCGATCAAGCCCTCCGTCTTCGTCGACGGCGCGTCCGGCACGACTGGTCTGGAAATCGCCGAAAGGCTCGCCCGGCAAAACGACGTCGCGGTGAAGAGCATCGCAGAAGACAAACGTAAGGATACGAACGCAAAACGCGCGTTGATGGAGGAGGTGGATCTCGTGATCCTCTGCCTGCCGGATGCGGCTGCGAAGGAAACCGTCGCGCTGATCGACGGCATGGGCAATGCGGCGCCCAAAATTCTGGATGCGTCGACGGCGTTTCGGGTCGCGCCCGACTGGGCGTACGGCTTTCCCGAGCTTGCGCCCGATCAGGCCGACAAGATTAGCTCGGCGAAAAAGGTCTCCAATCCCGGTTGCTATCCGACCGGCGGCATCGCGCTGCTGCGGCCGCTGGTCGATGCCGGGCTGCTGCCGGCGGATTACCCGGTTGTGGTCAATGCGGTCAGCGGCTATTCCGGCGGCGGCAAGTCGATGATCTCCGATTTCGAGGGCGGCACCGCGCCGTCCTTCGAACTCTACGGCCTCGGCTTCGAGCACAAGCATTTGCCGGAGATGCAGCTCTATTCGAAGCTCACGCATCGGCCGATCTTCATCCCCTCAGTCGGGAACTACCGGCAGGGCATGCTGGTCTCGGTGCCGCTGCAGCTCGACACGCTGCCGGGCAAGCCAAAAGGCGCCGACCTGCACGCCGCGCTCGCCAAGCGCTACGCGGGCAGCAAATATGTTTCCGTGATGCCGATAGAGAATGCGGCAACGAAGAGCGGGCGGCTCGAGCCGGAGGCGCTGAACGAGACCAACAAGCTCGAGCTTTACGTCTTTGCCAGCGACAAATACGGCCAGGCGGTGCTGGTCGCGCGGCTCGACAATCTCGGCAAGGGTGCATCCGGCGCCGCGGTGCAGAACATGCGGCTGATGCTGGGATTGCCCGAGGCGTGACGGGCGCCGCGGACGATGACACGCTGCAATTCTACCGCCGCAATGCCGAGGCCTATGCGGAATGGGCGAAAGCGCCGTCGAAGCGTCTGAAGGAATTTCTGGCGCTGTTGCCGCAGGGACGCGCGGTCCTCGAGCTCGGCTGCGGCGCCGGCAATCATGCCGCGCAGATACTGGCGGCGGGATTTGCGCTGCGTGCCACCGACGGTTCGCCCGAGATGGCGGCGATCGCCTCGCAGCGGCTTGGCCATGCCGTCGAGACTATGCGCTTCGACGAGCTCGATGAGTGCGAGGTCCGTGACGGTGTCTGGGCCAGCGCATGTCTTTTGCACGTGCCGCGCGACGAGCTTGCCGGCGTCCTTGGGCGCATCCATCGCGCGCTGAAACGCGACGGCGTGTTCTATGCCAGCTACAAGATCGGCTATGGCGATGGCGGCCGCGACAGCCTCGGCCGCTACTACAATTATCCCTCGCCCGAGTGGCTGCAGTCCGCCTATGCCGCATCTGCCGCCTGGCATCAGCTCAAGGCTGACGCCAGCGAGATCAAGAGTTTTGACGAGGCGCCAGCGACCATGCAGCACATCGTCGTGCGGAAGAGCAGCAGCTAGAACACCTTGAAAATCGCCAGTGCGAGCACGGCTTGCGCGGCAAAGCCGACGCTGAAGGCGAGCGTGCGGAACACCGGCAGACCGAGCGTGTAAACGAGGAGATGCGCGACGCGCGCCCAGAAATAGACGGCGCTCGCATACACCGTCCACTTGGTCGAATAATCGAGCTGCGCGAGGATCAGGACCAGCGGCGCGAACACGACGAGGTTCTCGACCGCATTGTCATGCGCGAACATCAGCCGCGTCGCCCAGGCCGCGTGCGGCTTGTCGCCTTTCGCGGGATTGGCCATGGCGCCGCCGAGACCGCGCACCGTCACGCGATTGAGGATGTAGGGGACCCACAACAATCCCGTCAAAATCACCGTCAAACTCAGCCAGAACAGTTCGGGCGTCATCAATCCGGGCGTCATCGTGTTCCCCCTTTTTCGATTCAGAAATCCTTGACGTGAGCTTATAGCCGAGCGCGCGGCGTTACGCTATGCGCGGACCTTCACATAGCTGCCGGGTGCATCCTCGATCGGCGGCAGCGCGTCGCCGCCGACCTTGCGCGCCGGCACCTCTTCGGCGTCGATGCTTCCGAGCCATTCCCGCCAGTTCGGCCACCACGAGCCCTTGTGCTCTTCGGCGCCCTTGACCCAATCGGCAAGCTTGACGTCCCTGATATTGTCGTTGGTCCAGTACTGGTACTTGTTGCCAGAGGGCGGATTGACCACGCCGGCGATGTGGCCGGAGCCGGACAGCACATATTTCACCGGACCGCCGAAGAATTGCGAGCCGTACAGCACGGATTCCGCCGGCGCGATGTGGTCCTCGCGGGTGGCGAGATTGTAGACGGGGACTTTCACCTTGGAGAGGTCGAGCAGGGTGTTGTCCAGCACCATGCTGCCGGTCGAGAGCCGGTTCTCCAGATAGCAGTTGCGCAAATAGTAGGAATGGTTCGCCGCCGGCATCCGCGTAGCGTCGGAATTCCAGTGCAGCAGGTCGAACGCCGAGGGCGGCCGACCCTTCAAATAGTTGCTGACCACATAGGACCAGATCAGATCGTTCGAGCGCAGCATGTTGAAGGCCATCGCCATCTTGCTGCCTTCGAGCACGCCGGATTCGTGCATGTCACGTTCCAGCGCCGAAATCTGGCCCTCGTCGACGAATACCAGCAGGTCGCCGGCATGGGTGAAGTCGACTTGGGCTGCGAGGAAGGTCGCCGAGGTCACGCGCACGCGGCGCTTGTCGGCGAGCCAGGCCAGCGTGGTCGCAAGCAGCGTGCCGCCGACGCAATAGCCGGCGGTGTGCACCTTCATCTCGCCGGTCGCGCGCTCGATCACGTCCATCGCCGCGAGCGGGCCTTCCTTCATGTAGTCTTCCCAGGTCTTGGCCCCGAGCGTCTTGTCGGGATTGACCCAGGAGATCACAAACACGGTGACGCCCTGATCGACGCACCACTTGATGAAGGATTTCTCCGGCTTCAGGTCGAGGATGTAGAACTTGTTGATCCAGGGCGGCACGATCAGGAGCGGCGTTCGCAGCACGTTCGGCGTCGTCGGCTCGTACTGGACCAGCTGCATCAGGTCGTTCTGATAGATCACCTTGCCCGGTGTCGTCGCCATGTTGACGCCGACGGCGAGATTGGCCGGATCGGACTGCCGGATCCGCAGGCTTCCGTGGCCGGCCTCGATGTCTTCCGCAAGCATGGTCATGCCGCGCACCAGATTGATGCCGGAAGAGGCGACGGTTTCTCGCAATACTTCGGGGTTGGTCAGCACGAAATTCGACGGCGAGAATGCGTTGGTGATCTGCTGGACGTAGAACTCGGCCTTCTTGCGGGTATGCGGATCGAGCCCCTCGGCGTTACGCACGAGATCCTGCGACCATTGCACGGTCAGCAAGTAAGCCTGCATCATGAAGTCGAAGAACTGGTTCTGCTTCCACTCCGGATCGGCGAAGCGCTTGTCGCGCGGCGAGGGCGAGATCGCCGGCATGGTCTCTTCGCCGGCGAGGCGGCGCATCGCCGAGCCCCAGAGGTCGAGATAGCCCTTGGCCATTTTGGTCTGCAGGTCGGAGGCGCGCTCGTTGTCGGACATCCAGTATTCGGCGACGCTGGTCAGCGTCCTGATTACCTCGGCGAATTCTTCCGACGACTTGTCCTTGACCTCGCCGGTTTCGCGCGGCTTCAGGTAAGCTTGAAGCGCGCGGCCGCCGCTTTCCATCGCGCGCGCGATGTTCATGGCGAACGCTTCGCTGTCGAATTTTTTCTCTTGTTTTGTTTCGGTCGTGACGTCGGTCATGGGGAAACACTAACGCTTCATTTCGCATTCGTCACCGCGCGACATCACCTTCGCGTTAATGCCGTCCGCACGCGGTATTGCACTGCGACAAAACATCCTGGTTCTGTCATATTGCAGCCCCAACGGTGCAATTTCCTGTTCAAGGATTAAGCATTTCGGGCGACAATAGCTCCGCCGAAACGGGGACTTCGGAAAACGGTATGTTGGTGGGTCGGCCAAAGCGGTTGCTTGTCGCGGGCGCGCTCGTTGCGTGTGCGTTGGCGCTTGCCGGCTGTTCTACGTCGATCGCCGATCTGCCGATCGTGGGCACGCCCGCCGATGCGTCGGCGCGGCCGAAGGAGCCGGGCAGCTTTTTGCCCGTCAACAGTCTGCCGGCCGATCGTGACGAAGCCGCGATGGACCAGGCCACGCGCGACAAGATGAAGGCCGAGCTGGCCGCCGCGCGCGCCAAGCAGGCGGAGGCAGCCGCCGCGAACGCCGCTCCCGCTGCCGCGGCAAAGTGAGATTTGCTGGCGCTGCAATGCGGCCGTGGTAAAAGAACCAACTCAACCGTCAGGACGAGTTGATCGCCGTTCAAGAGATCGCGCTAAACGATTGATTTTGCGTGACTTCTGGATTGGCTGTCGTTTCGTTTAGAGGTTCGTCGCAAAGTGGCGAATCTGCCCTCGATGGTTGCCGGAGCCTGAGGACCATGGAAGATTTCTATCGCATCCGCCGACTGCCGCCTTACGTGTTCGAGAAGGTCAACCAGGCCAAGGCGGCCGCGCGGAATGCCGGCGCCGACATCATCGACCTCGGCATGGGCAATCCGGACCTGCCGGCGCCGCCTCACGTGCTCGAGAAACTGAAGGAAGTGCTCGGCAAGCCGCGCACCGATCGTTATTCGGCGTCCAAGGGCATTCCCGGATTGCGCAAGGCCCAGGCCGCCTATTACGCGCGGCGATTCGGCGTGAAGCTCAACCAGGACACCCAGATCGTTGCGACGCTCGGCTCGAAAGAGGGCTTTGCCAATGTGGCGCAGGCGATCACCGCGCCGGGCGACGTGGTGCTGTGTCCGAACCCGACCTATCCGATCCACGCCTTCGGGTTCCTGATGGCGGGCGGCGTGATCCGCTCGGTGCCGTCGGAACCGACGCCGCAATTTTTCGAGGCGGTGGAACGCGCGATCGTCCATTCGATTCCGAAGCCGATCGCGCTCGTGGTCTGCTATCCCTCGAACCCGACGGCCTATGTCGCGGACCTCGATTTCTATCGCGACCTCGTCGCGTTTGCGAAGAAGCACGAGATCTTCATCCTTTCCGACCTCGCTTATGCCGAGGTCTATTTCAACGACAAGAACCCGCCGCCCTCGGTGCTGCAGGTTCCCGGCGCGATGGACGTCACCGTCGAGTTCACCTCGATGTCGAAGACGTTTTCGATGGCGGGCTGGCGCATGGGTTTCGCTGTCGGCAACGAGCGCATCATTGCGGCGCTGTCGCGGGTGAAATCCTATCTCGACTACGGCGCCTTCACGCCGGTGCAGGTCGCGGCGACCGCGGCGCTCAATGGTCCCGAGGACTGCATCCGCGAGATGCGCGATACCTACCGCAAGCGCCGCGATGCGCTGGTCGAATCGTTCGGCCGGGCAGGGTGGGAGATTCCGCCACCCGAAGCCTCGATGTTCGCCTGGGCGCCGCTGCCCAAGGCGTTCGAGGGCCTCGGCAGTATGCAGTTCGCGACCCTGATGGTGGAGAAGTCAGGCGTGGTGGTGTCGCCTGGCGTCGCCTTCGGCGAGCACGGCGAGGGCTATGTCCGCATCGCCATGGTCGAAAACGAGCAGCGTATCCGTCAGGCCGCGCGCGGTGTGCGCCGCTTCCTTGAAAGCGGCCTCGAAACGTTGCACAACGTGGTTCCTCTCGCCAACCGGCGATAATCTTATCCGGAAGTTGCTGCTGCTATGGTCGCTCCCCTCAAAGTGGGTATTGCGGGGCTCGGCACCGTGGGTGCCGAAGTCGTCCGCCTTATCGAGAACGAAAGCCGCGCGCTGTCGGCGCGCTGCGGCCGCGGCGTGCGCGTGGTCGCGGTCACCGCGCGCTCGAAAGCCAAGAAGCGCAGCGTCGATCTGCGCGGCATCGAATGGGCGAAAAGCCCGCAGGCGCTCGCCGAACATCCCAATGTCGATTGCTTCGTCGAATTGATGGGCGGCGCCGGCGATCCCGCCTTGTCGGCGATCGAGGCGGCGCTGAAGTCGGGCAAGTCGGTGGTCACCGCCAACAAAGCGCTGATCGCCAAGCACGGCGTTCGGCTTGCCAAGGCCGCCGAGAAGCATGGCGGCGCGCTGAACTACGAGGCGGCGGTCGCCGGCGGAATCCCTATTATCAAGACGCTGCGCGAAGGTCTTGCTGGAACCCGCGTCAATCGCGTCTATGGCATCCTCAACGGCACCTGCAACTACATCCTGAGCCGGATGGAGCAGGAGGGACTGACCTTTGACGAGTGCTTGAAGGACGCGCAGCGGCTCGGCTACGCCGAAGCCAATCCGTCGTTCGACGTCGATGGCCATGACACCGCGCAAAAACTCGCGATCCTGGCCAGTCTCGCCTTTGGCACCAAAGTTTCGCAGAGATCGATCTATGTCGAAGGCATCTCCTCCATCCGACCGGAAGATCTCCGCGCGGCGGAGGAGCTTGGCTATCGCGTGAAACTGCTGGGCGTTGCCGTACGCACCGCCAAGGGCATCGAGCAGCGCGTGCACCCGACCATGGTGCCGAAGACATCGTCCATCGCGCAGGTGATGGGCGTCACCAATGCGGTGACGATCGACGGTGAGGGCATTCCGCCGATCACGCTGGTCGGCCCTGGTGCCGGAGGTGCTGCGACCGCAGCTTCCGTGCTTGCCGATATCGCGGATGTCGCGCGCGGTATTCGCGCAACGCCGTTCGGCCGTCCGGTGGACAGACTGCGCGAGACCAAGAAAGCGCCGATGGAGCGCCATGAAGGCGGCTACTACATCCGCCTGATGGCGCGCGATCTCGCCGGCACGGCGGCCACCATTGCGACAAGGCTTGCCGAGCAGAAGATTTCGCTGGAATCGATCGTGCAGCGCCATGCCGACGGCGTCGACGTCTCGGGCGCGACAAAAAACGGATCGCCGGTGCCGGTCATCCTGATCACCTATGCCACGCATGAAGATGCCGTGTATCGGGCGCTCGCCGCCGTTCAGAAAGACAAGGTGATCATCGGCCGCCCACAGGTGATACGGATCGAGAAAAACTAACGCGCATCCGAACGGATCGCGCGCTACGATATTGTTCGTGGGTCTAGTGGCCCGCCAAGAAAGTTCGAGGGAGTGCAGCGATGTCGACCCATATTTCCGTTCCGCCGCAGTTTTTGCTGGAGCGCATTCTCACCCTCGAAATCGTGCGCGTGACCGAACGCGCCGCGGTCTCGGCCGCGAGGTTGCGCGGCCATGGCAACGAGAAGGCGGCCGACCAGGCCGCGGTCGACGCGATGCGGCGCGAGCTCAACAAGCTGCCGATCGACGGCACCGTCGTGATCGGCGAGGGCGAGCGCGACGAGGCGCCGATGCTGTTCATCGGCGAGAAGGTCGGGCTCAAGGCCGGGCCGCAGGTCGACATTGCCGTCGATCCGCTCGAAGGCACCACACTGTGCGCCAAGAACATGCCGGGCGCGATTGCGACCATGGCGATGGCCGACGGCGGCACGCTGCTGCATGCGCCCGACGTCTACATGCAGAAGCTGGCGATCGGCCCGGGATATCCGAAGGGCGTGGTCGAGCTCGATGCATCGCCCGCCGACAACGTACGCAGGCTTGCCAAAGCCAAGGGCGTCGAGCCCGCCGGGATCACAGTGCTGGTGCTGGACCGCCCGCGCCATGCCGACATCATCACCGGCGTGCGCTCGACGGGCGCGGCAGTGCGGTTGATCACCGACGGCGACGTCGCCGGTGTCATCCATACCGCGACCCCCGAGGAGACCGGCGTCGACATGTATATCGGCACCGGCGGCGCACCTGAAGGCGTGCTGGCCGCGGTGGCGCTGCGCTGCATCGGCGGCCAGATGCAGTGCCGGCTGATCCTCGATAGCGAGGAGAAGCGGGAGCGCTCGCACAAGATGGGGATCAAGGATCCAAAGATGATCTATGGCATCGAGGACATGGCCAAGGGCGACTGCCTGTTCGCGGCGACCGGCGTCACCACGGGTTCGCTGCTATCCGGCGTCAAATTCCGCAAGGACGGCGTGATCGAGACCGAGACGGTGGTGATGCGTTCGGTCACCGGCACCGTGCGTATCATCAAGGCCGAGCATCGCGAGCTCGAGAAATTCCATCTGGATTAAAACATCCAGCGTCATTCCGGGATGGCCCGAAGGGCCAGACCCGGAATCTCGAAGATTCCGGGTTCGCTCGTTTCACTCGCGCCCCGGAATGACAAAGAAAAAACAAGGAGCGAGCATGTCCGACGTAACAGGAGTGAAGGCGCTGGTGTTCGACGTGTTCGGCACCGTGGTCGACTGGCGCACCAGCCTGATCAACGATTTCACCAAATGGGCCAATGCCAACGGCAAGCAAGGCGATTGGGTCGCCCTGGTCGACGGCTGGCGCGCAGTCTACGCCGCCTCGATGGACGTCGTGCGCAAGAACCCGCAGAACGGTTACGTCATCCTCGACGTGCTGCATCGGCAATCGCTGGAAAAGCTGGTCGATCAGCTCGGCATCAAGGGACTCAGCGATGCCGACCTACATCATCTCACCATGGGTTGGCACCGCCTGCATGGATGGCCGGACAGCGTTGCAGGCCTGACGCGGCTGAAAACCAAATACATCATCTCGCCGCTCTCCAACGGCAATGTCGCGCTGCTCACGGAGATGGCGAAGTTCGCCGGCCTGCCATGGGACCTCGTGATGTCCGCAGAGCTGTTCGAGCACTACAAGCCCGATCCCGAAACCTATCTCGGTGCTGCGAAACTGCTTTGCTTGAAACCGGAGCAGGTGATGATGGTGGCCGCCCACAATCACGATCTGAAAGCCGCGCAGAAGCTTGGCCTGAAGACCGCCTTCGTCGCGCGGCCGACCGAATATGGCCCACTGCAGAAATATGATTTCGAGGCCAGGGGCGACTGGGACATCGTCGCCAAGGATTTTGGCGGCATCGCCGACCGGATGGGGTGCTAGCCCATCTCTCACGCGGCAGGGGATAAGCGATCGCCAATTCGCAACCGGCTCCTTATCTTGGGAGCATCATGACGCTTCCCGCGACAGCTCTCCCTGCCGAAATGCCGCAGGCCTTTCTCGGCGTGCAGCACTCGCTCACCGGCAAACTCTGGCGCGACCGGCTGGATGCGCGCGGTGCGGCGCGCGCACTCGCGATCGCGCAACGCCATGCGCTGCCGGAGATGCTGGCGCGCGTGCTGGCCGGACGCGACGTCGAGATCGACGCCGTACCGGATTTTCTCGACCCCACCATCCGCAAGCTGATGCCGGATCCCTTCACGGTGACGCAGATGGAGGGGGCGGCGAAGCGCATCGCGGATGCGGCTGTGCGTGGCGAGAGGGTCGCGATCTTCGGCGACTACGACGTTGACGGCGCCACCTCCGCGGCGCTGCTCGCCTGGCATCTGCGGCATTGCGGGCTCGATCCGCTGATCCACATCCCCGACCGTCTGTTCGAGGGCTACGGCCCCAACACCGAAGCCGTACGCGCGCTCGCCGCCAAGGGCGCGACCTTGCTGATCACGGTCGATTGCGGCACCACCAGCATCGAGCCGCTGGCGGAAGCCAAACGGCTCGGAATGTCCGTCGTCGTGATCGATCATCACCAGGCCGGCGATGTTCTGCCCGAGGTAGACGCGCTGGTGAATCCCAACAGGCCGGACGACATCTCCGGCCTTGGGCATCTCGCCGCGGTCGGGCTCACGCTGGTGACGCTGGTTGCGGTCAATCGCGAGCTGCGCCAGCGCGGCTTCTGGACCGCCGAGATGCCGGAGCCCGACTTGCTCGGCATGCTGCATCACGTCGCGCTCGGCACGGTTGCTGATGTCGCGCCGCTGACCGGGCTCAATCGCGCCTTCGTCGCCAAAGGCCTGATCGCGATGCGCCGGCGCGATCATGTCGGTCACACCGCGCTGATGGATGTCGCGCGGCTCAACGGCCCGCCGGAAGCCTGGCACCTCGGCTTCATGCTGGGCCCGCGCATCAATGCAGGCGGCCGCATTGGACGCGCCGATCTCGGCGTGCGTTTGCTGCTGGAAGGTGACCCGGTCGAGGCGGCGCGGATTGCGGCCGAGCTCGATCGGCTCAACACCGAGCGACGCGTCATCGAGCAGGCCGCCGAAGCGCAGGCCGAAGCCGAGGCGCTGGCCGCGCTCGGGCTGGAGGACAAGGGCTCGGTGATCGTCACCGCGGCCGAAGGCTGGCATCCCGGCGTGGTCGGGCTGGTCGCGGCGCGGCTCAAGGAGAAATTCGCGCGGCCGGCGTTTGCGATCGCGCTCGAACCCGGCGGCATCGGCACTGGCTCCGGCCGTTCGATCGGCGGCGTCGATCTGGGCCGGGCGGTGCGGCAGGCCGTCGCCGAAGGGTTGCTGATGAAAGGCGGCGGCCACGCCATGGCGGCGGGCGTCACCTTGCGCAAGGAGCGGCTCGCGGAATTCCGCGCTTACATGGAGCACGCGCTGGCGCGCGATGTGGCGGCATCGCGCCATCTCAACGAGCTCTTCATCGACGGCGCCGTGACCGCGCGCGGCGTCACGCCGGAACTGGTGAAGACGCTGGATCGCGCAGGCCCGTTCGGGAGCGGCAATCCGGAGCCGGTGCTGGCGCTGCCGTCGCATCACCTGATCTTCGCCGACGAAGTTGGACAGGCGCACTTAAGGCTTCGCTTCAAGGCCGCCGACGGCGCCATCGTCAACGGCATGGCGTTTCGAGCGGTCGGCCAGAAGCTGGGCAACGCGCTGGTGGCGCATCGCGACCAGCCCATGCATGTCGCGGGATCGCTGACGCTCGATCGCTATCAGGGCAGCGAGCGCGTGCAGCTGCGCGTGAACGACATTGCGTTGCCGGACAAGGGGCCGGATCTGATCAGGTAAGTCTGGAAAAGCCAGGGAGTGGAAATGGCAGGGCAGGTGGAAGGCAAGGTTGCGCTGGTGACCGGAGGCGCGTCGGGGATCGGCGAGGCGATCGTCGAGTTGCTCGCGCAGGAAGGTGCGACCGTCATCGCAACGGATATCGATGATCTCAGGGGCCCCGAGGTCGTCGGGCGCATCACCAAGGCCGGCGGCAAGGCGGTCTTCCTCGAACAGGATGTGACCAACGAAGACCGATGGGCGGAGGTCGTCGCCGAAGTCGAACGGCGTTTCGGCCGTCTCGACATCATGGTGTCGAACGCCGGCATCGGCATTGCCGTGCCGTCCATTGTGGACATGACGCTTGCGGACTGGCGCAAGCAAACCGCGATCAATCTCGACGGTGTGTTTTTGTCCGTCAAATACTGCCTGCCGCTGATGCGCAAGCACGGTGGCGGCTCCATCATCATGATGTCGTCGCTGGCGGGCCTCCGCGGCGCGCCGGGACTGGCGGGCTATTGCGCCACCAAGGGCGGCGTGCGGCTGTTCGCCAAGGCCGTCGCGATGGAATGCGCCGGCACGGGCGATCGTATCCGCGTCAATTCGGTGCATCCAGGGATCATCGACACCCCGATCTGGGGCAAGATCCCGACAAGCGCTTCCGGCAACATGGGCAATGCGCCGATCGATCCCGAAGAACGCGCGAAGCTGGCGACGCCGCTGGGATATGCCGGTCAGGCGAGGGACATCGCCAACGGCGTGCTCTACCTCGCCTCCGATGCGTCGACCTATATGACGGGAGCCGAAATAGTCATCGACGGCGGTATGTATGCGGGCGGCGTGGCACGCAGGACCTGAGTAGGCTCAACTTTCGCGAGCCTTGGAGGCGATCACGCGGTCGACCATGTCAGGCGCTAGTCCGAGATAATTGCCCGGCGAGGTCAGCCGCTCGATGGTTGCGCGGTCGATGCGGTCAGTCACTTGCGGGTCGACCAGCAGCGCTTGCGCAAGCGTGATGTGCTGTTCGTTGGCGCGGCGGCAGGCGTCGTAGACGACGTCATGCGCCTCCTGCCGGCCGAGTTGCGGCGCCAGTCCCATCATCACGGCTTCCGCGACGATCAGCCCGCGGCTGATGTCGAGATTCTTCGCCATCTGCGCTTCGTCAACAATAAGTCCGCCGAGCGCGAATTTGGCCTGATGCAGCGCGCCTGCCGTCAACACGAAGCTCTCAGGAATCGCGATCCACTCGGCATGCCATGGCCCGGTGGCGCGCTCGAAATCCTGGATCGCGGCATCGAGCATCAGGCCGGCGTGCTGGCGCACGGCTTTCGCCGCGGCCAGCATCAGTTCGGATGAGATCGGGTTGCGCTTCTGCGGCATGGTCGAGGACGCGCCGCGCCCCTTGACGAAGGGCTCGTAGACCTCGCCGAATTCGGTCGAGGCCATGATCATGATGTCGAGCGCGATCTTGCCAAGCGATCCCGTCACCAGCGCGAGGAAATTGACGGCTTCGGCAAAGCCGTCGCGGGCGACATGCCAGGTGGAGACGGGTACGCCGAGGTCCAGTTCCTCGCACAGGGCCTGCTGAACATCGAGGCCTTTGTCGCCGAGCGAGGCGAGCGTGCCGGCAGCGCCCGCGAACTGGCCGACGAGGACGCGCGGCTTCAATTGCGCGAGGCGCTCGGCGTGACGATCGAACATCGCAAGCCAGATCGCGATCTTGTAGCCGAAGGTGACCGGCAGTGCCTGCTGCAGATGGGTGCGGCCGGCCATCGGCGTGTCGCGATAGCGGCGGGAGAGATCGGCGAGGATGCGGCGCAGTTCGGCGAGGTCCTGCTCGATCAGCCGCAGGCCTTCGCGCAGTTGCAGCACCGTTGCGGTGTCCATGATGTCCTGCGTGGTCGCGCCCCAATGCACATAGCGGCCGGCCTCGCCGCATTGTCTGGACATCTGATGCACCAGCGGCAGGATCGGATAGCCGACATTGTCGGTTTCCTTGCGCAGCAGATCGAAATCGAGCGCGGAGATGCCGGGGTGTTTGGCGATGGCTGCCGCCGCCTCCGCCGGTATCACGCCGCATGTCGCCTCGGCCTTTGCCAGCGCAATCTCGACCTCGATGTAGCGGCCGACCATCGCATGATCGGAAAACACCTCGCGCATTGCCGGCGTGCCGAAAGCATCGCGGAACAGGACGGAGTTGATGACGGTCGTGGCCGGGGCGGCTGATGGCATGGATGTCTCCAGATGAATCGGCTGCGCGGCTCGCCGCTGATGTCACGAACCCTGCCGCAATCGCGCCAGCACTTTCAAGCCGCCATAGCCGTCGGCGGGATCGATGCCCGTCTTGAGCTGGTAGTCGCGAACCGCCTTCATGGTGTCGTTGCCGACGCGGCCGTCGGTGCCGCCGGTGTCGAAGCCGGCCTTGGTCAGGCGCGTCTGCAACTCCTGGATTTCAGCCAGCGTCAGCGCGCGCTCCGAACCGGGGAAGGGCTGGACGAAGGCCGGCGCGCCCAGAATGCGATCGCCGAGATGGCAGATCGCGAGCGCATAGTTCATCGACGGGTTGTAGCTCCGCACCGCATAGAAATTCGGTCCGAGCAGGAAGGCCGGGCCGCCCGGCTCGGGACTCCAGAGCTGCGCGGACGCATTCGGCTGCGGGAATGGCTTGCCGTCGGCGCGGACAACGCCTGCGGCTGTCCACGCCGCATAGGTTCGGCTGCCTTTCGCGGCGCCTGACGCACGCACCTCGTAGCCCCAATGTTCGCCGGCGTGATACTTGCCGCGATCGAGCAGATATTTCGCGGTCGTGCCGAGCGCGTCGTCGGGTTTGTCGAACGGCGAGACCTTGCCGTCGCCGTCATAGTCGATGCCGAGATGCAGCCAGACTTCCGGCATCCATTGAGTATGCCCCATCGCACCGGCCCAGGAACCGCGCATCTCTTGCGGCGCCCCCCAGCCGCGGTCCACGATGCGCAGCGCGTTGATCAGCTCGCTTTCCCAATAAGGCTTGCGGCGCGGCGCGTTCCAAGCCAGCGCGGCGAGAGAGGGGAAGATCGGGCGCATATGGTTCTGCTGCACCAGGGGGTCACCGAACGCGGACTCGACGCCCCACAGCGCCAGCAGCGTACCGCGCTCGACCCCAAAATCCTTTTCGATACGCGCGAACAGCGCCTCGTTCTTTTTCAGCGCGATCTTGCCGTTGATGATGCGCCAGTCCGAGACGCGGCGATTGATGTATTGCCAGGTCGCTTCCGTGAATTCCGGCTGGGCCTCGAACTCCCTAAAGACGCTGGTGTCGGGCTGGACGTGCGCCATCACCCGGTTCCAGGCCGCCTCGGAGACGCCCTTTGCCAGCGCCCGGGTGCGAAAATGCTCGCGCCAGGCGTCGAAGCTCTGCGCCTTGCCGGCGCGCGCGGCAACGGGCGGCATGAGGAGGGCGGTCGCACCGAGGCCGGATCGCAACAGCGTCCGCCGCGAAGGGGCTTTGAGGGAATCAGGCCGGTCCATGCCTGCAGCTTACGAGAGCAGGGGCGGCACGCGCAAAACCATCGCGGCTGGTTCCGCCGTCATTCCTGCAAGGTGAGGGCGATTTTGGAGAGCCAGCGCCGCACTGCGCGCTCGTCCCTGCGATTGAGTTCTGCGGCCAAGCGCCGCTCCAGCGCTGTCGCGTGCCGCCTGCATTTCTGCAGCAGCGTGAGGCCGCGGCGGGTCAGGCTCCACTGCAGCACCCGGCCATGCACGGGATGCGGGGTCTTCCGGATGGCGCCGTCGCGCTCGAGATTGCGGATGATGACGCCGACGGTCTGCGGCGTCAGCACCGCGACGCGCGCGAGATCCGCACCCGAGAGGCCGGGATAAGCCTTGAGCATGGTCAGCACCAGGAATTGCGGCGGGGTCGCGCCGAGCTCGGCGAGCGCGCGCTCCAGTGTGAGCCGCGCGGCGGCCGCCGCCTGGCGCAACAGATACCCGAAATAGCCGGCTTCGCCACGCTTGCCCTTCCCCGGCGGCGGGGGCAGGGGATTTGGAAACGGCGGCCTTGCGGCGCGGGTTTTTCGCGCGGATGCGGATTTTCGCCTTGGTGCGGATTTTTGCCGTCGGGCCGTTTTTTTCGCGAGTCGCGATTTCCTGTTACCGGCAATCTTGCGCATCATATAAGTGCTCTTATAACAAATCAGGGTTCTGATATCAGGGAGAATAGCATGTCACACGCACGTAGCGAATATGCCGCCTTCAGGACGCAGGCATCCGACATCCACGAAGCCCTGTTGTCGCTCGGCAAGCTCGCGACAAAGGCCGGCCTCGACAAGCAGTTGATCGAGCTGATCAAGATCCGCGCCTCGCAGATCAACGGCTGCGCCTTCTGCCTGCAATATCACATCCTGCAGGCGGAAGCCTTTGGACTGTCCGCAGACAAGATCAATCTCGTCGCGGCCTGGCGCGAAGTGCCGCTTTTCTCGGGCCGCGAGCGCGCGGCGCTGGCATGGACCGAAGCGTTGACGGTGCTCACGGGCGGCGTCAGCGACGAGGTCTATGCGGAGGCAAGCGCGGAGTTTTCCGAGAGTGAGCTGCTCTACCTCACCTCGGCGATATCCGTGATCAATGCATGGAATCGCTTCGGCGCCGCCTATCGCTGGCCGCCGCAGACGCGGCCGAAGGCCGTCCAGGCGGCGGCCTCCTGATCCAGCGCGCTTAGTTCTCGGCGCCCTCATCCTGATCGGGTCGCGCGATCTCCTCTTGGATCGTCGCGTGCGTCACCGCGGGTGCAGCGGCCATCTCCGGGCCGAACTCGCGGCCGCGGCCATGGATCAACCGCTCATAGGCCGAAATGAGTGTGACGTAGGGATTGACCCAGATCCAGCCGTCGCGCGTGAACACCTGCACGTCGAAATGCAGATGCCGGCTGGTGCCGTTGGGATGGTCGAGATAGTTCGAGACCACGCCGATCTTCTCGCCCTCGGCGACGCGCCGCCCGTTCAACAGGCCGTCGGAATCCATCGCCGACGGGTTCATATGCATGTAGCGGAAACGGATGTGCTCGGTGCGGGTGTTGATCTGCAGCGTGGCGGCCTGCTGCTTGGGCGAGCGGATCACGACGCCGTCGCGCACCGCGACGATCGGCTGCTGCTTGGGATCGCAACCCTTGGGGCCGTCGTCGGTCGACGGGCAGCCGCCCGGCCTGATGTCTTCGCCCTGATGGCCGAAGCCGTTGGCGCACTGGCCGACGCTAAAACTGCGCGACTCGCAGAAATTGTCGCGCCAGGGATATTCGCTGGAGGGCAGGTCCGACTTGTCGCCGCTGGAGCGGCGGCGCTGCGAATGCACGAAGGCCGGCGCCTCCAGTGGAAAGCGGATTTGCGAATAGGCCGTCAGGTCGGTGCGCCCTGACTGCTTGTGATAGCCGCTGCCCGCGATGATGCTGCCGGCGGGACGGAAGGTGAAATCGGACGAGCGTTCCGCCGGCCGTTCTGCGGCTTCGGCCGGCCGGTCGAAGCGCGGGCGCGCCGGGCGACCGCCGGTGACATGCAGGGCTTTGAGGAAGCGCTCGGCGACGGGATAGGCTTCGCGGCAGGCCAGTCGGCGCGCGCGCGGCGCTGAGTTCGAGGCACTGGATCGATACCACATAGGGCACGCCGAAGCGGGTGAAGGCGTAACGCACATAGCCTTCCCTGATGAAGCGGCGCAGGTCGGGATATTGGCCGGCGAGCGATTTCACCGGCTCGCCCTTGCCGCCTGCGGGGTCGTCTATGTCATAGGCCAGCAGCGACCCCGTGATCTGCACTTCGACCGGCTTCGAAAATGTTCGCGAGGGCATGCCGGCGCCTGCGCCGGGGTCCAGCGAGAACATTGCGTCATAGCCGGACGGCCCGGCGTCGAAGACATCGACGGGACGGAAATCCGCCTGATAGCGCGCGATCGGAAGCAGCAAGCCGCCGTTCTGCCGCGCCTCGACATAGGCGGCTGCATCGAACGGCAGCAGCACCGGCACGGGGCTGCGTCCGATGCCGGTGAAGATCGGCGAGGTCACGGCGTTGAGCTGCACCAGCGCCGGCATCGATCGGGGATCGGAGGCGGCGACGCGGCGCTGGACCGAGAAGGTGAAGTCGGAGGCGACGGCAGGCGTAGCGCCGATCTCGGCGCGGAGCTGATCGAGTACCGCACGCCATTCGACGCGGGCCACCGAGAGCGGAGGCGTCAGGAATTCTTCGGCTGCAAAGCAAGGCTTACCGGCCAGCAGCATTGCGAGCGCTGCCAGCGAATGCGTAGCGAAACCGATCACTCCCCGTATCAACCGTCGCTCCCCCGGCGGTTCATTCCTCAGCCTGTATCTTAGTCCTTCGCGCGCTCCACGTAAGAGCCGTCCTCAGTCATGACGACGATCCGTGTCCCAACAGCAACATGCGGCGGTACGCCGGTGCGAACGCCGTTGGAGAGCATGGCCGGCTTGTAGGAAGAGGAGGCGGTCTGGCCCTTGGTCACCGGCTCGGTCTCGACCACTTCCAGCGTGACGCGCTGCGGCAGGGCGAGGGAAATCGGGTTCATGTCGTGAGTTGACAGCTTCACGGTCATGTTTTCTTGCAGATAGGCCGCGGAGTCGCCGACGATGTCCTTGGACACCTGGATCTGGTCGTAGGTCTCTGGATTCATGAAGTGGAATCCGTCGCCATCTGCATAGAGATAGGTGAAATTACGTTCCTCGACTGTCGCCTTCTCGACCTGGTCGGTGGTCTTGTAGCGCTCGGAGATCTTTACCCCGTCGCTGATCCGGCGCATTTCGATCTGGCTGACCGGCGTTCCTTTGCCGGGATGGATGTTCTCGGCAGAGACGACGACGTAAAGCTTGCCGTCTTGCTCGATGACGTTGCCCTTGCGAATAGAGCTCGCGATGACTTTCAAAGCTGTGTTTCCTGATGTTCTGGCCCGGCACCGGACGGAATTTGCGGGCCTCAAGGCGATTTCGGGCGGCAACATACTGATTTTACCGCCTAAAGCCAGCGATTTGGGACTGTTCGGGGCGGTCCATTAATGGCCGAAAACGACCCCATTTCCCCCTGGTGGGCTGCCGGACGGCACGCCGACCGCAAGCCGTTCCTGCTGGCGCGCTCAGCCGTGACCAAGGCGGTGCGGGCCTTTTTCGATGAGCAGGGCTTCTCCGAGGTCGAGACCTCCATTTTGCAGGTTTCGCCGGGTAATGAGACCCATCTGCACGCGCCGCGCACGGAGGTGACCCATCCCGACGGAACGCGGGCGGCGCGTTATCTGCGGACGTCGCCGGAGTTTGCCTGCAAGAAGCTGCTGGCGGCCGGCGAGAAGAAGATTTTCGAGTTCGCCCGCGTGTTTCGCGACCGGGAGCGCGGCGACCTGCATTTGCCCGAGTTTACGATGCTGGAATGGTATCGCGCCGATTCGGGCTACGATGCCGTGATGGCCGACAGCATCGTGATCATCGCGCATGCGGCACAGGCCACGGGAATTGGCCAGTTCTCCTTCCGCGGCAAACTCGCCGATCCCTTTGCCGAGCCGGAGCTGATCACGGTCGCGTCCGCCTTCGCGCGCTTCGCGGGCATCGACTTGCTTGCCACCATCTTGAACGGCGAGGGCGATCGTGCCGCGCTGGCCCAGGCGGCGCGCGACAAGGTGCGGCTGTCGGATGACGACACCTGGTCGGACATTTTCAGCAAGGTTCTGGTCGAGCATGTCGAACCCCGGCTCGGGCAGGGGCGTTTGACTGTCCTGTTCGAATATCCGGCGCCGGAGGCGGCGCTGGCGCGGGTCAGCGCCGGCGATTCCCGCGTGGCCGAGCGCTTCGAGGTCTATGCCTGCGGAGTTGAGCTCGCCAACGGGTTCGGCGAATTGACCGATCCGGCCGAACAGCGGCGGCGCTTTGCACTGGCGATGGACGAAAAATTCCGCCGCTACGGCGAGCGCTACCCGCTGGACGAGGATTTCCTTGCGGCGGTCGCCGAGATGCCGCAAGCAAGCGGCGTGGCGCTTGGCTTCGACCGGCTGGTGATGCTGGCGAGCGGGGCAACAAGGATCGGTCAGGTGGTGTGGACGTCACCTGCAGGTGAGAGATGAGAAAGACCAATCTCGCAACGACATTGCGTACGCCGGCCGAATTGGTCGGCCACGGCCTCGCGCGCGCTGTCGATTTGCCCGACCTGGAAAAGGTCGCAGCGCGTTATGCCATCGCGGTGACGCCTGCGATTGCCGAACTGATCGACCCTGATAACCCCGATGATCCCATCGCGCGGCAATTCATCCCGACCGCTGATGAGCTACACGCGACGCCGGGCGAAAACGCCGATCCGATCGGTGACCACAGCCATTCACCCGTCGCCGGCATCGTGCATCGCTATCCCGACCGGGTGTTGTTCAAGTTGGTTCACGTCTGCGCGGTCTATTGCCGCTTCTGTTTCCGCCGCGAGATGGTCGGACCGGGCAAGGACAGCGCGCTATCGGATGAGGCCTATACGAGCGCACTCGACTACATCCGCGCGCATCAAAACATCTGGGAAGTCATCCTGACTGGCGGCGATCCCTTGATGCTGTCGCCGCGCAGGCTCAAGCAGGTCATGATCGACCTTGCCGCAATCGATCATGTCAAAATCATCCGCCTCCACACCCGCGTGCCGGTCGCCGATCCCGCACGCATCAGCGCGGAGACGGTCGATGCCCTCAAGGTTCATGGCGCGACCACCTGGGTGGCGCTGCATGCCAATCATGCCAGCGAATTGACCGAAGCGGCGCGCGCGGCCTGTGCTCGCCTGATCGACGCCGGCATTCCCATGGTGAGCCAATCGGTGCTGCTTGCAGGGGTCAACGATACGCCCGCCGCCCTCGAAGCCCTGATGCGGGCCTTCGTGGAATGCCGCATCAAGCCGTATTACCTGCATCACGGCGATCTCGCGCCGGGGACGGCGCATCTGCGCACCACGCTGGCGCACGGCCAGGAGTTGATGCGGCAGCTGCGCGGCCGGGTGTCCGGCCTGTGTCAGCCGGACTACGTGCTGGATATTCCCGGCGGCGCCGGCAAGTCGCCGGTCGGCCCGAATTACCTGGTGCGACAAGATTCTTCGCCTTCCCCGCGTGAAGTGGCCGGCGAGATGCGCTATCGTGTGACCGACTATTGCGGGGATGTTCATCTGTACCCGCCGGAGTGATGGGAGGAGCAACATGAACAACACAAGAAAGACGACGATATCGATGGCGCTCCTGGTTCTGATCGGCGCGTCCGGCGCTCTCGCTCAAAACACGGGAGCAGGTGGCGCAACCAAGAGCGGCGGCCTTCCTGAGGCCCCGATCGGTCATCGCCAGCCGACACGCGGCAGTGTGCCGGACGAGAAGAATCTCGGCAATCCCAACGATCCCATCAACAAGGAAGATGCGATCCTCGACAAGAAGATCAGAAGCATCTGCCGCGGCTGTTGAATAGAAGGCGGCCGTCCGAAGACGGCCACCAATCGGTCGTGCGCTATTCCGCAGGCTGCTCCGCCAGCGTGATCTCCGACACCAGCACCTTGCCCTTGGTTTCCGGGCTGTAGAGCAGGGTGAGCACGAACACGATCGCAGCACCCGTCGTCGTGATCAGCATCGGAATGGTGAAGCCCGTCGGCTGGCTGACCGCGAAATAGGTCAGGATCGGCCCGGTGAAGCCGGCCCAGATCGCGCCCTGATGATAGCAGAAGCCCGACGCGGTCGCCCGCACCTCGGTCGGGAAACGCTCGCTGAGATAGGACGGGTTCTGTCCGTAGATCGCGCCGAGGAAGGCACCCTGCAAAATGAAGGCGCCTGACACCAACGCATAGGAATCGAACATCAGGTAGAACGGCGTGATCAAGGCACCGATCGCGCAGGGGATGATCATCGCCCACCGGCGCCCCAACACGTCGGCAACATAACCCCAGCCGCCGCTCGCCAGGAACGCAACCAGATTGGCGAGCGCGATCGGCATCGCCACCATGCCAGCGCTCAAGTGCAGGTCCTTCTGCAGGTGCGTGGCGAACATTCCGTACACCGAGTAGTAGATCACGAAGCTCGATGCCATCCACAGGCACGCCATCAGGGTGTTGGGCAGCAGGCGCGGCCGGAAGACGTCCAGCAGCGGAGCCTTGAATTCCTGCTTCTGCTCGCGCTGGATGCGGCGGTTCTCCACCCACACCTTCGGCTCTTTGACGTAGATCCGGATCCACACCACCGCCAGGGCCGGCAGCACGCCGATGATCAGCAGGCCACGCCAGCCGATATGTTCGTAGAGCAAGCCATAGGCAAGGCTCGACATCAGAAAGCCGATACTCCAGGAGCCCTGCAGCACGCCACTCATCAGGCCACGCGAGCGCGCAGGCCAGGATTCCATCGCAAGTGCTGCGCCTGCGGGCCACTCGGCGCCCATGCCGATGCCGAGCAGCGCGCGGAACAGGAACAGCAGCGCGAAATTCGGCGCGATGCCGGCCAAGAGATTGCAGACGGAGTACCAGAGGATCGAGATCATCAGCGGGGTCTTGCGGCCGATGCGATCGGCAAGCCAGCCGGAGCCGACGGCGCCGACGAGACGCAGCCACAGCGTGATGGTGAAGACGGCGGTCACCTCGATCAGCGGCACGTGGAAGGATTCCGCGATCGGCACCATGATCAGAAGGAAGATGGTGAAGTCGAAAGCATCGAGGGTCCATCCGAGCCATGCGGCAATCCAGGCGACCCATTGATCCTTGGTAGGCTCCTTCCACCACGGCACCTGGCCGGGCACTTCAGCCGTCATCGTCATGCGCGATTCCTCCTCTGAATTTATTTCAGTGCATTCTCCATTTGTGATGTGCGGCAGCCGCCGCCGGGCAGGACGTGCCCGGACGCAACGCGGCTATGCCTGAGTTTCAGCAAAAGCGATGACGCTCCGCCATGACGGCGGCGAGACTTCGAGCCGGGTTGAGAAATCTGCGCCGCATCGTTGGCGGTCCCCAGACGTTAGAAATCTCGGTCATTCGCGGCGGCGAGTATGTTCTTACCGTCAGGGAATACAAGGGGAGGGCTGCGAAGCGCTCGACAAACTTTCGCAGGGGCGGGAACTGAGCGGCTCTTAAGGCCGCTCAGTCCCAGTTCGCCGGATCAGGCCGATCGTTCGCGAAAGCCGCCGCGATGCACGCGCCGCCTTGCCGCGACCGCATCGGCCAGTTGCTGCAGCACCTGCTCGGTGGTGTCCCAATCGATGCAGCCATCGGTGATGCTCTGCCCGTAGGTGAGGGCAACGCCGGGCACTACATCCTGGCGGCCGGCGACCAGGTTGCTCTCGACCATGGCGCCGATGATGCGTTGCTCGCCATCGGCGATCTGGCGCGCGACATCGGCGATGACCAGCGGCTGCTTCTCCGGCTTCTTCTCGCTGTTGGCGTGGCTCGCATCGATCATGATGCTTTGACCGACACCGGCCCGGGCGAGTTCATCCGATGCAGCCTCAACGCTGACCGCATCGAAGTTCGGCTTGCGGCCGCCACGCAGGATGATGTGGCAGTCCTCATTGCCTGCGGTCGCCGCGATCGCCGAGCGTCCGCCCTTGGTCACCGCCATGAAATGGTGGGGATGGGAGGCGGACTTCACGGCCTCGGCTGCGATGCGCACGTCGCCGTCGGTGCCGTTCTTGAAGCCGACCGGGCACGACAGGCCCGAGGCCAGCTCGCGATGGATCTGGCTCTCGGTGGTGCGCGCGCCGATCGCGGCCCACGCCACGAGATCGGCGATGTATTGCGGCGTGGTCATGTCGAGGAATTCGGTGCCGGCGGGCAGGCCGAGATTGTTGATCGCGGCGAGCAGATTGCGCGCAAGCCGCAATCCCCTGTTGATGTCGAAGCTGCCGTCGAGCCTGGGATCGTTGATCAGCCCCTTCCACCCGACGATCGTGCGCGGTTTCTCGAAATAGACGCGCATCACGATCTCGAGCCGGTCGGCGAGTTTTTCGCGCAACTCCGCAAGACGTTCGGCGTAGTCGACAGCGGCCAAGGGATCATGGATCGAGCAGGGGCCGACGACGACAAGGAGACGATCGTCGGTTCCGCTCAGGATGGCGTGAATGGCGTTGCGCGCGGCCATCACGATGCGGGTCGCGGTCAGGGTACGCGGGATTTCGCCCATGACCTCGTCGGGCGTACTGAGCTCCTTGAGCTCGAGGATGCGTAGATCGTCCGTGGTACTCAACATGGCTGGCTCCTGTGATTTTCAGAAGACCTGCCGGCGCAACAAAAAAGCCGCCAGGTCTGGCGGCTTGGTCGGATATCTTGCTGCAATGCTTTAGATTGAGCGCGATCCTCCCGCCGCCAGCGAGCTGTCGTAGCTAAAGTACCAATAAAAGCTGGTGGCGGCGTTGATCATGGCCGGCGCTATAGCCTGCCGATTTTGCCCTGTCATCCGAAATCAGGCGGCAGATTCGATTTTTCGCTCAACTGTTGCGCGCCGCCAACGCCATGCCGATCAGCGTGGCGCCGCCGAACAGCATGTTGATGCCGACCAGAAGGCCCAGCGCCCATTCGGCCGAGCCCGGCAGGCCCGAGATGATGAAGAAGGCGATCAGGATGTCCATCAGTCCGGCCACCAGCAGCCACGACCAGCGTCCCGACAATTCCTTGCGATGCTCAAGCGCATACATGATGGTGGTGACGCCCTCGGCGAGGAAATAGGCGCCGACCACAATCGTCAGCGTCAGCACGCCCTGCACTGGGCGCGCCAGCAGGACGCCGCCGGCCAGCACCGCGAGCGCCGCCGAAAACAGCGACCACCAGAAGCCCGGCATGTTGCGCGCCCAGAAGGTCATGATCAGTCCGCCGATGCCGCTGATCAAGAACATCCAGCCGAGGAAGATGGTGATCGCAAGGCTCGCCAGCGGCGGCACGATCATCGCCGCGATCCCGAGGATCGCGAGCAGGATGCCCTCGAACAGGAAGGCCTTCCAATGCGCCTTTACCGCGGCGCTCATTTGGGATTGCAGTTTGCTGAAGTCGTGGGGAAGGGTCATTGCAGCTCTCCCGGCATTGAGGTCGCGACCGAGCCTATACTAACTCCCGCCCGATACCGACGAAAAACCCTCGGCACTGGTGCGCATGCGGTTGCGACCGAGAAAATAGATCGCGGTCGTGACAATCAACAGCGCGGCGCCGAGCACGATCGCGGCAACGCCGATCGGCACCAGCACCAGCGCCACATTGTGGTCGGGATTGAGCATCCAGTGGCGCACCGAGCTCAACACGAAGCTGAGGCCGATGAAGCCCGCGCCGCCGCCGGCGACCAGCAACGCCCACATCCGCCGCAACTGGCTGAGCCGTTCGCGGTCGAGATCGGTGCGGGGGGCGTGATGCCGCGCGACGCGCCGCACCAGGCGCATAGCGAATCCGATCGACGAGAAGCCGATCAGGATGCTGGCGACGCCGAGCCAGACGCGCAATGCGGACGACATCGTCGAGGGTTGCTGCAGCATCAGAAGCGGGAAATCGAACGCCGCGTGCAACCCGACCGGTCCGGCCACCAGCAGGATCCAGCTCGAAATGCGCGCCCAGTCGCGATTGTGGCGGTGCGCGCCGAGCGCGGTGCCGCTGCGCGCGATCGCGAGATAGGCGCCGGCGATGACGCCGAGCGCGCCGTGAAACGGCACCGTCAGCACGCTGCGCAGGATCGCGAGCGAGCGCCACATCTCGGCGTGCTGCACCAGATAGGCGAGGTTCTCATAGGCGGCGAAGCCGAGCCCGGCGGCGGCGCCAAGGACCACCGTATCCATCGGGTCGCTATGGGGCCGGCGGCGCGTCGCCACGGCCGCGATCACGAGGATTTTCACGGTTTCTTCCGGCAGTGCGACGCCGAACACTGCGTGCAGCGCCTGCGACAGCCAGGGATTATCGGGAATGGCGATGAGGCGAACGAACGGTGCGCGCACCAGACCGAGCAGCGAAATACTGGCGGCGCCGAGCACGAAGGCGGTCCAGATTTTCACCGGTGGCCCCGGCCGTTCGCCTGCCGCAACCACCAGCCACAGGATGAAGAGCGCCGGCGCAATGGCGGCGGTGCCGATCACAGTGGGGAGGGATTCAACCAGGAGGTTCATGTCGGTCTCAGTTAGACCATCCTTAGTCTAGGCTACGTTCCTCTCACGAGGGCGTTTCGCCGCATGCGTAGTAGCCGCAAAGTACCGCCGGTCCGTTCAACAGCCCCGACAAATTCCGTTCATCTTCGCGGTCACCTCTGCGTCGTCTCCGCCACCGGTGGAATCCGTATAAACCCTGGTTCCATCGGGATTGGTCGCCAGCGGAAGCGGCCGCGACGGTTTCGGCAGCGGAAGCGGGTAGCTGGCGATTGGCGGGTTGATCTTGTCGTAGCAGGTAAGCCGCGCCGCGGGGTCCGCGATTGCCTTGCAATCCATCGTCTCGGCCTGCGCAGCATGGCAAAGCGCGCAAACACCGATGAAAGCGGCGAGAAATCTCATGTCGGTCCTTTCGCGACCAGCAAATCGTGCCTGCCGGTAGGGTTGCCTCGCGATTAGGCAATGGAATCAACGGGATTTGCGGGATTCTTCAAGCCAAAATGCACGCATTCGGTTGCCCTGTCCATGACGGGATTTGTGACACCGGGGAACCAGATGCAGGGTGTGTGCATGTTAGGAGGATGGGTGTCCTTAGCAGGGAAGCGCGCCGGTGTTGTTTCGCGGAGCGGAAACGCACTCGAGGTCGGTCCTCAAGGCGATGAGCTGGCGGGCGTTGGGGACGCTGGATACGTTCGCGATCAGCTGGTTCATGACCGGCCGGGTGGAAATCGCGGGCTCCATTGCCGGAATGGAAATCATCACCAAGGTCGGCTGGTATTATCTGCACGAGCGCGTTTGGGCGGTCGTGCCCTGGGGCCGACGCTTGGCCTCTTGATGGTGGTCTATTGCTTCGCGTCCTTCGCGGCGTCGGCCGTACCGGTCGCGGCGGGCTTGGCCTTGGCTTTCGCGGCCTTGGCCGGCGCGGGCTTGGGCGCTTCGGTCGAGCGCGCAGCGCCCCATGGATCGGTCTTGCCCTGTTCGGGAATGTTGCTGAGCGATCGCTTGTAGGCGTCCACTGCGGCCTTGTCGGCCGCTTTCTCCGCGTTCGTCTTTTCCTTGTCCGTTTCGCCGTAGCGCGGCACATGGGTGTCCTGCGCGAACGAGGGCGCGGACAGGAACACAATCATGATCAGGGCAAGGACGGCACGCATCGGTTTGCTCCAGCAATTTGGTGCAGGATAGCGCAAACGGGCTTACCGTTGAAAGGGCAGTGAGTGGTCAGGAACTGCGGCGCGGATCGATCTGGCGCGGTTGTTAATCCGATAACAGGCGCCGGCAGGTTTCCACGAAAACCTCGGCGCCGGTGACGATGTCGGCATTGTCAGTGTTCTCGGTCCAGTGATGGCTGACGCCGCCGATCGACGGCACGAACAGCATGGCTGACGGCATGATGGTGGCGAGCACCTGCGCGTCGTGACCGGCGGCGCTCGGCATCCGCACCGATTTTCCGTCCGCGCGGACCTTGGCTGCGGCCTCGATCGCATCCTGAAAGCGCGCATCCATCCGCGCCGGCGCGCCGGTGCGGATGCGCTCGACCGCGACGCTGCAGGGACCGTTGCGGCTCGCATCGGCGGCCATGGCGCGCAAGCTTTCCTCCAGCCGCTCGATCACGGCGGGATCGTCGTCGCGGATCTGGAACAGCATCTCGGCGCGGCCCGGGATGATGCTGGGCGCGCCGGGATCGAGCGTGATGCGGCCGGTGGTCCAGACCGTGCGGGGACCGCATATCGCCGGAAAGGCTTGGTCGATCGCGACGCAGAATTTCGCCAGCGCTAGGCCAGCGTCCTTGCGGATCGCCATCCGCGTGGTGCCGGCATGGTTCTGCTCGCCGGTGAATGTGATGCGATATTGCCAGATGCCGACGATCGAGGTGACGATGCCGATCTTCAGGCCGCTACTCTCCAGCCGGTCGCCTTGTTCGATATGGGCTTCGAAATAGCCGATGTGCCGCCCGCGCTCGACATTGAGGCGAGCGCGGCCGGCAAGGCCGACGCTCCTCAGCGCCTCGCGCATGCTGCGATCGGCGTTGCGGTCGCGCGCGGCATCGATGTCGGCTTCCGTAACACCGCCGACAAAGGAGCGGCTGCCGAGGAAGGAGCCGAAATGGCCTTCCTCGTCGCACCATGAGGCGACTTCGACCGCGCCCTTGACCGACGGATCGGCATTGAGCACACGCGCGGCTTCCAGCGCGTAGACCACGCCGAGCGGCCCATCGAGCCAGCCCGCATAATTCTGGCTTTCGAGATGCGAGCCGGCGAGCAGTTTTGGTCCTGGCTTTGCGCTGGTGCCCAGCACATTGCCGATGCCGTCGATGGTAGCGGTGAGGCCGGCCTCCGGCAGGCGCGCCGCCAGCCATTCCAGCGAGCGCATATGCGCCTCCGAGAAGGTCGGCTTGTGCACGCCGGTCTTGTAGGCGCCGATCGCGCGCAACGCGTTGAGATCGGCCAGCACGCGGGCGCCGTCGGCGTGGGGAATGTCAGGCATTAACCGAAACCCTTACAACTTGGCCTTCGTTTTGCTCTTGGGAGTGGAGCTGAGTGGAACACAAAAGACTGCTGAAAGAGAAGTACCATGCTGGGACAGGCATCGCCGGCGCCGGCTCGATTTGAAGCACTCGACGCGTTGCGCGGCATCTGTGCGCTGCTGGTCGTGCTGTTCCACATCCCGATTTACCATGTCGCTGAAGGGCGCCGACGCCTTCGTCAACCTGCAGTTCTGCGTCGACATGTTCTTCGCGCTGTCGGGTTTCGTGCTCTGCCATGCCTATGGCCACCGGCTCAACGATGGCAGGGAAGGGCTTCGCTTTGCATGGATGCGCCTTGCGCGGCTCTGGCCGCTGCACATGGTCATGCTCGGCCTGTTCGTCGCCATCGAGCTCGGCAAGCTCGTCTTCACGCGCGCCGACGGCTCGCTGGCGCTGGATTCCCAGCCCTTTGGCCCCGGACACTCGCCGTGGGAGCTCGTCACCAACATCCTGTTCCTGCAATCCTTCAACCTGCATTCCGGTTTGAGCTGGAACGGGCCCGCGTGGAGCGCCGCGGTCGAGCTCTATGTCTCGCTGCTGTTCGCCGGTGTCATCGTGCTGTTTCCGCGCTTCCGTCGTGAGATCTTTCTCGGCCTGTGCATCGCCGCCGGCTGGCAACTGTTCGAGCGGTCGCCGGGCACACTGTTCGTCTCGTCCGACTGGGGCATGCTGCGCGCGATCTTCAGCTTTTTCGCAGGCTGCCTCGCCCATGACATGCGCGTGCATTCCAACGGGAAGCTGGAAACGCCGAACATGCTGGAAGTGTGGGCCTTGCTGCTGTTCGCCGCCTTCGTGCTGACCACGCCGCAAGGCTTGCTGCAGTATGCGTTTCCGGTGCTGGCGGTGATCGTGATCTACGTGTTCTCGTTCGACCAGGGCCGCATCTCCGCGCTGCTGCGCTCACGCGCGCTGCAACTGCTCGGCCTGTGGTCCTATTCGATCTACATGGGTGCACATCTTCGTATTCCAGATCGCGAAGATGGCGGTCTCCTATATCGGCCACAAAACCCATCTCGATCTGGTGGGCTGGCACAACAACGAGAAGCTGGTGCTATTGGGCGCGCCGGAGCAGGCGGTGTGGTTTGCGCTTGCTCTGTCTGTCGTGCTCGTGGTGCCGGTGGCCGCACTGACTTATCGCTGGATCGAGAAGCCGGCGCTGGATGTGGCAAAGCGAGGGGTGTCGGTGAAGGGGATTGCTCGCGCAATCACTGGCGGCATGGCCGCAAAGCCCGCGCAGGCGATCATCGCGAACGAAGGGGAATGGCGCTCCCTAGCGGAATCGAACCGCTCTCTCCACCGTGAAAGGGTGGCGTCCTAACCGATAGACGAAGGGAGCAAAATCATCGCTAATTCAATGTCTTGCAGCGAGGATTTGACTGCATCTCGGAGGGGCGGAGCCCGCCCCGCAGACTGCGGCGGGCGAACGTATAGTGGCGTTTGGCGGAGGCGGCAATGCTTTTTGGCCCAAGAGCGGGAACACGTCTTCTGCATTCAAATCAACGGTTTCTAAAGCCGATCCGCTGTAAGCCTGATGCTTCGGAGGGATGAACATGCCTGCTGCGAAGAAGCGGGAAGCCCGCAAGCTGTTGGGGCAATCCGCGTGGATCACGCTGGAGGGCGGCTTCGCCGCGCGCCAATGCGTGGTGCAGGACATCTCCACCTCGGGCGCCAAGATCTCGCTCGACGACGCCGCGAACCTGCCGGCAACATTGCGGCTGGCGTTTTCGCGTGATGCTCGCACCGGGCACAAATGCCAGGTGGTCTGGCGCCGCGGCCGCTCCGCCGGGCTGAAATTCCTGCGCTAGTTTCGACGCATTCTCCGCGCTACAAGGCGGAATGCGAAACTTGCTTATCATCGCTGCGCTGGTTTGTGCGTCTTCGGCGTTCGCGGAGTCGTCGCGTCCGCTCAAGCTCGACACGCCCGCAGGCACCGACAAGCATGCGACGGTGAAAGGCAAGGCCTCGTCGAACTCCTGCGCAACCTATGGCGCCGGCTTCGTCAAGGTCGAGGGCACCGACACCTGCGTGCAGGTCGGCGGCTCGATCAGCGTCGGCGCAGGCGTGCGGCGCTAAGCGATGTCGCGCACACCCTTCGATATCGTCGTACCCGTCGTGATGTACTGCGCCATGCTGTGGTGGCTGTCGCGGCGCATGAGCTGGACGCGGCTGCTCGCGATCACTGCGGTGACGCTAACGCTGATTATCGTCGTGCTCGCCTACGAACGCGGAATCTAGAGCGCTATCGCGCTCTAGCTTCTTGTTTTGCGCATGATCTTTTCGGAAAACCGCTGCACACTTTTCCGGATCATGCGCTAGCTCATCGCTCCGCCGAGGTGCTTGGCAAAGGCCGGCCGGCTCGCGATTTCCGCGAACCATCGCTCGACATGGGCGAATGTCGGCTGCCTGATCATTCCCTTGAAGCCGAGCCAGCGCCGCGCATAGGCGCCGACGGCGATGTCGGCGATTGTGAATTGATCGCCTTCCATGAAGCGCCGCGTCGACAGCTGGCGGTCGGCGATCGCCCAGACCGGCGCTTCCGTGTCCGCGTCCTTCTGGATCTGCGCCATGTCCTGCTTTTCCGGCGGCGTGCGGATCAACGCCCAGAACACCGGGCGATCGACCGGCTGCACGGTCGACAGCGTCCAGTCGAGCCAGCGGTCGACCGCGGCGCGCCGCTTCGGCGCATCCGGATAGATCGGCGTGCCCTTGCCATAGGCGAGGCACAGATAGCGCATGATCGAATTGGATTCCCACAGCACGAAGTCGCCGTCGACCAGCGTCGGCACCCGTCCGTTCGGGTTCATCGCGAGATAATCGGGCTCGTTGTTGCGGCCGAACTGCATGCCGGCATCGATTCGCTCATAGGCGATATCGAGCTCGGCCAGACACCACAGCGCTTTCTGCACATTCACCGAATTGGTCCGGCCCCAGATCGTCAATGCCACGTGTCGCTCCCGCTTATTTGTCGGAGCGTCTTATCGGAAATGGCGCGTGCGCGCAAAAAAAGCCCCGCCATCGGCGGGGCCAGCCATGCATGCGCAGCAACTTGGAGATCAGGTCAGTGGCCGAAGAACAGCCACAGCAGAATGATCACCGGGATCGGCACTCCCAAAAGCCAAAGCAGAATTCCTCTTCCCATTAGAGCCTCCTCAATTCCTCTGTCGCGGGAATAACCCGGAGGCCGATGGATGGTTCCACGTGGATTTTACCAGTGGCCGGTATTCGGCATCGACGACCACGGTTCGGCCGGCGCTTTGGGATCGCCCTTCTGCAACAGCTCGATCGAATGCAGGTCGGGTGAGCGTACAAAGGCCATGTTGCCGTCGCGCGGCGGGCGGTTGATGGTGATGCCCATCTTCATCAGTCTGTCGCAGGTCGCGTAGATATCGTCGACCTCGTAGGCGAGGTGGCCGAAATAGCGGTCCTCGCCGTATTTCTCCTCGTCCCAATTATAAGTGAGTTCGACCAGCGGCGCGCCGCGCGTCTTGGGCTGCGATTTGAGGAGGTCGATGTCCTCCTGCGCGCACAGGAACACTAGCGTGAAGCGTGCCTTGTCGTTGTCGATGCGGCGGACCTCCTTCAGCCCCAGGGCATCCCCGTAGAATTTCAGCGCGGTATCGAGGTTGCGCACGCGCAGCATGGTGTGGAGGAACCGCATTTTTCTCTCTCCCTGAGATATTTATGATCTTGAGCCGGTGTCGGCGGGGCGGGGCGACTAATAGCAGCAAATCCGAGGAGGGGGCAGGCCTTTGCGTGCGGATTTGTCGTGCCGCTTTATCGCCCACGAAACAGTCCTGAAACAACCCTGAAACCAGATTGCGTGAACCTGCAGGCGCCCCCTTTCGTCGAACACAGGCAAAAGGAGATTGCTATGCGCAGGATGATTCAAGTCGGTTCCAAGGAAGAAGTCGAGTTGCTGTTGGCCCTGTTCGGCTCGCACGTGCAGCCGCCCAAGAGGAAGCAGCGTTGATTTCCTGCGCTGGCGCGATCTGCGAAACTGATTGTTAGGATTTGCTCCGCGCCGAATTCTGCGATTCCGATTCGTTCCATGCGAACGAAACTGAATCAGATGCAGAACATTCCCGGACGAGAGCAGCGGCTCGCGGGAACCGCATCCTCCTCCCGGCGTTGGGACGCCATTATGGAGGAGGACAAGATCATGGATTTCACGAGAGGTGCGTTGCTGTGGCTGATTGGCGTGCCGCTGCCGATCATCCTGCTAATCGCGTTGTTCTGGCACCACTGAGCCGCTTCGAACCAAAGGCCCCGCTTGCTGCGGGGTCTTTTTGCTGTCGGGAACTGCTGTGCCCCGCAAACCACAAGCGGAGGATAACGTCGCCGCTGATGTTTGCGGCCGATTGCCGGTGAATCGTCGAATCAACTAGACCGATTCATGGGGTAGGGAAGCGGAGTGTGTCATGAGAGTGGCTTCCTTGGAGAGTGTATTGGCCGTTGCCACCCTGGTTTCGGCCGTTGTCGTCGTGCTGTGGAGCTTCAAGATTCTCTACGGCGTCTAGAACCTGCAGCAATCTAGTCGAAACAAGATCTCGCTCGCAACGAGGCTTTCGGCAAAAGACCTTCCGCGGCGGCGGAAGCCTGCGGTTTCCCGACACACCGATATCAACCAAAGTCGATACGCGCATTTCCCGTACCGCACACCTTTGGCGAAAACCGTTGCAGAAAAGACTCAGGTTCGCCGCGACAGCACGTGCGGTCGTTGAAAGCCGTTGACGGCGAGTCCAGCGCAGATCAAAACGTCAGGCATCACCAAGACAGTAAACGCGTTCGGTTTGTCGGTCCTGCGTATTCATATGCCGGGCTGCTGCAAGGCTTTTTGGTTCAAGCATGCATTTTGGCTTTTATCTCGTCGTCGCGGCGCTCGTCATTCTGGGCGCGGAGGTGGCTTACGCGCTCTACCAGCTGGTCAATCTGACATTGTAGAGAGGGCGGCTGGCCAACGATCGCTTATCGCTAACCCTATTCAGTTACGTTAAGACCGGTTTGGCGTTGCCGTCGGCGCGCGTTGCGCTACGGACAGGACATGGGTCCTTCCTTCCACCATGCCGATCGGCAGACCTACCGGCGCGTTGCCATCGTCGGCGCGCTGTTTTGCTTCGCCTTTGTCGCGATCAGCTTCTCGCTGCGGCCGCAAACCGAGGAAATGCGCGCCCTGGTGAAGGCGGACCGCCTCGTACGCACCGCTGGCGAAGCCCGTCCCGCCAACTGACCCGCGCGAAAGCGCTTCTCGCCGCCACTCCTCACGCTATAGTAGTGCTGGGTTGAGGGAGGACGGCGTCCTCTGAAGATGAAGAACGGGCTTTTTTCCATCCACATCAACATGCTTGATGACGTGAGGGGCCGCGACAGCGGCGTCACCATCCTGCGCGACGGTCATTTGATCAGCGGCGGGCCGTATTTCTGGTCGGTCGGCTCCTACAGCGCGGCCGACGGAACCTGGAAGGGCGAGTTCACCACCAACCAGCACAGCAAGTTCAGCGATCCCCAGGTGCGCTCGGTGCTGGGCGGACGGGAGGCGACCAGCGGATTTTCCGGCACCTACACCGACGACGGAGCCGAAATCTTCGGCACGACATTTGTCGGGACGCGCAGCCTGAGTTTTCGCGCCACGCTGAAGCGCCTGCAGGATATCTAGGGACAGCTAACGATCGGCCGGCTTCTTCTCGGCGGGCGACTTCCTGTAAGTCGCAATGCCGACGAACCCGGCGAAGCTGAGAACATCGAGCAGGACCTCCAGCCACGGGGGCATGTCGCGCCTCAATCGTTCGGGCAGCACAGGCAAACCCCGCCAACATTCTTCTCATAGGAGAACGTCGACGGGGCTGTGGTCTTGCCTCTCCAACGTTGGCAAAACCTAGCAGCGGCGATTTCGTTCCGCGCCTTAAGATTTGTTCATGACTGAAATTTAAGGCGTTTTCCCGCTGACGGACCGGTTCCCGGGCAACCATCATCTGAGGTGCGGCGTTGTTACGCCGGTTGAATATGGAGGACGACATGAGGAAGACATTGGCAGTTCTGGCGACGGTTGCGGCCGTGGGCGCGGCCGCGATGACGGCTCCGGCGCCCGCTGAGGCGCGTGGCATCGGCCCGGGCCTGGCGTTTGGTCTGGCGGCTGGCGCACTGACCGCTGGCGCGATCGCGGCGACCCACCCGTACTACGGTTATGGCTACGGGCCGGGATACTACGCTCCGCGCGCCTACTACACGCCGGGTTACGCCTATTATGGCGGCGGCCCCTACTACCATCACTACTATCGCCACTGGTAACGAAAATTACCGGTGACGACGAAGCCCGGAGCCATCAGCTCCGGGCTTTTTCTTTTTCTATGTGGGCATGATCTTTGTCGGAAAACCGCTTCACACTTTTCCGGATCATGCCCCTCACGACCAGAACGGTAGCGGCCCGGTCGCGCAGGCATTGCGCAAGGTGGTGACGAAATATTCGTCGCGCTCGCGCTCGAACCTCTCTTGCGTCGCCTTGAAGCTCGCCACCCGTGCGGCGATCTCCGCGCGTTCCTTTGCCAGTCGTTCCTGCGCTTGCTCCGCCGTGCCCATCGCTTGTCTCCCGCGAATCTTTCGACTGTCCCGTGACCATTGGCGTTCCGGATTGGGGCGCGTTTGCGGAGAGACTGCTGCAGCATTGTGATGTGCACATGAGCTTTGAAGATTCGCGCTGTGGAGAATTTGCATCGGCGCAAAAATTTTTCACCTCCTGTGCGCGTGGTGGATAAGGCGCGCCATGTTGTTGTGAGCAAAGTGCCGGCGGCCTAGCAACAACGCGGGGGTAGAGTGAGTGAGGAGGGCCACATGGCAAAGATCGACCTGGAGTCCCATCTGGATTCCCTTGGCATCGACGAGCTCGTGAAGTTGCGCGAGATCGTCAACGCCAAACTGCAGGAGAAAGTCGCTTCGCGTCAGCTTGAGCTGGAAGCCGAGCTGCAGCGCTTGTCGGAGTTCGGCAAGCCGGCGAAGAAGCCCGCTGCTCCCGCGCCCAAGGCGAAGAAGGGCGAGGACCAGGCGCCTGCGGAGCCGCGCGAGCAAGAACCGCCGGCGGATGACGCTGCGGAAGCTGCGTAGGGCAGCGAGATCCGCGCCAGCGACATCCGCCGCCGTCGTGCTATAGAGGGCGGCCTTCAGACACGCGGATATCGGGGATGATTGCATCGGATCTTCAAAGCGGGGTGGAGCAGCTCGGCGACCTGATCGCCAGCTCCTCCATCATCGTTCCCTTCACCGGCGCCGGCATTTCCACGGAATGCGGCATTCCCGACTTCCGTTCGCCGGGCGGCCTGTGGACCCGCAACCGCCCGATCGCGTTCGATGAGTTCGTCGCCAGCCAGGATGCCCGCGACGAGTCCTGGCGCCGCCGTTTTGCCATGGAAGCAACGTTTGCCGCCGCCAAGCCCGGCCGCGGCCACCGCGCGCTCGCCTCGCTCTACCGCGCCGGCAAGGTGCCAGCCATCATTACCCAGAACATCGACAATCTGCACCAAGCGTCCGGCTTTGCCGCAGATCATGTCATCGAGCTGCACGGCAACACCACCTATGCCAAGTGCATCGGCTGCGGCCAAGCCTATGATCTTCCTTGGGTGAAGGAGCGTTTCGATGGCGATGGCGGCGCGCCGGACTGCACGAAATGCGGCGAGCCGATCAAGACCGCAACCATCTCGTTCGGGCAGGCGATGCCGGAACAGGAAATGGTCCGCGCCACCGAGCTTGCGCAGCATTGCGACCTGTTCATCGCGATCGGATCGTCATTGGTGGTGTGGCCGGCCGCCGGTTTCCCAATGATGGCAAAGAATTGCGGCGCGAAACTCGTGATCATCAATCGCGAGCCGACCGACCAGGACGACATCGCCGACCTCGTGATCCGCGAGGATATCGGGGAAACACTCGGTCCATTCGTCGGCAACTGAAGCCGGATTGATTTGTTTCTGTGCAAGACTGTTCATAGGTTCCGGCAATTTCGATTTTTATCTATGCGCCGGAAGCGGGAGTGTTATCTTTTGATTCGTAAAGATTCGCGCGTCATCAACAAGCAAATGAAGGTGAGCGTGCGTGATCCGGTGCCGTTGCCAGCGCGGCGGGCCGCTTAAAGGGATGTGTGAGGTCCGGGGTTATGGGGTCGGACGGATTTGAGTCCAAGAAGCTGGGGGTGCCGGGACCAGGCGGGGCGGCACCTCAGAGGCTCGGGACAAGCGACTATCCTGCGGGCGCGGGACGCGACTCAGCCATTGATATGTCAGGCTTGGGCGAGGCAACGAACCTCGTCGAAATTGCCGGCGTCATCAAATGGTTCGACGCATCAAAGGGCTACGGCTTCATCGTTCCCGACAATGGCTGGCCCGATGTGCTCCTGCACGTCACCGTGCTCAGGCGCGACGGCTATCAGACGGCTTACGAGGGTGCGCGCGTCGTGTGCGAATGCGTGCAGCGCGCCAAGGGCTATCAAGCCTTCCGCGTCGTCTCGATGGACGAGTTCGACCGCGATCCATCCGGCGCAGATGCTGCCGCCGCGCACCCACGTCACGGTTACCGCCACCAGCGGGCTCGAGCGCGCCCAGGTCAAATGGTTCAACCGGCTTCGCGGATTCGGCTTTCTGACCTGCGGGGAGGGGACGCCCGACATTTTCGTTCACATGGAGACTTTGCGCCGCTTCGGCATGACCGAGCTCAGGCCGGGTCAATATGTGCTGGTGCGCTTTGGACCGGGTTCCAAGGGCATGATGGCGGCCGAAATCCACCCCGAGACTGGTCCGTCAGCGCTGTCGTCGCACTGACGAGCGCACTTTCCTCCGATTTTGCATTGAATTCGCGGCAAGAGCTGCGCCCTTAGGCGGTTGGCGCGCCTTGCCGCTGTGGGCTTGAGCGTGTATCGACAGCGCTATTCCAAGAGATCGGGGTATAGCGCAGCCTGGTAGCGCGGCAGTTTTGGGTACTGCAGGTCGTTGGTTCGAATCCAGCTGCCCCGACCAACGTTCTTTTTAACATGGGTTAGTCGAGCACCGCGCGAGTGACAGCCCGCCGGCATCCTCATGGCCGTTCACGGAGATTTTGTTGCGGGCAGGCCTCGCCCAACTCGCGGGCCGGGATATGCTCATTGCCTTGTTCAATTTATTAGAGGGAGGAAGAAAAAATGAAGATGAGATGGCTCCTGCCTGCCGCCGCCGTTGCTTTGGCGATTTTCGCCCTGTCGATTCCGTCTCCGATCGTCTCAAGCAAGGTGTTCGCGCAAAACACCGGACAGCAGACCCCGACGACCAAGAAGAACGGCACCGACAAGCCGAAGGGATCCATGTACAAGAGTCCCGGCGACCGGGCGCGCTGCCGGATGGGCAATTGCTGACCTGTTGATCCCGGACGCTTGATGGCGACGGCGCGTGTCCGCGTTGGTCGCGCGATTTGCCGTCGTTTGGAACGGTGTGGCGCCCTCATAAGTTGATGCTCCAAAGCTATGGAGGAGCGCCGCGATGTTCTGGGTCTATTGGGATACGGCGTGGTCGATCGTCTGCGGCGGCATCATGTTCGCCACCATCGTGGCCCATCCGGATGCGGAGTTCATCGAGATACAGCTGCAATCGCGCGCGTATCCGCGGGTTCGCGACCTCTGAAATCTATTTCGGCGGCCTGCCGCGTTTGACCTCCGAAATCCCCTGCGCATCGGCGGTCCTTCGCAACAGGCCGGCCTTTTTCATGGCTTCCGACTTGGCCGTGCCGGCAGGCATCGCACGCGCCGCTTCCAGCGCCTCTTGCGCTTCGGCCTCGAGATCCTGATCGCTCTTGGGCGGTCTTGCGGCCATGGAATGATCGCCTGGCGCTCTCTCGGTGTCGTCCGTCCGCAACAGCATGCGGAAACGGGAAAAAGCGGCAAACGTTCCAAACCGCAGGAACTTTCCCGTTCCGCCGCACGTTCTCGACTGCACATTTGTTGTCGTCGTGTTGGCGCGACCGGTTCACGACGACGTCGCGAGGAGCTTTCTATGGACGGCATCATCTATCTCGTCGGCTTGATCGTCATCGTCATGTTCATCTTGTCCGCATTCGGACTGCGGTGAACCATCATGACAGTCATTGAACCCGGACCGACCGAAACGAGGACGGCTCTTCGGCCGGCGCCTGGCGTCTGGAGACTCGAATGGTCTCCCATTGTTTTTGGCGCGCTGACGGCTGCCGCCGTGTCCTCCATTCTCGTCACCTTTGGAGCGGCGGTCGGCCTCGGCGTGAGTTCGGCCTCGCCCACCTGGCGGGATGCGTCCATCGCGCTTTGGCTGCTCTCGGGCATTTTTCTGGTGCTGACGGCGTTGGCGAGCTTCGCATGCGGCGGCTATCTCGCCGGACGCACGCGATCGCCTTACGCGCCGGCTGCAGCCGAGGACGTGGAACGGCGTGATGGCTGGCACGGTATCGGCGCTTGGGCGCTGGCCATCATCATTGGCGCGATCATCGCCGCGCTTGTCGGCGTGGCGGCAAACCGGCCGACGGCGCTGACGACACCGCCCGCCCAATCCGAACCGTCGGTCTTGAGCTATGAGGTCGACCATCTGCTCCGGGCGCCCCGGCGACTGCCCAGCGCAGAGCTCGCTCCGATACGGGCGGAAGCTGCCCGGATTCTTCTGACCTCGTCGAGCCATAGCGGGGTGAGCGCCGACGATCGCGGCTACCTCGTTCAAATCGTCACTGCCACAACTGGTCTGACGGGAGCCGATGCCGAACGCCGCGTCGATAACGCGATCGCAGATTCGCGAAAGGCGATTTCAAAGACGCGCGCCAGCACCATCATCCTGGCTTTCTCGCTGGCGACATCGTTGCTGTTGGGCGCTGTCGCGGCCTGGGCGGGGGCGGAGACGGGGGGCCGCCATCGCGACGGCATGCCGCTTCCGGCCTGGATGGTGCATTCGAGCCGATTCAATCGCCGACGCGTTGCCTGGCAGCGTCCGCCGGCCCAACAGATGCCGTAGCGCGCGGAACCCTCGCGCCCAGCCTCCGGGCTGCGGCGCGAGGTGAGAAGGAGTTGATCATGTCGTCCGTCGGAAGGACGGTTGTCTCGGTCGGGCTGTTTCTTGCGTTGATGCTGCATCCGGCGTTTGGGGCTGAGCTCAATGCGAGCGCGATCAACGCGGCGGAGCCATCGGGAAGGGCGATTCCTGACAGCAAACCGACGGCACTCGGTGTGCGGCTTCAGGTCCTGCTCGATCGTGCGCATTTCTCGCCTGGCGAGATCGACGGCAAGTTTGGAGAAAATGCTAGAAAGGCGCTACGCGCATTTGCCGAGGCGCAGCAGCTGCCGAATTCCGCTGGTCTGTCCGACGAGTTCTGGAAAAAACTCGGGGCGGACGCGCGGCCGGCGACCGCCAACTACACCATCACCGAAAAGGACGTCGCGGGACCGTTTCTCGAGAAGCTTCCCGGCAAGCTGGAGGATATGAAGGGCATCCCAAGGCTGAACTATGCCAACGCGCGCGAGGAATTGGCCGAACGGTTTCACATGAGTGAGGAACTGCTTGCGACGCTCAATCCCGGACAGCATTTCGACCGTGCCGGCGCTAGTATCGTGGTTGTCGACACCAACAGCGGAGAGACGACGAATGCCGCCTCCAAGGCCGCCAGGGTCGAGGTCGACAAGGTCAGGCAGACGGTCAAACTATTCGACAAATCGAACGCCCTGATCGGCTTCTATCCCGCGACTGTCGGCAGCAAGGAGAAGCCTTCGCCAAGCGGAACGCTGAAGGTGACCGAAATCGATCCCAACCCGAACTACCGTTACAATCCGGATTATCACTTCAAAGGCGTTCGATCACGCGAGGCTTTCGACATCAAGCCCGGCCCGAACAATCCGGTGGGCACGATGTGGATCAACCTGTCGGCCGAAAGTTACGGCATTCACGGAACGCCTTCGCCCGGCAAGGTCTCGAAGGCGGAATCCCATGGCTGTGTCCGGCTCACCAATTGGGACGCCGAACGCGTCGCGCAGCGCGTAGCAAAGGGCACTCCGGTGACCTTCGTGGAAGCCCAACGCTGAGGTGGCAACGGCTACAGGATTCGGGAGCGAACGACCGTCACCAGAACCTCCGCCAGGATCACCACGATGAAGATCGCGATCAGCACCACGGCGACCTGATCCCAGTAGAGCAGGTTGAGCGCGGTATCGAGCGCGACGCCGACGCCGCCGGCGCCGACGATGCCGAGCACGGCGGACTCGCGGATGTTGATGTCCCAGCGAAACAACGCGATCGACCAGAAGGCGGGACGGACCTGGGGCCAGTAACCCCAGAGCAGGGTCGAAAGCCTCGACGCGCCGCTGGCTGTCAGCGCCTCGATTGAGCCCTTACTGGATTCCTCCAGCGCCTCGGCGAACAGCTTGCCGGTGAAGCCGATGGATCGGAAGGCAATCGCCAGCGTCCCGGCGAGGGGGCCGGGACCGAAGATCGCGACGAACAGCAACGCCCATACCAGCGAGTTGATCGACCGCGAGGTGACGAACACGAATTTGGCGAACAGGTTGAGCGCGAGATTTGGCGTCACGTTGCGGGCGGCGAGCAGGCCGACGGGAACCGCCATCGCGATGGCGATGATCGTGCCGAGCGTTGCGATATGAAGCGTCTCGACGAGGCCCTTGAGCGTCGGCCCGACATAGGACGGGTCCGGCGGCCACATCCGCCTGAAAAGATCGGCCATCTGGTCCGGGGCGTCGTAGAGAAATTCGGGAATGACGTCGATGGTGCGCAGCGAGGCGACGAGAGCCGCGACGGTGAACAGATAGAAGCCGAAACGCGAGAGCCGCTGCAGCGGCGTGAAGCGCTGCCAGTCGCGCTGCAGGCCGTCGGCAACCGTCATTGAAACACCCGCCGCGCCCAGCCCGATACGATTTCGGCGATCATGATCAGGCTGACGATGATGATGAGGATGGCGAGCACGACATCGAAATCGAAGCGCTGATAGGCGGTGAACAGCGCAGCGCCAATGCCGCCGCCGCCGACAATGCCGACCATTGTCGAGTTTCTCAGGTTTGAATCGAGCTGGTAGGTGGCAAAGCCGATGAAGCGCGGCAGCACCTGCGGCTGCACGCCCATGATCAGCGTGCCGAGGAACCCCGCGCCGGTGGCGCGGACGGCCTCGACCTGCTTGAGCGAGATTTCCTCGATGGCTTCGGCAAACAGCTTCGAAATGAAGCCGATCGAGGCGACGATCAGCGCCATCACGCCCGCCAGCGCGCCGAAGCCGATCGCCTTGACGAACAGGATCGCCACGATGATCGGATGGAACGACCGGCACAGTGCTATGAAGCCGCGGGTCGGCCAGCTGATCCAGGCGGGAGTGAGATTGCGCGCAGCAAGCAAACCGACCGGAAGCGACAGCAGGATGCCGAAGAATGTCGCGATGACGGCGATCTGCAGGCTTTCGAGGATGCCGCTGGCGATCAGCTCCCAACGGCTGAAATTCGGCGGAAACATTCGAGACAGGAAGCGGTGGCCGTGCTCGAGACCGGTAGAGAAGCGTTCCGCGCTGAAGCCGAGCTGAGAGCCGGCGTAAACGACATAGAGGAGCAGCAACAGCCAGCCGATGCGGGCGGTCCAGTTCGGTGCAAACGCGACGCGCGGAGCGGGTGAGGGGCGATCCGTCATTCCATCCAGCTTTCGCCGCCATAGATGGTCTTGAGGTCGGCATCCGTCAGTCCATCGGGTGGACCGTCATAGACGACGTGCCCGCCGGTCATGCCGACGATGCGCGACGCAAAGCGCCGCGCCAGCTCGACGTTATGAATGTTGACGATGACGGGAATGGCGCGCTCGCGGGCAACGCCGTGCAGGATGTCCATGATCTCGACCGAGGTCTTGGGATCGAGCGAGGAGGTCGGCTCGTCCGCTAGGATGATGTCGGGCTCCTGCATGATGGCGCGAGCAATGCCGACGCGCTGGCGCTGCCCGCCGGACAAGGCGTCGGCGCGTTGCTGCGCGAAGCCGGGCAGGCCAACGGAGTCGAGCAGGTCGAAGGCGCGCGCGATGTCGCGTTCGGGAAATTTGCGTAGCCAGGCGCGCCAGACCGGGACATAGCCGAGCCGGCCGCACAGCAGATTTTCCATCACGGTGAGGCGTTCGACCAGATTGTATTCCTGGAACACCATGCCGATGCGGCGCCGGGCCGCCCTCAACGCGCTGCCGGACAGTTTTGCCAGATCCTGTCCGCGAAACAGGATTTCGCCTGACGTTGGTTGGACCAACCGGTTTACACAGCGGATCAGGGTGCTCTTGCCGGTCCCGGACGGTCCGATGATGGCGGTGAGGCCGGAGCCTGGGAAGGTCAGGTCGATGCCGCGCAGAACCGGCTGACCTCGCCGGTATTCCTTGGTGAGATTGCGCACGACGAGCGCGCGGTCTTCGCCTGGCACGGACGACGCCGGTGCGGCTACCGGCATCATGGCTTCTTGGCTTGCTCTTCCGCCTTTTTCTTCGCGGCTTCGGCTTCGCGCGCGGCTTCCTTCTCATAGGCCGCCTTGTTGTAGGGCGTGCCGGAGTCTTCAGCCACCTTGCGGATGATGGCCCAGTCCTTCTTGTAGGTGATCGGGAAGAAGCGGTCGTCGCCCTCGAAATCCTTCTGCATCTCCGGTGGGAAGCGGAAGTCGTAGAAGCACTGCTTGATCTTGTCGGCCAGTTCCGGCTTCAGGTCATGCGCGTAGGCAAAGCCCGAACTCGGGAAGGTCTCGCTGCGATAGATGATCCGGAAGTTGTCGCGCTTGACCGTGCCGCGCGCGGCCATGCGCTCGAACACATCGGAGGCAACAGCCGCGGCGTCATAGTCCCCGGAATCGACGCCGAGCACGGACTTGTCGTGACCGCCCGAGAATTGAATCGGATAATCGTCGCCGGGCTTAAGTCCCTGTTCGGGGAACAGCGCCTTCGGCGCGAGGTTGCCGGAATTGGACGAGGGCGCGGTGTGCGCAAGCTTCTTGCCCTTCAGATCGCTCAGCTTCTGATAGGGGCTCGCGGCCTTGACGATGACGATGAGGTTATAGCCTTCGACGCCTTTCTCGGTGCCCTTGGCGGCAAAGGGAACGGCGCCCGCCATGTTGACGGCAAAGCCGACCGGGCCGGTCGAGAAGCCCGCGACCGTCAGACGGCCTGAGCGCATCGCTTCGATTTCGGCGGAGTTCGATTGCACGGGGTAATAGACCACCCGCTTGCCGGTGCATTTGCCCAGATATTCGGTGAACGGCCGGAACGCATTCTCATAGACCGCGGGATCTTCGACCGGCGTGTAGGCGAACACGATCACACTGGGGTCGCGCGTCTTGGCGGGAACATCCGCGACGAGATCGCCGTCGGCGTCGCAATAGGCTTCATCGAGTTGACCGCGGTTGGTGCAGGATTGCGCTGACGCGAGCGATGGAATCAGGAGCCCTACGGCGAGGGCTACGTAACAAAGCGAGCGCGTCATTGGCGTCATATCGGTTTCCTTCGGTGTTTTTCGTTGTGCGCCGCACGCGTCGTGGTTGAAGTCGACCGGCGACCCTAAAGGTTATATGACAGTTTTATGACAGGGCGTTTGCGCTGTCGATCACCAATGCGCCTGCAACGCGCAGCAATAAGGCTAAGCGGACCAAGGGTCTGCACGGGAGGTCTCATGCACGCCAGAGATGAAGGCAACGCGCTTCGTTCGGCACGGAAACTCGATCGACGCAGCGTGATCGCGGGTGCGATCGCCGCGCCGTTCTTGCTTCGCCGCGCTGCCGCCGCCGAAGCGGTTCGCGCCTATGCGATCTGGCCGGAGAATTACGCGCGGCCGATGCTGGACGCGTTCGAGAAGGCAACCGGCATTCATGTCAACTTCGTGCGCTTCTCGTCCGGCGAGGCGTTGGCGCGGCTCATTGCGGAGAAGGGCAATCCGCAGGTCGACGTGCTCTTCGGCGGCCCCGTCGAGACGTTCACCGCCGGAGAAGATCAGGGCATCTTCGACGCCTACACGCCGCCGAGCGCCGCTGATCTGCCGCCGCGTTTCAAGAGCGCTAAGGGCATGTGGACCGCGATCGCCGACGATCCGCTGGTGTTCATGACCAACACCAAATTCTTGGCCGAGCACAATCTCAAGGCTCCGGCCTCCTGGGACGATCTGCTCGATCCCGCCTACAAGGGCCAGCTTCAGATGGCCGATGCGCGAACGTCGGGCACGGCGATCACGCGGATCTTCTCGATCCTGCAGGTGAACAATCGCAACGAGGACGCGGCCTTCGCCTACATGAAGAAGCTGCGCCAGAATATTCAGGCCTACACCAAGAGCGGCGGCGGCGGCACGGTGCCGGTCGGCCTGGGACAGGCTGCGGGCGGCATCTTCTTCATCGTCGATGCGCTGTTCACGCGGCAAAAGGGCTACGACGTGCAGATTTCGTTCCCCAAGGAGGGCATCGGATCGGCGGCCGAATGTATCGCGTTGGTCAAGGGCAACAAGAACACCGCCGAGGCCAAGAAGCTGATTGATTGGGCGACGAGCCCTGACATGCAGTCGCTGCTGGCGCCGAACAAGATCAACTTCCTGCCGGCTCATCCGAAGGTCGCGCCCGATCCCGATCTGGCGGCGATGCTGAAGAACGCCAAGATCATCGAGATCGACGACAAATGGGCGGGCGAGAACCGCAAGCGCATCGTCGAACGCTGGGTGGCTGAAGTGCTCAACGCCAGTTAGAGCATGGCCGCGCTTCCCTCAGCACGATTGCGCGTCACGCTCCCGGACTGGGTGGTGCGAGAGGGCGGCCTGCTGGTGATCTGGCTGTTGCTGCTGCTGTTCATCGTCTATCCGCTTGTCATGCTGTTGCAGCGCGCCGTGTTCGACAACGGCACGCTCACGCTCGGCGCCTTCAGCGCTGCGTTGAAGTCCCCAAGCAATCTGCGGGCGCTGCGCAATAGTCTGGAGCTTGCGGCGCTGGTGGGACTGGCCGGAACTGCGATCGGCTTCGTCTTTGCCTTTACGGTCGAACGGGTCAGGCTTACCGAGCTGTTACGCTGGCTGGTCGACCGCGCGACATTCCTGCCGCTGATCTCGCCGCCGTTCACGACCTCGATCGCGATCGTGTTCTCGTTCGGCCCGCGCGGCCTGATTACCTACGATCTTCTCGGCTTGCAGAACGTCAAGGTTTACGGCCTGACCAGCACGTTTGCGGCCGAGACGCTGACTTATTTCCCGATCGCCTATCTCGCCCTGCGTCCGATGCTGGCCTCGATCAGCAATTCATTGGAAGAAGCCTCCTTCAGCCTCGGCGCGTCGCGCTGGCGGGTCTTTCGCACCGTGACCTTGCCGTTGGCACTGCCGGCACTTGCCAACGCCTTCCTGCTGTTGTTCGGCTCGTCGCTTGCCGACTTCGCCACGCCTTTGATCCTCGCCGGCAGCGATTTTCCAGTGCTGCCGACCGAGGCCTATCTGCAGATCACCGGCATGTTCGATCTGCGAAGCGGCGCGATCCTGTCGCTATTGTTGCTGGTGCCCGCAGGTTTCGTGTTCTTCGCCCAAGAGTGGCTGGTGTCGGGGCGCTCCTACACGACCGTCACGGGCAAGGCATCGGCGAGCGCGCCACGCGACTCGGTGTCGGCGCTGGCGGCGGCGGGCCTGCTGTTGTTCTGCGCCTTCGTCTGCGGCACCATTCTCTATTTCTATGCGCTATTGTTCTACGCCTCGATCGTGCAAGCCTTCGGCGCCAATCACACCCTGACGCTGGAGCATTACCGCGTCATCTTCAGCGAGGGGCTGCCTGCGATCAAGGATACGCTCATCATCGCCTTGATTGGCATGCCACTCGGCGGATTGTACGGCGTCGTGGTCGGATATCTGGTCGGCCGCGGCGCCTTCGTCGGCCGCAAGGCGATGGAGCTGGTAAGCATGCTCAATTATGCCTTGCCCGGCACCATCGTCGGCATCGCCTATCTCGTCGCCTTCAACGACAAGCCGATCGCGCTGACGGGGACCGCGACGATCCTGATCGCCGCCTACGTCTTCCGCTACAGCCCGACCGGCATCCGCACCACGGTGGCGCTGTTGAAGCAGATCGACAAGAGCATGGAGGAGGCTTCCGCCAGCCTTGGTGCGGGGAGCATCTACACGTTCCGCCATGTGATGCTGCCGCTGATCATGCCGGCGTTCTTCGCAGGTCTCGGCGTGGTCTTCATCCGTTCGATGACGGCGATCAGCGCCACGATTTTCCTGGTCTCGCTCGACTGGACGTTGATCACGGTGAAAATCCTGGAGAACATGACGGAAGTCGCGCTCGGACCGGCCGCCGCGTTCTCGGTGTTCGTGATCGTCATCGTCCTTGTCGTGACCGAGTTGCTCAATCGCCTGCTGTTCTACCTGACCGCGCCGAGCCTGCGCATCGGCCGTATCGGAACCTGACCATGGTGACACCTTCGCTTGGCATCCGGCTCGACGGCGTGTCCGCGACCTTCCGCCATGCGCGCCGCGCCGACGTGACGGCGGTGCGCGACCTCGACCTCGAGATCCGGCCCGGGGAATTTTTGACACTGCTCGGCGCCTCCGGCTGCGGCAAGACCACGGTGCTGCGGATGATCGCGGGCTTTCAGCAGCCAAGTTCCGGACGCGTGCTGTTCGGCGAGCGCGATGTGACCGGGGAAGCCGCAAACCGGCGCGATGTCGGCTTCGTGTTCCAGAATTATGCGTTGTTCCCGCATCTCTCCGTGTTCGAGAACGTGGCCTATGGCTTGCGGGTGAAGCGGCTGCCGGGCGCGGACATCGCTTCGGCCGTGGAAGCAGGCCTGCGGCAGGTCGGGCTTACCGGTCTCAGCGACCGCATGATCTCGGAACTCTCGGGTGGGCAGCAGCAGCGTGTTGCGCTGGCGCGCGCGATCGTGATCCAGCCAAGCGTGCTGCTGTTCGACGAGCCCCTGTCGAACCTCGACGAGCAACTGCGCGTTCAGATGCGCAGTGAGATCAGGCGGCTGCAGCGTGAGCTTGACATCACGACGGTCTACGTCACGCACGACCAGGAAGAGGCGATGGCGATCTCGGACCGCATCGCCATCATGAATGCCGGCCGGATCGTTCAGATCGGGACCGCGGAAGAACTCTATCAGCGGCCGGGTTCGGCCTTTGCCGCAACATTCCTCGGCGAAGCCAATCTGATCAAATGCAGGATCGTCGAAGTGGCGATGGACCTTCTGACGCTCGGTATCGGGGACTTCCGCTGGGCGGTTTCCAGTGCAGCACGAGGGTCCGTCGGCGACGCTGTCGAGGCGGTGGTGCGGCCCGAGGCCATCAAGTTGGCGACGACGGGCAAGGGCCTTCCGGGGCAGGTCGTGTCGGCGACTTATCTCGGATCGAAAGTCGATTATCTCGTGCGCATCGGCGATCAGACCGTGCGGGTCGTGCAGTCTGATCCAGCGACGGGATCGCGTTTCGCCGAGGGCGCGACCGTGGATGTCCTGCTGCCGCACGCCGGCGTGCAGGTGCTGGGCAAGGCCGATCGATAGATCGGCGAAGTTACGGCGCCGCCTGCTCGCGCCGATAGGCCTTCAAGGCCTGACGCAGTGTCGGAAAAATCCAGCTTTCGTGCTCCGCTCTGTAAAGGCCGGCCTGCCGAAACCAGACCAGCAGCTCGTTCTTGCGTCCGGCAAGGATCAGCATCGTGCCGCGTTCCGCCAGCCTTTGCCGCAGGTCGCGCAGCGCATAGAGACCCGTCAAATCGATCTGGCCGATCGGAATCGTGTCGATGACGAACCATCGCAATCCCGGCGGCGCCGCGTCGCACAGCGCGAGCACCCGCGTCTTGAGATAGTCGGAATTGAAGAAGGTGAGAGGCGCATCGAAGCGGTAGAGCACCAGTCCCGGAACGGTTCTGGCTTCGGGGTAGTTTTCGATCGGATGCAGGCCGGACAGGCCTTCGACAGAGCCGAGCACTTCGTCCTTGGGACGCGCCGTCATCTGGATGAAGCGGATCAGTGCAAGACCGACTGCGATCAGGATGCCGTTGATGGCGCCGAACGCGACTACGCCGAGCGTGGTGACGATCGCCAAGCCCACCTCGAGCCGGTCGATACGCCAGAAGTCCCGCAGGGTTTTGGTGTCGAACAGCGACAGCGAGGCAAATATCAGCAAAGCGCCCAGGGCTGCGTTCGGCACATATTGCAAGGGGCCGGTGAAGAACAGCAGCACGGCGGCTATCGCTGCTGCCGTCACGAGGCCCGTCACCTGCGTGCGTCCGCCGGAGGCTTCCGCGACCGCCGTGCGCGAGTTGGCGCCGGTCACCGCGAACCCCTGCGAGACGGCGGAGGCGAGATTTGCAGCGCCGAATGCGGCAAGCTCGCGGTCGGCGTCGATGTCGTAACGACCCTTGGCGGCAAAACTGCGCGCCGACAACATGCCGCTGGAAAACAGCACCAGCGCAAGTCCTGCCGCGCTGCCGAGCAGGGACGGCAGGTCCTCCAGCGGAAACGACGGCAGTCGCAGCGGCGGCAAGCCCGCAGGGATGGACCCGAGAATGGCGACGCCTTGCCTATCAAGCCCGAAGGCCGCAACCGCCGCGCCAGCGCCGATCAAGGTGATCAGCGCCGCCGGCAGGCGCGGGGCAAGCCGCGCCATCGCAAACAGTGCGGCGATGCTCGCCACTGCAACCGTCAAGGTCGGGAGTTGGGTCTGAGGCAGCTTGGTGATGATCTCGATCAGCTGCGGAATGACGCGTTTGGATTCGATGGCAAAGCCCAGCACCTTGCCGGCCTGCCCAAGGCAGATGCTGATGGCGACGCCGTTGAGGAATCCGACGAGGATCGGCTTGGACAGAAAATCCGCCATCGCGCCGAGCTTGAGGAAGCTTGCAGCGATGCAGAACAGGCCGGCCAGGAACGTCACCGTGACCGCGAGCGACCAGTAAAGCTGCGCATCGCCGCCGGCGAGTGGCGCGACGGCGGCGGCGATCATGGCGCACACCGCGGCATCGGGATTGACGATCAGGCGCCGCGACGTGCCGAACACGGCGTAGGCGAGAAGCGGCAAGATGCTGGAGTAAAGTCCGACCGCGGGGTCGAACCCCGCCAGTTGCGCATAAGCGACCGCGACCGGCAGCGCCACGGCTGCGACCGACAATCCCGCCAGCAAGTCATGCCGAAAGTCTTCGGCAAAGCTGTAGGACGAGAGGCTGGTCAGCCCGGGTGCGATGCGCGCCAGTCGGTTGGTCATGCGCCGCCGATTTGAGACGGGGCGAAGCACGGCCCCTTGACGTAGATCAAGCAAGCCGGGAACGCCGCCCCTCAGCGGCTGCGCTTTCGGCGGCCCTTGGCGGTCGGATTGTCATCGATATCGCTGCGCTTGAGCAGATAGTCGAGCCCGCCGACGCGGTACCAGCGGTAGCCGTAACCCTCCATCAACAAATTGTGCCGGCCCCGTTTGTCGGCGCGGCTGTGGTCCTCGGTCAGCAGGTTGACCAGAAGCTTGCCAGTCTCGCCCGGCAGCCCGACGGCGAAGGAAATTTCACGGGGTTTCTCGTCGAGGTTATGAATGATCAGCACCGAATTGTCGCGCCAGTCATAGCGAATGATGAGGATCGCCGGATCGCGCGTCGCGATCACCTTGAAATCGCCCCAGCCGATCTCGGGCACTTCCTTGCGCATCCGGACGATGCGTTCGGTCCAGTTCAGCATGGAATTGGGGTCGCGCCGCTGCTTGGCGGCATTGACGTGCTGATAGCCGTAGGGTCCTTCATCGATCACGGGCAAGCATGGCTTCTCGCTCTCGGTGAAACCGCCATGCGGCTCGGTCGACCATTGCATCGGGGTGCGCGCGCAATTGCGCTCAGGCAGGGCGAGATTGTCGCCCATGCCGAGCTCGTCGCCATAACGTATCACGGGCGTGCCGGGTAGCGTCACCATCAGGCTGTAGGCGAGCTCGATGCGGCGGCGGTCGCCGCCCAGCATCGGTGCCAACCGCCGGCGGATGCCGCGATCATAGAGCTGCATGTCCTTGTCTGGCCCGAATGCCTTGAAGACCGTGTCCCGCTGCTTCTTGGATAGCCGGCCGAGATCGAGTTCGTCGTGATTGCGCAGGAACAGTCCCCATTGCGCGGTGGCCGGTCGCGGTTTGGTATCCGCGAGCGCCTTGGCCAGCGGCCGTCCGTCGGCGGACGCCAGCGCATAGAACAGATGCTGGTTGACGTGGAAATTGAACATCATTTGGATGCGGTCGCCGTCGTCGCCGAAATACTCCATGTCGGTCTTCGGCAGTACGTTCGCTTCGCCGAGGATGATGGCCTCACCCTCGCGCCATTGCAGGAATTCGCGAAACGCGCGCAGCATGTCGTATTGCTCGACCGGCTTCGTCACCTTTGCGCCTTTGGTCGCGATCACGAAGGGCACGGCGTCCATGCGGAAACCGGAGACGCCAAGCTGGATCCAGAAGCCCATGATTTTCAGGATCTCCGCCTGCACCAGGGGGTGCGAGGTGTTGAGATCGGGCTGGAAATCGTAGAAGCGGTGGAAGTACCAGGCGCCGGCCTGCTTGTCGTGTGACCAGGTCGATTTCTGCACGCCGGGAAATACCATTCCCTTATTTGCACTGGCCGGGCGTTTGTCGGCCCAGACATACCAGTCGCGATGCGGCGAATCCTTCGCAGCTCGCGCCGACTTGAACCATTCATGTTGGTCGGAGGTGTGATTGACGACGAGGTCAATGATGACGCGAATGCCGCGCTGCTTGCAGCCATGAGTGAACTCGACGAAGTCGCCGAGCGTGCCGTAGCGGGGATCGACGCCGTAATAATCCGAGATGTCGTAGCCGTCGTCCTTGCAGGGCGACGGCTGGAACGGCATCAGCCAGATCGCGGTGATGCCGAGCCCGTGCAGATAATCGAGCCGGCGCAGCAGGCCCTTGAAGTCGCCGACGCCATCGCCGTTGGCATCCATGTAGGTGCCAACCGACAGGCAATAGATGATACCGTTTTTGTACCAGAGGTCGGCGATCATGATCGGAACTGCTTGCGGAGCGTCGGATCGATAAGCGGCTGGCCGCGCCGGGGTTCCACGTCAGTCGGCGACAATGCGGAGGCGGGCCGCCTTTATTCGATCACCACGTCAGCGCGGGTGATCAATCCGGAAGGCGCCGTTAGACCGAGCGTGCCGGCAGTCCGCAGATTTACGCCCAACTGGTACTTGGTTGGTGCCTGGACCGGAAGATCGCTCGGCTTTATGCCTTTGAAGATGCGGTCGATATAAGGGGCCGCTCGCGCGTACTGGTCGTTCAAGTCAGATCCATAGGACAATAGACCGCCGTCTTTCACGAAGAAAATATTGCTGTACACGGCAGGAATCTGCTCGCGTGCCGCCAGTGTAATGATGAGGGTTCGGTGGGCGGCGAGGAATGCCTGAGGTGGAATGATGATGCCGCCGTCGGAGCCGCCAGCGATTGCGCCAATTGCGGTCTCAATATCAGTCGGGTTTTGGACGACCGCTTGTTGAGGTTCAATATTCGCGTCGCGTGCGGCGCCTTCGATCGACCGCCACCATTGCGGACTATTGGAATTCGACGGATCGACGAGGACAGCCACACGCTTCGTCTTTGGAGCAATTTCTCTCAACAGCTCGATGAACTTGCCGCCGATGGAGAACTCCATCAACATGAATCCGGTGATGTTCCCCCCGGGTCTGGAGAGGCTTGTGACGAACCCTTGTCCGACAGGATCGACAATGGCCAAAAAAACCAGCGGAACCGTACGAGTGGCTTCACGCGCATAAGTGAAAGCCGGACCGTGCGCGACGATCACATCCGGTTGGCTCGCCGCCAACTCCTTTGCTTGGGTCCGCGCAAGCTCGTGGTCGGCGCCGCTCCAACGGACCTCGATCTTGAGGTTGGCGCCCTCCCGCCAACCGAGTGCAGCAAGCGATTGGCGGAGTGAATTGATAAAGCCGGACGCGACGCCGTCTCCTTCCGCGAACGGCAGTAGCAACCCCAGCCTGCGTTGGGCCTCGGCAAAGGCGGATCGCGGCAACAGGGGTGCCAGCACCAGACTGCCCAGGACCTCTCGTCTCCTCATTCGCAAACTCCACGGAACCCGCCGCGCGATTTGATCATAGCAAGCGCCAATCGGCCAGCGGATGCAATGGCGCGGAATTCGATCCTGCCAGGCGGCCGGTGCGAGGTGGCAGGGGGCTGGCGCGCCTCACACCGTTTGGCGCTGGACAAGCCGGGCCGGATTGCGTTTGGTCTCATTCAACGACAAGGGAGGACACCATGGCCGACGCTTGGATCATCGACGCCTGCCGCACCCCGCGCGGCATCGGTAAGGCCGGCAAGGGCGCGCTGTCAGGCATTCATCCGCAACAGCTTGGCGCGACCGTGCTGCGCGCGCTGGCCGAGCGCACCGGCATCAACACTGCAGACGTCGACGACATCGTCTGGGGCACCAGCGCGCAGCTGGGTCCGCAGAGCGGCGACCTCGGGCGGATGTCGGCGCTCGATGCCGGCTATGACGTGAAGGCCAGCGCGGTCACGCTGGACCGCTTCTGCGGCTCGGGCATCACCAGCGCGATCATGGCGGCAAATTCCATCATGGCGGGCGCGGAAGATCTGGTGATCGCCGGCGGCACCGAGATGATGTCGATGGACGGCCGGCGCGGCGGCGGTCCGTTCATGATGGACAACGGGAACCTGCGCCTGCGCGCGCGGCATCCGCAATCGCATCAGGGCGTCTGCGCCGATGCGGTGGCAACCCTCGAAGGCATCTCGCGCGAAGACGTCGACCGGCTCGGTCTGGAAAGCCAGAAGCGCGCGGCGCATGCGATCGCCAACGGCCATTTCGACAAGAGCCTGGTCCCGGTTTATCGCGAGGACGGCAGTCTCGCGCTCGAGAGGGAAGAATATCCGCGGCCGCAGACCACGCTGGAAGGTTTGACCGCGCTGAAGGCGGCGTTCCCGGCGATCGCGGACTATCCGCTGGATGACAAGGGCACGACCTACCGCAACCTGATCCTGCAGAAATATCCTGACCTGAAGATCGACCACGTCCATCACGCCGGCAATTCGTCGGGTGTGGTCGACGGCTCCGCAGCGATCCTGCTGGCCTCGCCGGAATACGCCAAAGCCCACGGGTTGAAACCGCGGGCACGCGTGGTCGCCACCGCCAATATGGGGGACTCGCCGACGTTGATGCTGAACGCGCCGGTGCCGGCGACAAAGAAGGTGCTGGCACGGGCAGGGCTCACGGTCGACGACATCGACCTGTTCGAGATCAACGAGGCCTTCGCGGTCGTCGCGGAGAAATTCATCCGCGACCTCAAGCTCGACCGCGACAAAGTCAACGTCAATGGCGGCTCCATCGCGCTCGGCCATCCCATTGGCGCCACCGGTTCGATCCTGATCGGTACCGTGCTGGACGAACTGGAGCGCCGCGATCTGCAGCGCGGACTGGTGACGATGTGCGCCGCCGGCGGCATGGCGCCCGCGATCATCATCGAGAGGGTGTGACGCACTGGGGGATCGCATGCGCCGGATAGTCATCGCCCTGTTCGCGGCTTTGCTGCTCGCAGCGGCCAGCGCGCCGGGCCATGCGGCCTATCCCGACCGGCTGATCAGGCTCGTTGTGCCATTTCCGGCAGGTGGACCCACCGATGTGGCGGCCCGCCTGATCGCGCAGGCGCTGTCGTCGCGGCTCGGCCAACCGGTCGTGGTGGAGAACCTCGTCGGTGCCGGTGGCCGGATCGGCGCCAAGGCGGTCGCGGGAGCATCTCCCGACGGCTATACGCTGCTGCTCGGCGGCACCAATGTGAACGCCATCATCGGCGCGCTGTACAAGGAAATCGGCTTCGATCCGATCGCATCGTTTGCTCCCATCGCTGCGATCTGTACCGACACGATGGCGCTCGCGATCTCGCCGAACCTGTCGCCGCAAAGCTTCGATCAGTTCGTACAATACGCCAAGGACCGGCCAGGCAAGCTGACCTACGGCGCGACCAGCGGCATCTACACTCAATTCGCCGCCGACTTCTTCAAGGTGAAGACTGGCACGGACATTCTGTTCGTGCCCTACAAGGGCGGGGCCCCGGCGATCACCGACCTGATCGGCGGCCACATCGACATGGTGTTCAACAACAAGTCGACGCTGCTGACCCACTTCAAGGCCGGCAAGCTGCGACCGCTCGCGGTGACCAGCAAGACGCGCTGGCCGGAGCTGCCTGATGTCCCGACCATGCAGGAGCTCGGCATGACCGGATTTCCCAGCGAAGTCTGGTTCGGCGTGCTGGCGCCCGCGGGCACCCCGTCTGCGATCGTCAGCACGCTCAACGCGGCGATCAACGAAGGTCTAGCATCCAGGGAAGTGCAGACCAGCCTCGGCGAACTCGGCCTGGAGGCCAAGATCGGCACTCCGCAGGACCTGGCGGCCGCCTTGAGCGAGCAGGCGCGCGACTGGAAGGCCGTGATCGACACGATCGGCTTCAAGGCCGAGTAGGCTTAACCGCCGCCGACTTGTCTGCCGCGGCCGAGCGCGAACTGGCCGACGGGACCTTCGGAATGGAAATCCTGGCCGGTCATCTTCGCGAACAGTTCGATATTGCCGGTGCCGATGGCGCAGCCGCCGAGATTTATGTCGGTTGCGGTGAGGTACAACGTCTGCAGCAACACGCCGACGTCCTTGAGGATCAGTGAATAGGCGATCGCGCTGTATTTCCAGGCGAGGCGGGGAAAGCGCGCGGCAATGGTAAACAGGATTTGCGGCGTCATCGGCGCATCCAGCGCGTATTGCGCCGCCTCGAACTGCAACGTGATGGCGTGCTCGTCGGCCGGGATCGGCACCAGCGCGTGACGTTCGGCGTCATAATGATAGAAGCCGCGCGGCAAACCCTCGCAGGCGTTCACCGCGAGATAAAGCTCGAGTTCATAGGCGCTGCCGGCGGAGGGGTAGGGACGTCGCGTGTAAGCAATCTCGGGGCCGATGTCACCGCCACCGAAGTCGAGCGGCTCGCTCCACTTCCACTGCACGCGCGCGGCGCTTTCAAGGAAGCGCGCCAGCTCAGCCAGCGTGATCGGCTGCGCCTCGTCGAAATCGCGGGTGGAATGCCGCTCGCGGAGCAGCTTGACGAAGGGGGACGGCTCGGTCGTCGCAGCGAATTGTTGCAGGTCGATCGCGTCGCCACTCCATGGCGCGCGCACCGCCGGCGCCGGTGCGATCGTATCCACATGGGGATAGCGTCCGCCGATCGGGCTGGACTGCCGTCCTTCGGTCGAGCGGCTGTGGAACAGCAGGTCATGGAAATCCCAGACCACCAGCTTCTCGTCGCCTTCGGACGGGCGCAGGCCGTCGGTCTTGCCGACCTTGAACAGGATGTCGCAGTCGAGCAGCAGGCTGATCAATTCGAGGCCGGGAAAGCCGGGCTGCTTGCGCAATTCGCCGATCCTCTGTGGCGAAGACAGCATGGCGAGGAAGCCGGCGAGTTTGGGCTCGCAGATCCGGAACAGCGCCGCCGCACGCGGCGATTCCAGCACCATGTCGTTGCTGCGGCGGCGCAGATAAGCGAATTGCGACAACACGATGGTGTCGGTCGCTGCACATTTCGTGACTCGCGGCCAGTAGCCGGCAATCTGCGGCTCGATGATCGCGAGATCCTTGTTCGCCGTACCGAGGCGATATTCCAGCAGGCCGGTTCGCGCCAGGCGTTGAACCAGCAGCGCGACTTCCTTGTCGACGCGTTTCGCGGACGAGAACGAGGCGAGCGAAAGACCTGCGCCGATGCCCTGCGCCCGCTTCAACGCATCGAAACTGTATTGGCCGAGCGGCAGCGAGAAGCCGTTGAAGCTCGCCGTGACGTTGCCATCGCCCTGCGCCTGCAAATGCACATGCGCATTGAGGCGGACGGACACGACCGGCGCCGCCGAGGCTTTGCGTTTTTGCTTTTTTGCCGGCGCGCGCAAAAAAACCTCAGGTGTGCGGCAGGAAAGGCGTCAGCTCGTCTTCTCTGAGCGGCTTGTCGAGCAGGCCCATCCGCACCGGGACATCATACAACCGGCCCGGCGCGAAGCGCTTGTAGAAATGCCGCAGTCCCGGCGCCAGCACGCGCACCACGGGCACGCCGACGTCGAGACGGGTCTGGTCGAGCACGAGAAAATCATGTCCCGCGCGGCGCGCCACTTCGACGCAGGCCGCGACCTGCTCGCGCACGCTGTCGAGCGGCACGTCGAGGCCGAGCGCGGGCGACTGGATCGGATGCTTCGAGGGCAGAAGGAACGGATAGTTCTCGATTTTGAGCGGCGTGAGGCCATCGAGCGTCGACTTGTCGCCGCGCGCGCCGCCGCCACCCTCCACGCCGATCGACAGGAACTGGCTGAGCTCGGTCAGCGAGCGCAACAGCGCAATGCGGCGATCGAAATGCGCGCCCGAGCCGAACTCGATATGCTCTTTGCCGTCCTGCATCCAATGCATGATGGCGACATAGGTCGGTACGCCCAGATCGCTGGTGACGTCGAGCACCCAGATTTTGCGCCCGAAATCAGTGAACTGGGTCTTGATGTCGCGGATGTAGGAATTGTCGAACTCGGAGAGGTCGACCTCGCCGCGCTGCAGGCGGTTGTACCACCAGATCGCATAGGCATCGCGCTCGACCAGTTCGAGGAAACCCTGGACGATGGCCTCCTCGCGGGTGTTGCCGGCGGCGCAGCCGTTGGAGTCGGTGTGGTCGCCGAAATGAAAGAAGTAGAGCAGGCCAGTCGGCAGATGCCGGAATTTCTGGTCACGCAGCGACCACACCGGCGACCATTCGATCTTCTCGTTGACGTCGATCGGGTCGGGCGTCGGGTGCTCGTGATCCGCGATCGGCTGGTGCCGTGCGGCGAGCTGCGCCTCGCTGAAATGCTGCACGTCGTTGGAGAGGATGGCCTCGCCCGCGGCGAAATCGGTGAAGCGCTTCGTCACCCTGATCTCGTCGCCCTGGAAGATGCCGGAATAGCGCTCAATTGCTTCCATCAACGCGCTGGCCTCGGCCTGCTCGGCGGTCGAGCCCTTGCCGAAACTACCGCCGCTGAGCCCCGAGCGAAGCTGGTCGACGCTCATGGCCGGCGCCGAGAAATTATGCTGCGCAAAAAAATTGGTGTTGAGCGGCAGCTCGCCGTCCATCTTTTCGAGCTTGCTGACGACGCCGGTCAGCGGCGAGACGTGCTTGCGGTTGCGCGCCACTGTCGTGCGCGACGATACCGAACGATAGCCGCCGCTGGTCATGATCAGCCGCGTTCCCGCGGCGACCTCGATCGGCTGCGGCGCGCGCTTCGGATTCCACAGTTTCTTGTTGCCGCAGGTCGGACATTGCGGCCGATGCGCCACGAAGTGCTTTGCGACGGTCGCGCCCATCAGGTCGAAGCTCGCGATGTGGTCGCGTAGGTCGGTGCGGAAGCCGGAGGCAATCGCTTTCGCGATTTCGACGGCGGCGAACTGGATCGCGGTCTGCCCGAGCGGGTGCTGTGCCAGCGGCGACAGCGCAACGATCTGGCCCCCCTCGCGATCGAGAAAGCCCTTGATCTCGCGGTTGCGGATCATGCGATCGAACAGGCAGGTCCAGCAGGCGCTCTCGGTGGGCCGGAACACCGGGCCGACCAGCGGGAAGGGGCCGGAGGGCTGCACCAGCAACCACGGCGTCTTGCTCTTGACGCGCGCCTTGTTGAGCTCGGCGAGGCGCGGCTCGAGATAGTCGTTGGCAAGCGTCACCGTCAGATCAGGCGTGCGATCGACGATGCGGACGCCGAGATGCTTCAACGCGGCGGTCAATTCCTTCGCGCCGCCGACATCGAAGGCTTCGATCTTGACGCGGCAGTCGTCGAGATTTTGTTTTGCGATCTCGGGCGGCAAGCCGATGCTCGCCCAGAATCCGGCGACCGGACCGGTCGTAACCGGCGAGGGCTTAACCAGATAGCTGCGATCGGTCAGGCGGCGCAGCGCCTCCTCGACCATGGCAAGCGGAAATCTCTGCGACAGCTCGCGCACCAGCGCGGCGCGGCTTTTGCCGGTCTTGCCGATCGCGGATGCGATCGCGCAGTACAGCGTGCCGTGCAGGAAGAACTTGCGATGCTCGGAGTAGAGACAGATGCTCTCCGGCGGCAGGACGTAGACGGTGAAATTCGGCGCGAATTGCAGGACGTCTTTTGCTGTCGCGCGAGTTTTGCGTTTGGCTTTCATCGGATCGGCAAGCGCTTCCTGTTTTTATTGTGGTGATGTCGCGCGCGGTCGTCCGCGCCGCCCACCGCTCAGCGCGTTAGCATCTTTTGAAATGCTGCGGAAATTGTTTGGCGCGCTGGGCGCGGCCGACATGCAAACACAAGAATTGGCCGGGTCGATGATCGAGCCCGGCCAATAATGATCGTCGCCTGTATCGGGAGATGCCGCTCAGCAGAGCCGGCAGTAGCCCCACGACGCACAGCATGCGCCGCCGCCACATCCGCCGCAACCAGCGCAACCGCGACAACCGGCGCAGCCGCGGCAACCGCGGCAGCCACCGCAACGGCAGCCCCACGCCATCTGCTGCGCACCGGCAGTGCCGTGTTCCTTGTCGAACAGATGGAAGGTGGAGAGACTGACGTCGGCGATTTCTTCTTCACCGAGCAGGACACCCTGGGTCGGCGAGAAATTCAGCTTCTGCGCCGTGTCGGACATCGGCATGGTCGCTGCCGATGCACCTCCAGCAAGCGAGAATGTTAATCCGGCAGCGCCCAGCGCCGGGATTGCGGCTTTGGTCACACGCTTCCTCTTAGAAGCTTGCTTCACTGGCATAGTCGCATCCTCCAACCTGTAAGATCTGTTTTTCGATTCCAGCCCGAACGATCCTACGCGTAAGGCGCGCCTTCTGCAAGTCCGTCGATCTCACTAACGCGTTGTTGTGTATTCAGTTTCCATTCATATTGATGAATGTGATTGTGTCTTGGTTCGGTCCGCTGGACGTGCTCCTGTGACCCCTCGCCGCACGCATCACAGAATGCTGCAGCGCGATTTCAGCGGAGAAGACGGTGTGAGCCGCGGTCACGGATGCTTCGCCTGGTATGAGCTGTTGACGACGGACGTTGCGGCAGCCCGGGCCTTTTACGGAAAAGTGGTCGGCTGGGGCGCACAGGACGCTTCGACGGCGGCTTTTCCCTACAACGTATTCACGGCCGGTGCCACCGAAGTGGGCGGCCTGATGGACCTGCCGCCTGACGCGCTGAGAATGGGCGCCACCTCGCGCTGGGTCGGCTATGTCAGGGTTGACGACGTCGATGGCACCGCCGAGCGGTTGAAACAGCTCGGCGGGCGCATCTATGTGCCGCCGACCGACAGCAATATCGGCCGGGTCTCGATCGTCGCGGACCCGCAAACCGCGACGCTGGGCATGGTCGGCGGGCTCAAGCGCGGTGATCCGCTGGGTGGGTTCGACGATCCCGGACTGGTTGGCTGGCACGAATTGCTGGCCGCAGACGCCGCCAAGGCCTTTGCATTTTACCAGTCGCTGTTCGACTGGCAGGCTGCCGCGGCCGGAAATGACCTGCTGGAGTCGTACCAACCTTTTGCCGTGGATGGCCGCACGATTGGCGGCGTCTTCAACAAGCTGCCGCGGGCGCCGTTGCCGTTCTGGCTCTACTACTTCAACGTCCCCGACCTGGATGCGGCGCATGCCGCGGTGAGAGCAGGCGGGGGCAGGGTCGTCCAGGGCCCGCTCGAGCTGACGGCTGGACACTGGATCAGCCGCTGCATCGACCCACAGGGGGCGATGTTTGCGCTGCAAGGCAAGCGGCGCGAGGGCAGTGTCGAGTTGCCGGACGCCAGTGAGCTGACCTGGATCGCGGAATGGGGCGGCTTCGCCTCGCGCGGCAAGGTCATAGCCCGCCCGCCTGGCAAGTCGAAGGCCAAGCCGAAGAAATAAGCGCTCGCAGAGTTACTCCGCGGGCGCGGCCGGTGCGGCAGCAGGCTTCGGCGCTGCCTTCGCTGCCGGCTTGTCCTGCCGCTTCGACCAGGAAATGTAATAGGCGACCGTGGTCATGATCGCGATACCGGCGATCGAGACCAGTACCTGGGCGAGGAACGAGCCTGAGCTCAGCGTCAGCGTGAAATGCGCGACAAAGGACAGAAACACGCCGACGCAGAAAACCGCGAGCGATTGCTGGCCGCAGACGATGGCGGGATCGAACACCTTCCACTCAAGCACCGCTGTATTTTTGGGGATGAAGCGCACCACCATGATCGCAAGCACCGCGAAATGAATGAAGCGGTAGGGCGCCATGAAGGTCTTGTCGTTGGGGTTGAAAGCCGAATACAGCCAGTTCGGGAATAGCGCGCCAAAGTCGGAAATCTTGCCCGCAAACGTCATGATCAGCGCAAAGATCAGATAGGCGATGCAGATATAGAGCGTGACATTGGACATGATGATCGCATGCGCCCGTTTGGCGCCGCCGAGCGCGCACCATGAGCCGAACACGAAGATCACCTGCCAGCAGTAGGGATCGAAATACCAGGCGCCGGCGGGATAGGCCGCGAAGTTCCAGCCCATGTAGCGGGCAACCAGCCATAGCACGATGGAAGCGGCCATGGTCAGGTCGGGCTGACGCAGCATCAGCCACAGGATCGGAGGGAAAAATCCCATCAGCACGATGTAGAGCGGCAGCACGTCGAGGTTGACCGGCTTGAACTTGAGCAGCAGTCCCTGGCCCAGCGTTTCCGTGGCGTGGTCGACAAGCCCTGCGACATTGAACTCGTTGATCAGCTCGGAGTCGGCAAAGCGCCTCGCCAGATAGCTGATCGCGACGATATAGATGACGAACAGGATGATGTGAGCGATATAGAGCTGCCAGACGCGCTTGGTCAGCCGCGTGGCGCCGACGATGAAGCCGCGCTCGATCATCATCCGTGCATAGACAAAGGAGGCGGTATAGCCGGAGATGAACACGAACAGGTCGGCGGCGTCGGAAAAGCCGTAGTTCCGTGTCGTGATCCAGTTCACGACATTGTCGGGGATATGATCGAGGAAGATCGCCCAGTTGGCGATCCCGCGAAACAGGTCGAGCCGGAGATCGCGTCCCTTTTCGGGGAGGGTGGCGTTGATTTTCATGGATGCCGTCTTCGAGGTGATGCCCGACTGCCCGCTTG
>CAWCGA010000007.1:0-16821 GCA_963794775.1 uncultured Alphaproteobacteria bacterium | reverse complement strand
CGTCGTCGCCAACCCGCGCCCGTTCATCAAGACCAAGACCTATTTCGGCCCGGACCGCCGGCGCAACACCAACAACGCCTATATCGGCCCCGAGCGCCGCGTCGGCGGCGAGGTCGAGGTGCTGCAGCAGCCTTCGCTGCTCGACAAGGCGCGCTCGTCGATCTGAGGCTTTTGGGGAAAGACCATGGCAAGACCGAAGGCATCGGATATCGAGGTCAAGACCTTCGCGACCCATCACGTCATCACCCAGCCCAACCCGCTGCGCAAAGTGCTGCGTCGGGTCGGCGAGCAGGACGCCGACGATCCCGTGGCGCGCGCCGAGAAGGCGCTGGCCGGCCTCTCCGGCGAGTTCAAGGACTGGATGCTGGCCGAGGCCGACCGGCTCGCGGCCGCGCATGCCGCGATCCTCAAGAACGGTTTTGGCAAGGAAGCAAACGGCGAGTTATTCCGTGCCGCCCATGACATCAAGGGCGATGCCGCGACCTTCGGTTTCCCCGCCGCCGCCGCCACGGCCGAGAGCCTGTGCCGGATCATCGAGCATGCGCCGGATCTGGCGAAGGTGCCGGCGCAATTGATCGCGCACCACATCAATGCGATCCAGGCGATCGTGCGCGATCACACCAGGCTCGATACGCTCACGGTGGCCAGCGAACTCAGCCGGCGGACACGCAAGGTCGCCGACGAATATCTCATGCACGTCAACCGCGACCGGCCCGAGCATCTGGAAGCGGTGATGGCGCCCAGCATCGTTCCGGGGGATTAGGAACGCGTTCCTTCGTCATTGCGAGCGACACGCGGCGACGAGCTCCACGGCGACAGGCCGCGGATAGATGGATTGCTTCGCTTCGCTCGCAATCAGGATTAAGCCGCGATCGCCTCGTGATGCGGCGGCGCCACCGAGGCTTCGGCGACCAGCTCGTCGCAGAACATGCGCGCTTCCTCCCGTGCCGATTCCGTGGCGAAACGCCTGAGCAGGATCAACAGCGCTTCGGTTGCCTCCGAATCGGATTTCGCATGCGGTCAGTACGCGCTCGACCATTTTCCGCCGCAGCCGCACGGCGGTGCCCATGCTGTCGGCAAAGCCGACCTCGTGGCAGACTTCGAGCGCGACGCGGAACGCCGCGAAGGTGGACTCCGGCAGGCCCGCGCGCCTGAGCAGCGCATGCAGGCTGACACCGCCGCGATCGTGCAGCAGCGAGGCGACGCGCGACAGCGGCAGGTCGGATAGTTCGGCCAGCGCGAAGGTGAACAGCTCGAGATTGCCCGACAACAACGCACGCAGGATCAACCCCGCCGTGAGCTGGCCGCTTGCACGCAAATGCTTCACCAGCCCCTGCATGTCGTCCCCGCGCGAGCGCGCGGCAATGTTCAGAGTGGAGCGGTCGCGCGCTTCATCCGCGATGCGGCCTGCGCGCTCCTCACTGAGCCAGTTCCTGGCGACCACGAATTGCGCCAGCGTCTCGGAGAGCTTTGCCACCAGCGCCGCGCGTGTCACCGCAGGCAGGTCTTCCAGCACCAGCATGGCTTCCCGGATCGCGGCGAGATGGCCATGGCGTTCGACGATGCGGTCCCAGGAGAACGGCGCAAGCTCGGCATATGAATTTTCGATCAATTCGAGTGCGGCGGCGGCGGTGCCGACCTCGGCGATGGCGGCGCATACCGACGCCGGCAGACCGATGCGGCGGGCGATCGCGCATTGCATTTCGCAGTTGCCGGTCGCGACGATATCGACGAGGTCGGCGTCGATCAGCAGTGGCGAATGTTCGAGCACGGGAAGCGCGACGGAAGGCTGGTCGACCGACAGCGCCTGCACGATCGCGGCCGGCGCCTCGGCGCTGCGCGCAACACCTCGGCCATCGCCTGGCGCACCAGCGGCGAGGCATCGTCGAGCAGCATCAGTAGCGCGCCTTCGGCGGCGGCGCGGTCGTCGGGGGAGAGATCGGAGAGCAGCCAGGCGCGCGCCAAAGACCGCGTCGCTTCCGCGCGTTCGCCGGCGGAAGCGGTCCTGACCCAACTGATGAACTGCCGAACGATCATTGTCCTGCCGGCTTACGCAACGACGAAACCAAAGGCGACGAATGTCACCGCAACACAAAATAAACCACGACGCTTAACAAAGCGTTCACCATAACTGGCTGGATTTATTGACGATTTGTTAAGGATCGCGGAGCCGGCCGGCCTATTTCCCGGCCACGAAGAAGAACTCCTGCCGCCCCGACACCGATCCGTAGCTGAAGGGCTGCTGGCGCCGGTTGGTCATGTCGAGCACGTCGTCGCGGACGAAATCGAACATACGCCGCACTTCGAGGCCCGGCGTCTGGATGTTCTTCATGAAGGCGGTCGCGAACGGGCTGTTGGCACCATCGCCGTCGAGCGCGGTCTCGCCATGCTTGGCGGCGTAGACCACGAGCGTGCCGCTTTCGGGCTCGATCGACGCCAGCCCGCGGCCGATCGAGCGGCTGGCGGTCGCCATGGTCCGGCGCATCTGGCTTGCGAAGGGATTATCGCGGCAGGCATCGAGCAGCACGAACTTCAGCCGCCTGGCGCCCTCGACTGCGCTCAGCACCTGGTCGAGCGGCACGGTCTCGAATCCGACATCGCGATCGGTCGACAGCTTCGCATCGACGGGAATGAGATAGTTGCCGCCGCCCATCTCGATGCCGTGGCCGGCGTAATACACCAGCGCCCAATCGGCGGCTGTCGGCAAGCTGGGCGAAATTACGCAGGGCATCGACGAGCTTTTCCTTGGGCAGATCGGTCTGCAATGTCACGGTCTGGAAGCCGGTGCGGCGAAGCGCGTCCGCGATCGCCGTCGCATCGCGCACGGGATTGGTGAGCGGCGGCACGTTGCGATAGGCGGAGTTGCCGATCACAAGCGCGATGCGCCGCTCGTTGACGGCGACCGGCTTTGGTTTGTCGGGGACGGCGGCCGTCCGCTGCGGCAATTTGCGGCGCGGCGGCAGCCGCGATCCGGCTGGCGCGGTGCAGTGGTGAGTGCGAGCCGCGCGGCGTCGCGTCCGGCCTGCGCCTTGGATAGATGGGATTCAGGGTCAGCGCGCTCTGATAATCCTCCAGCGCCTTCAGCCAGTCGCCGTTGCTGCCGAGCGCATCGCCGCGGTGGACATAGAAGTCAGCGAGCTCGGGCTTCCTGTCGTATCGGCACGCCAAGTCGATCGCCTTGTCGAATTCCGCGATCGCCCCCGTCGACGTCGCCCTTCTTGACGAGAGCGACGCCGTGATTGTCGCGGTAAAGCGGCAATCGAGCCCTGCAGAGCAATCGCCTTGTCGAAATCGGAGAGCGCGCGAGCAAGGTCACCCTTACCGAGCCACGCCACGCCGCGGCCGTTGAATGACGACGCTATCGTTGGCCTGCAGCGAAATCGCCTTGTCGAAGTCGGCGATCGCGCGGTCAAAATCGCCTTTTCTGTTCAAGGCAAGGCCGCGCTCGGCGATGAACATGCCGCTGTCGGGAGATAGCGATATCGCCTTGTCGAAGTCGCGGATCGCGGGGTCGAGCTGGCCCGTGGCCTGATAGGCCTGGGCGCGCCGCCAATAGCCCTGCGCGTCGTCGCGATATTGCAGCGCCCTGGTGTAATCGTCCGCGGCACGCTGGTTCTGCCCCTGTTTCTGCATGCCAATCCGCGCTGATAGAAGACATAATAGGCGCTGATGTCGTCGACCGATGTCGGCGTGGGCGGTTCGAAGATCGACTTCGTGATCTTCGTCGCCTTCGCCAGCAACGCGACCGCCTGATCGTAGTTCTGCATGGCGACGTCGAACTGGCCTTTTTGCATGTAGAGATCGCCGCGATTTTGATAGGCCTGGATGTGGTCGCGCAGCGGGTGCCGCTTGTCCGCGATCAGCGCGTCGCAGACTTTCAGCGAGCTTCGATCTGTGCCGGCAGGTAGGCTTCGGGCGTGCAATATTGTTTTTCCGCCAGGGCCGGCGAAGCGGCCAGTGCAAGGAGCAAGGTCAGCAAGCAAACCGAAAGCCGGGCAACAGCTCTTCGCATCGTCGTCCCCCACGGTCTGAAAGGTAAGGAGTTAACCGATGCGCGGCCGGAGAAAAGGGGGAGTTTGCGCCAATTAGCCGCTCGAGAAGGTGCCGTCGCGGTCGCTGAAGAGATCCAGCGGCCGCGGTGCGCCCACATTCGGCGCGGGTGCCACGCTCGCAACCGACGTCAGTGAGGACGATTTGCCCCACAATTCGCGGACCGTCGACGAAATCGGCTGCGACTTCTCATCGGCCTGAAACAGCGAGCGGAACATCGGATCGGCCGGCGGTGCGGGCTCGCGCGGCTCGCTCGCCGAGGCCACCGTGACCGGCGGCGCGGCGCTGCGCGTATCCGGAAAAGCCGCGAGGAAGGCGTTGGTGTCCATCGCAGGCACCGAGGTGACGGCCGTGGCCGCGGGCGCGGCACTCGCAACGGCGGTCGTCGCGGGTGTATCGCTGGGATACATCGCGAGCGCGGTCCGCGTCGCCGGCGCGTTGGCCGCGCTCGCGTAACGCGTCGACAACACCGAATAGACCTCGGAGACGCTGCGTCCCTTGCCGGTTCGATCATAGAAGATCGGACGGTTGGCGGCCGCCGCGTTCGGAAACATCCGCACCGCGGAAGCCTGCGGATTATCCCCGGCTTCCGAGATCAGCTTCGCGGCGCCGCCGGTGCCGAGGAAATGCGCCATGTAGAGTTCGGCGTCGGTCGGACGGCGTCCGATCTTGCCCGTCAATTGAAAGCTGTTGGACTGTGTCAGGATCGCAGCCATCGCCGAGTTCGCGACGGGATCGTCGCGCAGCTTCATGATCGAACGGCGCATGTTGGGATCCGAAACCGTATACTCGCCCGACGACGTCTTGGAGATGGCGTCGGAGAACTGGCCATAGCCGAGCTGACCGCCTGCCTCCTTCACGGTGCCGAGCCAGGTCTGCTCGATGAACTGATAGAGCCCGCGCGCCGACGAGGTCGACGCGCCCGCGGTCGGATTGAAATCCAACTCCATCTTGGCGGTGGTGAGCATGTATTCGAAGCTGACGCCGGTAGACGACGCCGCCTGCTTGATCGCGCCGGCAACGCGCGCGCGTGCGGGATCGACACCTGCCGTGGCCGTGGCGTTGGACGTGTCGACCGACATGTTTGGGCGCCCCGCTCCCCGGGAAACAACCTCTCTCTGGCGCGCGCCTCTTCTCCCGAAAGACGCGACCGTCGCCGGTCAGAGTGGAGCGTTTATGGTTAATGCCGGGTTAAGGGCTACTAGCGGTAGACCTTGTCCGGATCGAACAGCCGCTCAGCCTCGACAAAGACCAGCCGCGCGCCGCCATCGGCTTGCTCGACCTTGCGGTAGAAGCAGGATTTGCGGCCGGTGTGACAGGCGGCGCCCATTTGCTCGACCCTGATCCAGACCGCGTCCTGATCGCAATCCATGCGCATCTCGACCACGCGCTGGGTCTGACCCGAGGTCTCACCTTTCCGCCACAACGCATTGCGCGAGCGGCTGAAGTACCAGGCTTCTCCGCTTGCGACGGTCTTGCGCAGCGCTTCGTCGTTCATGTGCGCGACCATCAGCACTTCGCTGTTCGCAGCATCGGTCGCCACGCAGGTGACGAGACCCGACGCGTCGAATTTGGGGCTGAAGGACAGCCCCTCTTCGCGCTCTCGATCTGCTGAGGTGGACACGGGATAGCCCTCGCTCTTCAAAGCGAGGGTAAACAGCTAACGCTGCGTCCCTCGCACCATGGACAGGAAACGGGCCTGCTCCGCCGGATTGTCGCGGAACATGCCGGTGTAACGGCTGGTGAAGGTCGTCGCACCATGCTTGGCGACGCCGCGCACCGACATGCAGGTATGCTCCGCTTCGATCATCACCGCAACGCCGCGGGGTTTCAGGATCTCGTCGATCGCGGCCGCGATCTGCGCGGTCAGGTGCTCCTGGGTCTGCAGCCGGCGGGCGAAGATGTCGGTCAGCCGCGCCAGCTTGGACAGCCCCACCACCCGCTCCACCGGCGTGTAGGCGATATGCGCCTTGCCGTAGAACGGCATCATGTGGTGCTCGCATTGCGAGGTGAACTCGATGTCGCGGACCAGCACGAAGTCGTCATAGCCGGCGGTCTCGCCAAAGGTGCGGTCGAGCACCTCGGCCGGGCACTGGTGGTAGCCCTGATAGAGCTCATCGAAAGCCTCGACCACCCGGCGGGGCGTATCGAGCAACCCTTCGCGCTCGGGGTTCTCGCCGATATAGGAGAGCAGCGTCTCGACGGCAGCTTCCGCCTCGGCCCGCGACGGGCGCGGCTGGTCGGCGCGAACCGCGGCGGCAAGAAATTCGGAAGGGTCGAGTTCGGCCGGGCGGCTCTCGGGAGCCTTGCCGGGGCGGAGCGGTTTGATCGTGGCGCCATCCATGTCGTCTTCTCCGTTCGACCGGCCGTTTGAGGACCGGAGTGTCACCGGGCAGACGGGGCGGATGTCCCCGCCGGGCGCCTGAGTCCCATTACCAACGCCGGGGGTGGCCGAGACCTGCCCTATATTTCCAGCATTTGCATCCATATATAGGACGACAGCATCCGCCCGCCAAGTACGCTTGGCGCGGTGGACGACAGGACCTCCCCTCATGCTGAACGACATTTACAATAAGCGGATCATCGAATTGGCGGGGAATATTCCGCGATTGGGCCGGCTGGCCGACCCCGACGCCAGCGCCACCGCCCATTCCAAGCTGTGCGGGTCGACCGTGAAAATCGACCTCAAGATGGACGGCCCCGTCGTCACGGACTTCGCCCATGACGTCAAGGCTTGCGCGCTGGGACAGGCCTCCTCCTCGATCATGGCGCGCCATGTCATCGGCTCGAGTGCGAGCGAATTGCGGGAGTTGCGCGAGACCGTTCGCAAGATGCTGAAGGAGAACGGCAGCCCACCCCCGGCTGATCATAAGTGGGCCGACATCGCGCTGCTGGAACCCGTGCGCGACTACAAGGCGCGCCACGCCTCGACCATGCTGACCTTCGACGCCGTGGTCGACGCGATCGGCCAGATCGAGGCGAAGACGAAGCAACCCGCAGCGGCGCAAGGCTGAGAGCCTCATCCTGAGGAGCGGCCGGGCGCCTACTCAAAACTTTCCAAGCGGGAAGACCGAGGGCCGCGTCTCGAAGGATGGGGCGCGAACCCTGCGGTTCGAGACGCGCGCAAGAGCGCGCTCCTCACCATGAGGACAACGAGTTCGGCCTTACTTGGAGGGCGTTGCAATTCCGCCGGTCAGCGCTTCCGCGGTCTTGGTCGACTTCACCGGCTGGATGGCGGCATCGGCCGGTGCGCTCACGAACCGATCCTGCACGCTCTTGTGCGTGACCTCGGCCACCGGCACGGCGGCAGTGCCAGCGTGCGGCAGCACGTCGGCGACCAGATCGGTGGTGGCCAGATTGGTCAGTCGCAGTTCGTCCCGCGACAATTCATGCAGCTCTTCCCACGGCGGCACGCTCAGGGACAGCGCGAGCAGATCGCCGGAACCGCCCATCTCGAAAGTGTATTTCGCCAGCCGCCCGACGTCGCGTTCCACGATCATCAGGTCCTGGGCGGAGTAGCTGGCGGCCTTGGCATCGTCGGCGCGGTCGCCCATCCAGATCTGATGGACGCGCAGGTGCGCCTGTTGCGGCACATAGCGGGTCTTGCCGGACAACAACAGGAATACGCACATCAACTCGCAATAGGCTTCCGGGGCAACGCTGCCCTGATCGCCGCCTGCGGCATGCGTCACCACGCTGGTGCCGACGGTGGTGCGCAGGCCTAGCTCACGGAAGCGCCGGCCGAGCGCGATGGAATCGTTGACCGAGCCGCCGCTGGAATCCAGCACGACCGTGGCGCCGGCGAGGTTCCGGCCACGCGTGAATTCGTCGAAATCCTTGGGCGAGTCGGAAGTAACAATGCCGACCGCGCTGACCCAGCCCGTGCAATTCGGCTCGCAGGCAATCCAGCTGAACTTCATCGGCAGCTTGCGCTCTTCGAGCGTGCCGCCGGCCCGCGCAGAACTGCCCAGCGTCGCCACCGCACAGGGCACGGCGACGGACAGTGCGGCTACAGCAACAAGCGCCCAGCCGCGCAGATCATGCGACTTCAAGAGTCTCAAATTGGTTCCTTCCCCAAGCCCCAAGCCGGGAGTAGTAGCCCCAAATCGATACCCGGCGATTCTATCACGCAGGTGTCATGAAAAGGTATCCGGGGAATTACGTATCGTCCATAGCGACTTGCTGCGGTGCTACCAAATGATCCTGCGATTTTACAAAAGTGTGGCGTAATTGGCTGGGGTGAAAGTTCCCTGCTCTGGAACAAAGCAAATGTGCGCCTCCGAACACGGCATGCCGCCCGCGAAGGAGTCACGCCCGCAAGGTTTCGGCTTGCGGCGACTGCCGCGCGATCTCGGCCGCGCGCTGATCTGGACGTACCGGCACACGCTGTCGCCGCTGGTCGGCTACAACTGCCGGCACCTGCCGACCTGCTCGGTCTATGGAGATGAGGCGATCGCGCGCTTCGGCCTGTGGGCCGGCGGATGGATGACCCTAGCGCGGCTGTTGCGCTGTCACCCCTTCGGCACCTCGGGCATCGACCTTGTGCCATCGGAAGCGCCGTCCGGCGCGCGCTGGTATTTGCCCTGGCGTTACGGACGCTGGCGCGGGGTCAACGCACCCTCCTAGCGCATGATCCGGAAAAGTGTGAAGCGGTTTTCCCTCGCGACAAACGCGGAACGCGTTTGCGCGGAGATCATGCGCAAAAGGCCCATTTGCCGCAGTGCATTCAAGCGCGATCCGCATTGCTGCTTTCCCGGAACCTGCCGGTTCCGCTGCGCATATCTCCCTACTCCTTGGGGAGGAAACAACAATGCGCTGGAAAATCAGCCCTCACGGTCACGACGCGCGGCAGATCGACCTGCTCGCCATCGCGGCGCTTTTGATCATCATCGTATCCGCCCTGCTCTATTTCGACCGCAGTCCGCAGCCGACCGACGCCGCAAGCTTCATCGTGCCGAGCCAGAACGTGCGCTGGTAGTTTCGCAGTCGATCTAACGTCCGAACCAGAAGAAGCCATGGCGCGGCTCAGGTTTGGGCTTCTTCGGACGCGGCTTTGGCGGCGGCGCCACCGGCTCGGTTGATGCCGTTGCGTCAGGCACTGACGGTTCGTCCGGCCCCGTTTTCACCGACAACAGCAAATTGGAGTCGTGAGTGCGCCAGCGATAACCGATGCCGAAATCCATCGGCTGGGCGCGCCGGAACAGCTCGGCATAGGATTGCTGGTAGCGCCCCGGAAATTCTCCGATCGGACCGGCATAATGGCCGAACGGGAAGAAGTGCCACTTCTTCGCATTGTAATTGCCGAGCGGGATGCCGAAATCGTCCTGGATGATGGTGGCGCTGTTGGCGAGCAGGAAGTCGCGCACCGTGCTGAAATTGCCGGAGTGCAAGAGATAGGACGCGCTCTTGATCAGGCTGTTGCCGGGCGCGAGCGTTTGGCAGAATTTCAAAAAGCCGCTCGATTTGACGCCAGAGTTGGAAAGATCGGTCGAGAAATAATACAGCGTTTTTTCCACCCCATCCTTGCCCGAGAACAGGATCCGCACGCCGTGCGGCGTATTGGTTTTGCTGCCCTCGCCGGTCTGCACCGCGCCGGTCTCGTCGATCGTGACCGGGGTGACCTCCTTGATCGATTTTCCCGACCGCTCCATGAACACGAACAGGATCGGCAGCGCACCGCCGATCTGGCCGGCGTGCAGATCGGTCTTCATGTGCTTGGTGATGAAGAAGCTGAAATTCATGATGGTCGAGAGCGAATGTTCGATGTTCGCCAGCGCCGAGTTGACGGTACCGCGAGGCAACTTGACGAGATCAGGCAAGGTCCCGGAGGGCTCCAGCGCGGCCATCACATAGGTCGTCGCCTTGCCGTAAAACGCGTTGGCGTAGAGGAAGTCCGGGCCGGAGAACATGTAGAACATGGTCGGCTTCGGCGCGGCCAGATTTGCATCGGCCCAGGCATGGACCTTGGAGAGTTGTCCCTGCTCGAGCCGAGCGAACGCATTGTCGAAGAATTTGGCGTGACGCTGCCAGGACGGATCCTTGGTCAGCGGCAACAGCGGCGAGCCTTCCGACGGCGTCATGCCGGCAAGGAAGCGCGCGGTGTCGTCGACGGTCGCGGTATCGGCGGCACGCGCGTCGCTTATGGCCACAAGGATCAGGCTCGCGGCAACAGCCGCCATTTTCATCGCGCGGAACATCGGTCGTGTGCGGCCCTAGGATGGGGATGCGGCGCCGGGCTCGGCGCGCTTGTGGAAGATGGCGTAGATCGCGAGGCCCGAGATCATGATCAACATACCCAAGAACGCCTGCAACGGCCGCTCGGTCAAGAGATAGTACATCATGAAGCCGGTCACGAGCAGGAAAACCACCGGGGTGACCGGGTATCCCCAGGCGCGATAGGGCCGCGGCAGGTCGGGCCGCGTGATACGAAGCTTGATGACGCCGAGCACCGTGAAGAAGGAGCAGAACAGCAGCGCGAACTGAATGAAGTCGAGCACCTTCTCGAACGACTGGGTGAACAGCATCAGTGTCGCCACAGCAAGCTGGAACAGGATCGCATAGGCCGGCGCGCCGCTCGTCGAACGGAGCGAGAAGACGCGGAACGCCGGGATGTCCTCGCCGATCGTCATCGTCACGCGCGGGCCGATCCACATCATCGCCGAGATCGAGGAGATCAGCCCGATGCAGATCATCGCCGCGACGATACGTCCGCCGAATTCGCCAAATATATGACGCCCCGAGATGCTCGCGACCTGCAGCTGGCCGGTGAGCTCGCTCATCGGCGCGGTCAGCAGAAACACCGCGTTCAGCGCCACGTAAAGAAACAGCACGATCACCGTGCCCATCAGCATGGCGCGCGGCAAATTCCGCTGCGGCATGCGCAACTCGCCGATGATGTAGGTCGCGGCATTCCAGCCCGAGAACGAATACATCACGAAGACCAGGCCGATCGCGAAGGGCGCGCTGGCGATGTGGCCGAAATCGGCGGATGTCGGCGCAAAGGAGACCGGCTGTTTCGCCGAACTCAGCACTCCGGCAATCAGGAAGGCGACGATCAGCAGCACCTTCAGGATGGTTGAGATCAGCTGAAATGTGGACGAGTGCTTCACACCGGTGAGCTGCACGATCGAGACCAGCCAGACCACGCCGATTGCGAGCAAAATCGGTGGCGCGTCGGGAAACACCGAGGTGGCGTATTGCCCGAATGCCATCGCGGCCAGCGCCACCGGCGCGGCAAAGCCGATGGTGGCGGAGACCCATCCCGCCAGGAAACCGAAGGCGGGATGATAGGCGCGGCTCAGGAAATTGTACTCGCCGCTGGAGCGGGGAAACATCGCGCCCAACTCGCCGTAGGAGAATACGCCGCACAGCGCGACCACGCCGCCGACGCTCCAGAGCAGCAGGATGGAAAAGCCGGAGGGGATGCCGCTGACCTGGAAGCCGAGGCTGGTGAACACGCCGACGCCGACCATGTCGGCGACGACGATCGCGGCCGCGACGATGAGGGAGACCGAGGGCCCGCCTGGGAGAACGCGATCAGGTATCGCCGCGCTCCCCGTATCTGATGCTGTCATGTGGGTACCTTGGGCCCTCGCAATCATCGTGCAGTCGGATTCCCGCCAATTCAAGCAACGTTAATACAGGTTAAAACCATAGGGTTAATTTCGGTATTAAATTACCTAAAACCCCGTCATTCCCCTCTTTCGACGCTGCGTAGAAGGTTTCGGCTCTCACAAAGAGGACACGATTGCGTGTTGTTCTGCTTCACGTTCTTGGGGTCTCCGGAATTTGGGGAAGCTTTTTCCGGAGGCTTAACGAAACCTAAACGCCGCATCGTTCAGATAGGCGCGTTAGGCGGGTAACGGGTCGACTTTGGGGGGTGGATGTTCGGAGCTGTTCCGAAACACCTGACGTGTGCTGCTGCTAACGATGCGCGATCGCCTGAGGCGGTCGCGCATCGGCGTAGCGTGCGCTCGTCCCTTCGCTGGCTCACTGTGGCTTCCACCATCATTCCGCTCTCGCTGCTGCTGACCCAATGCGGTCGCGCACCCAATCCGGGCACGCTTGCGGCCAATGCGTCCGCCACATCCGGCGACAGCTTCGACGAACGCTTCCCCAAGCCGGAATTCCGCGATCGCTTCCCGAGCGCGAATGAGAGCTTCCAGCAGCGTCAGATGACCGACTTCACTCCAAGGCGCACGGTGCAGACCCAGACCTACCGTGTTGCTTCTATCGATCCGTCGCTGACCCTGCCGAAGCCGCAGCAACAAACTCAGAAAGACGAGCTGACAACCCTGGTCAGCATGAAATCCTCCGCCTTCCCCTACTACGGCAACAATCCCGCCTCCGAGGCGCCCTTCCTCAATGTCAGCGGGAAAGGCCATCGCAGCTATTCCGGCCGCGTCTACTGGCAGGACCAGACCTACAACGATAACCGCGTGCTGGTGCACATCCCCGAGAACTTCGACGTGCAAAAGCCCGGCGTGATCGTGGTGTTCTTCCACGGCAACGGCGCGACCCTGGAGCGCGACGTGCGCGACCGCCAGCTGGTGCCGCAGCAGATCTCCGATTCCGGCGTCAACGCCGTGCTGCTTGCCCCGCAGATGGCGGTCGATGCCGCCAACTCCTCCGCGGGCAAGTTCTGGCAGCCCGGGGGCTTCAAGCGCTTCATGGACAAGTCCGTCGCCAACCTCGCCCATCTCTACGGCGATCCCGCCTCCGCCAAGGCCTTCGAGAAAATGCCGATCGTCATCGTCGGTTACAGCGGCGGCTTCCTGCCGACCGCCTGGAGCCTCGAGGTCGGCGGCATCAGCGACCGCGTCCGCGGCGTCATCCTGCTCGACGCCATCTATGGCGAACTCGACAAGTTCGCGAAGTGGATCGAGAATCATCGCAACGGCTTCTTCGTCAGCTCGTACACGCAGGGCACGGCGAGCCGCAATCGCGAGCTGATGCGCATGCTGCGCGAGAAGGGTATCGCGTCGTCAGAAGACATGAGCCGTCCGCTGCGTCCGGGCAGCGTGTTCTTTACGGAGACTGGAGCCGGCATCAGGCATCGCGACTATGTCACTCAGGCCTGGACGAAGAATCCGATCGAGGAAGTGCTGGTGAAGATGGCCGCGCCCTCGATGCGGGTGGCGAGCGCGCCGCCGTCCTCGAGCCGGTAAGGCTCGTTCCGGAACAAATCGCGCGCACTTTGACCTGCGACAGTTCCAGCGCGGCAAACCTCAAAAATGTGATGTTGACGACGACGCCGCTGGCGCGTTGGAGGATTGTTCGCGTCGAGCGTGGGCCGTAAGGTGCAACGCGCGGGACATACAACTGGGGACTGGATTTTGCAGGCAGGCCTTTACAAGGTTCAATTTCACACGGTTCATGGCACAGGCAGCGGCGTCATTTACGCCATCGACGGCAAGCTTCGCGGAGGAAATTCAGCGTTCGCTTTCGTCGGCAGCTATAGCGGCCAGGGCAATTCGATCCAGGTCAAGATCGCAACGGAACGCCACAACGACGACCCGTCGTTCAAGCCGCTGTTCGGAACCGACCGGATCACGCTGACGCTGAAAGGCAGGGACAGCGGCAGCTTGATCGACTTCGAGGGTACCGCGCTGCAATTGCCGGGCGTCGCCTTCAAGGCGACGATGACGCGGATTGCAGATTAGCGCGTTATGAAGACTTCGGCATCTTCGGCATACTGTCGACGAAACCGTTGTAGCAGGTCAGCCGCTCGTCCTCTTCCTTGATGAACTTGCAATCCATCACGGTCTTGGCGGCGCCCGGCTTCGGCTTCGGTGCAGGCTTCAGCACTTCATCGTAGCAACTCAGCCGTTCCTTGGTTTGATCGTCGATATCCTGGCAGGACTGCAGCCGCGTTGCGATCGACTTGCCGCTGGGTGGCCCCTTCTTGTCCTTTGCGTTTTCCTTGGCGCTGTCCTTCGTGGCTGCCTTGGAGCCATCCTTGGGCTTGGTCTGGACCAGCGGCTTGTCGCCGGCCGGCGGCGGTGGCGCGGACTGTGAGAACGCAGCCGTCGAGCAAAGAACAATGGCGCACACCAATATCCATCTCATGTCGTCTGACTCTCGTTGATCAGGGTCCGGGGAACGCCGACGTTCAGCGCTCGCAGGTTTCGCTTATCCCAACAGGACTTGCCTTGCCAAGCGTGTTGTGGGGCCTGTTGAGCCGGAAAAGCGCGGTAGTGGGTACCGCTCCATCGCCCGCCGCCTCATTTGCCAAGGGAGCTGCCAAGGGAGCGCGGGAGAGTCGCGAACACGATAGCGAGTGCCAGCGCGACAAAAATTGCGCCGACGAACCCGATCGTATGCAGAAGATCGGCGGCGTAGAGAAAGCCGCCAATGGCCGAACCGATGGCTTGCCCGACATAAAGCACGGACGTGTTGAGCGACACCGAGGCCGGCGCGAGCGGCGGCGCTGATGCCACCAGCCGGACCTGCTGCATCGAGTTGGTGGCGGCAAAGCCGATCCCCCAGACCGCAACCGAGACCGCCATCGGCGTGTAGACGCCGGCGCTGAACGCCCAGCCGGCGATGCCGATGAAGATCAGCGAGGTGAACAACAGCGAGGTGCGATGCGCGCCCCAGGAATCGACGATGCGGGTTGCGTATGCGATGCCGAGAAAACCGAACACGCCGTACAGCGCGAACACCAGCCCAATTCTGTCGGGGCCGGCACCGGTGAGCTTCTTCAGCAACGGTCCCATGAAGGTGAATACGGTGAACTGACCCGACGTCTGCAGCAGCGTGATCGCCAGCAGCAGCATGACCATCCGGTTGCGTCCAAGATCGAGCCAGGTCCTCAGATCCACCGGCGGCGCGAAGAGCTCTCCGGGCAGACACCACAGCAAGAGGACGAAGCTGACGACGCCGAGCGCACCGATGCCGGCATAGGCGGTTTGCCATCCATACCGGCTGGCGATGAAGGTGATGAGGGGCAGTCCGGCCGCAGCCGCCAGCGACCAACCGAGAAAGATATGGGCGATGGTGCTGCCGCGTTTCTCCACGGGCACGATCAGCGCCACCGTCCCCGCCGCCTGCGGCGTGTAGATCACGCCGACTGCCAGCATGATCAGGCGGATCGCAAGCAGGCTTGCATAATCAGGCGCGAACGCCGAAGCGATGTTGGTGATCGCGAGGACCGCAAGGACCGAGGTGAGCAGCGTACGCCGCTCGATCCGGCTGGTGAGCCAGGCAGTGGCGGGCGAACCGATGCACAGCACGACTGCCCCGAAGGTGATCAGCAGCCCCGCGGTGCGGATGCTGACGCCGAGGCTTTCGGAGAGTTCGCTCAGCATCCCCGCCGGCGCCAGCACGGAGCAGCCGGTGACGATATTGCCGAGCATGAGGGCAGACGGAGCAAAGCGCGTATTCACGCTGTCTCTATAGCAGATGTCATGCATGCCATGAGCGGTGTTGCGCGCGATGAACGCGCTACTTCGCGGCCGTCTGCTCGTTCACGCCGACAGTTTGCGGCTTCGCCGCCGGACATGTGCCGAGCAGAGCATCGAGCGAGCGCCCCAATCCGTCACTGGTGAGCTTTTCCCTGTGCGGCAGCTGTCGCCCGTCCGAGGTCAGCGAAGTCTCGGTGAATTCGGCCAGCGGCAAATCGGCGAGCGGCTGCAGCGACGCCTTGTTCAGCCGCAAGCCCCATTGTTCGATGCCGGCCCCGCGCCTTGGCGGATAGGTGAAGCCGAGCGGCTTCTCGCCGCCGTTCGCCAGCGAAACCGTGGCGATTGCCGCATTCGCCGACGTCGGGCGTTGGAAGTCCAGCTCGAAGCGGTCGCTGTCGAAGCAGACCACCCGCCACTGGATCATGTGGAACGATGCTTCGCCTGCCTTACGCTGCATCGCCAGCTTGCGCACCATGCTGTGTGAGCCGGGCTCGAAAATCCAGGGCGTGTCCGCAAATCTATTAGCCTGCCATTCGGCGGAATGTTCGCCTTCAGCAAAATTAATCTGTAATTCTTTATCTCGCGAAAATTGCTTCGCTTCACCATCGTGTAACATTATATGCCCAATTTCATGGGCGATTCTTGCCTGCTCTTCGCTTCGGCCTTGTTTGAAGCGGGCCCAAACACTTTTCTGAACGCTCATGGTCAGAGTTGCATCGAATTTAGCAAAAGCTGGGAATTCGTAAGGGCTGTCCTCAATTTCTTCCATTTTAAAGGCGGCCCTTCCCGGCTTCATATCCTCGTGTTTGAGAAATGCTCTCGACACCATGAGCCTGCAGTTCTTGAAGAATGGTCTTCAGATTGACCAAGCTCGAGCCAGGTACAGTTCCAATTTTCCGACATGTCGCGGGCCTATATCAGTGATAAAGCTCTCGCTTCGAAATCGGACTCTACAGTCTATCAGCGACATGACCCCACCTCGTTATGAACGAGCCCGTTCGTCTAAACCACACGTGTCGCACTTCATGCAGGTGCCGTTTCTGCACCAGCGAGAAATGTCCGCATTCGCCGCACATCTCGCCTTCATAGCCTTTAGCCTTGGCTTCGGCCCGACGTTCGGCTTTGGAAGGGATCAGTTGGGCCGCGCCCGGCTTGCTCCAGTTGAGCTTGTCGGTAGGCGAAAGGTGTTCTGGTTCAACCTTAAATGCGGTTACGCTTCCTCCTGTTTCAGTTCGCACCTCTGGCTGCGAGAGAGCCCATTTTAACCGGATGATCGGACTTCGAGACGGGCTCTGTATTTTGAAGATGTCCCGCTGCGCATGACGACGAGATTGTCGGTGCGCGAGCGGGTGAGGCCCTTGGACAG
>CAWCGA010000006.1:0-251729 GCA_963794775.1 uncultured Alphaproteobacteria bacterium | reverse complement strand
TTGGTAATTTTGCAGCGCATTAACTGGATCGTCATTCATGCCATTTCTCAGGGCAAAAGGCCTAAGAAATAAGCTTCGAATCACAATGCCCAATGTTTGGTCAGGCGCGTTTGGCGACGTCGAACGAGGCCAGATATCCCGTGATGTCGTCGGGATCGAAGGCGGGTCCCGCGAAGGCCGAGAAGCCGTCTTGTGCCGTCGGCGCCGCGCGCGCACCCTCGCCAAGCGCGGCGTCGTAGAGATCGGGCCGGAACACGGCCATCGCTGTCCGGAGCGTGTCCTTGCCGAGCTGCGTTTGGCCCCAGCGTGCCATCTGCGCGTAAAGCCAGGCTGCCTGCACCGGATCGGGCCTTGCGGCATCCTCGCGGCCGACCAGCAGATAGCGGCCGCTCTCGCGCATGGTGCCGTCAGGCGAAATCTTCAGGCGTCCGTCGAGCGTGCGCTTGATGATATCAGGCTCGACACCGACACGTTCCGGCCGCGCCAGGATGCGCGCGGTTTCCTCGCGGTTCTCCTCGACAAAGCTCGACCCGCGCGCGGCCGCACGAACGAGGGCCGCGACAACATCCGGATTCCGCTCCGACCAGCTCTGCCGCACCGCCAGCACCTTCTCGGCCGCGCGGACCATGATATCGGAGACGAAATGCAGGATGTGGCCGACGCCACGATCGACCGCGATCGAATTCCAGGGCGCGCCGACGCAGAAGGCATCGACCTGCCCGCTCGCGAGGCTGTCGGCCATGAACGGTGGCGGTAGCACCACCATGCGCACATCCTCGTCGGGATCGACGCCGCCGACCGCCATCCAGAACCGCAATTGATAATTGTGGGTGGAGAACGGGAAGGTCATCGCAAAAGTCAGGGGGTCCGCGCCGCGCTTCCGCCTCGCCGCCACCACCCGCGACAACGCGCGTGCGGTCGCCAGCGGATCGTAACGATCGCCATCGATCTCGCCCGTGATCGCCGCATGCAGCACCGGCGACACGGTGATGGCATTGCCGTTGATGCCGAGATTGAAGGGGGCTGCGATCGGCACCTTGACGTGACCGATGCCGAGACTCGAAGCGATTGCGACCGGCGCAAGAAGATGTGCGGCGTCGAACAGGCCGATATTGAGCTTGTCACGGACGTTCGACCACGACACTTCACGCACCAGATTGACTTCGAGCCCCTCGTCCGCGGCAAATCCCTTGTCGACGGCAATGATGAGGGCGGCGGCGTCGACCAGCGGAATGAAACCGATTTCGAGCGGTCCCCTCATTTCAGCAGCTCCGAGGCGGTCAGGATCGACTGCGCGATCTCGCCGATCTTCTTTTTCTCGCGCATCGCGGTCGAACGCAGCAGCACATAAGCCTCTTCCTCGGTCAGGCCCTTCAGCTTCATCAGGATGCCCTTGGCGCGGTCGATCACCTTGCGCTCTTCCAGCGCGTTCTTGGTGCGGTCGAGCTCGTCCTGCAATTTGGCAAAGGCGTTGAAGCGGGACACGCAGAGATCGAGGATCGGCTTGATGCGCTCCTTCTTCAGGCCGTCGACGATGTAGGCGGACACGCCGGCGTCGACGGAGGCCTGGATCATGGAGGAGTCGCTCTGGTCGACGAACATCGCAATCGGCCGGCGCACCGCGCGGCTGACCTGGAACATCTGCTCGAGGCTGTCGCGGCTCGGATTTTCCAGATCGATCACGATGATGTCGGGGTCGAGCGCGGAGATGCGCGCCATCAGGCTTTGCATCTCGTTGACCTGCACGACCTCGGTATAGCCGGCTTCCCGCAAACCCTCCTCGAGGATGGCGGCGCGGATCGGGCTTTCGTCGATGATAACGATCTTCGGAGACTGCTCAGCGCCCATCGATCACTCGTAATCCGGCAAGTCCATCCATAGCACGGGGAACGTCGCCTCAAAGCCTTGTATTTCTGCCCATAAAGGACTAGCTCAGCGCGATCAATCATACAGTTTTAAACGATGTCGCAGGCCGCAGCGCCCAAAGTCAGCTTTGTTTCGCTCGGGTGCCCCAAGGCTCTGGTGGATTCCGAGCGCATCATCACGCGCCTGCGCGCTGAAGGCTATGAGCTGGCGCGCAAGCACGACGGCGCCGACCTCGTCATCGTCAACACCTGCGGCTTCCTCGACAGCGCGAAAGCGGAATCGCTGTCGGCGATCGGCGAGGCCATGGCCGAAAACGGCAAGGTCATTGTCACCGGCTGCATGGGGGCAGAGCCCGAGCAGATCGAGAGAGCCTACCCCGGCGTGCTCTCGATCACGGGGCCGCAGCAATATGAGAGCGTGCTGGACGCCGTGCACCGCGCAGCGCCGCCCGCGCACAATCCGCATCTCGATCTGGTGCCGCCGCAAGGCATCAAGCTGACGCCGCGGCACTACGCTTACTTGAAGATTTCCGAAGGCTGCAACAACCGCTGCAGCTTCTGCATCATCCCGAAACTGCGCGGCGATCTGGTGTCGCGGCCGGCCAATGACGTCTTGCGCGAGGCCGAGCGGCTGGTGAAGGCCGGCGTGAAGGAATTGCTGGTCATCTCGCAGGACACCTCGGCCTATGGCGTCGACATCAAATATGCCGAAAGCCCGTGGCGGGACCGGCAGGTGCGCGCAAAGTTCTTCGACCTTGCGAAGGAGCTCGGCGAGCTCGGCGCCTGGGTGCGGCTGCAATATGTCTATCCCTACCCGCATGTCGACGAGGTCATTGGCCTGATGACCGAGGGCAAGGTGCTGCCCTATCTCGACATCCCCTTCCAGCATGCAAGCCCGGATGTGTTGAAGGCGATGAAACGTCCGGCCGCGCAGGAGAAGACGCTGGCGCGGATCAAGGCGTGGCGCGCGCAATGCCCTGAGCTGGCGCTGCGCTCGACCTTCATCGTCGGCTTTCCCGGCGAGACCGACGCCGATTTTGCCGAGCTGCTCGACTGGCTCGAGGAAGCCGAGATCGATCGCCTTGGCTGCTTCAAATACGAGCCGGTGGCCGGCGCAGCGTCGAATGCGATTGCGAGTTCCGGTGCCTGACGAGATCAAGCAGGAGCGCTACGACGCCCTGATGGCGCGGCAGCAGAAGATTTCTGCGCGGCGCCTGAAGCGAAAAGTCGGCACGCGCCAGCAGGTCATCGTTGACGAGGTCGGACCGACCGTTGCGAGGGGACGCTCAAAGGCGGATGCGCCCGAGATCGACGGCGCGGTCTATCTCTCAAGCCGGCGCCCGCTGAAGGTCGGAGAAATCGTCACGGCGAAGATCGAACGCGCGGACGAATATGATTTGCATGGCAGCGTCAGCGGCTTTTAATGCGACCGAGGAGATGGCGCGACCGCGCGAACGCTCCAAAGCTTCAAGAGCCGGTTGGCGTTCTCGCTCGTCAATTCCTCATATTGGTTCTTGAGCTTGATGAGCTCGCTCTCGGCGGTGACGCCGGCCGAGAAACGGCAATCCAGGATCGCGCCGACCGTCTCCCATCGCAGCTTCGCGACCTTGCAAGGCACCAGGATGCCATCGCTGTTGAGGCTTTGCATCAGCGGGCGGACGATCTCGATGCCGGTCTGCGCCAGCGCCGCCAGAGCCGCGACGGTTTCCTCGTAACGCTTTTGTCTGGCAAAGCCGAGTAGCATGGCTTCCGTCAGGGCGCCGTCTTTCCTAAGCTGAGTGATGAGCTGCCGCGCTCCGGCGAAATCCCGCTCGCGCGATAATTCCCGCTCCGTCCCGCCCGTGGCAGCGGCCACTGCGGCGCGTATCTCCTCGAACAGATAGGGCGGCGCGCGCGACAGCAACCGGGTGCGTACCGCATCGGTCGCGCCGCGCAGCAGCTTGGTCCGCAAATCTTTCGGAAGGTCCGCCCGGATGCCCGTCGCAACCGCAAGCTCGCCATCGCCGATCGCCTGCGCGACAATCATGGCAAATCCTGCCGGCGACAGCTTTGCACCGGGATTGTCGACGAGACGCCGGCTGACGCTCGGGAAACGTCGCGCCAGCAGCGCGTCGGTGACGATCTCCTGCAGCCACCAGCGGCCGGCGATCGCAATCAAATGCTTCTCGCCGCTGATGCCAGCTATCTCGACCAGATCGTCATTGGTGAGTTTTGGCGACTCCGTCAGCACCGGCCGGGCGATGTCGATCTCGTCATGCCGCGCCAGTCGGCCAATGACCGAGCTTGGCGCTTGCGGCAAGGGGGCCAGCTGCGCGCTGAGCTCGGCCAGCGCAATGCGCGCACCGATATCTGCCAGCGCACGAAGCTCGATGGTGTTGATCAGACGTTCGAAGACGTCGCCGAACAGCGCGATCTGCTCGTCGTTATAGCGTTCGGCGGAGGCCAGAAACAGCGCGGTGACGCGCCCGACGGTCTCGGAGCATTTTTCCGGGGAGCCTGTCCGGACCGCGAACTCGACTTCGTCGGCGATCGACGGGCTGGTGTCCATTCCGCTCATCCTGAGCGCTAACCGGCTGTTCTAAGCTGAGGCCTAAAGGCTACGCGGCATGCCCTAAGGTTTGGTAAAACTGGAACCAGTCGGCGGCCTCGACTAGGCTGTTGCTCTCACCTGACCAAAGGCATGTCCATGAATAGAACGATCGTTTTCGGCGCAGCGCTGCTTTGCACATTGTTGACCTCGGGTAACGCCTCTGCGCAAAGCGATGAGACGTTTCGCGTCACCCTGCTCGGCACCGCCTCGCCGACGCCGCGGCCGACGCGTTTCGGACCAAGCACGCTGATCGAGGTCGGCGATCAGAAGCTGCTGATCGACGCCGGCCGCGGCGTGCCGATCAGGCTGAAGCAGCTCAACATTCCCCTCGGCAAGATCGACGCGCTCCTGCTGACGCACTTCCATTCCGATCATACCTCGGGCGTCCCCGATCTCTGGCTGACCGGCTGGCTCGGGACCGCCTATGCCCAGCGCAAGAGTGCATTTCATGTCATCGGTCCGACTGGCGCAAAGCAGCTGATGGACGGACTGCAGCAGGCCTATGCCGCCGATATCAAGATCCGCATCGAGGACGAGAAGCTTCCGCCTGAAGGCGTCGCCGTGAAGGTCGATGAGTTCTCGGCCGACGGCGTGGTGTTCGAGAAGAACGGCGTGCGTGTCACCGCCTTCGAGGTCAATCATGGCGATGCCATCAAGCCTGCTTACGGCTATCGGATCGACTATCGCGGCAAGTCGGTGGTGATATCAGGCGATACGCGCTTCACCGAAAGCGTCATCAAATTTGGCGCCGGCACGGACATTCTGATCCATGAGGTCGGCCTTTCCGGCCCGGAGATGATGAAACTTCCGGCAATTCAGCGGATCATGGCGCATCATGCGAGCCCGCAAGAGGTCGGCACCGTGTTCGATCGCGCCAAACCGAAGCTCGCGGTCTATACCCACATCGTCCGGCTGGGCAACGCGACCTCGCCGGAGCCGAGCAACGCCGAGCTGATCGGCCTAACGCGCCAGACTTACAAGGGACCTCTCATCATCGGCGACGATCTCATGACATTCGAGATCGGCGAAGGCGGCGTGGCCGTCTATCGTGGCGACGAATGAAACCGTCTTGACACCATCGGCCATTCGGCTGTAAGAGCGCGGCCCATGATTTCGATCCGGACCAACCGCCGCGCCGCTTTCCGCCGTCGCTCCTGCGACGACGATGGGCTGCGCCATGTCCGACGACCACGCTGACTAACTAGATCAGCATAGTTTTCGAGAAGGCCGCGCCCTGAAAAGCGCGGCCTTCTTGCGTTTCGGCCCCTCTCCTCCAGCACCAGAAGGAATTTTGCCATGACCAACGCCACCCATCCGTTCGACGCGCTGATGGACATCACCGCACGCCCGCAAACCGTATTCGTCCGGGGCGAAGGCTCGTATCTCTGGGACGACAGCGGCAAGCGCTATCTCGATTTCATCCAGGGCTGGGCGGTGAACTGCCTCGGCCATTCGCCGCCATGCATTGCCGAAGCGCTTGCGGCGCAGGCCAAGCGCTTGATCACGCCGAGCCCGGCCTATTACAACGACGCCAGCCTCACGCTTGCGAAGGCGCTGGTCGATCTGAGTTGCTTCGACCAGGTGTTCTTCACCAATTCCGGCGCGGAAGCTAATGAGGGCGCAATCAAGCTCGCGCGCAAATATGGCTCGCTGCACAAGGGCGGCGCGTTCGAAATTATCACCTTCGAGGGCGGCTTCCACGGCCGCACGCTGGCGACCATGTCGGCGTCCGGCAAGAAGGCATTCGAGCCGCTGTTCGAGCCGAAGGTGCCGGGTTTTCACAAAGCAAAGTTGAACGATCTCGACTCAATGAAGGCGCTAATCAATGCCAACACGGTCGCGGTCATGCTGGAACCCATCCAGGGCGAAGCCGGCGTCTGGCCCGCGACCGATCAGTTCTTGCAGGAATTGCGGGCGCTGACGCACGCGCACGGCCTGCTCTTGATCTTCGACGAGATCCAGACCGGTGTCGGCCGAACCGGCAAGCTGTTCCACTACGAGCACGCCGACATCGCGCCCGACATCATGACACTCGGCAAAGGCATCGGCGGCGGCGTACCGCTGGCGGCGTTGCTCGCGACCGAGAAGGCCTCCTGTTTCGCGCATGGCGATCAGGGCGGCACATTCAACGGCAATCCCCTGATGTGCGCCGCGGGACTGGCGGTGCTCAAGGAGGTCAGCACACCGTCGTTCCTGAAATCGGCGACGGAAGCAGGCCAACTGCTGGAAAGCGAACTGCAAAAGCTCTCCGCGCGGCACGGCCTCGGCAATGTCAGGGGTCGCGGCCTGCTGCTCGCGCTCGACCTGAAGCGACCGATGGGGCCGGCGATCGTCGCGCAGGCGCTGGAAGCGGGCCTGTTGCTCAACGCGCCGCAGCCGGACGCGCTGCGCTTCATGCCGGCGCTCAACGTCACAAAGGCCGAGATTGCCGAGATGATCGACGGTCTCGACGGGATACTGACGAAAGTCGGCGCGGCGCGGATGGTGGCGTAATCGTGCAAAGCATCGAGAGCGAAGATAACGCTCTCGATGTCCGCTAGCTTGCGGGACGCCGCGCCAATGCCAGGGACACGCCGAGCCCCGCGATGAAAATCCCCGAGCCTTGTCGCATGCGTTGAAGCAGGTGTGGGCGACGGGTCAGGCTTGTGCTCGCGGACGAGGCCATCAGCACGACGACGACGTCAGCGAGCGTATTGAGCGTCACCGATACGAGCCCGAGTGCGACGAATTGCAGCGCGGGATGACCGGCAGCAGGATCGATGAATTGCGGAATGAAGGCGAGGAAGAATGCCGCGGTCTTTGGATTGAAGGCCTCGACGAGGACGCCGTCGCGAAAAGCCCGATCATGTACCGGCGACGCGATGTGGTCCGCCGGCAGCTTGCCGGCGTCACGAAAAGTGCGGATGCCGAGCCAGACCAGGTAGAATGCGCCGATTAGCTTGAGCACCGCGAACATCTCGGCGCTTGCGAGAATGATTGCGGAAACGCCGAGGCTGCCAGCCACGACATGGACCAGCCCGCCTGTTCCCGTTCCCAATGTGGACGCAAGCCCGGCTCGTCTGCCGCCCGACAAGGTTCTCGCCGCGACATAAAAAATGCCGGGACCGGGCACCACGGCAATCATCAGCGCCGCGAACAGGAACAGTGAAAGGCCGGTAGCGTTCACGGCTTCAGAATCGACGCGCCCGTGGTGTGGCGGCTTTCGAGGTCGATATGCGCCTTGGCCGCGTCCTTCAGTGCATAGGCGTGATTGATCGGTACATGCAGCTTGCCGTTGATCACGGCGGCAAACAGCGTGTCGGCGCCTTCGAGCAGTTCCTTGCGGGTGCCGATATAGTCGTTGAGCTTCGGCCGCGTCGCAAACAGCGACCCGTGATTGTTGAGCTCAGCGATTGCAAACGGCGGCACCGGGCCCGACGCGTTGCCGAAGCTGACGAACATGCCGCGCGGCTTCAGGCAGGACAGCGAGCCCGGGAAGGTCGATTTGCCGACGCCGTCATAGACGACGTCGCACAGCTCGTTGCGGCTGATCTGCTTGACGCGGTCGACGAAGTTTTCCTCGCTGTAATTGATCACGTGGTCGCAGCCATTGGCGAGCGCAACCTCGGCCTTCTGCTTGGAGCCGACGGTGCCGATGACATGGGCGCCGAGCGCCCTCGCCCACTGGCACGCGAGCAGGCCGATGCCGCCGGCCGCGGCATGGATCAGCACGCGATGATGCGGTTCGATCCTGAAAGTCTTGTGCAGGAGATACCAGACCGTGAGACCCTTGAGCATCAGCACCGCGCCCTGCTCGTAGGTGATGTGGTCGGGCAGCTTGACCAGCTTGTCCCAGGGAATGTTGCGTTCGGTCGCGTAGGCGCCGAGGTTATGGTAGTAGGCGACGCGGTCGCCGGGATGGAAATTCGTGACGCCCGGACCGACGGCGATCACTTCGCCTGCAGCCTCGTTGCCGGCGATGAACGGCAGCCCTGGCGCCTTGTAGAGGCCGGTGCGATAATACACGTCGATGAAATTCAGCCCGACCGCATGCTGCCGGATGCGCACCTCGCCGGCGGCAGGCGCGACAAGGTCAACCGCCTCGTAAACGAGCGCTTCGGGCCCGCCCACCTTGTGTACGCGCACGGCCTTGGTCATTTTCAACTCCTCCCGGCGATTCAAGCAAAACAAGGCCATCGAGGCCGCGTTGTCAACTTGACCGGTCGTAGCGGCCTAACCGGGTGCCTTTTTGCGATTGCGCTTCGCCAGCACGTTGAAGAACTCCACCGCCGCCGAGAACGCGATGGCGAAATAGATGTAGCCGCGCGGAATATGGAACTCGAAGCCGTCAGCGACCAGCGCAACGCCGATCAGCACCAGGAATGCCAGTGCCAGCATCTTGGTGGTCGGATGCTCCGCGACGAAGCGCGACACCGGCCCTGATGACGCATACATGACGATGCAGGCGATCACCACGGCCGCGATCATGATGGCGAGCTCGCTCGACATGCCGATTGCGGTAATGATGGAGTTGAGCGAGAACACGACATCGATCACGATGATCTGGACGATGACCCAGAAGAACGCATTCCGGCCGCCTGACTGACCGCTCTCCCCGTCGTCTCCTTCGACTTCAGAATGAATCTCGTGCGTCGCCTTCCCGATCAGGAACAGGCCGCCAACGATCAGGATGAGATCGCGCCAGGAGAATGACATACCGCTGATCACAAAGAGATCGCGGGTCAGGCCAATCAGCCAGACGAGGAAAGTCAGGAGAACGATGCGGAACACCAGCGCCAGCGAAAGCCCGATCCGGCGCGCACGGCTCGCCTGCGGCTCCGGGAGCCGCGCCACAATGACCGACAGGAAGATGACGTTGTCGATGCCGAGCACGATTTCGAGCGCGGTCAGCGTCAGCAACGCGGCCCAGGCTTCGGCGCTGGTGAGAAGCTGGATCATGCCTTGAGCGACCGAAGGAAACGGATGGCGGCGTCGCTGCCCACGACATAGGCCGCGATCAGGCAGAGCGCGGCCGTGACGGGCGCTTCGACGTTGAAATCGTTGGCCAGCGCATAGATGGTGAGAGCACCCCACGCCGCCATCATGATCAATGTCAGCCAGCGCAGCCGCACCACCCGCACGGGATGGATGACATGGAACGGCAGGAATGTCGCCACGATCAATAAAGCCACGAGAAGACTCGACAACGCCGGCGGCCAGTGCAGCAGGAACAGGTAGAAGGCGGCGATATTCCACAAGCCCGGGAAACCACGAAAATGGTTGTCCGCGCTCTTCATGCGGCGGTCCGCAAAATACAGCGCGCCGCTGACGGTGACGCCAATGCCGAGCAGTGGCGCCGCAAGCGGCAGCAGCAACCCTCCCGCGGTGATCGCATAGGCCGGCACGAATACATAGGTGACGAAATCGACCACGAGGTCGAGCACCTCGCCCGACCAGTTCGGCTGCAGCCGCACCACGTCGAACCGACGCGCCAGCGGACCATCGATCGCATCGATCACCAGCGCAACTCCGAGCCAGGCGAACATCGCCGACCAATGTTCGCGCACGGCTTCGAGCAGCGCCAGCAACGCAATCCCTGCACCAAGCGCCGTGAACACGTGCACGGAGAACGCCGCGGCGCGCTCGCGCGGCGTAGCGTTCAGGGAAACTGACGGGTCGAGCTGATCCATGCGTGGGGCAGTGCTATCAGGATTCCGCTTTGTTTGTACATGCGATGTTGCGGCCATCGGTCGCGCGAAACATGTGATCTGCGCTAGTGGAGCGGATTTGACGTTCGCCATTCCGTTAACCAAGCGGTTCCGAGGCGAACGTCAAATCCAAAGCTCCACTAGATTCTGATTTCTTGCAGTGGTCCTTTGATTCCAACATTCGCAAAGTGCTAGTATCGAGGGGTATGCGAATGTTGGAATTGGACCACTGCCGTTGAAATCGCCGCGCGGCATGTCAATTGTGACAGGTATGGACACTTCCGTTCCATATGACGTTGCCGTGGTCGGCGGCGGTCCGGCCGGACTTTCGGCGGCGATCGCACTTGCCGAAGCCGGCGCGCAGACCGTGCTGATCGCGCGTCGTGCGGCCTATGCCGACAATCGCACCACGGCGCTACTCGGCGCTTCCGTCGACTTCCTGCGCGAACTGGATGTGTGGCGGCGCTGCGAGGACAGGGCGGCTGCGCTGAAGACGATGCGGCTGGTCGACGACACCGGACGGTTGATCCGCGCGCCGGAGGTGCGCTTTGCCGCCGATGAAATCGGCCTCGATGCGTTCGGCTACAACATCGAAAACCGCATTTTGATGGAAGCGCTCGAAGCGCGCGCCGCGGAGCTGCCCGGCCTGATCCGGCTTGACGTTGACGCCGGGAGCGTCACGCCTTTGGAAGACGCCGCCCACATTCAGCCCGCGAACGGAAAGCCGGTGTCCGTGCGCCTTGTCGTGGGCGCCGACGGGCGGCATTCCCTGTGCCGTCACGCCGCCGGCATTTCCGTGAACTCTCGCGACCTGCATCAGTCCGCGCTCACCTTCAATGTCGCTCACACACGGCCGCATAGGAATATCTCGACCGAATTCCACACGTCGCAGGGGCCTTGTGTGTTCGTGCCGCTTGCCGGCGAGCGCTGCAGCGTGGTGTGGGTCGCAAGCCCCAGGGAGGCCGAACGGCTGCGCGGTCTCGACGACGACGAACTGTCCGCTGCCGCCGAGAAGCAATCGCATTCGATCCTCGGGCGGATGACGGTCGAAGGCGGCCGTCACGTGTTTCCGCTCACGATCGAGCGGCCCGCGGCAATTCGCGCAACAACGCGTCGCGCTGGTCGGCGAAGCCGCGCATGTGATCCCGCCGATCGGCGCGCAAGGCCTCAACATGGGTTTGCGCGATGCCGCCGACATCGCCGCTGTCGTGCGCGATGCGATTACTGCGGGCGATGATCCCGGGCGCGCCCAATATATTGCGGCGTTACGATTTGGCGCGGCGCGCCGATGTATTGAGCCGGACGTTTGCCATCGATGTTGCCAACCGCTCCCTGCTGAGCGACCTCCTGCCCGTGCAGTCGCTGCGTGCCGCAGGCCTCCATCTGATCGGCTCAGTCGGTCCGTTGCGGCGGCTCGCCATGCGCGAGGGGCTGGCGCCGTCCTGGCGCGCAGGCCGTCATGCACCGTAAAATTTGGATCCGATCAAATCGCAGTTATCCCAAAGGGTAATGCGGCGCTCTTGCGGCAATGGATCAACGGCGCCTGAAACGGGTACTAGCGCTATTCCCGATCATGGTCTATTCGATGAAGGCATGATCAAAGCGAGAACCGCCAAGTTCCAGATCGGGCAGATTGTGCGCCACCGGGTGTTTTCGTTCCGGGGCGTGATCTTCGATATCGATCCGGAATTCAACAACACCGAGGAATGGTGGCTGTCGATCCCGGAGGACGTTCGCCCGCACAAGGACCAGCCGTTCTATCACCTGCTCGCGGAAAATTCGGAGTCCGAATACGTCGCCTATGTGTCGGAGCAGAACCTGCTGCCCGATGATTCCGGCGAGCCGATCCGGCACTCGCAGGTGTCGGAGATTTTCATCAAGGACAAGTCCGGCGGGTACCGCCCGCGCAATCCGTCGCTGAACTGAGTTCAGTGAGCAGGGCAAAGAAAAAGGGCGCCTCCCTGGAGGCGCCCTTTTTGCTTTTGCTACTTGGCCGCCCCGTTCGGCGCCGGAGCAGCCGGCGCGCCACCGGGCGGCGGGTTGGCCTCGAGCTTCTTGCGCGCTTCATCGGCACGCTTCTGCAGCTCTTCCTGCAGCTTCTTCTGGTTCTCTTCGAACACCTTCGGATCGGTCGGCGGGCCGTCATAGGCCTTGCCGAATTCGGCAAGCGGCAGCGGCAGCGTCAACGGCGCACCGTTGGCGTTGATGGCCTGCACCACCAGGTTCTGGCCCTTCTTCATGTTGGCCAGGAGTTCCGGCGTCGCGTCATAGTCGGACATGCAGCCGTTGGCGAAGCAGATCACATAGGGCGACTGCTGCGGCGCGTTGCTGTCGACGATGATTCGCGTTCCGTGCACGAGCTGCATGCCGAGCGGCAGCGTGACGCGCAGGATCTTCTTCGGCTCACCTTCCGGCTCGATGATGACGGCGGCGACCACCGGCTGGCCGGACTCGATGCGGCCGTCCTTGCCGGTGAAGCAGACCTGCTTGGCGTTGGCGTCCTGTCCCTTGAGGCAGAACTTGGTCCAGGGCGCGTAGATCAGCTGAACCTGATCCTGCTGCGGCTGGCCACCCTGTGCCGGCTGCGCCTGGCCCTGTTGCGCGGGCGGGGCCTGCTGCGGGGCCGGCGCCGGCGCCTGAGCGGCGGGCGCTGGCGCAGCAGCCGGTGCTTTCGGAGCGGCCTTCTTCTTGGCCGGGCGCGGGCGCGCCGGGTGCCGGTGCCGGGGTCTGCGCCTGCGCCGTCATGGCAAAGGAAACCGCCAATGCGGTCGCCGCCAGAAAGGCGAGAAGCCGCCCGCGCGGCCCGACCGACGCGGCCAAGGTACGGAAATTCATTGCAGAAAACCCTTTCTGAGCGGCAGCGCTCGAAACATCGACAAGCGTCATGTCGCGCCGTTTCGCGGCCGCTGTCTCCTCGTCAATTGAGGCGGATACGTGACAGTTCCCGCCCCCTCCCCAATCGCCCGTCTTCATACCGTGACGGACGGAAAGATCAATGGCGACAAGCATGTTTGATCTCGGCAATCCGCCTCGGACAGGGTCCATGCTAGGGTTTCCGCAGCGATGTCCGAATCAAATCCGCGCGTGTCCATGTTGGCTTTTAGGCGCATTTCCGTATGCCGAGCGGCCCGGATTGCGCTTGTGCTGATCGCGGCGCTCGCGCTCCCCGCCCCCTGCTTCGCCGCCGAAAGCAATGCGCTCGCCATGCATGGCAAGCCTGCGCTGCCAGCCGATTTCGACCATCTACCTTGGTTCAATCCCGATGCGCCCAAGGGCGGACGTCTGATCTGGGGCAATCTCGGCACCTTCGACAGTCTCAACCCGATGATCGTCAGGGGCATTTATCCCCAGCAGGTGCGAAGCTTCAATTTCGAGCGCGGCTACGTGATCGAGAGCCTGATGGCGCGCGGCGAGGACGAGCCGTTCACGCTCTATGGCCTGCATTGCCAAGACCGTCGAGACCGACGATGCCAGGGACTTCGTCACCTTCCATCTCGATGAGCGCGCGCATTTCTCGGACGGCAAGCCGGTCACATCGGAAGACGTGCTGTTCTCATGGGAGCTGTTGCGGGATCACGGCCGGCCCAATCACCGGCAGTACTATTCCAAGGTTGCCAGGGCCGAGGCGCTCGACCGCCTCACCGTGCGCTTCGACCTCACAGGCGCCAATGACCGCGAGCTGCCGCTGATCCTCGGCCTGTTGCCGGTTCTTGCCGAAGCATGCGGTCGATCCCGCGACCTTCGAAGAGACCTCACTGACGCCGCCGATCGGCTCGGGCCCCTACCGGATCACGGCGGTCAAGCCCGGCGCCAGCATCACCTTCACGCGCGATCCCGACTATTGGGGGCGTGATCTGCCGATCAATCGCGGCCTGTTCAATTTCGACGAAGTCAGGTTCGACTATTTCCGGGAGTTCGAACAGCCAGTTCGAGGCGTTCAAGCGCGGGCTTACCGATTTTCGTGCCGAGAGCGAACCGCTGCGCTGGCACGAAGGGTATGATTTTGCGGCGGCAAAAAATGGCGAGGTGATCCGCGACATCCTCCGGAGCGGCCTGCCGCAGCCGACGGAATATCTGGTCTTCAACACGCGCCGGCCCATGTTTGCCGACATCCGCGTGCGCCGCGCGCTGACGCTGTTGTTCGATTTCGAATGGATCAACAAGAACTATTTCTTCGGTCTCTACACCCGCAGCGGCGGCTATTTTCCGGGCTCCGAGCTGTCGGCCTATGCGCGCCCCGCAGATGATCGCGAGCGCGAGCTGCTGAAGCCCTTTGCCTCCGGCATCGCACCCGACATTCTCGACGGCAGCTATCGCCTCCCCGTCGCCGACGGCTCGGGACGCGATCGTACGACGCTGCGCGATGCGCTGAAGCTCTTGTCGGAAGCAGGCTACGACCTCGACGGCACGGTGTTGCACCAGCGCGCAACCAAGTCGCCATTCACGTTCGAAATCCTGGTCACCACGCGCGATCAGGAACGCATCGCCCTGGCCTATGCCGGCAATCTCAAGCGCGCCGGCATTGAGGCGAAAGTGCGTGCCGTCGACCCCGTGCAATTCGACCAGCGCCGTCTGGGCTATGAGTTCGACATGATCCAGAACCGCTGGGACCAGTCGCTGTCGCCCGGCAACGAGCAGTCGTTTTATTGGGGCAGCCAGGCCGCCGACACGCAGGGCACGCGCAACTACATGGGCGCCAAGGATCCCGCCATCGACGCCACGATCGCGGCATTGCTGGAAGCCCGTGATCATACCGGGTTCGTATCCGCGGTCCGCGCGCTCGATCGCGCGCTGATGTCGGGCTTTTACGCAATTCCCGTGCTTAACGCCGGCGATCAATGGATTGCCCGATGGAATTGGATAGAACGGCCCAAAGCCACCCCGCTCGTCGGGTATCTGCCGGAAGGCTGGTGGCAACGGCAGGACGCGCCAGGGAAGTAGAGACTTTGTGAGCCAGACCGCGACATCGCCGACGCTCGACACGCTGTTTGGGCGCATTCTCGCGCGCAGGCCGCGGGAGCTCGCGTTGATCGATCCCGGCAACAAGCTGCGCATCACGGGCCAGACCGCCGAAGCGTCTCACCTACGAGCAGGCCGACCGCGCGATCTCGGCACTCGCAGCGCATTTCATCGACGCCGGATTGCCGGCGCATTCGGTGATTGCACTTCAGTTGCCGAATACAGTCGAACTGGCGCTGACCGTGCTTGCAGCGCATCGTGCCGGCCTCGTGGTCGCGCTGTTTCCGCTGCTGTGGCGGCAGGCCGAGCTTGTCGCAGCGCTCAACCGCACCAGCGCGCGGGCGATCGTCACATCAGCCAGGATCGACGGCGTGGCGCATTCCGAGCTTGCCATGAATGCCGCGGCGGAAGCCTTCTCGATCCGGCATGTCTGCGGCTTCGGCGGCGACCTGCCGGAAGGCATGGCCTCGCTCGATCAGGCGCTGGCGCAGCCCTCGAGCGCGACGCGTCACGTGATCCAGGACGGCCGCAAGGCCGCGATCATCTCCTTCGATGTAACATCGGACGGCTTTCGCGCGGTGCCGCGCACGCATCTGAGCCTGATCGCGGGCGGGCTGGCGTTGTCGCTCGAAAGCGACGTGCCGCAGGGCGCGACCGTGATGTCGGCTTTCGCGCCAAGCTCGTTTGCGGGCCTCGCTTCGTCCGTCGTGACCTGGCTTCTCTCCGGCGGCACGCTCGCCATGCATCATCCCTTCGAGGCCGATGTGCTCGAGCAGGACATCCGGGAACATGGCTGCGACACGCTGATTGCGCCGGCGCAGCTTGCGTTCCGCCTCGACGAGATCGATCTCGACGCGCGCCTGCCGAGCTTTGCGCAACGTCATCGGCATGTGGCGCGCGCCCGAACAGGTGACATCGAGCCCGCCATGGACGGCGCAACGCGCCTCGCTCACCGATGCCTATCTGTTCGGCGAGGCGGGATTGTTCGGCGCAAGGCGGACTTCCGACGATGGAACGCCGGCGCTGGTCAAGCCGGGCCTGCACGGCGCGCCACGCGAACTGCCGGGTTCGTCGATCTCAGGCGAAATCCTGCTGACGCCGAAAGGCACGCTCGGCCTGCGTGGCCCGATGGTCGCGATATCAGCCTATGCGCCGCCGGCACCACCCGGCGACTCCCTGATTGCGCAGGCGCCGCGCGACTTCGTCGACACCGAATACGCCGCACGGCTCGACCGCGCGACCGGTAGCATCGCCATTACCGCGCCGCCGTCGGGCATCATGGCGGTCGGCGGCTATCGTTTCCTGGCGCAGGACCTGCAGGAATGGGGCAAGCGGCTCGGTCAGGGCGCGCTGCTGACGGCGTTGCCGGATCGGCTCAGCGGACACCGACTTGCCGGCCGTGCTGCCGATAATGCCCGCGCCCGAGACGCGCTCTCAGAACTTGGCCTCAACCCGTTGATGGTGGAAGCCTTTCGGGATCGTTCCAGCGCCGCTTGAGAGCTGTGTCTATGGCCGGCGTTGACGGCGCATTAAGGCGGCCGCTCTAGGGTTGGCCACCTCTCCTGCCCCGGGTTTGTTTGATGTCCCAGCAAGGGCCGATCCTGATCATCGGGCACAACGGCCGGCCATCCTTTGCCGCTGCGCTCGACGAGGCCGGACTGTTTCCGGTCATCGACGCCGACTGGAGCAACGCCGCACGCGCCGCCTCGGACATGCAGCCGGCAGCCGTGTTGGCTGACATGACCGGCGTCGACCATGCGCGCTTCGCTGCGCTGGCCCAGCAGATCGGCAAGCGCAAACCCTATCTTCCCCTGATCGCGGTCGAGCCGGAGGGCGAACTGCCCGAGAATGCCCTGCCGCTGGCGCTCAGCGGCGGCAACTACGACCGCCTGATCCCGCGCCTGCGCGCGGCACTGCGGGTCCGCAGCTTGAACACGACTGTGATGCGCCGCCTTGCCGACGAGTCGCTGGACGCCACAAAGCTGATCGAGAACGATCCGGCGCTGCATGCGACCGTGCTGCTGATCGGTCGCGGCGGCTGTTTTCCAGCGCTGTCGGTCGCGCTCGGCGAACGCGCCGGCGTGGTCGGCGCCTTCAGCATCGAGGCCGCGGCCCATCACCTCGCCAATCGCGATATCGACGGCATCGTCATCTCCCAGGGCTTTACCGCGCGTGTGGTCGATGCGTTCCTGACGGTCCTTTCGGAGGATGCGCGCTTCCGTCATCTGCCTGTCGTTCTGACCTCGGATGACCTCGCGCCATCCTACGAATTGCCCAATCTCGAAATCATCACGGGCGAACCCTCGCATGTCGCCGCCAACACGCTGCCGCTGATCCGGCAACACGCGCTGGAAGCGCAGTTGAGCCGCACGCTGCGCGCCATCGAGGCCAAGGGCTTGCTCGACCCGCAGACCGGCTTGCTGACCCCGGCCGCATTCGAACGCGATTTTGCCAGTGCGGTGAGCCAGACCCTTGCCGAGGGCGGCGGGCTTTCCGTGGCCCGTTTCGCCTTCGATCCCGAGCAATCACGTGCGCAATTCGATGGCGCGCGGATCATCAGCCGCCTGATGCGCAAGATGGATTTCGGCGCAGCGCGGCCGGACGGCTCCGTCATCGTGGTGTTCTCCGACACCGATCTGCGTAACGCGCACGCGATTGCGCGGCGGCTGTCGGCGGTGATGCGTCACACCTCGACCGGCCGGCGCGGCGCACGCAACGAGCCGGTGATAACGGTTGCGGCGCTGGGTCCGAAGGATTTGGCGAAGTCGCTGCTCGGGCTGCTCTACAACGAGACCCGCGCGGCGTCCTGAAGCGAAACCAATCTTCTGTCGGAACAATTGTTCCGTCCTCGCATTGAGAAGCAACACAATCGCTTCACTGGAGGACCAAATGAAGAAGTTCGCATTGATCGCGGCGTCGCTTGCGGTGCTCGCGAGCCCCGCTTTCGCCGCCGACGAGCACAAGACCACCGGCACTGCGCCGGCGGAAGCCAAGTTCTCGACGGTCTCCAAGGACGAGATGTTCTCGTCCAAGATCAAGGGTCTCTCGGTCACCAACCAGAAGAACGAGACGATCGGCGAGATCTCCGACATCGCGATGAAGAACCAGACGGTCGACGCGCTGATCCTGTCGGTCGGCGGCTTCCTCGGCATGGGCGAGCACTATGTCGCGGTGTCGCCATCGTCGGTCAAAGTCAGCTACGACCAGAAAAACGACAAGTGGCTGGCCTCGATGAACACCACCAAGGACGCGCTGAAGGCCGCGCCCGAATTCAAGTATCCGAAGTGAGCGACGCCACTGACGGCCGCTGGCAGCGATGCCAGCGGCCGTTTTGCTATGCCGCCTTCTTGGCCTCCGCGAGATTTGCAAGCTGGCGGAGAATCTCCGTCGTACCGGTCAATCGCTCCTCCGGTGTCTCCCAATCCTGGAAGAACACCACCTTCATGTCCGGCCGCACCCGCGCGGCCTGACCGTGCTGGCGGATGAAGGCGACCAGCCGGTCCGGTTGCGCGAAGCTGTTGTCGCGGAAGGCGATCACCGCCCCCTTCGGCCCGGCATCGACCTTCTCGACATTGGCGCGGCGGCAATAGGCCTTGATCGCCGCGACCTTGAATAGGTAGCGCACCTCGTCCGGCAGTACGCCGAAGCGGTCGCGCAGCTCGGCTGCAAAATTGTCGATCGCATCGTCAGTTTCGAGATCGGCGAGCCGCCGATAGAGCGACAGCCGCACCGCGAGGTCGGCGACGTAGTCTTCGGGAATCAGTACGGGCATGCCGACGGTGATCTGCGGCGACCAGCGGTCGGCGACGGGTTCGGAGACGCCGGCCTTGAGGTTGAGGATCGCCTCTTCCAGCATCGATTGATACAGCTCGAAACCAACCTCCTTGATGTGACCGGACTGTTCCTCGCCGAGCAGATTGCCGGCGCCGCGGATGTCGAGATCGTGCGAAGCGAGCTGGAAGCCCGCGCCCAGCGTCTCCAGCGATTGCAGCACGGTGAGCCGCTTCTCGGCCTGCGCGGTGATCTTCTGCTGCGCCGGCAGCGTGAACAACGCATAGGCGCGCAGCTTCGAGCGCCCGACCCGGCCGCGCAGCTGGTAGAGTTGCGCAAGACCGAACATGTCGGAGCGATGCACGATAAGCGTGTTGGCGTTGGGAATGTCGAGGCCGGATTCGACGATCGTGGTCGAGAGCAGGATGTCGAATTTGCCGTCGTAGAAGGCTCCGATGGTGTCCTCGATCACGGTCGGCCCCATCTGGCCGTGCGCGACCGCAACCTTCATCTCCGGCACGTTCTTGTCGAGGAAGTCCTTCACGCCGGCGAGATCCTCGATCCGCGGCACGACATAGAACGCCTGGCCGCCGCGATAGCGCTCGCGGAGCAGCGCCTCCCGGATCATCAGGGGATCATGCGGCGCCACGAAGGTACGGACTGCCAGCCGATCGACCGGTGGCGAGGCGATGATCGAGAGCTCGCGCACCCCGGTCAGCGCCAGTTGCAGCGTACGCGGGATGGGCGTCGCGCTCAGCGTCAGCACATGCACCTCGGCACGCAGCTGCTTCAGCCGCTCCTTGTGGCTGACGCCGAAATGCTGCTCCTCGTCGACGATGAGCAGGCCGAGGTCGCGGAACTTGATCGATTTGCCCAGCAGCGCGTGGGTGCCGATCACGATATCGACCGAGCCGTCGGCAAGTTCCTTCTTGACCTGATTCAGCTCCTTCGTCGGCACCAGCCGCGAGGCCTGCGCGACCCTGACCGGAAAGCCTTTGAAGCGATCCGAGAAAACTTTGGTATGCTGGCGTGCCAGCAGCGTGGTCGGCACCACCACCGCGACCTGCTTGCCTTCGAGCGCGACCGCGAACGCCGCGCGCAAGGCGACCTCGGTCTTGCCGAAGCCGACATCGCCGCAGATCAGGCGGTCCATCGGACGGCCGATCTCGAGGTCTTTCAAGGTCGACTGGATTGCCCCGAGCTGATCGTCGGTCTCGTCATAGGGGAAGCGCGCGCAGAACTCGTCATAGAGCCCGGCCTGCACCGGCAGCTTCGGCGCCTCATGCAGCATGCGTGCAGCTGCGATCTTGATCAGCTCGCCCGCGATCTCGCGGATGCGTTTCTTCAGCCGCGCTTTACGTGTCTGCCAACCGGTGCCGCCGAGCCGGTCGAGTTCGACATGGGTTTGGTCGGAGCCATAGCGCGACAGCAGCTCGATGTTCTCGACCGGCAGGAACAGTTTTGTGTCGCCGGCATAATGCAGCTCGAGGCAGTCATGCGGCGCGCCGGAGACCTCCAGCGTCTGCAGGCCAATGAAACGGCCGATGCCGTGCTCGACATGGACGACGATGTCGCCGGTGGCAAGACTCGTCACCTCCGAGATGAAATTGTCGAGTTTGCGGGTCGCTTTGCGCGGCCGCACCAGGCGGTCGCCCAGAATGTCCTGCTCGCTGATGACGGCGACGTCTGATGTCTCGAAGCCCGACTCCATGCCGAGCACGGCCAGCATCGCCTCGTTGCGCGGCGTTGCCTGCACCGTGCGCCAGGCATTAACCGACGTAACGTTCGAAAGCTTGTGGTCGCGCAGCATGCTCGCCATGCGGTCGCGCGAACCCTCGCTCCACAGCGTGATCACGACCTTCTTGCGCTGGCTTTGCAATGCATGAACATGGGCGACGAGGGCCTCGAACACGTTGACCGAGGCGTCATTGCGTTCCGGCGCGAACTCGCGGCCGCGCCGCGCGCCGGCGTCGAACACGCCTTCGGCCTCCGGCACGGCAAAGGGCGTGAAGCGCGCAAGCGCAACCTCGCCGAGGCGCGTGCGCCATTCGTCCTCGGTCAGATAGAGGCGGTCCGGCGGCAGCGGTTTGTAGACGGTCCCGGAGCCTGGATGCTCCAGTGCTTCGCGGCGGGCCTCGTAATAGTCCGTTATCTGCTTGAAGCGTTCGCGTGCGGCGTCTTCTCCTTGCGGCTCGATCGCAACCGGCGCGTCGCCGAGATAATCGAACAGCGTGTCCATCCGCTCCTGGAACAGCGGCAGCCAGTGTTCCATGCCGGGATAGCGGCGGCCTTCGCTGACGGCCTCGTAGAGCGCATCGTCGGGCCCGGGCGCGCCGAACTGGGCGGTATAGGCCATGCGGAAGCGGCGGATGGTCTCAGTGACCAGCTGGAATTCCGAGATCGGCACAAGATCGAGCGAGCGCATGTCGAGCAGCGTGCGCTGGGTTTCGGCATCGAAGGAGCGGATCGAATTCCAGGGAGTTGCCGAAGAAGTCGAAGCGCACGGGCTGGTCGAGCCCGGCCGGAAACAGATCGAGGATGCCGCCACGCACCGCATACTCGCCGGGCTCGCGCACCGTTGAGGAGCGGCTGTAACCGTTGTGCTCGAGCCAGGCGACGATGGAGTCCATCGGCACGACATGCCCGGGCGCGACCGAGAGCGCTTGGGCGGCGACCGTATCGCGCGCCGGCACGCGCTGCACGGCGGCATTCACCGTCGTGAGCACGATCAGCGGTTTCTCGCTGCCGGTCAGCCGCGCGAGCCGCGCCAGCGTGGTCAGCCGTTGCGCCAGGATGGCGCCATGCGGCGAGACGCGGTCATAGGGCTGGCAATCCCAGGCCGGGAACTGCATGACCGCCAGGTCTGGCGCGAAAAACTCCAGCGCACGCGCAAGCTGCTGCATCCGCGGCCCGTCGCGGCAGATCACCGCAAGGCTGATCGCCGGTTTGTTCGGTCGAGCCGCGATGGCGCGCGCCAGATCGGAGACGACGAGGCCTTCGGCGCCCTCGGCGACATTGGCGAGCGTGAGCACGCGGCCGGGCGCCAGCAGTTCCGCGGGGGATTTGACTTGCAGCTTCATGCGCCGTGATCCACCGCGCGAAAACGCTTCAGACGATCGAACAGCGGCCCGGCATGTTCAGGCGCGATCGGCCTGTCGCCGGTCAGCGCAGCATAGAGGTCGGGATCGGGTAACTCGATCAGGCGTTCCAGTTCATCAAGCTCGCTGTCGGACAGATTCTCGATCTCGGTGTCGGCAAAGCGGCCGAGGATCAAATCCATCTCGCGCGTACCGCGGTGCCAGCATCGGAACAACAGCCGCTTGCGCCTGACATCAAGGCCCTCGCTCGATCGTGTCGATCCGGTCATCTCAAACCCATCCCGTCCAACGCCAAAAGCCCGGACGTGCCGGGCGGGGGTGATATAGCGATGGTTTGTGGCGATGTCAGCCACACCTGGCCGAAAAAACACGTGGATGGATGGCGCGAGACAGGGCATCGCGCGCCGGAATGGCCATATTCGCATCCATGCGCCCCGCTTTGCTCAATCCCCTGTTCGCGCCGGTCACGAGCCTTCCCGGCGTCGGTCCGAAGCAGGACAAGCTGCTGCGCTACCTGCTCGGCCGCGACGAGACCCCGCGGCTGGTCGATCTCTTGATGCATCTGCCCTCGCAGGTGATCGATCGCCGCGCGCGCCCAAAAATCCGCGAGGCGTCGCCGGGCACAATGGTGACCCTGGAAGTCACGGTCGACCGGCATCGCCCGCCACCGCCGCGCAATCGCCGCGCGCCATATCTGGTCTATGCCAGTGACGACACCGGCGACGTTGTGCTGACTTATTTCCGTGCCCAGCCCGGCTATGTCGAGAAGCTGCTGCCGGTCGGTAGCAAGCGCTTCGTCTCCGGCACGTTGCAGATGTATGACGGCATCCCGCAGATCGTGCATCCCGACCGCGTGGTGGACGAGAAGGCGTTCGCTCAACTTTCCGGGATAGACCCCGTCTATCCCCTGACCGAAGGGCTCGCGCTGGGATCACTGCGCCGCGCGGTGGCGCAGGCGCTGCACAAGCTGCCGCAGCTCCCCGAATGGATCAGCCCGGAGGTGATCCGGCGTTGCCAATTTCCGCCGATCGCGGAAGCGTTTTCGCGCGTACATCAGCCGGTCGAGCTGACCGATATCCTGACCGACGGCCCTTTCTGGTCGCGGCTTGCCTTCGACGAACTGCTCGCAGGCCAACTGGCGCTGGCGCTGGTGCGCGCGCAACTGCGCCGGCCCGCCGGCAATCGCCATGCCGGCGACGGCCATCTGCGCAAGAAGATCATCGACGCCCTGCCCTATGCGCTCACGGCCTCGCAGCGGCAGGCCGCGGCTGCCATTGCCGACGACCTGAAGCAGCCGGTGCGGATGTTGCGTCTCCTGCAAGGCGACGTCGGGAGCGGCAAGACCGTGGTGGCGCTGCTGGCGGCGGCCGCCGCCGTCGAAGCCGGCAAGCAGGCGGCGCTGATGGCGCCGACCGAAATCCTCGCGCGTCAGCACATCAAGACCATCGCGCCGCTCGCCGAGCGCGCGGGCCTATGCGTCGCCATCCTCACCGGCCGCGAGAAGGGCAAGGAACGGCGCGAGCTCCTGAAGGAACTCGAAGCCGGCGAGATCGACCTTCTGGTCGGCACCCACGCGCTGATCCAGGACGATGTCATTTTCAAATCGCTGGCGCTGGCTGTCGTCGACGAACAGCATCGCTTCGGGGTGCGCGAGCGCCTGGCGCTGACCTCCAAGGGCGAAGCCGTCGACGTGCTGGTGCTGAGCGCCACCCCGATCCCGCGTACGCTGGTCCTGACCTATTTCGGCGACATGGATGTCTCCGAATTGCGGGAGAAGCCGGCCGGCCGCCAGCCGATCGACACCCGCGCGGTGCCGGACAGCCGGATCGAGGACGTGATCGACGCGGTCGGCCGCGCGCTGTCGCAGGGCAAGCTGGTCTACTGGATCTGTCCTTTGGTCGAGGAGTCCGAAGCCGAGGGCACCGACCATCTCACCAACGCCACCAAACGTTTCGAGAGCTTGCAGAAGCGCTTCGGCGACAAGGTCGGCCTCGTCCACGGACAGATGAAGGGCAGCGAGAAGGACGCCGTGATGGCGCAATTCGGCAGCCACGAGATCGGACTTCTCGTCGCCACCACCGTAGTCGAGGTCGGCGTCGACGTGCCGGCTGCGACCATCATGGTGATCGAGAATGCCGAGCGCTTTGGCCTTGCGCAGCTGCACCAATTGCGCGGCCGGATCGGGCGCGGCACCGAGGCCTCGACCTGTCTGCTGCTCTACCACGAGCCGCTCAACGAAATGTCGAAGGCGCGGCTCAAGGTGATCCGCGAGACCACGGATGGTTTCCGAATCGCGGAGGAGGATTTGCGGCTGCGCGGCGAAGGCGACGTGCTCGGGATCAGGCAAAGCGGTTTGCCCGGCTATCGCATCGCGCGCTCCGACGTGCATGGGCAATTGATCGCGCAGGCGCGCGACGAAGCGCTGCGCATCATGAAGGACAATCCGAAGCTTGCGGGTGCGCGCGGCGAAGCGCTGCGCTGCCTGCTCTATCTGTTCGAGCGCGACGAGGCTATTCCGCTGATCGGTGCGGGGTGATTATTCCACCTTCGCCGGCTCGGGCTGCAAAGCCGACTCGTTGGCGATCCGTGCCGCATTCGCCATGCCCGCGAGGGCAGCGACCTTCTTCTGCTGATCGGTGCCCGGCTGCACCACGCCGCACGACATGATCAAGGTCGCCGCGTCCTCGGCGCTCATGTCGACTTCGATGATCTTGCTCTTCTGCACATAAAAGAAAAAGCCGGTGGTCGGGTTCGGCGCGCAGGGCAGGAACACCGAGATGTGGTCCTCCTGCCCCGGCAGGCTCTGCGCGAGGTCGGCGCTCGGCGGCTGCGAGATCAGCACGATCGACCACATGCCGGGTGAGGGAAACTCCACCAGACCGACGCGGCGGAAGCTCGAGCCCCCCGAGAACAGCGTTTCGAACACCTGCTTCATGGCGCGATAGATCGCGCGCACCGCGGGAATACGTCCCAAAAAGCGCTCGCCGAGATCGACCAGCGACCGCCCGATCAAATTGGCGGTAAGGAAGCCGAGCAGCGTCAGCGCGACAACCGCGACAATCAGTCCCGAACCCGGCAGGCCGAACGGCAGATAGGTTTCCGGCCGGTAGGCGATCGGCACGAAGGGCCGCACCAGACCGTCGACCCAGGTCACGAACCACCAGGTCAGCCACAGCGTGATCGCGACGGGACCGGCAACGACCAAACCCGTCAGGAAATAGTTCCGCAGCCTGCCCATCACGCCGGTATGCGTCTCCGCCGGCGGCGAGGCCTGCTCGGGCGGCTTTGGCGTGTTGTCGGCGCTCATACGGGTTCCTGGCCGGGATTAGGTCTCTCAGCTAGGTCTTCTAGCAGATTTTTGAAGGGCAAGCGCCGTCGCGCAAGGCCCCAGCCCTATTCCACCGTCACCGATTTCGCGAGATTGCGCGGCTGGTCGACGTCCGTGCCCATGATGACTGCGGTGTGGTAGGCCAGAAGCTGCACCGGAATGGCGTAGACCATGGGCGCGAACATCGCGCCCATTTCGGGCATGACGATCGTCACCAGCGACTCCACGGTGGCTTCCGCCGCCCCCTTGGCGTCCGTCATCAGGATGATCTTGCCGCCGCGCGCGGCGACCTCCTGCATGTTGGAGACGGTCTTCTCAAAAACCTTGTCGTGGGGCGCGATCACCACGACCGGCATATTTTCATCGATCAGAGCAATGGGCCCGTGCTTCAATTCGCCCGCGGCATAGCCCTCGGCATGAATATAGGAGATTTCCTTCAGCTTGAGCGCGCCTTCCAGCGCCAGCGGATAGGACGTGCCGCGGCCGAGATAGAGCACGTCGCGCGACTTGGCGATGTCGCGCGCCAGCTTCTCGATCTGCGCCTCGCTCGACAGCGCCGCGGCCATCAGGCGGGGAATCTCGATGAGCCCGTGCACCAGCTTGGTCTCGTCCTCATCCGACAATTCGCCGCACGCCTTGCCGGCCGCAACCGCGAGCGCCGCCAGCACCATGAGCTGGCAGGTGAAAGCCTTGGTGGAGGCAACGCCGATCTCGGGACCGGCGAGCGTCGGCACGACCGTCTCGCTCTCGCGCGCAATCGTCGAGGTCGGCACGTTGACGACCGACAGCGTATGCGCGCCCTGCGCCTTGGCGTAGCGAAGTGCCGCCAGCGTGTCGGCAGTCTCGCCGGATTGCGAGATGAAGATCGCGAGATCCCCCTTGCGCAGCGGCGCCTCGCGATAACGGAACTCGGAGGCGACATCGAGTTCGACCGGAATCCGCGACAGCCGCTCGATCCAGTATTTGGCAACGAAGCCGGCATAGCTTGCGGTGCCGCAGGCGGTAATCGAGATGCGCTGGATATCCTTGAAGTCGAACGGCAGCTTCGCCGGTAGCGCGATGCGCTCGCTGGCCATATCGACATAGCGCGCCAGCGTATGGCCGACCACTTCCGGCTGTTCGTGGATTTCCTTGGCCATGAAGTGGCGGTAGTTCGCCTTGTCGACCAGCGAGGACGAGCCGATGTGCCTGATGGCCTCGCGCCGCACGATCGCATTGGTCTTGTCGTAGATCGTCGCGCCCTTGCGGGTCAGCACCACCCAGTCGCCATCTTCGAGATAGCTGATCGTGTCGGTGAACGGCGCAAGCGCAATCGCGTCCGACCCCAGATACATCTCGCCGTCGCCGTGACCGATCGCGAGCGGGGGCCCGTTGCGCGCACCGATCATCAGATCGTCTTCGCCGGTGAAGATGAAGCCGAGCGCAAACGCGCCGCGCAATTCCGACAGCGCCGCCCTCACCGCCTCGACCGGCTTCACGCCCTTCTGAAGCATGGTGTCGACCAGATGCAACACGATCTCGGTGTCGGTCTGGGTCTTGAAGACCGCGCCCTTCTTTTCCAGTCCTTCGCGAAGTTCGCGGAAATTCTCGATGATGCCGTTATGGACGACGGCAACGCGTTCAGTGGCATGCGGATGCGCGTTGTTCTCGGTCGGCTTGCCGTGGGTGGCCCAGCGGGTGTGACCGATCCCGGTGTGACCGTTGAGCGGCGAATTCGTGCAGCCGCTTTTCGAGATTTTTCAGCTTGCCCTCGGCGCGCCGCCGGTCGAGCTTCTTGCCCTCCAGCGTGGCAACGCCCGCGGAATCGTAGCCGCGATATTCCAGCCGCTTGAGCGACTCGACCAGTTGCTCCGCAACGGGAGCGCGCCCCAGAATGCCGACAATGCCGCACATGCGGATGATTCCCCAGTTCGAACCGATCTTTCGAACGCCCGTGCGTTCCCTACCGGAAATCTTAAGACAAAAGGTACTCAAGAATTATTGCGGATTGCGACAGTGGTTAAGCCTCAAGCTTAATAATTTCGACACATCGCAAAGCGCGGCACATTGCAGAATAGCGCTGCCAAACGGGTATTCTGCATCCTGCTCTCGCTTGCGACGGCGCCTTCCAAAGTGAGCGTCGTACGCCGCTTTCGTGATCGGTCGCAGCCGTACGGTTCCCATTCCAACAAACCTCCTCATTCGCGTCATCTCGGAGCCTGATTGCGCCACTCGTGTCCGCGCGGGGCTGCAACCGAGAAAATGAATGAAGCAAGCCTCCCTGATCGTTGCGTTCTCCCTCCTCGCTATTTCCTCCGCTCACGCCCAGTCCGGCCTCGCCTCCTACTACGGCGGCCGCGGTCACGGCATGACCTGCGCCCACCGCACAAAGCCGATGGGCAGTATTGTCACTGTGAGGACCCATGCGGGACGCTCCATCCAGTGCGTCGTCAACGATCGCGGCCCGTTCGTGCGCGGGCGGATCATCGACGTCTCCGTCAGTGCCGCGCGCGCGCTCGGGATGATGGGTGCCGGCGTGGTCCCGGTAACCGTAGACTGATCCAGCATCTAGCGAGTGAATGCCGGGCGCTCGCAAAGCGCTCGGCTCCCTGCATGACTGCTTTATCGGTGGATGCCGACGCACCGGCGCGACGGGGCAATTGTGGCTGAATTGTGTGAAATGCAGTCCACCGTCCGCCATATTTCTCTCAGGGATTGCACAGCTTGGCGGCGGCCGCGCGTTGCGTTCGGGCGGCAGTCGTTTTAAAAATCGGCTAATTGGGTCGTTTTGGGGAACGGTCAGCATGAATTCGCGTTGGGCGGCGATCGCGCCGTGGTGCCGTGAGATTGCGTTGCCGGCATCCGTTCTTGCGGTGCTCGTTGCGCTGGGTTTCGCGAGCAGCGGAACCAACAATGTTGCGCCGATCGTCAACCGCGTCGCGCCTTCGCTCGCCGCCGATGTCAAATTCGCCGACAGACCTCCGCGCATTGCTGCCGACAAGTCGCAGATCGCCACCACCGCCGACCTTGAATTCGTGAAAGCGGCCAACGCACTTGTTGCGATATCGGCCGCCGGCTCCAGGCCGGTGACGCCAGAGCCACAGCCGACGGTCGCAGCAGACGCCAGTTCATCGGAACCTCCGGCAAGGCCGTTCGTGCTCGCGAGCGCAGATCCGACCGCGTCAATTGCGCCGGTCATGGAAGCAGCAAGCGAGCCCGCGCCGTCAGCGCATGAGGCTGACCAGAATCCGATCGTGACGGCCTCCCTGGGCGATCCGGCGGAGACGATTTCGCCGGCTGCGACGCCCGAGCAGGCCGCTGAGGCGAACACCGGCGATACTGCCAACACCGGCAACCAGATCGTGGGCACGGCCGCAGTCCTCGATGAGTGCTACGTCATCGACAGCTGCGCCGACCGCTATCTGTGGGCACTCTACGAGCGCACGCGCAAAGAAGACACCGTCAAGGAAAAGACGTCGAAGGACGTGACGGTCAAACGCAAGGGCAAGATGGTGACGGTCACGCGGACCGTGACGCAGGTGGTCGATGAGGATTTTGGCTGGAAGGATCCGAAGGCGGCCGACCACGCCGGCATGACCATCACCGACTATGTGATCGGCGGCATGGATCGCGAATTCAAGCTGCGCCTCTTCCGTATGATGCTCGCCGCAGAACAGGCGGGCCTGTCGCCCGGCATCACCAGCGCATTCCGCGACAATTACCGCCAGTCGATCGCAAGCGGGCTGAAGGCGGCCGACGACCGTTCCTTCCATGGCGGCAGCTTGCGCGGCGGCTACGGTCACGGGCTTGCGGCCGACATCGTCAGCGTCAACGGCGCCACCCGCTCGATGCGGCAGGATTCGAGCGAGAAGCTGTGGAGTTGGGTCGACAGGCACGGCAAGGACTACGGCATCGGACGGCCCTATCACGATCGGGATCCTCCGCATGTCGGACCGATCGACGGCTCCGAATATGTCAGCCGTCACGGGAGCGGACGCAGCCGACATGCTGCTGCCTCGCGGACACGACAGACGGCTGGCGCGCGCGCCAGTCAGAGCATGCCGCAGAGCGTCAGGACCGCGAACGCGTCCGCGCGCTAGCTCAACGCCATCCCATCGCCGGCGCGACATGAGTGAGAATCGCCTCGATCACATGCGCGTTGTAATCGACGCCGAGCTGATTGGGGACGGTCAGTAGGAGTGTATCGGCCTCGGCGATGGCTTCATCCGTCCTGAGTTGGTCGACCAGCACGTCCGGCTCCGCAGCATAGCTGCGGCCGAAGATCGCCCGCGTCCGGGGGTCGATGAACCCGATCTGATCTTCGCCTTCGCTTTCGTGTCCGAAATACGCGCGGTCGCGATCGTCGACCAGCGCGAAGATGCTGCGGCTGACCGAGACACGCGGCTCGCGGGCATGACCGGCCTCTTTCCATGCCGCGCGGTACGCCCGGATCTGGGCGGCCTGCTGCACGTGGAAAGGTTCTCCCGTCTCGTCGTTCTTGAGCGTCGAGCTCTGCAGGTTCATGCCGATCGTGGCGGCCCAGACGGCCGTCGCATTCGAGCCGGCGCCCCACCAGATGCGCTCGCGCAAGCCCTCCGCGAGCGGCTCGAGGCGCAGCAGACCCGGCGGATTCGGAAACATCGGCCGCGGATTTGGCTGTGCGAAGCCTTGGCCGCGCAGAAGGTCGAGGAAGACTTCGGCGTGATGCCGCCCCATGTCGGCGTCGCTCTGGCCTTCAGCCGGCCGATAGCCGAAGTAGCGCCAGCCATCGATCACTTGTTCCGGCGATCCCCTGCTGATGCCGAGTTGAAGCCGTCCACCCGCGATCAGATCGGCGGCGCTTGCGTCCTCGATCATGTAGAGCGGGTTCTCGTAACGCATGTCGATGACGGCGGTGCCGATCTCGATGCGGCCGGTTTTCGCGCCCACCGCCGCAAGCAGCGGAAATGGCGAAGCGAGCTGGCGGGCAAAGTGATGGACCCGGAAATAGGCGCCGTCGGCGCCCAGTTGTTCCGCCGCGACAGCCAATTCGATCGATTGCAGGAGAGTGTCCGCGGCCGAGCGCGTTTGTGATTGCGGCGACGGCGTCCAATGACCGAACGAGAGGAACCCGATTTTCTTCATCAGGGCAGTGTCCGCCGTCTGGGATTGCCGATCAATCCTTCGGCTTCTTGCCCTTGGTCTTGATCTCGCGATAGCGCGCAGCACCACCCTCGCGAACGCTTTGCGGCGAGCGCTCGACCGCCATCGCATCGTCGGGCACGTCCCGCGTAATCACCGAGCCCGAGCCAATATAGGCGCCGGCGCCGATCTTGACCGGCGCAACGAGCGAGGAATTGGTGCCGATAAAGGCGCCCTTGCCGATCGTGGTCTTGTGCTTGGAGAAGCCGTCGTAATTGCAGGTGATGGTGCCCGCGCCGATGTTGGAATTGGCGCCGACTTCAGCATCGCCGATGTAGGAGAGATGGTTGACCTTGACGCCGGCTTCGAGGATCGCCGCCTTGGTCTCCACGAAATTGCCGATGCGCGCGCCGTCGCCGAGCGAAGTTCCCGGCCGCAGCCGCGCATAGGGACCAACGGAGGCGTTCTTGCCGATTGTCGCCTGCACGATGTGGGAGAAGGAATGGATCACCGCACCGTCTGATATCGAGACGCCCGGCCCGATCACCACGAACGGCTCGATGGTCACGTCCTTGCCGAATTTTGTGTCGGCCGCGAGATAGACGGTCTCGGGTGAAATAAGCGTTACGCCGGCATCCATCGCCTGCTTGCGCAACCGCGCCTGCATCACGGCTTCGGCCTCGGCGAGCTGCGCCTTGGTGTTGATGCCGCGCACTTCGTCCTCTGATGTTTCGATCACGACGGCCTCCAGTCCCATATCCCTGACAATTGCGACGGCATCGACCAGATAATATTCGCCCTTGCTGTTGGCGTTACTAATCTGATCGAGAATTTTCAGCGCAGTGCGGCCGTCGAAGGCCATCACGCCGGCATTGCACAGCGCGATCTTGCGCTCCTCTGCGCTGGCATCGGCGTGCTCGCGGATCGCGACCAGACGCTTTCCATCCATCAGCAGGCGTCCATATCCGGTGGGATCGGCGGCGTGGAAGCCGAGCACGGTGAGCGCAGCTCCCTTCGCCAGGGGGCTGCGCATACGCGCAAACGTTTCCGCCGAGATCAGCGGCGTATCGCCGAAGACAACCAGCAGATCGTCGGCGCCGTGCGCGATGGCCTGGCGCGCCGCCAGCACCGCGTGCGCCGTGCCGAGCCGCTCGCGCTGAACGAAGGTCTCGGCGTCGGGGCGGATGCGGCGGACCTCGTCAGCGACCGCCTTGTGGTCGGGCCCGATCACAACGGCAAGCCGCGCGTCCGCGCCCGCCGGCGCGGCGTGCAGGACGTGCGCGAGCAGCGGCTCGCCCGCGACCGGGTGCAGCACCTTGGGCAGGCTGGAGCGCATCCGCGTGCCCTCACCGGCCGCGAGCACCACTGTCATGCTCGATCGTGTCATTCGATTCTCAAAGTCGCCCTTCGGAACTTATACTGACGCGGTGGCTATAATGCGTTTTCCCGCCCCCGCAAATGTCCGGGATTCCGGCCGAGGGCACAATTCCTGATAATGTTCCCCTGTGATTCGCAGAGGTTACAGGGACTTCTCACCGAACGTGGCCAAGAAATCCGACCAACCGGCCGGCGCCCTCGACGCTGACGACACCGAAGGCCTGCTGGCCGGATTGTTTGCCGAGGAGAACGAGTTCGACCGCCGCGCGCTGTGGCGGATCGGCTCGTGGGGCGTGGTGACGATCGGCGCCGTCGTGCTTGCCGTCTATGCCAATCAGTTCGCGCTTGGCTGGCGCCGCGACCAGATCGCGGCCGATGATTTTGCCCGACAGGCACAGCAGATCCGGCAACTCGCACGCGAAGGCCAGGTCGAGACGCGCAAGCTCGCTTCCGCGGTCGATACGTTGAACGGCGACCGCGACCGGCTCTATTCGCGCGTCACCGTACTGGAGCAAGGGCTCGACTCCGTCACTGGCGCGATTGCGAAGCAGGCCGCGCCGAAGCCGGTCGTAGCGTCAGATGCGCAGGTTTCTCAGACCCCGCCCGCGCAGCCTGCCCCCGTGATCGGCCCGGTCGCGACCACACCCGCGGCGAGCCCACCTGCAGCTGCGCCGGCCGAAAAACGCGCGGAAGCCGCCAAACCCGAGGTGCAGGTAACCTCGAGCGTCGCTGCCGGAGCGGCAGTCACCGCACAACCGCCTGCAGTGACCAAATCGATGATGGGACCGCCCGATCCGGCCGCACCCAAATTGATCGAAGCGCCGAAGCAGGCCCTCGTAGCGGCTCCGGTTGCGCCTCCTGCACCTGCCGCTTCGCCCAGGCCGGAGACGCTCGCCGCCATTCCAGCCGAGGAGAAGGACGAAGCGGCCGAGGAACCCGGGACGGCAGTACAGCGCACCGAGTTCGCTGTCGATCTCGGCAGCGCCAATTCGGTCGGTGGCCTGCGCGCGCTGTGGCGCACTGTCGTGGCTTCCAACGCGGCCCTGAAAGCGCTGACCCCGATCATCCTGGTGCGCGAGAACAAGAGCGGCCTCGGCGCACAGCTTCGGCTTGCCGCCGGCCCCCTGCAGGACGCCGCGACCGCCGCGAAAATCTGCGCCGCGCTCGCCGCAACCAAGCGCGGCTGCGAAACGACCGTCTACGATGGCCAGCGGCTGGCCATGGCCCGCGGCGAGACCGAGCCGCCACCCGCTGCAGGCGTCAAGCCGGAGGCATCGGTAGTTCAGCCGCCACCGGCAAAGCGAAGCTGGACGCGGCATTCCAAGAAGGACGACCCGCCAAGGGAGGAGCCGAAATCGACCATCTCCTCCTGGTTCAACAGCAAGAAACCTTAAATTCTCGCAGAGGCTTGGAGCCGATTCCTCAAGTCACTTGAGCGGCCCCGTCAGCGCTTGTCCCGGCCTGTCGCGGCGGGCATAGTCCGCGCATGAAAAAGATCCCGTTCCGGCTGACCCCCTATCAGGTGCAATTCCTGCTCGTGGTCGGTTTCGTGACCATCGGTTACGCGCTCTATCTGCGCTATCTCGGAGTCGAACTCTCCACCGTTGCGCTCGCCTGCGACGCCGGCCTGCAGACGCTGGTCTGCAAGGCGCGCGCGCTCGCGACCGTACTGTTCAAGAACTCGGTGTTCGGCATCACGGCGCTGGTCATCGCGACCCTGCATTTCATCCGCCCGTCGATCGTGCTGATCACGGGCGCGCTGATCGCCGCCTGCCTCGGCATCGTGCTCTACAACGTCGCGCTGTCGGGGATCGCGTTCGGGCTGCTTATTTTGGGCTTTGCGCGGCCCGCGCCTGCCACAGCGTGATTGCGAAGACGAACCAGGCGGCGCAGGTCCACAGCGACTGCCAGTTGTCGGGGCCTTCGTTGTAACCGACATAGGCGGCTGCGATGGTGAGCAATCCGGCAAACACCGCTTCGGCGATCGGCCGTTGTCCAGCTTGCGGCCGGTTCAGCAGCAGGCCTGCGAACGGCACCACCGCCATGGTCAGGCTGGCATAGGGGAAATCCTTGTAGCGCGGGTCGAACACGAAGCCGAGCGCGGTCTCGCTTGCGATCAACGCGGTCACGACCAGCGACAACCCGAGCAATCGCATCGATGCCGCCAGCCGCTCGCCCTCGCCGCGCGGTCCGAACAAATCGAGGAAGGTCGGCAGCGTGCGCCCCGAGATGATCGCGTTGGCGCCGAAGATCGAGGCGACGATGGAGGCTGCAAGCAGCCCGCCCCATTGCAGCCAGCCGCCGACCCCGTAGCTCTCGAAAAACATCTTGTCGGCGGCGATGCCGACAAGGCAGCCGGCGCTGGTCGCGGTCAATCCGACGGCGATCCATGACGCGAGAGGCGGCGTCCACGGCCTGCGCCGCGTGGTGGCCCAGGCCGAGACGAACACGATCAAGCTGAGCAAGAGGCCTGCGCCCATCTGCCATTTCCAGAACGGGAAATTGCTGATGGGCTCGCCGGGGGGATATTTCAGCTCGCGTTGCTCAGAATTGAACAGGCCCCAGAAACCGCCGACGGTGCCCTCGAGCTTGCGCTTCCAGGGCTGGTCATAGGCCTCGATCAGGTTGACCCGGAAATTCTCCGCCTTGGCGATCTGCAGGATTTCCGAGACCACGCGGGCCTGATTGGTGCGCGAAGGCAGCGCCGCCTCGCGCATCCGGCCCTGGCTCGGCCAGCCGGTTTCGCCGATCAGGATTTCCTTACCGGGAAACGCCACCGCCATCCGCTGGCGGATCAGGTTGACGTGGGTTGCCGCAAACTTCGCGCGGATCGGAAAATCCTCCCAATAAGGCAGGATATGGATGGTGACGAAGTCGACGACCTCGTAGATCTCGCGATAGCGCAGCCAGTATTCCCAGACGTCGGCATAGGTGACGGGAACCGAGACCTGCGCCTTCACGCCGCGGATGATCGCGGCAAGATCGGTGGTGGTCATCTCGCCGCGCAACAGTACTTCGTTGCCGACCACCAGCGACGTGATGACGTTGGGATAATCCTTGGAGAGACGGATCGCCGTCGAAATCTGCGCCGCGTTCTTCAAGCGATCGCTGCCGAGCCAGATGCCCTGCATCACCTTGAGTCCGGCCTTGGCGGCGAGCGCGGGAACCTGGTCGAGACCGTTCTCGATCGAATAGGTCCGCACGCAATCCGAGATTTTGGCGAGTTGCGCCAGATCCTGCGCGATCTGGTCGGCCGAAATATGCGTCGTCAGTTCGAGCGGCGTCTGCGCGCCGCGGAACGGTGCGTAGGACACGCAAAGCAGCTTCGCCTTGGGGTCGATCGGCGCGCGCGCCAGCGTGATCGGCGTCGCCAGCCACCACCACACGGCAGCAATTGCACCAAACGAAATGAGCAGAAGCGCCAGTGGCGTACGCAAGGAAATCGGTTCCACCCTCCGAGAACGCGACCGTCGATTAGCCTCTCGGACGGCCTCTGCCAAGTGCGGCTACCAAGTGCGGCGCTTCTTTGGGGATTTTACCACGACGCGATAAAGTTGTGACTTTGCTGGACAAAATCCGAAATAACCGTCATCAAATCGCGCTAACCGTGTTCGCCGCATTCGGGACCCATTTGACCGTCATCAACCGGTCAAAGGCGGCAGGACGGCTGGTGGCCTAAGAATATCGGGGAATTTATGCGTCGGCGAGTGCTTCAGTCCAAATTCAGGTTTTTGCGGCAACTTGCTGTTTCCATTGCATTCCTTCTATTCGTCTCCGGCGGGGCTTTGGCCCAGAGCGGCGAGAACCACGCCAACGACCAGGGCAAGCAAGGCGCTGCCGCGCCAGACACCACCAAGGAAAACGAGCGCAAGACCGCCGAATTCTCCGAGGCCACCCAAGCCCTGAACGGCCCGGCGGGCAACCCCGAATGCGTCTGGCTCGGCCGTCGCGTCGTGCGTCTGATGTGGGTGGATGACCTCGATACTGCTTTCCGGCATCTCGATCTTTATGACCGATTTGGCTGCCCTGGCGGCCACGTCCAGGCTGCCTTCCGCTGCCTGACCCGGTTTGGCGCCCAGATCGATGACAAGGTGACGCGGAGCCTGGACATCAAGATTTACGCTTGCTGGATCAATCCCGCCGCGCAACCGCAGGCCGCGGCCGCTGCGGCTCCCGCTGCTCCGGCAGCCACCTCGGGCTCGGCGGCACCTCAGCCCAACGCGTCACCGTCGCCGGCGCCCTCGCCAGCCGCCGCGCCCGCGCCTGCGGCAAAATAGCCACCCGCCTCCAGCTGGAACGCTCGGCTCGTTCATGCGCCAGCAAGGTTGGCAGCCCTAGAAAGGCCACCACGTCATACCAGTTGTGTAATGGCGTGGCAGGCTTATCCTAAAAGCCAGCCGTTATGTCGGTCGGACCTCGGGGACAGGTTCGCTTTCGCCAATCACGCCCCATCAGGTTTCGTTTGCGATGCGTGCCATCGTCGCCGCTCTCTTGTTTGTCAGCGCTGCGCATGCAGCGCTTTGGGGCGTTTTTCAGGAAAAACAGCAAGCGCCCGACTACCGGGGCATCCTGCCCAGTGCATCCTACGCCCCGTTCGAGCGCGGTCACACGGTCGCCGACCGCGACGCCGATTCCGAAAAAATCCGCAAAGATCTGAGAGTGCTCTCGACGATGACGCGAGCTGTGCGTCTGTACACCTCGACGGAAGGCGCAGAGCTCGTTCCGCCGGTTGCCGCCGAATTCGGCATGAAGGTGACGATTGGCGTCTGGATCGATGCCGACGGCAATCGCAACAGCCGGGAAATCGACGCCGCCATCAATCTGGCCCGGCGCAACAGCAATATCATCGGAATTGTGGTCGGCAACGAAACGATTTTCCGCGCCGAGCAGATTCCGATCGAGAACGTTCGGCCGCAATCCGGCGTCGAAACCGATGCGGCGGAGACCGAGCGCATCCAGCGCGAGGAAAGCCAGCGGCTCGATGACGCGAAAAGACAACCTGACCCTGACGCGGCACTGAAATGGGCAACCGACGAAAACAACGTCCATCGCCTCATACGGCTGATCCAGCGCGTCAAGAAGTCGGTCAATGGCGTGCCGGTCACGACAGGTGAAATCTACAGCGTCTGGAGCCAGCATCCGGACCTCGCCTCGGGCGTCGATTTCATCGGCGCGCACGTGCTGCCCTACTGGGAAAATCATTCGTCCGCGGAGGCGGTCGACCAAGCCGTCGATCGCTATCAGTTCCTGCGCAACCAGTTCCAGGGCAAGCGCATCATGATCGCGGAGTTCGGTTGGCCGAGCGCGGGTTACAACCGCGGCAATGCCGATCCCGGACCGTTCCAGCAGGCGTCGGTGTTGCGCAACTTCGTTGGTCGCGCCGAGGCCATCGGCATGGAATACAACATCGTCGAGGCGATCGACGCGCCCTGGAAGTATTTCGAGGGCGGCGTCGGTCCCTATTGGGGCTTTCTCAACGCGGCGCGTGAGCCGAAGTTTTCGTGGACTGGCCCGATCGTCAATCCCGACTACTGGAAGCTTGCCACCATCGCATTGCTGATCGGCATCCTGATGTCGCTGCCGATCCTGGCGCTGCTGGAGCCGACCATCCTGCAGGCGCTGCTGCTGTCTGCGGCCGCAAACGGCGTCGGCGCCTGGGCCGCGACCGTGTTCGCATTCTGGAACGGCCACTATTTCATCTTCGGCTCGGCTTTCGCACTGACACTCGGCCTGATCCTGCTTGTGCCGCTCGTCCTGATCGCAATGGCGCGGATCGAGGAGATCGCGGCGGTCGCGTTCGGCCGCGGGCCGCACCGCCTGATCAAGAAGCCCACGATGGTGGCGCCGGCGACCATGGGCGAGGACCTGACCTTCCCGAAAGTGTCGATCCACGTGCCCGCCTATTTCGAGCCGCCTGACATGCTCAAGGCAACGCTCGATTCGGTCGCCCAGCTCGACTACCCGAATTTCGAATGCGTCGTCATCATCAACAACACGCCTGATCCCGCGTTCTGGCAGCCGATCCAGGATCACTGCCGCGAGCTCGGCGAGCGCTTCGTGTTCATCAACGCCGAGAAGGTTAGGGGATTCAAGGCCGGCGCGCTGCGCATCGCGATGGAGCGCACCGCAGCGGATGCCGAGATCATCGGCATCATCGATGCCGACTATTGCGTCGATCCGGACTGGCTGAAGGACCTCGTTCCCGTATTCGCCGATCCCAGGGTCGGCCTGGTGCAGGCGCCGCAGGACCACCGCGACGAAAATCGCTCGCTGATGCATTACATGATGAACGGCGAATATGCCGGGTTCTTCGACATCGGCATGGTCCAGCGCAACGAGGAGAACGCCATCGTCGTGCATGGCACGATGTGCCTGATGCGCCGCGCGGCCATGGACATGGCGGGCGGCTGGGCCGGCGACACCATCTGCGAGGATACTGATCTCGGGCTGGCCATCATCGAGCATGGCTGGCTCACGCATTACACCAACCATCGCTACGGCCGCGGCCTGCTGCCGGACACCTATGAGGCCTTCAAGAAGCAGAGGCATCGCTGGGCCTATGGCGGCTTTCAGATCGTCAAGAAGCACTGGCGGCGTTTCCTGCCCGGCGCGAGCCGGCTGACGCGCGACCAGAAGCGCGAATTTTCGCTGGGCTGGCTCAATTGGCTCGGCGCCGAGAGCCTCGGCGTGCTGGTTGCGATCCTCAATCTGATCTGGGTGCCGATCGTCGCCTTTGCCGACATCGCCATCCCCGACAGGATCCTGACGCTGCCGATCATCATGTCCTTCTTCGTATCGCTGATTCATTTCGTGGCGATGTACCGGCTGCGCGTGGCGGTGAAGTGGGGACAGATGCTAACCGCGATGGTGGCCGCGATGAGCGTGCAATGGACGGTCTCGCGCGCCGTCGCCCAGGGCTTGATCACCGAACACCTGCCATTCGCGCGCACCTCGAAAGGCGGTCTGTCGCGGATGTCGATTGAGTTCCAGGCATTCTGGGAGGCCGTGATTGGGGTGCTGCTTCTTGTCGGTGCGGCCGTGCTCGTCGTCACCAACGGCACCCATCAGATCCGCGAAATCTACATCTTCGCCTTCGTGCTGGTACTGGAGAGCCTGCCCTTCCTCGCGGCGGTGGCGATCGCCATATTGGAGCAGTCACGGATCAATTCGTTCGAGTTCTGGCACTCCACTGCGGTCAGGACCGCCGAGCTGATCGGGCTACGCCCGGTGGCGTTGCCGAATGTGGCGCGGCCGACACAGCCCGTGCCCTCCGAGGTTCATCGCGAGGCCGGTTGAGGGGTGGGGATCGGCAGGTAGTCGGCGGCACAACGGCGGTTGACCCGAGGAGGCGCGGCCCCTACACAGCGGCCCGGGCACGATCCGCCGGAGATCAGCCCATTGGAGCGAGCGCGTAGCTCAGCCGGTAGAGCACGTGACTTTTAATCACGGGGTCGTGGGTTCGAGCCCCACCGCGCTCACCAAACCGACGAGTCTTGCGAATGTCGAAAATTTCGAGCGAGCGGCGGGCAAATTTGCTGCTGCTGGCCGGTGTCATCCTCGTGATGCTCGTAGTCGGCGAAGTCGGATTGCGGATGTTCCTGCCGCAGCCGACTTATTCAAGATTGCTTTCGCAATTGGGCAGCTACTACGCGCCGTCCGACTACAACACCTTCACGCTCCAGAAGAACTACGTGGGAACGCAGCCCTCGATGGAGGGCCCGGAGCAGGTTCGCACCACCACGAATTCCCTTGGCCTGCGCGGCGCGGAATTGGGCAAGGATCCCCGGATATTGATGCTGGGAGATTCCTTCACGTTCGGCTCCTATGTCGGCGACGACGAGAATTTTCCGGCGTTGCTCGAACAGCACCTGCGCAAGAACGATTACAACTATCAGGTCGTCAACGCCGGGTACGCCGACGGCTTCGAGACCGACCAGCAATATGTCTGGCTGAAGCGGAACATCGACATCATCAATCCGAAGCTGATCGTGCTCGACGTCTTTCTCGGTAACGACATCTACTACATCAATCCGGACGCGTGGGCCGACCTCGATGCCGACGGCCTGCCGTCGAAATGGCTGGATCATAATCTCAGCGTCCAGTCCAACGGCATCCTGCGCAACAAGCTGGTTGGCGCGAACACCGTGGGCGTGGAAACCATCTATCGCGTGCCGATCCTGCGCGACAGCCATCTCGGTATCATGGCCGGCAGAGCCATCGACCTCATAAGGTCGAGACTGTTCGGATACCGAGGTTTTGAAGAAGACGCCCTGGAGCACATTTTCGGCGTTTATAGCGACACGTTTCTCGACCACGAGCAGCGCTTTCTGAAGCTTGTTTCAGCGATGGAGCGTCTTTCCCGCGACAAGGGCGCAAGGTTCGCAGTGACGCTGCTGCCGATGAATTTCATGATCGAGCGCGAGAAAATGGATATTACGCTGCCGCACTCGAAATTCCGGAACGCCCCTTCGGTCTACTACGCCCGCCTCGCCGAGTTGCTCAAAAAGCGGGGCATCGCCTCCCTCAACATCGAGGACGCGATGAAGAACAGCCACGACGGCCCTTTCTTCCCTTCCAATGGCGAAATCCACTTCAACCGCAAGGGAAACATCCTGACCGCCGATCGGCTCTACGATTTCCTGCGAACCGGCGGCTACCTCGCGGCGGCGGAGTGACGGCTCGAATTCGTTCGTTTGACGAATGGATTACTTTTGAGCCTTGGCCGCTTCCGCCTGACGGTCTCGAATGGTGGTCAATTCCTTCTTGAGTTTCGATTGTTCGTCGGCCGTCAACGCAGCTGTGCGGTCGGACGGAACATCCTCCACCGGCATGAAGGTGCGTGAAGCCGGAGGCTTCGGAGCCTCGGCGCGCGCGTCCATCAATGATGAGTTGGCGCCGGACGTCATGCAGCCGCCAAGCGAGACGCTCACCAACAGCAACACCGGTATGCCGATCCTCGACGAAACACTCATGCATGAGCGTTTCCACGAGCACTATGGGCCAATTGTGACCGTCGAGCGGAACCGTCGTCCCCATCTGCTTGACTGGTAAAGAGCGGGTTTATGTCCCCTTCAATCGGCATTGAAGCCGCCGACAACGCGTGTTTTTGAGATAGCCCGGCATCAGATGCAGCCGATGTCCGCTCTCCTAAACGTGATAGTCCCAAGCCAGGACTGTGCGCTCGCTCATATTTGGATCAAACGCGAGCGCCTAAGGTGACAGTCATTCGCGAGATTCGATATTGGAGGTCGCTATGACTGCATTGGTCCAGGCTTTTTCCCGGCTTTCCGCCACCACGAACATTGAAACCGAAACGTTGAAGGTGTTGGCAGCGTTTTGCTGCGCAGGCCTGGTCGTCTCGCTGCTTTGCGCGACGTACGGCCTCGATCTCAGTCCGGGTTTCTTCTGATTGGCTTGCGCGGCAAGCGGTCATTTGTGCCCGGCCGTCAGACGGTCGCGCTTCGGGTCATGCCGCCGCCTTCGAGCGCCGAACCCATTCGTCGAGATTGATGCGTCCGAGCCGCGCCTCGCCTGATGGTACCAGCGAGCGGTCATCGACGAGCCCACCCCAGTAGCGAGCGGCTGGATCGCGCACGACCTGTCTGGCATCGCCGACCGCCTTCAGGTAGCGGGCAATGATCTCGTTGAATGGCGCGCGCTCGGGACCGGCGATGTCGACGATACCGTTCTTCGGCGCTGCCAGCGCCGCATCGGCAACCAGAGGCGCGACGTCGTCGGCAGCGATCGGCTGGAACGCGCCGGGCGAGATCTTGACGACGCCTGCGTCCACACTGGAGTCGGCGATCGCCTTGAGGAATTCCATGAACTGGGTGGCGCGGACGATGGTGTAGGGAATGCCGGAGGCCACGACCAGTTTCTCCTGCGCGACCTTGGCGCGGAAATAGCCGTTCTCGGGCGTGCGGTCGGTTCCGACGATCGACAGCGCGACATGATGCTTGACGCCGGCGGCACGCTCCGCCGCGAGAAGATTGCGCCCCGAGGTCTGGAAGAATTCCAGCACGGCCTCGTCTTCGAACGAGGGCGCATTGGCGAGATCGACCACGACATCAGCGCCGGCCATGGCCTCCTTGAGCCCCTCGCCGGTGATGCTGTTGACGCCTCCCCTCGGTGATGCGGCCACAACCTCGTGGCCGGCCTTGCGCAGAATAGTCACGGTCTTCGAGCCGATCAGGCCGGTGCCGCCGATGACGACTATTTTCATGGTTGACCTCCCGTTGACGGTTGGAGCTCCCCCAGCCTGAGCTCAAATAGCGCCGGTTTGATTCAGATCAATTGCCGGGCGGGTTTTCTCGGCGATCAAGTCCTGGAAATAAAATCACGTCACCGTGCATTTTCGCGCGCCATTCCAGAACCTCCGGGAGGCCTGCCATGATTGCCCAACTCACCGGACACGAGCGGCGGCTTGGCATCCTGATCGCTCTCGCGGTCGCCCTGGTCGGGTTGATATTCGGCATCGCCGGCCGCAACGACCCGATCGGTCTGCACGGGGCGCTGGTGTTCGCCGCCGCAGTGCTCGCGATCTTTGCCATCGGCAAGCATTACTACGCGCCGGAACCTCCGGAGGCCCGCCTCGCGCAATACTACGACGACCCCACCAAGGCCGGCGTGGTGCTGGCGATCGCTTGGGCGGTGGTCGGGCTTGCCGTCGGCGACTGGGTGGCGTGGCAACTGGTCGATCCGGACCTGACCTTTGGCGGCGGCTGGTCGAGCTTCGGCCGGCTGCGGCCGGTCCATACCAGCGGCGTCATCTTCGGCTTCGGCGGCAACGGCCTGATCGCAACCTCGTTCTATGTGATGCAGCGCACCACGCGGGCGCGGCTGCCGGACCAGTTGAGCCCGTGGTTCGTGCTGGTCGGCTACAATCTGTTCTGCCTGATCGCGGCGACCGGCTATCTCATGGGGATCACCCAGTCCAAGGAATATGCCGAGCCGGAATGGTACGCCGACATCTGGCTGGTGATCGTCTGGGTCACCTACCTCCTGCTCTATCTGCGCACGCTGGCGCGGCGCAAGGAGCCGCACATCTACGTCTCCAACTGGTACTACCTCGCCTTCATCCTTGTCGTGGCGATGCTGCATATCGTCAACAACCTCGCCGTGCCCGTCTCGTTCGGCAGCGCCAAGAGCTACTCGCTGTTCTCCGGCGTGCAGGATGCCATGACGGAGTGGTGGTACGGCCACAACGCGGTCGCCTTCTTCCTGACCGCAGGCTTCCTCGGCATGATGTATTACTTCCTCCCCGTTCGCGCCGGCCGGCCGATCTTCTCCTATCGGCTGTCGATCATCTCGTTCTGGGGCATCACCTTCTTCTACATGTGGGCGGGTTCGCACCACCTGCACTACACGGCACTGCCGCAATGGGTGCAGACGCTCGGCATGACGTTCTCGCTGATGCTGCTGATCCCGTCATGGGCGTCGGCGGGCAATGCGCTGCTGACGCTGAACGGCGCCTGGCACAAAGTGCGCGATGACGCGACGTTGCGCTTCATGATGGTCGCTGCCGTGTTCTACGGTCTCACCACTTTCGAGGGATCGTTCATGGCGATCCGCGCGGTGAATTCACTTTCCCATTACACCGACTGGACCATCGGCCATGTCCATGCCGGCGCGCTGGGCTGGGTCGCGATGATCACCTTCGGTTCGATCTATGCGATGGTGCCGTGGCTGTGGAAACGCGAGTCCATGTATTCGCCGCGGCTGGTGGAGGCGCATTTCTGGTTCGCGCTCGCAGGCACCGTCGTCTACGTCTTCGCGATGTGGAATTCCGGCATCATCCAGGGGCTGATGTGGCGGACCTATACCGAGAGCGGCACCCTTGCCTACTCCTTCCTCGATACGCTGGTCGCGATGCATCCCTATTACATCGCGCGTGCCGTCGGGGGTCTGTTGTTCCTGATCGGCGGCTGCATCTGCGCCTACAACATCTGGATGACCATCGTCACGGCAGCTCCATCGGCGGATCGCGCCAGCGACCTGCCGGAGCCTGTTCTCGCAGGCGGCGCGGCCGCCCAGCCGGCGGAGTAAGGCCATGTCGATCTTCAGTTTCCACTACAAGCTGGAACGCAAGGCCATCGGCCTCGTCATCGGCATCATCGCGGTCGCCTCGATCGGCGGCCTGGTCGAGATCGCGCCGCTGTTCACTATCCACCAGACGGTGGAGGACGCACCCGATATGCGGCTCTACACGCCGCTCGAGCTTGCAGGTCGCAACATCTATATCCGCGAGGGCTGTTACGCCTGCCATTCGCAGATGATCCGCACCTTGCGCGACGAGGTCGACCGCTACGGCCCCTACTCGCTTGCGGTGGAATCCAAATACGACCATCCGATGCTGTGGGGATCGAAACGCACCGGGCCGGATCTCGCGCGGATCGGCGAGAAATATTCCGACCAGTGGCATGTCGCCCATCTCATCAACCCGCGGGACGTCGTTCCGGTCTCGGTGATGCCGGCCTATGACTGGCTGCTTGCGACCGAACTGCGCACTGACGATCTCGGTCTGCACCTGAAAGCGCAGCGCGCGGTCGGCGTGCCCTATACCGACGACATGATCGCGAACGCCGCGGCTGACGCCGCAGCCCAGGCCAATCCGGACTCGGCCGGAGCAGACGGCGTCTCCAAACGCTACGGCAAGGCGACGACGGTTCGGGCTTTCGACGGCCAGCCGGGCCGGCTGACCGAGATGGATGCGTTGGTCGCTTACTTGCAGATTCTCGGCCGACTCACCGACGCAGCGCAGAAGACAGCACAGGCGGGAGGCGGCCAATGACCATCGAGCATGATGTCCTGGTCGGCCTCTCCAAATCCTTCGGCCTGTTCTACCTGCTGGCATTCTCGGCAGGTGTGCTGGTCTACACCTTCTGGCCTTCGAACAGGACGCGCTTCGATCACGCCGCGCAGTCCATCCTTCATGACGAGGACAAGCCGTATGAGGACAAGCCATGGCGGTAGATCATCAGCAGGAGCGCGACAGCCATACCGGCTATCTGACGACCGGTCATGAGTGGGCCGGCATCAAGGAATTGAACACGCCGGTGCCGCGCCCGGTCTATTTCTTCCTGACCCTCGCCGTTCTGTTTTCGGTCGGCTACTGGGTGCTGATGCCGGCGTTCCCGCTCGGCACCACCTATACCAAGGGCCTGCTGCAGATCGATCAACGCAAGCTCGTCGCGGCATCGCTTAAAGAAGCCGCGCTCGATCGCGACACCTGGAGCAAGAAGATTGCCGGCGGCAGCTTCGCCGCTGTGCAATCCGATCCCAATCTGATGGAGGTCGTACGCGAGACCGGCCACGCCCTGTTCGGCGGCAATTGCGCGCCGTGCCATGGCATCGACGCCAAGGGTGGTCCGGGCTATCCCAATCTGACGACGCAATCGTTCTTATGGGGCGGCAAGGGTGAGGACATCTTAACGACCATCCGGGTCGGCATCAATTCGGCGCACAAGGACAGCCGCGTATCGCAGATGCCGGCATTCGGACGCGACCAGATGCTGCCGCGCGCTGATGTGCTCAAGGTCGCAAGCTATGTGTTTTCCCTTTCGAACCCTGGCTCGAAGGACATCGATTCCGCCAATGTTGCGGCCGGTCAAAAGCTGTTCGCCGCCAATTGCGTGTCCTGTCACGGTGACAACGCCAAGGGCAATCCGGAACTCGGCGCACCCGACCTGACGGACAAGGTCTGGATCTATGGCGGAAGTCTCGAGGCCATCGACACCACGGTCTGGGGCGGCCGGCAGGGTCACATGCCGACCTGGGAAGGCCGCCTGTCCGAGCTCGACCGCAAGATCCTGACGCTCTATTTGCTCGACAAGCGGATGGGGACGCCATGAGCGCTCTCGCCGACACGCAACGGCGGTCCCGCACCATCCTTTGGCTGCTGGCGGCCGTCACGATTGCCGCGGTCGTCGCCGCCAACGTCCATCTGGTCTATGTCGCGCTCGCCTCGCAGCCGGATTGCGTCGCCCATGTCAGGCAAGGCGAAGGCGCATCCCGACAGTTCAGCGCCGCACAATCCTCTTGTTCACCGGCCGTCACGACCGGCCGATCCATGGGAGACAGGCCATGACGATCATCCCGTCGGTCTCGCCACCGCTTCCCACTCTCAACAAATGGGCGCGCTCGCTCAACCCGGCCGATCCCTTCAAATGGCTGGCGCAGGGCTGGCGTGATTTCTTGACGACGCCGGCGATGAGCATCGCCTATGGTCTTGTGATCCTGCTGGCCTCCGTCGGCTTTGTCGGCGGTCTGATCGCGCTCGGCCGCGACTACATCCTGTTTCCGGCCTTTGCCGGCTTCATGGTGGTCGGCCCGATCCTCGCCATCGGCCTCTACGAGAAGAGCCGCCGCATCGAGGAAGGCCTGCCGCTCAACTGGAGCAGCCTGTTCTTCGTCAAGCCGCGCTCGGGCGGCCAGATCCTGTTCACAGGCGTGCTGCTGTGCCTCTTGATGATGGTGTGGATGCGCGCCGCCGTCATCATCTACGCGTTGTTCTTTGGGCTGGTCCCCTTCCCCGGCCTCAACCACATCGCCCCGATGCTGTTTTCCACGCAAGTCGGCTGGGCGATGCTGGCGGTCGGCACGGTAGTGGGCGGATTGTTCGCCGCTTTCTCCTTTGCGATCTCGGCGTTCTCGATTCCGATGCTGCTCGACCAGTCGACCGACGCCTTCACGGCGATGGGCAGCAGCATGGCGCTGGTCTGGACCAATCTGCGGGTCCTTCTGATCTGGGCCGTCATCGTGCTCGCGCTGTTCCTGCTCTGCCTTGCGACCTGCATGCTTGGGCTGGTCGTGATCTATCCACTGCTCGGGCACGCCACCTGGCACGCCTATCGAGCGGTCCAGCCGTAGCGGCCCCGCCATGAGCTGTTGCGTCGCCGGCGCCGAGCTCCCCCTTCCCGAGGCAGGCGCCTCGGATGAGGAGATTGTATTGGCGAGCCGGGTCGTCGGCGACGGGCTGCGGCAGACCGACCTCTCCGTCCCCGACATCAATTGCGGCGGTTGCCTGCACACCATCGAGGCGGCGCTCGGCCGGCTCCACTCCGTTACGCGCGCCCGGGCCAACCTCTCCACACGGCGCGTCAGCGTGGTCTGGCGCGGCGAGACGCCGCCGCCGTTGCTCTCGACCTTGAAGGCGATCGGCTATCCCGGCCATCTCTTCGATGTCGCTTCAGACGGCGACGATCCCGCGCTGTCGCAGCTGATCCGCGCGCTCGCGGTCGCCGGCTTTGCCGCCAGCAACATCATGATGCTGTCGGTTGCGGTCTGGTCCGGCGCCTCTGCGGACATGCGCAATCTCTTCCACTGGATATCGGCTGCGATCGCGCTGCCGGCACTGATGTTTGCCGGACAAGTGTTCTTCCGGTCAGCCTGGCGCGCGCTCAGTCACGGGCAGACCAACATGGATGTGCCGATCTCGATCGGCGTCCTGCTCGCCTTCGGCATGAGCTTGTATGAGACCATCCAGCACGGCCCGCATGCCTATTTCGATGCTGCGGTATCGCTGCTGTTCTTCCTGCTGATCGGCCGCACGCTCGACCATGTCATGCGCAACCGCGCACGGCAGGCCGTCACCGGGCTCGCTCGGCTCGCCCCGCGCGGCGCGCTGGTCATCCAGGATGACGGCTCGCGCGCGTATCTTCCCGTCGACGAAATCGTGCCCGGGATGACCATCCTGCTCGCCGCCGGGGAACGCGTGCCGGTCGACGCGCGCGTGGTCAAGGGCAGTTCCGATCTCGACGTCTCATTGGTCTCGGGCGAGAGCGCGCCAAAGCCGGCCAGCGAAGGCATGGCGCTGCAAGCGGGAGTCCTCAATCTGACGGGACCGCTGACCATTGCCGCGACCGCGGCCTCAAGGGACTCCTTCCTCGCCGAGATGCTGCGCATGATGGAGGCGGCCGAGGCCGGCCGCTCCCGCTATCGGCGCATTGCCGACCGCGCCGCGCGACTTTACGCCCCGGTGGTGCATGCCACCGCGTTCCTCACCTTCATCGGCTGGATGATCGCCATCGGCGATGCGCACCGGGCCGTCACCATTGCGATTGCGGTGCTGATCATCACCTGCCCCTGCGCGCTCGGCCTGGCCGTCCCGATGGTGCATGTGGTCGCCGCGCGGCGGCTGTTCGAGGCCGGCATCATGATCAAGGACGGCAGTGCGCTGGAGCGTCTGGCTGCCGTCGATACCGCCATATTCGACAAAACTGGCACGCTGACGTCGGGCCAGCCCAGGTTGGCGGCGGGAAGCGACGGCAAAGCCAATGCGCTGGCCGCGGCGATATCGGCGCATTCACGCCACCCGTATTCGCGGGCGCTGGCCGCGCTGGGAACTGGCGAAGCGCCGATCGCCTTCGACTCGGTATCGGAGTTATCAGGGATGGGTCTGGAAGCCCGGGTTGGAAGCGACGTTTATCGGCTGGGCCGCCCGGATTGGGCGGCGGCCGATGCGTCCGATGATGAGGCGACAGTCCTGCTGTCGGCCAACGGCAGAGTGCTCGCCACCTTTGATCTCGACGATGTCATGCGTCCTGACGCGCGCGAAGCGCTCGACGACATCAAACGCGCCGGTCTGCAGGTCGAAATCCTGTCGGGCGACAACGGCCGGCGTGTCGGCGATATTGCCCTGCGCCTCGCTGTCCCCTCGACATCAAATGCGAGGCCCGCTGACAAGCTCGCGCGCATCGCCGCGCTCAGGCAGACCGGACACAGGGTGCTGATGGTCGGCGACGGCCTGAATGACGCCCCGGCACTGGCGGCAGCCGACGTCTCGATGGCGCCGGCAACCGCCGCAGATATCGGCCGCAACGCCGCCGATCTGGTGTTTTTGCGCGACAGTCTCCTTGCCGTGCCGCGGGCGCTCGCGATCGCGCGCGCCGCGGCGCGGCTGGTGCGGCAGAACTTTGCGCTCGCCATCGCCTATAATCTCCTCGCTATCCCGATCGCGGTGCTCGGCCATGTCACGCCGCTGATGGCGGCGATCGCGATGTCGCTGTCCTCGGTCATCGTGGTCGCCAACGCGCTGCGGCTCGACGGCGCACTGCGACCCGCGCGCAGTGACGCGCCAATCGGCCATGTCGCCCGAGGGATGCCATGATCGATTTCTTCTTCCTGGTGCCGATCGCGATCGGAATGGGGCTGGCCGGCCTCGCCTCGTTCATGTGGACCTTGAAGAGCGGCCAGTACGACGACCTCGAAGGCGCAGCGGAGCGTATCCTGTTCGAGGCGAGTGACGGGCCGATCATCGACCGCGATCCGGCCACGCCGGCGTCAACCTTACCCGCCAAAAGCGCTCATTACGGCCGCTTGGCGAGCATTGACTCCCGCGCTCGTCCATAGGCCTATCGCCCCGCGGCGCCTGCCGCGTGGCAAATAGCCGAGCACACGTGCCCTGGGGTAGGTTGACAGGCGCGGCGCCCGGCTATTCGGCCGCGCGGCGGTGCGGCCTTTCCTTATAGTCCTCATACGCTTAAAGAACCGTCTTCACGCGGCATGGAAGCGCGCGAACGAGCGGTATTGCCGTGCAGTTTGTGGCCACGCCGGCTGTGGAAAACGACATGGGCCCCACCGCCGCCCGTTTTCATTGGAATTTCGCCACAAAAGCCCGACAAGGTCAGGTTGTTTTTCAGAAAGACTTAAATGCCTTCGGCATATTGGTCTTGAGGGGTCAGACGCGGCGGCAGCCTGATCCTTCCGTGCAGTCGACCATGGGGACTCATTGGGCGGCTGCATTGTCCCGGCGCCGCTTGTCCTGCCATCAGCAGATCGAACGGCGTTCCGCACCTTCAAAAGGGCGGGCAAGCGGATGCGTGAGCTGCCGCCTTCCCGTCTGACCAGCGCACCACCCGAGCCTCATCCGAGGCTCACGAGAAACTTGGGGCGCTTGGAAATGAAACAGAGGGACTTGCGGACGCACATCATCCGCGAATGGGACGCCTGGCTGCAGAGCCATGCAATTCAACCGGGTACGGCGACGGGCCGCGATTCACTTAAATTCTACTTCGACCTTCAGGACAAACGGTCGACGCTTCTGAATTTCCAGTCGCGCGGCCGCGACAAGTGGCAGATCGTGCATTCCTGGCTGCTCAGCGAACATCGCGTGATGGATTAGGCGCATGATCCGGAAAAGTGTGCAGCGGCTTTCCGAAAAGATCATGCGCAATAATAGCATCGTGCCAGCTTACTCGATGAACTGGTCGGCGCGGGCAAGTGCTGCCTGCGCGATGTCGAGACCGAGCTGCTTTGCCGTCTTCAGGTTGATCGCCAGCCAGAATTTCTGCGGCAATTCCACCGGCAGGTTCGCCGGCTTGGTGCCTTTCAGGACCTCGGCGATCATGGTCGCGCAGCGGCGCGGCACCGCGCCGAAATCGGCGGAATACGAGATCAGCCCGCCGACATTGACGAAGCCGGGATTGGGCGACACCGCGGGAAGCCGGTAGAGCAGTGCGAGATCGGCGATCGCTGCGTTGGCGATGCTGGGCTGCACCAGCAGCGCATCCGGGGTCCACTTTTCGAGAACGTCGGTGACCTCTGCATCGATCTTCGACGCCGAGCGCACGGTCACGGTGTTGAGCTCGAGGTCGAGCAGGCGGCCTGCCGCCTCGACGTCGGCGCGGAAGATCCGGGCAGACGGATCGTCTTCGTTGCCGAGCACCACGATGCGCTTGAATGTAGGAAACAGCTCCTTGATCAGCTCGAGATTCTTCGGCCCCAATTCCGAGACGGCGGCGCTCACTCCGGTTAGATTGCCGCCGGGACGCGCGAGGTTTTGAACGAGACCGCTTGCCACGGGATCCGCGGCAAGGAAGACGATCGGGATATCCGACATCGCCTGCTTGGCGGCAACCGCGGCTGGCGTCTGGAAGGCAAACAGCACGTCGATCCTGAGCAAGGCCAGCTCCGCGGCCTTCGCGAGCAATTCAGCGGGGCCGTTGCCCGAACGCACCTCGATTTGCAGATCGGAATAGCCGAGCTCACGGAGCGCGTCGGTCAAACCGGTCAGGAAGTATTTGGTGTCGGAATTTTCCTGGGTCAGAAAGCCCAGCTTGCGCCGACCCTTCAGCTGGGCGACTGCAGCCTGTGGCCCCAGCGCCAGCGCGCCAAGGACGCCGAGGAAGCTTCGCCGCTCGATCTGCACTGCCCGTAGCCCCATGAGGGAACCATAGCAGCTTTGGCCGCGACGGCGGCGGTTGTTGATAACCTCCGGCGCTCCTGCCGGCCGGGGTGACAGCAGCCATCGGCGTGGTATCGACGCCCACCTGAAGAGAGGACGGCCATGCGCATCACCCTTGTCGGCTCCCGCCATTTCGGCGTGACCACCCTGAACATGCTCAGGGAGCACAGGGTCGACGTCGTCAGGGTCGTCGTCCACGACGCCGAGGACCGCCTCGCCGCCACCGCGAAGGCGGCCGGGATCGAGGTCGTGGTGCAGGCCAACCCGAAGCTGGTTACTGCCGCGGAGATCGCGCCGAAGACCGACTTGATCCTGACCGCCCACAGCCACGCCAGAATCAGCAACGAGGCGCTGGCCGCGGCCAGGCTCGGCGGCATCGGTTACCACCCCTCGCTGCTGCCGCGTCACCGCGGCCAGGCGGCGATCGAGTGGACCATCAAGGAAGCCGATCCGATCGCCGGCGGCACGGTCTATCACCTCGCCGAGCGCATGGATGCGGGCGCCATCGCCGCCCAGGAATGGTGCTTCGTGAAGAAGGGCGAAACCGCGCGCGAATTGTGGGAACGGTCGCTGGCGCCGCTCGGCCAGAAGCTGCTCGCACAGGTGATCGACTACGCCGTGAAGCATAACGCGTTACCGGCGACGCCGCAGGACGAACAGTTCGCGACCAAAGCGCCGGCACTGGCGCCGCACTGAGCAAACCCTGGTCTGAGCTGGTTCGCCCTACCCCCCGGAAACTTGGGCGGACGGGGCAATCCTTCGTTCCCAGACCGAAACCGGCATCACAGATATGTGCTTGAAACCGTGGAACAAAATATCATGGTGCGCTGCACCAAAATTTAGACACATTTGTTCCCGATAAGCCGCCCATCACACACATCTCGGGAACTTGATTCATGCGCCTCAATCGCATCGCGACGGTATTTTCTGTTTTCCTTCTGGCAGGTCTGGTCTCTACCCCCGCTCTCGCCCAGCAGCCCTATGACGGCACCTGGAGTGTCACCATTGTGACAAAGAGCGGCAGTTGCGAGCCGACCGCTAGCTCGACGCTGACTGTCACCGAAGGTAAGATTTCGGCGGCCGGAGCGAACGTCTCCGGCAGCATCGGACGCGAGGGCCTTGTTCGGGTCTCAATCAATGGTGCATATGCAAACGGACAAATCAGCGGCAACGCCGGATCGGGAAAGTGGAATGGGGCATCAGGTGGCATACCTTGCAGCGGTCGATGGGAAGCATCGCGGCAATAAGATCAATTTCGAACTGACGTCCCCCGCCAACATCCGGCGGCTGCTGATCGCAGCCGCCGTTTTGTTTGGCGCATCCGCTTCCACCTCTCCTGTTCACGCGCAAGCGGGCGGCCCGTACGTGGGTATGGCCGGCAACTGGGCCGGCAGCGGCACGGTGACGCTGGACGATGGCTCGCGCGAGCGGCTGCGCTGCCGCGCCAGCTACGCGGTTGCGGGCGCGCAGATGCAGATGACGCTGACCTGCGCCAGCGACGCCTACAAGTTCCAGCTCAACGCCAATGTGGTCGACCAGGGCGGCGCGGTGTCCGGCAACTGGACCGAGACCAGCCGCAACATCAGCGGCTCGCTGCAGGGCCGCGGCGCCGGCGGCGGCAATTTCGACGTGGTGGCCAGCACTGCCGGCTTCAACGCCAATATCTCGCTGCGCACCACCGGCAACAAGCAGTCGATCAACATGCGCGCCGACAGCCAGTTCCGCGCAGCCGCGATCTCGCTGTCGCGCTGACCTCTTTACGGCTCATGATCTCATGGTGAGGGGCGCGTCGGAGCCTGTCATCGGGCCGCGCTTCGCGCGGACCCGTTGGCGCTCCTCACGATGGGCGGAAATAGCCCGTATTGGGCTCGGCGAGCCTGTCCGCCGTTTCCTTCATGGTTTTTGCCACCAGCAGCGCCTGCTCCTTGGTGAACGCGAAGTCCTGCACGCCCTTGTGCGTGGTCAGTGACAGCACCAGCGTATGCGGCTCCTTTTCGGGCCAGCCGGTGGCGAAGGCAGTGACGAAGTCGGCTGAGGTTGAACGTTTGTCGGTCATGTCTGTCTCACTTTAACCGGGCACGAAGGCGGTGACTTCGATCTCGACCTTGGCGCGGGCGTCGACCAGGCCGTCGATATAGAGCAGCGTCGAGGGCGGGAAGTTGCGCCCGAGCGTTTCCTTCCAGGCCGCGCCGATGCCGGCGCCCGCCGCTTCATACTCGCTACGGCTGGTCAGATACCAGGTCAGCCGCACGATGTTTTCAGGGCCGGCGCCCGCTTCCTTCAAAAGCTTGATGATGCGCTTCAGGGCGCTGCCGACTTGCGCGGCGAGGTCCGGGGCATAGTCGCCCTTCTCGTCGCCGCCGGTCTGACCCGCCAGCACCACCCATCGGCCAGGTCCGTTGACCTCGACGCCGTGCGAGAATCCCCGCGGTTTCGACCATTCGGCCGGTTGCAAGACACGCATGCTGTTCCTCCCTTTGGTCACCCCTTAGCATTGCAGATTTGCCGGTTGCAACGACGTCGTCAGCGCGCCATACCGGCGTCCCCGCAAGGAATGCCTGCCCGCCCATGCAACGAGAGCAATCCAAATCGACGGCCGCGCTGTGGATGTCGGGCTGGCTCGCGCTGATGCTTGTCATGGTGGTCGCAGGCCGCGAGGTGATGCGGGAACTGAGCGCGTTCCAGCTGATGGAGCTGCGCTCGAGCCTCGGCTTCTGCTTCCTGTTGCCCGTGATCCTGCTCAATGGCGGGCTCAGAATTGTGAAGACCAGGCGGCTGCCATGGCATGCCGCGCGCAACCTGGTTCACTATGGCTCGCAGCTCGGCTGGTTCTATGCGCTGACGCTGATCCCGATCGGCCAGGTGGTGACGATCGAGTTCACAATGGTGATCTGGGCTGCGATCCTCGCTGCGATGTTCCTCGGCGAGCAGATGACCGCCAGCAAGGTCGCCGCGATCGTGCTCGGGCTGATCGGCGTTGTGACGATCATTCGCCCCGCCGCCGGCGAGATCAATCCGGGACAGATGATCGCGCTGGTCGCCGCCGTCGGCTTCGGCATCTCGATTGCGCTGGTAAAATCGCTGACGCGCACGGAGAACACGCTCGCCATCATCTTCTGGATGCTGGTGGTGCAGTCGGTCGCGGGCCTCGTCCCCACCCTGATGTACTGGGTGCCGCCGTCGCCGCAGATCTGGGCCTGGTGCGTCGTCATCGCCTTTTGCGGCACTTTTTCGCACTTCTGCATGGCGCGCGCGATGCTCTACGCCGACGCGACCGTGGTAATGCCGATGGACTTCCTGCGGGTTCCCCTGACCGCCACCGCCGGCTGGCTGCTCTATGGCGAACGGCTCGATGCCTTCACGGTGCTGGGCGCGGCGCTGATCCTGGCCGGCAATTTCGTGAACCTGCGCGGGTCGCAGCCGGTTCCCGCACGCGCCGGTACGTAAACGCGCGCCGCGCGCGGTCTATCCCTCATCGCCTCCCCCATTTTTCCGAGGGCAAAGGGTGATTTTTGTGATGTAAATCACGCAATTCCGCGTGGGTGATTGGGTATCGTGGGTTCCACGGATACGTCGTTGGTTGGCCTTCAAATCCGCTGAATGGCGTATTTTTTGTGGCGCAGCGCAAACGGTTTTCGTGTATGGTGCGCCTCAACCGTTTCGGCTCCAGATTTTTTCGATTCTGCATTCCGCAGGGGATTTCAAATGCGCTACCTCTCCATCCTTCTATCCCTGATCGTGATGACGTTCTCGGCGCAGTCGGCGATGGCCGAAAAGCGCGTGGCGTTCGTGGTCGGTAACGGCGCCTACAAGAACGTTGCGCAATTGCCGAACCCGCCGATCGATGCCAAGGCGATGGCCACTACGCTTCGCAGCGTCGGCTTCGAGGTCATCGAGGGCACCAACCTCACCCGCGACAAGATGACCGAAAAGCTGCTCGACTTCGGCAAGCGCGCGCAAGGCGCGGACGTCGCCGTCTTCTTCTACGCCGGCCACGGCATCGCCGTCAGCGGCACCAACTACCTGTTGCCGGTCGACGCCGACATCAAGTCCGAAATGGACGTCAAGCTTGGCGCCGCCATCAACATCGACCTCACCCTCGACCAGACCATGAGCGACGCCAAGGTGAAACTGGTGTTCCTCGACGCCTGCCGCGACAATCCGTTTGCCGCCAAGATCAAATCGACGGCAACGCGGAGCGTTTCGGTCGGGTCGGGCCTTGCTGAAATGAAGTCTGGCGAAGGCACGCTGATTGCGTTCGCGACCGGCCCGGGCCAGACCGCGCTGGACGGCACCGACGGCCAGAACTCGCCGTTCACTCGCGCGCTGATCAGCCACATCACCCAGCCCGGCATCGAAATCCAGCAGGCGATGACCGAGGTGCGCGCGCAGGTCAACGAAGAGACCAGCAAGGGCCAGCTGCCCTGGGGTCACACCAACCTGATCGGCACCGTCTATCTCAATCCGGCCAAGCCGGCACCGGCTGCTCCGACGGCTGCCGCTCCGGCGTCCGGCCCTGCGCCTGCCGCGGTCGCCTCCTCCGCGACCGGCACCGACGTCGAGCTCGAATATTGGCGCTCGGTGAAGGACTCCAAGAAGCCGGAAGAGCTCAACTCCTACATCAGCTCGTATCCGAACGGCCAGTTCAAGACGCTGGCGCTGTCGCGTATCGCCGCGCTCGAGAACGGCACGCTCCCGGACAAGGAAAAGAGCGACGTTACCCGCAATCTGACGGCGTCCGTCGATCCCGCGACCTTCACCGATGACTCCAGCCAGCTCAGCGAGGACCAGATCGGCCTCGACAAGGGCCAGCGCCGCGATGTGCAGCGCCGCCTCACCGGACTGGGCTTCGATACCAAGGTAACCGGCGCCTTCAACGACGACACCCGCGTGGTGATCAAGCGCTGGCAGGCCGCGCGCGGTTATCCCGTGACCGGCTATCTCAACAAGCTGCAGCACAAGGCGCTGCTGGGCGAGATCGTGTCGGCCTCCAACGGCCGCGACGACGACTCCTCATCGTCCTCCGAAGATCGTCCGCGCCGCAGCAGCGGTGGTGGCGGAGGCGGCGGTGGTGGCGGCGGTCGTCGCCATGGTGGCGGCGGTGGCGGTGGCCCGCCCCCCTTCATCGGCGGAATGATCGGCGGTATGTTCCGCTGATCCTTTCCAGGCAAACAGAAAGCCCGGCTCGCGCCGGGCTTTTTGATTCCGGGGCCGCTCCGCTGCCTTACTTGCCGGCCGCCTTGCGCAAGGCGTCGTTGATGCGGTCCTGCCAACCCGGGCCGCCTGATTGGAAATGCTCCAACACGTCCTGATCGATCCGCAGCGTTACCTGCTCGCGCACGCCGGGCACCGCGACCTGCTTCGGCGGCGCCTCCGCGACCTTGGCCGTGGCCTTCTTGAAAGCGGCCTCGGCTTCGGTGCGGGCATCGTTGAGAGTGCGGGGTCGTCTTGGGGTATCGGCCATGTCAGATTCCTTCGAACAATGCGGTTGAAAGATAACGTTCCGCGAACGAGGGCACGATCGCGACGATGACTTTGCCGGCGCTCTCCGGTCGCTGGCCGATCTCGATGGCGGCGGCGATCGCAGCACTTGAGGAAATGCCGCCGGCAATGCCTTCGCTGCGCGCCAGCGAGCGTGAGGTTGCGATGGCGCGTTCGATCGGCGTGTCGCCGATGGCATCGACGATGGAGTTGAAGAAGCGCCCGCGTCCAGGACGTTGCACTGCACCAGAAGCAAGTGGCGCATCCATCAAACGACTCCGTGAGAGCAGAAACGCCGCACTGACGCGGCTTCGAACTAGTTAGGGTCAGGCCGTGGAGCGGCGCAAGACACTACACGGCAAATCACAACTCGCTGCGTTGCAAAATCGTAATTGAATCAAAATGACGCAGAACCAACGCATTTGTGTTGCGCTCTCGTCAAGGTATCGGGTGTATGGTACGTTCCAGAGAGTGGGACACCGGAACGCAGGGAGGTGACGATGTCAGCAGTAGCTGAAGTTCTGTCGACCGCCGCGACGCATCCCGATCCGCGCGGGAGCGATCTGCCGACTTGTCCTGTTTGTGCCGACTCGATGGTGGCCGCCGAAGCCTCCGCCTATCTGCACGACAATTTCATCAGCTATCTCTGGACCTGCGATACCTGCGGTTACGGCTTCGTGACCAAGCACCAGCTGCGGCGCTTCGCTTGTAATTAGCGCGCATGATCCGGAAAAGTGTGCAGCGGTTTTCCGAAAAGATCATGCGCCAAAATTAAGGCCTAGCGCGGCGCAATGTCGCCGCGGGCCCAGCCGCTCTTCGTCTGCTCACAGAACTGATCGAAATTGCGCGCAGCGATCGCGTCCCTGATGCCTGACATCAGCGACTGGTAATAGGCGATATTGATCTCCGACAGCAGCATGGCGCCGAGCGTTTCGCCTGAACGGACGAGATGATTGAGATAGGCGCGCGAATAGGTGCGCGCAGGCGGCCAGCTGCTCGCCTCGTCCAGCGGACGGGGATCGTCGATGTGCCTGCTGTTGCGGATATTGATGGGCCCGAAGCGGGTGAAGGCGACACCGTGACGGCCGTTCCGGGTCGGCATCACACAGTCGAACATGTCGATGCCGCGCCTGACCGCTTCGAGAAGGTCCTCGGGCGTGCCGACGCCCATGAGATAGCGCGGCCGGTCGGTCGGCAGGAACGGCGCCACCTCCTCGATCATGGCCAGCATCACCGCCTGGGGTTCGCCGACCGCGAGCCCGCCGATCGCGAAACCGTGGAAACCGGTGTCGACGACGCCCCGCGCGCTTTGCTGCCGCAACGCCGGCACGTCTCCGCCCTGCACGATGCCGAACAGCATGCGACCGGCAGGCGCCTGCGCGAAAGCGCGCAAGCTGCGCTCGCCCCAACGCAGCGAGAGCTGCATCGCCCGCTCGATGTCGGCATGCTCGGCCGGCAGCCGCACGCATTCGTCCATCTGCATGGCGATATCGGACCCGAGCAGAAGCTGCACCTCGATCGAGCGCTCCGGCGATAGCTCCACCTTGGTGCCGTCGATATGCGAGCGGAAGGTCACGGCGTGCTCGCTGACCTTGCGCAGGTCGGACAGCGACATCACCTGGAAGCCGCCGGAGTTGGTCAGCATGGGACCGCCCCACGCCGTAAAGCGCTGCAGACCACCGAGCGCGGCGATGCGCTCGGCGCCCGGCCGCAGCATCAGATGATAGGTATTGCCGAGCACGATGTCGGTGCCGGCATCCCGCACGTCGCGCCAGTGCACGCCCTTCATCGCGCCTGCCGTGCCGACCGGCATGAAGGCCGGCGTCCGCACCACGCCATGCGGCGTGGTGATCTTGCCGGTGCGCGCGTTGCCGTCGGTCGCGAGCAACGCGAAGTGGTTGGGAAGGCTCATGGGAGGGCTTATGACGTGACAATGATGCCGGATTTAACAGTGTTGGGGTCGATTTTCGACGGTTGACGGCGTCTAATCCGTCAAGCATAAGTCCGCGCCATGATGTCGACCGCGAAAACCACCACGAAAACCACGAAGCCCCCGAGGGCTCGAGGAGACGTGCGCGCGTAGTCGAACTTGATCGCACCTGTCTAACCGAAGCCCCGCCTGAAAAGGACCGGGGCTTTTTTATTGGCCAAAGGAGATGAAAGTGAAGAACGAACCCGTCATTGCCATCGCCGGCGTCACCGGCGCGGTCGGCGCCGAATTCATCGCCACCATGGATCGCCGCAAGTTTCATGTCGGCAGGCTGAAGGCGCTGGCAAGCGCCCGCTCGGCCGGCAAGACGCTGGATTTCCGTGGACAAAGGATCGTCATCGAGGAGCTCAACGAGCGCTCCTTCGATGGCGTCGATATCGCGCTGTTTTCGGCGGGCGGCAGCATTGCCCGCAAGTTTGCGCCAATCGCGGTCAAGGCCGGCGCCGTCGTAATCGACAATTCCTCGGCCTTCCGGATGGACCCGGACGTGCCGCTGGTGATCCCTGAAGTGAACGCACGGCGCATCAGGGAGCACAAGGGCATCATCGCCAACCCCAATTGCGCAGCGATCACCGCGCTGGTGCCGCTCTGGCCGATCCATCGGCAAAACCGCATCAAGCGCGTCATCATTGCGAGCTATCAGGCGGTCAGCGGTGCGGGAGCCGCCGCGATGGCCGAGCTGGTCGACTCCACCCGCGCGCATCTCGACGGCGAAGCCTTCCAGCAAAAGGTGATGCCGCACCCGCTCGCCTTCAACCTGTTCAGCCACAACACGCCCATCGATCCCGAGACCGGCTACAACGACGAGGAGACCAAGGTCATCCGCGAGACCCGCAAGATCTTCGAGGACGAGCGGATCGCGGTCGGCGTCACCTGCGTGCGGGTGCCGGTGTTGCGGGCGCATTGCGAGGCCATCACCTTCGAATGCGAGCGGCCGATCAGCGAAGACGAGGTCCGCGAGATCCTGTCGGGGGCGCCCGGCGTCAGAATTGTCGACGACCGCGCGAAGAACTATTTTCCGATGCCATCAGACGCCTCCGGCCAGGACGATGTGCTGGTCGGCCGCATCCGGCGCGACCTCAGCGATCCCAGCGGCCATTCGGTCTCGATGTTCGTCGCCGCCGATCAGCTGCTCAAGGGGGCGGCGCTCAACGCGATTCAGATCGCGGAGCTGTTGCCGGAGCGGGCAATGGCCTAGAATGGACCGATCAACAACGGGAAACCTCTGCCATGGCCTTTTCGCTCTACGACGCGTCCGTCGCAAACTACCTCCAGATCCTCGGCTCCGTCGGCGGATACCTGGACAAGAGCCTCACGCATTTCCGGGAAAAGGGCGTCGATCCCGCCACAATAGTCGACGCAAAGCTCGCGCCGGACATGCTGCCGCTGCGCTTCCAGATCGTCTCGGTCGCACATCATTCGCGCGGCGCCATGGACGCGGCGAAGAACGGCGTGTTCTCCCCGCCATCGGCCAAGCCGGACCTCGATTATGCCGGGCTTCAGGCGCTGGTGACGGAGGCGCGTGATGAACTCGCTGCCCTGAAACCGGATGCGGTGAATGCGCTCGCCGGCCGCGACGTCACCTTCAAGGTCGGCGACCGCGCGCTTCCGTTCACAGCGGAAGGTTTCCTGATGTCGTTTTCGCTGCCGAACTTCTTTTTCCATGCGGCCACCGCCTATGACATCCTCCGCCACAACGGCGCGCCGCTTGGCAAACGCGATTTCATCGGCAAGCTGAACCTGAAGGGATGAAATCGTCTCGGTATCGTAGGGCGGGTTAGCCAACGGGTCCGCGCGAAGCGCGGCCCGATGATAAACTCCGCGTAACCCGCCATCTCACAGCGGAAAGACAAAGTGGTGGGTTACGGCGCTATGCGCCTAACCCACCCTACGATCCATCGTTTCGAAACAGCAAACACGCGTCGCCATACGAATAAAACCGGTACCCGGCCGCAATCGCATGCGCGTAGGCGCGCTTCATGATGTCGAGATCGGCGAAGGCCGAGACCAGCATGAACAGCGTCGAGCGCGGCAGATGGAAGTTCGTCATGAGCACGTCGACCGCGCGAAAGCGATAACCGGGCGTGATGAAGATCGCGGTCTCGCCCTCGAATGGCGGGATCGTGCCGTCCTCGCGGGCGGCGCTCTCGAGCAGCCGCAGCGATGTGGTGCCGACGGCGACGATCCGCCCGCCCTTGGCGCGCGCCTCGTTCAGCGTGCGCGCCGTCGCTTCTGAAATGGTGCCCCATTCGGAATGCATCTTGTGGCCTGAGATATCTTCGACCTTGACCGGCAGGAAGGTCCCGGCACCCACATGCAAGGTCAGGCGCTGCAGGCCTACGCCGCGCGCGTGCAACGCTGCCTCGAGTACCGGCGTGAAATGCAGGCCGGCGGTCGGCGCTGCGACAGCGCCTTCCTCGGTCGCGAACATGGTCTGGTAGTCGACAGAGTCACGCTCATCGGGCGTGCGCTTCGAGGCAATATAGGGCGGCAGCGGGGGGCTGCCGACATCTGATATGGCCTGGTCGAGCACCGGTCCGTGGAACGAGAACGCGAGCGTCACCGCGCCTTCCTCACCCTTTGCTTCGACGGTGGCATCGAGATTGCCGAGCAGGCACACCCTGCCCTCATTGCCAAAACGAATGCCGTCGCCGACTGCAAGCTTCTTCGCCGGCCGTACCAGCGCCTGCCAGCGCGAACCGTCGAGCCGCTTGATCAGGGTGGCGTCGATCTTCGGCTCGGTGGCACGGCCGATGCGGCGTCCGGAGAGCTGGGCCGATATCACCTTGGTGTCGTTGACGACGAGCTGATCGCCTTCCCTGAGCCAGTCCGGTAGCTCGGAGACCACGCGGTCGTGCAGCTCGCCGCCGCGCACGACCAGAATTTTCGCGGAGTTGCGCGGGCTCGCCGGGCGCAGCGCGATGCTCGCCTGCGGCAGCTCAAAATCGAAGAGGTCGGTACGCATAAATGTCCAGGACGCCGGCTACTTGCCGGCGAATTTGTTCTTGATGATGGGTCGCAATCGATCGCGCAGCCAGGCAATCTCCGGATCGCCGTTTCGACCGAGATTCCAGAGCATGAGATGCGGGAGCGCGGCAATAGGAAACGGGACCTCCCTGCTCTCCAGACGATATGGGGCGCCTAGTCCCGCCTTGGTGATCGCCGGCAGCGTCGCCAGCAGGTCGGAACTCGCAAGGATCGGCGCGATCGCGGAAAAGTGCGGCACCCATCCGGCGACCTTGCGTTCCAGCCCCGCCGCGGATGCGGCGATGTGCACCGGGCTCGTCAGGACGTCGCTGACCCGCACCGCCAAATGCGGCCATTTTGTCCAGGCTTCCGCTCCCCATTGCGCAAATGCGGGGTGGGCTCTGCGCGCAAAGCACCGCCATTGCAATGTCCCGATGTTTTCTCCGGTGACGCCCTCGGGCATCCGGAGCGGCGCTGGTGAAATTGCGATGTCGATCTGCCCTTCGGCCAGGTCCAGCAGCGATAGATCACGCGGCGAAACCCATTCCACGGACACGCCGGGCGCCTCCGACCTCAGCCGGGTCAAAAGGCTGGCGAACATGGTCTGCATGAAGTCCGACGCTGCGACCCTGAAGACGCGCCGCGAAATGGTCGGATCGAAAATCTGCCGAGGGGAAAGCACGCGCTGCATGCCTCGCAACAAAGGTCTCGCCTGCTCCAAAAGATCGAGCGCAAAGGCCGTCGGCTGCATCCGCACGCCGGCCTTGATCAACAGGGGATCGCTGAGCTGCCTGCGCAGCCGTGACAGGGAATGACTGACGGCCGATTGGGTCCTGCCGAGGCGCTCTGCCGCTCGGGTGACGCTGCGCTCGATCATCAGAATTTCGAACACCACCAGCAAGTTGAGGTCGAACCGGCGTAAATCGATTTCATTCATGACATGGCTCAATTACTCATTGGAATAATGGCTGGGGACGTCATAGCACCGGCATCTCGCCAGTCAAATCACCAGGAGCTGTCATGAAAAAGATCGTTGTCGCGTCAGTCGCGCTCGCCACCTTGTTGGTAGGATCGCCGGCGTCGGCCGAAATCACGGTGGAAGCGGCTCGCGCGATCCTCGTTCCCTTCTACAAAGCCCTCAACGCGGAATTCGCCAAGGACGCGCCAGAGCTCATCCGCCAATCGACCGCGCCGGAGTGGGTGACGTGCCGCGGCAACGAGATCTGCAACAGCCGTGACGAGGTGATGGCCGGGATCGGACAGCGCCTGCGAACGATTCCGGACCTGAAATGGGAAATCAAGGAAGTGTTGGTATCGGGTAATCAAGTCACCGTACGCGGCGAAGCCAGCGGCACCCCTTCAGGCGAACTGATGGGCAATCCGACCAACGGAAAATCATTCAAGCTGATGTCGATCGACGTGCACACGCTGGAAGGCGGCAAGATCGCCCGCACCTACCATGTCGAGGACTGGCAGGGCGCCTTCCGCCAGCTTTCGGCGGCAAAGTAAAACGCCGTATCCAGGGCGTGCGCACCAGCTGAAGCGCGATCACTTTCATCGCGCTTTAGCCTCCTGTCTTGGGGCATGTCTGCATGCAAACGCTACGCGTCGGAATTTTCCAGATTTTCGAAGGGGGCGGTCAGGCAGCACGTAAGCCCAGTTGGCCCATACGATATCTCAACGACGCCTCTGAAATCGTCTTGCAGGACCCGGGAAATCAGGCGCGAGCCAAAGCCGGCAGCGGCGGGTTGCGACGCGGGCGGACCATCAAGCTCCTGCCAGGCGAATACAAATTTTGGCCCACCCTCCTGATCTTCGCAGGTCCAGGTGATCGACACGCGACCGCCCGGCACGGTCAGGGCACCGTACTTCAACGCGTTGGTGGCAAGCTCGTGTATCGCCAGCGACAGGGCGAGTGCCTGCCGAGATTTGACGACAAGCGGAGGGCCTGCGACCGTAAACCGGCCTTCTCCCGTCCTGTAAGGAATCAGGGCTGTATTGATCACATCCAGCAGAGGTGCGGTGGCCCAATTCGCGGCGGTCAGCAAGTCGTGCGCGCGTGCGAACGCTGCAAGCCGTCCCTGATATTTTGCGAGATCGGCTTTGCTCGATGCATCGCGAAATGTCTGAGTGGCCACGGCACCAAGGACTGCAAGCGTGTTCTTGACGCGATGCTTCAGCTCCTCATTGATGAGGTTCAGCGCTTCCCGTGCCATGTGCTCGGACGTCACATCCTTGCAGACGACGAGCACGCCGCCCACTTTGCCTTCGAAATCGATTGGACCAAAGCTGTACGTCCACCATACGTCCTCGCGACGGCCATGACGCGTGACCGGGACGAGTTGGTCCTCATGCCAGGTCGCTCCCTTCCCTGCCATGACGTAATCGATCTGAGGCCCGATGATGTCCCATATCTCATCCCAACATTCGCGGCCTCGTCCTCCCAAGGCGCTCGGATGCCGTTCGGGGCCCATCGTCTCGCGGTAGGCGTCATTGTAGAACTGGATGAGGTCCGGTCCCCACCAGATGAACATCGGGTGGCGCGAGGTGAGAACCAGCCGCACGGTGACCCGTAGGCTTTGCGGCCATGTTTGGGGCGAGCCGAGCGGCGTCTTTGACCAATCGAACGCTCGCGTCAGGGCGCCCATCTCGCCGCCGCCCGCCAGGAAGTCGCTGCTTATCTCCCCGCCCATACGCGAAACCCTACTCAGACGCCCCATTGCCAAGCCTATAGGCAGAGTTCCGCAAAGTGCAACGGCCACCTTGGGTGATGAGAGGACGCTCGATCTGCCAACGCCACGTCCGGACGTCCCCGATGTCGCAGAGACGAGTCCGCGTCACCATGATATGGATGAGCGCAATGCAACGCGGGATGTGATCGATGTGGAAGCGGCTCTGGCAGGAGTGGACGATCGACAAGCCGGCCGCCTTTGGCGACTGGCTCTACCAGATCCTCGTGGTCGAGCTGGCTGCGCTGCTGGACCGGCTGACGCTCCGAGACGTGATCGCGTTCATCCCCGTCGTCATTCTGGTGATCGCCTACGCACACAGCATTCCAATTCCGCCTGAATTGATGCTGGTCGGCGATCTCCTGGCCTATCTCGATATCTTCTCGATCGTGCTGCTGCTCAGCGTGATCGGCCGCATAACGGCGATCCTCTACGTCGTCAGGCAGATGACGGATCGGGTGCTCCAGTTGATAAGTCTCGCGCGCGCGAGACTGCGCCGCCCGGGTTCGCGACGGCGGACCCGTGTCGCACGGACCAGAAAGCCCTCTTCCGCCCCGAAGGACGACGGCGTCCCTGCGTTCGGCCTTGCATGGGCCTGATCACGGATTTTCAGAGCGACGGCGACTGGTGCAGGTAACGGGGATCGAAGTCGGCCAATTCGCGAAATTTCCGTTCATCGAGGACGATTACGCGGCCGCGCTGCAGCTCGACGATGCCCTCTTCGCGCAATTGCCGGATGACGCGGTTGACGTGGACCGCGGTGGTGCCGAGCGCCTCGCCGATCTCCTCCTGGGTCAGCGGCATCTCGAAATTGTTGCCCTCGAGCCGGCCGATCACCCGTAGCCGCTCGCGCAGTTCCATCATCACATGCGCCAGCCGCGCCGGCGCCGGACGCTGCCCGACATTGACGATCCACTCCCGGAACATCGCCGCATCGATCAGCGTATCCCGCCAGAACATCTCGGCGACAGCAGGTCTGCGGCGGTGGAGGTCTTTCAAGGTTTCATGGCGGATCAAGCCGAGCCTGCTCGCGGTCAACGTCGACAGATCATGGTCCATCACATGCAGGAAAAGGCTCATCAGATCGGGAATTTCGCCGGGGATGTGGATCGACAGAATCTGCCGTTTGCCGTCGGTGATGGTCTTTGAGCGCGCGCAAAATCCTTCGATGATCAGGCAGCAGTCCGTCGCGCGCTGGCCGTCGCGCACCACTGCGCTCCCGGCCGGATAGTCCTTCACCGTCACGGGAAGCGCGCGAATGATCTCGATGTCCTCGTCCGAGATGGCCTCAGAGGTCCGCAAGCGTCGGATGAGGGCAGCGGTAATGACTTCGCTAGACACGTCACGCTCCGGGTCGTCATGAGATCGCCGCCTTGGCAAAAACACAGCAAAGTGGGTCCGGGTTCCAACATAAGTTAAGGACCAGCCGCGAAGGGCATGGTTCGTTGGCCTCAACAACGAGGCTCATCATGATCAGGAAACGCAATCGCAAGCGCCCGCTGCTGTCGTTTCAGGAGCGCTTGACCAATTTCGCCGAAGATGCCCGCGCCGCCGCCAAGGTGCTGCCGTCGGGCACTGAGCGTCACGAACTCCTGCTGAAAGCCCGGCAGGGCGAAGCTGCCGCCAATATGGATCGCTGGCTGTCATCCCCGGAATTGCAGGGACCGAAGTAACGGCTAGCGGCGCGCGGTGCTTTCGCCGCGCTTCGGTAAGACATCCTCATCACGCCGCGTGCTGTGCGGGCGCTTCGTCGGCTTCGGGAAACCGGCCTGACCGCCCTGCTTGCCGCCCATGTCCTGCTTGCCTTCGAGCTCGTTCTCGTCGGCCGGTAGCGGCTTTTGCGTCTTGGCTTCCAAATCAGTTTGCCGCGGCACAATTGAACTCCTTCAAATGGTCCGGGCTAACGCCGTGAACCATCAGAGGTTCGATGATTGAAGTCCGACCACTTCCGTCAGCAATGTTGTCCTTCTTTCACGCGTGGAGTGCAACGAATACGCGAACCTCCGACAGTCGAACTAAAGAAGGACATGGTCGCACGGCCCGCGCGCAATTCTCCACTGCACGAAAGCAGACATTGATGTAGGGTTGCGATCACGATCATTCAAAAAAGAAGAAGCGGGCAGCCAGCCGCCGGTGAACCAACCGAGGGAGGGCGCTGCCATGACGCGGATCATCAATCAGACACGACGGGATTTTCTCAAAGTCGCGGCAGGCGGCACCGCCGCAGCCACATTGGGTGCGCGGCCGGCTGCAGCCGCCGACAAGACCATCACAATCCTGCACGAAAGCTCATTCATCAAACCGTTCGACGAGTATGTCTCGAACACGCTTGCTCCGGCCTATGAGAAAGCCACCGGCATCAAGGTCAACTATGAGGTGACCAGTGTCGGCAGCCTGCCGACCCGGATCAGCACGATCGCGGAGACCGGATCGGGCGCCGACATCACCATGAACGGCCTGCTCCAGGTCATCCAGTTCAGCAACAAATATCTCGACGTCGGCGATATCGCCGACGACCTCGGCAAGGCGCAAGGCGGCTGGTATGACGCCGGCAAAGAAGGTGTCTTCGTCGACGGCAAGTGGAAGGCGATCCCCTTTGCCAATATCGGTCAGTTGATGAACTGGCGTACCGACTACTTTGCCGAAGTCGGAGTCAAGAAATTCCCGGAAACCTGGGACGAGCTCTACGACGTCGGCAAGAAGCTGAAGGCCAAGGATCATCCGTTCGGTTTCGAACTGGGCCACGGCTTCGGCGACAATCACGGCTGGCTCTATCCGCTGCTGTGGTCCTATGGCGGCTCCGAGGTGGCGGCCGACGGCAAGACCGTGGTCATCGATTCCGACGAGACCGCACGCGCCGTGGATTTCTGCCGCAAGTTCTTCAAGGACACCATGCTCGACGACTGTCTCGGCTGGACCGATGTCAGCAACAACAAGGCGTGGATGGCGGACCAGATCTCGTGCACCAACAATGCCGAAAGCATCCTGTGGTTCGCCAAGCGCGAATTCCCCGACATTGCCAAGGTCACCGACCAGGCCATGAACCCGGCGGGACCGAAGGGGCGCTTCCACCTGCTCAACCTGATCAGCCATTCGATCTTCGATTTCTCGCCGGTCAAGGAAGAGGCGCGCGCCTTCATGCGCTGGCTGATGGAACCGAAGCAGCTCGGCGGCTGGTATGCGATCGCCGATTCCTATTACCAGCCGTTGCTGCACGGCTACGACAATGCGCCAATGTGGGATGTCGAGCCGCGCAACAAACCGTTCCGCGACGCGCTCGCGAACGCCCATCTGCCGGGTTGGCCTGCGCCGGCAAGCCGGCAAGTGGCCGAGGTCGTCGCCAAATACGTCGTCATCGACATGTTCGCCAAGGCCTGTGCGGGCACCTCGACCAAGGACGTCATCAAGGAGGCGGAGACGCAACTGAAGGGCATCTATCGCTCGGCGTAACACATGACCATTGCCTCCGAGCGTTTTGTTGGGGCCGCCCCGGTGGCGCGCAAGCGTGTGCCGCTGGCCGCCCTGCTCGATCGCCAGAGCGTGTTCAGCTGGTTGATGATGGCCCTGCCCCTCGCCTTCCTGGCGGCGCTGGTCGGCTATCCCTTCCTCTACGGCATCCTGCTGAGCCTGCAGGACCGGCCGGTGGCGCACACCGGCACCTTCGTCGGCTTGAAGAATTTCATTGCTGACGCGCATGATCCCGTGTTCTGGCGGGTGGCGATCAACACCTTCATCTATACCGGCGTCGCGACGTTCCTGAAGATGGTTGGCGGCCTTGGCCTCGCGCTTGCCATGAACCAGCACTTCAAGATGAAGAACCTGGTGCGGGCGCTGCTGCTGTTGCCGTTCATCGTGCCGACCGTGCTCAGCACGGTCGCCTGGCTGTGGATGCTCGACCCCGCCTTCAGCGTCGTCAACCGCATGCTGGTGGCGCTCGGCTGGCCGAAGCCCGGTCCATCCTGGCTCGGCGATCCCACGCTGGCGATGGCCTCGATCATTATCATCAACACCTGGCGCGGCCTGCCCTTCTACGGCATCACGCTTCTTGCCGGCCTGCAAACCGTGCCCGCGGAACTCTACGAGGCCGCCTCGATCGACGGCGCCGGCGGATGGGCACGCTTCCGCTACGTCACCCTGCCGCTGCTGCGTCCGATCATCCTGATCGTCACGCTGTTCTCGGTGATCTTCACCTTCGCCGACTTCCAGCTGATCTATGTCCTGACCCATGGCGGGCCGGCCAACGCCACCCAGCTGTTTGCGACCTACGCCTTCGATATCGCGATGGGTGCGGGCCAGCTCGGGCTCGGCGCCTCGGTGGCGCTGGCGATGCTGCCGGCGCTGGCGCTGTTGATCGTGGCGCTGACCATCTATCTGCGGAGGGAATGATGGTCTCCGGCGAAACTCGCATCAGGCAGGCGTTAAGGGTGTGGCTGCCGATCGGCTTCTTCATCGTGCTGGCGCTGTTTCCGTTCTACTGGATGGCGATCACCTCGATCAAACCGAATTCCGAACTCTACAACAAGAACGTCATGCCGCTGATCGTGCATGCGCCGACGCTCAAGCACTATGTCGACCTCTTGACCCAATCGAGCTTCCTGCTGTGGACGTGGAACACGATGCTGGTGGCGGTCGTATCGACCGCAATCTCGCTGGTGCTGGGCACCATGCTGGCCTATCCCCTGGCGCGCATGCGCTTTGCCGGCGCCTCGCTGATCGCAATGACGATCGCGGCGATCTACCTCGTGCCGCAGCCGCTGCTGTTCATCCCGCTCGCCGACCTCATCAACCGCCTCAACCTCGGCAACACGCTGACCTCGGTGATCCTGACCTATCCGACCATGCTGGTGCCGTTCTGCGCCTGGCTCCTGCTCGGCTATTTCAAGACCGTTCCGAAGGAGCTCGAGGAGGCGGCCCGCATCGACGGCGCGAGCCGCCTGCAGACGATGTGGAAGATCTTCCTGCCGCTCTGCACGCCCGGTTTCATCTCGGCGGGCATCTTCGCCTTCACGCTGTCGCAGAACGAGTTTCTGTACGCGCTGATCTTCCTGACCAAGAGCTCGGTGCGCACCGTGCCGGTCGGCGTCATCGCCGAGCTGATCCGCGGCGACGTCTTCTACTGGGGGCAGTTGATGGCGGGCGCCCTGCTCGGCTCGATCCCGGTCGCGATCATCTACTCGTTCTTCGTCGAGCATTATGTCGCCGGCCTGACCGCAGGTTCGGTCAAGGCCTGACCCTCATCCTGAGGAGCTTGCGAAGCAAGCGTCTCGAAGGATGAGGCCGTGTCGCGCCTCATGGTTCGCCCGGCGATGCAAAGCATCGTCCGGAGGCGCGTCGCAAGCGCGACGCTCCTCACCATGAGGCGTTAGATCAGCTCACGCCGCCGCGTCCGCAGCCATGCGGGCTTTCACGATCTTGTCGGGATTCTGCACGGGCTCGCCGCGCTTGATCTTGTCGACATTCTCCATGCCTTCGGTGACCTTGCCCCACACCGTGTACTGCTTGTTCAGGAACGAAGCATCGTCGAAGCAGATGAAGAACTGGCTGTCGCCGGAGTCCGGGCTCGCCGCGCGCGCCATCGAGGTCACGCCGCGAACATGCGGCTCGTTGTTGAACTCGGCCTTGAGCTTCTTGCCGGAGCCGCCGGTGCCGGTGCCATGCGGACAGCCGGTCTGCGCCATGAAGCCGTCGATGACGCGATGGAACACGATGCCGTCGTAAAAACCTTCGCGCACCAGCTCCTTGATCCGCGCAACATGATTGGGCGCAACATCCGGCCGCATCTCAATGGTGACGGGGCCCTGCGTGGTCTCGAGGATCAAGGTATTTTCGGTAACAGCCATGCTTGCTTCTCTTTGGTTTTAGGGTGATTGAGGAACCGAACTGCAAAGGGGTGGCCGGCAACCGCGCCGGCCATGCTCTCGGTAAATGGCAGCGGCGTGCAGCGTTGCAATGCCTCCATGACGGCCGTGCGGTAGGCCAGGCGGTCGTTATCATCGGCCTCGGGCGATTCATAGGTGATCCGGGGACGGCCCATGATCGCGCCGGAGCGGTTAAAGCTGACGATGATGGTGATGTCCATCGGCTTCGCCTGCGAGGCCGGCGGCGGCTTCCAGCAGGTCCCGAGATGTTCGAACACGTCCTTGATGGTGTTGACCTTCCGCTCCTCCGCGCGCACCGCGGAGAGAGCAGCGGTCAGGAGCAGCGCGGCGGCGATGCAAGTCCTGCCTGCCATCGCGGCCTCGCCGATCACTTGACGTCGGTTGCGACCTGCACCTTGACCATCTTGTCGGGACTGGCCGGCGGCTCGCCCTTGTTGAGCTTGTCGACCACGTCCATGCCGGCCACGACGTTGCCGATCACCGTGTATTTGTTGTTCAGGAAGGAGGCGTCCGCAAAGCAGATGAAGAACTGCGAGTTGGCGGAATTGTTGCTTTGCGCGCGCGCCATGCCGACGCTGCCGCGCCCGAACGGCTCTGAGGAGAACTCCTGCTTCAGGTTGTCGTATTTCGATTTGCCGGTGCCGTTGAAATTCTGTCCGTCGCCGGTCTGCGCCATGAAGCCGTCGATGACGCGATGGAACGGCACGTTGTTGTAGTAGCCGTCGCGGGCGAGCTGCTTGATGCGCTCGGCATGCTTGGGCGCGAGATCGGCGCGCAGCGCGATCACGATGCGGCCCTTGGTGGTGTCGATCACGATCGCATTGTTCTTGTCGAGATTGGCCGGCAGCTTTTGCGCCAGCGCAGGCGCGGCCAGCACCAGGGCTGCGAGGATGGCGAGAACTCGGATCATGTGAACTCCGAAGGATGACGCGCTCCGAATGAACCTGATGCTCGCAAAACCGGATGCAATTTTTGCGAAGGCTATTTGGCGAAGTCTATTTTGAGAATTTGGCTTTCAGGCCGGCTGCGATGGAGGCCGGCACGAACGGCGCGACATTGCCGCCCATGGCGGCGATCTGGCGCACCAGTGTGGCCGTGATCGGGCGGACGGTCGGCGAAGCCGGCAGGAACACGGTTTGAACGTCGGGCGCCATGGTCTGGTTCATGCCCGCGATCTGCATCTCGTAGTCGAGGTCGGTGCCGTCGCGCAGGCCCCGGATCATGATGGTGGCGCCGGCCTTTTGCGCCGCGCTCACGGTCAGATTGTCATAGGTGGCGGCCTCGATGGCGCAGCCGGCCTTGGCGCCGACAGGACCGAACACATCCTTGATCATGGCGAACCGCTCTTCCACCGAGAACAGCGGCTTCTTGCCGGGATTGATGCCGATGGCGACGATCAGACGGTCACAGAGACCGACGGCCTGACGGACCACGTCGAGATGGCCATTGGTGACGGGATCGAACGAGCCGGGATAGTAGGCGGTGCGGGGCATGCGTTCTCGTAGCGCGGCGGGACGAGACGGGCAAGCCGTGACGCTCACTTGCGCAGGGCGACAACCCAGCGAAATCAACGCGGTTGCGAATATCTAGCTGGTCGGGTTGAGCCAATATCCCGGCAGGATGTGACTGGACGGGCAGTACGGCAACCGAGTAAGTGTGCGGAGCCGTCAGGGAGTTGGCACCATGCGGATCGAGGTTGAGCGTGAGGAGGATGGGCGCTGGATCGCCGAAGTGCCGGCGCTTCCTGGCGTCCTTGTCTATGCGGCAACCGAACAGGAGGCGCGAGACAAGGCCGAGGTACTGGCGTTTCGCGTGATCGCGGACCGCCTTGAACATGGTGAGCCGGTGCCGCCCGAGGCGCATCAGGTCTTTGTGGCTCCAAGCGTCGGCCCGGCAAGTCGATGACGGCGACTTGATACCGTCTCGAGTTGCATCCCGGTGGAAACCGGGCTAGAGGACGGCCCCGCAAAATCATTGCTGGAGGCGACCATGTTCAGAATTGCGCGCTTCCCGGGTTCGCTGCGCGATATTTAGCGCACGCTCCGGGACCTGATGTCCCGGGCGAAACCATAAAGCCCTTCGTCAAATCGAATCTGCCCGCAGGCCGCCTGGTCTGCGGTCGCGGAACACTTTGTCATGACCTCCAATCTTGCGCTGGCCCCTCGCCGGGTAGCCGGGCGTTCCGATCTAAGGGAACGCCGGCTTCGGCGATTTCAGCCTCGCTTCCAGGGAAAGGTGCGCGCTCTGGCAATGCGTCATTCACGCATCGCCGACCTCGCCGTCAGTTTTCCCGCACTGCTCTTCGCGCTGGCCGTCCCACGGCCAGGGCTCGATCCTGCGCGCTCGCTTGCGTGCGTCATCGATGGCCGCGCACTTGCAGAAGCGGCAGTCGCCGCCGAGGTGCCGATGTGGCTGCGCAAGCTGCCGCCGGAGGCATTGGCGTGTCCGCTTCCGCGATTGCCGGACAGCGGACCGTTTCGTCGCGAGATCGCGAACCATTTCCCACGCTCTCCGAAGCTTGCGCCGGCATGGCTGCAGGCCGTGGCTGATATTGCCGGGATCGCGCATGAGCCGGCCGCGGTGTGGATCGCGCGCGAATTTGTCCGCGAGCTGAGGCGCGTGCCCCCTGCCCGGTTACGACTTCTCGGTCTCTGGATCTGGTTCTCCTGCCAACCGATGACGTTCGGCCACGAGTTGATCGAAAGACCATGGACCGCCGATATCGGCCTCGGCCCGGCCCTTGTCGCCGCCGGTCGTTGGCGGACGGTCGCCGCACTGCATCTCAATCTCGGCCGGCAGCCGATCGCCGACATGTGGCTGCGGACAGATCGGGTGGCGGGGTACGACTTCCTGCCTTTGGCTTCGGTCGCCGCCATTGCCGAAGAGGCGAAGGCGATGCGCAACTGCCTCAACATCTATGGCTACAACCTCGCACATAATCGCTCGCGGCTTTGGAGCGTGCGGCGGGACGGCGAACGCGTCGCAACGCTGAAGCTGGCCCGTCATCGCGGCGATCCGCTGCCGATCATCGTCGAGCTCAAGGCCGCCGAAAACGCCGAAGCATCACGCGAGCTGTGGTGGGCGGCGCGGCAGTGGCTGCACAGGCATGATCTGTCGCAGGTCGAAATGGGGCAGCTCGATTGGGGCACGGCGCCACTCGATCGCGCCACCTGGCTATCTCTGTGGCGGCCGTACTGGCTCGCCAAACACCGCATCCCGGAATGGCTGCCGATTGCCCCGTCCCGCGGGGCACTTGGGGCGCTCTGACCCGGTTTGCGGGGCATTTCCCTGCGGAATTGGGCCGATTTGTCCTGCTTTCGGGCCCTTCCCTGGTCCCCCCGGTTAACCTCTGTTTCGTCCCGCCGCCGCCCACGAAACACAACCGGCCGCCGACGAAACCATTTTCCCGTGGTCGCGAAGGCATCCCGAAACCCCCCATGGTTACTAATCCACCCAACAAAACGCCCCGGGGCACATGGGGCATATGGGGACCGTCATGATCAAAGCTCTTTCCGCTATCGCTGTCGCTGCGTTCGTCGCTGCCGCGCTGACCGTTCTGCCCGGCTTTGCGCCGCAGGTCGAAGCCTCCGTTCCGCAAGCGCTCGCCAAGGCCGATCGCCTCGACGTCAAGTCGATCGGGCGCGACTGCTCCGATAATGCCTGGCCGAATTTCGAGGCCTCCTGCCTGCGCATCGCCGGCAGCAAGATCACCGTGGTGCGTCAGGCGCGTTTCGTCACCACCGATCGCGCGCAGTAAGCCGACCGAATTTCTTCAGAGCTCCAAGTTGACTTGAACGGAGGCCGATGCCCTGGCCTCCGTTTTCATTTGGACGGAGCGGTAACCCTCGACCGCAAGCGAAGCGCGCGGCGGAATCCCATAGCAATTTGCGACAAGCCGTCGCAGACTAACGTCTAACAACGCCTGCAGGCGCTTTCGGCCGGCAAGCGACGAACCATCCTTGCGCCAGCCCGCGCACTTCCGGGGAGCTTCGCCGTGACAGCCACGCATGCAGACGCGGTCAAGTCCAATGCGCTTCCGGTCGCCACAACATTGGGCGCGCTCGGCGTGGTCTATGGCGACATCGGCACCAGCCCGCTTTACGCCTTGAAGGAAGCCGCCAAGGCGGCCGCGCATGGCAGTCCAATCACCAATGATGCGATCCTGGGCGTGGCGTCGCTGATCCTGTGGGCGCTGATCCTCATCATCTCCCTCAAATATGCGCTGCTGATCCTTCGGGCCGACAACCGCGGCGAAGGCGGCATCGTGGCTCTGCTGGCGCTGCTGCACGCGCGTCATGCCGCGCCCGGAACCTGGCGCGCACACTTGCTGGTCGTGGGCCTGATCGGCGCGGCCCTGCTCTATGGTGACGGCGCCATCACGCCCGCGATTTCCGTGCTGAGCGCCATCGAAGGCTTGAAGGTCGATGCGCCTTCCCTGTCGCATGTCGTCGTACCCATCACGATCGCCATTCTTGTCGGGCTGTTCGTGGTGCAAAAGCAGGGCGCGGGTTTCATCGGCAAGATCTTCGGACCGGTGATGCTGGTATGGTTTGCCGTGATCGCGGCGCTCGGCATTCACGGCATCTTCAAGGCGCCGGCGGTGCTGGCGGCGCTCAGCCCGCTCTACGCGGTCGAATTCCTGTTGCATCAGGACTTCCACATTTCCTTCGCCATCCTCGGCGCCGCCTTTCTCGCGGTGACCGGGGGCGAAGCGATGTATGCCGACATGGGGCATTTTGGACGCTTCCCGATCCGCCTTGCATGGTTCGCCGTCGCGCTTCCCGCGCTGGTGCTCAACTATTTCGGACAGGCGGGACTTCTGATCACGGACGCGACCGCGATCGACAACCCGTTCTATCAACTCGCGCCGGATTGGGCGCACTATCCGATGATTCTGCTTGCCGCGGTCGCGACGGTGATTGCCTCGCAAGCCATCATCTCGGGCGTGTTCTCGCTGACCCAGCAATCGATCCAACTCGGCTTCCTGCCGCGCATGCAGATCAGGCACACGACCGGTGAGGCGATCGGCCAGATCTATGTGCCGCTGGTGAACTGGCTGCTGGCCGCGGCCACACTGGGCGCGGTGATGGCCTTCGGCACATCGGACGCGCTCGCCGGCGCTTACGGCATTGCCGTGTCGTTGCTCATGGCGATCACCACCCTGCTCGCGGCGCTGGTCGCGATCCAGTGGGGTTACTGGCCACCGCTCGTCATCGCCGTCAACGGCTTCTTCTTCATCATCGACTGCATCTTCTTTGCGGCGAACACCGAAAAGCTGTTCGAAGGCGGCTGGTTTCCCTTGCTGCTGGCCTTTGCAGTCGCCTTCCTGATGCTGACCTGGCGAAGCGGCGTGAAACTGGTCGAGCGGGCGCGCGGCAAGTTGCGGCAGCCCGAGGAGGATCTGATCGAGACGGCGATCAGCAAATGCCACGCCCGGCTGTCGGGAACCGCCATCTTCCTTGCGTCGATGCCGAAGGGCGTGCCGCTCGCGCTGACGCAGTTCGTCAAGCACAATCACTGCCTGCATCAGCGCGTGGTGCTGGTCACCATCCTGATCGAGGAATCTCCGCGCGTGGCCGACGAGAATCGCGCCGATGTCAGCGAAATCACCGAGGGCATCACAAGAGTCGTCCTGCACTACGGCTTCATGCAATATCCGACGATCTATGCGGGACTGACGCTGGCCTGCAAACAGGGCAAATTGCCCGGCATCGACCTCAGCGACATCACCTATTATATCGGCCGTGAGACCATCATTCCGCGCGAAGACATTCCGGGCATGTGGGTCTGGCGCGAGTTGCTGTTTGCGTTCCTGCAACGCAATGCCGAGCGCACCGCGGCTTTCTTCGACGTCCCGGCGCGCCAAGTCGTCGAGTTCGGCACCGAAATCGAGATTTGAGGACGCGAATGGCGAGCGGCGAATAGCGAATATTCAATTCGCCTCTCTACCGTCATACCGTTTCGCCGAATTCCCCGGCCACAGATCTGCTGTCGTTCCGCCGGCGCGTGTTCCGTATCGTCCGCGTAGGCCGCGGCCACACAGGCGAGAACCATCGGGTTGGCCCGTTGCCAATGTCATGTTTTGCAGCCAAAGTCTCAATGAGCAGATAAACCAGCATCAACAGGATCGCTCAGGGAGCAAATGCAGATCGGCTGCCGGTGAAATTTTCGGATACGCCGGGCAAGTTACGCACCCGCGCGCCCGTCTATGGCGAGCACACGCGAGAGGTATTGCGTCAGCACGGCTTTGACGACGCCATGATCGAAGCCCTGGTGCAAGACAAGGCCGTGTTTGCGGCAACGGCTGCGGACGATGAGGCCGGTCAACAAGTCGCCTGACACTGCCGTCGACAAGAAACCAAAGAACAAGCCGGAGGAAACCATGAAATCCATCACGAGTGTCCTGATGCCGACGGTCGGGCTTGCGCTGGCTGTGACGGCGCCGGTGCATGCGGCCTGGCAACCGCAGAAGCCGATCGAGTTTGTAGCAACCGCCGGTCCCGGCGGCGGAACCGACAATCTCGCGCGAGCCGTCCAGGCTATCGTCACCAAATACAAGCTGACCGACCAGCCTGTGATCGTCGTCAACAAGGCAGGTGGCAGCGGCGCGGAAGGCTATGTCTACGGCAAGGTCTCGGCCGGCGATCCCTACAAGGTGATCTTTGGCACCTCGAACGCGTGGCAGCAGCCGCTCGTATCCAAGGTCGCCTTCAATTACACCGATCTCACGCCGATCGCGGCGATGGCACAGGATGAATTCCTGCTCTGGGTCAAGCAGGACTCACCCTACAAGACCGCGGCCGACTATCTGAAGGCGGCAAGCACCGGCGATTTCAAGATGGGAGGTGCGCAGTCGAAAGACACCGACGAGGTTCTGACGCGCATGATCGAGAAGACCGGTCACGTCAAGCTGACCTACATTCCCTTCAAGAGTGGCGCCGAAGCCGCCGTACAACTCGCCGGCGGTCACATCGATTCCCATGTCAACAATCCAAGCGAGAGCCTCGGACAATGGCGCGGCGGCACGCAGCGGCCATTATGCGCCTTCAGTCCCAAACGGCTGCCGGCGGGTCCGAAGATCACCGCGACCGAAGGCTGGAGCGATATCCCGACCTGCGTCGAGCAGGGGCTTGATATCAAGCAATATGAGCAGCCGCGCACGGTGTGGCTGCCGGGCAAGGTCAGCGCCGATCAGGCCGCCTACTATGTCGACCTCATGAAGAAGGTGCAGGCAACGCCGGAGTGGAAGGACTATATCGAGAAGACCTCGCAGGTCGACACCTTCCTGACCGGTGCAGATTTCGAGAGCTTCATCAAACAGGATCTCGAGCATATCAAGCAGGTCGCCGCCGAGCAGGGCTGGCTCATCAAGTGAACGAACGGAACGCTTGATGATCTCGCGACGCGTCCTTGAAATCCTGACCGCCTCGCTCACCGGCGTGTTCGGCCTCGCCGTCGCGATCTCCAGCTTTGACAACGGCATCGGCTGGTCTTCGGATGGCGTCGATGCAGGCACCTTTCCGTTCGTCACCGGCGTCATCATCCTAACTGCCAGTCTCTACAATCTGGGACGCGGCGCGTTTGCCGGCCCAGCCGTGATCATATCGCGATCCGATTTGCGGCGCGGCGCGGCGCTGTTCCTGCCAGCGGCAGCCTTTGTTGGCGTCATTCCGTGGTTCGGCTTCTATCTCGCTTCGGCCGGCTACATGTTCGGCGTACTCGCACTTCCCAGGCATCTCAATGTGGTTCGCTCGCTTCTGATCGCGGTCGCGACACCGATCGTCCTCTACGTGGTGTTCGAGCGTCTTTTTCAGGTGAGCTTGCCGCACGGCGCGTTCGCCGCCGCCTTCGGCTATTGACAGGGCAGCAGCATGGAAAATCTCCAGTCGCTGCTGCACGGCTTCACCATCGCGGTGACCTTCCCACATCTGATACTGATGGTCATCGGCGTTCTGCTTGGAATCCTCGTCGGTGTATTGCCGGGCCTCGGTGCGCCCAACGGCGTATCGTTGCTGCTGCCGCTGACTTTTGGCATGCAGCCGGTCTCCGCAATCATTTTGCTTTCGAGCATGTACTGGGGCGCGCTGTTCGGCGGCTCCGTGACGTCAATCCTGTTCAATATTCCCGGCGAGCCGTCGTCGGTCGCGACGACTTTCGACGGTTATCCGATGGCGCGCGACGGACGCCCTACCACAGCGCTCGCGACCGCCTTCGGATCGGCAGCCTTCGGCGCGCTGGTCGGCGTGGTGTTGATCACCTTCCTTGCATCATGGGTCGCCCAGGTCGCGCTTGCCTTCGGTCCGGCGGAATATTTCGCCGTGTATTTCCTCGCCTTCGCGAGTTTTGTCGGTATGGGCGGTGCGGCGCCGATGAAGACGGTGGTCGCGCTGGCGATCGGCTTTGCGCTCGCCGCCATTGGAATCGATACCGTGTCCGGCAGCGTTCGCCTGACCATGGGCATCGATGAACTGGTCAAGGGCGTGAGCTTCGTCGTCGCCGTCATGGGGTTGTTCGGCATCGGCGAATTGCTGATCGCGGTCGAGGAGGAGTTTCACGCGCGCGCCGTCTCGTCGAGGATCGACTGGCGCGAGGTCTTCCGCGCGCTGGCAGCTCTGCCACGATACTGGCTCGCCTTGCTGCGTAGCGCGGCGATCGGCTGCTGGATGGGTATCACGCCGGGTGGTCCGACGGCTGCCTCCTTCATGAGCTACGGCATCGCAAAGCGTTTCTCGCGACGCGGCGCACGCTTTGGCACCGGCGAAGTCGAAGGCGTCATCGCGCCGGAAACGGCCGACCACGCCGCGGGCACCAGCGCGCTGCTGCCGATGCTCTCGCTCGGCATTCCAGGCTCGGCCACCGCCGCCGTCATGATGGGCGGACTGATGATTTGGGGGCTCAATCCCGGGCCGATGTTGTTCATCGATCAGAAAGATTTTGTTTGGGGCCTGATTGCGTCAATGTATGTCGGAAACATCGTTGCCGTGACACTGGTCCTGCTCACGGTGCCGGTATTTGCTGCGCTGATGCGTATCCCCTTCGCTATCATCGCGCCATTGATCGTCATCGTGTGTGCCGTAGGCGCCTATTCGGTGTCGAATTCCTACCTGGACGTGCTGCTGATGATGGGCTTCGGCATCGTCGGCTACCTCTTCAAAAAGCTCTCCTATCCCCTTGCACCGCTTGTCCTCGCTACCGTCATCGGCGACAAGGCCGAGGACGCCTTCCGGCAATCGATGCTGATGTCGAAGGGTTCATTGGGGATTTACTTCGCAAACCGGCTCGTCACGGGCCTGGTCGTGGCCGGTTTTGCCCTTCTGCTGCTGCCCCTCATTCTCAGAATCCTGAACAAGCTGCGGGGCGGAACGCCACATCAGCCCGGTTCCGGGGAGATACCCATTACATGAGCACTCAAACGTGGCGCGGTGACGCCACGCTCTAGTGGCCGTTGCCATTCCCGTTGCCGTTTTCGCCGTTCTCCTCGTCGCCGACGCGCTCGACCGAGACGACATGCTCGTCGTCGGCGGTGTCGAACACGATCACGCCCTGGGTCGAACGGCCGGCGATGCGGATGTCTTCGACCGGGCAGCGGATCAACTGACCCTTGTCGGTCACCAGCATGATCTGGTCGGAATCCTCGACCGGGAACGAGGCGACCAGCTTGCCGTTGCGATCGTTCACGCTCATGGCGACGATGCCTTTGCCGCCGCGCCCCGTGGTGCGGTACTCGAACGACGAGGTGCGTTTGCCAAAGCCGTTCTCGGAAATCGTCAACACGAACTGCTCAGCCGCCGACATCTCGACATAGCGCTGCTCGCCGAGTTCGATGGCGCCTGACGCTTCCTCGTTGTCGCTGCCCGCCTCGTCCTCGGCGCCGCCGCGGCGCACCGCATTGGCGCGGCGCAGATAGGCTGCCCGCTCCTCGGCATCGACGTCCATGTGGCGCAGGATCGTGAGCGAGATCAGCTTGTCGTCCGTGCCGAGCGCAATGCCGCGCACACCCATCGAGGTGCGCCCGGTGAAGACACGCACGTCCGACACGGGGAAGCGGATGCACTGGCCACCGGCCGCGGTCAGCAACACGTCGTCGCGCTCGGAGCAGATCTGCACGTCGACGATCGCCTCGCCCTCCTCCAGCTTCATCGCGATGATGCCGGAGCGGCGAACGTCGGCAAAATCCGACAGCTTGTTGCGGCGGACCGTGCCGCTGGTGGTGGCGAACATCACGTCGAGATTGGCCCAGGAGGCTTCATCCTCCGGCAACGGCATGATGGTGGTGATGCGTTCGCCCTGCTCCAGCGGCAGGATGTTGATCAGCGCCTTGCCGCGCGCGTTGGGAGCCGCGACCGGCAGCCGCCAGACCTTTTCCTTGTAGACCTGGCCGCGAGAGGAGAAGAACAGCACGGGAGTATGCGTTGACGCGACAAAAAGCCGGCTGACGAAATCCTCTTCGCGGGTCTGCATGCCGGCGCGGCCCTTGCCGCCGCGGCGCTGCGCGCGATAGGCCGACAGCGGCACGCGCTTGGCGTAGCCGGCGTGCGACACGGTGACCACCATGTCCTCGCGCTGGATCAGGTCCTCGTCCTCGACCTCACCCTCCTGCTCCATGATGACGGTGCGGCGCGGGGTTGCGAACTCTTCCTTGATCTCCGCAAGCTCGGTCTTGACGATGGTCTGGATGCGGGCGCGCGAGCGCAGGATGTCGAGATAATCGGCGATCTCGAGCGCGAGCTTGTCGAGCTCTTCCTTGATCTCGTCGCGGCCGAGCGCGGTCAGGCGCTGCAGGCGCAGATCGAGAATCGCCCTCGCCTGCTCCAGCGACAGCCGTGTAGTGCCATCGGGATTGATGCGATGGCGGAGATCGTCGATCAGCGTGATCATCGCCTCGACGTCGCGCGCCGGCCAGTCGCGCGACATCAGCGTGTCGCGCGCGGTGTTCGGATCGGGCGAGGTGCGGATGACGCGGATGATCTCGTCGATATTGGCAACCGCAATGGCGAGACCGACCAGGATGTGAGCGCGGTCGCGCGCCTTGGTCAGCAGGAACTTGATGCGGCGGGTGACGACCTGCTCGCGGAAGGCGACGAAGACCGTCAGCAGGTCCTTCAAATTCATCGTCTGCGGCTTGCCGCCGTCGAGCGCCAGCATGTTGGCCGGGAAGCTCGTCTGCAGCGGCGTGAATTTGTAGAGCTGGTTCAGCACCACATCCGGCATCGCGTCGCGCTTCAGCTCGATCACGACCCGATAACCGTCGCGGTCGCTCTCGTCGCGCAGGTCGGAAATGCCTTCGATCTTCTTTTCCTTGTAGAGTTCGGCGATGCGCTCGACCAGCGAGGCCTTGTTCAGCTGGTAGGGAATTTCCGAGATGACGATCGCCTCGCGCTCCTTGCGGATGGTCTCGAACTCGACCTTGCCGCGCATCACGATCGAGCCACGGCCGAGATGATAGGCGCTCCGGATGCCCTGGCGGCCAATGATGATGCCACCGGTCGGAAAATCCGGGCCCGGAATGAAGTTGATGAGCTCGTCGATCGTCAGCGCTGGATTGTCGATCAGCGCGACGCAGGCGTCGATGACCTCGCCAAGATTGTGCGGGGGAATGTTGGTGGCCATGCCGACCGCGATGCCGCCCGCGCCGTTGACCAGCAGGTTCGGATATTTCGCGGGAAGAACCGAGGGCTCTTTTTCGGAGTTGTCGTAGTTCGACTGAAAGTCGACCGTGTCCTTGTCGATATCGTCGATCAGAGGGATCGCCGGCTTTGCCAGTCGCGCTTCGGTATACCGATAGGCGGCCGGCGGATCGCCGTCGACCGAGCCGAAATTGCCCTGGCCGTCGATCAACGGCACGCGCATGGAAAAATCCTGCGCCATGCGCACCATCGCGTCGTAGATCGATTGGTCGCCGTGCGGATGATATTTACCGATGACGTCGCCGACGACGCGCGCGGACTTCACGTATTTCTTGTCGGGCGTGTGACCCTGCTCGTACATCGAGTACAGGATGCGCCGGTGCACCGGCTTCAAACCGTCGCGCGCATCGGGCAACGCGCGCGCCACGATCACGCTCATGGCGTAATCGAGGTAGGAGCGTTTCATCTCGTCGAGAATGGAGACGGGGCGAATATCTGAGGGCACCGGCGGCTCGCCGGGCTTGTCGTCGTCGTGGTCGGCCAAAGGGGGAATCCGGGGAAGTTCTTATTCGGGAATCATATAGCTCATCGAGGCCTCAATAACCACCCCGGAAGGCGTTTCGTGAGTGGTTTTTCCCTTTGTTTTTACAGGGACTTACGGGGAGTATGACGTATCAGCGAATGGGCCTTGGGAATGGTCTTCAGAAGACTGCAAAATGGCGCCGAATCACGCCCCAAAAACCACCTTGTGCATCAGCCTTCCCGGCACCAGCGTGAACAGCCCGGCGACGACCAGCGCGCCGACGAACAGATAGATCATGATCCGGCGGTGGGCGGCGACCTGATGGGTGTGCGCCCTCCAGACCGCGAGCGGCAGCATCACCAGCGAGAAAATCGAGAGCAGATGGATCGGGCCCCATGGCCCGACCCAGCGCAGATGGTTGATCCAGAACGACGAGATCGCGACCACCAGCATCAGGCCGACCCAGATGAAGCCGAGGGTCCGGTGCGGCAGCGTGCCTTTGGGTGCTGCGAACTGCACGAGGCCAAGCACGAAGGCGCCCATGGCGGCGAAGGCGTGCAACGGGATTGCGGGTGCGGCCTCGAGCAGCGGCGCCAGCGTCATGATCTCCCGAGCTCCAGCGCCGCTGTTGCACCCGCAGATCAGAACGGAATGTCGTCGTCCATGTCCGCGTTGCCGCGGCCACCGCCGCCGGCAGCCGCCACCGCACGGCGCGGCGCCGGGCTGCCGAAATCATTGCTCGGCTCGTCGGAGAAGCCGCCGCCTCCACCCGCGCCGCCACTACGGCCATCGAGCATGGTGAGGTTGGAGTTGAAGCCCTGCAGCACGACTTCGGTCGAGTACTTCTCGACGCCAGCCTGGTCGGTCCATTTGCGCGTCTGCAGCTGGCCCTCGATGTAAACCTTGGCACCCTTCTTCAGATATTGCTCGGCGACCTTGGCGAGCCCTTCCGAGAAGATCACCACGCGGTGCCACTCGGTCTTTTCCTTGCGCTCGCCGGTGGCCTTGTCGCGCCATTGTTCTGAGGTGGCGACGGACAGATTGGCGATGGGACGTCCGTCCTGGGTCCGCCGGATCTCCGGGTCCTTGCCGAGATTTCCGACCAAAATCACCTTGTTCACGCTACCGGCCATCGCCGTTCTCCACTTGTCTTGTCCTACCGGACTTCGCCTTTGCCTGCGCCGGCTTACAGTTGGCCGGACCCTATACGGATCGGGGCCGGTTACCGGCGGCAAACGAAAGCCCTTCCCGGTTATCCACATATAGCACCGATCGGACTGATGTTCCAGTTTTGTTCTGGTATTTCCGGAGCAAATTCATGGCGGGTTTTGGGCCGAGGGGCGGCAGCGCTACGCAGACGCCGCGGGCGATTCGACCGAACTCCAAAAGCCATTAACTTCCATCGCGTTAACGCCGCTCCACTTCTCCGTTGAGTGTGTCTTTTGGGAGACGGCTTTTGCCCCCTCGCACGCGTATATTCACCGCCGAAATTGGATCGTTGGGCGATCGCGACTGACATTGCAAACGCTTCTGGGGACGGAAGCGCGGGAAGAAGCCGGAGAGCGTTGATGAAGAAGATCTTGCAGGGTGTCGTTGCCCTCATCGCGCTGGGCGCTGCGCCTGCATTTGCCGCCGATCTTCCGCCTGCGCCGGCCTACAAGACGCCGGTGATGACGCCTGCCTATTACGACTGGAGCGGCTTCTACGTCGGTCTCAACGCCGGCGGCGGCCGGAGCCACAAGTGCTGGGTCAACAACAGCGTCTTTGCCATTCCTACGGGGGGAGTGAACGAGGGCTGTCATGATGCGACCGGCGGCCTCGCCGGCGGTCAGATGGGTTTCCGCTGGCAGTCCGGCACCTGGGTGTTCGGTGTCGAAGCTCAGGGCGACTGGACCAGCTTCAAGGGAACCAACGCGAGCATTCCCGTTGCGGCGCTGCTCGGCTTTCCCGCGCTGACCAATCAGACCAGGATCGACGCGATCGGCCTGTTCACCGGTCAGGTCGGTTATGCCTTCAACAACGTGCTCTGGTACGTGAAGGGCGGCGCAGCGCTGGCCAGCGATCGCTACAACGGCCAGATCACGGGCACCAACACCGTCATCGACTCCGCCAACGAGGTCCGTTGGGGCGGCACGGTCGGCACCGGCATCGAATTCGGATTCGCGCCAAGCTGGTCGGTCGGCCTCGAGTACGACCACCTGTTCATGGGCAGCCGCAACATCAATTTCAGCCTTGCCAACTTCGGTGGGGTCACCCGCAACGACCGCATCTCACAGGACGCCGATATCGGAACGGTCCGCGTGAACTATCGCTGGGGCGGCCCGGTCATCGCGAAGTACTGATCTTCACGCACTCTGCATGCCCTGAAAGGCCGGCCCTCGCCGGCCTTTTTTGTTGCCTTATTTCAGGTTCCGTCGGCCACAATTGTAGCGTGCATGTGTGGCTGTTGGGGCACGCTGTTCCCTCGCGAAATACGCTACACAACCTGTCTCTGAACGGCGTGGGCGATTGATTCCACTGCGATCAAGAAAATGAGGATTAAGAGATGAAAAAAGTTCTGTTGGCAGCAGCCGGTCTGGTTGCCCTGAGTGTCGCTCCGGCGCTTGCGGCCGATCTTCCCGCGCGGACCTACACCAAGGCGCCGGCAATGGTCGCGCCGATCTACAACTGGGGCGGGTTCTACGTCGGTGTGAACGGCGGCGGCGCCTCCAGCCACAAGTGCTGGGACATTAACGCCGTGCTGGGCGTAACGGTACCGACGACAGCCGAGGGCTGTCACGATGCGACCGGCGGCGTCGTCGGTGGCCAGATCGGCTATCGCTGGCAGGCGGCGAACTGGGTGTTCGGCGTTGAAGCCCAGGGTGACTGGGCCAACCTGAAGGGCTCGAATGCGAGCTCGCCCGCGGCGTTCGCGCCGATCGTCAACCAGACCAGGATCGATGCGATCGGTCTCTTCACCGGTCAGATCGGCTATGCCTGGAACAACGTGCTCGGCTACGTCAAGGGCGGCGCGGCCGTCACCAGCGACCGGTACAACGGCCTGCTCGGCGGCGTCACCTTCGATACCGCCAGCGAAACCCGCTGGGGTGGCGTGGTCGGTGCCGGCATCGAGATCGGCTTTGCGCCTCGCTGGTCGGTCGCGTTCGAGTACGACCACCTGTTCATGGGCAGTCGCAACGTCAACTTCACCGTGCTCGGCGTCAACGATCGCCGAGACAACATCCGTCAGGATGTCGATATGGGCACCGTCCGCGTGAACTACACTTTTGGCGGCCCGGTCGTGGCGCGCTACTGATCTCAGGCGATCCGCTTGAACGAAAGGCCGGCCTTGCGCCGGCCTTTTTGTTTTAGGGGAACTGCTGACCGCTGTTGCCAACAGCTGGCCTGCGAATCAAATCCGTTGATGGCCCTCACGGGACACTGGAATTCCGTTCCCGTTCTTCCTACGTTCCGACGGTCGATGGCTGGCGTCCGGTCCGGACCGTGCACGCCCTGAACATGCGCGCCGATGCGCCGGAAACTGCGATGGATGAAATTCTGAAAGCGCGACGCCAGCAGACCGCGGCCAGCCAGCGCGCGATCCTCATTCGCGGCGCGCGCGAGCACAATCTCAAGAACGTCGACGTCGAGATTCCCCGCGACAAGCTCGTGGTGTTCACGGGCCTCTCCGGCTCCGGCAAATCCTCGCTCGCCTTCGACACCATCTATGCCGAGGGCCAGCGCCGCTATGTCGAGTCGCTGTCGGCCTATGCGCGGCAATTCCTCGAGATGATGCAGAAGCCCGACGTCGACCAGATCGACGGGCTGTCGCCGGCGATCTCGATCGAGCAGAAGACCACCTCGAAGAACCCGCGCTCGACCGTCGGCACGGTCACCGAGATCTACGACTACATGCGCCTGTTATGGGCGCGCGTCGGCGTGCCCTACTCGCCCGCTACGGGCCTGCCGATCGAAAGCCAGATCGTGTCGCAGATGGTCGATCGCGTGCTGGCGCTGCCCGAAGGTACGCGGCTTTACCTGCTGGCGCCGGTCGTGCGCGGCCGCAAGGGCGAGTACAAGAAGGAGCTCGCGGAGTATCTCAAGAAGGGCTTTCAGCGCGTCAAGATCGACGGCGCCTTCCATGAGCTCGCCGAAGCGCCCACGCTCGACAAGAAATTCCCGCATGACATCGACGTCGTGGTCGACCGCATCGTAGTGCGGCCGGATATCGGCCAGCGCCTCGCGGAAAGTTTCGAGACCGCGCTGAAGCTCGCCGAAGGGCTGGCGGTGATCGAATATGCGGATGCGCCGGCCGGCACGCCAGCGCCTGACGAGAAGAAGAAGACAGCCAAAATTCACGACAAAAGTGGGCCCGAGCGCATCCTGTTCTCGGAAAAGTTCGCCTGCCCGGTCTCCGGTTTCACCATTCCCGAGATCGAGCCGCGGCTGTTCTCCTTCAACAATCCCTATGGCGCCTGCCCCGCCTGCGGCGGCCTCGGCGTCGAACAGCATGTCGACGAGGACCTCGTCATCCCTGACAAGGACGAGACGCTGGCCAAGGGCGCCATCGCGCCATGGGCGAAGTCGTCGTCGCCCTATTACATCCAGACGCTGACGGCGCTGGCCAAGTTCTACAAGTTTGCGCTCACCGCCAAATGGAAGGACCTGCCGAAGAAAACGCAGACCGCGATCCTGCACGGCTCGGGCGAGGACGAGATCAAATTCTCTTACGAAGACGGCGTGCGCTCGTATGAGACCAAGAAGCCGTTCGAGGGCGTGATCACCAATATCGACCGGCGCTATCGCGAGACCGAAAGCGAGTGGGCGCGCGAGGAACTGGCGAAATATTTCTCCGACGTGCCCTGCGCCGGCTGCAACGGTTATCGCCTCAAGCCGGAGGCGCTGTGCGTCAAGATCGGCGCCAAACATATCGGCGAGATCTCCGAGCTCTCGGTGAAGCGCGCCGCCGAATGGTTCGAGACCGTGCCGTCGGCGCTGAACGCGCAGCAGAACGAGATCGCCGCGCGCGTGCTGAAGGAGATCCGCGAGCGCCTGACCTTCCTGGTCGACGTCGGCCTGAATTACCTGACCCTGTCGCGCTCGTCGGGCACGCTCTCCGGCGGTGAGAGTCAGCGCATTCGCCTCGCCTCGCAGATCGGCTCAGGGCTGACCGGCGTGCTTTATGTGCTGGACGAGCCGTCGATCGGCCTGCACCAGCGCGACAATGCGCGGCTATTGGAGACGCTGAAGCGGCTGCGCGATCTCGGCAATACCGTGATCGTGGTCGAACATGACGAAGACGCCATTCGCCTCGCCGACCACGTGCTCGACATCGGTCCCGGCGCCGGCATGCATGGCGGGCATATTGTCGCGCATGGGACGCCTGCGGACATCATGCGCAATCCGGACTCGCTGACCGGCAAATACCTCACCGGCGAACTCGCGGTCGAGGTGCCGGAACGGCGGCCACCGAACCATCGCCGCACTATCAAGGTCATCAACGCGCGCGGCAATAATCTGAAGAACATCTCGGCGGAAATTCCGCTCGGCCTGTTCACCTGCGTCACTGGCGTGTCCGGCGGCGGCAAGTCGACGCTACTCATCGACACGCTCTACAAGTCGATCGCCCGCAAGCTGAACGGCGCCAGCGAAGGCGCCGCGCCCCACGACCGCATCGAGGGGCTGGAGCATATCGACAAGATCATCGACATCGACCAGTCGCCGATCGGCCGCACCCCGCGCTCCAATCCCGCGACCTACACCGGCGCGTTCACGCCGATCCGCGAATGGTTCGCCGGCCTCCCCGAAGCCAAGGCGCGCGGCTATGAGCCCGGGCGCTTCTCCTTCAACGTCAAGGGCGGCCGCTGCGAGGCATGCCAGGGCGACGGCGTCATCAAGATCGAGATGCACTTTCTGCCCGACGTCTACGTCACCTGCGATCTCTGCAAGGGCAAGCGCTACAACCGCGAGACGCTCGAAGTCCTGTTCAAGGGCAAGTCGATCGCCGACGTGCTCGACATGACCGTGGAAGAAGCCGCCGATTTCTTCAAGGCGGTGCCGCGCGTGCGCGACACCTTCGAGACGCTGCGCCGCGTCGGCCTCGACTACATCCATGTCGGCCAGCAGGCCACCACGCTCTCAGGCGGCGAGGCCCAGCGCGTCAAGCTCGCCAAGGAATTGTCCAAGCGCGCGACTGGCCGCACGCTCTATATCCTGGACGAGCCGACCACCGGCTTGCACTTCCACGACGTCAAGAAGCTGCTGGAGGTGCTGCACGAGCTGGTGGCGCAGGGCAACACGGTCGTGGTGATCGAGCACAATCTCGAGGTGATCAAGACCGCGGACTGGGTGATCGATCTAGGCCCCGAAGGCGGTGACGGCGGCGGCGAGATCGTCGCCTGGGGCACGCCTGAAGATATCGTCAAGGCGCCGCGCAGCTACACCGGCAAATTTCTGGCGCCGGTGCTGAAGAAGGCGGGGAAGCCGAGGCGAAGGGGTGCGAGCGAGGCGGCGGAGTAATAAAGCCCACACTGTAGTTGAGCCACCTGCAATGATTGGGATGCGCTACCCATGCTCGGCAATTGCATACTTCGAAATCCAACCACGCGCGATTTCAAACTGGATCAAGGCGCGATTTGCGAATTGTTGTTGTTTTTTGGGAAAGCTCACCTCCTGATAGACATGTCCACGTTAGCGGCGGTGGCACATGCCAACTTTATTGAAACGTTAGTGGTGATGCTAAAGGAGGGCTACTTGACGGGCAACTATTCGCCTCAAGCAGCCGTCCTTCATTCCAATAACGTCAACGGCATTAGCGAGCATTTTTTCACGATTGTGAAATTTAGTGGTGATCAGCAACGCCCAAATATGCGTAATCCAGAACTGCTGGAACAGCAGCTTGAGAGAATTTTCAATGACAAAGCCAAAGCACGCAAATATTTTCGTTTACTTGCAGACCTAATTTCATTCCGCGATCTTGGCGATCTCGAAGTTCCAACCTTGGGTCGCAAGGACATTTGCGATCCTCATATTGCTTATGAAGTCGCTCGAACGAGCCTACTCAATTTAGGGATACCTGAAAGCGAGATCAGGTTCTCGCGGATCGACATTCTGCCGCTCGATGATTTCAAATTTGCGGTAGCGACTGACATCAACTTCGATCACTTGCGCCAATTCCTGCCAGAAGCAAATCGAGCTGTCTTTGGCCCGAACGATCTGTTTCCCGTGATTAGCGATGCTCGATTCGATATTGGCTTGGCAGCACAGCACAACGCTGCATTTGTAGGACATGAAAAGAGCCAACATATCGTCAATATGTTGATGCGCCGAAGCATGGGCGCAAGTTTTGATGCGGAACCGAGCAAACGACAAATCTATGACTTCATCTCTGTCGCGGTGCCTAGCATTCGCGAGGTCATAAACAACGGAGAAAGAACACCCCAAGAATTTATCAAATTGATGCAAAAAGCTGGGGCATTTCAGAAGTGGCTCCGTGCGCAAAATCCAAACGCTGACCTCGTGACAGAAATGTTGCGCGAAAAGGCGCGGGCTGATTGGTTAGAGACTCTACCGGCGAAGGCCATGCGATTTGGATTGTTTACCGGAATTGGGATGGTTGCTGACTATTTTGCTCCGGGTGCCAGTAATTTGACGGGCGCTGCCGATACTTTCTTGGTCGAGCGCCTAGGGAAAGGTTGGCGACCGCACTATTTTGTCGAAAATCAGTTACGAAGTTTTCTTGAAAAGAAATAACTCGAAGCCGGGCGCGACTTGGTGTGATCGGTCCGCTTGACCGCCCGCACCCACACTCATCCGGGTTTACCTAACGAACGCGACCTATTACAGCCTATCCGGATGGGACGATTCCGCATCAAATGGACAGCAATGATCGGCGCCATGCCATTCCGTGCGCTTGTGCTGACTGCGGCTTTGTCCGCGGCGCTGACGCCGGTCACTTGCCCGGCTGAAAACATCAAGCCGTTGCCGGCCAAGGCAACGAAGGAGCTTCCGCCCGAGCTGCTCTCGCTGCTCCAGCAAAAGAAGATGCCGAAGAATTCGCCGATCATTCTGCGCGTCTTCAAGGAAGAGGCGGAGCTCGAAGTCTGGAAGCAGGACAGCAGCGGGTTTTTCCAGCTGCTCAAGACCTATCCGATCTGCCGGTGGTCCGGCGATCTTGGGCCGAAGCAGTGGGAGGGCGACCGTCAGGCGCCGGAAGGTTTTTATACGATCACACCCGAGCTGATGAATCCCAATTCCGACTACTATCTCGCGATCAACACCGGCTACCCCAACAGCTTCGACAAGGCGAACAATCGCAACGGCAGCCTGCTGATGATCCATGGCGACTGCTCGTCGGCCGGTTGCTTTGCCATGACGGACGAACAGATCAGCGAGATCTATGCGCTGGCGCGCGACGCCTTGCTCGGCCGGCCGGCGTTCCAGGTCCAGGCCTATCCGTTCCGCCTGACGCCGGCGAACCTGGCGCGGCATCGCGACAGTCCGAACCTGGCCTTCTGGAAGATGCTCAAGGTCGGCAACGATCACTTCGAGACGACGCATCTCGAACCCAGGGTCGATGTGTGCGATCGGCGCTATGTGTTCAATGCGCAGGCTCAGGCAAGTCAGCCGGATGCCCTCGTGTTCGCTCCCACTCAGAAATGCCCTGCCTTTGTCGTGAATCCCAAAATCGCGAAGCCGGCGCTGGAGAAGCAACGCGCCGACGATCTGGAATACGCGCAATTGGTGAGAAACAACGTGCCCACCGCTCCTGTTTACAGCGGGCTGGACGGCGGAATGAACAAGGCTTTCGTCGCGCAATATCCCAACAGAGTGTCGTGGGCGCGCGTGCTTCCATATGCATCCTACCTGCCGCATTTGCCGCCGATCGCCTGGACCGACAAGGATGGTTCGTTGCCGGGCAAATGGTTCGGCGCCTGGCTCGCCAAACCGATCGGGTGCGCGCGTGCGAACTTCATGTCCAGCGTTATGTTCGGATACGGGTGCGCCTAGCGCATGATCCGGAAAAGTGTGCAGCGGTTTTCCGAAAAGATCATGCGCAAACATGAATTTAGCGCGAGCTACCTGCACCTTCCCTATTCTCCGATCGCCGCCTCCACGAATCCCTTGGGATCGTCGAAGAACTCGCGCAGCGACTTGTAGTGATCGGTCTGCTCGACCGTGACCGGCTCCAGCCCGTATTTCGAAAGCCGCAGCAAGGTCGCGTTGGGATAGGCCATCAACAGCGGCGCATGGGTGGCCATGATGACCTGGCAGCGGCCGGACCTGTCCATCATCTGCAGCAGTTTCAGGAACTCGATCTGGCGCGACGGCGACAGCGCCGACTCCGGCTCGTCGAAGATGAAGATGCCCTGGCGCTGGCAACGCTCCTCGAAGAAACGCAGAAAACCCTCGCCGTGGGAATGCGAGAGGAAGTCGGGCGGCGGCGGGCCCAGCGACCCGACAGCGGCCTTGTCGAGATATCGGGCAACCGAGAAAAATCTCTCCGCGCGAAAGAACCAGCCATTGGTGATCTTGGGCAACCAGCTCGCGCGCAATGCACCCGACAAATCGGCGCCCGATATATCCATCGCCCGGGAATGATCGACCGCGCGATAACCCTTGCCGCCGCCCGCCGAGTCAAAGCCGGCGAGTGCTGCGATGCCTTCCAGCAAGGTCGATTTTCCGGTGCCGTTCTCGCCGGCGATGATGGTGATCGCGCGATCGAAGGACAGCGAGAACGCGTCGTGCAGGAACGGCAGGCAGAACGGATAGGCCGCGCGGTCGTCGACGCGCGACGCATCGAGCCACAGCCGCTTCAGATACGGCGCCGGCAGGTTGATGTCGCGGTTGCGCTTGGCCATGCGGCCTCCGGGCGATTTGGGTCAAACCCAGCCCTGAGTTGTGGCATGGCGATGGGAACATAACAAGAACCTCCCGGGGGCCGGAAAGAACTATGCCGCGTCGGCTGGCCGCACGCGCCGGGTGATCTCGGCGCCTTTCTCGCGCTCGACCATGCCGATGTCGTACTGCCCCTGCAAATCCAGCCAGAACTGCGCGCTATTGCCGAAGTAAAGGCCCAGCCGAACCGCTGTGTCGGCGGTGATCGCTCGCCGGCCGTTGAGAATGTCTGTGATCCGGCCCGAGGGAACGCCGATGTCGAGCGACAACCGATTGGCGCTCAGCTTGCGAGCTGCCAGTTCGCGCTTCAGCAAGCGGCCAGGGTGAACGACAGGAGCCATCTTCATCACCTCAGCGACAATTTAGCTCTGTAGGGCGCATTAGCGAAGCGTAATCCGCCACGCCTCGTGCGGCATCGGCGGGTTACGCCTTGCGGCTAACCCGCCCTACAATCTCACATGAATTTGCTGCCCGACGGGCAAAACACCTAAGCGCGCAATTCTGCGCGATTTCGGCTCCGACGACGCTCGCGAGAGCCGCCAAATTCGCCAAAACTGCGTGCGCGCAAAATCGAATTTTGCGAGCAATTTCAAAATGCGACACACTGTCCAGTCCCCTCAGCTAAAAATATTTCCCTTCCCTTCGGTTTACCAGCAGCGCATCTGTCCGCCGTCCACTCCACCAAGGGGCGTATCGCGATCGTCACGGACGCGGAGCTGGATGCGATGGACACGCGCGATATCACTGACGAGAGATATCGGCGTGGACGGTCAAGCCGTGTGGTTCTGGTCCCCCGACGCTGGGATCAAGCTGCGCAAAAGCGACGTCGGCCCTTCGGGCCCGACGCGCCGAGATTTGCGCGGCGATGGTGGCTAAAAAGCCCGGTACACCAGGAAGAGCACGGAGCAGCCGTAACACCATTGTGCGGGGAATGCCGGACTGTTTCGGCGACCTGTGGTGACTATGCTGGTACGCTTTTTTGTTTGCGTGCCAGGCTGCGGGTGCGGCTGAGCACCCGGCATTCCCTGCTCCCTCGTTTTCGAGGGACGACGTTCTGGAATCACTCGGGCGCAATTGCGCCGCGGGAATGCTGTTGCTCGCGCCCCCGTCATTGCGAGCGAAGCGAAGCAATCCATTCCTCCGCTGGCGGCGCTATGGATTGCTTCGTCGCTGCGCTCCTCGCAATGACGAGGCTGGCTGTTTGACATTATGCATCAGCGACACTGCGCCGCACGTCTTCTCGATCTGCGTGTGACGAAGCGCACATCCGCCCGGCAATCGCTCGAAAGCCAACGAACGCGACCGGCCTGGCGCGTCACCAACGGGGGCCTCAGGACGCCAGCATGACGCGAACGTCCGTTGCGGCAAATACGCTCCACGCGAGCTGCGCGTCGGGCAAACAGGAGAAGTCTCGTGAAGAAATTTGCATTGATTGGCGCAGTGATGGCCGCGCTGGCCGCGGTTGCGGGCGCCTCGCCGGCCCAGGCCGGTTTCAAGGGTTGTTGCGGCGGCTGGACGGGCGGCGGCGGCTTCGGCGGCCATCACTGGGGTTACGGCGGCGGACTGAGCATCGGCCTGGTCGGCGTCGACAGCGGGATCGGTGGCGACTGCTTCTATACGCGTCGCGCGGTGTTCGTTCCCGGCATCGGCCTCGTCAGCAGGCGCGAGCTGGTCTGCTCGTGATCTCGAGGCATAGAAGGCCGGCTCCCTCGCCGGCCTTCTATAGCGCCTCCAGCACCAGCTCCATGGTCATCAGCACCGGATTGTCGCCACGGAGCAGCCGGCCTTCGCCGATGCCGCCGGTGTAATCGATCAACGCGACGTCGAGCTTGGCTTCGTTTGCAGCGACCACACCCGAGGTAATGGCCAACTCGGTCGCAAAGGGCTCGATGATCTTGCCGTCGGTAAAACGCGCACCGATGGTCGAGCCGACGCCGCCGTGAATTTTCGCACGCGATATGCCATGCGCGCGGCAGAATGCTTCGAGGCATCCGGCGAAATCCTGGTTCGGCCGTAGCCGCATCGCAAAGGCATGGCTCGACGCGTTCGCGCCCGATGGTTTTGCCGGCACCGGGCCGAACAGTTTGAATTTCGTCTCGGGATCGGGCTCGGCCTCGAAAATAGCACCATCGATGCCGAAGGCGTCAACCTCGAACGGCTCGGCCACAAAGGTCTCCTCGGGCAGCATGTGACCGCCGCTGATGCGCCCGTCGGCCTCGCGCCACAACCCGTGACAATGGAAGAACGGCGCGCCGTCGCGTGCGCCCAACGTCATGGTCGCGAGCTTCAGCCGTGTGACTCCCTCGGGGCGAAAAGGGTCGCTGTAGAACGCCGCGTTCTCGCCGGTTTTCGATAGCGCCGGCATGACATAACCGAATGGGCCAAGCGCGCCAGCGCGCATGTTCAGCGTGCCGCCGGCAAAACCCTCTGCAGCGAAGCCGTGGCGTGCCGCGTCCAGCAGCGGCAAGCCTGCTTCAAGCGTGAAGGAAAACGCGCGACCGCGCACTTCCACCCACTGGATGCGCTCCGCAACAGGCGAACCGGGCTGCTTGATGCTGCGCATCAGGCTTGCTTGTTGAGATCGAGCAGCCCGCGCGCCTCGAGTTCGTCACGCACCAGCCGCTTCGGGATCTTGCCATAGCCGGACTTCGGCAGCGCATCCCAGAAGAAGAACCGCTTCGGCATCTTGTAGCGCGGCACTTTCGGTGCGAGGAACGCCGCCATCTCGGCTTCGCTCACCGCGTTCGTGCCTTCGCGCGCGACGCAGACGGCGACACCGACCTCGCCCCAGACCGGATCGGGCACGCCGAGCACGGCGACCTCGCCCACGCAGGGGTGTGTGAGAATCTTCTCCTCGACCTCGCGCGGATAGATGTTGGAGCCGCCGGAGATGTACATGTCGGACGCGCGGCCGGTGATGTAGACGAAGCCTTCTTCGTCGACATGGCCGAGATCGCCGGTGCGGAACCAGCCGTCGCGAAACGCCTTCGCATTGGCGTCGGGATTGTCGTAGTAGCCGGCGAACACCGCAGGCCCGATCACGCAGATCTCGCCGGTCTCGAACGGCTTCAGCTCGCGGCCATCGTCGGCCTGGATCGAAACCTGCATGCCCAGCCGCTCGTAACCGCAGGTGCCAACTCTTGCGCGCGGGCCGTCCTCCTCCTCGTGTAGCGCGCCCGGATAGACCGTGATGTTGCCGGTGACCTCGCCGAGCCCAAAGTACTGCACGATGACCTTGCCGAGCTTCTTCAGCGCGAACTTCTGGTCCTCGCGATACATCGGCGCACCGGCATAGATCACGAAGCGCAGCGAGGAGTGATCGAACGCGTCGACCGCGGGATGCTCGACCATCATCTTCAGGATGGTCGGCACGGTGAACATGTTGGCGACGCGATGTTTTGCGATCAGCCGCCAGGCCTCCGCGATGTCGAAGCGCTCGGTCGGCAGCAGAATGGTGGCAGCACCCCGCGCGGTCTGCATCAGCTGGTGCACGCCGGCGCCGTGCGAGAGCGGCGCGACCACCAGCGAGGTGTCCTGCTCGGTCGTGCCGGGCGTGAGGTCGGCGAGATGGTTGGTGACGACGAAACCCATCTGGCCGTGGGTGAGCACGGCGGCCTTGGAGCGGCCGGTGGTGCCCGAGGTGAAGAAGAACCAGCAGGGATCGTCGTACTCGACCGCGGCGTTGGCGACCTCGGTGCCGGCATTATCAGCGATCGCTGCACGCAGCGAAGTCTCGCCGAAAGCGCCCTCTTCGCCGATCCGCCAGATGAAGTCGACTGTAGTGACCGCCTTGGCATGATCGGGGAAATCGCCGTGGCAGAGAAACGCCTTCGCGCCCGACGCGGCGCCGAGATATGCGACCTCGTCCGGCATCAGCCGAAAATTGGTGGGCACAAAGACCGCGCCGAGCCGGAACGCGGCGAACATCGACCAGAACATCTCCTCGCCATTCTTGGAATGCACGAGGATGCGGTCGCCCTTGCCGATGCCGCGCTTGGCGAGCGCCGCGGCCAGCGCCGAGACCTCCGTGTCGATCTGGCGCCAGGTCCAGCTCCTGTCGCCCCAGATGAATCCGGGGCGATCGCCATGCCGCCGCCGGTTCTGGGTCAGCATGTGCGCGAGATTCATTACCCGGCGCGACATCCGCCCTTGGCTGCCCAGCGGATTGGTGGCGTCGACGGGAGCCTTGCTCACGCTAGCGGCGTCCCATGAACATGCCGGCACCGATCAGCACGATGCCGGCCACGCCCGCGACGATGCCGTGCTTCATGTGCACCCGGGCCACGCCCGCCTCATGACCGGGGAAGAAGCCGGGCAACTGGTCCGCGGGAACCAGAAAGTAGACGGCGGCGACGACGAGCATGATAACGCCGAGCAGGGTCAGCACGAGCTTCATGGGGATTCCTCTGATGAGACTGGCCCAATTATCGCAATCCGGCCGCGCGCCGCAAGGCCAGGAAAGGTCGGACGGCTACGCATCCTGAACGCGAGCAAGCGGGCGAGTGGCGTAATGAGGTTGCGAAACGTCGTCGCGGTCGGTGAGCGCCCGCGGCACGGCGTTTAGGACTGGACGGCCCTGAACGAAGATATTTCGTGGGAGCGGATTGAAAGATTTCGGCTTATGTTGCCTTGGCAACTTTTCGGGAATTGCATGAGCGACGTCAGCGACAACAGGGCCCGTCAGCGCTTCGAGCTCGAGGTCGAGGGCCATCTCGCCATGGCCTTCTACAAGATGGATGGCAACCTCATCACCTTCATCCACACCGAGGTGCCGCCGGAACTCAATGGCAAGGGCGTCGGCGCAAGGCTGGTCCAGGGCGCGCTCGACCAGGTGCGGGCGGCGGGCCTGAAAGTGATCCCGCAATGCCCGTTCGTCAAAGCCTGGATCGGCAAGCACCCCGAATACAGGGATCTCCTGCAGGCCTAAAGCGTAACGCCAAGCTTGCGCAGACTTTCGCGGACGCCTTCGAGGTTCGGCTGCAGCTCGAGCGCCTTCCGGAAGTCGGCGATCGCGCCCTGCTTGTCGCCGAGCCGCAGCCTGGCCTGGCCGCGGTTGTTCCAGGAATTGACGTCGGCAGGATCGTATTGCAACGCCTTGTCGTAGTCGGCGATGCCGCCTTTGTTGTCGCCCTTGAACAGGCGGATCAGGCCGCGGTTGCGCCAGCCGCGCGCATCCTCGGGCGCAAGGCGGATGACCTCGGCATAGTCGGCGGCGGCACGGTCGAGCTGCTCGGAATCGCGGTAGGCGTTGCCGCGGTTGATATAGGCGAGCACGTTGGGCTTCAGCCTGATCTGCATGCTGTAGTCGGCAATCGCATGCGTCATGTCGCGCATGCGGTAGAAGATATAGCCGCGATTGCCATAGGCGATCGCAAGCTTCGGATCGAGCTTGATAGCCGTATCGAAATCCGTCATGGCCTGCGGGACGTCGCCCTTGGCGAGCCGTGCATCGCCGCGATTGTTGTAGGCGAGCGCAAAGGACGGCTGCAGCCGGATCGCCTCGTCATAGTCGGAGATCGCGCGATCCAGCTCGCGCTTCATCGCGTAGACGCGGCCGCGATTGCTGTGGGGACAGGGATAGGTCGGATCGAGCCGGATCGCCTCGTTGAGGTCGGCCAGGGCAGCATCGAGCTGGCGCTGCTCGGTCAGGCCATGGCCGCGGTTGCAATAGGCGCCAGCCAGCCGTCCGCCGCTCTCGGTCTTGCCGTCGATCACGGCGGTACAGGCGCTCACGCGCTGGTCCGGCGTGCTGGAAGGCCCGACGCAAGCCTGCCAGTTCGGGTCATCAGCGGCGGACGCCGGCTGAACGAATGGCAACGCGGCAAATGCGAGGGCAGCGAGGACGGACAAAATGCGCATCTGGATGAGGCCTCCACCAACCGCGCATTGGTCGCGCCTTTGCATCGGCGGGTTCATGCGCCTACATGGAGCAGACCGGAATCATTTCAGGGACATCCGCGCGATGGCCGCCGTTCGCGACAACAAGCTGCAACGCCGCTTCGAGCTCGACGTGGAAGGCCAGGTGGCATTCGCGAATTACCGGGAGACGCCGCAGGCTGTGATCATCACCCACACCGAGACACCCCGCGCCTTGCGCGGTCGCGGTATCGCCTCGGAGCTGGTCAAGGGTGCGCTGGCGCTGATCCGCGCCGACGGGCAGAAAGTGATCGCCGGATGCGGCTTCGTCGGGGACTATCTCAACAAGCACCCGGAGTGCCGGGATCTCATGGCATAGCCGACAAAAAGGCCCGTGGGTCGCACGGGCCTTTCGCCGGCGTCAGACGAAAAGATCGATCAGTGCTTGATCTCGGGCGGCAGCTTGCCGCCATTGGCAGCGAGTTTCGCCATCACCTGCTTGTGCAGCCAGACATTCATGCTGGCGGAGTTGTTGGTGTCGCCGGTATAGCCGAGCTCCTTGGCGAGTTCCTTGCGCGCGGCAAGGCTGGAGTCGATGTCGAGCGCCTTCATCAGGTCGACGATCGAGGTGCGCCACTCCAGTTTCTCTCCCTTGGCGGCGACCGCCTTGTCGAGGATCGGCGCCACATCGACAGACTGCGCCGGTGCCGCAGACGGTGCCGCCGCCGCGCCTCCGCCACCACCGGCAGGAGCACTCGCGCCGCCCGCGGGCGTAGCGCTGGCGTGGCTGCCGAAGATCGCGCTCATGATTTTTCCGAAAATACTCATCCATTTGCTCCCAATGAAGGAAAGAGATCGCCTGTGTTGGCGGCTTTGGCTTGTCCTATCCCCGGCCGCACCGGGTTTCCCTCGCCCGCAAAACTTAACCGCCCCTGCTCGCCTTGCCAATGTAAACCAAGGATAGGATTGGAGCTTAGCCGAGGCCAAATGACGGCCAAATGACGCAGACCAGCGTTTGCGCTGCGGAATGTTTTCTCACTGAGGATTGAGCGACGCAGCCTCAGAATGAGCGTATGATGTCCGTTCAGCTCGCGACTGGTCAGACCGGTACTCGCGTCTGGCCAAGATCGTGATCGTTCCATCGGCGGCCGCGCGCCCCGACATGGCGCGAACTCCGGCCGCCAAGGCAAGGGAGCCAACGACCATGGCCACGACATACCACGACAATGTCAGTCCACAGGTGCAGTACGTCGAGGCGGCACCGACCATCCGCAGCATCGGTTTGTCCGATCTTCATCAGGCGCTGCGGCAGGGCTGGGAAGATTTCAAGGCGGTGCCGAGCCACGCCATCATCCTCTGCGTGATCTATCCGGTACTCGGCCTGCTGCTCGCGCGCGCGACCTTCGGCTATGCCGTGATCCCGCTGCTGTTTCCGCTGGCCGCCGGCTTCGCCCTGCTCGGCCCGTTCGCTGCCCTCGGTCTCTACGAGCTGAGCGCCCGTCGCGAGCGTGGCCAGGAGCCGTCCGCCTCCGATGCGATCGAGGTGCTGCGTTCGCCATCCTTCGGCGCCATGCTCGGCCTCGGCACATTGCTGCTCGCTTTGTTCGTGGTCTGGATCGCGACGGCACAAGCGATCTATGTCGCGGTGTTCGGCTATGGCGGCGCGACCAGCGCCACCGATTTCGTCACGCGCGTGCTGACGACGTCGCAAGGCTGGTGGCTGATCATCGTCGGCTGCGGCATCGGCTTCCTGTTCGCGCTGGTCGCACTCTGCATCAGCGTGGTGGCCTTCCCCTTGATGCTCGATCGCCACGCCAGCGCCGGTGAAGCGATGTCGACCTCGATCCGGCTCGCCGCGCAAAATCCTGTTGCCGTCGCCGCCTGGGGCCTGATCGTCGCCGCACTGCTGGTGGCGGGCTCGTTGCCGTTCTTCCTGGGGCTAGCCGTGGTGATCCCCCTGCTCGGCCATGCCACATGGCACCTCTATCGCAAGGCGGTCGCGATCGATCCCAATGCGCGCCCGCTCCCGCCGCGGCCTCCGCACCAACGCAAGCCGGCCGCGGACTTCCCGGCCAACCTGTTCCCTTGGAAATAGGGCCACATGGTCCGGAACGACCAAACCGCCGGCCAACGCCGGCGGTTCGCCGTTCAGGGAACAGCCATGTTTTAGCCGCGGTTGACGGAAACACATTGCACTGCACGATGAGATTTCTCGAATCGGATTTTCCCTGGTGATTCCCAAAACCTTTCGGCGGCTGTGTACAGCCTTGGCCATCGGCGGCGCGCTGATGCTGCCGGCGACTTTCGCGCTGGCTGCGGCGCCTTGCGGCACCGGCAACTTCGACTCCTGGCTCTCGGCCTTCAAGACCGAGGCGGCGTCGAAGGGCATCTCCCAAAACGCCATCAACGCCGGCCTCAACGGTGTCACGCTGGACCAGAGCGTCCTCACACGTGACCATTCGCAGAAGGTGTTCAGCCAGACCTTCGAGGAGTTCTCCGGCCGCATGCTGCCGCCGCGCATGACCCGCGGCTCGAACGCGCTCAAGCAATACGGCTCGGTGCTGTCGCGCATCGAGACTGCCTATGGCGTGCCCGGCGAGGTGATCGTCGCGATCTGGGGGCTGGAGACCGATTTCGGCGTCAACAACGGCAAATTCCAGACGGTGCGCTCGCTGGCGACGCTGGCCTATGACTGCCGGCGCGCCGACGAATTCCGCGCCGAGCTGCTCGATGCGCTCCGCATCATCGACCGCGGCGATCTGCAACCCTCCGAGATGCGTGGCGCCTGGGCCGGTGAGCTCGGCCAGACCCAGTTCATGCCGTCGTCCTGGATGAAATACGCCGTCGATTTCGACGGCAACGGCAAACGCGACCTGCTGCGTAGCGCACCCGACGTGCTCGCCTCGACCGCCAATTATCTTGCCGGCTACGGCTGGCAACGCGGCAAGGACTATCAACCGGGCGCACCGAACTTCGCGGTGCTGCAGCAGTGGAATAAGAGCGAGGTCTACGCCAAGACGATCGCCTCTTTCGCCGCCCAGCTGGCGAAAGCGCCGTAAATCTGATTTTAAATTCATTTCTATTGCCATGAATCTCATGCGAATCACGCATGAGATTACTGACCTTTGGCCGCAAACCTGATCGCTGGTTAGGCGTTCCCCCTTGACTCAAGGCCCTTGATCGCCAAATCGAGCTCGATGTCGAAAGCCTTTAAACCTGTGCGTTCACGGGCATTTGATTACGAATATGCCACTAGACAGCCGGTTGCTAGCAGCGATCCGAAGGATTAACCGATCCTTACCGAGGCCATGCACTTTCGTCTTAGCTGCATCGCAACATAGGAACTTCTGCAGCGCACAGCAGCGTTTTATATTCATTCCAACGATTGAGCCGCCTCCAAGGGCTGAATCGAACTACTAAGGAGATTACCATGTTGCTCTCGCTCATCCGCATGATCCAGGCGTTCCGGGACTATCAGCGCAATGTCAACGAGCTGACCCAGCTTAGCGATCGCGAGCTGGCCGATATCGGCCTCGATCGCTCGGATATTCCGCGCGTAGCAGCCGGGACCTACAACGGCTGAACCCGTCGCAGCCGACTGACTACGGATAGCGCCCGCCTCATTGGCGGGCGTTGTCGTTTGTAGGCTGCGGATCGCCCAAAAAGGCGCTAACCCTGCGCCCCATGACCACCCCCTCCAATCTCGTCCACGTCGTCGGTGCCGGCCTTGCTGGCTCCGAGGCTGCCTGGCAGGCGGCCGAGGCCGGCTGCCGCGTCGTATTGCATGAGATGCGTCCGGTGCGGATGACCGAGGCACACCAGACCGATGGCCTGGCCGAGTTGGTCTGCTCCAATTCCTTCCGCTCCGATGACGCCGCCAATAATGCCGTCGGGCTGTTGCACGCCGAAATGCGGCGGCTCGGCTCGCTGATCATGCGCGCGGCCGACGCCAACCAGGTGCCCGCCGGCGGCGCGCTGGCCGTCGACCGCGAGGGCTTTTCGGCCGCGGTCACCCGCGCCATCGAGGCGCATCCGCGGATCGAGATCGACAGGTCCGAGATAACAGGCTTGCCGCCGTCGGATTGGGACAATGTCATCGTTGCGACCGGCCCCCTCACCTCGGCGCCGCTGGCGGACGCCATCCGGGCGCTGACCGACGAGACGGCGCTCGCCTTCTTCGATGCGATCGCGCCGATCGTGCACAAGGAGACCGTCGACATGTCGGTCGCCTGGTTCCAGTCGCGCTACGACAAGGCGGGCCCGGGCGGCACCGGCGCCGACTATCTCAACTGCCCTATGACGAAGGAGCAGTACGACGGTTTTGTCGGCGCGTTGCTTGCGGGCGAAAAGACCGAGTTCAAGGAGTGGGAGAGCAACACGCCGTATTTCGACGGCTGCCTGCCGATCGAGGTGATGGCGGAGCGGGGCCGCGAGACGTTGCGCTATGGGCCGATGAAGCCGGTGGGTCTCACCAATCCGCATGATCCGACGGCGAAGCCCTACGCGATCGTGCAGCTGCGCCAGGACAACAAGCTCGGCACGCTCTACAACATGGTCGGATTCCAGACCAAGCTGAAATATGGCGCGCAGCAGCGCATCTTCCGGAGCATCCCCGGACTTGAAAAGGCCGAGTTCGCCCGCTTCGGCGGCCTGCATCGCAACACCTTCCTGAACTCGCCAAAACTTCTCGATGCGCAGTTGCGCCTGCGCGCCGCGCCACGGCTGCGCTTCGCCGGCCAGATGACGGGCTGCGAGGGCTACGTGGAATCCGCGAGCATCGGATTGATTGCGGGCCTGTTTGCCGCCGTCAATGCGCGCGGCGCGGCACTCTTGCCGCCGCCACCGACCACGGCGCTGGGATCGTTGCTCGGTCACATCACCGGCGGCCACATCGAGACCATCGAGCCCGGCACGCGCTCGTTCCAGCCGATGAACATCAATTTCGGACTGTTCCCGCCGCTCGCGACCGCGCCGACTAAGAAGCCCGACGGCACGCGCCTGCGCGGCAACGAGAAGACGGTCGCCCGGAAGCAGGCGATCAGCGCCCGCGCGCTCGCCGATCTCGATCGCTGGATGTCAGATCATCTGCGTGTCCCGGCGGCGGCGTGAAGCCATGAGCCTGCCCAAGGATGACGCCGAGGCCCTGTCGGCGCGCTGGATCGAAGGCGTACTGCTCAAGCGCGACGTGTTCTCCAATGTCGAACGCGGCCGGTTTCGCAAGAGCGATGGCGAGGTCGACGCAGTGCTGCGTCGGCTCGACGAAGTGCCGTGGTGGTCCTATCCCTTGGCCCGGCATCTCTTCGCGCGGGAGCGCCGCGCGTTGGCGCTGGCGAAGGGTCTGCAAGTGAGCCCCGAACTGCTCTGGGCGGGCCGGCAAGCGCTGGTGCGCGGCTTCATCGACGGTGTCGCGCTGCATCTTGCGAAACCCTATGGCGATGCTGCCTATTTCCGTTCCGCCAGGCGCGCGCTGCATCGCCTGCATCGTGCCGGCATCTGCCATAACGATCTCGCGAAAGAGCAAAACTGGCTGCGCGGCGCCGACGGCGCGGCCTACCTGACCGATTTCCAGCTCGCGGCCTGCTTCAAGCGCCGCAGCCGGCTGTTCCGGATCGCGGCCTATGAGGATCTGCGGCACATGCTCAAGCACAAGCGCAGCTATGTGCCGCAGGCGTTGACGCCGAAGGAGCGCAAGATCCTCGCGCGTAAATCCGCAGTTGCAAGCGTCTGGCTGGTGACCGGTAAGAAGGTGTATCAGGCGATCACTCGCGGGCTCTTCAACTTTACCGACCGCGAAGGCGGTGGTCGCCGGTTGGTCAATGACGCTCCCGTGCTGGCCGATCTCATTCGCAAAAACCCTGATGTGCGCGACACCGCGATCGTGGCCTTTGCCGACCGCCGCGTCGGCGTCGGGCTCTACGCTTTCGTTGAAGCGGACAAAGCGGCACTCGAGAAGCAGCTGCGCAACGAGATTTCAGCGGCGAAGGGGCCTAAGCCGCCCGAACATATCCAGGTGGTTCATGCGCTGCCGCGCGACGCCACCGGACGGCCGCGCACGGAAATCCTCCAGTTGGTGGCGATGAACCAGCTCGACCTGATCGAGCCGATGATGGCGAGCGAGACCGACCGCGCGTTTCTGAAGGACATCCTCGAGCAGCGCAAGAATTTGCGCGACCGCTTCAATTTCGAGAGCGGGGATATGCAATTGCCTACAGGCTAAGCGAACTTAGGCCACCCCGCCCAGATAAAGCCGCTTGACGATGTCGTTAGCCTTGAGCTCGTCGACCGAGCCTGCGGCAACCGCAATCTCGCCGTGAACGATGATGTAGCCGCGATCGGCGATGCGGATCGCCTGATTGAAGTTCTGCTCGGCCATCAGCACGGTGAGGCCAAAGCTCTGCTTGAGTTCATTGATCTTGGTGATCACCTGCGACACCAGAAGCGGCGACAATCCAACCGACGGCTCGTCGACGAGCAGCAGCCGCGGCGATGACATCAGCGCGCGTGCAATCGCCAGCATCTGCTGCTGGCCGCCCGACATGGTGCCGGCGACCTGATTCTTGCGCTCCTTCAGGACCGGGAAGGTCTCGAATGCGCTCGCTAGATTATGCTGGATGTTGCTGCGCGCGGCCTTGCGGAATGCGCCCAGCATCAAATTCTCGAGCACTGTGAGCTTGGGAAACAGCCGCCGCCCCTCCGGCACCAGCGCCACGCCGAGATCGACGATCTGCTCGGCCGAAAGTTTGGTCAGATCATGCCTGACGCCGTCGACCGTCAGCACCACGCGACCGCGCGCCGGGCGGACCAGACCCATGACGCATTTCATGAGCGTGCTCTTGCCATTGCCGTTGGTGCCAAGCAGCGCGACGGTTTCGCCGGCCTCGACATTGAGCGAGACGCCGCGCAGCGCCCGCACCGCGCCGTAACCCGCATCGAGCTCTTCGATGGTCAGGCTAAGCGCCAAGATAGGCCTCCTGCACCCGCGCGTCCGCCATCACATCGGCCGGCGCGCCGATCGCGATGATCTTGCCGGCATCGAGGCACATCACGCGCTCGGAGAAGCGCATCACCGCCTGCATGATATGCTCGATCATGATGATGGCGATGTTGTCGCCGCAAAGGCTGATCAGGAGGTCAAGCACCTCATCGACTTCCGATGTCGACAAGCCGGCCATCGCCTCGTCCGAGATCAGGAGTTTTGGGCCGGTCACCATGGCGCGCGCAAGCTCGGTCTTGCGCAGTTCGACCTGGGTCAGCGCCGCAGTCGCGACATTCGCCTTGGCCGCAAGCCCGATTTTCTTGAGGACCGACATCGCCTCGTCGCGCCGGTGCGCCGCGGTCTCGAACAGATCGCGGTGGGCGGCAAAGTCTAGCGCCACCATCAGGTTTTCGAGGACGGTCATGCTCTTGAAGGGCCGTGGAATCTGGAAGCTGCGAGCAATGCCGCGATGCGAGCGCAGGTTCGGCGGCAATTGCGTGATGTCCTCGCCGCCGAACAGCACGGCGCCCTTGTTCGGACGCAGCGCGCCGCTGATGCAGTTGACCAGCGTGGTCTTGCCCGACCCGTTGGGACCGATCAGGCCAAAACGCTCGCCCTTGCGGATCTCGACATTGATATTGTCGAGCGCGACAAAGCCGCCGAACGTCTTGCTCAGCGTGTCGATCCTCAGCAGCGGAACATCGGCGGCGTTCATGCCTGCTTCCCCCCGCGACGGAAGAAGCCGATGATGCCGTTGGGCGCACCGACCACGAACAGCACCAGCATGACGCCGAGCACCAGCACGTTGACCTCGGACGAGATCGTGACCGCAAGAAGCTGCTGGGTGACGCCGAGCACGATCGCGCCGAGCACCGGCCCGATCCAGTGCGCGGTGCCGCCGATCAGCGCCATCGCCAGCACCGAGACCGAATAGTTCAGGCTGAACGCGGAATCGGGGTTGGCGAACTGCAGGTACATCGCAGCCGGCGCGCCTGCCGCCGACATCAGCGCGCCCGAAATCACGCAGGCCAGCAGTTTCAGCCGCAAGGTCGGAACGCCCGTACATTCCGCAGCAAGCTCATCGTCCCGGAGCGCATGCAGGCCGCGCCCGATCCGGGAATTGAGGATGGCGCGCGCGGTCGATACCGCCACGACGACCAGCAGCGCTTGCACGAAGAACAGCATCTTGACGTAGCTGTCGAACGGCACTGTCACCGGCGGCCGCGACAACTGGATACCAGCCGCGCCACCGACAAAGCGCCAGTTGGTGATCGTGGTCTCGATGATGGTCGCAAGCGCAATGGTCGCGATCGCGAAGAAGATGCCCTGCATGCGGAGCGTCAACAGCCCGATCCCGAGACCGAGCAGGCTGCCGACGGCAGCGGCGGTTGCGATCTGCACCGCAAGCGGCGCCTCGAAAGCCTTCGCCAGAAACACCGCGGTGTAGACGCCGACGCCGAAAAACGCATTAGTGCCAAAATTGACGTAGCCGGCATAGCCGCCGAGGATGCTCCACGCCACCGCCAGCACGATGAATTGCAGGATCACGTAGCCGGCGAAGAATGGGTATTCGTTGCGGATCAGCCCCGTCATCAGCAACGCGACGGCGAGGAAGAGGATGGCGCCGGTCCAGTAGGCGATCGCGTTACGATCCATGGCTCACCTGCCGAACAGGCCTTGCGGCCTGACTGCGAGCACACCAAGCAGCAGCGCAAACGAAATCGCGGGCGCCCAGGACGCGCCGAACATGGTCAGCACGATGGTCTCGGAGACGCCGAGAATGATGGAGGCGATCAAGGTACCGGTGATGCTGCCAAGGCCTGCCATGACCACTACGCTGAAGGTGCGTCCGATATAGAGACGGTCGAGCGTCGGATCGACCGGCGCCACTATGATCAGCAGGGCGCCGGCGATGCCGAGCACGGCGGTGGAAATGCCGAAGGCGAACTGCTTGATACGAACGGGATTGGCGCCCATCAGGCGCAGCCCCTCCTCGTCCTGCGCCACCGCGCGGATCGCCCGGCCCATGAAGGTCTTTGAGAGATAGGCGACCAGCGACACCGTCAATGTCAGAGCGACCGCGAAGGCGACGAGCTGACGGTACGGAATCCGCATGTCGAAGATCCGCCAGGCCTTGCCGATATAAGGCGCGGTGACGGAGCGCTGGTCGACGCCGAACTGGAGGATGATCAGCACCTCGATGATGAAGGCGACGCCGAAGAAGAAGGCGATGCCGCGCACGTCGGCGTCGCTGCCGCGCTTCTCGAACATCTCGTAATAGAGGCGATAGGCGACGAAGCCGAGCAGGAAGAACAGCGGCGTGATGATCGCGCCCGCAACCAGCGGATCGATATCGAAGCTTTCGTTGAGCAGGTAGACGCCATAGGACGCCAGCACCAGGAAGGCGGGATGGGCGACCTGTGGGACGTTGAGCAGCCCAAAGGAGATCGACAGCCCGACGCTGACGGCTGCGTAGAAGCAGCCGAGCAGCACGCCGAGCACCACTGCGTCACGCAGCAAGTCGATCGAGAACAACTACTGCCCCTCTCTCCCCCCAAGGCGCAATCGCTTACTTGCGATTGGCCTCGAACGGAGCGACCAGATCGCCGGTCTTCAGATTCTCCGGAAACAGGATCACTTGCGTGCCCTGCTTGCGGAACTGGTCCATGTTCTTGTCTTTCACGCCGCGGAATTGCGCTTCCAGCGTCACGCTCTGCTTCCATTCGCCGTCATCGGCATAGGAAATCGGGCCGACGATGGTCTTCATCGTGTTCGCGCGCAGATATTTGGCGATCCCCTTCTCGTCGAACGACTTGGTCGCGTTGACCGCCTGCTCGATCATCTGCCCCATGGCATAGCCGTAAGGCGAGATGTAATAGCCGAGCGGGTCGACCTTCGCCTCGACGGCGCGCTTGGTGTACTTCTCGAAGTACTCCTTGGTGCCATCGAAATACATGCTGGGTTCGGGCAACCAGGTGTTGTAGTTCACGACGCCGTTGAGCAGCGATCCCAGATTCTCCATGACGGCGGCGAACTGCAGGCCGACCATGGCGCCGCCGAACAGCTTGACGTTGTCGCCAATGCCGACCTCGTTGATAGCGCGGAGGATGCCGGTAGAATCCGGCGGATAGGACGCGACGAACACGATATCCGGTTTGGCCGAGCTGACCGCGCGCACGATGCTGGAGAACTCGGTGGTGCTCGGCGGATAGGACTGGTCATAGACGATGTTGATATTGAGCTTCTTGGCGACGTCGCGTGCCGTCTTCACGAGATTCTGCGCGAACTCCTGGTCCGCCGAGAGCAGCGCCACGGTTTTGCCGCCGGCTTTCTGGCCAAGCATCAAGAAGCCGGTCGCCCAGCTGTCGGCCGGTCCCCACGGCGCGTTGTTGAACCACATGTCGTGATGGACCTTGCTGTTCACCTGGAACGAGAAGTTGCCCATCAAGAGGCGCCCCCGCTCCTTCACCAGCGGCAGGATCGGCGCGGTCGGCACGGTCGCATATGGCGCAAACAACAGGTCGACCTTGTCGACGTCGATCAGTTTGGCATAGAGCGCCGGCGTCTCCGAGGCGCTCGACTTGTCGTCATAGACCACGAGTTCGACCTTGCGACCGAGCAGTCCGCCCTTGGCATTGACGTCGTCGCGCCAGATTTCGATGCCGAGCAGCGACGGCTTGCCGCCGCCGGCAAGGCCGCCGGTCTGCGGCATCGACATGCCGATCTTGATCGGCGGCTCCTCGGCGCTCGCTACCGACATAAGCCCGAACACAGCCGCCGCCGCGGTCCAGCCGATCACCGTTCTACGATTCATGTTTCCCCCTCGGGTTGATGTTGTTCTTGGGTATTGGCGCCGTCCCACCCTTAGCTTGCCGCGGGCGCGGATGCAGCAAATTTCGCGTCCTTCAGGATCGCCGAGGGGTCAGAACCGACGCGACCGCTGGTTTTGTCGGCCTCGCCTTCGCGAGATAGACGAAGGTCGAATCTGATGCTCGGCACGCCCGGGATCGGGCACTCCGGATCGCTTGGGTTGATATCGACAGCCAGATCGTCAGAGGAACCGAAGACGACGTCGTCGGCAAGGTGCGGATCGTCGCGGAGATAAAGCGCGGTCACCAGTTCACGGTGGCCGGGCGAGCCGACCAGGAAATGGATGTGCGCCGGCCGCATGCCGTGCCGCGCCTGCGCCTTCACCATGGCGCCGACCGGACCATCCATCGGAATCGAATAGCCGCGCGGCTTCACCGTGCGCACGACATAGAGGCCGTCAGCATCTGACGTGAACACGCCGCGATAATCCACCGAGGAGGCGTTCTCCTGGATGTCATAGAGCCCGTCGGCGCTGGTCTGCCAGACCGAGACGGTGGCGTCGGCCAGTGGCTTGCCGTTGACGTCGCTGACGCGGCCATAAAGCACGCATTCGGTGCCGGGTTTGACGTGCTTCGCAATCTGGCTGCCGGCGGCAAGTGTCGGCGAGGCCTCGCGATAGAACGGGCCGAGCAGGCTGGTATGCGTGCCCTCCTCCAGCGCGGTCTCGTCATGCAGGCCGTTGACCAGCGCAGAGAGCCCGAGCGTGTCCGACAGCAGGATGAATTCCTGGCGAGCGGCGGTGCAGGTCTTGCCCACCATGGTCATGAACTCGATGCCCTTGATCCACTCGCCGGGGGTCAGGTTCACCTCGCGCGCGAAAGCGTGCAGATGCTTCACGGCCGCGGCCATGATCTCCTTCATGCGCGCGTCGGGCGTGGTCGCCATCTGATCGATGACGGCGTCGGTGATGGTATCCGGGGTCAGTTCGCGCATAACACCCTCCCTTCTTGCCCGCAGGCCGCGGCGAGCTTTTGGCTGAATCCTAGCGCTCCGGGTGTAGAAACGTCCAGCCTGCCGAAAGGCCTATCGGTTCCCTTTGAAGAGCACCGACCGCGACGCCCGCCAGGTCACCCAAAGGGTCGAAAACCGTGATCGAAAATGCGGCAGAAAGGGATCGTTGTCGGCTCGCGACAGCCGGGCCAGATCGGCTCGCGCGATCGCCAGCGGCAGGAAGATCGGACGCACCTCCGGCGGCATCTCCGCAAGCAGGCCCAGTGCCGTGTCGAGGTGCTGCTGCGCCGATGCGATCAACTCGTCGATTGCAGCGCGCGCCTGCGGCGTTTGCTTGCCCGCGAACACCTGCTCCATGCCGCTGCCGTGTTTTTCCAGGAGTTGCAGCGGCACGAACAATTGCCGGCGCGCGGCGTCGCGCGGCATCGCATTGATCGCCTGCACGAAGCCCAGAGCGAGGCCCGCGTGGCGCGCGAGATGATCCAGTTCCGCGGACGGCGGCACCGCGATGCGCCCCGCCAGCGCAAACAAGGTGGACGAGGTGTCGTTGGCGTAACCTTCCAGCGCCGATTGCGTCGGCATCGGATCGTTATAAACGTCGAATTGATGCTCCTCGACCAGGCGCACTAGCCGCTCGGCCGGCAGTCGGAAGTTCTGGATGACCCGCAACAACTCGGACGCGACGGGATTGCCCTCGACGCCGCCATGGCCCGCGCCGAGCAGCATGTCGGTCCACCATTGCAGACGGACCTCGCCGGGCAAGGGCTGGCTGACCTGCTCGCGAACGCGGCTCACCTCGGCGTTGAAGGCATAGAGCGCAAGGAGCGGGCGGCGCATCTCCACGGGCACGAACAGCGTGGACGCATAGCGGACGAAATCGTGACTGCGCACGAGGTCCGCGCAAAAGTCCGGCGCGTCCTTGACGCTCATGGCACCGCCACCAGCGCGGCCGCGACACGCCGCCGCTCGCCCATCATGACGTTGTAGGTACGGATCGCCGGCCCCGTCTGCATGGTATCGACAGTCACATGCAGCGCCCGCAGCGCCGCTCGCAGATCGGACGGCGCGAGCCAGATGTCGGTGCCGGTGCCGACGATCAGTGTGTCGATGCTGTTAGCCGCGGCGAACACGCGCGCAAGCGAATATCTGTCGATCTGCTCCGGCCGCGCCACCTCCCAGGCCCAGATCGCATCTGGAAGGCACAGCAGCGAGCCGCGATGCGACATGCCGGCGAAGGCGAAGCCGCCCTTGCCATAGGCATCGATCGGCGCCGACCTCGGAAGATGCGGAGCGTCCGAGGATATCGCCATCGTTACTTCTTCGGCGGCGTATCTGGCGCGTCGGCGCGCGTCGTGCCGACGCCGAGATAGATCAGGATCGGCGCCGCGATGAAGATCGAGGTGTAGGTGCCGACCAGCACCACGCCGAACATCATGACGGCGGTGAAGCTGTGAATGGCCTGCCCGCCGAACAACAGCAGCGCCAGCAAGGCCAGCGTCACCGTGACGTGGGTGATGATCGAGCGCGACAGCGTCGAGTTGATCAATTCGTTCAACAGCTGCGGCATCGGCATTTTCTTGTAGCGCCGCAGCATTTCCCGGATTCGGTCGTAGATGACGACGGTGTCGTTCAGGGAGTAGCCGAGGATCGTGAGCAGCGCAGCGATGCTGGTCAGGTCGAAATCGACTTGCGAGATCGACATGAAGCCGATGGTCAGCACGATATCGTGCACGTTGGCGATCATGGCGCCGAGCGCGAACTGCCATTCGAACCGGAACCAGAGATAGATCAGGATCGCTACGATCGCGAGCCCCAGACCCGCCACACCTCCGGCCAGCAATTCGCCGGATACGCGCGGGCCGACCACCTCGACGCGCCGGTAATCGACGCTGTCGCCGAGCGCGCCGCGGACCTTGCCGACCGCTTCCTGCTGCGCCTTGTCGCCGCCGGGCTGCTCGGCCACGCGGATCAAGACTTCCTCAGCTCCGCCGAATTGCTGCAATTGCACGTCGCCGAGCCCGAGCGCGTTCAGCGATTGACGCATCGAGGCGAGGTCGGCAGCACCGGACTTGGCGCGTACCTCGAGCAGCGTACCGCCCTTGAAGTCGATGCCGAAGTTCAGCCCATGGGTAAAGAACAGCGTGATCGCGACGATCGACAGCAACGCCGAGACCGGAAACGATATCCGCCGGAACTGGGTGAAGTCGAAATGGGTATTGTCGGGAACGATACGCAGCGACGGCAGAATTCCCATCGCGCTGACGACCGTCAGAACGACAATGAAGATGCCAAGGCCAATGAGAACGTAATGAGTCACTTTTGGCCTCGCATCAAACCGGCACGCTTTGCGGCCGCTTCCACCATATCCACCATGCCACGATCAGACGGGTCAGGGTGAAGGCGGTGAAAACCGTTGTGATAATGCCGATGCCGAGCGTCACGGCAAAACCGCGCACTGGTCCGGTGCCGATCATGAACAACACGGCGGCGGCGATGAAGGTCGTGATGTTGGAATCGAGGATGGTGGCGAGCGCACGCGTAAATCCGGCATCGATCGCCGATATCGGATTGCGTCCGTTACGCAGTTCCTCCCGGATGCGTTCGTAGATCAGCACGTTGGAGTCGACCGCGATGCCGACGGTGAGCACGACGCCGGCGATACCCGGCAAGGTCAGCGTGGCGTTGAGCAGCGACAACACGCCGAAGATCATGGCGACGTTGATGATGACGGCGACGTTGGCGAAGACGCCGAACAGGCGGTAGGTCACCAGCATGAAGACGACCACCATGATCGCGCCGACATAGGCCGCAAGCTCGCCCTTCTCGATCGAGTCCTGGCCGAGGCCCGGACCGACCGTGCGTTCCTCCACGACCGTCAGCGGCGCCGGCAGCGCGCCGGCGCGCAGCAGCACCGCCAGATCGTTGGCGGATTGCACGGTGAAGCTGCCCGAAATCTGTCCCTGCCCGCCGGTGATCGGCTCGCGGATGACGGGCGCCGAGATCACCTTGCCGTCGAGTATGATGGCAAAGGGCTGGCCGACATTCTCGGTGGTGGCTTGCGCGAATTTACGTGAGCCGGCGGTATTGAACTGGAAATTGACCACGGGCTCGCTGGAGCGTTGGTCGAAGCCCGTCTGTGCATTGGTGAGGTCGCCACCGGACACCAGCACCTGTTTCTTGACGACAGTGGTGAGCGACGGATTGGACATGTTTGGCAACGCGTCGTCGTCCGGTGGAACGCTGCTGCGTTGCGCCTGATCCGGCGGCACCGACGTATCGACCATCCGGAATTCCATCTTGGCGGTCTTGCCGAGGATTTCCTTCAGATGGGTCGGGTCCTGCAGGCCCGGCACCTGCACCAGAATGCGGTCATTGCCCTGACGCTGGATCAGCGGCTCGACGGTGCCGAGCTCGTTGACGCGCTTCTCGACGATCTGGATCGACTGCTCGATGGTCTTGCGCAGGCGATCGTTCATCGCAGCATCCGGGATGCTCAGCCGGATCACGCTGTTGCCGGCGTTGGTCACGTCGAGATCGCGCTGGGTCGTGCCGCCGAGCAGGCCACCCAGTGGCTGCGACAGATCGCGCAGCTTCGACAGCGCGTTCTCCACATCGGCGTCCTTGGCGACGCGGACTTCCACCGAGTCCCCCTTGATCGCAATCGGCGGAGTGAACTGAATTCTGTTGCTGCGCATCGTCCGCAGCGCGTCCTCGCGGATCTGGTTGAGCCGGGTTTTCTTCACGTCGCTGGAATCGACCTCGAGCAGCAGATACGAACCGCCCTGCAAGTCGAGGCCGAGCACCATCCGGCGCTGCGCCCAGAGCGGCCAGCCCTTGACCGTGGCTTCGGGGAAGAAGTTCGGCACGGCGCACAGACACACGATCAGTGCGGTCAGGATAATGCCGAGCGTCGGCTTCCACCGGGTGAGGTACTGCATCGAGTTTTCTCGTCAGAGTGAAAAGCGCGGCTGGTCCCAGGCCGCGCGAAAAAGATCAGCTCGAGGCTGTATTGTCCTGGGTCGCTTCCTTGGCCGGCTCGCCCTTGGCGCGAACGCCCGAGATCATCTGCCGCATCTGGCGGACGCGAACCCCGTCGGAGATCTCGAACTCGATCTGGTCGTCGTCGACCACCTTGGTGACCTTGCCGACCAGGCCGCCCGTAGTGACAACCGTATCGCCGCGCCGGATATTCTTGACGAGCTCGGAGTGATCTTTGACCTTCTTCTGCTGCGGGCGCAGAATCAGGAAATACATGATCACGAAGATCAGCGCGAACGGCAGAAGCGACATCAACATGCTGTTGGTATCGCCGCCGGCCGCAGCCTGGGCATAGGCGGGGGTAATCAACATCGGGAAATCCTCGTGAGACGGGAGAGAGCCGGCCGTGGCGCTCTCACAGGCGCGGCCGGTTCGGGAATTCGCGCGGAATATAGCTGGCACCGCCCCAATTGCAACGCTGCCCGGCCTCTTGTTTCGGCTCACTTGCGGCAGGCGCCAAGGCCCGATAAGGCTGCGCGGTCAGGAACTTGAGGCATGTCGAAAAAGCCCCGTAAACCAGCCGCCAAACGCCCGGCCAGGGCAGCCGCGCGCGTTGCGCAAAAAGTCGCGGCAAAACGACCCACAGGCGAGGCCCATGGCGACGCCGCCGAGCGCATCGCCTCGGCGTTGGAGACGATTGCGGCGCATCTCGCCGCCGGCGCTGGTGCTGGTTTCGCGCCCAAGTCGTTCGGCAATACCGACGCCTTCGTCTGGCACCCCGACGGACGGCTGACCGAGGTGCCCCGGGTCAGCCGCGTCGACATCGACCTGTTGAAGGGCATCGACCGGATGCGTGACATCCTGATCGAGAACACCGAGCGCTTTGCCAACGGCCTGCCCGCCAACAACGCCCTGCTGTGGGGCGCGCGCGGCATGGGCAAGTCGTCGCTGGTGAAGGCCGCGCATGCCAGCATCAATCACGGCCGCAAGGGCACCGCGCGGCTGAAGCTGATCGAGATCCATCGCGAGGACATCGAAAGCCTGCCCGAGCTGATGGAGCTGCTGCGCTCCGCCGACTATCGTTTCATCGTGTTCTGCGACGATCTCTCGTTCGACGGCAACGATGCCTCCTACAAGTCGCTGAAGGCGGTGCTGGAAGGCGGCATCGAAGGCCGGCCCGAGAACGTCATCCTCTACGCCACCTCGAACCGCCGACATTTGCTGGCGCGCGACATGATCGAGAACGAGCGCTCGACCGCGATCAATCCGGGCGAAGCGGTCGAGGAGAAGGTGTCGCTGTCGGATCGCTTCGGGCTGTGGCTCGGCTTCCACCGCTGCAGCCAGGACGAATATCTCGCCATGGTCCGCGGCTATTGCGGCCATTATGGCATCAAGCTCGGCGACGAAGAGCTCGAGCGCGAGGCGCTGGAATGGTCGACCACGCGCGGTTCGCGCTCCGGCCGTGTCGCCTGGCAGTTCACGCAGGAGCTGGCTGGGCGGCTCGGAGTGAGGCTAAGCGGGAAGTAGCCTCACGCCCCGTTGAGGAATTGAAGCGGGTCGACGGGCTGAGATCCCTTGCGGATCTCGAAGTGGAGCTGCGGCGACCCCACCTCTCCCGACTGACCCGATTTGGCAATCACCTGGCCACGCTTGATGGTGTCCCCGCGCTTCACCAAAAGCTCACTCGCATGGGCATATGCGGTAACGTAGCCGTTGGAGTGCCGAACCAGGACGAGATTGCCGTAACCTTTGAGCTCGTTGCCGGAATAGGCGACCACGCCATCCTCGGCGGCCTTCACCGGCGTGCCCTCGGGCACGGCGACGTTGATGCCGTCATTGGATTTGCCGTTGGTCTTGGCGCCGTAGCCGGTGATGACCTTGCCGCGCACCGGCCAACGGAAAGTCGGCAACGCGCTGGTGGTTTCGGCCGGCTTCGGAGCAGGCGTAGCTTCAACCGGCTCGGGCGCCGGATTGGCCTGCGCATAGCGCGCGCTCTGCTGGGGGCCGATGGACCCGGCAGCCGCAAGCTTGGGTCCGCCGATCGTCGTGGTCGGGAGAGGCTGGACGGCGGCAACCGGCTGAGCTGCAATCGGAGCGGCTTCGGCCATCTTCGCGGGCACGGTCAGTCGCGTGCCCTGCTTCAGCGGCGCGTTGGCATCGAGATTGTTGGCCTTGGCAAGCTCGCTGACCGAGATGTGGTTGCGATGCGCGACGCCGGCGAGCGTGTCACCGTGGTTGACCACATGTACACTGGCCGCGCTTGCGACCGGCTTGGTCGCTGGAGCTGCTGCAACGGGAGCCGCTGCAGTGCTCGCATTCGGGATGATCAGCTGCTGGCCGGGCGACAGCGTGCGCGGGCCCTTGTAGCCATTGGCGGCAAGGATCGCGGCTGACGTCACATGATAGCGCTGCGCCAGCACATCCAGCGTATCGCTGGTGCCGACGATGATGGTGGTGCCCGCGGCTTGCGGATGGGTGGCCGCGACCGAACGCGGCGCCACTGTGCCTGTGGTCTCGAGCTTCGGCTTGGCCGGCGGCGCATAGGAGGCAAGCCCGCGGCCGCCTCCGGACACGCCCTGGCTCGCAGCGGCTGTGGTTTGCGGCGCGGCAACAGCGGGCGGCAAGGCCGATGACTGAACCTGCGAGTGCGGCCGCGAATATTGCGGCAGCTCACGCTGCTCGACCTGCGGCGCAGGTGCGGCCGCCGGCACCGAGCCGGTGGCTTCACCCTGGTATCCGAAGGGATTGGCGATGGAGCTTTGCTGGAAGCGCGACGTCATGTCGGCGCTGCAACCAGCCACGGCGAATGCGATCAGCGCCAGCGCCGCAATTTGCGGCACCCGGCGCGAGCCAGAGAACTCGGCAACACCTGACATGGTTACTCACTCGCACGCTACAAACGTTCGTTTTGAGTAAACACGTCCCGAGTAAATAACCGCTTAAGCCCACCAATAAGGTGTTGGCGGACAAGCTAATCCGGGAATTTGCGGATGGCTCACCGGACGGTTCGGAAAGCTCATGCGGTGCCTCAAAGCTCCCGCGCAATCCCCGGAAGCGCCGGGACAAAACGCACGTCGACCAGCTCCCTGCGGTCGAAGCCTGCCGCCGTCCTGACGACGCGAATGAGCGTCTGCACGCCATGGTGCGGTCCGACCGGCGCGATCAAGACGCCCTCTACCTCCAGCCGGTCGAGCAGCGCTTGCGGGATCTCCACCATCGCCGCCGTGACCATGATGCGGTGGAAGGCACCGAGTTCGGCCGGAAGGCTGAGACCGTCGGCGAGGACAACCTCGACATTGCTGCAGTGCAGTTTCTCCAGCCGCCGGCGTGCGGCGTCGGCCAGAGCGCGGAAACGTTCGACCGTGACCACCTGGCCAGCGAGCTGCGCCAGCACGGCCGCCTGATAACCCGAGCCGGTGCCGATCTCGAGCACCCGGTGGCTCTTCTGCAGCTGCAACTGCTCGGTCATGTAGGCCACCACAAAGGGCTGGCTGATGGTCTGGCCGCAGGCAATCCCGAGCGCGCTGTCGCGATAGGCGTCCTTCCGGTCGCCCTCCTCGACAAAGGCCTCCCGCGGCACCTCCTCCATGGCGCGCAGCACCGCCTGATCGCTGATTCCCCGCCGTCGCAGGGTCAGCTGAAACATCATTTTTTCCGGAGGAGGCATCTCAGTTGTCCAATGCTCGCCGGCGCCTGATTCGCCAACCGGTCCGAGCCATCTGCACCCGTTTTAAGCGAGTCTTGCCGTCCTGCCTTGTTCCGAACGCCGGAACCTGAACCCCAGCCTTGACGTTATGGCGCGAGGTGATCATTTGCTAACCGCAGCGATGGGTTGCGCATGTCTACTGCTATCGTGGCCATTGCACCAAACAGCCATATTTGCCAACGTGAATCGGATGGACAAGGGACCGATATCATGACCACCACGCGCCCGCCGCGCGGTTCTGTATTCCTCGTCGAAGACGAGGTCATGATCAGGATGATGGTCGCCGACATGCTGAGCGAGCTGGGCTATACGGTCGCAGCCGAGGCAGGTGAGATTGGCGAAGCGATGCGGCTTGCCCAGAGCACGTATTTCGATCTCGCGATTCTCGACGTCAACGTCAACGGCAAGGTGATCTCGCCGGTCGCCGATCTGCTCAAGGCGCGCGGCCGGCCCTTCATCTTCGCAACCGGCTACGGCTCCTCCGGCCTGCCTGAGGAATATCGCGACCGCCCGGCGCTGCAGAAGCCGTTCCAGCTGGAGACCTTGAGCAAGATGATCGACAGCACGCTCAAGAGCGCGGCGGCCTGATCTTTCTATTTCAATAGATCCGACAGCTCTTCCGAGAACGCTTCGTCCGTGCGGTCGAGCCTGAGCGGCGTCACCGAGACGTAGCGCGCCGCAAGCGCGGCAAGATCGGTGCCCTCCGCGGGCTTGTCCATCATCGCCGCGCGCTCGAAGCCGATCCAGAAATAGGGATTGCCGCGGCCGTCGCGGCGCTCATCGATCTTGAGGAAGCCGAGATTGCGCTTGCCCTGCCGGGTGACGCGGATGCCAACCACCTGCTCCGGCGGGCAGGCCGGGAAGTTGATGTTGATCACCGTATTCCTGGGAATGCCGGCCTCGATCACCTTGCGCAGGATGGAGGGGCCGAATTTCAGTGCGGTTTCCCACAGCGGCTTGCCGCGCGTCTCCAGCGAAAACTCTTGTGACAGCGCGAACGACGGCAGGCCGAGAATCGTGCCTTCGAGGGCGCCGGCAATGGTGCCGGAATAGACCACGTCTTCGGCGACGTTGCGGCCGCGATTGACGCCCGAGAGCACGATGTCGGGCCTGGTGGGTTTGAGGATGTGGTGAGCGCCCATGATCACGCAGTCGGTCGGCGTGCCGCGGACGGCAAAGTGCTGCGGTCCGATCTCGCGCAAGCGCAGGGGATCGTTGAGCGACAGCGAGTGCGAGACGCCGGACTGATCGAGCTCGGGCGCCACCACCCAGACATCGTCGGATAGCTCGCGGGCGATCTCCTCCAACACCTTGAGGCCGGGGGCATGGATGCCGTCGTCATTGGTGCAGAGGATTCGCATTGCCGCGCCGTCTTATCCGTTGCCGCCTGCCGAGGCAAACCGGCCGATATCGGGCAAAAAGACCGTGAATGTCGCCCAGATCACACAGCAAGGTGAGCTTTGGCTGTATTGCGGAGAGGATTTCGTTGCTATTACTTTTCGCCTGTTTGGGAAGGCACCGGGGTTTGAGGCATGACCCGCTTTTCAGCCGCTGCCGTCATATTGAGCTGGCTTGCTTTTTTCAGTTCGTTTCCGGCGATTGCGCAATCGGACCCGAGCCAGTGCTTTCCCTGGCAGGAGTTCAAGAACGGCACGTGCGTGGCGAAGCCCTCGCAGGCGCCCCCGCCCCTGCCTCCGGTGGCGCCCACCTCCGCCGCGCCTCCCTGCATGGATGGAACGCGCAGCCTGTCCGGCCAGTGCACCTGTCCGATCAACATGCATCTGGAGGGCGGACGCTGCACCGCCGATGCCTCGATCAGCACGCCGGCGACACCGGGCATCGTACCCGCGGCGGTTGCCCCACCGATCCCGCCGCCGCTTCCGCAGCAGGCGACCCGCAAGCCCGACGAGCCTATGGTTTGCGACGGCGGCAGCGCGTCCAACGGTCGATGCGTTTGTCCCTCGGGTTACGCGGTCATGCCGCCCCTTGGCGGCGGCAGCGGCGGGACCTGCGTGCGGACCGATGCCGCGAATTGCCAGGGCGGCGAGCTCTCCGTGAGCGGCACCTGCACCTGCAACAGGCAGGTCATCATGTCCGGCGAGACCTATGCGCTCGAATTCACCAACGGCAAATGCGTGCCGAAGCGCTGCCCGATCTCGACCGAGATGCGCGACGGTAAATGCATCTCGGTGTCGGCGGTCGCACCCGCTGCAACGCCGGAGCCCGAGCCGAAAGCCAAGCCGAAAGAGACCAAGGACACCGACGACGGCGAGCATCACCACGCCTGTGGCCACGGCATGGTCCGCACCCACAACGGCAACTGCGTCGTCGCCCGCCGGAAAACGCCGGCGATGGCCGCGCCTCCCGGCCTCGGCCAGTACTATCGAAACTACCAATTTCCAGGCAGCTCGCCGTCGCCGACCCCGCAGAACTGACTCTGGGGACGTTTATTGTTTGCGCATGATCTCATCGGAAAACCGCTACACGCTTTTCCGGATCATGCGCTAACGGACGCGCCACATGTTCAGGAATTTCGCAGGCGCCTGCTCCATGCGAATGGCGAGCAATGGATCGACGGGCAGCGGCAATGACGTCACCGCGATGGGCGCCTCTTCTACCGGCTCCGCTTCTACGGGCTCCGCGGCTAACGGCGGCGGTTCGACCTTTTGGGGCTCCGCAGCCGCCGGCTGAATCATTTTCAGCACGCTTTCGACCAGCGGCAGTTTCTTGCGCGCCGGTTCCGGATAGCGGGCGCGCGCGATCTCGATCGCCTTGTCAAAATCCGGCGCGTTCAGCCAGGCCAGCGCGCGGGTGCGCTCGACGGCGATCTCATCCCATACGCGGGACACTTCGATATCGAAACTACCCTTCAGGCGCTGGTCGATCGCCTGTATCCCGAAACCGGTGACGGCCCATTGTCTTCCAACCCAGTAAATGTCGCGATGCAGGGCCATCGGTACTCATTTCGTCGCAGTGCAACGAACATACCGCTGACTTGTGCGCACGCAACATCGAACGCGCAGCACCGGCGAGAATTTTATTTTTCGTGTTCGATTAGCTTCAGTCCGCCCATATAGGGCTGCAATACGTCCGGAATCGCGATCGAACCGCCCTGCTGCTGGTAGGTTTCCATGACCGCGATCAGCGCGCGGCCGACCGCGGTGCCCGAACCGTTCAGCGTGTGCACGAAGCGCGGCTTGCCGTCCGGCCCACGATAACGCGCATCCATCCGGCGCGCCTGGAATTCGCCACACACCGAGCAGCTCGAAATTTCGCGATAGGCCCCGCCGTCACCCTGCCCCGGCAGCCAGACCTCGATGTCATAGGTCTTCTGCGCCGAGAAGCCCATGTCGCCTGCACACAAAGTCATCACGCGGTAATGCAGGTCGAGCTGCTTCAACACTTCTTCAGCGCAGGCGAGCATCCGTTCGAGCTCGTCCTTGCTGGTTTCGGGCGTGGTGATCGAAACCAGCTCGACCTTGGTGAACTGATGTTGCCGGATCATGCCACGGGTGTCGCGCCCGGCGGCGCCCGCCTCTGCGCGGAAGCATGGAGTCAGCGCGGTGACGCGCATCGGCAGCTCTTTTTCGTCGACGATGGATTCACGGACGAGGTTTGTGAGCGAAACCTCGGCGGTCGGAATCAAACCGAGACGTTCTGTCTTCAGGCGCTCGTCTGGCGCCAAGATGAGTTCACCGCGAACGGCCCAAAACTGATCGTCCTCGAATTTCGGCAGCTGCCCGGTGCCGAACATCACCTCATTGCGCACCAATAGCGGCGGGTTGATCTCGCTATAGCCGTGTTCGTTCGTGTGCAGATCGAGCATGAACTGGCCGATGGCCCGTTCGAGCCGTGCCAACTTCTTCCTCAGCACGACGAAACGCGCGCCCGAGAGCTTGGCGGCAGCCTCGAAGTCCATCAGGCCGAGTTCAACTCCGAGATCGTCGTGCGCCTTCGGCGCAAAGCCATAAGTCCGCGCCTTACCGAAGACGTGACGCTGCACATTGCCGTGCTCGTCGGCCCCATCGGGCACTTCGGGCGCGGGTAATGGCAGGTTCGGGATCGGCGCGATCTCCTTCGCCAGTTCTTCGTCAGCCGTTTTGGCGGCCTGTTCGAGTTGTGGCAGCGTGGTCTTGAGCTCGGCGACCTCGGCCATCAGCTTCGCGGCCCGAGCCTCATCCTTCGCCTTCTTGGCTTCGCCGATCTCCTTCGATGCGGAATTGCGCCGCGCCTGCGCCTGCTCGGACGCAAGGATCGCCGCGCGACGCTTCTCGTCGATCGCCAATAGCGACGCCGACATCGGCGCAAGCCCGCGCCGCTTCAGGGCGGCGTCAAAAGCTTGCGGATTGTCGCGGATCGATTTGATGTCGTGCATCGGGGCAATTCCTGAACCGGTGTGCCTTAGATCAATTGGTGGATGCCCCGGTCAAGCCCGGGCACGACAAATCACAGCGATGATAGGCGAAAGGCGCCCCTCACTCGGCGGGATTGGCCGCCGGCGGGGCGCCGGTGCTAGACGAGGCCTGCGCGGCCGCGGCCTTCTTCTCCACCATCTTCACCGCGATGATCGAGCCCTCATAGAGCGCGAGCAAGGGGATCGCCAGCGAGGCCTGGCTCAGTACGTCCGGCGGCGTCAGCACCGCCGCGATGATGAAGGCGACCACGATGAAATAGCGGCGCTTTTCGCGCAGCATCTTCGAAGTGACGATACCGATCCGGCCCAGCAAGGTCAGGATCACCGGAAGCTGGAAGGCGATCCCGAAGGCGAAGATCAGCGACATCATCAGCGACAGATATTCGCCGACCTTGGGCAACAGCGCGATCTGCGCGGTTTCGGGACCGGCCGTCTGCTGCATGCCGAGCGAGAAGCGGATCAGCATCGGCAGCACGACGAAATAGACCAGCGCCGCGCCGAGCACGAAGAACACGGGAGTCGCGATCAGATATGGCCTGAACGCGTTGCGCTCATGTTTGTAAAGGCCGGGCGCCACGAATTTATAGATCTGCGTTGCGACGATCGGAAACGAGATGAAGCCGGCGCCGAACAGCGCGAGTTTGAGCTGGGTGATGAAATATTCCAGCAGCGCGGTATAGATGAATTTCGAATTCTCGGCGCCGGCGACCCACACGAACGGCCAGACCAGCACATTGTAGATCTGCTTGGCGAAGAAGAAGCAGAAAATGAAGGCGACGCCGAAGCCGAGCAGCGCCTTGATCAGCCGCGAGCGGAGCTCGATCAGGTGATCCATCAACGGCGCTTTGCTGGCCTCGATGTCGGCGTCGCTCATGACGCTTTGGCGTCCTTGACGGTGTCGGTTGCGTGCACAGCGTTGTCCTGCGGCTGAACCTCGCTCGTGATCGCAAGCGGTTCGCCGGCCGCGTGGGTTTCGGCCTCGACAAAGGTCTCCGGCGTCGGCGCTGCCGGCTCGGTCGGCGTGGCCGGTGGCTCGATCGCAGCCGCGGGCTTGTCGATATCGTCGATCCGGAGCGAGTCGGTCACGTCCTTCTGCAGCGAGCTCATAAGGCCGCCGCTGGTCAGGCCGGTCGCAGCCTCCTTGACCTCGTCAAAGCTCTTCTTGAGGTCGGCCATCTCGGCCTCGCGCATCGCTTCCTGGAACTGGCCCTGGAATTCGGCGGCCATCTTGCGCGCCTTGCCCATCCATTGTCCGACCATGCGCAGCACGCCCGGCAATTCCTTCGGGCCAATCGCGATCAGCGCGACGACCGCGATGACGACGATTTCACTCCAGCCGATGTCGAACATGAAAGTTTCCGCTCACGCGAAGCCGCTTGCCTTCCGGAAAATGAAGGCGCCTGCGTCGGATCGGGCCGGGTTCAGACCGCCTTGCTGCCGACGTCCTGTCGAGCTGCCGAGGGCGACGCAGCATTGTGATCGATGGACTTCACGGGCTCGGTCTTGTCGGACGCGGTCTCATCGTCCTTCATGCCCTTCTTGAAGGCCTTGATGCCCTGGGCAACGTCACCCATCAGATCCGAAATCTTGCCGCGGCCGAACAGCAGCAGGACGACTGCGATCACCACGATCCAGTGCCAAATGCTAAGCGAACCCATCCTGCAACCCTCCAAACGGGAAATGGCCGATCTTCCGGCCGTTCTTTAGGACGGAACGTAGGCCCGCGGGGTGTCAAAAACAAGGACCTCAACCCCGGCAAATCGCTGCAGGGCTTACGTATTATGGCTACCGTTAATTGCCGTGAGAGGCGCGCTCGGAACTAGTCTTCGTCGCCTTTTTCCGGCTCGACCGCGGGCGCCAGCGCCAGATCGAGATCGCCGACCTCGAGCGGGTCTTCATCCTCGCGCAGCGCCGGATCATCCGATGGCGTCGGAACATTGAATCCGGTCGGCAGGCGTGAATCCAGCAAGCCCGTTCCCTTCAATTCCTCCAGACCCGGCAAGTCGCCGAGTGCCTCGAGACTGAACTGCGACAGGAAAGTCTCCGTGGTTCCGAAGGTCAGCGGCCGACCCGGGGTCTTGCGGCGCCCGCGCGGCCTGATCCATCCGGTTTCCAGCAGCACATCGAGCGTTCCCTTTGACGTGATCACGCCGCGGATTTCCTCGATCTCGGCGCGCGTCACCGGCTGGTGATAGGCGATGATCGCGAGCACCTCGATCGCCGCGCGCGACAGCCGCCGCGTCTCCGTGCTCTCGCGGGTCATCAGCCAGGCGAGATCGCCGGCCGTGCGGAACATCCACTTGTTGGCGATCCGAACCAGATTGACGCCGCGCGAAACATACTCCGCCTGCAATTGCGCAAGCGCGGCCTTGATGTCGACGCCGTCGGGCATGCGCTTGGCAAGCGTCGCCTGATCGAGCGGTTCGGTGGAGGCGAACAACAGCGCTTCGAGGAGGCGCAGCTCTTCCGGCCGCGCGGTGGGTGGCGTGTCCTCGGCGTCGTCCATGCGTTTCTCCGCCAGGCTTGCCATGGCAGCGTCTCCTTATTGAATTACAGGTCCGCGGACGGCGCAGCGTCAGTCGGTTGCGGCGCGCGCTTGCGAAAATAAAGCGGCGCGAACGCCTCTTTCTGGTTCAGCTCCATCTCGCCTTCGCGCACCAGCTCGAGTGCTGCGGCAAAGCTCGACGCAAACACCGTCGCCTTCTGCGAGGGATCGACGACATAGGCGAGCAGATACTCGTCGAGACAGCTCCAGTCCTCGGCAAGCCCGATCAAGCGCTCCAGTGAGGCGCGGGCTTCCGTCAGCGACCACACCGTGCGCTTGGCGAGATGCACCGAAGCCAGCACGCGCTGCTGGCGCTGCGCGGCATAAGCGGTCAAGAGATCGAACAGCGTCGCCGTGTAATGGGGATGGCGGATATGGGCGATCGTCTCGGGATTGCCGCGCGGGAACACCTCGCGCTTCAACTGCGGGCGGTTCATCAGGCGGTTGGCGGCCTCGCGGATCGCCTCCAGCCGGCGCAACCGGTTGGCAAGCGCGGTCGCCATCTCCTCGGCGCTCGGGCCTTCGGCGGCCGGCGGCTCCGGCAGCAGCAGGCGCGACTTCAGAAAAGCGAGCCAGGCCGCCATCACGAGATAGTCGGCGGCGAGCTCCAGCCGGATCTTTCGCGCCGCCTCGATGAACTGCAGATATTGATTGGCCAGCGCCAGGATCGAAATTTTTGAGAGGTCAACCCTCTGCTGCCGCGCCAGCGCAAGCAGCAGATCGAGCGGGCCTTCGTAGCCCTCGACATCGACGACCAGCGACGGCTCGCCCTCGGCAAGCTCGGCCGGCCGTCCCGTCTCGAATGACAAAATCTCCGCGGTCATGCCACCGCTCCCAATCGACCGATCAGCGCATCGAGTTCGGCCTTCGCCGCCGCCCTATCGAACGGCTGCGGAGGCTTGCGCGCAGCCAACGCCTGCTGCGCCCTCATCAAAGCCTTGCCCGACAATTCGGGCGCCTCGCGGGCGACTTCCTGCATCTCGTCCAGCTTGCCACTGCAATGCAGAATGATGTCGCATCCGGCTGATATCAGCGCCCGGCTGCGCTCGCCGATCGATCCGGCCAGCGCGTTCATCCCGACATCATCACTCATCAACAGACCCTGGAACCCGATCAAGCCGCGAATCACCCGTTCGATCATTGTCGCAGAAGTCGTGGCCGGTTGGGCAGCATCGATCGCGGAAAACACAACATGCGCCGTCATCGCCATCGGCAGGTCCGCCAAGGGCTTGAACGCGGCAAAATCGGTTCTTTCGAGCTGCTCCCTTGGCGTATCGACGGTCGGAAGCGCAAGATGGCTATCGGCGGTGGCGCGACCGTGGCCGGGAATGTGCTTCAGCACCGGTAAGATGCCACCCTGCTCTAGGCCCTCCGTAACCGCCCGCGCGATCGCAGCCACTTTGTTCGGCTCGTCGCCATAAGCGCGATCGCCGATGACGCCATCGGCGCCGGGAACCGGCACATCCGCCAACGGCAGACAATCGACGGTCACCCCCATCCGCAGCAGGTCGTCGGCGATGAGCCGGGCGCTGAGGCGGGCGGCCTGCAGGCCGAGCTTCGAATCGATGTCATAGAGCTGCCCGAAGGCGGCGCCGGCCGGATAGTTCGGCCAATGCGGCGGACGGAAACGCTGCACCTGCCCGCCCTCCTGATCGACCAGGACAGGCGCGTCCGGCGCGCCCGCGGCGTCGCGCATTTCACGAACCAAAGCGGTCACTTGCGCGGGATTGTCGATGTTCCGCCTGAACAGGATGAAACCCCACGGGCGCTGGGCCGCGATGAACGCGCGCTCCTCAGCGGTGAGCGTGGTGCCGGAAGTCCCTGTGATGAATGCACGAGCCATGCCCGGCCGATTAGCCCGCAGTGCGCGAGGGGGTCAAGGAAACCGCCGTCAATTCCTTTGGACGACGCACTGCCCGCCGGCCGTCTTCAGGTTGCCGCAGAACTGGCTCGCCTCTTCCGGCGTGCCGAAGGGGCCGACCATGGCGCGGTAGAAGACGCCCTTGTCGCCGAGATCGGCGCGCTTGATCAGCGGGGTGTGCGATCCGAGCACGGCCGGATAGCGGCCTTGCAGCGCCTTGTAGGAGGCTTGCGCATCACTCTCGCTCTTTTGCGACGAGACTTGCACCAGATAGCCACCGCCGGCCGTCGTGGCGCCAGGATTGGTCGGTGCGTTGGGGGCTCCCGGCGGCGGCTGCAGGGTCGCGACACGACGTTCGGGAGCCGGAGCTGAGGCCTGCGCATCCGGGGCCAGCGAAAGCGGCGCGTTGCCGACCGCCGCTGATGGCGGCGCGTTGCGCGGTGTGGTGGCAGCGGACTTCGCCGACTTTGCAGCAGGCGCTGGAGCGGGTGCAGGACCGGCGTCGGCCTGATCGCCGCGCACCGACAGCGTCTTGATCTTGCGCGGCTCGCTGCTCGGCAAGGTGCCGTTGGTCGGCACGGCGGCAGATGGCGGCGGCGCTGATGTCGCCACGCTTGCCGGCGGTGGCGGATTGGCGTTGGGCGTGAGCGGCGGGAACACCACGCGCGGCGCGCCATTATTGGCGTTGACGTCGACCGGCTTTTCCTCGCGCGGCACGATCTTCTCGGAGCCGTCGCCGAGCGGCATGCGATCAGGCGTCTTGCTTGCGGGATCGGCGGACGCGGGTATGACCTTGGTCGGCGCGTTGTCGGCCTTGATGATGGGCGGGTCGCCGCTCTTGGGTCCGCCGACATAGGCGCGATAGGCGAATGCCGCACCCGTGCCGACGACGGCGAGCGCGAGCACCGCGGCAACCGTCAGCAGGCCGCCGGCACGCTTGCGAGCAGGCTCGGGTTCGTCCTCGTAACCGTCCTGGTAGGCATAGGGATCGTCGGGATAGGCGGCGTCGCGCTGATAGTCCTGCCCGCCACCCTGAAGCTGACCATAGAGCGCGTCGTCATAGCGCGAGGGATCGGCGTGTTGCTGCTCGGCCTCCTGATAGGCCTGCTCCTCGGGATAGTCCTCGTATTGCGGCGCGGGCAGCGCGTGTCTGCGCAGCGGGTGAACCGCGCTCGGAACGTCCTCCTGCTCGGGAACTTCAGGCTGCGGCACGGCGCGGACGTTCGCGCGCTGCATCCAGGCGGGAGGACCGGGAGGCGGCGCCAGCTCTTCTTCCACCGGCTCTTCGTATTGCGGTTCTTCGTACTGCGGCTCTTCGTATCGCGGCGGCTCGTAGCGTGGGGCCGCGCGCGGTACCGGCGGCGGAGGCGCCGCGTTCGACTTGCCGGCGCCGCCGAACGGATCGGTCTGCCCGATCAGCCGCGCGAGCTCGGCGAGCGGATCGCTGCCGCCGGAATCATGCTGATCGCCGCCGCGATCATCATCGTCGGCGGGGAAAGGTCTGCCCTGATATCGATCAGCCATCGTCGTGATGCGTCCCCTACGGGAAAGAGCCCCCACAACTCTTGCACGCGAACCGGTCCTGGAACCGATGAGCCCCCAAAGCCCATGCGGGCGGCCGCCGGCGCCAGACTAGCGCATTTCGTCGGGTGCGTGGACGCCCAAAATAGTGAGCCCCGACGCCAGCACCGAGACGACCCCCTGAACCATGGCCAGCCGCGCCTTGGTAAGGTCTGCATCATCTTTGTTAATGAAGCGTAAATAGGGCAAATCCCGGCCCTTTGTCCAAAGCGCGTGGAACTCACTGGCGAGATCATAGAGGTAAAACGCGATTCGATGCGGTTCATGCGCGGCCGATGCGGCCTCGATCATTCTGGGGTAAAGCGCGAGCCGTTTGAGCAGGTCGAGCTCGGCCGGATCGGTCAACCGCTCGATCGATGCCCTTGCCAGATAGGCTACCCTCGCCTGCCCCTCATGCGGCAGATCGGCCAGCACATCCTCGCGGGCATTGCGGAAGATCGAATGTCCACGGGCGTGGCCGTACTGAACATAGAACACGGGATTGTCGCGCGATTGCTCGATCACCTTGGCGAGGTCGAAATCCAGCAACGCATCGTTCTTGCGATAGAGCATCATGAAGCGGACGGCATCGTTGCCGACCTCGTCGACGACCTCGCGCAGCGTGACGAAATCGCCCGAGCGCTTCGACATCTTCACCGGCTCGCCGTTGCGGAGCAGCCTCACCAGCTGGACGATCTTGATGTCGACCGTCGCCCGCCCCTCCGTCACGGCCTTCACGGCAGCCTGCGTGCGCTTGATGTAGCCGCCGTGATCGGCGCCGAACACGTCGATCAGATCGGCGAAGCCGCGATCGAACTTGTCCTTGTGATTGGCGATGTCGGAGGCGAAGTAGGTGTAGGAGCCGTCCGACTTGATCAGTGGACGGTCAACGTCGTCGCCATAGGCGGTGGCGCGGAACAGCAACTGCTCGCGGTCCTCCCAATCTTCGGACAACTCGCCTTTCGGCGGCGGCAGCCGGCCGGTATAGACGTCGCCGCGCTCGCGCAGGAAGTCGATGGTCTCGGCAACCTTGTTGTTGCCGCCCTCGATCAGCGAACGCTCTGAGAAGAACACATCATGCCTGATGTTGAGCGCGGCGAGATCGCCCTTGATCTCGTCCATCATCATGGCGATCGCCTTGGCGCGCACGATCGGCAGCCATTGTGCTTCGTTCATGGCGCGCAGCTTGTCGCCATGCTCGGCTCTGAGCGCCTCGCCGACCGGCTTCAGATAATCGCCAGGATAGAGTCCTTCCGGGATCGCGCCGATGGTCTCGCCAAGCGCCTCGCGATAACGCAGGAACGCCGAACGCGCGAGCACGTCGACCTGGGCACCGGCATCGTTGATGTAATATTCGCGCGTCACGTCATGACCGGCGAATTGCAGCAGGCTGCATAGCGCATCACCAAACACGGCGCCGCGGCAATGGCCGACATGCATCGGCCCGGTCGGATTGGCCGAGACATATTCGACGTTGACCTTGGGCGCGCCTACTTTCGGAGGCAGCCGGCCGTAACCTTCGGCCTCGCGCAACACGGTGCGCAACGCATCGGTCCATGCCACGGGCTTCAGCGTCAGGTTGATGAATCCGGGCCCGGCGATATCGACCTTCTCGACGAGATCTTCAGAGCGCAGCTTCGCGGCGATCGTCTCGGCGAGATCGCGCGGCTTCGCTTTCGCGTCTTTGGCCAGCACCATCGCGGCGTTGGTCGCCATGTCGCCATGGCTGGCGTCGCGCGGGGGCTCGACCACGACGCGGGAAAAATCTGTCCCCTCGGGCCAATTGCCTTCTTTCGCGAGCGCCGCGCAGATCGCGTGCACGCGCGTCAGCACGTCGGCAAACAGATGACGGGATCGCGCTTTCTCAGGCATGGCCGCCGCCTAACGCAATTCCGGGGTCGAGTCAAAAAGCCGCTGGTGCTCGGTCAGCGCAAAGCGGTCGGTCATCCCCGCGATGAAATTGCCGATCCGCCGCGCGCGCGCCGCCTCGCTTTCCCTTGCAATCCCGTCCTGCCATTCGGCCGGCAGTGCTGCGGGATCTCCGAGGTAGCGCGCGAACAGATTGGCCACGATGTCCTCGGCCTCACTCATCACCCGCATCACGCGGGGATGGCGGTACATGTGCTGCTTCAGGAACGCCTTGATCGCAGTTTCCGCCGCGGCCACGGCGGGCGCGAAAGCGACCAGTTGCCCGTCGTAATGCCTGACGTCATCCGGCGACATCGGATGCGCAGCATCGAGCCGCTTGCGCGCCTCTGACACCACTGAGCCGATGAAATACGAAATCAACTCGCGCACCAGCTCGGCGCCACGCCGGTCCTGATCCAGGGCAGGATAATGCGCGTCGATCTCGCCGATCATCTCCGCTAACAGCGGCATTACCTTGAGATCGTCGATGGCGAAAAGGCCGGCGCGCAGGCCATCGTCGATATCGTGGGCGTCATAGGCGATGTCGTCGGCGATCGCCGCGACCTGTGCTTCCAGCGAAGCGAAGCTCGAGAGTTCGAGGTCGTGGGTCTTGACGTAGTCGGCGATGCCGATTGGAACGCGGTGACCGCCGAGCGGCGTACCACTGCGGTCGGTCAGCGGTCCATTGTGCTTGACGATGCCTTCGAGCGATTCCCAGGTCAGATTGAGCCCGTCGAAATCGGGGTAGCGATGCTCCAGCGCGGTCACCACCCGCAATGTCTGCGCGTTGTGATCGAAACCGCCATGCGACTTCAGGCACGCATCGAGCGCGCGCTCGCCGGCGTGACCGAACGGGGGATGGCCGAGATCATGCGCCAGCGCCAAGGTCTCGGTGAGGTCCTCGTCGAGCCCGAGCTGGCGCGCCAGCGCACGCGCGATCTGCGCCACCTCCAGCGAATGGGTCAGCCGCGTGCGGTAATGGTCGCCCTCGTGGAAGACGAACACCTGCGTCTTGTGCTTCAGTCGGCGGAACGCGGTGGAATGGATCACCCGGTCGCAATCGCGCCGGAACGGGCTGCGGGTGCGGCTCGGCGGCTCGGGGAACAGCCGGCCCCGGCTCCGGTCGGGGTCGCAGGCATAGAGCGCGCGGGGGGCAGCCATTCCGACCGACACGGTGTATTGATCCCCAAAGAGGTTTGATTCCAACGCCTTTCGCACATAACTATGACGCGGGAATTGGAGCAACGTAACTCATGACCACCGACGTCACCATCAGCGAGCGGGCTGCCCGCCGCATCGGCGAAATCCTCGGCAAGGAGGGCGGCGGCGCCATGCTGCGCATCTCGGTCGAGGGCGGCGGCTGCTCCGGCTTCCAGTACAAATTCGACGTCGACCACGACAAGGCGGCCGATGACCTCGTGATCGAGCGCGACGCCGCGGTGGTCCTGATCGATCCGGCCTCGGTGCCGTTCCTTAGCGGTTCGGAGGTCGATTTCGTCGACGATCTGATCGGCGCGTCCTTCCGCGTCAACAATCCGAACGCCACCGCCTCCTGCGGCTGCGGCACCAGCTTCTCGATCTGACACTCACGAGCCAATGCGCATCGCGACCTGGAACGTCAATTCGATCCGGCAAAGAATCGAACCTGTGATGGCGTGGCTGAAGGAGACGCAGCCGGACATCGCCTGCCTGCAGGAAATCAAATGCACCGACGACGCCTTCCCGCGGCTCGAGATCGAAGTCGCTCGGCTACAACGTCGTCACCCACGGCCAAAAGGGCTTCAACGGGGTGGCGCTGCTGTCGAAGCTGCCATTCGACGAGAGCAAATCCGGCCTGCCCGGCGACGATGCCGACGACCATGCGCGCTTCCTCGAAGGCGTGGTGACGCTCAAAAGCGGCGCGCTGCGCATCGCCTGCCTCTATCTGCCCAACGGCAACCCCGCCAACACCGACAAATACCCCTACAAGCTCAAATGGATGTCGCGGCTTCTTGAGTATTCGAAGGAACGGCTGAAGGCAGAGGAGCCGCTGATCCTGGCTGGCGACTTCAACGTCATTCCGGCGGCTGAGGACGTCTATAATCCCGCCGGCCTGGGTCGGCGACGCGCTGTTCCGTCCCGAGACGCGCGAAAGCTTCCAGGCCCTGCTCGGCCTCGGCCTCACCGACGCGCTGCGTGCGGTCAACGAGGCGCCCGGCCAGTACACCTTCTGGGATTACCAGGCCGGCGCCTGGCAGAAGAACTGGGGCCTGCGGATCGATCATCTCCTGATGTCCCCGCAGGCCAGCGACCGGCTGATCGATGTCGGCATCGATAGCTATGTGCGCGCCTGGGAGAAGCCGTCCGACCACGTCCCTGTTTGGGCCGACCTCGATCTCGAGGCGGCGTGATCGTTCGCGATGCAACGCCGGCGGATGCGGTGGCGGCTTGCGAGGTGATGCGCGACATCCATCGCCGAGCTTTGCGTCCGCCGATCATCACAACGATCCCGAGGTTCTCAAGCGTTGGCTCGCCAACAAAACCCCTGAGCATTTTGCGGCGTGGCTCGCCGATCCCGGCGCCTCGCTCCTGGCTGCTGTCGAGGGTAAAGCGATTCTCGCGGTCGGTTCAGTCAGGAACGACGGCGAGATCACGCTGAACTATGTTTCGCCAAAGGCGCGTTTTCGCGGCGCCAGCACCGCGCTTTTGAAAGCGCTAGAAAGACGGGCCGCGGAGCGCGGCAACTCGCAGTGCAAGCTGGTCTCGACCGAAACGGCGCACCGCTTCTATCTGGCGCGCGGCTACATCGACACCGGCGCGCCCGGAGGGGCGTTTCGGCACCAACTCGTCCTACCCGATGTCGAAGAAAATCTAGATCACTCCCCACTCTGCAGCACATCCTAGGCCCGTCGATCATGTTGACCAGCGGCATACGTTCCCACTATGTTCTTTTGGGGAGTGACGCGGGAGGGGCCATTGTCCGGCAAGGTGCGATGCGCGACGCACGGCGAGCAGGAAGCAACTTACGTCTGTCAACATATCGTCGGCACGCTCGATAGCGAACAGGCTGTCGGCTTTCATTGGCCTGCCGATACTGGCATGTCGCGTCCCGACGCTTGGTGCACGGAATGCGAGCGGGTCCGCGATGCCGAGGGAGATTGGACCGAGACAGCGTTGAAGTTCGCGGGGGTCAGCGTCTTGTGCGGAGGCTGCTACGACCGGGCCAAGGCAATTTGGCTAAAGACGCGCGAACAACGACCGACGCAGCACTGAGCGCCCGCCTCAATCGCGGCGACCCTGCACCCACTGCTCGACATACTTCACGGCCATCGCGCGCTCGTCTTCGGTCGAGGTGGCAACTGCGCGGTTGTAGTTTTCCTTGATCCAGGCCTCCTCGGGCGCGGCACCTTCGCAGGCGAGCGCCAGGAACATCAACCCCCGCGCACGCTGCGGCCGCATACGGTCGCCGTTGAACAACATTTCGCCGAGCTGCGCCTGGGCGAGATGCTGGCCCTTCTTCGCAGCCTGCCCCATCCAGCGCAAGCCGACCGCCGTCTCGTTCGGGGTGGCGTCGACGCCCTTCAGATAAAGGCGAGCGAGATCGTACTGCGCGTCCGCGTTACCGAAATAAGACGCGGCGTAATACAGCATCTCGCGCGCCCGCTCCGGATCCGACTTCACCTTGGAGTTCGGGATGCCGCTGAGATAGTAGCGGCCAAGCGCCACAAAAGCGTTGGCGACCACGGCCGACTGCGGCGCGTTGGGATTGTCTTCAGCGTGCTGGCTGGCGATGCGCTGGAAGTAGTCGAACGCCGTCACGTCGTTGCGCGCGACGCCGTCGCCGTCGGCATACATCCGGCCGAGCTTCCACTGCGCCAGGGGATGGCCACCCTCGGCGGCATATTGCAATGCGGTAAGGCTGGAATCCTGAGGCGCCGCAGGGGCTGCCACGACTTTCTTCACGCCGGGCGAAGCAAGGGGCGGCTGATTGGCCGGCGAACCATCGAACGCAAGCGCAGGGGTGGCCAGCAATGCTGCCCCCAACGCCAACGCGACAATGGTACGCTCAGATGTCCGCATAGCACTGTTTCTCGTGCGCGCCACCGGGGTGGGTTACGGCCCCAGCCACTGCCGGCCCAACCTGTTGGGCATATTTCCAGAGCGCGCCCGACGTGTGATTAGTCTCGCGAGGGCGCCATTTGGTTCTGCGTTCCGCGAGCTCAGCGTCGCTCAATTTTACGTTAAGGGTTCCGACGACAGCGTCGATCTCGATGATGTCGCCGTCCTGCAACAGGCCGATCGGTCCGCCAATGGCGGCTTCCGGCCCGACATGACCGATGCAGAAGCCGCGGGTGGCCCCGGAGAACCGTCCGTCGGTAATGAGTGCGATCTTACCGCTGGTGCCCTGTCCGGTCAGCGCGGCCGTGGTCGAGAGCATCTCCCGCATGCCGGGACCGCCACGCGGCCCCTCGTAGCGGATGACGATGACCTCACCCTCTTTGTAGGTGCGCTTCTGGACGGCCTCGAAGGCGTCCTCCTCGCAGTCGAAGCAGCGGGCCGGCCCGGTAAATTTCAGGTTCGACATACCCGCGACTTTCACGATCGCTCCTTCTGGCGCGAGGTTACCCTTCAAGCCGACCACACCGCCGGTGACGGTGATCGGCTTGTCGGCCGGCCGCACAACATCCTGGTGCGGGTTCCATTTCACGCTTTTGAGGTTTTCTGCGATCGATCGGCCGGTGACTGTCAGACAATCCCCATGCAAATAGCCGTGATCGAGCAGGGTTTTCATCAGAAGCGGTATGCCGCCAGCTTCAAACATGTCTTTGGCGACATAACGGCCGCCCGGCTTCAAATCCGCGACATAGGGCGTCTTTTTGAAGATTTCCGCGACGTCAAATAAGTCGAACTTGATGCCGCACTCATGCGCAATCGCCGGCAGATGCAGTCCGGCATTGGTCGAGCCGCCCGAGGCGGCGACGACGGCCGCGGCGTTCTCCAGCGCCTTGAGGGTGACGATGTCGCGCGGGCGGATGTTGGACCGGATCAGGTCCATCACCTTCTCGCCCGCCGTCATGCAGAAGGCATCGCGGATCTCGTAAGGCGCAGGTGCGCCGGCCGAATATGGCAGCGCCAGCCCGATCGCCTCGGAGACGGTCGCCATGGTGTTGGCGGTGAATTGCGCGCCGCAGGCGCCGGCCGAGGGGCATGCCACCCGCTCGATTTCGTCGAGGTCCTCGTCGGACATGGCGCCGACGGAGTGCTTGCCGACGGCCTCGAACATGTCCTGCACGGTGACCTGCTGGCCCCGGAAATTGCCGGGCAGGATCGAGCCGCCATAGATGAAGATCGAGGGCACGTTGAGCCGCACCATGGCCATCATCATGCCCGGAAGCGACTTGTCGCAGCCAGCCAGTCCCACGAGCGCGTCATAGGCGTGGCCGCGGACCGTCAGCTCGACCGAGTTGGCGATGCATTCGCGCGACGGCAGCGAGGAGCGCATGCCGTCGTGGCCCATCGCCATGCCGTCGGTGACCGTGATGGTGCAGAACTCACGCGGCGTGCCGCCGCCGGCCGAGACGCCCTTCTTGACGGCCTGGGCCTGGCGCATCAGTGCGATGTTGCACGGCGCAGCTTCATTCCAGCAGGAGGCAACCCCAACCAGCGGCTGGTGGATCTGCTCGGTGGTCAGCCCCATGGCATAGAGGTAGGAGCGGTGCGGGGCGCGCGCGGGACCCTCCGTCACGTGACGGCTGGGAAGCCTGCTCTTGATGTTCGTCTTGGCGTCCATCGCAACCTGTTTCCTCAAGCCGTCCCACCATTGACCCGGAACACCAGCGTTGGGTTCCGCGCCCGCGCGAGGCGGCCTTTGCGGGTTCGTTGCCCGCGAAAGATCATTTCATTGAGGGGTGTGGCTAAAAAGCGGCGCGAGCAAGAGCCAGCCGCGGTGTACGCCAAATGTTGGCCGACTGTTGCGAAGCCGCAACATTCGTTGCGCGATGGCAACCATTTGTTAACGCGGGACGACGCCGGCTGCAAAACCTGTGGGCGTGCAGGCCGGCGATGCTAGGTCTGCCCGCCCGCTCCGCGACTATATTGTCCGGCCTCGGGCAAGGAATCACGGAATGAGCAGCGCTGAGACATTGTCGGGCAGCCGGGTCTTGCTGCGCCGATGGCGGGACGAGGACCGAACGGCGTTCGCCGAAGTGAATACCGACCGGCGGGTGATGGAGTTCTTTCGCAGCCGCCTCACCCCCGCCGAGAGCGATGCCATGGTCGACGGCATCGAGGCGCATTTCAACGCGCACGGCTTCGGTCTGTGGGCAATCGAGCTTCCCGGCGTCGCGCCCTTTATCGGCTTCACCGGGCTGTCTACCGCCAGGTTCAAGGCGCCGTTCACGCCCTGCATCGAGGTGGGCTGGCGTCTGGCTTTCGCGCATTGGGGACAGGGTTATGCCACCGAGGCGGCCCGATTGGCGCTTGGCTACGGGTTCGGCCCGCTCGCAATCCCCGAGGTCGTATCGTTCACGTCCACGGTCAACACCCGCTCGCGCGAAGTCATGGAGCGGCTCGGCATGCAGCGCGATGGCGCCGAAGATTTCGACCATCCGTCGTTGCCCGAAGGCCATCCGCTGCGGCGGCATGTGCTGTACCGGCTCAGATCGCCACGCTGAGCGCGTCGTAAGTAAACAGCCAGTCGTAGCGCTCGCGGACGCGATCCGGCTGCCACTCGCGCGAGACGTAGTCGTCGGCGCCTTCGGCGTGCGCGAGCGCGGGATTGTGGAAGCGCCTGGCGTTCTCGGTCGACTTCGTCACAATTGAATTGGTGCGCTCGATCCGCGCGCTCTGATAGCGCTGCAGCGCCTCCTGTGCTGGATACGTTTCGAGACATCGCGCCAGCACCATGCCGTCCTCGATCGCCATGTTGGCGCCTTGCGCGAGGAACGGCAGTGTCGGATGCGCGGCATCGCCGATCAGGCAGGCGCGGTCCGTGACGAAGCGTTCCAGCGGATCGCGCCCGAGTAGCGCCCATTTGTAGGGAACGTCGATGTTGTCGATGAGGGTGTGGATCTCCGGATTCCAGCCCGCGAACGATGCCCTGCAGTCCTCACGCGTGCCGGGCTCGGTCCAGGATTCCACCGGCCAGCTCTCGCCCTCGAAGACGCCAACGAAGTTCAGCAGCTCACCGCGGCGAACCGGATAGGTGACGACATGGCCGCCCGGCCCGACCCAGTTGGTGCCGACGTCGCGCTGCATGGCCGGCGGCAGCCGCTCCATCGGCACCAGGCCGCGCCAGGCCGCGACACCGGCGAAGAACGGCTTGCGGTCGCCGCCGATCTGGCGGCGGATTTCGGAATGAACGCCGTCGGCGCCGACCACGACGTCGCCGTGATGCGTCTCGCCATTGGCGAGACGAAGGTGGATGCCGCCATCCTCCTCGTCGAATCCAACACAGCGGCTATCGAGATGCAGCCGGCCCGGCGCACGGGCGATAAACGCGTCGCACAGCACGCGGTGAAAATCGCCACGATGCACCATCCAGTACGGCGCGCCATAGATAGCGCGTGAGGACACGCCGAGGTCGAACAGCTTCCAGGTGCGCCCGGTCGAGAATAGCCTGATCTGCTTGCCCGAAGGCTCGGACGCAATGGCCTGCATCGCCTGCTCGAGGCCGAGCGCGATCAGCACGCGCGTGCCATTGGCGCTGAGCTGGACGCCGGCGCCGAGCTCGCGCAGCTCAGAGGCCTGCTCGAAAATCTCGACCTCGATGCCCCGCTGCAGCAGCGACAGCCCCGCGACCAACCCGGCAATGCCGGCGCCCGCAATCAGGACTTTCGGCTTCGGCTGCGCAGTCATGCGACAGGCTAGTCCTTCATCCCCGTGATCGACGCGCTGACGGCGCGGGGATCGCGCTGCGGCCAACGGCCGCTGTCCACCTGCGTGAGGAAATCGCCGACGATGCGATTGTACTCGTCGGGCTCCTCGAGGTTGATGGCGTGGCCGCAATTCGGCATCACCGCAAGCGCGGCCGACGGAATTGTCTGCTTCATCAGCACGCCCGGCAAAAGGCACGGCCAGTCCTCATCGCCATGGATCACCAGCGTCGGGACGGTGATGGCCTTCATCTCCTCGACCAGCGTATAGAGCGACGGCCGCTCCTTTTGGACACCCTGCTGGGTATTGGCCGATCCGACGGCCGAATGCTCCGCCAGCATACGCTTGAACTCGGCGTGCCCGCGCGGGTCCTTGTTCTCGTATTGCACACGGGTCGGGCCGTAAGCGTAGCGCTCCGCGAAAGGCGCCATACCCTCGCTGCGCAGCGCTTTCGCGATCACGTCGGCCTCGGCACGAAACGTCGCGCGCTTGTCGGGCTCGGCGCCGTAACCGCAACCGCCGATGCAGAGCGAGGCCGCGCGCCTCTCGTGCCGAAGGCCGAAATGCAGCGTCGCAAAGCCACCCATCGACAGGCCGACGATATGCGCCTGTTTTTCGCCGATATGGTCGAGAAGGCTGAGGATATCGTCGGCGGCACGGGTTTGCGAATAGGAGGAGACGTTCTCGGGGACGTCAGACGGCGGGAAACCGCGCGCGTTGAAGGCAATCGCGCGGTAACGCTGGCCGAAATGCCGCAGCTGCGGCTCAAAACTCCTGATGTCGCCGGCGAACTCATGCACGAAGATCACCGGACGGCCGCTGCCGGTCTCCTCGAAATACAGGCGCACGCCGTCATCTGTCGTCGCGTAGGGCATCAGGCTTGTCCCCTGCTCTTGCCGTGAGCGCTGTTCGCACGCGGCAGCACTACGATGAATTCGGTGAAATTGCCGGGCTCGGTCGCGACGTCGATGGTGCCGCCGTGCTGCTTGACGATGATGTCGTGGGTCATCGACAGGCCAAGCCCGGTCCCCTCGCCCGCCGGCTTGGTGGTGAAGAACGGGTTGAACATCTTTTCTTTCACCTCGGGCGGAATGCCGGTGCCGTTGTCGCGAATGCGGATTTCCACGGAGGTTCCACGATCTTTCGTGGTCGCCAGCAGCGTCGGCTCGAACGCGGCCTCGCCGTTCTCCGTCTTGCGGCGGGTCGCGGCATAGAAGCCGTTCGAGATGAGGTTGAGCAGGGCGCGCGTGATTTCCTGCGGAAACAGATCGGCCTCGCCGGCGCCGGCGTCGAACGCACGCTCCAGCGTGATGTTGAAGCCGGACTTCTCGGCACGCGCGCCGTGATAGGCGAGATTGAGGCTTTCCTCCACCAGCGCGTTGATGTCGGCGGCACGCTGCTCGCCCGATCCCTCGCGTGAATGCAGCAGCATGTTCTTGACGATGGAGTTGGCGCGCTTGCCGTGTTGCACGACCTTTTCCAGGTTCGACTTCAAGAGTTGCGTCAGCTCGTTGACGTCCTGCTGAAGCTTCTCGGCGAGTTGTGCCTGCTTGAGCACGTCGTTGAGCTCGTCCGTGAGCTCGACCGACAGCGCCGAGAAATTGTTGACGAAGTTGAGCGGGTTCTTGATCTCGTGGGCGATGCCCGCGGTGAGCTGGCCGAGCGAGGCCAGCTTCTCAGTCTGCACCAGACGGTCCTGCGCGGCGCGGAGATCGTCGAGCGATTGCGACAGCTCGCGGGTGCGTTGCTGTACCTGCTGGAAAAGCTCGACATTCGAGATCGCGATGACGGCTTGGTCGGCAAAGGTCTGCAGCAACTGGACGTGATGATCGGCGAAGGGCCCCGGTTCGACCCGTGTCGCACCGATAACGCCGATCGCCCTGCCGTCCCGGAGCAACGGAACCCAGAGCGCGCTACGCCATCCACGCCGCCGTATCATCTCCAGTGCAGCCGGTTGGTTCGCAACCTCAACCTCGGCATCGACAACCCGGTGAATTTTTCCCTGACGAATGTCCCCGCTGTAGGTGAATGTCGACAGAGGCTGCGGATAGAAGCTGTTCAGCGCCGCATCGGCTACGGGATTGGTCGGCGTGAACGCCGACAGATGTACCGTGTCGTCGGCAATGCTCACCACCGTCGTCGCGAATCCATTGACCAGCCGATTCGACCGGTCCGCGATGGCCTGAAACACCGGCTGCACGTCGTCGGGCGAGCTGGCGATGACCTTGAGAATGTCTGCTGTGGCGGTCTGCTGCTCCAGCGCCTGGGTCGTCTCGTTGAACAGGCGGGTGTTCTCGATCGCGATGACCGCCTGGTCGGCAAAGCCCTGCACGAGGTCGACCTGTCGCTGATTGAATTCGCCAAGCTCGTCGCGGGTCAGCGCAAAAACGCCGATCCCCCGCCCCTCCCTCATCAGCGGGACGGCCAGGAAAGACTTGAAGCCCATCATCTCCTGAAATTTGCGCAGCTTCGTGTGCGGGTTGTTTTCGAAATCCCCGATGTTGGCGATGGTCCCGGTGAGCATCGCCCGTCCCATATGTGATTCGTCGTTGAGCGGGACAGAGTTCACTCTCATGAACTCCTTGTCCACCACGTCGCGCGCCGCAATGCCCCGACCCACAAGCACGTCACCCTCGCGCAGGAACAACGTCGCGGCCTTCGATCCGCAGAGTTCCAGCGCCGAACGCGCAAGCGTGTCCATGACCGTGTCGAGGTCGAACGCCGAGCGGCTGATCACCTTGAGCACATCGGCGGTCGCGGTCTGCTGCTGGAGAGATTCTTGCAAGTCCCGTGTGCGCGCCTGCACCTCCTCGAACAACTCCACGTTCTGAATCGCGATCACGGCCTGGTCGGCGAAGGTGCGCAACAGCTCGACATCCTTTTCGGCGAAAGCGCCCGACTCCTTGCGCGTGATACTGATCCAGCCGATGACGCCGGTATCGCCCTTGAGCGGCACCAGCAGCCGACTGCGCCAGCCGCGCGCCCGCGCCGACTCTCTCATCGCAGTATCTCGAATCTCGGATTCGGCATCGGAGATCAGTGCGATCTCGCCACGGAGAATCTGAGCGAATTGCGGATCGGTGCTTGGTCGCATGGGAAACAGCGCTCGGAGCGTCTTGTCCGCTTCCGGGCTCACTGGCGTAAAGGATGCGAGTTCGACGACGTCGTCGACATAACGGACCACCGTAGTCGAGTGCGCCCCGATCAGTTCTTTCGAGCGCTCGGCGATGGCGTCGAAGACCGGCTGGAGGTTCGACGGCGACGACGCGATCACCTTCAAGACGTCCGCCGTCGCGGTTTGCCGCGCCAGGGCCTCCTTTGTCTCATTGAACAGACGCGCGTTCTCGATCGCAATGACGGCCTGGTCGGCCAGCGTCTGGATCAGCGCGCACTCCTTTTCCGTGAACGCCCTGACCGGCTCGCGGGTGATATTGAGCACACCGATAGCGCGGTCCTCCACGAGCATGGGAGCGATCGCGATCGAGTATGTCCGGCCATAACGCCTGGCGAACGCTCGAAGGCCCTCGGGAACATCGGCGTCGTTCAAGACATCGGTGTAGGTAACCAGCCTGCGCTCGCTGAATGCAATCTCGGCCGCCAGCCCTTTCAAGGGGACGGGAAACAGCGCCAGCGCATCCGCGGCGTGGCTGCCATGTGTGGCGCCGATCCGAACGAGACCATCCTGACCCGCCAGGAGGATCATGCGGTCGTCGGCGCCGAACAGATGTTCGACGCTGCTGAGGATTTCGTCGAATACCGGCTTGGCGTCGGCTATCGAGTTGCTGATGACCTTGAGGATGTTTGCGGTGGCGGTTTGCCGCGCCAGCGCCTCCTTTGTCTCGTTGAACAGTCGCACGTTCTCGATCGCGATCACCGCCTGATCGGCGAAGGTCTTGAGCAACTGGATATGATGGTCGGCAAAGGGGCCGGAAGTCTTGCGGGTGACGCTGATTACTCCGATCGTCGCCCCGTCGCGCTGCAACGGGATCAACAGCAGACCTCGGAAACCCCGCAGCCGGGCCATTTCCCGCAGAGCGGGCTGTTCAGCCCATTCGACCGTTGCTTCAAAGTCAGGAACCTGGACAATCTCGCCGTTGCGAATCCGATCGCCCCATGTAACCGCAGATAACGGTCGCGGGAATGATGCTTGCAATGCGGCATCAGCCTCGGGATTGCTACGCGTAAACGCCATCAGGTACTGCGTGTCCCCAACAATGCTGTAAACTGCAGTCGATAAGCTTTCGATCAAGCGGCTCGATCTCTCCGCGATGGCCTCGAATACGGGCTGCACGTCGTCGGGCGAGCCAGCGATCACCTTCAGGATGTCGGCGGTTGCTGTCTGACGCTCCAACGCCTCCTTGGTCTCGTTGAACAGCCGCACGTTCTCGATCGCGATCACCGCCTGATCGGCGAAGGTCTTCAGCAGGCCGATGGTGTTCTCATCAAATTGGTCGGGCTCCGCGCGGGTGACGTTGATCGTGCCGATAGTAGCGCCATCACGCAGCATGGGGACAGAAATCACGCTGCGATAGCCGCGGGCACGGGCAAATCCCTTGGTGATCTCATCGGCTTCCCGTTCTGTATCGGCGTAAAACACGATCTGGCCCGTGCGCACGACCTTGGCAGACATCAGCTGAGATGAAAGCGGTTGGGGATACGTGCTCGTCAGCATCTCGCGTCCAGCCTCACTTCCGGCGGTGAAAGCTGCGAGGTGAAGCTGGTCGCCAACAACGCGCGTAACGAGCGAGGAGTGGCCGCCGATCACACGACGCGCACTCTCTGCAATCGCGTCGAACACCGGCTGCACGTCATCGGGTGAGCTGGCGATCACCTTCAGGATCTCGGAGGTTGCGGTCTGGCGCTCCAGCGCCTCCGTGGTCTCGTTGAACAGCCGCGCATTCTCGATCGCGATCACGGCCTGGCTCGCGAAAGTTTGCAGCAACTGCACTTCCTCGGGCGCAAATGTACCGGGAGCTACTCGCGAGACGCTGATGACGCCGATCACCCGTCCCGCGTTCATCAACGGCACAAACAGCAAGCTGCGATAGCCGCGCGCGCGCGCCGTCTGTTTGCCTGGCTCGAACGAAATAGCCTCCATATCAGGCTCCTGATACGGCTCTCCGCGCTCGAGCTGTGCAAAGAAGGGCATAACGCTCGTCGGCATCGGGTAGAGAGAAATGAGGATTGCGTCGGCTTCCGGACTGACGGGCGTAAACGCCGCAAGATGCAAATTGCCGTCGATCACGGGCGCCACGGCAGTCGCGTGGGCGCCAAGCAGACGGTTGGCGCTCCATGCGATCGCCTCGAAGACCGGCTGCACGTCGTCGGGCGAGCCGGCGATCACTTTCAGGATGTCGGCGGTTGCTGTCTGCCGCTCCAGCGCTTCCCTGGTTTCGTTGAACAGCCGCGCGTTCTCGATGGCGATCACGGCCTGGCTGGCAAAGTTCTCGAGCAGCGCGATCTGCTCGTCGGTGAACGGCCGGACCTCCTGCCTGTACAGATTGATCACGCCGACGATGTCGTCGTTCCGGATCATCGGCACGTACAGCACCGTTCGGGCGCCGCCGAGATCGACGCCGGCAACTGCATTGGGATTGCCGCTGCGGTAGGGCTCGCTGTCGCGGGCGTCGTGGACATGCGCAGGCTTCCTGGTCGCGCGCATCGCGTCGATCGGGGTCGCAGCGCCTCCCGTATGCAGATGCTGCCGCCGATATTCGGCAAACGCGCGCGGCACGCCGATTTCGGCGACTGCCCGCATCGCCCCCTGCTCTCCCTGATAGATGAAGCCGCACCGCGCTTCGCAAAGACGCATCGCCTTGGCGAGCATCTGGTCGAACACGGGCTTGAGGTCGCCGGGCGAGGATGAGATGACCTGAAGAACCTCGGAGGTTGCGGTCTGCCGTTCCAGCGCTTCGTTTGTCTCGTTGAACAGTCGCGCGTTTTCGATCGCGATGACGGCTTGGCTGGCAAAGTTCTTCAGAAGCTCGATCTGACTTCCGCTGAACGGCCGCACCTCCTGCCGATAGATCGAGATCGCTCCGATCGGTTTTGCTCTCCTTAGCATCGGAACAACAACGAGCGTGCGCGCTCTCGCGACCTCGACCATGGCCACCATAGCGGGTTGGCGAGCTCGATAAGCTGCACCTTCCCGAAGATCATCGATCCTGACGACCTGTCCCGTCTGCAGCGCGCGGCCGATCGGGGCATCGGGTGCTGGCCTCCATTCTCGCGGTGCCGCCGTGTCGAAGGCCGGTGGCACGTTATACACTGCCACCCGGCGATATACGTCGCCTTCGTAGAGACCCATAGATCCGAATTCTGCGCCGCAGACCTTCGTCGCCTTCTCCAACAATTGGTCGAATACCGGTTGCACGTCGTCGATCGATGACGAGATGACCTGAAGCACTTCGGAGGTGGCCGTCTGCTGCGCCAGCGCTTCGTTCAGTTCGCGGGAGAGCCGAGCAATTTCCGCCTTCGCGCCGGAGGATCGAGGATTGCTCGGAGCCGGCTTCGCAGCCTTGGCCACGCTCTTGCGCACACGCTTTTGCGGGCGCTTGGGCGCGCTGCGGCGCCCGGAAGCGCTCTTTTTGCCGCGCTTCTTGCTTCTGCCCTCTTTGCGGGGATCTCGCGCCATGACTGCCCTCTCGGGCCAGTCTACCGACCCAACCGGCGAATAAAAAGGGCTGGACTATTCCTCGTCAGCTCCCGGCGCGGGCCTCAGCATAAAGTGACCGAAGGCCGAGGCGATCGGCTTTTCCGGGTCGTCCTGCCAGGCCTTTGCCTCGAAGGCGACCACGCGCCGGCCCTGTTTGACGATCGAGGCGCTGGCGAAGGTGTCGAGCGCGCGGCCTGAGCGCAAATAGTTAACGGTGAGCCCGATCGGCTTCGGCAGCGCGGAGACGCCAAGCTCGCGCGTGACGCCGACGATCGCCGTGGTCTCGAGAAATGCGCCGGTGATGCCGCCATGGATCGCGGGCAGGATCGGATTGCCAATGATCCTTGGCGAGAACGGCATGACCAGCGTGCCGTCGTCATTGAGGCGAATGCCGAGACAGCGCGCGAACGGGCTGTTGGCGAACGGGCTCGCCGGATCGTCGGCGATTTCGAGCGACGGTAGCAGGCCGGCATCGGCAGGCCTGTCCCTGAACATGTTGGTGCGGTTCGCGCCCAACATGAAGCAGGCGGTTGCGGTGGCTACCGGCTCGTCTTCGGAGTCCTGATAGGCTGTGGCGCGCACGAAGGCGATCGAGCGGGTGACGCGATAGCAGATCGCGTGTGCGCGAATCGCAAGTCCCGGTGTCGCCGGCTTCTGGTAGTCGATGCGCAGGTCGAGGGTGGCAATAGCCCGGGCGCCGTCGAGCGCAAGCTGCACCGCCATGCCGCAGCTTTCGTCGAGCATCGCGGTGACGACGCCGCCATGGAGCACGCCGGTCGCGGTATCGCCGACGAAGACCGGACGATATGGCAGGCTCGCCCACGCCTCCGCAGGCGCGGCGCGATCGAGTTGCAGCCCGCTGATCGCGCCATAGACCGAGCGGCGGTCCTGAATGACTTTCACGCGTTCGTCGAACGGCAGCGGCGCGTCAGACGTCATGCGCTAGTCGACTTTGACGTTCGCGGCCTTGATGATCGGCCACCACCGGGCGATCTCGGCCTTCTGAAAGTCGCCGAGCGCTTCCGGTGTGGATTTGTCGGCGGGCGGCATCTGCAAGCCCAGATTCTCGAGCTGCTTGCGCGTGGCGGGATCCCCGAGCGCATCGAGCGCCGCGGCGTTCAGCTTCGCAATGACGTCCTTCGGCGTGCCTTTGGGCGCCCACAGGCCTGACCACAGCGTCATGTGAAATCCGGGCAGGCCGGCTTCGTCCACGGTCGGAATATCAGGGGCGGACTCCGCCCGCTTGGTGTCGGTGACGGCATAACCGCGGATGGTTCCCGCGCGCACCTGGTTGATCGAATTGGAGAGCTGATCGACGATGAGGTCGATCTGGCCGGCAACGAGATCGTTCATCGCGGGTCCGGTGCCGCGATAAGGCACATATTGCAGCTTGAGCCCGGTCGCCGCCTCGAACCCGAGACCGGCGACATGGCTGGCGGAACCAGCGCCTGCCGTGCCGGCGGCCGCCGGCTGCGGGCGGTCCTTGAGCCAGGCGAGCAGCTCTTTCAGTGTCTTCGCCGGCACCGCGTTCTTGCTGACCACGATCATGGGGTTGCTCGGCAACAGCACGATCGGCTCGAGATCGTTGACGAGGTCGTAGTTGAGCTTGTAGATCGCGCCGTTTGCGACATGGGTGCCGAGGTGGCCGAAGCCGATGGTGTAGCCGTCCGCCGGAGAATGCACCACGCGGCCGACGCCTATCGATCCCCCCGCACCTGTTGTGTTCTCGATCAGCACGGTTTCGCCCAGCGTGACCTTCATGCGCTCGCTGAGGATGCGCATCATCGCATCCGAGGGCCCGCCGGCTGCGAACGGCACCACCACGGTGATCGGGTGCGAGGGGAATTTCTCGGCGGCCGAGGCGCTCGCGACAAATGCTGATGCAGCAATCAACGCGGCGAAGAGAGCTTTCAGCATTATTTTTCTCCTGCGCCGCGCGAGGAAACTACAGCTTCGCGTAGTCGATCGGCTTGAAGCGATCGAGCGTCCGGGTAACCGGTGGCAGCGGATATTTAAGACCGGTCGCACAATTGAAAAGCATCACACGATCGGTCTTGGCAACACGACCATCGTCGAGGCTCTGCTTGTAGGCCGCATAGGTCGCCGCGCCCTCCGGACACAACAACAACCCCTCCTCGCGCGCGACTTCGTTCAGCGCAGCGGAAATCTTCTCATCCGTCACCGCGATGGCGAAGCCCTTGCTCTCGCGCACGGCACGCAGGATCAGAAAATCTCCGACCGCTTGCGGCACACGGATGCCCGAGGCGATGGTATGCGCGTCCTCCCAGCGTGGCGCATGCTCGGTGCCTGCCTCGTATGCGCGCACCATCGGCGCGCAGCCGGCCGCCTGTACCGCGACCATGCGCGGGCGCTTCTTGCCGATGAAGCCGATCTTCTCCAGCTCGTCGAACGCCTTCCACATTCCGATCAAGCCGGTGCCGCCGCCGGTTGGATAGAAGATCACGTCGGGCACGTTCCAGCCGAGTTGTTCCGCCAGTTCCAGCCCCATCGTCTTCTTGCCCTCGATGCGATACGGCTCCTTCAGGGTGGAGGTATCGAACCAGCCGGCTGTCGCCTTGCCCTCACCGACAATTTTTCCGCAGTCGTCAATGAGCCCGTTAACGCGGTAGACGGTCGCGCCCTGCAACTCGATCTCGCTGACATTGACCTCCGGCGTATCGGCGGGACAGAAGATCGTGGTCTTGATGCCGCAGGACGTCGCGTAGGCCGCGAGCGCGGCACCGGCATTGCCGTTGGTCGGCATCGCCATGTGCCTGATGCCGAGCGCCTTGCCCATCGACACCGCCATCACCAACCCGCGCGCCTTGAACGAGCCGGTCGGCAACCGGCCCTCGTCTTTCACGATGATCTCGCCGCCGCCGAGCTTCCTGCCGAGTTTCGGCAGCCGGATCAGCGGCGTCATCACTTCGCCTAAGCTGACGATGTCCTGGCATTTGCGCACCGGCAGCATCTCGCGATAGCGCCACATGTCGGCGGGACGCTGCGCCAACGCGTCCTTGGTCAGCGCCTTCTTCACGCCTGCCAGGTCGTAGCGCACCAGCAGAGGCTTGCCGGCCTTCGAGAGATTGTGAATCTGGTCGGCGGGATAATGATCGCCTTGCAGCGCGCATTCGAGATGGGTCACGAACGTCGGACGCTCGGTCGTCAGGTTGTCGTTGTCTTTCACTGGGGCTCTTTCGAGGTTGGTTAATCGTCATTGCGAGGAGCGTGAACCCGTAGGGTGGGCAAAGCGAAGCGTGCCCACCCTCGCGAGCACAGTGGTTGAAGGTGGGCACGGCGCTTACGCGCCTTTGCCCACCCTACGATCCGCAATGACGACGGTGACGACGGCTGCATCAAATATTCAACACCCGCCCGTAGGCGTCGAGCACGGCTTCCTTCATCATCTCCGAGAGCGTCGGATGCGGGAAGACGGTGTGCATCAGCTCTTCTTCCGTGGTCTCCAGGTTCATCGCGACCACATAGCCCTGGATCAGCTCGGTCACCTCGGCGCCGATCATATGGGCTCCGAGCAGTTGCCCGGTCTTCTTGTCGAACACGACCTTGATCAGGCCCTGATCCTCGCCGAGCGCGATCGCCTTGCCGTTGCCGACAAAGGGGAAGCGGCCGACGCGGATTTCGCGACCGCCCTCTTTCGCGCGTGCCTCGGTCAGGCCGACGGAGGCGACCTGCGGATTGCAATAGGTGCAGCCTGGAATGAGGTTCTTGTCCATGGCGTGCGGATGCAGGCCCTTGATCGCCTCGACGCAGATCACGCCCTCATGCTCGGCCTTGTGCGCCAGCATCGGGGGACCCGCGACGTCACCGATGGCATAGACGCCAGGTACGTTCGTCTTGCAGAGGCCGTCGATCACGATGCAGCCGCGATCGGTCTTGATACCGAGTTTCTCCAGCCCGAGGCCTTCGATATTGCCGACCACGCCGACCGCGGAAATCACTCGCTCGAATTCGGTCGTCACCGGCTTCTTGCCGTCGTCGATGGTGGCGACGACGCTGTCGGCTTTCTTCTCGAGCTTGGTCACCTTGGTGTTGGTGAGGATCTTGATGCCCTGCTTCTCGAAACGTTTGCGCGCGAGACCCGCGATCTCGGCGTCTTCGACAGGGAGAATCTGCGGCAGCACCTCGACCACGGTGACGTCAGAACCCATGGTGTGGAAGAACGACGCGAACTCGATGCCGATCGCGCCGGAGCCGACCACCAGCAGCGATTTCGGCATGCGTTCCGGAACCATCGCCTCGAAATAGGTCCAGACAAGCTTCTTGTCGGGCTCCAGCCCCGGCAGCACGCGCGGCCGCGCGCCGGTGGCGATGATGATGTGCTTGGCCTGGTAGGCCCCCTCGCCGAGCGCGCCTTTCGGGCCCTCGACGGATGACTTCTTCACGGTGACCTTGCCGGGCGCATCGATCGAGGCGTCGCCCCAGATGATCTGCACCTTGTTCTTCTTCATCAGGAACCCGACGCCGTCGTTCAGCCGCTTCGACACGCCGCGCGAACGCTGCACCACGGCTTTCGCGTCGTAGCTCACCTTCTCGGCCGACAGCCCGTAATCCTTGGCGTGCTGCATGTAGTGATAGATTTCGGCGGAGCGCAGCAGCGCCTTGGTCGGGATGCAGCCCCAGTTCAGGCAGATGCCGCCGAGATAGTTTTTCTCAACGATTGCGGTCTTCAAGCCGAGCTGCGCGGCGCGGATCGCGGTGACATAGCCACCGGGTCCGGAGCCGATGATGATGATGTCGAAGGATGTGTCGGCCATGCTGTTTGCTCACACCATCATCATGACAGGATTTTCGACCAGCCGCTTGAACGCGCCGATCAGCTCGGCGCCGAGCGCGCCATCGATGGCGCGGTGATCGCAGGACAGCGTCGCACTCATCATGTGAGCTGCTTCGACCTTGCCGTTGCGCACTACCGCCCGTTCCTCGCTGGCGCCGACCGCCAGAATGGTCGACTGCGGCGGGTTGATCACGGCGGTGAAATGGCTGATGCCGAACATGCCGAGGTTCGAGACCGACGACGTGCCGCCCTGATATTCGTGCGGCTTGAGCTTTCGCGTGCGCGCGCGGCCTGCGAGGTCCTTCATCTCGTTGGAGATCGTCGAGAGCGATTTGCTTTCGGCATTGCGAATGATCGGCGTGATCAAACCGCCCGGCATCGCCACGGCGACGCCGACATCGGAATGCTTGTGCTTGAGCATGCCGGCTTCGGTCCAGCTGACATTGCAGTTCGGCACCTGCTGGAGCGCAACGGCGAGCGCCTTGATGACGAAATCGTTGACCGAAAGCTTGTAGAGCGGCTTCTTTTCCTTGTCCTTGGGTGCGGCAGCATTGATCTGCTCGCGCGCATCCAGCAGTCGGCCGATGTCGCAGTCGATCGTGAGATAAAAGGTCGGGATGCTCTGCGTTGCCGCGGTCAGGCGTTGCGCGATGGTACGACGCATGCCGTCATGCGGCACGACCTCGTAAGAGCCTTCCTCGAACAGCGCCAGGATCTGCTTGTCGGACATCGCCGGCGCGATGGCGGGCGCGCCCGCGGGAGCCGCGGCCGGAGCCTTGAGGCCCTTGCCGGATTTCGCTTCTGCGACGTCGCGCGCGATGACGCGGCCATGTGGGCCGGAGCCGGTGATGCGGCCGAGTTCGATGCCCGCCTCTTTCGCCAACCGGCGCGCCAATGGTGACGAGAAAATGCGGCCGTGGCCATTGGCCTGCGATGCCGGCGCAGCGGCCTGTGGCGCCGGAGCCGGAGCCGGCTTGGTCGCTTCCGCGGGTTTCGCTTGTGGCGCCGGAGCTTGTTCCTTCTTCGCCTCTTCCTTCGGAGCTTCTGCTTTCGCAGGCGCAGGCGCGGGCTTCGCGCCACCACCGGCAGCGGCGGCCTTCACATCCTCGCCGTCACCGGCGAGCACCGCGATCAATTCATTGACGGGAACGTCCTGCGTACCCTCGGGCACGACGATCTTGGCAAGCGTGCCCTCGTCGACCGCCTCGACCTCCATGGTCGCCTTATCGGTCTCGATCTCCGCGATCACGTCGCCGGACTTGACCTTGTCGCCCTCCTTCTTGAGCCACTTGGCAAGGTTGCCCTTTTCCATGGTCGGCGACAGCGCGGGCATCAGGATGTTGATTGGCATTGTCAGTGACCTTGTTGCGATCGGGGCGTTGTCTTGCCCGTGTCGGTCGGGCGCGCGATCTCGGCTTCGAACATCTCGACGATGCGATCCAGCGCATCTTCTTCGCTGTAATCGCTCTCCCGCGCATAGGCGCGCGCGGCATGACGGGCGATATCGACCAGCAACAGTCCCCACATATCGGGCTCATCGAACGCGCGCTGGAACGCGATCGACAAGCCGCCGTCGATGACGAAGGCGCGCAGCACTTCCGTTGCGTCCTCGCGGCCGATGACGTCAGGCGGCAGTGGTTGCTCGTGGGGACCTGCCATGGCTCACCGGTAACAGACGGCCTTGGCGGCCTCGACGACTTCGGCTGCCGAAGGCAGCGCGAGCTTCTCCAGGTTCGCCGCATAGGGCATCGGCACGTCCTTGCCGGAGACGCGCGCCACCGGCGCATCCAGATAGTCGAAGGCGTGCTCCATGATGCGCGAGGCGACTTCCGCGCCAACGCCGGACTGTTGCCAGCCCTCCTCGACGACAACGGCGCGGCCGGTCTTCTTCACGGACGCCACGATGGTCTCGGTATCCATCGGGCGTATCGTGCGCAGGTCGATGATCTCGGGCTCGATACCTTCCTTCACTAACTCTTCGGCGGCCTTCAGCGCATAGGTCATGCCGTTCGACCAGGAGATGATGGTAACGTGCTGGCCTTGCCGCACCACCCGCGCTTTGCCGATCGGGATCACGAAGTCGGCGAGCTTCGGCACCTCGCCGGTGTGGCCGTACAACATCTCGTTCTCGAGGAAGATCACCGGATTGGGATCACGGATCGCGGCCTTCAGCAGGCCCTTGTAGTCGGCGGCCGAGTACGGCGCGACCACCTTCAGGCCGGGGACTTGCGAGTACCAGGCCGAATAATCCTGGCTGTGCTGGGCAGCGACGCGTGCAGCGGCGCCGTTCGGACCGCGGAACACGATCGAGCAACCCATCTGTCCGCCCGACATATAGAGCGTCTTGGCGGCGGAGTTGATGATCTGGTCGATCGCCTGCATGGCGAAGTTGAAGGTCATGAACTCGACGATCGGTTTCAGGCCGGCCATCGCGGCTCCAACGCCGATGCCAGCAAAGCCGTGCTCGGTGATCGGTGTATCGATCACGCGGCGATCGCCGAACTCCTGCAGCAAGCCCTGAGAGACCTTGTAGGCGCCCTGATATTCCGCGACCTCCTCGCCCATCAGGAACACGTCCGGATCGCGCCGCATCTCCTCGGCCATGGCGTCGCGCAACGCGTCGCGGATGGTCTGCTTGATCATCTCGGTGCCTGCGGGCACTTCGGGATCGGGTTCGGCCACGGCTTGCGGCGCGGCTGGCGCTTTCTTCTCCGGGCCACCGCCGGATTTATCGGCTGGCGCTTCCGCTTTGGCTTCAGCCGGAGCTTCCGCCGGCTTCTCCTGCTTGGGTGCGGCTGCCGGCGCCTTGTCGAGATCGGCGGCGCTCTCGCCGTCGGCGAGGATGGTCGCGATCGGCGTGTTGACGGCGACGTCGGCGGTGCCTTCCGGAATCAAAATCCTGCCGAGCTTGCCTTCGTCGGTCGCCTCAACCTCCATGGTCGCCTTGTCGGTCTCGATCTCGGCGATGACGTCACCGGACTTGATGGTGTCGCCTTCCTTCTTCAGCCATTTGGCGAGGTTGCCCTTCTCCATGGTGGGCGACAGCGCGGGCATCAGCACTTGAATGGGCATGGGGACTCCGGATTGCTCGCGCGCGCTTAGCGGTAGATGTCGGTGTAGAGCTCGGACGCATCGGGCTCGGGATCGTGCTGGGCGAAATCCGCCGACGCATTGACGATCTCGCGCACCTCGGCGTCGATGTCCTTCAGTTCCTGCTCGCTGACCTTGGCCGCGAGCAAACGATTGCGCACCTGCTCGATCGGGTCCTGATCGTGGCGAACCTTTTCGACCTCCTCGCGCGTGCGGTACTTCGCCGGATCCGACATCGAGTGGCCGCGATAGCGGTAGGTCTTCATCTCCAGGATGTAAGGCCCCTTCCCGGCCCGGCACCAGGCAACCGCCTTGTCGCCGGCGGCTTTGACGGCGCGCACATCCATGCCGTCGACCTGATCGCCGGGGATGTTGAAGGACGCACCGCGCTTGGAGAAATCGGTCAGCGCGGAAGAGCGCGTCACTGAGGTGCCCATGGCGTAGCGGTTGTTCTCGATGACGTAGATGACCGGCAGCTTCCACAGCTCGGCCATGTTGTAGCTTTCGTAGACCTGGCCTTGGTTCGAGGCGCCGTCGCCGAAATAGGCAAGACTGACATTGTCATTGCCGCGATAGCGGTTGGCGAAGGCAAGCCCGGTGCCGAGCGACACCTGCGCACCGACGATGCCATGGCCGCCGTAGAAATTCTCGGCCTTGCTGAACATGTGCATCGAGCCGCCCTTGCCCTTGGAATAGCCACCGCGGCGGCCGGTCAACTCGGCCATCACACCCTTGGCTTCCATGCCACATGCCAGCATGTGTCCGTGATCGCGGTAACCGGTTATGACCTGGTCGCCCTTCTTCAGCGCCATCTGCATGCCAACCACCACGGCCTCCTGGCCGATATAGAGGTGACAGAAGCCGCCGATCGCGCCCATGCCGTAGAGTTGGCCGGCTTTCTCCTCGAAACGCCGGATCAAGAGCATGTCACGCAGCGCCTTGAGTTCCTGCTGCTTTGTGAATTCCGGCGGCGAACCGTTCCCCTTGTCGTGAGCCTTGTCCTTGCTGTCGGCTTTTTTGGGGGGTGCGGCCATGGGCAACTCTACCGGGAGAATGAGGGTCGATCAGGACTCTGTAACCCAACTCAAACGCGTGTGAAAGCGCTGCGTGAACGCAGCCTGGTTTTGCCATGCCGCACTGCAATGCATGACGAAATTATGGAAATCGTACGGATCGTTTTTTGAAACGGAACGTTATCTGGGATTCATCCGGACCAGCTCGTGCGGGTTCGCATAGTCGAGCTGAAACCGCGCGCGCTCATCAAGCATGTCCGGATCGACCCGGTCGGAACGGAGCAGCGAAACCCGTTGCTCGCCCTCGCTGCGCTCCTTTTTCAGCCGCGCAAGCTCGCTGGTCAGCGCGATGATCTCCTGATCGAGCTCCTGGCGCGCATTCAGGCCGTACTTGCCGGTATAGGCGTTGACGCCGAAATAGCCGATCATTGCCGCTGCCATGGTGTAGAGGGCAAGACCGGTCAGGATCGATTTGAGTCGGGAACGGGAGACCATCGCCGACCATGCGATGGGTCGGTTAATGGAGTGCTAAGGGTATCCGGCGCAGCAGCCAAAACCGTCATTGCGAGGAGCGTAGCGACGAAGCAATCCATGGCGCCGCAAGCGGACAGATGGATTGCTTCGCTCCGCTCGCAATGACGAGGCTACGCGTTCTGCTTCTGGACGAACGCCGCAAACGCCGTGAGATATTGCTCCAGCACCTTCTGCAAGGACTCCTTGACCAGCTCGCCCTTGTCGTTGAAGGCATCGCCAACACCGTTCAGATAGATCTCGGGCTGGCCCATGATCGTCCCGCAAATGCCCGGCAGGATGTTCTGCAGGCTCTTGGCCGCATTGACGCCGCCGAGCGGGCCCGGCGAGTTCGAGATGATGCCGGTCGGCTTCTCCAGGAACGAGCTCTTGCCGTAGGGCCGCGAGCCAACGTCGATGGCATTCTTCAGGACCCCGGGGATTGCGCGGTTATATTCGGGCGTCACGAACAGCACACCATGCGACTTCTGCAGTTTTTCGCGAAAGGAAAGCCAGTCGGCCGGCGGATTGGCTTCCAGGTCCTGGTTGAAGAACGAAATGCCGTGCAGCGTCGTCACGTCGAGCTTCAACGAGGCTGGCGCGAGCTTGGCCAGCGCGTTCGCGATCTTCAGGGAAAAGCTCTCCTTGCGCAGGCTGCCGACGATTGTGACGATGTGATGCGTGGCCATGGGATGTCCTTGTTGGAACGGTGAAGCTCAATATCACTTAAACCGCTTCGTAAGAACCATGCAAGTGCATGGACCACTCAATTTCGGAAACGCTGCGTTCGCAAGCGCATGATCCCCGAAAAGTGGGCGGCGGTTTTCGGGCAAGGATCATGCGCAAAAACAAATGAAAAAAGCGGGCGGCCGCGACAACGACCACCCGCCTGCATGTGACTGACTTCGATCAGATCGTCGGATTCCAGGCTGACGGGATCAGCCGGTAACCCTTGCCATCCTTCTCGACGTGACCGACGCAGGGGAAGGTGAAGTGGAAGCCCACCACCGTCATCCTCTCGGCTGAGGCCATGTCGTAGAACTTGTGGCGGGTCTGCTGTGCGAGGTCGCCGTCGACATCGAAGGCGACATGCCAGTCCGGATTGCGCAGGAACAGCTCGGGAATATTCGTGACGTCCGACTGGATCAGGATTTTCGACGTACCAGACTGCACAGCGAACGAGGTATGGCCCGGCGTATGGCCCGGCGTCGAGATCGAGGTGATGCCCGGCGCAACTTCCTTGCCCCACTCGTACTTGGTCACCTTGGATTCGATGCCGGCGAAGGTCTTCTTCACGTTCGCAAAGTAGTTCTTCATCATCTCGTTGGACTGCGCCTTGGCCGTGTTGTCCTCGCTGGTCCAGAACTTCCAGTCCTCGGCTGGCACCATGATCTCGGCGTTGGGGAATGCCATCGATCCGTCGGCGGCACGGATGCCGTTGGTGTGGTCGGGATGCAGATGCGACAGCAGCACGATGTCGATGCTCTTGGGATCAACGCCCGCAGCGGCGAGATTTTGCAGGGTGCGGCCGACCGCGCCCTTGCTCGGTTCGAGATTGGCGACGCCGTTACCACTGTCGATCAAGATCAGCTTGGAGCCGGTGTTGATGAGTTGCGGATTGAACGGCACCGTCACCATGCCCTTGGGCATATAGGCTGCATCGGCCGCGGCCAGCGCCTCTTCCTTCGGCACGTTGGCGACGAACTTGTCCGGCATCGGGAACGAGCGCGCCCCGTCATTGATCGAGGTGCATTCGTAGGTGCCGACCTTGTAGCGATAGAAGCCAGGCGCCTGCGCGCCCGTTGGCGCGACAGCAGCTTGCGCGGATGGCGCTCCGAGTTGCGACAATGCAGCGGCGGCGCCCGCAGCTGCGGTGCCGGCCAAAAGCTGGCGGCGATTCAGATCGATCATAGCGTTCTCCCCTGGGTAAATCCGCGGTTGACCCGCGGTTGTAAGCGGCCGGAATATTCTCCCGTCATCGGGAGGACACAAGCCTTCTTTGGTAGGAAAACACCGCCGCTAAACCACTCATCCGCCCTTGTTGGGGTTGATCAGGAATTTCTCGCCGGTCGCGCGCTTGGCATAAGCGGCCATGATGGCGGGGTCGAGCGCCTCCTGCAGCGAGACGACCCTGGTGTAATGGCTGGCGAAGGTGGTCTTGAGCTCGTCGACGACGCGCTGCCTGAGCTTCATGCCGGCCTCGGGGCCGATCTTCATCAGGAACGGGGTCAGCAGAAAACCACCGACGCCCCAGATCATCCCGAAATTGCCGGTGAGTTCGGTCGGCCGCAGGTCGAGCCTGCCATAGATATAGACCTGCTTGTGCACGCTCGAGCCGTAGCGGCTGTAAACCTTGGCAGTCTTGTTGATGGCCGCTTCCATGCAGGTGAGGATCTGCCCCGCGAGCCTGCCACCGCCGATCGCGTCGAAGGCGATCGTCGCGCCGGTTTCGGCCAGCGCATTGGTGAGGTCGTCCATGAAGCTCGGCGCGGTGGAATCCACGATATGCTTGGCGCCGATCTTTTTCAGGATGTCCGCCTGCTCCGTGCTGCGCACGATGTTGACGAGGCCGATGCCGTCCTTGATGCAGATCTTGTTCAGCATCTGCCCGAGATTGGAGGCGGCCGCGGTGTGCACCAGCGCCTTGTGACCCTCGCGGCGCATGGTTTCGGTCATGCCGAGTGCGGTCAGCGGATTGACGAAACAGGAGGCGCCTTCGGCCGCAGTCGCGCCCGACGGCAACGGCAGGCACTCGTTGACGCGCAGCGTGCGGTACTGCGAATACATGGCGCCGCCGATCATCGCGACCGTGCGGCCCATCAACGCCTTTGCGGCGTCCGACGATCCGGTCTTGACGACGACACCGGCACCTTCATTGCCGACCGGCATGGACTCGTCGAGCCGGCCGGCCATCGCCTTCATGCCCACCTCCGGCACTTTCGCGGTCACGACGGGAAGCTCTTTCGTCCCCGACGCCTTCGCCGTGCTCACGTCGGCGGCCCCGGTGAGCAGCCCGAGATCGGACGGATTGATCGGCGTCGCCTCGACGCGCACCACGACCTCGTCGGCTTTCGGCTCGGGCGTCGGTACGCTCACAAGCGAAATCTCGAGTTCACCGCTCTTCCTGATCAGGGAACGCAGTTGCAATCCGCTGGTGGCGTCGCTCATCTTGGCTTCTCCCGATTTATCTCGTTTTCTGTCACACGCTGCGCATAGCAAAGGTATGCCTTGTCGATATGAGCACATTGGGCGATGATGTCCAGCCTGCCGCCTGAGGAAGATTTTCTAATTCAATGGTTGCCCGATCGTCATGACATCATCGCGCGCGTCCGGTTTTCCGCGCATCGATTCCAAAATCGCGCAACTCGTCATCTGCATCGTCCTGATCGCCGTGCTTGCGGTGCTGCGCGCGATCTTTGCTGCGACAATCGATCTCAGGGTGGATGAAGCCTATTACTGGACGTGGTCGCGCGAGGGCGCGATGTCCTATCTCGATCATCCCCCGCTGGTCGCATGGTCGATCCGCCTGGGCACGCTGGTGTTCGGCGACAGCAATTTCGGCGTGCGGTTTGCCGGCCTCGTCTCGATGCTGGCGATGCAATTGCTGCTTGCCGACATCGTCTGGCGTCTCGTGCGCGACATCCGCTATGTGCTGGTCGTGGCGCTGCTGCCGGAAGCCTGCCTCACCTTCGGGCTTGGCATGGCCAAGATCACGCCAGACATCGCGCTGATCCCCTTCGAGCTCGCGATGATGTGGTCGCTGGTCCGGCTGTGGCAATCGGACGATCAACGCTGGTGGCTCGCGGCGGCCCTGTTCGGCGGCCTCGCGCTGGCGTCGAAATACACCGCGCTGTTGCTGCTGCCCGCCATTGCGCTCTTCGTCCTCGTCCCGGACTGGCGCATGAGGCTGCTCCGCAGTCCCTGGCTCTGGTGTGGGATTGTGCTGGCAATGCTGGTTTTCTCGCCTGTCCTGTACTGGAACGCCATGCATGATTGGGCGTCGTTCAGATTCCAGCTTGACCGCCCCGCGCAGCTCTCCGGCTGGTCGCTGAAATTCTTCGGCGATTTCCTCGGCCAGCAATTCATTCTGATCGGCCTGCTCATGCTGCCCGTCATCATATGGGGCACGGCGCTGCTGGCGATACGCGGATTTCGCCGCCGCGAACCCGTCGCCATCCTGTTGTCGAGCGCGGTGATCTTTCCGCTGCTGTTCCTGATCAGGCATTCGCTGACCGCGCGGGTCGGCGACAGCTGGCCGCTGTTCATCTGGCCGCTCGCCTTTGCCTGCACCGCGATCAGCTACAAGCACTGGCGCGAGGACTCGTCGTCGTGGCCGGCACGGATGAGCTTGGCGACCCTCGTCGTCGCCATCGCAGGCGGGATCGCGTTCGTCGCGGCAACCGAGCTTTATTATCTGACCGGCAAGGCCAACCTCCTCGGCAAGAACGATCCGATCGGCAAGGAAATCAGTTTTGCCGACGTGGTCGCCGCCGCCGACGTGGCGCGCAAAGGCGCTGGCGCGAAGTGGTTCGTGACCACGGACTATCGGATGTGGTCGATGCTGCGCTGGCACCTCCGGGACGCCGTGCCCGTTATCCAGCTCAACGAGCGCGCCCGTTATGTCGGCTTTCGCGATCCCGCGCTCGACGGCGACGTCGCGCTCTACGTCGCCCCTGATGGCAACCACAATCTCGTCCTGTGGGACAGGACGAACGCCACGCGCCAAACGGTCGGCAAGGTCGACCTCGCATGGCGCGGCGTCATCTATGACGTCTACATGCTGCAGAAAGTGACCGGGTTCAAACCGGTGCTGTCTCCCCCGCCGGGCGATTCCCTGTATTTCGCCGCGCCGAATTAGGACGTGGTCCCAAATCCTCGACCAGACGCGCCGTCAGATGATAAGGTTCGTTGCGAGCGGAGGAAAAATCATGGAAATCCAGGCATTCGGCTATCTCGGCGTCGGAACCGCGAAACTCGACGACTGGACGGCCTTGGCGACAAAGGGCCTTGGCATGGAAGCCGTCGATCGCGGCGGCAACACGCGCGCCTTCCGCATGGACGACCGCAAACAACGCCTGGTGCTCGACGGCACCTTGCCAAGCGGCACGACCTATTTTGGCTGGGAGGTCGCGGACGCCGCGGCGCTGGAGGCCCTTGCTGCACGATTGGAGCTGGCCGGCGTTGCCGTGAAGCGCGAGCCGACGACGCTCGCCGACCAGCGCTTCGTGTCCGGTCTGATCTCGTTTCGCGATCCGGCCGGGAACCGTCTGGAAGCGTTCCATGGCGCCGCGGTTGCCGATACGCCGTTTCGCCCGAGCCGCCTGATTTCGGGATTTCGCGCCGGCCCGCTCGGGATGGGACATGTTCTCGTCACGGTGCAGGACATCGCAGCCGGATTGGCGTTCTACCGCGACCTGCTCGGTTTTCGCATCAGCGACTATGCGCTCGCACCGATCAAGGCCTATTTCCTGCACGCCAATCCGCGGCACCACAGCATCGCCCTCGTCGAGGCGCCTGTGAATACCCTCAACCACCTGATGGTCGAACTCTATTCGCTCGACGACGTCGGCCAGGCCTATGATCTGGCCCTGATGGATCGCGAGAAGATCGTCGCCACGCTTGGTCGTCACAGCAACGATCTCATGACGTCCTTCTACATGCGCACGCCGTCGGAGTTTTTTGTCGAATATGGCTGGGGCGGCCGCGACGTCGACGACATCACGTGGCAACCGCACGAGGTGGACACGCTGGCCAGTTTTTGGGGCCACGACGGACTGGTCCGCGCCGTCGGCGGCCAGGATCCGCCTGTCGAAGTGAGGCATGAAGCACAGAATCGGCAGAGACGCGCGCCGGTTCAGGTGATCGATGGCAATTACGCGCGCATCGACGGTGTTTGCCCCTGGTGGGATGCCATGAAGTCCCAGGGCCGGGAATGATCGTTCTAGGCTAACGCCTTCAGCGCGCCCTTCCCGGCATATCTGGCCTGTTTGCCGAGCTCCTGCTCGATGCGCAGCAGCTGATTGTATTTCGCCGTGCGATCGGAGCGCGCCAGCGAGCCGGTCTTGATCTGCCCGCAATTGGTGGCGACCGCGAGATCGGCAATCGTCGAGTCCTCGGTCTCGCCGGAGCGATGCGACATCACGCAGGTATAGGCGGCCTTGTAAGCCATCTCGATCGCAGCGAGCGTCTCCGTCAGAGTGCCGATCTGATTGACCTTGATCAGGATGGAATTGGCGCGGCCGTTCTTGATGCCGTCGGCAAGCCGCGTGACATTGGTGACGAAGAGATCGTCGCCCACGAGCTGGCATTTCTTGCCAATCAGGTCGGTCAATTCTTTCCAGCCGTCCATGTCGTCCTCGGACATGCCGTCCTCGATGGTCACGATCGGATAGCGCGCGGCGAGATCGCCGAGATATTTCGCCTGCTCGGAGCGCGAGCGGGTCTTGTTCTCGCCGCCATAGACGTAATTGCCGTCCTTGAAGAACTCGGTCGCGGCACAGTCGAGCCCGAGCATGACGTCGCCGCCCGCCTTGTAGCCGGCCTTGCCGATCGCGTTCATGATGAAGTCGAGCGCAGCATCCGCCGATGGCAGGTTCGGCGCGAACCCGCCCTCGTCACCGACATTGGTGTTGTGGCCGGCCTTCTTCAACTCGCCGCGCAGGGTGTGGAAGATTTCCGATCCGCAGCGGAGCGCATCGGCAAATGTCTTCGCGCCGACCGGCAGGATCATGAACTCCTGAAAGTCGATCGGATTGTCGGCATGCACGCCGCCATTGATGATGTTCATCATCGGCACCGGCAAGGTCCGCGCCGAGGTGCCGCCGACATAACGATACAGCGGCATGTCGTAGGATTGCGCGGCAGCCTTGGCGCAGGCGAGCGACACACCGAGGATGGCGTTGGCCCCGAGCCTGCTCTTGTTCGGCGTGCCGTCGAGCTCGATCATGGTCTGGTCGATCTGGACCTGGTCCTCGACCGCGCGATCGCTGAGCGCCTCGAAGATCTCGGTGTTGACGGCCTCGACCGCCTTGCGCACGCCCTTGCCGAGATAGCGGGACTTGTCGCCGTCGCGCAGTTCCACCGCCTCATGCGCGCCGGTGGAGGCGCCCGAGGGCACGGCGGCGCGGCCGATCGAACCATCTTCCAGCACGACATCGACCTCGACGGTCGGATTGCCGCGGCTGTCGAGGATTTCGCGGCCGATGATATCGACGATGGCGGTCATGAGGGCCTCGTTGGAATGTCTGGAGGAGCGGGTTGGCCGAGCTTCTAGCGCAACGCACGGAGGCGGAAAAGGTCGCGTTTCGCGCAGAAAAGACGGCTTGAGATGAAATATTCGGCAATCGGCGGCCGGGACGCCAAGCCGTTGACCGTGGCGCGATTTCCCTGTCTCATCAAATGCCGCGACGGGACAATCAGGAGTTGCTCTGATCGCAAAATTTGAGCCGGCTGCATCGTTGGAACGGGTCGACAGCAGCAATGTCCGATCAGCTCTTTAGCGAACGGAACTTCGATCTCTTCGTGAGCTATTCGCTCAACGATGTCGCTAAGGTTGAGCCGATTGTCGGCTGGCTGAAAAGGGCTGGTTTGAAGGTATGGTGGGCCAAAGAGCAGCTCCTGCCGGGCGCGCCCATGGCAAGTGCCCTGCCCGCCGGTCTGTCGGATGCTCGGTCGGCGTTATTCTTCGTATCGGAAACCTGGGTCGGCTCGACCTGGTGCGAGGATGAATATAACGCGGCGCTTCAGCAGAGGCGAAAAGACCGGCGTTATCGGATGATCGGGGTCCATATCGATCAATGCAAGGTGCCCGACTTCCTGGCCAACAGCCGATTTCTCGATCTGTCGACCTTCAAGGCGTCAACGGCTGCGATCTTGCTGCGGGCGCTGGCCGATCCACCGCGCTGGTTTCACGGCAAGCGCGACGTCTATTTGAGCCGATCCTGGCGCGAGGGTGAATCCGACGAACCCGATAGCGTTTGCAAGACCCTGTCGAGCGAATATGGCTTCCGGGTAATCGGCGATGCTTTCGACCAAGATACGTACGATCCGAAAACGCGCGTACAACGCATTATTGCAAGCTGCGGTGCGTTGGTTGCCGTTTTCCCGTATCGCGAGGACGCGCACCAGCATGGCAACACCTCAGAATTCATGCCCAGCGAAGTTTCCATCGCAGCCAAGCTGGGTCGCCCATTCCTGCTGTTGGCGGCCAGCAGTAGCGTCAAACTTGAACCGGCGCTAACAGCCGGCGCGATCGGTGGAAAGGCGTTCCAATTACAGGCCGAGAATGGGGAAAAGGCTTGGAAACAAGCTTTGCTCGATCTTAAAGACGCTTTTCGCCCGTCGCCGCGAATGGCCTATTCATTCTTCACGACATCGTTGACCGAGGAGGCCGATGGCCTCAATGATACCGTCGAGCTCATCCAATCGGTCACCTGCATGGAATGCCTGGTTGGCCAGAACCTCGAAGGGCAACATGCCCAAGCCGACGTCGTCGACCGCATCACGAATGCAGAATTTGTCTTGGCTGACATTACCGACGACAGGCCAAACTCCCTGATTGAAGCCGGTATTGCCCGCGGCGCCGGTATACCCTTGCATTTGATCTGCAAAGCACCTGATTCCGGCAGCTTGCGAATACCCTTCATGCTCCGCGACAAGGAGCCGAGACGATACAAGGACTCGATCGAACGCCTCGCCGTCATTCACGCGATCGCTCGCGGATATCGCCGACATGTATATTATTGACCGCTGGTGGTGCGCATCGGGCTAACTGAGCCACCGCCGTTGAACAATCTCCCGGCTCGGAACGAACACATGGCAGTTAAGTCTCCTGAAAAATCGCCGCCTCTGCAGCTCGGCCGCGCCGTCGAATGGCCGGCGACGCCGGAGGCTGCGCAGATCGACCGCGTGCCCAATCCGCAAAAGGGCACGGATTATCTGGTACGCTTCACCGTGCCCGAGTTCACCTCGATCTGCCCGGTGACGGGACAGCCGGATTTTGCGCACCTCATGATCGATTACGTGCCGGGCCACTGGCTGCTGGAATCGAAATCGCTCAAACTCTATGTCGCGAGCTTCCGCAATCACGGCGCCTTCCATGAAGACTGCACCGTGATGATCGGCAAACGGATATCAGCCGAGATCAAGCCGAAATTTTTGCGCATCGGCGGCTACTGGTATCCGCGCGGCGGCATCCCGATCGATGTGTTCTGGCAGACCGGCAAGGTGCCGAAGGGCCTGTGGCTTCCCGAGCAGGGCGTGGCGCCTTATCGCGGGCGGGGCTGATCAAAGCGTGTGCTCATGGAGCAATATCGGCTTCTGAGCACTCACCGGAAACATTCCGTTCATCGCGCCAGGCGACTCAGCCCTGCCCGCGTTTCCCGAAGACGGCCCCGGCTCCGTTGCCCTGCGCTCGGGTGCTGAAGCTAACCGGCGCCGGAATTGTCGAGGCTCCAGCCGAAATTCTTGCCGTTGTCGCCGGCGGGGACCAGTCATTGTGGCCTCCGCCAAACCCTTCCGCGCTCAGAAACGCGTCCGGATCGAAACTCCCCGGTTTTGATTTTGCGAGGCAAATCCGCCACCACATGGCAAAGAGCGCAATGGAGAAGATGTTGAATCCGACGTTGGTCGTGCCGGTGTTGAAGTCGTAAACAAAAACCGTCAATGCTTGCAAAATGGCGAGTAATACAACGCCGACAGCATATGGCACGAGCAGCTTCCACTTGCTCAGATCTGCATCGTATCCACGACGCCAAGCGATGTTTATGCGCGCGATGGCAAACACCATCATGACGGCAAAGCTCGCAAACACCAGACCTTCACGCGAAGGGCCGGGCTTTGAATGGACAAATTTGGCAAAGCCCATCGTCAGGACAATGCACAAGACGACGCCGATCAGCTCGGCTATCCAGATCGCGAGAGAATAGAGAAAGAATTGAAGGCGTCCGACACGGGATGAAAGCATGTGCGCCTCTCCTGCTCGCGCGCAAGACTAGGCCGCTCGTATTAACATCTTGTTTAGTCGGAGGTCGCCGTTGGGATCGACGATTAACCAAGCACCAAGCCTGTCGGTCCGCGCCTTACGGCGCCTTGTCTAGTCTCTTGGCCAAGGCATCGAACGCCATCAGGCGGCGTATCAGCCCCTCGAACTCGCGCAGCGGCACCATGTTGGGGCCGTCGGATGGCGCGCGATCGGGATCGGGATGGGTCTCGATGAAGACGCCGGCCACGCCGACCGCGACCGCCGCGCGCGCCAGCACCGGCACGAACTCGCGCTCGCCGCCCGATGAAGCGCCCTTGCCGCCGGGTTGCTGCACCGAATGGGTGGCATCGAAGATCACGGGAGCACCGGTGGTGCGCGCCAGGATCGGCAGCGCGCGCATGTCCGAGACCTGCGTGTTATAGCCGAAGGAGACGCCGCGCTCGGTCACCAGCACATTGGGATTGCCGCCGCCGCCGACGTTATCGCCACCAGCGATCTTCTCGACGACATTGACCATGTCCCATGGCGCGAGGAACTGCCCCTTCTTGACGTTCACGACCTTGCCGGTCGCGGCCGCGGCCAGCAGCAGATCGGTCTGCCGGCACAGGAAGGCCGGGATCTGCAGGATATCGACGGCCTGCGCGACCTCGGCGCATTGCGAAATCTCGTGCACGTCGGTCAACACGGGCAATCCGAGCGAGGATCGTATCTCCGCAAAGATCGGCAAGGCTTGTTTGAGTCCGATGCCGCGCGCGCCCGCAGCGCTGGTGCGATTGGCCTTGTCGAACGAGGTCTTGTAGACGAGCCCGATTTTCAGGCGCCCGGCGATCTCCTTCAGTGCGCTCGCGACTTCCAGCGCGTGTGCACGGCTTTCGAGCGCGCACGGGCCGGCAATGATCGAGAGCGGCAGATCATTGCCGAATTTGACCTCGCCTGCGCTGACCACCGCTCTCGCGGAAACCTGCTTGTTCAATGGGTCACCCGTTGATTTGGCGCGACCATAAGCGCCACGCGCGGCGGATCAAGCCTTATTCGCAGGCTCAAATATCAGAGTTGCGCCGAAGGCGTGACCCGGCGGCACCACGAGCCGGCCGACATGGCGTTGCGGCTTGATCCCGCTCGTTGCAAGCGTTGCTTCCGCGTGCGCGATGTCAGCGACCGCAAAGCGGATCGCGTTCAGCGTCATCCCCTCGCCGCTCACTTGCGCAGCGACACTGAACTGGTCGCGGAACGCAATCGGCGACATGATTTCGATGTCGCCATTCGCCGTGCGCGCGGTGATGCCGAGCGAACTCGAATGCAGATCGGTCACGCCAGTATAGGCTTTGAGGAAGATGTGATGGTCGGTCGGATTGTCCGCGACCATCACCACGCCGGGGATGCGTGAGGCACCATTGGCGTGACGCTGGAAGTCCGGGTTCCAGAAATTCTCGGGATGATGATGCTGGCAGACGAAGAAGCCGAGATTGGGCGATGAAGCATCGCGCGCGAAAGCGAGCGAGAATGCGACCTTCACCGGCGAGCCGTCGGGACGTTTGCCTTCGCGCGCGAAGTCGAACACGTCGAAGCCGGAAATGCCGGCTGCCTCAAACGATGCCGCATCTTTTCGAGCGTCAAAGCTCTTTCCGACCAGCATCGAGAGCCCTTCGCGCGCGGCGATGTAATCGCGATTGAAGGCGCCGAAGGAAAAGAAGCGCTCGCCATGCGGCGGGACTTTCTCGGGCTCGCCGATCTCCAGCAACTCGACGAACGCAGTCGGAAACTGTACGATCAGATTATGCGTGCCCCAGTCGTGACGGTTGCGCGCGCCGACCGTGAAGCCGAGACGACGGTAGAGCGCGCCGGCCGCGTCGAGGTCGCGGACGGCGTGCACGATGTGATCGATGCCGTCAGGCACGCAGGCTTACTTCACCGACGAGAAACTGGTCGGCACGAGCAGCTGGCTGACAATATTGCCGACGATCTGGCCGTCTTCCTCGCTCTTGGCGCGCGCTGAAATCCAGTCCGGATCGCTCTGGAACGCGGCCCATTTCTTTTCGCGGTCGGCAAGCGAGTCCCAGGCGAGAAAGTAGGTCAGTTCCTGGTTGGATTCGCCGATCAGCGTGGTGAAGAAGCCGGCCTGCTTGATACCGTGCTTCGCCCACAGTTTGATCGTGTGGTTTTCGAAACGCTTGAGCAGCGCCGGCAGCCGGCCCGGCAGGCAGCGATAGACGCGCAATTCCATGATCATGAGGTCCTCCCTTTTTCTTGCGGAGGCCTTATAGCCGCTTGCCGATGTGCTGTCTTGGCCGCGCCGCGCAATCCCTCCGCCTAAAATGGCATGAGAACCGCGCCTATCCCCTACTCCGATGAAGACGCTTGCCGGCTGGCCTTGGCCGCAAGATCGAGCAGCATTCGGCTGTGACGCTCGATGTCGGCGATCGATGCGCGGATGTTCTGCTCAAGCTTGTCCTTCGGCTTTTTCAACCGGCCCGCCGCGCCGCAATGCGGACAGCTGCGTTCGCTGCGGTATTTGTATTCGTGGCAGGACTGGCACAGCACAAGCCCACCGCGACCGCGCGGCTTGTCGTCGAGGCCGAGCGCGCGCGGCGCAGGCCGGCCGTCGTCGTGCTCGAGGCGAACCTCGAAACGGCCGACGGCGAACGGCTCGTCCGGCGCCTCGTCGACCTTCGCGAGCGTTTCGCGCAAGCCACGCCGGGCGAGCGTCGTCGCCCGGTAATAGCAATAGGGATTGTCGCCGCGCTCGCCTTCCAGCACATGCGACACCCAGGTGCAGCCGCCACGGCAGACGTCCCAGTAATAGCAGGAGCCGCAGAAGCTCCGGCCGGGGTTGCCGTCGCGGCGAACCGTGCGCGGCGCGAGATTGCGCAGCGCTTCTTCGATCGAGACTTCCCGGCTTTCGCCTCCGGAATAATGCGATTTGGGCAGCGACGGGCAGCCTTTGATGGTGCCGTCGGCCTCGAGCCCAAGCGTGGTCTCGCCGGCCGTGCAACCATTCCAATGCGTCACCTCCGAGGTGAACGAGCGCCAGTGCGGCTCGTGTGGACCGAAATAGCCGATGCTGTTGCCCGGCAACACGCGCAGGCCGATGTCGCGCCCGCGGTGGAACAGCATCGCCAGCGTGTCGACCGCCTCGATGGTCTGGTGCGGCTGCAGCAGCATGGTGCTGTTGTCGACGGCGTTGCCCATCGCCACCGTGAGCTGCACCTGCCAGTATTTGGCGCCGGCCGCGGCGATCTCGTCGAATATATCGGGCAGTTGCGGCAACGAGCGCGCGTTGATCTGGGTGTTGACGCCAGGCGCGATCCCGACCTCGGCAACGTCACGGATCGCCCTGATCGCCTGGTCGTGACTGCCGGGCACGCCCCGAATGGAATTGTGGAGATCGCGAAGCCCGTCGACGGAAATGCCGATGGCGCGAACGCCTGCCGCATAGGCCGCTTCGATCCGCGCTCGGGTCAAGCCCCGCGCGCCGGTCTGCACGCCGCAATGGATGCCGAGCCGGGCGATCTCGGCCGCGATTTCGAGCCAATCGCGACGCAGATAGGCTTCGCCGCCGATCAGCGTGATCTCGCGCGTGCCGGCCGCGGCGAGCTGCCGCACCACGTCGAGGCATTCGGCGGTCGACAGCTCGTCGGCGCGGCGCTTGCCGGCGCGCGAGCCGCAATGGCTGCATTTCAGATTGCAGGCGAGCGTAATCTCCCAGACCACATGGACCGGCACATGCTTGCGCCGGTCACTTGCGGTCCGGTCGCGAAGCGACCGGCTTGCCCGCCGGGCCTCTGCTACTTGCGCCACGATGGACGCTGCGTCATTTTTTCTTCGTCTTCTTCTTGCCGCGGCTCTCCCGCGACTTGATTTCCTTGTCGAGCTTCTTCATGGCGCCCTTGAGATCACCCTGGGCGGCGAGGACCGCGTTGCCGTGATCGCGCAATATCTTGAGATCTTCGAGCGAAGTCCTGGCGCTGGCCAGCGCGGTGTTGATCGCAGTGCCGTAAGCAACAAGCATGATCGGCTCCCTAACTCTCAGATTGCAACAGCATGTGATAGTCCCATAGGTTGAACACTATGTCCAGCGATGGAAAAACGATCGCCGCTATCGTCCGCGCGTATCACGCGAGCGAGACCGATGAGCACGCGGCGATCGAGCGCGCGTTGCGGACCACGCCGGTCCGCGCGGAGCACGCGGGTGAACTGCGGTCGCTGCTGCGACGTTTCGGCAACCAGAATTTCGAATTCGCGAGCATGCCCCTTCACGAGCTGCGCAAAGTCTTCCGCGCGGTCAAACTCGGGCCGGCCGACCTGTTTTGCGACGCGGGCGCGGGATACGGTCACGCCGTGTTCTACGGCGCCTTCGTGGCCAGGGGCCGCTTCAGGGCGATCGAAATCCTGCCCGTGCGCTGCGCGGCGATGCGTCGCACGGCGGCGCGGCTTGGCCTTTCCAATGTTGAGATCGTTCAGGCCGACGCGTTCTCGCAAAGCTATGCCGATGTGACCTGCCTGTTCCTCAACAACCCGTTTTTCCCGGACGCGGCCGCAAAATTTGTCGAGCATCTGAAATCGGAGCGAAAGCGCGCGCTGACTGTGATTGCCGCGCACAACATCGTCGACGCCTTTCGCGCCGATCCCGATTTTGTCGAGATGAAGACGCCGGCCGGACTGCCCGACTACCGTTTCGGCGTGTTCCGCTGGAAGCGCCGCCGCATCATTTCTTCTTCGCGGCGGCTTTCTTTGCGTAGCCGCGCGCCTTGATTTCCTTGTCGAGCTTCTTGAGCGCGCCCTTGAGGTCGCCTTGGGATTTCAACAGCGTGTTGGCCTGATCACGCAAGGCCTTGAGGTTTTCGACGCTGGTCCTGGGATTCTTGAGAGCCTGGTTGATCGCAGTGCCGTACGGGGGGACCGCCATGGGCAGCTCCTATCTCAGAGGTTGCTATGGCAAGCGATATTCGCACAGGTTGAGACGACTGTCGAGTGAAGGTGCATGATCGGCGTGACGCGCGCGGCGATACGAACCGCACCTGACGGTGTTACACCAACCGGCTCTGCACCATCGCGGCCTGGATGAAGGACGCAAACAGCGGATGCGGTTCAAAGGGTCGCGACTTCAGCTCGGGATGGAATTGCACCCCGATGAACCAGGGATGGTCCTCGTATTCGACGATCTCCGGCAGCACGCCGTCCGGCGAGAGGCCGGAAAATTTCAGGCCATGCTGTTCGAGCCGATCCTTGTAGGCGGTGTTGACCTCGTAGCGATGGCGATGCCGCTCGGAGATTTCCGTGGTGCCGCCATAGACCTCCGACACCCGGCTGCCGCGCTTGAGCGCCGCCGGGTAAGCGCCGAGCCGCATGGTGCCACCGAGATCGCCGTTTTTGCCGCGCTTCTCCAGCTCATTGCCGCGCAGCCATTCCGTCATCAAGCCGACCACCGGCTCCGGCGTCGGGCCGAACTCGGTTGAATTGGCGTTCTCGATACCGACGAGATTACGCGCAGCCTCGATCACGGCCATCTGCATGCCGAAGCAGATGCCGAAATATGGGACGTCGCGCTCGCGCGCGAACTGCGCCGCCTTGATCTTGCCCTCCGCGCCGCGCTGGCCGAAGCCGCCGGGCACCAGGATGCCGTTGACGTGCTCGAGGAACGGCGCCGGATCTTCGTTCTCGAACACTTCGCTCTCGATCCAGTCGAGATTGACCTTCACCTTGTTGGCGATGCCGCCATGCGAGAGCGCCTCGATCAGCGACTTATAGGCGTCTTTCATTCCCGTATATTTGCCGACGATGGCGATGGTGACGTCGCCTTCGGGATTGCGGATGCGCTCGTTGATGGTGTGCCAGCTCCGCAACTCCGGCGGAATTTTCGGCGCGATGCCGAACGCCGCCAGCACCTCGTCGTCGAGACCGGCGGCGTGATAGGCCTCGGGCACCGCGTAAATGCTGTCGGCGTCGCGCGCCTCGATGACTGCAGTTTCGCGTACGTTGCAGAACAGCCCGAGTTTGCGCCGCTCCTCCTTCGGGATCGGCCGGTCGGTGCGGCAGAGCAGGATATCCGGCTGAATGCCGATCGAGCGCAACTCCTTCACCGAGTGCTGGGTCGGCTTGGTCTTCAACTCGCCGGCGCTCGGAATGAACGGCAGCAGCGTCAAATGGATGTAGACGGAATGATCGCGCGGCAGCTCGTTCTTGAGCTGGCGGATCGCCTCGAAGAACGGCAGGCCCTCGATGTCGCCGACCGTGCCGCCGATTTCCACCAGCACGAAGTCGTAGCCGTCATTGCCCGACAGCACGAACTCCTTGATGGCGTTGGTGACGTGCGGGACCACCTGGATGGTGGCGCCGAGATAATCGCCGCGCCGCTCCTTGGAGATGATGTCCTGATAAATACGCCCGGTGGTGATGTTGTCCTGCTTGGTGGCAGGCCGTCCCGTGAAGCGCTCGTAGTGGCCGAGATCGAGATCGGTCTCGGCGCCGTCGTCGGTCACGAACACTTCGCCGTGCTGATACGGCGACATCGTTCCGGGATCGAGGTTGAGGTAGGGATCAAGTTTGCGAAGGCGGACCTTGTAGCCCCGGGCCTGCAGCAGGGCGCCGAGCGCCGCCGAAGCCAGACCCTTTCCGAGCGAGGAAACCACGCCGCCGGTGATGAAGATGTACCGCGCCATGGGACTTTACCTTTAAGGGGACTCCGACGATTCGCAAAAACGATTCGAGCAGGCCGGCGAATATTTTTCGCCGCTGTGGGGTGAAGAGAAAAACGAAAGCGCTATCAGGCTCTTGATGGGGATTGCTGATGCAAGATAGAAGCCGCCATCCTGCATGGGCACGATGCGTTATTGCGACTTCGGCGCCTCGGGCCCAGCCGGCGCCTGGTTCCGCTGCTCGTCAGCCTTCTTCAGGGTGTCCAGCAAGCCGCCGGATGGCGGGGCGATCGGCGCTGCGCCGCCCGCGGGCTGGCTCTGCGAGGTCGGGTCGGGGCCGACGATCGATGCCGGTGCGCGGTTGAAGCTCGCCAGCCACGACAGCAACAGGCTGGTCGCAAAGAAGCAGACAGCGAGAATGGCCGTGGTGCGGGTCAAGAGATTGGCCGTGCCACGGCTCGACATGAAGCCGGCGCCGCCGCCCATGCCCAGCCCACCGCCTTCGGATTTCTGCAGCAGCACCGCGCCGATCAGCACGACGACGATCATGAGGTGAACGACGATTACGACAGTCTGCATTTCACGCCTTCCGTCACGAGCCTGTTTTACACCGCTACGATGCGGAACGAGGGCTCTGCGGTTCATGGATTTGGGCGGCTCATTACACGATGGGACCGGCCAATACCACCCCTGATACCGCTCCCTAGCTAGGGGCAGCCCGCCGCAATCGCAAGGAAATCGGCCGCTTTCAGGCTGGCGCCGCCGACCAGCGCGCCATTGACGTTGGCGACCCCCATCAATTCGGCCGCATTCGACGGCTTGACGGAGCCGCCATAGAGGATGCGGATATCGGCGCCTTCGGCCTTAAATCGGGATGTCAGGGTCTCCCGGATAAACCGATGAACCTGCTCGGCATCTTCCGCCGTCGGCGTCAGCCCGGTTCCGATCGCCCAGACCGGCTCATAGGCCACCACCAGATTGGCTGACGTCGAGCCATCGGGGAGCGAGCCCTTGAGCTGGGCGCCGCAGATATCGAGGGTCTTGCCGGCATCGCGCTGCTCGCGGGTCTCGCCGATGCAGACGATGGCGACCAGCCCTGCCCGCCATACCGCTTCCGCCTTTTGCCGGACCAGCGCATCGCTCTCGCCATGATCGGCGCGACGCTCGGAATGGCCGACGATGACGGCCTTGGCCCCGGCGTCCGCCAGCATCTCGGCCGAGAGGTCGCCGGTGTGCGCACCCGACGCCTTGGGATGGCAATCCTGCGCGCCGATCGTGAGCGTCTTCGACCCCTTCGCCTTCTCGGCAAAAGCTGTCAGCAGCGTCGCCGGCGGGCAGACCAGGAGGTCGCATTTGGTGGCGACACCGGCCGCGCCCGCAAGCATCGCCTCGAGCTCGGTCATGGCGGCCTTCAGCCCGTTCATTTTCCAGTTGCCGGCGATGAGCGGACGGATGGCAGCAGTCATGTGGAATTTCCTAAGGATTCAGAGAGCAGCTAGCAGAGGGTTACAGCCAGTTCCAGACCGCGATTTCCCGCATTAACCGTTTCACACGGCTTTCGGTCGCATCCCCAAGGTTGCGGCCCCGTTTCGGGCTCTTTATTATGGGTTTTCAACCGGGTTACGCGCCGCTGCGGTATACGCTACAAGGCGCGCCCGTACCTCCCTCAAGACAAGTTGGAACCATGCTCCGAGGATTGCGCAAGGCCTCATCAAACTGGATTGGCAAGGCCATCATGGCCTTGGTGATGGGCGTATTGATCGTCTCCTTCGGCATCTGGGGCATCGCCGACATCTTCAGGGGTTTTGGCCAGTCGACGCTCGCCAAGGTCGGCCACACCGAAATCTCGACGAACGAGTTTCGCCAGATCTATACCGACCGGATCCAGCAGATCGGGCGCCAGTTCGGCCGTCCCCTCACCATGGAACAGGCGCGCGCGCTGGGCTTCGACCGCCAGGTGCTGAACCAGACGCTGGCCGAAGCCGCACTCGATGAAGAGACGCGGCAGCTCGCCCTCGGGCAATCCGACGCCGCGACCATGCGCGTGATCTATGCCGATCCCAATTTCAAAGGGCTCGGCGGCGGGTTCGATCCGGCGCGCTTCCAGGCCATCATCCGTCAATACGGCTTCACCGAGGCGCGCTATCTCGCCGACCAGCGCAAGGTTTCGCTGCGGCGTCAACTCGCAGGCACGGTCACCGCCGGCCTCGAGCCGTCGAAGACGCTGATGGAATTGCTGAACCATTTCCAGAGCGAGAAACGCTCCATCGACTATCTGCGTCTCGGCGCCGCGCAAGCCGGCACCATCGAAGCGCCCTCGCCCGAGGCGCTCGCCGCCTATTACGACGAGCACAAGGCCCAGTTCCGCGCGCCGGAGTACCGCAAGATCGCCTTCGTCGCGATCACGCCGGAGGACATCGGCAAGTGGACGCAGATCTCGGATGAAGACGCCAAGAAAGTGTTCGACCAGCGCAAGGACAGGTTCGGCTCGCCGGAGAAGCGCCAGGTTGCGCAGATCGTGTTTGCAAACGCGGAGGAAGCCCAGACCGCGCGCAGCCGCATTACCTCGGGAACGTCGTTCGACGACATTGCCAAGGAGCGCAACCTTGCCACGGCCGACGTCGACCTCGGCTTCGTCGCCAAATCGGGCATTCTCGATCCCGCGATTGCGGATGCGGCCTTTGCGCTGCCCTCTGGCGAAGTGAGCCAGCCGGTGCAAGGCAAGTTCGGCGTGGCGCTGGTCAAGGTCGGCACCATCCAACCGGCGATCGAACCCGACTACGCGAGCGTCGCGCCGGAGATCAAGAAAGAGATCGCCGCCGAACGCGCGCGCAACCAGGTCTCGGACCTGCGCAACAAGATGGAAGACGAGCGCGGCGGCGGCGCCAGCGTGCTCGACGTCGCGCAGAAGCTGGGACTGCAGTCCGTCACCATCGAAGCCGTCGATCGTTCGGGCCGGGCGCCGAGCGGCCAGCCCGTCAGCGGCATTCCGCAGGGCCTCGATCTGGTCGCTCCCGCCTTCAACAGCGACGTCGGCGTCGACAACGATGCGATCTCCTATCGCGGCGGCTATGTCTGGTACGACGTGCTCGGCATCACGCCGCCCCGCGAACGCGCGCTCGACGAGGTCAAGGATCAGGTCGAGACGCGCTGGCGCGACGATCAGGTCTCGAGCCGGCTTCAGACCAAGGCGAACGAGATGGTGCAGAAGCTGTCGCAGGGCGGCAGCCTCACCGATGAGGCGACGGCCGCCGGTGTCAAGGTCGAGACATCAGCCGGATTCAAGCGCGAGGATTCGCCGGCCGGTGTGCCGGCGGGAGCGATCACGGCGGCGTTCCGGACCGCGAAGGATGGCTACGGACAGACGCCGGGACCCAACAACGAGTGGATCGTGTTTCGCGTCACCGACATCACGGTGCCGCCGATCGACCTCGCCGCCGATGACATGAAGAAGCTCAGGGATCAGCTCACGCGCGGCATGAGCGACGAGCAGGTTGCGCAATATGTCGCAAAGCTCGAAAAGGACGTGGGAACGACGGTCAACGAAGCCAGCTTCGCGCAGGTGACCGGGGCGAACAACAACTAAGCGTCTGGGCGTGTGGGGATGGAAGATCTCAAATCGATCATTGGCAAAGTCGCGACCGGCGCCACGCTGTCGCGCGAGGAAGCCGCTTCCGCCTTCGACAGCCTGATGTCGGGCGAGGCCACGCCCTCGCAGATGGGCGGGTTGCTGATGGCGCTGCGGGTTCGCGGCGAGACCGTCGAGGAGATTACCGGTGCGGTCTCGGCGATGCGCTCCAAGATGCTGCGGGTCTCCGCGCCGCCTGAAGCGGTCGACATCGTCGGCACCGGCGGCGACGGCTCCGGCTCGGTCAACGTCTCGACTTGCGCGTCGTTCATCGTCGCCGGCAGCGGGGTCCCCGTCGCCAAGCATGGCAACCGCGCGTTGTCGTCGCGCTCGGGCGCTGCCGACGTGCTGGCCGCGCTCGGTGTGAAGATCGACCTGAGGCCCGAGCAGGTAGGCCGCTGCGTCAGGGAAACCGGCATCGGCTTCATGTTCGCGCCCTCGCATCATCCCGCAATGAAGAATGTCGGTCCGACCCGGGCCGAGCTCGCCACCCGAACGATCTTCAACCTGCTCGGTCCCCTCTCCAATCCCGCCGGCGTCAAGCGGCAGATGGTCGGCGTGTTCTCGCGGCAATGGGTGCAGCCGCTGGCGCAGGTTCTGAAGAACCTCGGCGCGGAGTCAATCTGGGTGGTGCATGGTTCGGATGGACTCGACGAGATCACCCTCACCGGGCCGACCTTTGTCGCAGCGCTCGAGAACGGCAATATCCGCAGCTTCGAGGTCACGCCGGAGGACGCCGGTCTCGGCCGCGTTGGCGGCGATGCGCTGAAGGGCGGCGACGCCGATGCCAATGCGGTGGCGCTGCAATCGGTGCTCGACGGCAAGCCGAGCGCCTATCGCGATGTCGCGCTGCTCAATGCCGCCGCGGCCCTGATCGTGGCCGGCAAGGCGAAGAATCTCAGGGAAGGCGTTGCGCTCGGCACGAAATCGCTCGACAGCGGCGCGGCCGCGGCGCGATTGAAGCATCTCGTCGCAGTTTCCAACAATTAGGAACCGCGATGGCTGATATCCTCACCAAGATCGAGACCTACAAGCGCGAGGAGATCGCCGCCGCCAGGCGCGCGCAGCCGTTCTCCGAGGTCGAGGCGCGCGCAAAGGCGGCATCCGCGCCACGCGGCTTCGTCCGCGCGATCCGGAGCAAGCATGCGCGTGGCGACTACGCGCTGATCGCGGAGGTGAAGAAGGCCTCGCCTTCAAAGGGGTTGATCCGCGCCGATTTCGATCCGCCTGCGCTTGCGAAGGCCTATGAGGCCGGCGGCGCCGCCTGCCTCTCGGTGCTGACCGATGCTCCCTCCTTCCAGGGTCATCTCGATTTCATGGTGGCCGCGCGCGATGCCACCAACCTTCCGGTGCTGCGCAAGGATTTCATGTTCGACACCTACCAGGTGGCGGAAGCACGCGCGCATGGCGCCGATTGCATCCTGATCATCATGGCCGCGCTCGACGATGCTACGGCAAAGGATATCGAGGACGCGAGTTTGGCTTACGGCATGGATGTGCTGATCGAGATCCACGATCGCGCCGAGCTCGATCGCGCGTTGAAGCTTCGCTCGCCGATGATTGGCGTCAACAACCGCAATCTCCGCACCTTCGAGACCACGCTTGCGACCAGCGAGGCGCTGGCGCCGCACATTCCGCGCGACCGGCTGATGGTCGGCGAGAGTGGGATCTTTGCGCCCGCTGATCTCGCGCGGCTCGCAAAGGTCGGCATGTCGACCTTCCTGGTCGGCGAGAGCCTGATGCGTCAAGCCGACGTCACGGCCGCCACCCGCGCATTGCTGGCGCGCGAAGCCGTCACGGCGACGGGCACGCGCTAATGGCGCGGGACAAGCGCAAGGGCCTGACCCATATCGATGCCGGCGGCGAAGCCAGCATGGTCGACGTCTCCGATAAGCCCGCAACCGAGCGTACCGCCGTGGCGGAAGGCCACGTCGTCATGACCAAGGCGACGCTGGAACTGATCGTCTCGGGCAACGCCAAGAAGGGCGACGTGCTCGGCGCGGCGCGAATAGCCGGCATCATGGCGGCGAAGAAGACGCATGAGCTGATTCCGCTTTGTCATCCGCTTGCCCTGTCCAAGGTCACCGTCGACATCACGCCGGATCGCAAGCTTCCCGGCTGCATCGTGCGATCGACGGTGACGGTCAGGGGCCCGACCGGCGTCGAGATGGAGGCGCTCACCGCCGTCTCCGTCGCGTGTCTGACGATCTACGACATGATCAAGGCCGTCGAGCGCGGGGTGCGCATCGAAGCCGTTCATCTCGTTGAGAAAAAGGGCGGCAAGTCCGGCCACTACCGCGCCTGAAAGCTAGCTCACGGCGGATTGATCGCTGCTTCAGGGACGCTTGCGAGGCGCTTGGTGTTCTTCTCCGTATCAGGCCCTCCACGGAGACACACAATGTCCACTCTCAGGCTGATCGGTGCGGCAACGATCGTTTCGGTGCTCGGAGCAGCACCCGCCTTGGCGCAGCAAGTGATCTCGGAGCCCGGCTATTGCGCGTTCTTCTATCCGAACGCCAATTGCCAGAACAAGGGACCGGGTAATCCCTACACCGACCCGAATTTCCAGCGCAGCCATTTCGCCACTACCGGCGGCTATGGCGATGCGACGGTGACGACCGTGCCGAAGCGGCGCGTACGCAAACCGGTCGGGATGTACTGAGCAGCCGGCGAAAACCGGCTGTTATCAGACCAGGTGGAAATCGCCTGCGTGCTGCTGTAGCGCCTGCTTCGAGACATGATCGAAAGTGATCGACTGATCGGCGCCAACAGTGACGACGGCGCCGCCGGCGGCATTGTCGGCGGTGTGCGCGAGCAGATCCGCGACGCTCGCAAACAGAGTGTGGTCAAGATTGACCTGGTCCACGGCTGGCTGGAAGCCAGCCACCGTGTCGTTGCCGAAATGCGCTTTGAACACGAAGGTATCGCTATCAGCGCTGCCGGTCAGGATTGTGTTTCCAGACGCCGGTGCCGTGATGGAAGCTGCCGCTGATGCCGCCATCGACGTGCCGCTTGGCAGACCGATCACGCCGTCACCATTGAGATCCTGATGGAAGCTCGTCTCGATCGACTGCAGCGAGACGTTGCTTCCCTGCACCGATCCGATCGGGTCATCGGTGATGTAGCCGTTGGCGTCGGTATTCCAGACCGTATAGAGGTCGGAGTTTCCGAGCTTGAAAGCGACCTCGTAGCCGGTCGCGGTGGCCTCCGCAGCGATCGGCGTCCAGGCGCCCCACTGGCCGATCGTCCACGCAGCCCCACCATCTCTGAGCTCGGGACCGTTGGAGGTGCCATTAGCATCGAGGAAGAAGTTGCTGCCGATCCGCGTCAGGCTGGTCGATCCTGATGACTCGATCACCGAGGGAATCGAGGGATCGCCGATGATGCCGTCGCCGTTGATATCCTGGTGGAAGCTCGTCTCCGCTGCTTCCAGCGCCGCGCTGTTGGCGGCAACGGTACCGATCGTGTCTGACGTGATGTTGCCGTTGGCGTCGGTGTTCCACACCGTGTACTGACCGGTGCCCTGCAAATTGAAGGCCACCTCATAGCCGTTTGCGGTTGCTTCAACGCCGACCGGCGTCCAGTTGCCCCAGTGTCCATCCGTCCACGGTGCGCCGTCAATTTTCAGCACGGGACCGTTTGATGTGCCGTTCGTATAAAGGAAATAGTCGTCACCGGTCTGCACGAAACTCGTCGACCCCGACTGCTCGATCGGGATCGGCAGCGAGGGATTGCCGATCATGCCGTCGCCGTTCAGATCCTGATGCAGGCTCTTCTCCAGCGCCGCCTCGGCAGCGCTGCTGCCCGAGACGGAGCCGATCGGATCGATCATGATGTTGCCGGCGGCGTCGGTGTCCCAGACCGTATAGAGATCGGCGCCCGCGAACTTGAAGGCGACCTCATAGCCGGTGGGGATTGCCTCCACACCGACCGGCGCCCAGCCGCCCCATTGTCCGGTCGTGAAAGCGGCGCCGCCATACTGCAATTCGGTAGCGGTGTTGCCGTTGTCGAGAAAGAAATTGCTGCCGGTCTGCACGAGATCGCTCGACCCGAGCGACTCGATCAGTGTGGAGGAGATGGGAAGGCCGATCGTTCCATCGCCATTCAGATCCTGATGGAAGCTCGTCTCCAGCGCTTCCAGCACGGCGCTGTTGCCCGAGACGGTGCCGATCGAGTTGGCTGATATGTTGCCGTTGGCGTCGGTGTTCCACACCGTATAGGAATTGCTGCCCGTGAGGTGGAAGGCGACCTCGTAACCCGTGGCGGTTGCCTCCGTGGCGAACGGCGTCCAACTGCCCCACTCGCCGGCCGTCCATGGCGTGCCGCCATATTGAAGTTCGGTACCCGTCGCGGTACCGATCGCATACATCATGAAGTCGTTGCCGGTCGCGACCAGGCTGGTTGCACCGAACTGTTCGATGGTGCCGGGGATGCCGACCACGCCATCGCCGTTGAGATCCTGGTGGAAGCTCGCCTCCAGCGACTCCAGTGCAATGCTGCTGCCGGACACGTTGGCCCAGATGTTGGAAGCGTTGAAAGCGTTAGACAGGTAGTTGCCGTTGCTGTCGGTATTCCAGACCATGAACTGGCCGCCGCCGGGAAGCTCCCAGGCGACCTGATAGCCGGTTGCGGTCGCGACCGCACCGATCGGCACCCAGTTGGTTTGATCGACGCTGAAATCAAAGCCGCCATATTTCAGCGAGGGACCGCTCGCCACCGCGCCGCCGGCGACGTCGAAGTAAAGGCTGCCGCATGCCTCGTCCAGGCTGGTCGATCCGTTGGTCGCAATCGTGGTGCTGACGACGCCGATCGTGCCGTCGCCATTCAAATCCTGGTTGAAGGTTGTTTCCCATTGCTCCAGCGCAAGACCAGAGCCCAACAGCTGGTTCTGCGCAAACGCCGTGAAGTTGCCGTTGCTGTCGGTCGTCGAGATCGAATAATAGTTGCCCCACTTCAGAGCGACGTCATATCCGCCTGCCGTCTGCACCGCACCGACCGGCGTCCATGAATCCGCGGGATCACCAGCGACAAATTCCTCGCCTTGGAGTTTCAGCGAAGGGCCGGTGCCGCTGCTGACATCATCGAGATAATAGTTGTTGCCGACCTGAACCAGACGGGTCGAGCCGTCGGTCGCAATCGTGGTGCTGACGACGCCGATGACCCCGTCGCCATTCAGATCCTGATGGAAACTCGGCTCCAGTGATTCCAGCGCAAGGCTTCCCGATAGGGTCGCGACGTAGTTGCCGCTGGAGTCGGTGGTCCAGACCTTGTAGTTGCCGGTGAAGGTGTCGTGCCAGGCGACCTCATATCCGCTTGCCGTCTGCTCGGCCGCGATCGGCGTCCAGTTGCCGGACTGCCCGGCGACAACGGCGACGCCGCCGGATATCAATTCGGGCCCGGTGCCGCCGCCATTGCTGTCGAGATAGTAGTTGTCGCCAAGTTGGACCAGGCTGGTCGATCCTGTTGACTCGATGACCAGCGGCGGCGCGGTGACCGTAAAGCTTGCCCAGTTGCTCCACGCGTTGCCGTCACTGACACGCACCTGGATCGCGTCTTCCGATCCCAGCACACTCTGGTAGATCAGCTGCGAGAGCTGTGCTGCGGTGACATCGATCTCCTGGTTGTTGGCCTGCACCGCGCCGTTGAGAACGAAGTGACCGTTGCCGGTATCCTCGAACGCGTAGGTCGCAATCGTGTCGCCGTCCGGGTCGGACGCCGTGAATAGCGTTGACGTCGCAACCGATGTCTGGCCCGGACTGAGCGCGATATCCGCAACCGTGGGCGCGGGTGGATCGCTGCTCGGAACGGGGGTCGTCACCAGATAGACTTCGGTGCCACTGGGTCCGTCGCTGGCGATTTTGAAGGTCTGCCCGGAGAAATCGGCGTTCGGGTCGAGTTGCAGATCATAGGTCACGGAATTTGCGACGACCTGCAAGACATTGCCGGTCAGAAGCTGGACCGTCGAGTGAGAATTGAATGCGCCATCGAAAGCGATGAGGTTGCCCTGGCTGAAGGACTCGATGATCGCGCCGTCGGCGGTGGCGTCGCCGACATAAAGCGTGCCGCCGGTGCCGACGAATGTGATCGTTCCAGTGGCGGTAGAGCCGGCGCCAAGCGCGAGCGTCCCGCCGTCGATGATCGTGTTGTTGGTCGTGCCTCCCGCATAGACTTGTTCGAGGCCGCCGCTCGTCACATCCGTGCCATCGGCGACGCCACCGGCCTCCACGATCTGGTTGCCACCCTGATTGACGATCGTGCCACCAGCGACGCCGCCAGCAGCGATACTTTGGTAGCTGCCGTCCACGCTGCCGCCGCCGTCGAGCGTCGTGCCGGTGGCCGTGCCGCCGGATTCGATCTGCTGAAAGCTGAATTCACCGCTGACATCAGTGTTGGTCGCGGTCCCCCAGACGTCCTGATAGCCGCCATTGAGGACCGTCGTGCCGCTGGCCGAACCGTAGACTGTCTCGGTGCCTCCAGCCGTCGCGCCGGCCACGCCGGTGATAACTGTCCCGGCGACGGCGCCGCCGGCATCGATCAGATCGCTTCCGCCAGCCTCGATCATCGTTGCCGATGCCGTGCCGCCGGACAGCACATGCAGGCTGCCGCCGTCGAGGACGAGGATGTCGTTGACCGATTGTCCCGACGAAACCGTCAGAGTGTCGGAAATCGGCTGCTGGCCCATCGTGACATAGGTGCCGGAGGCTGCGTCGGCGTAGAGGCTGAAGGTCATCCCGGCGTAGGACGCGTTCGGATCGAGTTGCAGCTGATAGAGATGCCCGGCCTCGGTGATTTGCAGGACGTTGCCCGCAGCCAAATGCACGGTGCCGGCAGGGTCGAAGCCGATCCCGGCAAGGTCGATCAGGCTACCGGATTCGAATCCGAGGATCGTGTTTGACGGCATGGACGTGCCGTCGATCTGCAGCGTGCCAGCATGACCGTTGAACGCGATGGTCGCGTTGCCTGCGGCACCAGTTGCGCCGAGCTCGAGCGTCTCCCCATTGATCGAGATGTTGCCGGCAAAATTGTTGGCGCTGTTGAGTTGCAGCACGCCGTCACCCAGCACCACCGAACCGGTGCCGGACAGCTGCCCCGAGAAGCTATTACCGGTCCAGAACGTCAGTGTGCCATTGTCGATCACCGATCCGCTGAGTGTGCCATCATAGACGTCGAGGTTGCCTCCGCTCTGAATCGTCGCGTCGATGGCCGTTCCGCCATTGCCGACACTCTCGCCGCCGCCGCTGTTGATCGTGGTGTCATGAGCGATGCCGGTCGATTGCACGTCCTGAATGCCGCCCGCGTTGACGATCGTGCCGACTGACGTCCCGCCAAATCCGACAACCTGCTCGGGTCCGGAATTACCCTGCCCGCCCCCTGCACTTCCGACGACCGTTCCGCTCGCCGTTCCGCCGGTGAAAACCTGCTGGATGCCGGCGCCGGTGAGCGCGGTGTTCGTCGTCGTGCCGTAGACGACCTGCGTGCCGGCATCGACCGTCGCATTGCTCGAGCTGCCGTAGACGTCTTCAAGTCCTCCGTCGATGATGGTGCCGTCGTCACTGCCGCCGCCGTAGATGACTGCATCGGCTTGCGCATCCAGCGTCGTCCCGCTGACGGATCCTCCGGAGTGCACCAGCAAGGTGCCGCCACCGAGAACCAGGATGCCGCTGATTGATTGGCCAAGCGTGACATCCAGAGTTTGACCGTTGCTTATCGTCGTCACCGAAGTTTCTCCATCGATCTCGATCGGTCGCTATGCATGGAAGCATGCGATGTAAGTTCGATCGCTCACCAATCGCGAAAGACAATCTGCTAGATGAGTTGTTAAATCGCTGTAACGGGCGCGTTTAAGAATGTTTCGATAGCGCGTTGCGGCAACTTCACTTTCAAACAATTTCGTTCGCTATTGGACAATCGATTTCCGCGTGAGCAAAATTGCAGTTCCGCGTGAGCAGTCCGGTTCGGCATTCGCAAAAAACAACAGGAGAATTGCGTCCACCCGTTGATACTTTGCTAAGCGAAATTTGTGACTCCGCCATCGAACCCGCTCGCTTCTCGTGACCACAAATAGAGCAGCCGCCCGCAAGCCCAGTCGCTTGCCGACGGCAGATTGCACGCGCTCGCATATTCGATAGGGACGATCGAAAGCAGAGATGCCAATATCAGCCGATCATTGCGATCATCCAGCACACGGCAATGACGTTGGCGGCAATCGCCGTACCGATCGGACATATCTGGATACGTCGACGCTCCCGGAGCACGATCGGCTTCCGGCGTTTTGCAAGGAGATACGCCGCCACATCTTCGGCTGCGACGTCCAGCCACTCGGGCACGTGCCATTTTTTGGCACGCTCGACGTCCGGTCGGCCGGCGCCGTAGGCGTCGCACACATCGCAACAACTCCCATCGATGTCGTTCGCAACGCGACACATCTTGGTCCGGAGAATGACCACGTCGTTGTTCAACTCGTGGAACGTGGGACGGTCCACGTCGCGCAGGAAAGTCAGGAGGTCTCGGGCACATCAGGAGAAGGCGTCATCCTGGACTGCAGAAAACCAAGCCGCCTGCTGATCACGGAGACGACCTCCGCCTGGTTTCTGGTGCTTTCCCGACACGAGATCGCGCGACCGGAGCACAGGCTTGGACGCCTTGCAGCAACAAAGCTGGCTGACGGTCCGTCGCTTCGGCTGCTGTCGGGTTATCTCGACAGCATGTGGAAGGAAGATCTCGTCCACGCTCAGGCGGCTCAAACGGTCGGCGGCCATCTTGCCGATCTGATCGCGCTTGCGCTTTCGGAAACGGGAACGAACGACTCCGTGAAACAAGGCGGGTTGCGCGCCACGCGCCTTGTCGAAGTGTTGCGGCTGATTTCGGATCAGATCGGCAACCCCGGCCTGAGCATTGCCGGTGTGGCCGAACAAATGGGCGTCACGCCCCGTTATATTCATTTGCTGCTCGAACAGTCCGACAAGACGTTCGCCAGGCACGTCCTGCAAAAACGTCTTGAACGGGCCTTTGAGCTGCTGAACGCTGATACCGGCGGAGAGCGCAGGATCGCGGACATCGCCTTTGCCGCCGGCTTCAGCGATCTGTCCTATTTCAATCGCGCGTTTCGACGCCAGTTCGGCGACACGCCGTCCCGCATTCGCGCAGCCAGCGCCAGGCGAACATGGAAAGCGTCCGATAGCTGATCTCTGAACCTAGTGCAGCGAGCTGTTGATCGACGTGAACTTGGTTCGCAGATTAGTACCGAGCCCGTTCACGACCGAGATGATCGCAAGCGAGATGCCGGCCGCGATCAGGCCGTACTCGATCGCGGTGGCGCCGGATTCGTCGGCGAGGAATTTCTTCACGATATTCTTCATGGTTGGAACCTCCCTGCTGCGCCTGAGCGCCGCGAAGGGAATCGCAAATCGCGTGCCAACGCGCCGGCGAGCACGCTCAAGCCGTTAGATGGTTAGGATTCCGTTGCGTCCGGCAAGCTGGAAATTTTGTTCGCGCTGAACGCTCCGCACCGGCAAATGTTGCCGCGGTGCCGTCAATCGCGGCGCTGCGCGCGTCGACGCGGGCTTTACGACCCATTAACCCCGAATGCTAACGTGACCTCCATTTCGAAGTCGTAGGTATTGGGCACCGCTCTCCGTTCCGTAGCCGCGACTGACAATCCTGTCCATGAAGCCGACTGCCAGCGCTCCGATTGACGTGAAGATATCCGCTCGGGGCGGTCCGATCCGCTGGCTTGTGATCGGCGGTTTTCTGCTGATTGCCGCGATCACGATCGGCACCACCATCATGGCCGGCAATTTCCGCGAACGCGCGCTGAGCAGCGCCGAAAGCCAGCTCGAAAACAACGTGCTGCTGATGGCGCGGCATTTCGACCAGCAGCTCGAGGATTTCATGGGCATCCAGCGCGACGTGGTCGCGCAGATCGAGCGCTCCGGCGTCGCCACCCCGGAAGCGTTCCGCGCCATGATGTCGACGGCGGAATGGCACGAGATGCTGAAGCTGCGGCTGCGCGCCTATACCGACGTTGCCGGCGTCAACATCTTCGATGCCAACGGCGTGCTGATCAATTCCTCGGAAAACTGGCCGGTTCGCGATATCCGCGTCGGCGATCGCACCTATTTCAAGGCGCTCAAGACCGGATCGGAATTCGAGCGCTTCCGGATCGAACTGGTGCCGGGCCGCTTCGCGCAGGGCTGGGCCACGGTGATCGCCTGCAAGGTCTCGGGACCGAACGGCCAGTTCCTCGGTCTCGTATCGCGGGCGATCACGCCGGCCAATTTCGAGAGTTTCTTCGCTTCTGTGACGCTTGCGCCGGGATCCTCGATCGCAATGCACCATCGCGACGGAACCATGCTCGCCCGCTTCCCGCACGCGGACACCATGATCGGCCGGAATTTCCGCTCCGGCTCGGACGAACAGCAGAAGCTCTTCGAGATCAATCATCACAGCACGCGTCTCGTCAGCCCGGTTGACGGCGAAAGCCGGTTGATCTCCTCGCGCGCGCTCAACGAATTTCCGATCGTGATCATCGCCACTACGACGGTGGCGGCAGCGCTCGCCGACTGGCACCAGCAGATGTACTTCCTGATCGGCGTCGGCGGCATTTCCGTCGGCCTGATCGCCGTGCTGCTGTTCCTGGCGGTGCGCCGGCTGTCGCGCGATCATGCGGCCTCGCAGCGCCGCGTGATGCTGGAAAAGCAGCGCCTCGACAAGGCGATCAACAACATGACCCAGGGCCTGCTGCTGTTCGATTCCAGCGAGCGGCTGGTGGTGTGCAACAACCGCTACATTGAGATGTACGGACTGTCGCCGCGGATCATCAAGCCCGGCGCAACCTTCGTCGAAGTTCTCGAACATCGCAGGGCCACAGGGTCCTTTGTCGGCGACGTCCATCAGTACATTGCCGCGACCTTGCGCGACATCGGCCGCAAGAAGGTTACCATCATCGAGACGCCGGATGGCCGGTCGGTGCAGATCGTCAACGAACCGCTCGCCGACGGCGGCTGGGTCGCGACCCACGAGGACATCACCGAGCGCCGCCGCGCCGAGCAGCAGATCACGCATCTTGCGCACTATGACGCCCTCACCGACCTGCCGAACCGCGCGTTGTTCCACGAGCGGCTGAAGCAGGAGCTCGCCGATCTCGGACCTGGCCAGCGCATCGCGGTGCACTACATCGACATCGACGAATTCAAGAGCGTCAACGACTCGCTCGGTCATCTGATCGGCGACGAGCTTTTGAAATCGGTCGCCGCCAATCTGAGCCGTTGCCTCGGTACGGCAGGCTTTGTCGCCCGCCTCGGCGGAGACGAGTTCGCCATCGTCCAGACGGGCGTCTCGACCATCGACGAGGTCACCGATCTCGTGATGAGCGTCTATACGGCGATCCGGACGCCGTTCGAATGCGCCGGCCATCAGCTCACCACCGACGCCAGCATCGGCATTGCGCTCGCCCCCGAGCACGGCCTCGATCTCAACGAGATCCTGAAGAACGCCGACCTTGCGATGTACGCCGCCAAATCGGCCGGACGGCGGACTTGCCGCTTCTTCGATCCTGACATGGATGCGCAGGCCCGCGCGCGGCGCACGTTGGAGCTCGACCTGCGCCAGGCGATCGCCCGCGGTGAGCTCGACGTCTTCTACCAGCCCTGCGTCAGCCTGCAGGACGGCCGCATCACCGGCTGCGAGGCGCTGGTGCGTTGGCGTCATCCCGAGCGCGGCATGGTCTCGCCTGCCGAGTTCATTCCGATTGCGGAAGAAACCGGGCTGATCAACGAGATCGGCGAATGGGTGCTGTCGACCGCCTGCACCGACGCGGCGAACTGGCCGACCAGCATCCGCCTCGCCGTCAACGTCTCGCCGGTGCAGTTCAAGAGCGCCACGCTGGCGCTGAAGGTTACGGCCGCGCTCGCCGCCTCCGGGCTTGCGGCGAGCCGTCTGGAGCTCGAGATCACCGAAGCGGTGTTGATCCGCGACGACGACACCGCGCTTGCCGTCCTGCATCAGCTTCGCGCCATCGGCGTGCGCATCGCGCTCGACGATTTCGGCACCGGCTATTCGTCGCTGAGCTACCTGCAGCGCTTCCCGTTCGACAAGATCAAGATCGACCGCGCCTTCGTCGAGGACCTCGCCGAGGGCGACGGCTCCTCCAGCATCGTGCAGGCGGTGGTGAATATCGCCGCCGCCCGCCGCATGACGACGACGGCGGAAGGTGTCGAGACCGAGGCGCAGCGGCAGATGCTGCGCGCGCTCGGCTGCTCGGAGATGCAGGGTTATCTGTTCAGCCCGCCCAAGCCGCTGGCCCAGATCAAGGCGCTGCTCGACGCGCACGGCCAGGCCGCGGGCCGCAAGCGGCGCAAGGCATAAGCGGCGTAAGGCCCCTCGAGGCGACGCGAGAATTGCTTACGAACGATATTCCATCAAGCGCTGCTCCAACCGGAGCCTGACGGCGGGCCATTCACTGGCGAGTATTGAAAAGATGACGGTGTCACGAAGGTGCCCGGTCCAGGTTCGCGTGTCCTGTCGCAGAGTGCCTTCCTTTGTGGCGCCCAATTTCACGACTGCGGCCTGGCTGCGCTCATTGCGCGCATCGATCGTAAACTGAACGCGAACCGCACCCGAATTGAAGGCGTGGTCCAGCATCAGCAGTTTCGCCTCGGGGTTCACGAAGCCTGCGCGAACGTCGGGACGCAGGAACGTGGACCCGATTTCAACCCCACCATGTTTGACCTTGGCGGTGAAGTAGGACGACGCCCCGACCACCTGTGCATCCGACAGCCGGCGAATGACATAGGGCAAACGCACCGCTGCCGGGGCGTTACGACTGGCCTCCCAATACTCTTCGAAGCCGGCGCCCATCGGATTGACGAGCAGGATCGACCACGCTGCGGGGTCGCAGTCGACAACGGCCCGAAGTTCCTCCTTGTGCTCAGCTTTGAGCGGCTCCAGCCGCACAAAGCTGCCTTCCAGGGTTTGAAAGGCAATCTCCATCCCGGGAACCTCCCAATCAAGCGGCCGCGGCGCGGATCATACAAAGCACCGCCAACACTTCTCAGTCCGCATCAACAGATGTTACGGAACCCGCACGCGCGGTTTGCAGAATGGCTAACAACTTTGGTACCAGCGGCCTCAGTTCGGCTAGTCGATTTGATCGCGCATGGAGTACTACGACAGCGATCGCAAGAGACTGCAGGTTCTGCTGAAACGACAAGTTCCGATCAACAGTGAGGAATACGTCAAACTCCGCCGACGCTAGTGCCAGGAGTTCTCCGTTTTTGATTGCCGCCCAACCCATCTGTCGCGCGGTCTTGACCTCGTGGCCAACAAGATCACGGCCCAAGCGCCAATCAACGCATTCGTCGAGCAGGATTTTCACGAAGTAGCTTCGACCAGCCGATCCTTGGCCTCTTCAAGGAAGGCAATTACGCGCTCGCGCGTCACCGACGGGAATCCCTCGAGAAAATCGTCGATGGATTTGCCGGCTTCGAGATAGTCGAGCAGGGTCTGCACGGGAACTCTCGTCCCATGGAACACTACGGCTCCGCCCATGACGTCGGGGCTGCGCGAGATGATCGGCTGCTTCATGGGACCAGATTACACCTCCGCCCCGCGGAGGCGCAATCTTCGTTCGAATGGCCGACAGCGGCGCAAAAGCATCAAGGCGGCCCTGAGGCCGCCTTGCGCACAATTCAAACCTGATCGGCTGGTCGAGCCAAGCCCTAATTCGGCACCGCCGCCTTCGGAATCGGGCGGACGTCCGCATTGACCTGGACGCCGCGCAGGAAGTTGTAGGCCGCGGCCAGCGCCTTGTCGTCCTTCTCGTCCTGCGGCACGTAGGATTGCGAGCCGGCCTGCTCGGCGCCTTCGGCCGAGAGATGGCCGCGCAGCTTGGCTTCGCCGCTGAGATCGACGCGGCCCTTCAGGTCATCCGGCACGTCCTGCAGCACCTCGATGTCGGGCTTGATGCCGAGCGCCTGGATCGAATGACCCGACGGCGTGAAATAACGCGCGGTGGTCAGCGCCAGCGCGCCGTTGCCGGCCCCGAGCGGAATGATGGTCTGCACCGAGCCTTTGCCGAACGAACGCGTGCCGATCACGGTGGCGCGCTTGTGGTCGTGCAGCGCGCCGGACACGATCTCGGAGGCCGAGGCCGAGCCGCCGTTGATCAGGACCACCAGCGGCTTGCCCTTGGTGAGGTCGCCGCCGCGCGCGGTGAAGCGCTGGGTCTCTTCGGGGTTACGACCCCGCGTCGAGACCACCTCGCCGCGCGGCATGAAGGTCGACGAGACGGACACGGCCTGATCCAAAAGCCCGCCCGGATTGTTGCGGAGGTCGACGACGTAGCCGACCAGCTTGTCCTGCGGAATTTCCTTCTGGATCGACGCGATCGCCTTGCGCAGGCCTTCGGTGGTCTGCTCGTTGAACGAGGTGATGCGGATATAGCCGACGTCGCCGTTGTCGGTGTGATAGCGCACCGGGCGCACCCGGATGACCTCGCGCATCAGCGTGACGTCGAACGGCGCATCCTTGCCCTTGCGCAGGATCTTCAGTTTGGTCTTGGTGTTGACCGCGCCCTTCATCTTGTTGACGGCCTGCTCGAGCGACAGGCCCTGTACGGCGTCGTCATCGATCTGAACGATCAGATCGCCCGACAGCAGGCCTGCCTTCGATGCCGGCGTCTCGTCGATCGGCGACACCACCTTGACGAGGCCATCTTCCATGGTGACTTCAATGCCAAGACCGCCGAACTCGCCCGACGTCGTCTCCTGCATCTCGCGCCAGGCTTTTTCGTTCATGTAGCGCGAGTGCGGATCGAGCGAGCTGACCATCCCGTTGATGGCGCCTTCGATCAGGGCGTTGTCGCCGGGCTTCTCGACATAGTCGGAGCGGACGCGCTCGAAGACTTCACCGAACAGATTGAGCTGGGAATAGGTATCGGACGCGCCGCCGGCGGCGGCCTTGGCGCGGGCAATCAGATGTTCGCCCTCGGGTCCCGTCACCAGCAGGGTCAGGCCAATGCCGGTCAGCGAGCCCAAGAAAAAGAGAAAATTCTTCCGCATTTGCCGCGCCGCCTTCCGAGCTTGGTGAGGTCCCACTTATGGTCGAAACCGGAACCTCACAACACCTTTCTGGTTTCTTCGTGGCCAATACCTTCGCGGCCAAGGCCCTTCTGCCAGGTCAAGGGCTGGGTCCCAAACCCCCGTTTTGCCCGCGTGCCCAGCCACCAGCCGAACTGGGGCGGAACATGCCGGAACGACCCCTCGACGCCTAATTTCAAGGCAGCGTCCATCGGCCAATTGGGATTATTGAGGATTTCGCGCCCGACGGCGATCAAATCCGCCTGACCGTCCCTCAAGATTTGTTCAGCCTGGTCGCCATGGATGATCAGGCCGACCGCCATGGTCATGATATCGGCATGGCGGCGGACATAGTCCGACAGCGGCACCTGGTAGCTGTATTTGATCTCCTTGCCGAGAATCGGCGCGGCATCGGTGATTCCCCCCGACGAGCAGTCGATCACGTCGACGCCCTTGGTCTTGAGGATTTTGGCGATCTTCGCGCTCTGCTCCGGCCCCCAGCCGGCATTGTCCTCGACCGACAGCCGGACGAACAGCGGCTTGCCGTGCGGCCAATGGGTCCGCACGGCTTCCGCCACCTCGATCAAGAAGCGCATCCGGTTTGCTTCGGAGCCGCCATACTCGTCGGTGCGCTGGTTGGAACGCTCGGAGAGGAACTCGTGCACGAGATAGCCGTGGGCGCCGTGCAGCTCCAGCACGTCGAAGCCGGCCTCGTGCGCCCGCCGCGCGGCATTGCCCCAGGCCAGCACGAGGTCTTTGACCTCGCGCGTCTCCAGCGCCCGCGGCACCGGCCATTTCTCGCTATGGGCGATCGCGCTCGGCGCTACTGGCTGCCAGGCGTCCCAGTCGTCGATGTCATCGGTGCGCTTCAACGGGCCGTCGCCTTCCCAGGGACGGTTGGCGCGCGCCTTGCGGCCGGAATGGCCGAGCTGGATGCCGGCGACCGCGTTCTGCTGCTTGATGAACTTGACCAGACGGCTAAGCGGCTCGACGAATTTGTCGTCCCAGATGCCGAGATCGCCGAGCGTGCCGCAGCCGCGCCGCTCCACCTTGGTCGAACTCGACCACGACGAGGCCCGCGCCGCCGGCGGCGAACTTGCCGGCATTCATCAGGTGCCAGTCGGTCGCAAAGCCCTTCACCGCCGAATATTGATGCATCGGCGGCACCACGATGCGGTTCTTGAGCCTGACATCCCGGAGCGTCATCGGCTCAAACAGCATCGGTCCGGGCATCGCGGGTTCCTCGTGCGCTGGGAAGGTCTGGAGGTTATCGGCGACCGCCGACGCCGGAAAGGCGCATTACCGCCCTCTCCGCTGCAAAGCCATGCAAATTTGGGATGGCGAAAGGGCGCCGAAAACGATAGCGAGAGAGCAACCAACAACCGCTGCACTCTCGGGGGAAACCATCATGAACGAAGCAGTCCGGCCGGCGCGCAATGCGGAGCTCGGCTCCAGCAACGAGCGGTTCCAGAACCTGCATGAGTTCGTGCGCCAGGCGCGCGCCAATCTCAACCAGAACGCCTGGGACTACATCGTCGGCGCCGCCGAGACCGAGACCACCATGCGCCGCAACCGCATGGCGCTGGACGAGATTGCGTTTCGTCCCCGCGTGCTGAACGACGTCGCCAAGGTCGACGCTTCGGTCGAGCGCTTCGGCCGCAAGCTGCGTCTGCCCGTGATGTTGGCTCCCGTCGGTGCGCTGGAGATTTTCGATCCGGCGGGTGCCGCGGCCGTGGTGCGCGGTGTCGGCAAGTTCGGCGCGGCGCATATGCTGAGCTCGGTGTCGGCGCCGGGACTTGAAGACACCGCAAAAGCTGCTCCCGACGCCATGCGCTTCTTCCAGCTTTATGTGCGCGGCGACGATGCTTTCGTTGAGGACCATGTCAGCCGCGCCATCGCCGCCAACTACACCGCATTCTGTCTGACGGTCGACACCGCGCATTACTCGCGCCGGGAACGCGACATCGCCAAGCGCTATGTGCGCGAAAGCCGCGCCCGCTCGAGCGGCGGCGATTTCCAGAAGGGATTGAGCTGGCGCACCGTCAAGCTGATCAAGGACAAGTACAAGATCCCGCTGATCATCAAGGGCATCGCCACATCAGAGGACGCAAAGATCGCGCTCGATCACGGCGTCGAGTGGATCTACGTCAGCAATCACGGCGGCCGCCAGCTCGATCATGGCCGCGGCGCCATGCATGTGCTGCCCGAGATCGTCGATGCCGTGAAGGGCCGCGCCAAGATCATGGTCGACGGCGGCTTCTGCAGGGGCAGTGACGTGATCAAGGCGATCGCGGCCGGCGCCGACATCGTCGGCATCGGACGGCTGCAATGCTGGGCGCTGGCCGCTGGCGGCGAGACCGGCGTGGCGCGGATGCTGGAACTGCTGGAGGACGAGGTGATCCGTTCGCTTGGTCTGCTCGGCGTGACCTCGTTTGCAGGGCTCAACAAGTCGTTCCTGCATCCGGCGACCGCGACCCATGCGCCGAGCGTGTTCAGCGCCTATCCGCTGCTGGATATCGAGCCGTATCGGTATTGAGGCGGCGGATTTGAGGTCGCGACTGTAGCGAACTCTAAACCGTTATATAGGGCACGAATGGAATACGCTCGCGTCGCTCGGCGCGCGGGAGGAGTTCTTTGATGCCGGCCTTGAAGTGTTCGGTTTCCTGATGGGCGCGCCAACCATCTTCGTCAACGTAGAGTTCGAAGATGAAAAACAGCGAGGGATTGGTCGGCGAACGATAGGGAATGAAAAGTTTCACTCCCGGCTCCGCCAAGGTCGGGGCAACCAGGTCCCCAATGATAGCCCCAACGGCATCCGCTTGACCGTCCTTGGCTTCAATCGTGATCGCTACGACAAACCCGTCGTTCAATTCCGCCGGGCTGTAGCTGCTCCTTTTCACGGGATTCCTCGCAATGCTGATCGCATTCACTGCCGAATAGCACGGGACGATCACCAAAAGGTTCGACGATGATCGAAGTGTCGCCCTTTGTCAGCTTGTTACACGTTCGCCAACGGTTGCCCGCCCCTCCCAATTTTCGTACATCCGCGCAATGACTCATACGCCCCTCACCCCCGGCTCGGCCGATGCGCTGCTGTTCGATCTCGGCCGCGTCGTGCTCGACATCGATTTTGCGCGCGCCGCGGAGCGCTGGGCGCATCATGGCGGATCAACGCCTGCGGAGATGACGAAGCGATTCAAGTCCGACGAAGCGTTGCGCCATTATGAGTCCGGCAAGATCGATGAGGCCACCTATTTCGCCGGCTTGCGCCAAATGCTCGGCGTCGACATCACGCATGAGCAACTTCTGGAAGGCTGGAACGCGATCTTCATCGGCGAGATGCCCGGCATCGCGCCGCTGCTCGAGCGCGCGGCCGAACGCCTGCCGCTCTATGCGCTCTCCAACACCAACCCGCCCCACATCGCCCATTTCTCGCGCGTCCATGCCGGCGTGCTCGGCCACTTCCGGCAGTTGTATCTGTCCTCGTCAATCGGGCTTCTGAAACCCGACGCGGCAGCTTATGATCACGTGGTGAAGGCGATCGGGGCGCCCGCCCCGCGTATCGTTTTTTTTGACGATCTCGCCGACAACATCGCTGGCGCGCGGGCATATGGCCTGCAAGCCGTTCACGTCAAATCGTCCGAGGATGTGGCGCGCGCGCTTAACGCCCTCGGCATCTAGGAGCCTGCCGTGGCGCTGATGCCCGTTGCCGATGCCCTCGCCGCGATCCTCGAAGGCAGCCAGCCGATGCCTGAGGAGATGGTGGCGCTGGAAGCCGCGCATCATCGCGTGCTGGCGCGCGATGTCGCCGCACGGCGCACGCAGCCGCCGCAGGCGATGTCGGCGATGGACGGCTATGCGGTGCGCGCCGCCGATGCCGCGCAGGTGAGCGCAAAGCTGAAAGTGATCGGCGAGGTCGCGGCGGGGCGGCCGTTCGACCGCGCGATCGGGCCCGGCGAGGCCGCGCGCATCTTCACCGGCGGCGTGATCCCCGACGGCGCCGATGCGGTGGTGATCCAGGAGGACACGGTCGCCGACGGCAATTCCATCACCATCACGGAAGCGGCGAGCCCGGGCCGCAATGTCCGCCCGGCTGGCGTCGATTTCAGCGAAGGCGACGTGCTGCTGTCGGTAGGCACGCTTCTCAGCGATCGCGATCTCTCGCTCGCGGCCAGCATGAACTATCCGGAGCTGCCGGTACGGCGCCGGCCGAAGCTTGCGCTGCTCGCGACCGGCGACGAGCTGGTCATGCCCGGACAAACCCCCGGGCCCGGCCAGATCGTCTACTCCAACGGCTATGCGCTGCGCGCGCTGGCGCGGGCCGAAGGCGCCGACACGGTCGATCTCGGGGTCGCCGCCGACACGGTGGAGGCCACCACCGCGGGCATCCGCCGGGCGCGCGAGGTCGGCGCCGACATCCTGGTGACGACCGGCGGCGCCTCGGTCGGCGACCACGACCTCGTCAAGACTTCGCTCGAGGCCGAGAGCGTCAAAATGGCGTTCTGGAAGATTGCGATGCGGCCGGGCAAGCCCATGATGCACGGCCGGCTGGGCGCGATGCGCGTGGTCGGCGTGCCCGGCAATCCCGTGTCGTCTTACGTCTGCACCATGCTGTTCGTGGTGCCCTTGATTCGCGCTTTGTCCGGCCGAAGACACGTCCACCACGTGAGAGAGACCGCCCTGCTCGGCCGCGATATCGCCGCCAACGACCAGCGCGAGGACTATCTGCGCGCACGCCTCGAGGAGCGCGACGACGGCACGCTCGTTGCTACTCCGGTCACGAAACAGGACTCCTCGCTGCTTGCAAATCTCGCTGCGGCACAGGCACTTCTGATACGCGCGCCGTTTGCCCCGGCCGCCAAAGCGGGCGCGGTTGTCGAGATCCTCCGCCTGCCCGACTAGGCCGCGCGCACGCCCCGCAATCTCCCACGCGTTCACCGGAAATTAAGTGGTTGCGGAACATGTATCGAACATATAGTGTCCGTTCATGATTTGTTTTCGAGTGCTGGTATCAACTCACGTCCGGGAATGGGAGCCGCGCTCTCGCTCTTGACCGAGAGGACCCGGAACAGAACGGCACCATCAACTGGGGGATTCGCTCGCGATGCTTACGCGCAAACAGTACGAACTTCTTCGCTTCATCAATGAACGGCTGAAAGAGGCCGGCGTGCCGCCCTCCTTCGACGAGATGAAAGATGCGCTCGATCTGCGCTCGAAGTCCGGCATCCACCGCCTGATCACTGCGCTCGAGGAGCGCGGGTTCATCCGCCGCCTGCCCAACCGCGCCCGCGCCATCGAGGTGATCAAACTGCCCGAGCTGTCGCCGGGCGCAGGCGCGAGCCGCCGCGGCTTCACGCCCAGCGTCATCGAGGGCAATCTCGGCAAAGGGCGCGGTGCAGCCGCTGACGACGGCGAGCGGCCGGTCGCCGTACCCGTGATGGGCCGGATCGCGGCCGGTACGCCGATCGAGGCGCTGCAGACCCGCAGCCACACCATCAGCGTGCCGCCGGACATGCTCGGTTCCGGCGAGCACTACGCGCTGGAAGTGCGCGGCGATTCCATGGTCGATGCCGGCATTCTCGACGGCGACATGGCGCTGATCCAGCGCAACGAGACCGCCGACACCGGTGACATCGTGGTCGCCTTGATCGACGATGAGGAGGCGACCTTGAAGCGCTTCCGCCGCCGCGGCGCCTCGATTGCGCTGGAGCCCGCCAACACCTCCTACGAGGTGCGCATCCTCCCCCCCAACCGGGTCAAGATTCAAGGCAAGCTGATCGGGCTTTACCGGAAGTACTGATCGCTTCACCCACCGCTTCGAAAAGCCGCCAGAGTGTCCGGCGGCTTTTTTCGTGATGGTTTAGCCAGCAAACGAGAAACTGATTTGCGAAGGCGCGTGCCGTCGGCCCATGATGGCCAGCGGCGTCTCTTGGGGGCGAAGCGGTGGTCAACAAGATTTCCTGGCAGAAGGCGGGCGGCGTCACCGAGCCCGGCCGCTACATGTTCACCTTCGGCTTTCTGACCGTGACCGAATCCGATCTCGCGGTCTGGAAGCAATTCCCGCAGGCGATGTTCACGCTGGTCGAGCTGCCGCCCGATCCCAAGAGCGAGTCGCCATCGAGCGAGTTTCATCTCGGCGCATTCGAGCTGCCCGCGGGTCCGTCCGAGAGTTAGTCTTCCGCCTGCAGGTCGGCCTCCGACGGCGTCGCATCCCGCGCACGTGGCGCAGACGGACGCGCCAGCAACGGCGGGTCGAGATCGCCCTCGCCTGCGAGCGCCGGAGACCATGGCCGGTCGAAGCCGCGCGGCTTGGCGGCCTCCACCGCAAACCCCTTTGCCGTCCACCGTATGGCCAGTGCGCCCTGGCGGCGCAGCCGCTCCTGATCGATCACCGATGCTCCGCAATCCCCAGGCGGCTGCCTTGCGGTCACGACCAGCGCGGCACGCGCACAATCGTCCCCCAAACCATCCGCGCGCAGGGATTGCGCCACCAGGCTGCCGTCAACGAGACCGGCGACACAGCCGGCGTCATCACAGGACACGCCATCGGCCAGCGAGACATCGCTTGCCGCGCGCGCATCGGCATCGGCCGCGAGCCACTCGCGAATGAGAAAGGCATCCTTGCCGGTCCGCATCAGGCGCAGATGTCCGTCGCGGCCACGGACGGCGACGTTGCGGCCGTCGGCCGAAATCAGAACATCCGGCGGCGGCGCCATCAAGGCCCAGCCGATCGCGCCCGCCAGCACCAGCGCGCCGGACCAGCGCAGCGGCGTGCGCAACAGCCCCATCAGGATGATGCCGGCGGTGCCCAAGATCAGCGGCAGCGTACCGAACGAAGCAATACGCCCGACCGCGCCGGGCAGTCCCGCGACCCATTGTGTGACCGCGATCATCCAGTCGATGCCGACGCCCATCAAGCTCCAGAAGAAGCCGTCGAAGCCGAACGGCGCCGCGATCAGACCAAGCAGTCCTGCGGGCATCACCAGCGCCGACACGACAGGCATCGCCGCGAGGTTGGCAAGCACGCCATAGGGCGTGACGCGATGGAAATGAAACGCCGCATAGGGCGTGGTCGCCAGTCCCGCCACCAGCGAGGCCAGCAGCAGCATGGCGACCTCGCGCCCGCCCCACAGCGCCACGCGCGCCGCCGTCGAACTGTCCGGTGTGGCAAACAGGTTGGGCATTCCGACCTGAACCAGCGCGACAAGGCCCAGCGTTGCCGCGAACGACATCTGGAAGCTCGGATGCACCAGCGCTTCGGGCGCGACCGCGAGCACGATCATTGCCGCGACCGCGAGCGTGCGAAAAGTGATGGCGCGACGGTCGACTATCACGGCGATCAGCACTACCGCCGTCATGAAGAAGGAGCGTTGGGTCGCAACCTCCGCACCCGACAGCAGCAGATAAAAGGCGGCGGCAACCAGCGCCACCGCGGCCGCCCATTTCTTGATTGGATAGCTCACGGTCAGCGCCGGGATCAACGCCAGCAGCGCGCGCACCGCAAAGAACACCACGCCGGCGACGACGGCCATGTGATAGCCGGAGATCGAGAGCACATGGCCGACGCCGGAGATGAACATGGCATCGTTCACCGGCTGGGAAATGGCGTCGCGGCGGCCGGTGAGCAGCGCGGTCGCAATCGCCCGCTCGTCGCCATCGAGCCGGCTGCGAATGCGCCCGTCGATCGTATCGCGCAGGCCCTGCATGAAAGCGGCATAGCGGAGTTTCAAGCCGCCACTCTCGGGCGGCGCGGCGATGCGGATCGCGCCCATCGCAAAGCCTGACGCGCCGATCCCCTGGAAGAACAGGTCGCGCGCGAAATCGTAGGAGCCGGGCCTCAAGGGAGCCAGCGGCGGTAACAGTCGCGCTCTCAGCTCGACAAAGCTGCCGACATCGGGCGCCGTCCCCTTTTTCACCGACAGCCGGACGCGCTCCAGTCTGGTCGACAGCCGCGGCGCATCCATCTGGGCCACGCGTAGCACGAAGCGGTCGGTATGCTCGCGGATGTCGCGGGTCTCGACAAAGCCGGACAGCGTGACCGCGGTCAGCGGCCGCGCCAGCACGGTGTGCGCGATCCGTGCCGTCTTCCAGGTCGCGGTCGCAAAGCCGCACGCCACCGCCGCCACCATGACGGCGGCGACAAAGTAGCGGCCGCGGCGCGCGAAAAACGCGATGGCGCAGCAGACGATCGCCGCGACGATCGTAATGATCAGAACGGGCTCGCGTGGCGCGGTGAAATAGAGCGCGATCCCGCTGCCGAAAGCGATGGGCAACCACGGCAGCAGCCGCCCTGCTCCGGCTTCCGCGCGCACCCACGTTCGCAACCGTTCGACGAAAGATGCCCAGAGCGGAACGCCTGCGGGGGCGAAGCCGCCCGCTTGCGCGCCTGTGCGCGGCGGCCAGGTTCCGGCGACGCCTTGCGGCCGCGGACGTGGCGGGTCGTTCGGCGCCATCCGGTGACACCTTGTGATGCAACTAACTGCACAAGGCTACCGGAAGCCGCGAACGTGACTAGCGGAACGGAAAGAAAATCCATCGCGAGGACGGAGCAAGTGCTCTCAATCCTGAGCGGTGCGTCCGGATCGGATCTGCGGCGGGTTTTCCCGGTCGAGGACGACCGTTTTGGGCGCAGCCGGCTGCCACAGCGATCCCCTGAAGCCGTAGGGGTCCTCGCGTCGAGGCTCGCTCCACGGCGATGTATCGCCATACCAATGATGTTTTACGGCCTGGTTCAAGATTTTGCTTCCGGGATGATGCGTCCTTGATCCAGTGACAGGCTAGCACCATCGGTCGGGCCGGGCTGTGCCGCGGCGGCCACACTCCAAAGCAAAGCGCGGAGACTGAAGTCCCGGCAGCGCCGTGCTCCAGCAGCTTTCTACTTCGCGCCCTTGAGCGTGCAGGAGGTGGTGCAGGTGACGGTCACGCCGTGCTGGCACTTCTTGCAAGCCTCGACACACTGGTCCATCGACTTCGGGTTATAAGCGGGGAAAATCGCGGTCGCGCAGCCGTCCGTCGAGCCGGTGACGTCGTCGCTTTGCGAGCACGACTGCACGGCGAAGACGATGAGAAAGAGAACTGCAGCGGATTTCATCGGAGAACTTCGCAGGTCTCGGGAGCTTGTCCGGGACGGCAATTTACACTGATTCCACCCACGACGCGCTGCCGCCCTGTACCGTTCCCCAGCTTCGCTCCAGTCCCAGTCACCAGGGTAAATGGCGGCTTACGAAAACGATTAGGCTGCAGACGCGATCGGGAGCCAAGGAAGTGTTGCCTTTTCAGCACGACGGGCGAAACACTTCCGCTATTCAGAATAACAGCCAAAAGTCCAGCCACTCTCGTAAAAATAATTATCTTTCCGAAACACCGAACTTATGATTTAGCGAATCCATCCCGCCTCGACACGAGGGACGTTAGGCCTATCGTCACCAGACGTGAGGCGGAATGCGATGGACGCTCTCGGTGCGCAAGACGATATGCACTGAAGCGTACGGTCAAGCCGTGTGGTCCTGTCCCCTCGACGCTGGGGTCAAGTTCGCGGGTTGGCGATGTCCGCCCTTCGGGCGCGACACGCCGTGATCCCGCGGGCGACGGAGGCTAACAAGCCCGAGACTCCGGGGAGATCACGGAGCAGCCGTTCCAACCATTGCGCGGGGAATGCCGGATCGTTTCGGCTTTACCTGTGGTGACTATGCTCGTTTGCTTTTTCCAAACCGCAAACGAGGCTGCGGGTGCGGCCAGCGCCCGGCATTCCCTGCGCCCCCTTTCCGGAGAGGGACACGGATAACGCACAACCCGGACGCATCAGCGCCGCGGGAATGAGATTGCTCGTCATTGCGAGGAGCGAAGCGACGAAGCAATCCATGGTTCAACAAGCTGAGGAATGGATTGCTTCGCTTCGCTCGCAATGACGACGTCGAGGCAGCAACCGCCCTACAACAACGGCGCTTTCGACGACACGTGATGGCTCAAAATCTTCCAGCCACCGTCCTCGCGAACGATCACCCAGGTGATCTTGACCGTCAGCGTGTCCTTGTCGAAGGCGAAATTCGCCGTCCCCGCCATGCTGACGACGTCGGTGCCGACGGCTTCCGTCACGACGTCGGTGAATTTGACGCTCTGCGACTGCCAGCGCGGGAGTCCGCTGAAATAGGCCTTGGCGCCGTCCTTGCCACGATACAAATTCGGGTTCGACCCGTACAGGAAGCCGTGCGTGGAATAGAGCGACGACAGCGCATCGGCGTCGAGCTTCGCAAAAGCCGCCGCCCATTGCCCCATAACGCCGTTTGCGATCTCGTCTGCCGCGTTTGCCATGCCCTAGGCCTTCCCGACTTCCTTGGCAAAGGTATCTCGCAGGCCGATGGTGCGATTGAACACCAACCGGTCTGGCGCGGAATCCCTGTCGCGCACGAAATAGCCCTGCCGCTCGAACTGCACCGGCTCGCTCGAATTGCTCATCGCAATTGCGGGCTCGACCCGCGCCTCCCCGAGAATTTCCAGCGACTGCGGGTTGAAGTCGGCGGCAAAATTCGCCGCATCCGGCGCGGGCTTGGCGAACAACTGATTGTAGATGCGGATTTCGGCAGGCTTCGACTGCGCCGCCGACAGCCAGTGCATGGTCGCCTTGACCTTGCGGCCGTCGGGCGCGTTGCCACCCTTCGTCGCGGGATCATAGGTGCAACGCAGCTCGACGACCTCGCCGGCCGCATTCTTCACCGCGCTCACGCACTTGATGAAATAGGCGTAGCGCAGCCGTACCTCGTTGCCCGGAGACAGCCGGAAGAATTTCTTCGGCGGGTTCTCCATGAAATCGTCCTGCTCGATGTAGAGTTCGCGGCCGAACGCGACTTTCCGCGTGCCCTTGGCGGGATCGTCGGGATGGTTGATCGCGTCCAATTCTTCGACCTGGCCTTCCGGATAATTCTCGATCACGACCTTCAGCGGCCGAAGCACCGCCATCCGCCGCTGCGCCGTGCGGTTGAGTTCCTCGCGAATACAGAACTCCAGCATGCCGACGTCGACCACGCTGTTGGCCTTGGCGACGCCGATGCGCTTGACGAACTCGCGCACCGCCGCCGGCGGCACGCCGCGCCGTTTCAGGCCGGCGATGGTCGGCATCCGCGGATCGTCCCAACCCGCGACGTGACGGTCCTGGACCAGGCGCGTCAGTACGCGCTTGGACAGCAGCGTGTAGGTCAAATTGAGGCGCGCGAACTCGTACTGGTGCGGCTTCGAGGGTACCGGCAGCTTGCTCAGCAGCCAGTCATAGAGCGGCCGGTGATCCTCGAACTCAAGCGTGCAGATCGAATGCGTGATGCCTTCGATCGCGTCCGACTGGCCATGGGCATAGTCGTAGCTCGGATAGATCGACCATTTGTCGCCGGTGCGCGGATGATGCGCATGCAGGATGCGGTACAGCACGGGATCGCGCAGATTGATGTTGCCCGCAGCCATGTCGATTTTGGCGCGCAGCACCCGCGCGCCATTGGCAAACTCGCCGGACTTCATGCGGCGGAACAGGTCGAGGTTCTCCTCGACGGCGCGGTCGCGGAACGGCGAGTTCTTGCCGGGCTCGGTCAGGGTGCCGCGCGAGAGGCGGATCTCCTCCTGGCTCTGGTCGTCGACATAGGCGAGGCCCTGCTTGATCAGGCCTTCCGCCCAGTCGTAGAGCCGGTCGAAATAGTCGGAGGCATAGAAAAGGTTCTTGCCCCAATCGAAACCGAGCCAGTGCACGTCGGCCTGGATCGAGTCGATATATTCCTGCTCTTCCCGGGTCGGGTTGGTGTCGTCGAAACGCAGGTTGCAGTGGCCGGCGAACTCCTGGGCGATGCCAAAATTGAGCGCGATCGACTTGGCGTGGCCGATATGCAGATAGCCGTTCGGCTCCGGCGGGAACCGGGTCACGATGGCCTTGTGCTTGCCCGCATCGAGATCGGCCTGGACGATGTCGCGAATGAAATCGCGCCCCGCCTCCGCCGTTGCCGTGTCTATCGTGGTCATGCGGCCCTTCTGCCAAATTCGTCCCGGGCCGCCAAGCCCGCATCGCCTCAAGCAACCCTTTAGTTATGCACTGATCCTGCTATACACCACCGCCACTTTTACGTAGCTGCCGCCCTGCCCCATGACTGATTCCATCGTCACGCGCTTTGCCCCCTCGCCGACCGGCTTTCTTCATATCGGCGGCGCCCGCACCGCATTGTTCAACTGGCTTTACGCCCGCGGGCGCGGCGGAAAGATGCTGCTCCGGATCGAGGACACCGATCGCGAGCGTTCGACGGACGCCGCGATCGCAGCCATCCTTGATGGGCTGAAATGGCTCGAGCTCGATTGGGACGGCGACGTCATCTACCAGTTCAGCCGCGCGGCGCGCCACCGCGAGGTCGCCGAACAGCTGCTTGCGGCGGGCAAGGCCTATCATTGCTACGCGAGCCCGGAAGAGCTGACGGCGATGCGCGAGAAAGCGCGCGCCGAGGGCCGCACCCGCCTCTATGACGGGATGTGGCGCGACCGCGATCCGGCCAGTGCGCCCACCAATATCAAGCCGACCATCCGCCTGCGCGCGCCGCAGACCGGCGAGACCGTGATCGAGGATCAGGTGCAGGGCCGCGTGGTCTGGCAGAACGAGAACCTCGACGACCTCGTCCTGCTGCGCGGCGACGGCACGCCGACCTACATGCTGGCAGTCGTGGTCGACGATCACGACATGGGCGTCACCCATGTGATCCGCGGCGACGACCATCTGATCAACGCCGCACGCCAGAAGCAGATCTACGACGCGCTGGACTGGACCGTGCCAAGCATGTCGCACATTCCGCTGATCCACGGTCCGGACGGCGCAAAACTGTCGAAACGCCACGGCGCGCTCGGGGTCGAGGCCTACCGCGCCCTGGGATATCTGCCGGCCGCCTTGCGGAATTACCTGGTCCGGCTGGGCTGGAGCCATGGCGACCAGGAAATCTTCTCCACAGAAGAAATGATCGCCGCCTTCGATCTGTCCGGCGTCGGCCGCTCCGCCGCCCGCTTCGATTTCGCCAAACTGGAGAACCTCAACGGGCACTATATCCGCAACTCCCCGGATCAATCCCTCGTGACCCAGTTCGAGCGCGTGCTGGACTATGTCCCCGACGGCGCCGAGTTGAAGGCCAAGCTCAACGACAAGACCCGCGCGCAACTGCTGCAGGCCATGCCGCATTTGAAGGAGCGCGCAAAAACCCTGATCGAGCTGATCGGCGCCTCCTATTTCATCTTCGCCGACCGGCCGCTGGAGCTGGAGCCGAAGGCGGAAGCCGTGCTGACACCGGAAACACGCGGCCTGATCGGCCGGTTGCGCGCCATCCTTGAGCAGGTGACACCCTGGAGCAGCGAGACCACCGAAGCAGCGATGCGCGCCTATGCGGATGCGCACGGTCTCAAGCTCGGCGCAGTCGCCCAGCCGCTCCGTGTGGCGCTGACGGGACGGACCACCTCGCCCGGGATTTTCGACGTGCTTTCAGTGCTCGGACGCGAGGAATGCCTTGCACGGCTCGCAGATCAGGCAGCCGGGTGACCTGCGTCTATCTTGCAGTGCACAGGGCAATACGATACCCATTTAACAGCCGTCTTCTCAACAATCCGGCCTGCCTCGCCTTCGCCTGAGATGGCCCGAGGCAATCCGCCAACGATCTCATCGGGGACATCACGATGGACGCAAAATCCTCCGCCAAGACCGCCACCCTTACGGTCGGTAACAAGACCTACGATTTCCCGATTATGAGCGGCACCGTCGGGCCCGATGTCATCGACATCGCCAAGCTCTACGCCCAGGCCGGGATGTTCACCTACGATCCCGGTTTCACCTCGACCGGCAGCTGCCAGTCCAAGATCACCTATATCGACGGCGACGCCGGTATCCTCGAATACCGGGGTTACCCGATCGAACAGCTCGCCGAGCACGGTGATTTCCTCGAGACCTGCTACCTCCTGCTCTACGGGGAGTTGCCGACCGCCGCGCAGAAAAAGGATTTCGATCATCGCGTGATCCATCACACGATGGTGCACGAGCAGATGGCGCGCTTCTTCCAGGGTTTCAGGCGCGACGCCCACCCGATGGCGATCATGGTCGCCGCGGTCGGTGCGCTCGCCGCCTTCTATCACGACTTCACCGACATCAACGATCCGCAGCAGCGCATGATCGCCTCCATGCGCATGATCGCGAAGGTGCCGACCCTGGCGGCGATGGCCTACAAATACACGGTCGGCCAGCCCTTCATGTATCCGAAGAACTCGCTGTCGTTTGCCGAGAACTTCCTGCACATGTGCTTTGCCGTGCCGTGCGAGGAGTACAAGATCAATCCGGTGCTCGCCGACGCGCTCGACAAGATCCTGATCCTGCACGCCGACCACGAGCAGAACGCCTCGACCTCGACGGTGCGCATCGCCGGCTCCTCCGGCGCCAACCCGTTCGCCTGTATCGCCGCCGGCATCGCCTGCCTCTGGGGACCCGCGCATGGCGGCGCCAACGAGGCCGCGCTCAACATGCTCTATGGCATCGGCACGGTCGACAAGATCCCGGAGTTCATCAAGAAGGTAAAGGACAAGAACAGCGAAGTCCGCCTGATGGGCTTCGGCCACCGCGTCTACAAGAACTACGACCCGCGCGCCAAGATCATGCAGAAGATGTGTCACGCGGTGCTGAAGGAGACCGGCCACGGCGACGATCCGATGCTGAAGGTCGCGCTGGAGCTGGAAAAGATCGCGCTGAACGATCCGTATTTCATCGACCGCAAGCTTTATCCGAACGTCGACTTCTATTCGGGCATCACGCTGAAGGCGATGGGCCTGCCGGTCTCGATGTTCACCGTTCTTTTTGCGGTTGCGCGTACAGTGGGCTGGATCAGCCAGTGGAGCGAGATGATCGAGGATCCGCAGCAGAAGATCGGCCGTCCGCGCCAGCTCTATACCGGCGTCGGCCGCCGCGATTATGTCGACATGGGCAAGCGGAAGTAAGGTTATCGCCGGCCCTTGCGCATCATCGCCAGCACGATGTCTGCGGCATTGATGCTTGGCGAGGTTTTGCCAGTCGCCATGATCGCGTCGAGCCTGCCGAAGGCGTCAAGTTGCTTCGCTCGCTCAGGCGTGTCGCCAAGCAGCGGGCGAAGAGCGCGCGCGAGATTGTCCGACGTGCAGTCCTGCTGGATGAACTCGGGCACGACATTTTCGCCGAGCACGAGATTGGCGAGGATGACGGTCGACACCTTGATGGCGCGGAGCAGGATGAAGGCCTCCGCGCCACCGACCCGATAGGCCGTGACCATCGGCACGCCCGAAAGCGCGAGTTCCAGTGTCACGGTACCGGACTTGGCGAGCGCGGCGCGCGCAATCCGAAACGCGGCACGCTTGTCCTGCTCGCCGACCACGATGCGCGGCGCGATTTTCCAGCTCTTTGCGCCCTCGCGCACAGCGGCCTCCAGATGCGGCATGGTCGGCAGCACCGTTTCGAAGGTTGCGCCGTCGGCTTGCAGGCGCGCCAGCGTCTCGCCGAAGATGGCCATATGTCGCCTGACCTCGCTGCGGCGGCTGCCGGGCAGCACCAGCAGCACCGGCGGCTCGGCGTTGCGGCGGGCGAACTCGTCCGCGTTGGGCCTGAGCAGGCCGGCCTGCTCGGTCAGGGGATGGCCGACATAGGTGCAGGGCGGCCCTCGCAGGCGCTCATAGGCCTTTGGCTCGAACGGCAGCAGCGCCAGCACGTGATCGATATAGGAGAGCATGGCGCGCGCTCGACCCGGCCGCCACGCCCACACCGACGGCGAGACGTAGTCCACGATCGGGATCGATGGATTCTGCGCCCGCACCTTTCGCGCGACCCGGTGCGTAAAATCGGGGCTGTCGATGATCACGAGGATGTCAGGCGCGGCCGACATCACCGCATCCGTGGTTTGGCGGATCAACCGCAGCAGCTTCGGCAATTGCAGCAAGACCGCGGAAAGCCCCACGATCGACAGTTGCTCGATCGGAAACAGCGAGGCCAACCCTTCCCGCGCCATGGCGCGGCCGCCGACGCCATCGAACTGGACGGCATCGCCGAGGCGCTGGCGCAGCACCTTCATCAGGCCGGCGCCGAGCCGGTCGCCGGATTCCTCGGTCGCGATCAGGAACACCCTGCGCCCGATGCTGCCCTTTGGCCGCGCCGGACTCACGCCGCAAAACCCGTCACGAACAGACCGGGGCCGTCAGCGGCGGCGATCACACCTTGCGGATCGACGATCTGCGTAGCTCCGGCCGCCACCGCAACGCCGGCGAGGCCGGCCTGGTGCGCGCCATCAATCGTCCTGGCGCCGATGGTCGGCAGGTCGAAGCGCAGATCCTGGCCGCTCTTCGGCGCCTTCACCAGCACGCCGCGGCCGACGGCAGCGCGGATGCGGCCCTGCGCGCGCAGCTGCGCAACCCGCGCCAGCAGGCCGTCAGTGCCCTCGATATCCTCGACGCCGACGACATGGCCATCGATCACGACCGCGGCCTGCCCGACATCGAACGGACTTAGCGCACGCAACACGTCACGGCCCTTTGCGATGTCGGCCTCGGCCTGCGCATCCGGCGCGGCGCGCGTCAGGCATCCCTCGGGCATCAGCAGGTCGGGCGCGACATCCCTGATCCCGACCATGCGAAAGCCGTCCTGCTCCATGATGCGGCCGATGCCCGACAACAGATGATCGTCGCCGCCGCGGTAGGCCGCCCAGAGCTGTCTTGCGACGCGGAGCGTACCCCAATCCAGACGGAGTTCCGAAAGCGCCGGGCGCGTCAAGGTCCCGATGAAGACGAGATCGCGGCAACCCTCGCCGCGGAGCAGCTTTGTCAAATGCCCGAACTGCCCGACCGCAATCCAGTGATGACGGAAACGCTCGACCTGTTGCGCGTCGCAAGCGCCGCGCAGCGCAAACAGCACGCTCGCCACACCGCGTGTGGCGAGCGAATTGGCGACCGCAAAGGGCAGCGCGCCGCCGCCAGCGATCAGGCCGACGGGCGAAGCGATGTCTGGCGCGGGCCCGGCCATCGTCAGTTCCGTCCGGCGCGATCGTCCGGAAGGCACAACGGACGATGCTTGCCGTCCCCGATGAAGGTCAGGATTTCCGCAATCGCGGGGTCTTCGTTCGCAAGCGGCTGTACCCGCGCGAGCCGTTCGGCGAAAACGCCGGGCCCGTGAAACAGCTTGTCATAGAAGGCGCGCACCGTCGCCAGCCGCTCCCGCGTAAATTTGCGCCGCCTCATGCCGATGATGTTGAGGCCCTCCAGTACCGCATATTGTCCGTTGACGAGGCCGAACGGGATGATGTCGCCGCGCACGCCGCAGACGCCGCCAACCATGACTTGCGGACCGATACGCGTGAACTGGTGCACCGCCGACAGCCCGCCGATATAGACGAAGCTGCCGATCTCGCAGTGACCGCCGAGCGTGGCCGAGGTCGCAAAGATCACGTCGTCGCCGACGCTGCAGTCGTGCCCGACATGGCTGTTGTTCATGAAATAGCCGCGCGCGCCGACGCGGGTGAGCCCGCCGCCCTTCACCGTGCCGACATTCATGGTGACGCCTTCGCGCAGCGTGCAGGACGCGCCGATTTCGAGCCGCGTCGGCTCGCCGCGATAGCTGAGGTCCTGCGGCGCACCGCCGAGAACGACGAAGGGCGAGATCACGCAACCCTCGCCGACCGAGGTGTGGCCCATCACCTGGACATGCGACATCAGCGTGCAGTCGGCACCGATCACGGCGTGCGCGCCGACGATGCAGTACGGGCCGATGGCCGTGCCGTCGCCGATCACGGCGCCGTCCTCAACCCGCGCGGTGGGATCAATTCGGGTCATCGATATCGATCAGTCGGTCAACATCGCGCCGACATCGGCTTCCGCGACCGTCTTGCCGTTCACCCTGGCGTCACCATGGAACCACCACATGGTGTTGCGGCGGCCGATACTCGACATGTGATATTCGATGGTGTCGCCCGGCATCACCGGCTTGCGGAACTTGCATTTGTCGATGGTAAGGAAATACACCGCGCGCGGCTTCTCGGTGCCTTCGACCGACTTGATGCCGATGACGCCCGCGGTCTGCGCCATCGCTTCGATCATCATGACGCCGGGATAGACCGGCCGCTCGGGGAAATGCCCGGCGATTTGCGGCTCGTTGATGGTGACGTTCTTGATGCCGATGCCGCTGTAATCGGTGCGGATGTTGATCACCTTGTCGATCAGCAACATTGGATAGCGATGCGGCAGGGTCTTGAGGATCTCGTTGATATCCACGACCGCAAACCTGACCGTTGCCTCCTCCATCACGCCTGCCCTTCGCCCTTCAAATCGGCCGCATTGTCGCGCGCCAGCGCCACATTGTCACCGATGGTCAGGCTGCCCGCGAGCCCGATCTGGGCCGCCAGCAGGCAATGCCTGCCAATGGTCACATTGTGACCGATCTGGACCTGATTGTCGATTTTGGTCCCCTCGCCGATCACGGTGTCGCTCATGCTGCCGCGGTCGATGGTGGTGCCCGCCCCGATCTCGACGCCGTTCTGGATCAGCACCCGACCGGTTTGCGGAATCTTGAGATGGCCCTCGGGCCCCGAAAACAGGAAGTGTCCGTCCTGGCCGATACTGCAGCCTGGATGGATCAGCACGTCGTTGCCGATCAACGCGCATTGAATGGCCGTACGCGCTCCGACATTGCAGTCCCGGCCGATCTTGACCCCCGGTCCGATCACGGCGCCCGCGCCTACGATGGTGCCCGCGCCGATCTCGACGTCAGCGCCAATCACTGCAAGCGGTTCCACGACGACACCGTCCTCCAGATGAGCGCTGGGATCGATGACGGCGGAAGGCGCGATGCCCTCGATGCCGAACCAGGATTGCGGCCGCAGCGCTTGCGCGTGCAGTTCGCGCGCGACCTGCACAAAGGCGCGGAACGGCTCGGCGGCGCGTAGCATTGCGACATGCGCGGGCACGTCGGCCCCTGCGCCCGTGCCGACGATGCAGGCCCCAGCGCGGGTCGCAGCGAGCTGGTCGGCATATCTGGGATTGTCGAAGAACGTCAGATGCGAGGGGCCGGCCTCCTCAAGCGACGCCAGCCCCTTGATGGTTTGGCCGGCGCGCGCGGAATCGGCGAGATGCGCTCCGGCCAACGCAGCGATCTCGGCCAGCGTCTTCGGAGGAGGATTCGCAAAGAAGGTCGACTGCGCCATTCCGCCCGTCGGGGTCCGGCCCGCGGTTGAGATCGGAGATCGACGGATCCCCTGTTGAAATGTCCCGGCGCAAGAGCCTCGCGCCGCGAGCCAGATTCTTAGTTGCGCATGATCGTTTCGGAAATCCGCCTCACACTTTTCCGGATCATGCTCTAGAACGACGTCCCGCCGCCGAACTTGAATTGCTGAACGCGATCGTATGCGCCCTTGGTGATCGGCACGGCGTAGTCGAAGCGAAGCGGACCGAACGGCGAAGCCCAGACCAGGCCCACGCCGACCGAGCTTCGCACGACATTGCCGGAGTCATAGACCAATCCTGTGCAGGTTCCAGCCGAAACGGGATACACTCCCGGCCCCGACGGCCTCGCGCAGTTCGAGTTTTGGGGTGTGGTAAGTTCTTGCGTCGCAGCCCAAGTTGTCGGCCCTTTATAGTCGAACAGGCCGCCGGCATCGGCGTAAACGGCGCCCTTCAAGCCCACTTCCTTGGGCAGGAACCAGAACGGCATCTGCAATTCGAACGATGCGCCCCAATATTTGGTGCCGCCAAGTGCATCCCCCGTTCCGAACGGATTGAGGTCACGTGGACCGATGCCGTTCGGTGCGAATCCGCGCACCAGGTTCGGGCCCATCTGGAAATGATCCAGCATGCGTATCGGCTCACCGGTTATCGAGTTCAGCATGCCGCCCTGCAGATGGATGATCCCGACGATGTCGGACACCAGCGGCGTATAGTACTTGAGGTCGCCCGTGCTCTTCATGAAGGACACGTTGCCGCCGATGCCGGCAAAGTCCTGGGCGAAGGTGACCAGCAGGCCGTCGGTCGGGTTCTTGTTATTGTCGAGGGTGTTGTAATTCAGCGTGTAGCCAAGCGCCGAGGTCAGAGCAGAGCCGCTTGCCAGTTCCTGACGGACCGGCAAGGAGGCTTCGCCGTCGCTGTAACACCACAAGCCTTGGCCAGGGTCGGACGTGGGCTGCCCGCTTGCGTTAAAGAGGGTGCCTCCCGGCATGAGGCTTCCCGTCGTCGCATTCACATACGCCGGCGACGGATAGAACAGCGCGCTGTTGGTGTTGTTGTTACAGTTCGCCAGATAGCCCGGCAGCGAGATCTCGGTCTGGTACAGCGAGTAGCGCAATTGCAGCGACAGGTCCTCGCGCAACTGGAAGCCGAGCCGCGGGCTGAAGCCGAGCGTCTTGGTTGTGTACGAAATGTAGCTGTTGGCGAGCTGCTCCCGGTAGAAAAAATCCAACCCGAGCGCGACGCGATAGTCGAGCAAATAGGGTTCGACGAATGAAAGCGAGGCGCCGCGCGCATACTGGCCGTAGGTCACCGAGGCCTTGGCGTACAGGCCGCGGCCGAGGAAGTTGCGCTCGGAGATGCTGACCTCGGCAAGTGCGCCGTCGGTGGTGGAATAACCGCCCGAGACCGAGAAGTCGCCGGTGGACTTCTCCTCGAGATCGACTACCAGGATGACGCGGTCGCTCGACGAACCCGGCTCGGTGTTGATCTTCACGGTCTTGAAGTAGTCGAGATTCTTCAGGCGCCGTTCCGCGCGGTCGACGAGCGCGCGATTGTAGGCATCGCCCTCGGCGAGGTCGAACTCGCGGCGAATCACGAAGTCTCGCGTGCGGATGTTGCCACGGATGTTGATGCGCTCGATATAGGTCCGCGGCCCCTCCTCGATCGAGAAGACGACGGACACCGTATGCGCGTCGAAATTGCGGTCGCCGCGGGGACGCACGATCGCGAAAGCGTAACCGCGACGCGAAGCCTCGATCTGCATTTCCTCGACCGATTTTTCGATCGCCTCGACATTGTAGAGGGCGCCGACACGGACGCGCGAATAGAGCCGCAGAGCATTGCCATCGAGATTGGTGATGCCGGACGCGTACTGGACCGAGGCGACGCGGTATTGCGAGCCTTCCTCGATCTTGAAGGTGACCAGGAAGCCCTTGCGGTCGGGATCGTATTCGGTCAGCGCAGCGACCACCTGCACGTCGGCAAAGCCGTGTTTCAGATAGAAGCGGCGGATCAGGTCGCGGTCGGACTCGACGCGATCGGGGTCGTAGACGTCGTTGCCGCCGAGGAAGCTCAGCAAGTTCGACTCGTGGGTCTTGATGATGTCCCTGAGGCGCGCCGCCGAATAGAAGCTGTTGCCGACGAACTCGATCTTTTTGACGCCGGTCTTGAAGCCTTCGACAATGGTGAAGACGAGGTCGACGCGGTTGTTGGGTTGCTCGATGATTTCGGGGTTGACGCGCACGTCATAGCGGCCGGAGCGGCGATAGATTTCAGCAATGCGCTGCGCGTCCGACTGCACCATGGGCCGCGACAGCGTGCCGCGCGGCTTGGACTGGATTTCGGCCGAAAGCTGCTCGTCCTTGACCTTCTTGTTGCCCTCGAAGGCAACGCGGTTGATCACCGGATTTTCCACCACGGTCACGATGATCCGCGCACCGGCGCGGCTGATCCGCACATCCTGGAACAGCCCGGTTTCGATCAGCGCCTTGAGGCCGTCATCGATGGCGGGGCCGCTGAGCGCCCCGCCGGGTCCGGCGTGGAAGTAGGAGCGGATGGTTTCGATCTCGACGCGCCGGTTCCCGACCACTTCGATGGAACTCAGATTCTGGGCGCGGACGGGCGTAGGCAAAAGCATAGCCGCCAGCGAAGCGGCCACCGGCAGGGCAAACATCAACAGGGCGGCGAACATTCCCCCCCGGACTCGCATTCCAAACTTCATGCGCTACGCGCCCTCGTCTACCCAAATGCCTGTCCACAACCCCTCGTGGACCGGCAAATTCCCAGTTGCCACCCCGCTTGTAGCCAATTCGAGGGGGGCGGCAAACTTAACAACGCAGCCTAATTCCATTTTCATTCCAAGACGTTGCCGATAGGCAACGTCACAAAAAAGCCTTCCTCTTACGAAGTCGCCCAACGCAGAATGTCCTTGTAGGTCACAAAGACCATCAAGGTCAGAACCAACCCCAATCCGATGCGAAATCCCACTTCCTGCACCCTCTCCGAAAGCGGGCGCCCGCGCACCGCCTCAAAGCCGTAGAACATAAGGTGACCGCCATCGAGCAACGGGATAGGAAACAGGTTTAGCAGCCCGATCGAGACGGACAGCCAAGCACACATCTGGATAAGAAAATGAAAACCCATGCTCGCCGCCTGCCCCGAAAGCTGGGCTATCCGCAGGGGTCCGCCCAATTCGTCCGTGTTCCCAGCTCCGATGAAGAGAGACCCCACGAGCTTGAACGTGGTGGCGATGATGAACCAGACCTGATCAGCCCCGAGTTTGAGCGCCTCGAAGACGCCAACCGGGACCGAATTCGGATCGGCAGGATTGGCGTTGTACTGGATTCCAAGCTGCCAAACCTTGTTATTGTTACCAAACACGTCCTTGGACTCCTTCAGAACAGGAGTTGCTTTCAGGGTAACGGTGCCGCCATCCCGCTGGACCTTGAAAGTCAGCGGCGAACCGCCGCTGGTGGCCACGATTCGCTGCATATCCCCGAATGTCGCGACATCGCCGCCGTCGATCGATTTGACGACGTCACCCGGCTTGAAGCCCGCAATAGCCGCAGCACTTTCGGGTTGGACGGCATCAACACGCGCGATCGAGTTCGGCTTGCCGTAGTACAGAAACATCGCAGCAAAGATCAGGACCGCCAGGATGAAATTGGCGATGGGACCTGCGGCAACGATCGCCGCGCGGGGCCCGACCGACTTGTGATGGAAGCTACCCTTGCGCTCCTCGTCGGTCATGCCGGCGAGCGTGTCGACCGAAGGCGTCGAGGCCTCGGTGTCGTCGCCGAAGAATTTGACGTAGCCGCCAAGCGGCACCGCCGAGACCTTCCAACGGGTGCCCTGACGGTCATTGAAGCCGAAGAGTTCCGGCCCGAAGCCGAGCGAAAAGGTTAACACGCGCACCCCCGCCCAGCGGGCCACCAGGAAGTGGCCGAGCTCGTGGAAGAACACGACGACGGTCAGCACGAACAGGAAGGGGACCACATAGCCGATGAGACCATGGCCCAACATATTGAAACCATGATGAAAAATCTCGGACATTCAATTTCCCTCAGCCAGAGCCGAAGGCCCCGTCCCCAACCCACTAGGATGCCTTTAAGGCAATTTGAGGCAAGAGGGAGGCCGCCTTATTTCGCGCATTATGGTCAACGGCGATGGCGTCGTCGGCCGAGGTCAAAGGCGCCAGATTTCCGGACCGAATCCAGGCTTCGATAGTCGCCTCGACCAGCCGCGCGATGGCGCCAAATCTGATCTTGCCGGCGATGAAGGCCGCAACCGCAACCTCGTTGGCGGCATTGAACACGGTGGTCGCACCGCGGCCGGTGCGCAACGCATCATAGGCGATGCGCAGCGCCGGGAAACGCTCGAAGTCCGGCGTCTCGAACGTGAGCTGACCGATCTTGGCAAGGTCGAGCTTCGCGGCCGGCCCCTTGATCCGGTCTGGCCAACCCAGGCAATGCGCGATCGGCGTGCGCATGTCGGGCGCGCCGAGTTGCGCAACCACCGAGCAATCCGAGAATTCGACCATGCCGTGCACGATCGACTGTGGATGCACCAGCACGTCAATCTCTTCCGGCGCGAGCGCAAACAGGCAGGCCGCCTCGATGACCTCGAGCCCCTTGTTCATCATCGATGCGGAGTTGATGGTGATCTTCTGTCCCATGCTCCAGTTCGGATGCTTCAGCGCCTGCGCCAGCGTCGCCTGCTCGATATCGGCCGGCTTCCAGGTGCGAAACGGCCCGCCGGAAGCGGTGATGATGACACGCACCAGTTCTTCGCGATTGCCCGAGGCAAGCGCCTGGAACAGCGCGTTGTGCTCGGAATCCGCAGGCAGGATGCAGGCGTTGGCCTTGGCCGCACGCTGCATGAAGAAATCGCCGGCACAGACCAGGCATTCCTTGTTGGCGAGCGCGACGGTCGCGCCACGATCCACGGCAGCGAGCGCGGGCTTCAACCCCGCCGCGCCGCTCACCGCAGCCATCACCCAATCGGCAGGCCGCGCGGCCGCTTCGATAATGGCGCTCTCGCCTGCCCCGCATTCGGTACGCGTGCCCGCAAGCGCCTCTTTCAGTTCGCCCAGCTTGCTCGTGTCGGCCACCGCCACGAAGCGCGCGTCGAATTCGCGCGCGAGCTTCGCCAATCCCTGCACATTGCTGTTGCCGGTCAGCGCCTCGACTCGGTAGCGGTCGCGCGCACCACGCAACAGGTCCATCGTGCTGTCGCCGATGGAGCCGGTGGCGCCGAGCACGGTGACGCTGCGGACGGCGCCCGCCGCGGCCTTGTTGTTACGCAATGGAACAGCACTCATCGTGTCACCAAACCATAAGAGCGGTTCCGGCGCCACCCGCGCCGCCGCGCAAAGTTCCCAAAATCGCCGCCAGCACGACCGCCGCAACAAAACCATCCAGCCGGTCCAACAGGCCGCCATGGCCTGGAATGATGTGACTGGAGTCCTTCACGCCGAAGCGGCGTTTGATGGCCGACTCGAAGAGATCGCCACACTGCGAGGCTACAGATAGGGCGGCAGCGATCAGCAGCAATGGAGCCATCTTGCCAAAGCCGTTCACGGCAAAGCCGCCGGCCACCAGCAGGCTCAAGATGAACCCGCCGGCCGCGCCGGCCCAGGTCTTGTTCGGGCTGACCTGCGGCCAGAGTTTTGGACCGCCGATGGTGCGCCCGGCAAAATAGCCGCCGATATCAGTGCACCAGACCACCAACAGGATGAAGACCAGCGCGACAAATCCCTCCGCGCGGTCGAGACGCACAAGGGTGGACGCGACCAGCGCTGCGGCTGCGTAGAGAAATCCGCCGATTGCCCATGATCGCGGCGCCGGCGAGCGGAACGCCACCGCGACGACGCCGAGCGCCAACACGAGCAGCGCAATGTCGACATTTCGAAGCGCCAGGAACGGGGCGGCGATCGCAAGCGTAGCCGCGCCAGTCACCAGCAGCGGCGCATTGCCGGCCGCACCCGTCACCATCAACCATTCGACGAACAGGCCGATGGCGCACAGCGTCACCAATGCGGTCCAATACCAGCCGCCGGCCCACGCGGCAGCGATCGCGAGCGGCACGAGGACCACAGCCGATGCGACGCGCGTGATGAGATTGCGCGCGTCCGGTCCTGCCGGCGCCGCTTTCTGTTCGCTCACGATCCGGTTTTCGCGACGAGCCCGCCGAACCGACGCTCGCGGGTGGAATATTCGGCGATCGCGCCTTCGAGCGCTGTCTTGTCGAAATCCGGCCAGTGCATCGGCACGAACACGAGTTCGCTATAGGCCGCCTGCCACATCAGGAAGTTCGACAGCCGCTGCTCGCCACTGGTGCGGATGATCAGATCGGGATCGGGAATGTCTGACGCGTCGAGGTTCCGGCCAATCGCGTCGGCATCGATCGTATCGACATCGCGCTTGCCCTCGGCCACCTCGCGCGCCAGCCGCTGCGCGGCGCGGGCGATTTCCTGGCGCGAGCCGTAGTTGAAAGCGACCACCAGATTGAGACGAGCGTTGTTGCGGGTCAGCTCTTCGGCCTCGTTGAGCAGCGCGCAGATGTCGGGCTCGAGCCCTGCCCGTTCGCCGATCACCCGCACGCGCACGCCGTCACGATGCAGGGTCGCGAGATCGTTGCGGATGAACCGGCGCAACAGGCCGAACAGGTCGCCGATTTCGCTCGCCGGCCGCGACCAGTTCTCGGAGCTGAACGAGAAAATGGTGAGATAGAGGATGCCGAGTTCATGCGCCGCCTGCACCACACGGCGCAGCGCCTCGACGCCGCGGCGATGGCCTTCCGCGCGCGGCAGGCCACGCGCTGCCGCCCAGCGCCCGTTGCCGTCCATGATAACGGCCACATGCATGGGACCGTCGGAACGGTCGCCTGTTGCAGGAACGGCGGCATTCGACATCATCAGATCCTTCAAACCGTGAGGATTTCCTTTTCCTTCGTCGCGAGCATCTGGTCGATTTCGGCGATTATGCCGTCGGTCGCCTTCTGCACGTCACTGGAATAACGGGTCTGGTCGTCCTCGGAAATCTCGTGGTTCTTCTCGAGCTTCTTCACGACATCGAGACCGTCACGGCGGACATGGCGCACCGCCACCTTGGCCGCTTCCGCATATTTGTGCGCGACCTTCACCAGTTCCTTGCGCCGTTCCTCATTGAGCTCCGGGATGCGCAGACGCAGCACCTGCCCTTCGGTCGCCGGCGACAACCCAAGATTGGAATCGACAATGGCCTTCTCCACCGCCTTCACCATCGAGCGGTCCCACACCTGCACTGAGATCAGCCGCGGCTCGGGCACGCTGACGGTCGCAAGCTGGTTCAGGTGCATGTGCTGGCCATAAGCTTCGACCTGCACCGGCTCCAGCATCGAGGCGGAGGCGCGCCCCGTGCGCAAGCCGCCCAATTCGTGCTTGAGCGAGGCGGTCGCACCCTGCATGCGGCGCTTCAATTCGTTGATGTCGAACTTGCCCGTAGACGTGGACATAACGCTCTCCTCTTTTGACATCTCGCCGAGGCGGTCGCGGCATCAACCCGCGATGACGGTGCCGCGGCCCTGACCGCGCAAAATCGCGCCGATCGAGCCGGGCTCGGCGATCGAGAACACGATGATAGGCAGCGAAGTTTCGCGGGCAAGCGCGAATGCGGTCGCATCCATCACCTTGTAGCCGCCTTCGACCGCCTGCGCATGGCTCAGCCGGTCGAAACGCTTTGCGGACGGGTCCTTCTTGGGGTCGGCGCTGTAGACGCCGTCGACATTGGTGGCCTTCAGCACGGCCTTGGCGTCGATCTCGGCAGCGCGCAGCACGGCCGTGGTATCGGTGGTGAAGAACGGATTGCCGGTGCCGCCGCCGAGCAGCACGATCCGGCCTTCGGCGAGATATTTGTGCGTTGCAACGCGGGTGAACAGCTCGCAGATCTCAGGCATCACGAAGGCCGAGAGCGTGCGCGCCGGCGCGCCCTTGCGCTCCAGCGCGGCCTCCAACGCCAGGCAGTTCATCACGGTGGCGAGCATGCCCATGGTGTCGCCGGTCGGCCGCGACACACCGCGCGAAGAGACCTCGACGCCACGAATGATGTTGCCCCCGCCGATCACGACGGCGATTTCGGTGCCCTGCTTTTGCGCGGCGATCAGGTCGGAGGCGATACGGTCGACGGTCGGCTGGTCGATGCCGTAGCCGTGGCTGCCGGCGAGATATTCGCCGGACAGCTTGACCACGACGCGACGATAGACCGGCTCAGCCATCTGCTAATCGCTCTCCTTCGCGGGGCGGCTCCGGTGGCACGCCGGGAGGATTTCCGGCGCCTACTTCTTGCCGCTCATTGCGGCGACTTCGCCCGCGAAGTCACCATCCTGCTTGTCGATTCCCTCGCCGAGAGCATAGCGCACAAAGCCTGTGATCTTCACGGGCGCGCCGACCTTGCCCTCAACTTCTTTGAGCACCTGGGCCCACGACTTGCCGTTGTGATCGGCATGGATCGAGGCCTGCTCGAGCAGGCAGACTTCCTTGTAGTAAGTCTTCAGGCCGGAATCGACGATCTTCTCGATCACGTTCTCCGGCTTGCCCTGCTGACGGTACTTGTCGGCGAGCACGTCCTTTTCGCGCTTGATCAGGTCGGGCGCGACGCTCGCAGGATCGAGCGCCAGCGGGTTGGCGGCCGCGACATGCATCGCAAGCTGACGGCCGAGCGCGGCTAGCTCGTCGGTCTTGCCAGCCGACTCCAGCGCCACGATCACGCCCATCTTGCCGGCGCCTTCGATGACGGCGTTATGGACGTAGCTCGACACCACACCCTTGCCGACTTCGAGCACGGCTGCGCGGCGCAGCGTCATGTTCTCGCCGATGGTTCCGATCGCATCCGCAATCGCGGTCTCCACAGTGACGTCACCGACCTTGGTCGCCTTGATCTTCTCGACGTCGGCGCCGACGTCGTGCGCGACCTGCGCGATCATCTTGACCAGGCCCTGGAACTGGCCGTTGCGCGCGACGAAGTCGGTTTCGGAATTGACCTCGACGACGACGCCCTTGGTGGCCTTGGTGAGCGCGGCGATCAGGCCTTCAGCGGCGACGCGGCCGGCCTTCTTGGCGGCCTTCGACAAGCCCTTCTTGCGCAGCCAGTCCTGGGCCGCCGTCATGTCGCCGGCGGACTCGGTCAGCGCCGCCTTGCAATCCATCATGCCTGCGCCGGTCGACTCGCGCAGGTCCTTCACCATCGCAGCCGTGATTGTTGTCATTGGATGCGTCCTTTTGCCTTTCGGGTAGCAGCGGCGGCGCGGCTCATTGGCCACGCGGCGCTTCGCTTAACAAACTCGGAGATATTGAAAGCGACGGCCGAACAGCGACGGCCATCGCGTGAAGTTATTCCGCTTCGGCGGTCAGCGCCTTGGCCTTGGCGACCCAGGCATCGGCGCGGCTCGGAAGTCCGACCTCTTCGCCGATCTTGTGCGCGGTGTCGTGATCGAGCTCGGCGAGTTGCCAGTAATGGAAGATGCCGAGGTCGTTGAACTTCTTCTCGATCGCGCCCGAGACGCCCGGAAGCTTCTTCAGATCGTCGGCGGTGCCGCGCGGACCGGCGAGGCCCTGGAAGCCGGCGGGCTGCGGCGCGGCCGGAACTTCTTCCTTGGCCGGCTGGGCCGAAGCGCCGATATCGATACCCGAATCGCCCTGCGCGCGCGAGATTCCGTCGATCGCGGCACGCGCAATGAGATCGCAGTACAATGAAATGGCGCGGCCAGCGTCGTCATTGCCCGGCACCACATAAGTGATGCCCTTCGGATTCGAGTTGGTGTCGACGATGGCGGCAACGGGAATGTTGAGCCGCTGCGCTTCGGAGATCGCGATGTCTTCCTTGTTGGTGTCGATCACGAAGATCATGTCGGGAAGACCGCCCATATCCTTGATGCCGCCGAGCGAGCGATCGAGCTTGTCGCGCTCGCGCTGCAAGGTCAGCCGCTCCTTCTTGGTGTATTGCGAGCTCTCAGCGGAGCCGCCCAGCATCTCGTCGAGCTGGCGCAGCCGCTTGATCGAGGCCGACACCGTCTTCCAGTTGGTCAGCGTGCCACCGAGCCAGCGCGAATTAACGAAATACTGCGCCGAGCGCTTGGCAGCTTCCGCCACGCCGTCCTGCGCCTGGCGCTTGGTGCCGACGAACAGGATGCGGCCGCCCTTGGCGACGGTGTCGCTGACGGCCTGCAGCGCACGATGCAGCAGCGGCACGGTCTGCGCGAGATCAATGATGTGGATGTTGTTGCGCGCACCGAAAATGTAATCCGCCATTTTCGGATTCCAGCGGTGCGACTGGTGACCAAAGTGAACGCCAGCTTCCAAGAGCTGACGCATAGAGAAATCGGGTAGCGCCATAGTGATAGTTCTCCGGTTGGTTCCTCCGGAAACGTGTGAGCAGACGTGCCTTTAACGGCCCGGCTGCCACCGGACGGCCTGTTGAGCCATGTTTCCGTGTGAGATGGGCGGCTGTATAGCGCCTTTTCGGCGATACGCAAGGAAAATGGGCCGGATTTCGAGGGCGAAATCGCCCCAAATATCCGCATTTCGGGTTGCCCGGGGCGGCCCTGCCCCCGGGCGCGCCGACGGCATTCGATTTCAGGGCACGGGATCTTCCGGCCTCGCCTTGACGCGATCCTCGTCGAGCTTCGCCTTGAGTTTCGCAATGTCGGCGAAAAACGCACCGCCGTCATGAAGCGGGGCAATGCGGAGCGCAGGCGGCAACAACAGACGTGGCGTGTTTTGCCGGCCGGACTTGAAGTAGGTCTCCGACAGCTGCAACGCCTGGACGGCCACCGCCGCGACCATCAGCGTCGCGAGAATAGAACCCTTCAGCCAAAGCCGCGGGGGGCCAATCTTCATCAAATGGAAGAAGCACATGACCGCGCCGATCACCCAGATCGTCGCAAAGTTGTAGGTTATCGGCGCCGACCAGGTCAGCGCGTAGGCGACGAACTGGGCGATAGCGCTGTAGAGCGATATGGCGAATCCGCCCGTGAGCGTGATCAGGAGGTTGCGCAGGAAGCGCGAACTGCCGGAGAAGATTCGCGACAGCAGCGCCCACAGGCCCGCCCAGGCCAACACCGTGACCACGAGTGACAGCAACGGCTGCAGGTAAGTGGTGGGCTGGACTTCCGAGGTCTGGCCGAGCCAGAGCCTGCTCATGCTGAGGCCGATCAACAGCACGCTCAAGACTGCGGCCAGCGCAATCGGCCAGCCGCGGCGCTCGGGGCCGCCCACCCGTTCCGGCTCCACCGCGAAGCTCCCTTCGCGGATTCGCAGAAAGGTCTGGCCGATACGGATCGGCTGCTTGCCGTCGACGATGATCCGCGCCAGGCGCTGCGTGCTGCCGTCCAGATAGACGCCGTTGGCGCTACCGAGGTCCTCGACGACGAGTTGACCGGCCTCATCGCGAAACAGGCGGAGGTGTTCGGCCGCCACATAGGGATCGTCGACGATGATGTCGTTGTTGTAGCCGCGGCCGATCCGCGCCTCCTGTCCGGGCAGGCGGAAGCGCGCGGTGATCTCATGCTGGCGCGACAGAATCTCGACCCAGATCATTTGGCGACCTGAACGGCTTCGAGAAATCGTTTGGCAATCGCCATGGCGTCATCATAGCCCACGGCTTGCAGGCTCAGCCGCGACACCAGCGCCTCGCTGCCGTTGTCCTGCGTCACGGCCGTCATGACGACGTCGTAAAGCCCCTCGAACGGCCGATACCCTTGCGAACACCACATGACGCGGAGCGGCGGGTGCTCGCTGCCCGGCGCCGCGCTGACAAACTCGTCCTCGCAGCGCTCCGGCGTGTACCATTTGCGGAACGGCCCGCCACCCAACAGGCGCGGATAACTCTGCTGGGACAGGACGGTCGCCAGCTGAAACTGATTGAGATCCACGGACCTGACAAAGGCGTGAGTGATTTCGATCGTGCCGGTGTGAAGATCGGACGCGACGAACAGGCCCGTGTCGCTGGAGCACCTCGTGGAGTTGATGCTGGCGCGTGGCTTCGGAATGGCTCCCGCGTTGGTATCGGACCAGCAATTGAACCATGGCGCGCTCGTCCCGGGCGCCCGATAGGGTCCGACCGTGTCGGAACGAAATCCCTTTTCGGCGAACGCTTTGTAGAGTCCGGTTCGGGAGGCCGAAAGCTGGCGCGCGACTTCGGCGCGCAGGTCGGACGGCGGCTGTTGATCGCGCACGCGCTCGACCAGCGCGGCGGCAAATCGCGCCGGCACGAGGAAACTGATGAGCTGACCGCCCCGGCGCGTGGCGACGTTGACGCCGACGACGGAGCCTTGCACGGTGACGGTTGGACCGCCGCTCATGCCGGGATTGAGCGCCGCGGTGAAATGAATCTGCTCGTTGTAGCTTCGCTCCACCAGGCCGTTATAGGTGCCCTCGCTGATGGTGAAGCCGAGGTCGAGAGGATTACCCATCGAGTAGAGGCGCTCACCCTTGGCCAAACGTCCTGCAATCGCAGCCGAATCGAACGTGAAGAAAGGCGCGTCGCGCTTGTCGAGGCGTACGACCGCAAGATCGTTCGGCAGATCGACGCCGAGCACGCTGACGTCGCCATGGCTACCGTCTGCTGCGCTGTATTCGAGTCGGTAGTTTTGCGGCTCGAGCACGGACTGCGAGATCACGTGATAGTTGGTCATCGCCAGTCCGTCGGCGGACACCAGGAAACCCGAGCCGATCGAGGCCTGCCGCCCTGCTCCCGCGACCAGCGTGCGGATTTGCAGGAGTCGCGGCGGTGCCGACGCATAAATGTCCTGCGCCGCGGATGGCGATTCGGCCGCTACAGCGGCTCGACCTGCCATCGACGCAACGATGAGCATCAGTGCGAGCGCGCGCGCTACCCGGACCATTGAAATCGCCAAGACCCCTCCAACGCCGCGAACGTCACGCGTTGTGACCAACTCGCGTCGCGCAGGCCATTAGCCAAAACACCGGCTGGTTGCAACTCCCTGGCGCGTCACGCAGGGGACGACGGTTTCGGCCCGTCACGCCACCATATCGACCCGGCCGTCCTTCAGGCGGTAGATGCCGCCCACCACCTTCAACTTTTTCTGCTCGACGGCGGCTGAGAGGATTGGCGTCGCCGAACTCAGCCTGGCGACGTTGTCGATCACGTTCTGGCGGATCGCGTTGCCGAGCACGTCGCCGCCCTTGCCTGAGACCGCCTTCACCGCGGGTGAGAGAGCCGTCACCAGCGAGGGCAAATGGCCCGGCAGCGTCGTGTTGTCCTTCAGCGACTTGATGGTGGCGTCGATCGCACCGCAGGCGTCATGACCGAGCACCAGGATCAGCGGCACACCGAGCACGGCCACCCCGTATTCGAGGCTCGCGATGGAATTGTCGTTGGCGAAATTGCCGGCGAGACGGCAGACGAAGAGATCGCCGCGAGCGCTGTCGAAGGCATATTCCGGAGCGATCCGCGAATCCGCGCAGCTCAGGATCGCCGCATACGGGTTTTGGCCGCCGGAGAGCGCCTCACGCTCGTGTTTGAAATCGTGGCGGCGAGCAACGCCATCGACATAACGCGCATTGCCCTCCATCAGGCGCTTCAGTGAGGCCTCGGGCGAAATGACGTTGTCAGGCTTGGGCGGCGGCTTGCTGTCCTTTGCGAGCGCGGGGCGTGCAAGCATCAAGCCAGCTGATACCGCAAGGCCAAGCAAACCTCGCCGGGATGGTTTGAACGACGGACTGGATATGCATCTCTCGCACATTGAACTGCTCCCCTGCCAGGCCCCTTGTACACCAGATGCGTGAGGCCCGCGCGCTCCGTTCAAAGCGGGTCGATCAGGTAATCGATCAACCGGCGACCCGGGAGGAAGAAATAGCCGCCGCCTTTCGTCGTCACAAAGCGCGGCAAATTGCTGAGGCCAACCGGTCCGTCCGGCGACGGCACGGTGTAGCCGCAATAGCCCTCCTGCGCGTCGCCCAGCACCGGATCCTTTTGGCACGACAGCCCATGGAAGGACGGGCTCCTGAGCCAGGTCTGCTGCAGGAATTCGAACTGACGTTCGATGTCCGCGCAGAAGCACATGAAGAACAGTCCGCGATTTTGGCCCGGCTCCGGCACGTAGTGGCGTCCGATCCGGGTGATGCGATGCCGGTTGGAAATCCCGACCTGTTCGGCATTGCCGGGATCGAGGCTGTCGCGCGGATTGCCGCGGCGGATATGCGCGCCGAAGGGGCATCGCAACGCCTGCGGATCTTCCACGCCGAACAGGAAGTCGTTGTCGGGGTGAATGGGCGTCTTCTGAAAAGCGGAGCTCTTGGGCGCGCCAGCGATCACCGCGCCGTCGCTTCCCGGGTTGGTCGCGGGCCTGGTCAATTCCACCTGGATGGACTCGGCTGACAGTCTGTTGTCGGTTTTCCTGGCCTCCAGCTTGTTCCGATGTTCGGTGGCGGACTCGTAGGGTTCGCGCACGAGCGAGGAGCCATCCTTCCAGCGGCCGATGAGCTTTGCTCCAATGAACTCGGGCGTGACGTAGTAAGGCACGGAAAACCGGTGCTGCAGACGCGCGGCCTCGGTCTCGCAATATCTGCTGAAGCCGTCGACATCCTGTTCGAGTTCGCGAATGATCAAGAAGCTGCCGTTGAAACCGACGTCACGGGTGGCGTCGACGACGCTGCGGGAAAAATCGTTCGGCGAGTTCAGCAACGGCAGCTTGTTGCCGGGATCGGAATTCGGCTCAAGCGTCGGCGACGGCGGAATGTAACCGCGATTGTCGGGATAGCCGAGCACCATTTCACCGGGCTCGACGATGTGGATCGGATCGGCTGAACGCAGGCTCTTGTAGGTGCCGCGAATGACGGGCTGCGACACGCCGTCGCGGAAGCCGAAAGGCTCGGTCTTGTCATCCGTGACGGGCTCGAGCTTCACCTCGTGCGGCGCTTGCATGCCGAATTGGCCGCAGATGTCGAGGAAACGCGCACGGAGCTCAGCGATCGATTCCGGTGTGCGGCCGTAAATCAGGATCGCCGCATCCGGCGGTGTTCCGCCCCAGCGCCAGTGCTCCGGGCTGTTGTCGCCCAAATCGCCGAGAATCCGCCTGCGATTTGGCGTCGTCATGCCTTGAACGAAGGCGAACGGGAACGTGGGTCCCGCATATTCCGGCAAGCCGAGTTTCGTCAGCCCGCGCCAGGACAGGGCTAGCGTAAGTACGGCCGGCTGCTGGAGACGACGACCGTCGTTGAATGCTATGTCGCCGTAGATCGCCTTGAGCCAGGCCTTGGCGCTTTCCTTGTTTGCCGGAAGCTCGGCGATCAAGGCCACGCCGAACGGCAGGAAACCGAGACCGCCGAAAATCAGGCTCTGGATATCCTGTGACACCAACTTCGACGCCGGTCGCGCCGCCGAACCGAACAGGGAGAGCCAGTTGATCCCCTCGTCCTCGGTCATCACACCGGAAAGGCCGGCGCGAATCTCGGCGTTGCCGCGGATGTTGTCGGTCGTCAGGTCGGGATAAGCACTGTACCAGAACCGGGTCGGGACCATGCTATGGCGTGCAAATCTCTTGAAGCGATCGCCATCGGTCGCGCCGAGCTGGATGAGGTTCTTGGTCCGGGGAAAGCCGACCGTGTTCGACCAGACGCCCGTCAGGCCCTGATGCAGCTTGGTGATGAAATCTTCGAGATAGCTTTCCCAGCTGCCGCCGTAGTTCGACATGAACAACACGTCGTCAGCACCGGGAACGGTGACCCAGCGCGCGAAGTGAATGGTGCCGATGTCTTCCAAGAACCCAGGCCTGAACAATTTCGTCGCGTTCAGGCCGATGGCCCAGAACACCAGTCGCGATAGGAACCACCTCACCCAGCCCGGCTTGCGCCGCGTGATCGAGATCATGTGGTTCTGCGCCAGGATATTCTCGCGATCGAACATCTCCCGGTTGGTCCGTGCCGGCGCCGAATGCGGCTCGATCGAGTCGGTCTCTTCCAACCTGCGCAATGACAAATAGAGGACGATCGCCGCGACGATCAGGAACAGCAGCAGGATCCAGAACCCGGTCCAGAACGCCAGGATCGTGTAGCCTGCAAAAATGCAAATCCAGGCCCAGAAACCATGCACCGGCCACGCGTGCACCACGCCATAGGCAACGCTCCCCAACAGCCAAAGCGCAATCACTGGCCAGAGGTACATCGTCGTGAACTGACAAAGCCCCGCTTTGATGACATTGGCGAGACTTCCGGTGAACGGCGGCGCAGCCGTGGCGGGTTCGAGCGCTTGCTTCAGCTCGGGCTCGGCTGCGACCGCGGCCCGCACCGCGTCGAGACGGCTGAGCACAGCCATATCCTGATCCTGACGCTCGACCAGGCCTGCGCAAAACCGCGCCAGCCTCTCTTCGAAGATTATCCTGCTGACCGAGTGAAACGGCGTGCCTGCGAACGTGATCCCGGGGGTGCCGAACAGCCCGTTATCGGTCGTGACCTGATGGGCCTGCATGAACGCAGCAAAGCCGGTGCCCTCGCTCCAGTCGCTCGACATCGCGAAGACGCCCTGGAACATCGGCTCCAGCGCGCCAAAGACGCGTTTGCAGGCGTCGTCATCGGTCCCGTCGGCCGAAAACTCGAACACGATATAACCGCGCCTGCCATCACAGGAGTGGATGGCATGCAGGCTTGCGAAATGTACTCCGTCCGTTTCCCCAGGCTTGAGCGCAAGCGCGTCGCGAATGTCCTGTCGCGCCGGATTCTTGAGCTGATCGATCGCAGCTTCGCAAGCCGCCACCTTGTCGAGCGCCAGCGGAGCGACGAATGTCAGCAGGGCGTGGGTCATGGGCCCATCCGATTAGTTGAAAGTGACCGGCATCCGGTCGGGGAAAGGTCCGGCCACCCAGTCGATGGTGCCGACTGATTTGACGCCGCGACGAACCAGTTCGCCGACGAGTATCGGAATCTGGAAAGCATTGACGTCGCGTCCCGCACAGGGATGCAGGCCGCCGCCGAAATGCAGATAAGGCCGCAGCGGCCGCGCCGGATTGAGCACCTGCGGGTCCGGAAACACCGAGGTGTCCAGCATGGCTGCCTGGGTGTAGACGAAGATGCGGTCGTTGGCGCTGATATTGACTCCGGCAATCGCGGTGTCCATGGCGGCGCTGCGCTGGACCAAAGGATTATGCGGCCAGCGGCGCAACGCTTCCCAGCACCAGCCATGCAGCTTCGGAAAATTTCCGACGTCGGCGGCGATACCTTGCGCCAGCGTCTGGTCGCGCCCGACCATCGTGAGGATTTTGGCAACGCATGTCGCCGTCGTGTCTATGCTGCCGACCAGCATGCCGCCCAGCGTCCGGCGGACGAGGTCGTTGCCTTCATCGGTGGCGGGAATTTGTGCGTCATGCAGCAGGGCGTCCATCATGTCAGGCGCGCGAACGCCCGACGCGCGCCGCGTCCTGATTTCATCCAGCAGCCAGTCTTTCATATGGGGGGCTGCGCGCAGGGCCCGCGCTTCAATCTCCTTGTCGTCGGTGATGTTGAGAAAGACGTGTCCGAAGATCGCGCGCGCCACGTCCATGAAAAGCACCATGTCCGTGGGGTGGACGCCGAACAACGCCTGTGCCGTCATCGCCGCAATCGGCCGCGCGTAGCCGCCGACCACGTCGATCTCTTCGCCGGCGGCCGCGATCCGGCTTTTGGCTTCGCCTTCGATTTGTGTGCGCAGTCGGCCCAGATCGACCTTGGCGAGCGCCCGATACAGCGCCGCCCGCTCCCGCACCAGGGTCGCGCCGCGATCGAGCCCCAGAATGAAGGGGCCGTTGACGGCGTCGATCTTGGCAGCGTTGATCGGACCGATCCGGAATTCGAGATCGCGCGACAACACGTCCACGGCATCGGCATGCCGTCCGACGATGACGAGGTCGAAGAACCGCAGCGGCTTCTGCCACCAGCGCGAGAACCACGCAAAGACGCGCGCCGAGAAAGCCAGCAGCCATGGCTTCTGTATCAGCGGAGGCGCTACACGGGGCGAGGCGATATCGCTGGGCATCGGCGACGTCTCCAGGGAGCGGCGTCGATCTCAGCCTAACAGTGCGGCCAATCTTAGTCCAGCCGCGCTCTACCTTGGGTTGGGGTCGGGAGCGGGCCGCTCGCTGTCACAGCGTCTGCACGTCCACGACACCCGCGACCGCCTTGAGCGCGCCCGCGATCTGCGGCGACACCTTGAAGCGGCCGGGCAGCTTCATCTCCACTTCGGTTTCGAGATCGAGCAACAGCACCAGCGACACGTCGCCATCTCCGTTGCCCGACACCGCCTTCGGCTGCGGTGTCCGGATCGGAGCGCCGGCTGCGCCTGCTTCCGGCATCTGCAGCCGCCGCGCAATGGAATCGAGCGGCTTTGTGTCGCGCAGGAAAATACGCAAGCCCTTCTGGGTCTTGGCCGCGGCGTCGTCCAGGGGCTCGGCATGCAACACCCGCGCCCGCACGTCCTCGCCCTGCAACTCGGCTCCGAGTTGCAGCAGCACGGCCGCGCCGGGCTCCAATACGTCGCGATATTGCGCAAGCCCTTCCGAGAACAGCACCGCCTCAAAGTGACCCGTGGGGTCAGAAAGCCCCATGATGCCCATCTTGTTGCCGGTCTTGGTGCGGCGCTCCATGCGCGAGACCACGGTCGCGGCGACCTTGCCGGCGGTCGCGCCGGTCTTCACCGCGCGCGAAAACTCCGCCCAGGACTGCACGCGCAGGCGCTTCAGCACGGTGGCGTAGTCGTCGAGCGGATGACCGGACAGGAAGAAGCCGATCGCGTCGTATTCGCGGCGCAGCCGCTCGGCCGGCAGCCACGGTTCGACATTCGGCAGCATGATCGTCGGCGCATCCGCCGCATTGCCGAACATATCGTTCTGGCCCGAGGTGGCCGCCTCATGGCTGCGCTGGCAGGCGGCGAGAATGGCGTCCGCGCCCCCAAAGACGCGCGCCCGGTTTGGCTCCAGCGTGTCGAAGGCACCGGCTGCAGCCAGGCTTTCGATAATGCGCTTGTTGATGGCGCGCGGGCTGACCCGGCTGGCAAAATCGGCAAGCGAAGTGAACAGGCCCTTCTTGCGCTCCTCGACGATCATCTCGATCGCCTGCGGACCGACGCCTTTCAACGCCGCGAGCGCGTAGTAGATCGTGCCGTCGGCGACTTCGAAGCTGGCTCCGGAGCGATTGATGTTGGGCGCCTCGACCTTGATGCCGAGGCGCTGCGCCTCGGCGCGGAATTCCGACAGCTTGTCGGTGTTGTTGAGTTCGAGCGTCATCGACGCCGCCAGGAACTCCACCGGGTAACGCGATTTCATGTAGGCGGTGTGATAGGACACCAACGCGTAAGCCGCCGCATGGCTCTTGTTGAAGCCGTAGTCGGCGAATTTTGCCAGCAGTTCGAAGATAGTCTCGGCCTGCCCTTTCGACACGTTGTTCTTGACGGAGCCGCTGACGAAGACCGTGCGCTGCTTCTCCATCTCCGCGCGGATCTTCTTGCCCATCGCGCGGCGCAGCAGGTCGGCGTCGCCGAGCGAATAGCCGGCCATCACCTGCGCGATCTGCATCACCTGTTCCTGGTAGATGATGACGCCGAAGGTCTCCTTCAGGATCGGCTCCAGCATCGGATGCAGATATTCCGGCTCCTCATCGCCATGCTTGCGCGCGCAATAGGTCGGGATGTTCGCCATCGGGCCGGGGCGATACAGCGCCACCAGCGCGATGATGTCCTCGAAGCGATCGGGACGCATGTCGACCAGCGCGCGGCGCATGCCCTGACTTTCAACCTGGAACACGCCGACCACATCGCCGCGCGCGAGCATCTGATAGCTCGGCGCGTCGTCGAGCGGCAGCGTCGCGAGATCGACGTCGACGTTGCGCTGTTTCAGCAGCTTCACCGCGACGTCGAGCACGGTCAGCGTCTTCAGACCGAGAAAGTCGAATTTCACCAACCCCGCAGGCTCGACCCACTTCATGTTGAACTGGGTCACCGGCATGTCGGATTTGGGATCGCGGTAGAGCGGCACGAGTTCGCTCAGGGGACGATCTCCGATCACAATGCCGGCGGCATGGGTCGAGGCATGTCTGGTGAGGCCTTCGAGGCGCATCGCGATATCGAAGGCGCGCGCCACCACAGGATCCTCATCGCGGAACGCCTGCAGCTTCGGCTCGCCCGCGATTGCAGCCGCCAGGGTCACCGGCGCGGCGGGGTTCTGCGGCACCAGCTTGGTCAGCTTGTCGACCTGGCCGTAGGGCATCTGCAGCACGCGACCGACGTCGCGCAGCACGCCGCGCGCCTGCAAGGTGCCGAAGGTGATGATTTGCGCAACTTGGTCGCGGCCGTAGCGTTGCTGCACGTAGTCGATCACCTCGCCGCGGCGCTCCTGGCAGAAGTCGATGTCGAAGTCCGGCATCGACACGCGTTCCGGATTGAGGAAGCGCTCGAACAGCAAGCCAAAGCGCATCGGATCGAGGTCGGTGATGGTGAGCGCCCAGGCGACCAGCGAGCCCGCTCCGGAGCCGCGGCCCGGCCCGACCGGGATATCCTGCCCCTTGGCCCACTTGATGAAGTCGGACACGATCAGGAAATAGCCCGCATAGTTCATGCCGTTGATGACGTCGATCTCGAAGGCGAGCCGCGCGCGGTAGTCCTCCTCGGTCATGCCCTGCGAAAGGCCGTGGACTTCAAGCCGCCGCGCGAGTCCCTCCTCCGCCTGCTTGCGGAGTTCCGTTGCCTCATCGCCCGCGGCGTCAGAAGCGGCGCCGACGGTGAAGCGCGGCAGGATCGGCTTGCGCGTCGTCGGACGGAACGAACAGCGTTCCGCGATCTCCACGGTGGAGGCCAGCGCCTCCGGAATGTCGGCAAACAGCAGCGCCATTTCCGCGCGCGTCTTGAAGCGATGATCCGACGTCAACTGCTCGCGATCGGTCTCCGCAATCAGCCGTCCGCCGGCGATGCAGAGCAGCGCGTCATGCGCTTCGTAATCGTCGGTGGACGCAAAATATGGTTCGTTGGTCGCGACCAGCGGCAGACCCTTGGCATAGGCGAGATCGATCAGGCCGGCCTCGACGCGGCGCTCGCGATCGATGCTGTGCCGTTGCAGTTCGACATAGAGGCGATCGCCGAACAGCGTCGCGAGGCGCTCGCACCTCACCGTTGCGAGGGCGGACTGATCGGCCTGGATCGCAAGCGAGATAGGACCATCCGGTCCGCCGGTCAGCGCGATCAAATCTTCGGCCTCGCCTGCGAGCCAGTCGAACTTGATATGCGGGGTCTGGTGGACCGGGGTCTCGAGGAAGGCGCGCGAGTTGAGCCGCATCAGGCTGCGATAGCCGCGCTCGCGGGCCGCGAGCAGCACGATGCGCGCGGGAGGGGCGACGTGGCGCGCGTTCGGGTCCTGGTCGCCGAAATCGACAGCGAGCTCGCAGCCGGTGATCGGCTGGATGCCGTAGCCCGCCATCTTGTCGGAGAATTCCAGCGCACCAAACATGTTGTCGGTGTCGGTCAGCGCCAGCGCCGGCTGGCGATCGGCCTTGGCGAGTTCGCCGAGCTTGGCGATCTTGATCGAGCCCTTCAGCAGCGAATAGGCCGAGTGGACGTGAAGATGGACGAATCCGGCGCTGGACATGCTCTCTTGAACGGCTTGAGGGGAGAAAGCCGACGCTTCAAAGCCGACTCGCTTGGGCGATGAGCTTAGTCCACGCGGACGACAACTGCTGCCCTCGCCCCCGCTTTCCCCAAGATCAGAACGCCGTAAGAAGCTGCGCCCAAACCGCAATCATCCCGACAAACAGCGCAATCGACGTCAAAGCCGCCGCTTCCTCTACAAAAACCCGCAACATCACGACCTCCCGATCCAGAACATAGAGGGAACATTGTTCCTTTTTTGTTCTGAATTCAAGAGGGTTCGAAACCCCGATTTGCGGCTTCTCCGGCAATGGTTAACCGCCGCCCTGCCCCCCAAATAAAAGGCCCCGGCCGAAGCCGGGGCCTTTCGATCCGCCGAAAGCCTTTGGATCAGTAGCGGGCGACGATCGGACCGCCGAACCTGTAGTTGACGCGGGCGGTGAAGAGATCGGCGTCCTGCTTGATATTGTCGGAACCCGCAGCGAGCCCTGCCGGCGTGACGAAGTTGTTGGTCTGCGAGCCCATGAACATGTGATCGTACTCGATGCCGGCCGACCAGTTCGGCGCAAAGCCGTACTCGAAGCCGACGCCGACCACGCCACCCCAACGCGTCTCGCTGGCGGAGGCCAGTAGCGCCGAGCCCGGATTGGTGACGATGCTGTACTTGTCGTCGACCACGGCCGCGCCACCCTTCACGTAGAGCAGCGCATTGTTCCAGGCATAGCCGACCTGGCCGGTGAACAGACCGAACGCATCGATCTTGGTGCGGTTGCGATCGCCCGGGAAGACCAGGCTCACATTGTCGCCGGTGAAGTCGGCCCAGTTGCCCTGCGCTTCAACGCCGAACACGATCGGACCAGTCTGCCAGCGATAACCGACCTGACCGCCGACGGTGCCGCCGGTCGCGTCATGACAACCTTCGCTCAAGCCGGCAATGTCCCAGCACTTGTGGCTGGTGCCGCCACCGCCGTTCACACCGACGTAGAATCCGCTCCAGTCGTAGGCCGCCTGAAGCATCGGCGGAGCCTTGGTGTAGGGACGCGCGGCGAGATCCGCCGCCATCGCAGGGGCACTGAGTGCGAGGAGGCTTGCAGTTACAAGCAACAGCTTCTTCATTCTTGAATCCAGTTCCGTTCGCGGCCCCCAGGCCGGCGCGCGTCTTAACAGCGTTCGCGCCAATTGCTGTCACTCGACCGCAACACTCGCGCGTAAAGCCCCTCACCTTTCGTCAAATTAATGTTGGAACACAGGCACTTCCGGAATTTTTGATTTGCGGGTTTCGATGTTGACGACACCAAGATATCGTGTGGCGAAACGATGTTCGGGAGGATCGCATGCGCAGACTAGTGTTGGCAGGAGCAGCTGTGATCGCGCTCGCGTGGATCGGCACGATGCCCGCGAAGGCGGTCGGCGACCGCTATCCGTTTTGCCTGCAAGGCCCCGACGCTCCGGGCTTGAGCCAATGCACCTTCGACACTTACGCGCAGTGCATGGCCACCGCTTCGGGACGGATGCTGACCTGCGTGGCCAATCCGTACTATGTCGGCGACTCCGACGATCCTTATGCCTATCAAAATCGCGGGCGGCCGCCCCCGCCGGGCTACATCCTCGCCCCTCCCAGCTATTACCAGCGGTCGCGCTAATTGCGTAACGCACACGCGCGGATTGACGCACGCGTGAACGTGAGTTGACCCGTGCGTCCGGCCCTGCTGCTGTTCGCGAACAACAGTGGCGGAGGAAGCGATGGGCAAGGCGATACTCCTGGTGTTGGCAGTTGCAAGCGTCGGCGCAGCCGCGCCTTCCGCCGCGGCGGGCGGACTTCCCTATTGCATCAAGGGCTGCGATTTCGGCGGGGGCGCCGGCGACTGCAGTTTCACGTCCTATCAGCAGTGTCTGGCGACGGCGTCCGGGCGTGACGCCACCTGCGCGGCAAATCCCTATTTCAACGCCAAGGCCGAGATGCTGCCTGATCGCGGCCGCCACTCCGCAAGGAGGTTCTGATGCGTAATCTCGCTCTCGCGGTGCTCGCCGGCGGAACGCTGCTCGCAGCCGCGCCTGCACGAACACAAACCTACGCGCCGGATTTCCCGGTCTGCCTGCATGTCTATGGGCCGGTGAACTATTACGAATGCCGCTACACCTCCATCGCCCAATGCAATCTCACGGCCTCGGGCCGCGCAGCGCAATGCGTGTCAAATCCCTACCTGGCGAACGCCGGGATCGATCGGCCGGTGCCCTACCGGCAGCATCGCCACGCCTATTGAGTTAGATTCGGCGCACCGGATGATTGTAATCCGGTGCGCCGGATTGGCGCTGTATTTTTCCCCGCTTACGGGACGGTGATCTGGATCGTCCTGCTCCAGACCACGCCGACGGTGTTGTTTCCGGTGCTGACCAGAGGCGGGTTGGTCGGGGGCGTCGTGGTGATATTGAAATTCCACGGACCGCCCCAGTTGATTCCGACGAAGGTCAGGTCGTAGTTGCCCGGCGGCAGAATGTGGGCCGGGTTGTTGAGGTTGAAGCTCACCGGATCATTGTAGCCGTTCTTGCCGTGGAAGAGTTCAGAACTGCCGGCGGGAGTCGATGCGATGATCTGAAGTTCATTGTCCATGGTGCTGACGTGAATTTGTGAAAGGCTGGTAGCCATAATTCCTACTCCTAATGAAATTGAAAAAATTAATTCCAACAACCCAAAATTGATACACCCTTTAATTGTATATAACAACTAAACAATCAGGCAGCACTGCTGACGCTTGACCTCGATCTGCGCGCCAAAGCCCGCGACATATCGCAGCACCGCTTTCGCGTGCGGAGGGTTTCGAGCAGCACTGGCAGGTTTTCCGGGTCGCGGCCTAATCCAGTTCGACCACCTGGCCGTTTTCGAGCGAGACGCGCCGGTCCATGCGGTGCGCCAGCGCCATGTTGTGGGTTGCGATCAGCATCGCAACGCGCGTGGCCTTCACGAGCTGCATCAGCGCCTGGAACACATGGTCGGCGGTGTTGGGATCGAGATTGCCGGTCGGCTCATCCGCAAGCAGCGCGCGCGGCGCATTGGCCACCGCACGCGCAATCGCGACGCGCTGCTGCTCGCCGCCCGACAACTCGGCAGGACGATGCTTCAGGCGATCGCCCAAGCCCAGATAAGACAGGATCTCGCTGGCGCGCTTCACCGTCTCGCCGCGTTTGAGCCCGCGGATCATCTGCGGCAGCATGACGTTCTCCAGCGCAGAAAACTCCGGCAGCAAACGGTGCGACTGATAGACGAAACCGATATCGGTGCGGCGGATCTGCGTGCGCTCGATATCGGTGAGCTGCGAGGTCGGCGCGCCCGCGACATAGACCTCGCCCTCGTCGGGCGTTTCCAGCAGGCCCGCGATATGCAGCAGCGTCGACTTGCCCGAGCCCGACGGCGCCACCAGCGCCACCGACTGGCCCGCCCACAGCGCGAGCTTGGCGCCATCGAGGATCACCAGTGGCTGCTCGCCCTGCACATACTGACGCTTGATCTCGTGGAGATAGATGACCGGGACATCCTCCTCCCCGCCATGCTGCTCCGCCCCCTGTTGCTCCATCAGCACCTCACTCATAACGAAGCGCATCGACGGGATCGAGGCGCGCCGCGCGCCACGATGGGTAAAGCGTCGCAAGGAAAGACAACGTCAGCGACATGATCACGACCGCGGCGGTCTCCCCGAAATCGATTTCGGCCGGCAGCCGCGACAGGAAGTAGAGCGTGGGGTCGAACAGTTCGGTGCTGGTCAGCCACGACAGGAACTGGCGGATCAACTCGATGTTGAAGCAGATCGCAAGCCCCACCAGGAAGCCGACGAAGGTTCCGACCACGCCGATCGAGGCGCCCGTGATCAGGAAGATGCGCATGATCGAGCCTTGCGAGGCGCCCATGGTGCGCAGGATCGCGATGTCGCTACCCTTGTCCTTTACCAGCATGATCAGGCCGGAGATGATGTTGAGCGCCGCCACCAGCACGATCATGGTAAGGATCAGGAACATGACGTTGCGCTCGACCTGCAGCGCGTTGAAGAAGGTGGAGTTGCGCTGGCGCCAGTCGACCAGGAACACCGGCCTGCCCGCGGCCTCCGTCACGCTCTTGCGGTAGACGTCGATGCGGTCGGGGTTGGTGGTGAACACCTCGATGGCGGAGACGTCGTTCGGACGGTTGAAATAGGCCTGCGCTTCGGCCAGCGGCATGAAGACGAAGATCGAGTCGTATTCGGACATGCCGATCTCGAACACCGCTGTGACCTTGTAGGGCTTGATGCGCGGCGTGGTGCCCATCGGCGTCACGGCGCCCTTGGGCGAGACGAGCGTGATGCTGTCGCCGGCATGCAGCGAGAGCTGATCGGCGAGCCGCCGGCCGATCGCCACCCCCTGCCCCTGGTCGAAACCTTCGAGCGTGCCTTGCTTGATGTTCTTGGCGATCGAGGTGAGGCGGTTCAGATCGTCGGCGCGGATGCCGCGCACGAACACGCCGGCGGCATTGAATGGCGAGGATCCCAATGCCTGGCCGTCGACCACGGGTGCGGCGAGACGAATGCCCTGCACCTGGTTGATGCGCTCGGCGACATCCTTCCAATCCGTCAGCGGCGATTCCAGCGGTTGCACGAGGAGATGGCCATTGAGGCCGAGTATCTTGTCGAGCAGTTCCTTGCGGAACCCGTTCATCACGGCCATCACGATGATCAGCGTGGCGACGCCCAGCATAATGCCTAGAAAGGAGAAGCCAGCGATAACGGAGATGAACCCCTCCCTGCGGCGCGCACGCAAATAGCGCCCCGACAGCATCCACTCGAAGGGCGCGAAAGGCGCGGTTTGCAGCGGTTCGTTCATCGTTTCAGCCACGGCCCGATCATCCCACGATTATGGTTTTTGCTTTGTCTTCAATGGTTTCATGCAGACAATTGGGCCAATTTCGAGGAGATGCGGGCAAATCTTTGAACGAATTGCAATCATAATGCGGGAAAACCGCCTCCGCTAATTAATCCCAAGGTTTTCCCTGATTCGCGAGCCGCGCGTGGCGCTTAGAAACGCGCCAGCACATCGTCGGGCGCGAGGTTCTCGCGCGAGCCGTCGGCGCGGCGCTTGAGCTCGATCTTGCCTTCGGCGAGCCCCTTCGGGCCGACCATGATCTGCCAGGGAATGCCGATCAAGTCGGCGCCCGCGAATTTCGCGCCGGCCCGTTGGTCGGTGTCGTCATAGAGCACGTCGACCCCCTTGGCCGACAGCGCGCCATAGAGTTTTTCGCAGGCGCCGTCGACCGCGGCATCGCCCTGCTTCAAATTGAGAATGACGGCCCGGAACGGCGCCACCGCTTCAGGCCATTTGATGCCGGCATCGTCATGGCAAGCCTCGATGATGGCGCCGACCAGCCGCGAGACGCCGACCCCATAGGAGCCGCCATGGATCGGCACCTCGACGCCGTCGGGGCCTGCCACCATGGCCTTCATCGCGTCGGAATATTTGGTGCCGAAATAGAAGATCTGGCCGACCTCGATGCCGCGGGTGTTGACGCGCTTCTCCGCCGGCACTTCGCTCTCGAAGCGCGCGGCGTCGTGCACGTCTTCGGTCGCGGCGTAGAGCGAGGTCCATTGCTTGATGACGGGCGTGAGGTCGCCGTCATAGTCGACGGTCGCGTCCGGGATCGGCAGGTCGAGCACGTCCTTGTTGCAGAACACGCCGGATTCGCCGGTCTCCGCCAGCACGATGAACTCATGGCTGAGATCGCCGCCGATCGGCCCGGTCTCGGCGCGCATCGGGATCGCCTTCAATCCCATCCGCGCGAAGGTGCGCAAATAGGCGACGAACATCTTGTTGTAGGCGCGGCGCGCCGCCGCCTCGTCGATGTCGAACGAGTAAGCGTCCTTCATCAGGAATTCGCGGCCGCGCATCACGCCGAAGCGCGGGCGCTGCTCATCGCGGAATTTCCACTGGATGTGATAGAGGTTCAGCGGCAGGCTGCGATACGACTTCACATAGGCGCGGAAGATTTCGGTGATCATTTCCTCGTTGGTCGGCCCGTACAGCAGCTCGCGCTTGTGGCGATCGGCGATGCGCAACATTTCGGGGCCATAGGCGTCGTAGCGGCCGCTCTCGCGCCAGAGATCGGCGAGCTGCAAGGTCGGCATCAGCAGCTCGAGCGCACCGGCGCGATCCTGCTCCTCGCGCACGATCTGCTCGATCTTCTTCAGCACGCGAAAGCCGAGCGGCAGCCAGGCATAGATGCCGGCGGCCTCCTGTCGCATCATGCCGGCGCGCAGCATCAGCCGATGCGAGACGATCTCCGCTTCTTTCGGATTCTCTTTCAGGATGGGAAGAAAGAAGCGCGACAGTCGCATGGTGGAAGCTCGAGATTCCTGGGGGGTCAGGACAGAAAGCGGATTGGAGGCGAAAACACAAGGCCGGGATTCAGGAAATGCCGCTAAGGGCCCGGATTACCTGCATTTTTCTTTATTGAGTCGCGACATCGAAATCGTCTTCCAGCGTGATTTTCTCGAAATCGGTGATGAGTGCATCGATGCGCATATGCCAGCGGCCAGCCACCGCGAGCGGCACATTGTCGACGCGCCAAAAGCCGTCGGGCCCGAGCACGCCCGGCCGTTCGATCTCCTCGATGCCGCGTGTGGGAATGCTCAGGGTCAGCGTCGTCTCCTTCGCGTGTAACAGGCTGCCGTCGCTCTTCAACAATTGCAGCACAAGGCTGTTTGGCCCCACCCGGCCCGGTGAGACCAACACCTGGAACATCGCCTTGTCGGTGTGGATGTGGACGACGAGCGGCGCATCAGGGACCAGCGAGCGCGGCGGCGGGGTGAAGCGCCAACCGGCTACGACAGCGAGGATGGCAAGCGCAGTCGCGCACTCGAACAGGATTGATCGCGATAGCGGTTTTGCCTCGTCGCGCGCCAGCGCGGGCGTGAGGCGAAATCGGTTCAGCGCGGCAAGGCCAAGCAAAATCGCAACGAGTGCGAGCTTGATGATGAGGATGATGCCGTATCTGGTCGATACCAGCGCGCCAAAGCCTTCGAGTTGGATCACTGCGAGCGTCAGTCCCGCCAGCGCGAGGACAGCGACGACGGGCACTGCGACGCGCGAAAACCTGTTCACAACAGGCAGCGCCTCGCCCTTGCGCGACCGGAGGATCGCAATCAGGGGCGCGAGGGCACCAAGCCAATACGCAACGCCGACGCCATGCAGGAACATCGCCGGCCGCGTCAGGACTTGCGGCGGCGCGGTCGCGGCGTGACCGCTGGCGGCAAGCGCAAACCCGACGCCGAGCATGGCCAGGATCGCGAGCGTGCGTCCGGCGCGCTCAATACGCATCGCTGACATGGCGAGCCCGAGTGCGGCGATCGCTATCAACAAGGCGGGCCCGAGACTGGTGCCGAGCGCGATCATCCATGGCGCCGAGGTCGCCAGGCCCGATAGCGGAAGCCCGAGCAGGTCGAGGCCTTGCAATCCGAGCGACACGACGGCGCTGACAACGCCGATCGCGAGCGCTGAGGTGATCAGCGGCGAAGCCGCCCTCTCCCGCGCGACCCAACGCACAAAGAATGCGCCGCCAATGCCGGCGAACAGGCCGAGATAGAGACCGATCCGCGTCAGCCAGATCAGGCCGCTGACTCCGCTGTTGGCATCTTCAGGTGCCCTGGTCGCGGTCGGTGCGCCTACCGAAAAGGTGATCGAGCCGGCAACGGGATGCCCGTCCGCCGAGATGACGCGGTAACTCACGATCGACGTGCCCTGCGGTAGATCCTGCGGCAACGTGACGGCAATCGTCTCGTCCCTGGTGTCGACGGCTGCGTCATCGCGCAGCTTGCCGGCCGCATCGATCAGACGGACAGCGCCCGCCGTGACCTTCTCGTTGAAATGAAGCTCGACCCGCTTCGGCGCTTGCGTCAACACTGTGCCGTCGCGCGGTTCGCTGGCAGCAAGCGAGGCATGCGCGAACGCCGGCTTGGTGCTGCAAACTGCAAGCCACAGAAGCGCAAGCGCGGCGGCAGTCCGCATCACGGCTTAGGAATCAACCTGACGCCCGGCGCCGGCCACTTGGTCTCGTGCGAATGCGTGGAGCCGTCTGCGGGAATCTCGATCCAGCGACTGACGCCCTCCTCGCATTCCTGCACGACGGGGAAATACAGCGTCGTGTTCGGCTTCAGACCGTCGGTCAGCCAGGTCTCGATCTTGAACTCGGCGCGCGTCTTGTCGGGCAACTTGCCGCCGCTCCAGGCGACCTCCTTGATGCCCTCGGAGACCTTGGCGCCCCGGTAGTCGTACTCGGCCGCATATTTGCCTTTCACGGTCTCCACGTTCCAGCCGGAGACGGGCTTGGCCTCCGTGGCGATCACGCCGTCGGGGATCTGCACTCGGAGTTTCGTCGTCGCCGACCCCTTGCAGCCATGCGGCACGACGAACACCGCCTGGTAATTTGAGCCGACGGCCGCCTGCTTGCCTTCCAGCAGCACATGCGCGCCGGCCGGCGAAACCGCCAACACCGCCAGAACGATCGCAAACCCGCACTTTGACATTCCGGCCTCCGCTCCCTTTGCGCCACCTCATAGACGCGTGCGCATCGGCAAAATTCCGAACCAATTCCGCGTTGACGCACTTGTGAAGCGATACGACTGGAAGAGCAAGCCTCCGCGTCCACACACTCCGTGGTCGTCCCCGCGAAAGCGGGGACCCATAACCACAGGCAGATGTCGTTGCGACGCGCGCTGTGGCTCCAACCTTTGAAGGCACCACGCCCTGTGGGTATGGGTCCCGGGTCGCGCTCGCAAGCGCTCGCTTGCCCGGGACGACAGCAGAGAACAAGCCTCCGCATTCCCGCGGCGCGTTTTCGCCCGGGTGATGCATCGTCGGTGTCCCCCCTCGAAAAGAGGGCGCAGGGAATGCCGGGCGCTGGCCGCACCCGCAGCCTCGTTTGCAAAGGCAAAAAAGCAAACGAGCATAGTCACTACAGGTAAAGCCGATTTCATCCGGCACTCCCTGCGCGATGGTTGGAACGGCTGCTCCGTGCTCTCCCCGGAGTTTCGGGCTTGTTAGCCTCCGTCGCCTGCGGGATCATCACCCGCAAACTTGACCCCAGCGTCGAGGGGACAGGACCACACGGCTTGACCGTACGCATCGGCATGCATCGTCTGCGCGCCTTTGCGTCCATCGCATCCCGCCTCACGTTCGGTGACGATAGGCCTAACGCCCCTCTTGTCGAGACGGGATGACTTCGTTAAATCATAAGTTCTATAATTCGGAAAGTCTTTTATTTTTCCGAACCGCGCTTGACACGTCGGGCAAAACAGGCGGCGGATTTTTGGTGTTTTGCCCGTCGGGTCGTCGCGGCAACACTTGTCAAAGTGGGAAGTTATTCCAGCACCTCATCGGCACCCAGGAGAACTGATTGGGGAATCGTCAAACCTTGCACCTTCGCGGTCCGGGAATTGACCACCATGGTGAAATGCGCCGGAAGCTCGACAGGCAGCTCCGCGGGTTTGGCACCCTTGAAGATTTTGTCGATGAACGCCGCCGAACGCCTGAAATTGCAGGGTATGCAGACGCCATAGGAGACGAGGCCGCCCGAATCGACATAGTCCCGCGCGGCATACACGGCAGGTAGCCGGGCCTTTGTTGCAAATTCGACGATTGGCCTGTGGTTGACCCTCAACATCGCATCACCCAAAACGACCAGACCGTTCACCTCTGCTTTCGCTATCTCAGCGAAAGCGTTTTCGAATTCTTCTGGACCATTTACGGCAACCTTGATTGTTTGCAGCTTGAGTTGCTCCGCCGCCCGCTCGGCCTCTTGCAACACAAGCGGATGATCCTGATTACGAGGATTCCAGACGATCGCAACGCGCGAGGCCTCGGGAACAAAATTGCGCAGTATCTCCAGATGTTTTGCCGTCAGTTCTGAATAAAACAAGGATAGACCCGTCACATTGCCGCCCGGCTGCCGTACGCTATCGACCAGGCCGATCTTGACGGGATCACCACTCGTCGCAAAGACGATCGGAATCGCCTTCGTCAACTTGTTGGCAGCGAGAGCCGCCGGAGCAACGGAAGCCAGAATGACGTCTACCTTGCGGTCGATGAGTTGCTGGGCTGTACCCGGAAATCGGCTGTAGTCTTCGTTGACGTATGTCTGCTCAAAGACAAGATTGCGACCTTCAACGTAGCCGAGCTCGCGCAAGCCTTCGACGAGCGGACCGAACATGACGGCTTCCTCCTGGGCCGTCCCCGCGTGCCACAGGATTCCGACTTTCCAAATCTTGTTTGGGTTCTGGGCCACCGCGGGGCCGGATGATCCCATGCTGGCCAGAACAAAGACCCAGAGAGTGCAACGCGTCAGGAATACATTCACTGCATGTCCCCCCTCTTCGGCCTCAACCTGATCGATTGCGTTCGGGGCGCTGATCGATGCCAGGAAGGTAGCAGATATTAACGAGTTTACGACGCGGCGCGAGCAGTTTGGCGAACCCGCATCATGATTCTCGGCGCTGCCAATCGTGACCCGCGGCGCTGGGCCGATGCAGACCGTCACGACATCGAAGCGGAATCAGCCTGCGTTGTCACCTTTGATATGCGGCAGACGATTTTCGAGCGGCACCACCCCGCCGTCGATGATAAAGAACTCGGTATCCGCCGCGCCTTTCCTGTGCTGTCTTGCCTCCTGATACCCTGGACTGTCGTACCAGGCCTTGGCTGCGGCCACGTCGGGAAACTCGATCAAGACGACGCCTTCGAGCGACGACATCAATTCCAACGGCGTGAGCGGAGTATAGACAGAGAGAAACTTGGCACCGCGCCCCTCAAAGGTTGGGGGTGCCGCCTTCCAATAGGCTTCGAGGCCCGCTCGATCACTTACGCTTCTGTTCAGGGCAATCATGTAAGCTGGCATCGTTCCTCCCTATCATTGCAGTTTTTGCCCGCCTCATTCCGGCAGGCCGGCAATACGGTAGGCGTTGGCGAGAATCTCTATGTGGTCCCGCCGTCGAAACGGCGACAGCCGGCCTATCTCCGATATGTTGAAGAACAGCGGAGCCTGCTTAAGGCCCTCCGACGCGGCGAGCTTCGCCTCCTCGATGCGTCCGGACAAAGCCAGCGAACAAATCAGGGCTCGCCGGTTGGCGAGATAGTTCGGCTGTTGGCGAAATGCGGTGGTCGCCCAGTTCAGGCTCTCCTCATATTGTCCCGACAGGAGGTGAACGAAGGCCATCCCGTTCTGGCTCATGAAGATGCGCGGATCGAGCGGGCTGATGCGCAGGATCGCCCGAAAGTGCTCGGCGGCCGCCTCCAGATTTCCAAGCCAGAGATTCACCCATCCCGCCGATTGCCGCGCGGAAAACAGGTTGGGATCAAGGACAACCGCCTTTGATATCAGCGGCAAGCCGTCTTCTATCTCTTCCAGCAAATAGGCGTGAACCCATCCGGCATTTGCCAGAATGATCGGATCATCCCGGTCGAGATTCAGCGCCTGCCCCGCCAACCGCCTGGCTTCCGCCGCTTCTGCGCCGGGGTCGACGATCCATCCAAAATTCTTGCGTCGGGCAAGCGCCATCGCGCCGAATCCGTACGGACGGGCGTAAGATGGATCGAGGCGGTTCGCCATGCCGGTGAAATGAAGAACGGCCAGATTGTCTTCGCGTGTGAATTTGTAGTCATGAGCTACCGCGCGAAGATAACAATCATAGGCCTCCAGATTATCCGTAGGCTTGCTTTGCGCGCGAACGATTTCCGCATGTTCGACCCGCGGATAGATAGCACCGATCAGACTGTCGGTGACCTGATCCTGGAAGTCGAAAATGTCTTCGATCTCTCCATCGAAATGATCGGCCCAAACGTGAGCCGATGTTGCGGCGTCGATCAGCTGCGCGGTGATCCGGATGCGCTTTCCCGCCTTTCGCACGCTGCCTTCCACGACATAGCGCACACCGAGTTCGCGTCCAACGCGTTTGATGTCCACCGCCTTTCCCTTGTAGGTGAAGCTCGAATTGCGCGCGATCACAAACAGCAATCTCGAACGCGAGAGGCGCGTAGTGATGTCTTCGACAATGCCGTCCGCAAAATATTCCTGTTCGGGATCGCCGCTCATGTTCTGAAACGGCAATACCGCTAGCGACGGCTTGTCGAACAAGGCCAGATGCGGAGCAGCTTCGGCCGGCGGCCTTCCCGGCTGCGCGGAGACCTGGCCGTTACTCGTCTGTATTCGCCACGTCCGCATCGGCTCGGCGATATTCTTCAGCTCTCGCGAACCCATGTCCTCGAAGGTGAGGTCGACCTTGCCGCGAACCTGCCGTTGCGCGTCGTCGGAAATGCAGATTCCGCCGGGCTCGGCTATTCCTTCCAGCCGAGCTGCGATGTTGACGCCATCGCCGAAAATGTCGTTGTCGTCGATGATGATGTCCCCGACATGGATGCCGATGCGAAGTTCGATCCTTTGATCCTCAGGCAGGCTGGCATTCTGTTCGGCCATCCCGCGCTGGACCTCAGCCGAACTGCGGATCGCATCGACAGCGCTGGCGAACTCGACCAGCATTCCGTCGCCGGTCGTCTTGACGAGCCGGCCTCGATGGGAAGCTATCGCGGGATCGACGATGGCATGCCTGACAGCTTTTAGCCGGGCAAGCGTGCCCTCCTCGTCAGCGCCCATCAGGCGGCTGTAGCCGGCCACGTCAGCCGCCAGCACCGCTGCCAGTCGCCGCTCGACACGTCCAGCCGTCACCGCGAAGCCTCGCCCTGATTGAAGCGCTGCAAAAAGCCATCAAAGCACGGGACGAACATGGCGGCCAGTCGGCCTGGCGAGAATTCGATATCGCGCCGCCCATGTTGGATAGACGGACCCGACGCGGGCCGACGCTCGCACGTGGAGCGCCGGCCCGCCACACCGGTCATGGCTATTCGTCCCAACGGGGAAACGAGACAAGGCTCACGCCGATCCCGAATCTCCGCGACGGTCCGAGATCGACCTTGAACAGCTCTTGCGCCGCCTCGGCGTTCGCCGCGCAGCGCTCGAGCCATTGAGCCACCAGGAAATCAACGCGCGCCGCAAGCCGCAGTCGAACGGCGGCCAGCGCACGTCTCGCATTGAAATTCCGTTTGGATAGTATTTTGACGTCGTTACGGGCGTTCATGTTGCCCTCCTGCCGATACGGCGGAGGGATAAGCCCTGCGCCGGAAGTTAAAGTCTTGTTCTGCGGATCAGTCCCGCTTTGAGCCCGAAATCCGAACCCTGCGTCGTCACGGACATGCACGACCAGTCGGCCAGCCGAATAAGCGGCCGGTTATTGGCGGCAGTCTCTACGATGTGGGCGCGTAGGTTGCGCATTTCGGTCCTCGATAGTGCGGGCAACACTTTGCCCGCGATGATCTCCGGCGATCTAAGCGCAGAGAAAATCCGGCGCGTCAAATGTTTTGATTGCACAGTCTGCAAAATTCGTCGGCGCCGGCAATTTTCGGCACATTCGCGCGGCCCGCCGGGTTCGAAAATTTCAGACCGCCCCAAAGCCGGATCACTCAAGGTCGAAAATCGTCCCCGCCGCCGACACCGCGAAGATCGCAAGGCACTTGTCCAACTCGTCGGTCACGACCCAATGATTGCCGACCGAACTTTGCTGCTCCCGGTCTTTCCCGGGTGCGATGATCCCGTAGGGTTTTCGCTGGCCTTCGAAGTCGATCCAATAAAGACGGCGTGGCTGGGACGAGTGATTTCGAAGCAGCAATTTCACCGGTGCGGCGTGCGCCACCGCCGTCAAACCGCTCTCCGCGCGGCATTCTACTTGCTGAGCGAGTACCGGCGAGGCGCGCATGGCAATGGCCATCGCGAAAAAAAGAGCGATGGCAAAATCCATCGGTTGCTGTCGCCGCATCCGCACCCCTCGACCAGCGGACCGGACCAACACCCCCGGCCTCACATCTTCATCCCGTCCATCTTCTTCATCTCGCCGCCCATATTGCCTGACGGCGCTGGCGCGCCGACGGCCTGCACGTCGAGCGTGACTTGAACCTTGCCGGCCTTCTCGAACTGCAGTGTCACCGGCAGCTTGTCGCCCTGCTTCAGCGGGCTCTTCAGATCCATCATCATCAGGTGCAACCCGCCCGGCGCGAGCTTCACCGTCTTGCCGGGATCGATGGTGAGACCGCCCTCGACCGGGCGCATCTTCATGACGCCGCCGTCCATGGCCATCTCATGCACCTCGATTTTGCCAGCGGCATCGGCGCTGACGCCGACCAGCTTGTCCGGCGCGCTGCCCTTGTTCTCGATGGTGAGGAATCCGCCGCCGGTTTTCGCGCCGCCCGGCGTGGCGCGGGTCCAGGCCTGCGTGATCACGAGGTCGCCGGCCTTGACGTCTTCCGCGCGCGAGGGCGCCGCGATGAAAGCAATCAGGGCTGCTGCCACAAGGCTGGTTGTCATTCTTTTCATGGGCGGGCTCCTTTGCTGCAGCCTAAAAGGTGTATTTCCCGGCGACCACGAAGGTGCGGCCCGGGAACGGATGGAACAGGAAGTATTGCGCGTTGAAGACGTTGTCGATGCCGAAATCGAAGGAAAAGTTCTTCGTCGCGACATAGTGAGCCTTCATGTCGAACACGAGGAAGTTGTCGAAGGCGCCGAACACGTGCTGGATCAGGTCGCTGTTGTCGAGCGTCGAAAACTGCTTGCCGCTGTAGCGCCCCGCGAACGTGAAGGCCCAGCTGTCGTTCGGCCGGTAGGTAACCCCGGCCTTCGCCCGCCACAGCGGAATGTTGGGCACGCGCTTGCCGACCACGGTCGTCGTTCCCGCCCAGCTGGAGTCGGCGAGAATCTGCGAGTCGACATAGGTCACGCTGCCGAACAGCTGCAGTCCCCTCACCAGCACGTTGTTCTTGTCGGCCGATAGTTCGACGCCCTCCATGCGGATGGCGTCGACATTGCTCACCGACGTCTGGACGACCTGCGCGTTGGTCGCTGCATTGGTCACCGTGTTGGTCTGCGAGATCAGCGCATTGTAGGCCTTCTCGGCGAACAGCGTCAGCCGCACGCGGCCGTCGTCCCAATGCCGTTCGATATTCACTTCACCGGTGTAATCATGCTCAGGCTTGAGCAGTGGATTGGACAGGAATGCGACACCGCCGACACTGACGTTCTGATAGAGCTCCGCCACCGTCGGATAGCGCCAGGCCTCGCCGAAATTGGCGGTGACGTTCCAGGCCTTGTTCGCGTCCCATGATAACGACGCCTTCGGAGAGAAGTTGGAGGAGTTGAGCTGCGGCTGCGCCGTCGGGAACGACTTCACGATCGCGCCCGTGACATCGGTTGCAACCGTCTGAGTGTTGACGTTGAAGCCGTCGAAGGCGCGCCAGCTTTCGAGCCGTCCGCCCAGCGTCAGCTTCAGGTTCGGCTGGATCTTCCAGGCGTCCTGCAGCCACAGCGCGCCGGTGTTGGTCTCGCCGACGCCGGTGGAATAGAGCGCTCCCGTACCTGTCGGCGACGTCATGTACCAGAGCGAGGACTGATAAACTGGATTCTCCAGCCGGTAACGGTCGCCATGGACACCGAAGCTGATCTCCTGTGAGCCATCGTAGCCGAACGGACGCCAGATGCCTTTGGCATCACCGTTCTGCCAGTTGGTGCCGTCCATGCGGGTGATCTTGCCGACTTGGGAATAGCCCAAGGTGTTGTTCTGCAGCACCGTGAAAGGACTGAGCTGAGTGTCCTGCAGATAGTTGTAGCTGGAAACGGCAACGTCGAAATCGAACCTGCCCTTGGTATCGCTCTTCAAGGAGATCGCATTGCTGACATGGGTTTCATCCCAGATGTACTTGTTGCTCGCGAAGCCCGGGACGTTTCCGAAGGTGGGCAGACCAGTGATCGTCGACTTCAGATAGGTCTGCGGGTCCGATGTCTGGTGGTTATTCCAGATACCGAAGGAATAGGTCGCCTGCAGCAGCGGCGTGATGTCGTAGGCGAGCCGGATGTTGCCCGAGGCCTGCTGCGAATGCGCCAGCGTCCCCGTGCCGACCACATCGGCGATCTGCCCGGTCTTGTTCAGCGCGAGAAACGTCCCCGTGGTGTTGGCCGGGACGCTGCCGTTGGTCGTGTAGGTCAGCGGCTGCTGAAAACTGTCGAGATAGTTGGCGGTGACGAGCCATGACAGCTTGCCGTCGCGATTTCCCGCGGCCGCGCTGGTCTGGCTCGTGACGTAGGTGTCTTTGGTGCCGTATTGATTCCACGGCATCACCGAAACCGTCTCCTTCGCCACCGCGAATGGCTTGTCCGGCATTTTCGACGTGATCAGCAAAACGCCGCCGACGGAGTTGCCGGGATAGGCCGCCGAGAACGGCCCGTTGAGGAAATCGATCCGCGCGATCGCCTCCGGCGAGATCAGATTCCATTTCGGCGAACCGTTGGTGTTGTTGTTGGCGATCAGCGCCGAGATCAGGAGATCGTCGTAATAGATCAGCGTACGCGCGCTGGAATTGAGACCCCAGCTGCGCGTCGCCAGCACCGCCTGGTTGTCGCCGTCGTTGCGTTTGCGCACGAACAGGCTCGGCATGTATTTGACGGCGTCCTCGGGGTCCTTGAGGTTGATGGTCTCGTCGATCTGTTTCGAGGTGATGGTGAAGCTTTCCTGCGGCAGTTGATAGCGCTGCTTGAGCGGCGGCGTGCCGTAGGAGGCATTGACGCCGCCGCCATCGATATTGGACGACACCACGGGCGCCGGCTCTTTCGGCGGCTCGGTCGGTTTCGGCGTTGAACGCACGACCGCGGCCGCGCGTTGCGCCGGCTTTTTCGTGGCGCGCCGGGCGGTCTGGCTCGGAGAGTTCGACGCTGACCGCCGGCAGCTCTTTCTCGCCGCCCTGAACGGCGGCAACCTGGCTGCCCTGCGCATGCGCCATCGGCGCCGGCACCACCTGCGCCAGCAAAACTGCGACGGCACTCACGCCGCAGAGGGCATGAACTCGAAACATTCTGAGAAGCCTTGACGAACGCCGCGCTCAAAGAGGCGACGAGAACGAAAGGACGACCGGCAAATGCCGATCGACCGGCTTATTGCGTCAGGAGGCTTTCGGAGGCGCGCGCGCTTGCGCGTGGGAGCCCGCGCGGGCGGGCAGCAAGTCGGGGGCTTCGTCGCGCCAGATGACGCGCGAGGCCACGCGAAGGGGAACCGCCGATGTCGCGGCCTTGGGCGTGTCGAGCGAAGCACCGGCCTGGGCCGCGCAACAAACCGAGCAGACGCCGTCATGGGCGCGCCCGTTCGGGTCGCCATGCGTCGGCTGGCCGCCGTCGCCGCCGCCATGGCAGATCGGGGCCGCGCTCAGGGGATCGTTGGCGGCGATCGCCGCCGCAAACGTCGCGCCTATGGGTGCAAGGATCTGCACCACAAGCGCGATCAGGATGATCGGCAGGAACTTTTGAAAGCGTCGACGCATCGCATCCAGCTTCTTTTGGGCATGATCTTTTCGGAAAACCGCTTCACACTTTTCCGGATCATGCCCTGCGGCATCCTAGTCGGCCCGTCACGTTCGATAACCCCCCAGCCGGCACCGCATGCCGTCAGCGCGAACTATTCGGGATCGTGTTGCCCAAACGACGCATCGAAATCAAACGGCTTGAAACTGTATTATAATACCTGCATCTTTCATGCAGTTCGCGACGCGTTGGCCAATTTCCAATCGTTTCGGCAAATGCTCGAAGTTTGAACAATCGTTGCCGAAAATGGTGACAAGCTGCACGAATTGGTCTACGAGTGCACCCTCAGTTCGGTCGCGAGGCCGACTGGTGGTCCAAGTCTCGGGAGGAACCCTGACGCGCATCAAGCGGCGTCGCTCCGGCAATCAACATCAAATCCAGATATCGGAGAAAAGGGTCGACACAATTCGTGGAGCAGGGCTTAACCGCCCTGCTCTTTTTTTCGCGCCAACGGCAACATTCGTCACGACACCGATGCTCAGACCGATCGCGATCGCACTGACGGCAATTCTCCTTACCTTGGGCGCGCGCGCCGAAACACCGGAGGAATGGATCGCGCTGGGCACGCGCGTGCATGGCGGCTTCGGCGCCTTCATTCCGCTCGGGATCAGGATCGGACAGGACGCCGTCGAACGGCTCAACGCGAAGCCGCGCGAGCTTTCCGTCACCTATTACGACAGCGACGCTGCGCCTTGCGCCTGCTTCGCCGACGGCATCGCGATCGCGACCACCGCCTCGGTCGGCCAGCGCACGCTGACGATCTCGCCGGAAAAAGCGCCGGCGGGATTCATCGCCGTTGCCGTGATCCGCCCGCGCAATGGCGGCGCCGGCTTCAAATATTCCGTACCGACCGCGGCGCTGGCGCTGCTCGGACTGATGAACGCGCAGCTTGATGCCCGCAAACGCTACGATGCCGTGATGCAAGCCGACGGCCTGTTCCAGGTCGAACCAGTGCAGTAGACGCCGGTATGTCCAGTCCGGTTTTGCGCAGCTTCGAGCTTGCGGCCGAGCGCTGCGAGGACCTGACGCCGCTGGTTTATGCACGGCTGCATCGCGAACATCCGGAGACGCCGGCGATGTTCCGCACGGTCGGCGCCGATCTCGTCAAGGGATCGATGCTGGCGCTGACAACAGAGGCCATTCTCGATTTTGCCGGCGAGCGAAGCGGCAAATTCCGCATGATCGAATGCGAGGTGTCCTCGCATGACGCCTATGGCACGCCGCGCGAGCTGTTCTTCGCCTTCTTCGGGGTGATCGCGGCAACCTTGCGCGAGCTGCTCGGTGCGGACTGGTCGGCGGATATGGACGAGGCGTGGACCGACATGCTCGCGGAGATCAAGGGCATCGTGGCGAGCCACGAAGGCTAGAAACCTTCGCGCTCCAGGAAGTTGGAGCCGATATCGGCCTTGTGCTTGATCGGGTCGTAGTCGCAGAACACGTTGTCGGCGACCAGCGTGAAGCTCGCGCTGACATTGTATTTGTCGAGCTTGACCGAGTTCAAACCGACGATCGAGACGCTCTTGGCATCGTTCCACTTGAACGGCGTCGAACTCGGCGCCTTCTCGCAGGCGGCGACCGCTTCGGCGAAGACATAGCCCTCGACAAAGGCCTTCAGGGTCCGCACCTGCACGTTCAATCGCCAGTCAATGTAGAAGGCGACGCCGAGCGCGGCGATCAGGACAACGAAGAGCGCGATCGCGATTCTTTGAAAGGTCATTCTGTTTTCCCTGCCCTCGCGGATGGTAATCCGCGGATCGTCTCGATGCGCCGTTTTCGAACGATGCTGCGTTACTTCAGATGTTTCAGATCAAATCTCGCCGTGCGCGGTGAACTGGCGCTGTGACCCGGCGTCATGTCCACGCGTGGATCGATCCGCCTGACCGACATCGGCGCGTTGCCCCGGCAATGCTCGCCATTGGCGTCGCAAGCCATCAGGCAATTGGTATCCTCCATGCCGGACTGGTCGATGGCCGAAGCCGAACCCGGCAACGCCAGCAGGAGAACGATTGCACTCACACCGCGCCACATCGCGTGCCCCGATTTGTCTGTCGGACAATACGGTATCGCCAAGGTTTTGCACGTCAAGGCGGGCCTCATGCGCTAGAACGGCATCCCCATCAGCTTCGACAGCCGATCGACCGAGAGATAGCCGGCCTGATAGGCCCACCAGCAGATGGCGAAAATCACCGCCGAGATGACCGTTGTCCAGATCAACTTGCGTCCCATCCCTGTAACGATTGGCGCGCCGGGGTCGGTACCGGGCGCGCCCACGCCATCCTCATGCTGGCTGCGAATACCGAAAGGCAGCGTCACGAACAGCGTGAGCCACCACAGCACGAAGTAGATCGCGAACGCGGTGGAGAGCTGATAGACCATCAGGATTGCTCGATTTCGACCAACGCGCCGGAAAAATCCTTCGGATGCAGGAACAGCACGGGCTTGCCGTGCGCGCCGATCTTCGGCTGGCCGTCGCCCAGCACCCGCGCGCCTTCCCTGATCAGGGTGTCGCGCGAGGCGATGATGTCGGCGACCTCATAGCAGACATGATGGATGCCGCCGTCGGCATTGCGCTCCAGGAATTTGGCGATCGGCGACGTCTCGCCGAGCGGCTGGATGAATTCGATCTTGGTGTTGGGCAAGGTCACGAACACGGTGATGACGCCGTGCTCGGGCAGCGGCGTCGCTTTGGAGATCTCGGCGCCGAACGCCGCGCCGTAGATCCTGGCGGCTTGCTCTGCGTCCTTCACGGCAATGGCGACATGATTGAGCCGGCCCAACATTGATCTCTCCTAAACTTCAAGAACATGAACCAGGCAGAGCGGCTTCTTCCCCCACTCCTGATTCAAGGTCGACCGCACCGCGCGACGCACCAACTCCGCAAGCGCATCGGGATCGCGCCGCCGCGCCCGCGGCAGACCCTCGATGGTGGACACCACCGCGTCGAACACGATCTCGTCGAGCTCCTCGCCGGCTCTATTCTTCTCGGGGATGCCGACGAGATCAACCTCGGGATCGTCGGCCAACTCGCCCTTGTCGGTCATCGCGATCGCGACGAAGACGCAGCCGGCAAAGCCCATCCGCCGCCGCTCGACCACGGCCCGCGACTTGGCGTCCGCCAGGATGTTGCCGTCCTTGTAAAGCCGCCCCGAGGGAAGCTCGTCGATGATGCCGGGCTCGCCGGGCCCGAGCAGCACGAGGTCGCCGTTGCGGCAGCCGATCACCTTCGGCACGCCCGCGGCGCGCGCGAGCTTGGCGTGCTCGGACAGATGCAGCGGCTCGCCATGCACGGGGATCAGCACTTTCGGCCGCGTCCAGGCGATCATGTCACGCAACTCGTCGCGGCGCGGATGGCCGGAGACATGCACGAGATGGGTGCGGTCGGTGATGACCTCGACGCCCTGCGAAATCAGTCCGTTGATAATGGCGCCGACCGCCTTCTCGTTGCCGGGAATAGTACGCGAGGAAAAGATCACGCTGTCGCCCTTGTTCAGCGTGACGGCCGGATGATCGTTGTTGGCGATGCGCGCCAGCGCTGCGCGCGGCTCGCCCTGGCTTCCCGTGCACAGCGCCAGCACCTTGTCGGCCGGGAAATGGCCGTAGAGATCGGGACCGCGGAAATTCTGCACGCCGTCGAGATAGCCGGTCTCGCGCGCCACCTGCACCACGCGCTCCATGGCGCGGCCGACGATGACAACCTCACGGTCGGCGGCTTTCGCAGCGTCTGCGACCGCCTTCAACCGCGCGACGTTGGAGGCGAACGTCGTCACCGCGACGCGGCCTTTCGCGTTCTTCACGAGTTCAGCGATGGTCGCGGCGACTTCCCTCTCCGACGGCGAGCGGCCCTCGCGCACCGCGTTGGTGGAATCGCCGACCAGCGCCAGCAATCCGGCATCGCCGAGCTCGCGCAGCCGCCGCTCGTCGGTGGGCGCGCCGAGCACCGGGGTCGGATCGATCTTCCAGTCGCCGGTGTGCAGCACCGTGCCGATTTCGGTATGGATCGCCAGCGCATGCGATTCGGGAATGGAATGTGCAACAGGGATGAACTCGACATTGAACGGGCCGATGTCGACGCGCCCGCCCGAAGGGATCACCGTGACGGGAATCTTCGGCGCCTCGCGCTCGGCCGCGCATTTCGCTTCGAACAGCGCCGCGCTGAATTTGGTGGCATAGATCGGGCAACGCAGTTTTGGCCAGAGATCGATGATGGCGCCGAAATGGTCCTCATGCGCATGCGTCAGCACGAGGCCGACCAGGTTCTTGCGCTCTTTCTCGAGGAAGGTGATATCCGGCATGATCAAATCGATGCCGGGCAGATGCTCCTCGTCGCCGAAGGAGACGCCGAGGTCGATCGCGAGCCAGGACCGCTGATGGCGGTTACCGAGGCCGTAGATCGACAGGTTCATGCCGATCTCGCCGACGCCGCCGAGCGGCGCAAAGGTCAGTTCGTCCGGGCGCGCCATTACGCTGCTCCAGCAGAGGCAGCCGTGCCGAAATAGACGTCGCCGGCGGTGACGGGCACGCGCGCGCCGGTCGCGGTACGCACGATCATGCAGCCCTGCTCGTCGATCG
>CAWCGA010000005.1:0-312698 GCA_963794775.1 uncultured Alphaproteobacteria bacterium | reverse complement strand
GCCCTCCATAGCAGGGGGAGGCCGAATCGCAAAGCCCCGAGGGGCACTAGGGTAGCCGCGGCCGGGCCGGATTGCCCATGACGGTCGCTCCAGCGGCTACATCCCGCGTCACCACGCTGCCGGCGCCGATCACGGCACCGTCGCCGATGGTGATTCCGGGCAGGATGATGGCGCCGCCGCCGATCCAGACATCGCTGCCGATCCGCACGGGGCGGCCGAATTCGAGCCCGGCGCGGCGCGTTGCAGCGTCGCGCGGATGGTCGGCGGTATAAATCTGCACCGCAGGCCCGATCTGGGTGCGGCCGCCGATAGCAACCTCGACCACGTCGAGGATGACGCAATTGAAATTGAGGAAGACGCCGTCGCCGAGGCGGATGTTGGTGCCGTAATCGCAGAAGAACGGCGGACGGATCACGGCATCCTTGCCGACATGGCCGAGACGTTCGCAGAGCAGCGCGTGACGCTCGGAGACCGGCAACGCCAGCGCCGCATTATAGCGCACCATCCACGCCTTGGCGGCGGCTTGCTCGGCACCGAGCTCGGCATCGGGACGATAGAGTTCGCCCGCCAGCATCTTTTGCTTCTCGGTCTTCAACCGATCTCACCTAGCCTCGGAAACGCGTCCGGCGCGGCCTTGAGCGCCGCGCGGGCGCGGGCGGAATCGTCGTCCATCTGTTTCACCAGCGCATCGGCGCTGGAAAATTTCAGTTCGTCGCGGATGAAGCCGATAAAGGCCACGTCGAGCGCCTGGCCATAGAGGTCGCCATCGAAATCGAACAGGAAGATTTCGAGCAGCGGCGCGCCATTGTCGAAGGTCGGGCGCCGGCCGAAGCTTGCGACGCCGTCGAACCGCTCGGCACCGCGCCCGACCCGCACCGCATAAATGCCGTGACGAAGCCCGCAATTGTTGTCGAGGCGGAAATTGGCGGTGGGATAGCCGAGCTCACGGCCGCGCTTCTCGCCATGGATCACCTCGCCAGTGACGAACCAGGGACCGCCGAGCATGGCGGTGGCATCCGCGATCTGGCCTTCGCTCAGCGCGTCGCGGATCGCGCTCGAGGACACCGGCCGTTCGTCGATGTCGACATGCGGCTGCACGTCGACCTCGATGCCGAGCCGCGGCGCCTCGTTGACCAGCAGGCTCGGCGAGCCGACGCGGCCCTTGCCGAAATGGAAGTCGTAGCCGACCGCGATCCCGGAGATTCCGAGCCGCCTGATCAGATCATGGTGAATGAAGTCTTGCGCCGAGGTGCCGGCGCGGGTCTTGTCGAAAGTCATGATCACGGCGCCGGCAAGCCCGGTGCCGGCCAGCAGCCGAAGCTTGGTGGTCTCGTCGCTGAGGCGGAATTGCGGAATGGTCGGCGAGAAGAAGCGGCGCGGATGCGGCTCGAAGGTGAGCGCCATCGCGGGTCGTCGGTGGACGCGTCCCATCTCGAGTGCTGCTGCGATCACCGCGCGATGGCCGAGATGGACCCCGTCGAAATTGCCCATCGCCACCACCGCACCCCTTGGGATCGCCTCCGCCGGCGTGGTGTCGCGGATCACGGTGAAAGCGGGCATTTTTCCTTGAAATCTTCGGCTGGCATGATGGGGCCGGACCGTGACGCTGATGCTGCGGGCAAGTCAAGCCGGGGGCTGACCGGCGTCTGATATCTATTTGAAGTTGGGGGGTATAATTGCACGATCCAGGGTCAGTTAACCCACTGTTTAAGGCCTTTTGTTAGTCGTTGGTGGAGTGGATTGCGGGGGGCCTGAACGGCCTGCGCCCGATTTGTTTGTGGCGTGAGGGGGGAGTCAAGAATGGCGGTTGATTTGTCGATGCCGGTTCTGGTGGTGGACGATTATTCCACCATGATCCGTATCATCCGGAATCTGCTGAAGCAGCTTGGCTTCGAGAATATCGACGACGCCAACGACGGCTCCGCGGCGCTAAACAAGATGCGCGGCAAGAAATACGGGCTCGTGATCTCCGACTGGAACATGGAGCCGATGACCGGCTACGACCTGCTGCGCGAGGTGCGCGCCGATCCCAACCTCGCCACCACGCCCTTCATCATGATCACGGCGGAATCCAAGACCGAGAACGTGATCGCGGCCAAGAAAGCCGGCGTGAACAACTACATCGTCAAGCCGTTCAATGCGTCCACGTTGAAGACCAAGATCGAGGCGGTCTTCCCGGACATGGCGAGCGCTTAAGGCTTACCAAGCGACATCTCTATCCATTCGTCATGCCCGGGCCCGGCCCGGGCATTTACGTTTTGGAGCTACTACCGCAACTCCCGGATCAGCGCGCGTGGCGGGGTACCGAACAGCCTCTTGATCGCGGCCGGATCGAGTTGATCGACGTCTTCGAACTCTTTCGCATGGATACCACGGGTCACGAACAGGCAGTCGATGCCGAAGCTGCGGGCGCCGGCGAGGTCTGTGCGCACGGAATCGCCGATCGCCAGCACGCGATCGAGCGATGGGGCGCGGCCGCGCAATTTGCCGGCCACTTCGATCGCGCGTGCATAAATCGGCCGGTGCGGCTTGCCGAAGTAGATCACCTCGCCGCCGAGATCGCGATAGAGTTCGGCGATGGCGCCGGCGCAAGGGATCAGACGGTCGCCGCGTTCCACCACGACATCAGGATTGGCACAGATCAGCGGCAGCGCGCGCTCGCGCGCCTGCAGCAGCACCGCTCGATAGTCTTCGGCCGTTTCAGTTTCTTCGTCGCGCAGCCCGGTGCAGAGGATGTAGTCGGCCTCGTTCAACGGCGAGAGCACCGGATCGAGGCCCTGATAAATCGCGCTCTGGCGCTCGGCGCCGAGCCAGAACATTTTTTGTCCGGGATGATTCGCGACATAGGTCCGGGCGAGGTCGCCGGAAGAGACGATTGCGTCATAGCAATCGTCAGCGACGCCGAGCGTGCGCAAGGCCCGCTGCACAGCGTCCGCCGGGCGCGCCGAATTGGTAATCAGAATGACGGTGCCGCCGCGCGCGCGATAACTCTGCAGCGCCGCGCAGGCCTCCGGGAAGGCGTTGAGCCCGTCATGCAGCACGCCCCAGATATCCGACAGCACGACGTCGATATGCTCCACGAGGTCGCGCAGCCGCTCGACGAAACGCGGGCTCGTCATGAGGCGGGTTCTACCACCGCAGCTCCCGCATCAGGGCGCGCGGCGGGTGGCCGAACAGTTCCTTGACCGAGGCCGGATCGAGCTGATCGACGCCTTCGAATTCTTCCGAGTGGATACCTCGAGTTACAAAGAGGCAGTCGATGCCGAAGCCGTGCGCGCCGGTGAGGTCGGTGCGCACGGAATCGCCGATCGCCAGCACGCGGTCGAGTGGCGTGGCGCTGCCGCGCCGTTCCGCGGCGAGCTCGATCGCGCGCTCATAGATCGGCCGGTGCGGCTTGCCGTAGAAGATCACTTCGCCGCCGAGCTCGCGATACATCTCGGCGATCGCGCCGGCGCAATAGATCAGCCGGTCGCCGCGTTCGACCACGATGTCGGGATTGGCGCAGATCAGGGGCAGCGCGCGCTCGCGCGCCTGCAGCATCATCGGCCGGTAGTCTTCCGCCGACTCGGTTTCGTCGTCGAGCAGTCCGGTGCAGACGATGTAGTCGGCTTCATTGAGCGGCGACAACACCGGGTCGAGGCCGCGATAGATCGAGTTGTCGCGCTCGGGACCGAGCCAGAACACTTTTCGTCCGGGATGACCGGCGACGTAATGCCGTGTCAGGTCGCCCGAGGAGACGATCGCGTCATAGGTGTCGTCGGCGACGCCGAGCTTTTGCAGCTGCCGCTGCACGGAGTCTGCCGGTCGCGGCGCATTGGTGATCAGGATGACGGTGCCGCCGCGCGTGCGATAGGTGTGCAGCGCCGCGCAGGCCTCGGGAAAGGATTCGAGCCCGTTATGCACCACGCCCCAGATGTCCGACAGTACGACGTCGGTTTGCTCGACGAGGTCGCGCAGCCGCTCGACAAAACGCAGACTAGTCATGATGCTGATGATGCCTAACCGGGACCGGCGGCGCGGCGCGCCAGCGCGGCATTGCCGGTGGCGCGCATGGTCGGATCGGCGGTCGGCGCCTCTGACGGTGCCGATTTGGCCGCGCCGGGTTCGCCATTGACCGGCACGCCGCCATTGGCACCCTCGGGCCTCAAGGGACGGGGAGGGGCAAAAAGGAAGCCCTGGCCGAACCGCACGTCATAGTCGAGCAGGTCGACCACCGCGCGCTCGCCTTCGATCCGCTCGGCGATCAGGTCGATGCCGAAACGGCCGAGCAGGTCGGACAGATCGGAGGGGTGAATGTCGGACGACGAGGTCTGCTTCGGATCGAGCAGCAGCGCCGCCGGTACCTTGATGAAGCGCACGCCGCGATCGGCGAGCTCGCGCGGCTCGAAGCGCAAATCGGTGACATGGTCGATCGAGAAGCGGTAGCCGCGCTGGGCGAGGCTCGCCAGATGCTCGGTCTCGGTCTGACCGAGACGGCGGAAGGTCGATTGTTTGAACTCCAGTACGAAAGAAGGTGCGAGCGCGCGGTTGGCCTCGAGGAAATCCAGGCATTGCGAGAACGTCGAGCTGTTGGCGAGCGTCGCGGCCGCGACGTTGCAGAACACGCCGACCTCCTTGTTGCGCACCATCAGCCGCCGAAGCACTTGCACGCAGCGGAGCATCACCATGTGGTCGATACGTCCGATCATGCCTGAGGACTCGGCGACGCCGATGAAGTCTTCCGCCGCCAGCACCTGGTCCTTGTCGTCGCGCAGCCGTGTCACTGCCTCGTAGAAGCGCACCTTGCGCTGCGGCAGCGTCACCATCGGCTGCAGATAGATGTCGAGGCGGTTCTCGTCGACCGCGTTGCGGATCGCGGCCAGAACCGCGGCATGGCTGCGCGAAGGCTCGATGCCGGGCGGCGGCGGAGGTGGCGAGAGGATGTGCTTCTCGTCGGGCGCGGACGCCGCCTTCGGCGCATCGCTCTCGGGTTTGGCGGGCTCGACTGCGGCGACCGGATTGGCACGCAGCATGGCGATCATGTCGTCATGGTTCGCCACCGATGCCGCGATCTGGCGCACCAGTCCGCCGAGTTCACCGATCTCGTTGGCGACGCCCTGGATGCGGTCGGCGCCGGTGGAGTTGGCCGACACCATGCGGCCCTCGACGGCGGCGAGCCTGCGGCCGAATTCGGCGACCTGGCGGGCGAGGTCGGCGGTGCCGCGGGAGAGATCGGCGATCTGGTGGCCGACGTCGCTGCGGTCGCGCATCCGCATCGACACGGCGTTGTAGAGCACCAGGAAAGTCAGCGCGGCCAGCGCCACGATCGCGGATTCCGAACCGGAGATGCCGGCGACCGAATACAGGATCAGGCCGAGCGATGCCGCGACCAGCAGCATGCAGATGGCGATGAAGATCGTCGAGATACGAATCATATGCGCGCAGCGCCCCCTGAAGGCCCGCGGAGCTTAGCACTAATGTTGATTCGAGGGGCTAGTGTTCTTTTGGCAACGCGGGAACAGGGCACCGCAACACTCCCTCTCCCCGCTGTTGCGGGGAGAGGGGTGGGGTGAGAGCTTTCAAGCCACGGCCTTGATGACCTTGGCGACCTTCTCCATGACCTCGCCGATCTGATCCTCGCTGATGATCAGCGGCGGGGTGAGCGCTAGCGTGTCGCCGGCGATGCGCAGCATCAGATCGTTGTCGTGGAAGGCGGAGACCATCGCGTCATAGCCGCGTTTGCCGGGCGCGTCCGCGCGCGGGGAGAGATCGATGCCGGCAGTTAGACCCACCGTACGGATATCGACCACGTTCGGCAGGCCCTTCAGCGTCATCACCGCGTCGGCGAATTTCGGCTCGATCGCCTTGGCGCGCTCGAACAGCTTCTCGTCGCGGTAGATGTCGAGCGTAGCGAGACCTGCCGCGCAGGCCAGCGGATGCGCCGAATAGGTGTAGCCATGGGTCAGCTCCACGACATGCTCGGGGCCGTTCATGAAGGCGTCGTGGATCGTGTCGCGCACCAGCACGCCGCCCATCGGGGCTGCGCCATTGGTGATGCCCTTGGCGAAGGTGAGCAGGTCGGGCAGCACGCCATAGCGCTCGGCGGCGAAGGCGTAGCCGAGCCGGCCATAGCCGGTGATGACCTCGTCGAAGATCAAGAGGATGCCGTGCTTCTGGGTGATCTCGCGTAGCCGCTTGAGATAGCCCTTTGGCGCGGGGATGACGCCGGTCGAGCCCGCCATCGGCTCGACGATCACGGCGGCGATGGTGTTGGCGCCATGCAGGTTGACGAGGTTCTCCAACTCGTCGGCGAAATGCGCGCCGTATTCCGGCTCGCCCTTGGAGAAGGCCTGCTTCTCGCGATCATAGGTCGCCGGGATGTGATCGACGCCCGACAGCAGTGAACCGAAGATCTTGCGGTTGTTGACGATGCCGCCCACGGCAGTGCCGCCGAAGCCGACGCCGTGATAGCCGCGGACGCGGCCGATCAGCCGGGTGCGGGCGCCTTGCCCGTTGATCTGGTGATAGGCGAGCGCCATCTTCAGCGCGGTGTCGGCCGCTTCCGAGCCGGAGTTGCAGAAGAACACGTGGTCGAGACCGTCGGGCGCGAGATCCGCGATGCGGCTTGCAAGCTCGAAGGACTGCGGAATGCCGAACTGGAACGGCGGCGCATAGTCCAGCGTCGCCGCCATCTTGCCGATGGCTTCCGCGATCTCGGTGCGGCCGTGGCCGGCATTGGTGCACCACATGCCGGACGCGGCATCGATGATGTGCCGTCCGTCGACGGTGATGTAGTGCATGCCCTTGGCGCCGGCGAGCAGCCGCGGCGCCTTCTTGAAGGCGCGGTTGGCGGTGAACGGCATCCAGTGTGCGGCGAGATCGTTCGGAACGTTGACCTTGGGGGCGGCGGGGCTCTTGTCCAGCATGGGGGCCTCTTCATAGCTCTGGGCGGATGGGGGCGGGGCTTGGGCCGCAAACTATCAGCTTCAACGCGCGAGGTGAACGCTTCTGTCTTGCGATATTTCGGCTCAATCCGAAGGATTGTTGCGCGGCATCAAGAAAGATCGGAGGCCGCAATCCAGAACACTTCGCCTTCCGAATCCTCGGTATCGAGCCAGAGCAGCGGCAATTGCGGATAGGCGGCGTCGAGATTGCCGCGGCCGCGGCCGATCTCGCACAACAGCCCGCCGCCCGGCGTGAGGTGTTGACCGGCCTCATCGAGGATGCGCCTGACGATGTCGAGGCCATCAGGCCCGCCGTCGAAGGCGAGCTTCGGCTCGGCGCGGCATTCCTGCGGCAGCGACGCCATGCCTGCTTCATCGACATAGGGAGGATTTGAGATGATGAGGTCGTAGCGCTTGTCGCCAAGCGGCTGGAACAGATCGCCGCGAAAGAGTTCGATCTGGCCTTCAAGGCCATGATCGCTGACATTGCGCGCGGCGACGGCGAGCGCATCCTTCGAAATGTCGGCGGCATCGACCTCGGCATTCGCAAAATGCCGCGCCGCCAGGATCGCGAGACAGCCCGAGCCGGTGCAGAGATCGAGCACGCTTTCGATCTGCTCGGGCTCGCCGATCAGCGAAGCGTCCTCGCCGCCGAAATGCGAGTCCAGCAGCTCGCCGATAAAGGAGCGCGGCACGATTGCGCGCTCGTCGACATAGAACGGCAGGCCACGCATATAGATCTTGTTGACGAGATAGGCGACGGGTTTGCGCGTGGTCACGCGGCGGCCGATCAAATCGAGGATGGTCATGGCCTCATGCTTGGTGACGCGCGCATTGGCAAAGGCCTCGAACTGGTCGGGATGCAGATGCAGCGCCTCGCAGACCAGGAACGCGGCTTCCGCGACCGGATCGGTGGTGCCGTGCGCGAAGACGAGTTGTGCCTCGGTAAAGCGGCTCACCCCGTAGCGGACGAAATCGAGGAGGGTCGCGAGTTCGCCGGGTCCGACTTTCGGGAGGTTTGCCGCGGTCTTCTTTGCCGCCTTGACGCGCTTGGCCATCAGCTCTTGGTCCAGCGCGCGGCGGCCGCGTCGTCATGGGCGCGGGCCTCGATCCATTTTGAGTCCTTTGCGCCTTCTTCCTGCTTCCAGAACGGCGCGGAGGTTTTGAGATAATCCATCAGGAATTCCGCGGCCTCGAACGCAGCCTGGCGGTGCTGCGAGGCGGTCAGTACCAGCACGATGTTCTGTCCGGGCTCGATGCGGCCGAAGCGATGGATCACGGTGAGGCCGTGCAGCGGCCAGCGCGTCATCGCCTCCTGCGCGTGGCGCTCGATCTCGGCTTCGGCCATGCCGGGATAATGCTCCAGCGTCAGCGCGGCGATCTCGCCGCCGCCCTCGGTACCGCGGCAAATCCCCAGGAAGCTCACGACTGCGCCAATATCGGTGCGGCCGCGCGTCAGCAGTGCGCTCTCGCGCGCCACGTCGAAATCAGCTTCCTGGATGCGGACGGTGAAGGGCGCGCTCATTGCGAATTAGCCGCCGGTCATCGGCGGGAAGAAGGCGATCTCGCGCGCGCCGGAAATCGCAGCGTCCGATTTCACGTGCGTGTGGTCGATCGCGGCGCGAATCACCTTCGGCTTCTCGAACGCATAGGCATAACCTTCGTCGCGCGCGGACAGCCATTTGATCAGATCGTCGATGGTGCGCACGCCTGCCGGCGGCTCGATGGTTTCTTCCGCCTTGCCGACCCGTTCACGCACCCAAGCAAAGTATTTCACCTTCATCCCTCATCCTCCTTGATGAGGTGATGGATGCCGGCGCGGAAATAATCGTAGCCGGTGTAGATGGTGAAGATCGCCGACGCCCACAGCAGCAGCAGGCCGATTTGCGTGACGACCGGCACCACCAGATCGCCGGCTTCGCCCGCGAGCAGGAAGCCGATCGCGACCAGCTGGATCGTGGTCTTCCATTTCGCAAGCCTGGTCACGGGCACGCTGACCCGCAGCGCGGCGAGATATTCGCGCAAGCCGGACACCAGGATTTCGCGGCACAGGATCACCATCGCGGCCCAGATCGACCAGCCATGGATGATGCCGTCGGCGGCGAGCATCAGCAGGCAGGAGGAGACCAGCAGCTTGTCGGCGATCGGGTCGAGCATCCGCCCGAACGCCGATTGCTGATTCCAGATGCGGGCGTAGTAGCCGTCGAGATAGTCGGTGACCCCGGCCGCGATGAACACGGCGACCGCGACCCAGCGTAGCCAGAGCGGGTAATCGAGGATCGATTGGGCATAGATGCAGCCGATCACCACCGGGATCGCGGCGATCCGGGCATAGGTCAGGATATTGGGCAGCGACAGGCTTTTCGGCTGCGTTCTGGTGCTGGCGGCGTCCATCCGTTCTACCAATACCGGTTAAAGTTCGAGGTCAACCGGCACCATCGTCGGCCGGTCACGACACCCATGTCGACTCAGCCCGACTGGGCGTGGAAAAACTCGAAAATCTTGCGCGCGCTTTCGGCACTGACGCCCGGAACCTTGCCGAGATCGGCGATCGACGCCCGCTCGATCTCCTTCAATGTTCCGAAGTGGTGCAGCAAGGCACGTTTGCGTGACGGGCCGATGCCGGGAATCTCCTGCAGGCCGGCCTCGCGGATGTCCTTTTTGCGCAGCTTGCGGTGCGAGCCGATCACGAAGCGATGGGCCTCGTCGCGCAGCCGCTGGATGAAGTAGAGCACGGGGTCGCGCGGCTCGAGCTTGATTGCCTCGCGGTCAGGCATAAACAGGGTCTCTCGGCCGGCGTCGCGCTCGGGCCCCTTGGCGACCGCCATCAGGGAGACCCCGGTCAACGCGAGATTTTCGAAGATTTCGCGCGCCGCGTTGAGCTGGCCGCGGCCGCCATCGATGATGACGAGGTCGGGCCATTGCGGCACGGAGTCCTCGTCGGCCTTCGCCTTGGCGGCATCGCCCTCGGCCGGCTTGAGCAGCCGCTTGAAGCGCCGCTCCAGCACTTCCTTCATCATGGCGTAGTCGTCGCCGGGCGTGAGCCCTTCCGACTTGATGTTGAACTTGCGGTACTGGTTCTTCACGAAGCCATCCGGCCCGGCCACGATCATCGCGCCGACCGCGTTGGTACCCTGGATGTGGCTGTTGTCGTAGACCTCGATCCGTTTCGGAGGATGCGGCAGCTGCAGCGTCGACGCGAGCCCGTTCAGCAGCCGGTTTTGCGTGGCGGTATCCGCAAGCTTGCGTCCAAGCGCCTCGCGCGCATTGGTCAGCGCATGCGTGATCAATTCTTTCTTCTCGCCGCGCTGCGGCACCGACACCTCAACCTTGCGGCCGGCCTTGACCGAGAGCGCGTCTGATAGCAGCGCGCTCTCCTCGATCTCATGCGAGAGCAGCACGAGTTTCGGCGGCGGCTTGTCGTCGTAGAATTGCGCGAGGAAAGAGGACAGTACCTCCTCGGGCGTAAAGGTCTTTTCCGCGCGCGGGAAATAGGCGCGGTTGCCCCAGTTCTGTCCGGTGCGGAAGAAGAACACTTCCACGCAGGAATAGCCGCCTTCCTGGTAGATCGCGAACACGTCGGCCTCTTCCACCGTGCGCGGATTGATGCCCTGCTGCGAGGAGATCGCCGACAGCGCGGCAAGGCGGTCGCGGTAGCGCGCGGCGGTCTCGAATTCGAGCTCGCCGGAGGCCTTCTCCATTTCCGCCGCGAGCAGCTGCTTCACGGCATCGCTGCGGCCGGACAGGAAATCGGTCGCCTCGCGCACCAGCTCGGTATAGCCGCCGAAATCGACCTCGCGGGTGCAGGGGCCGGCGCAGCGGCGGATCTGGTAGAGCAGGCAAGGGCGGGTGCGGCTTTCGAAAAAGCCGTCCGTGCAGGAGCGGATCAGGAATGCGCGCTGCAGCGCCGTGATCGTGCGGTTGACGGCGCCGGCTGAGGCGAACGGGCCGAAATAGCGTCCTGGCCGGCTCTGGGCGCCGCGGTGTTTGAGGATTTGCGGCGCCCAATGGTCGCCGGTGATCAGGATATAGGGAAACGACTTGTCGTCGCGCAGCTGCACGTTGAAGCGCGGCCGCAGCTGCTTGATCAGATTGGCCTCGAGCAGCAGCGCCTCGGTCTCGGTCGTGGTCGAGACGATCTCGACGGTCACGGTCGCCGCGATCATGCGCAGGATGCGCGCCGGCAACGGCGCATTGGCGCGCGCATAGGAGGCGAGGCGTTTGCGGACGCTTTTGGCCTTGCCGACATAGAGCACGTCGCCGGCCGCATTCAGCATGCGGTAAACGCCGGGCGAGGTCGGTGCCAGCTTGACCGCGTTCTCGATCGCGGCATGTCCGACCGCGAGCGGACCTTCTGCGACGGCCTCGACCGGCTCCTCGGTGAGCTCAGGCAGCCGAGCCTCTTCGTCCTCGTCGGGCGACGAGGTGGCGGGGTCGATATCGGGAGTGTCCGGCGCATCCGTGCCGGCGGGAGCCTTGCGCGGAGCCACCGGAGGAGCGGCTTTCTCAGACGTCATGGGCGGAATTTAGTGTCAGGCCGCGCCGATTTGAAGTTCCTGCCGGCGCAACACACAGGGGTTGGTGATGGCTGCTGCCAAAACTGCGCGGTAGGGTTTCGTTAAGAACGTTAAGCGCGCGGTAACCCCGCTTAACAAGCCTTTAACCCGAAACTCCCGATAAATCTTGGCGAAGAAGGGGTTCCGTAACCAAGCGGTCGCCCGCGCTGGCAACAGCGCCGACGATCCGCCGGTGGCGGCAGTTGCGTCGGGAGTTGGGAATGAAGCGGGTGGCTTTGGGCGCCATGGGGATGGCGCTCTTGGGGTTTGCGGCGAGCGCCGAGGCCGCGGATATGTATGCGCCGCGCGCGCCCTATACGGTCAATCAGCCGCTCAACGCCTATAGCTGGGCCGGGCCCTATATCGGCGGCAATCTCGGCTATGAATGGGGCAGCGTCCGCAACAACCCGGCGAAGCCGTCCGGCTTCAACGGCGGCGCACAGGCCGGCTACAACTGGCAGGCGGGCCATTGGGTGTTCGGTGTCGAGGGCGACATCGAGGCGACCGCCGCCGAGGATACGTTCGCGCCCTGGAAATTCTCCAACCCGTGGTTCGGCACGCTGCGCGGCCGTGCCGGCTATGCCATCAGCAACGTGCTGTTCTACGGCACCGGCGGCCTCGCGTTCGGCGAACTGACCGGCCAGACCTTCGGGCTCTCCGAGTTGCACACGACCGCCGGCTGGACGGTGGGCCTTGGCGCCGAGGTTGGCCTCGCCCCGCACTGGAGCGCCAAGGTCGAATATCTCTATGTCGATCTCTCAAGCAGCCAGTTCGTCACCGTCACCAACACGCAAAACGGCTATCGCTTCGGCACCTTTCGCGCCGGCGTGAACTATCATTTCTGATAGCAACAAGAAGACGTCTTCAAATCGTAACTCCCGGCCGCGGCGGCGGCCGGGATTTTTTTGTCTTCAAGACGAGCGCTACGATTGAATGACGAGATTGACCGCCTTGGGCCCCTTGCCCTTCTTGTCCGGCTCGACTTCGAATGAAACGTGTTGTCCTTCGGTCAGATCCTTCAACCCCGCCCGCTCGACCGCGGTGATGTGCACGAACACGTCGCGCCCGCCGTCGTCAGGCTTGATGAAGCCGTAGCCCCGTTCTCCATTGAAGAACTTGACCGTCCCAGTCATGGCCATCGGGTCTCCTCCCCCGCAATGCTCCCGCCGCCATGCGCGTGTCAGCGCCGCGGCCCGACCGGACATTCACTGCCGGAAAGCTTGGCCACCTTGACGGGCCGGCGCTTGGCCACCGGTCCGCCTGGATTTTCTTGAGGCCTTCATCACTCCGCCGCAACCATTCGCGGAAGCGGAACGTAAAGCCAGTCCCAACAGGGCGAGCATAATACGGTTCCATCCAAAATGAATACGGATTTTGCGCGGTTTGGGGGGCTTACGGCTTCGGCACTTCAAGTCTGAAGCGGCCGGCGCCGCCCTGGCCGAGCGGCTTTTCCAACTCGGGCAGGATGGTCTTGAGCTCGCCCTGCAGCGTCCACGGCGGGTTGACGATCAGAAGCCCGGTCGAGGCCAGCGCCGAGCCGGCCGCCTGCGGCGCCACGCTGAACTCCAGCCGCAGCGCCTTGGCTGGAGGCTTCCCCGATGCTGCGGCAGCAGTCACGCGACGCGCCAGGTCGTCGGTGGCCCGCCGGCTCTTGGCCGGATACCACAGCACGTAACTGCCGGTCGGCCATTTGGCGAAGGCAGCGGCGAAACCTGTCGCGAGACGCTCGAACTCGTCCTTTGCCTCGAAGGGCGGATCGATCAGGACCAGACCGCGCCGCTCGTTGGGCGGCACGAAGGCCGGCAACGCGGTCCAGCCATCGAGATCGACGACGCGCGCTTGGGTGTCGCGCCGCAGCGCATCGATCAACAGCTTGCGCGCCGACGGTTCGACCTCGCAGGCGGTGAGGCGATCCTGCGGCCGCAGCAGCGCGCGGGCAATCAGCGGCGATCCCGGATAGGCGGCAAGGGTGGCGGGCGTCGGATTGAAGGCTCTTACGATGTCGAGATAAGGCTTGATCAGCGCTGCTGCCTGTTCCGAGAAGCGCGCCTGCATGATCCGCGCAATCCCGGTCAGCCACTCGCCGCTGCGCTTCGCCTCATCGCCGGTGAGATCGTAGCGGCCGGCGCCGGCATGGCTGTCGATGAAACGGAAAGCCGCCGGCTTCTCCTGCAGATGAAGCAGGATGCGCACCAGCACGATGTGCTTGATGACGTCGGCAAAGCCGCCGGCATGGAAGGCGTGACGGTAGTTCATGCCCGTGGGTTACGACATCGGGCAGCGAACGCAACCCTCGTCATTTGCGGAGGAATTGTAGGGTGGGTTAGGCGCGACTTGTCCGCCGAAGCTCGTGAGACGCGAAGGCGGAAGCGCCGTAACCCACCTCTTCTGCTGACGCGGATAGAAAAGTGGTGGGTTTCGCTTTCGCTCAACCCACCCTACGAAGCTGCGCTCCTCGCAATGACGAAACTATCCCCCGCGCACCGGCGGCATGGTGACCTGATCGAGCGGGCAGGCCTGACGGTCGATCTCCGGGCAGTCGCGGAATTGCAGGTCCTTGCTCATGCAGATGCGCACTTCGCTGAGCCGCTTGCGGTTGCAGGTCACGGCGATACCGGAGGTCTTCAATCCCGGATTGGCCTTGACGAAGGCGGCCTCGACGTCGTCGGGCGCGACCGTCTTTTCCTCCGACAATTGCAGATAATCCTCGGGGATCTTCACCGCGGCGCGGGCTTTGCGGATGGTCTCGAAATAGGCGCGCTCGCCCAGCCCCGAGCAGGTGCCGTGCTTGTCCCATTCATTGTAGATCAGCCCGGGCGCCGGCATCAGGTCGAGCATCGAGGTCATGATGTTTCGCCCGAGCGGAATCCGGCGCTGGCAATATTCCGGATAGCCCTTCTCGTATTGCGGCCACAGCCCGTGCACCACGAAGGAGAACGGCCGGCCGCCGCATTGGGCCTGCTGCGAGCGCCCGCCGCCTCGGCGCTCCTCCGCGCCTTCGCAGAACGACGGCGACCACGACAGTGACAGCACATAGAAGTCGAACTCGCCCGGCGTGTTCTGGCGCCGGTCCTGCGCCGACGCCGTGCCGGAGATTGCGGCCAACGCCGCCAGCGAGATCAGAAACAGGGGAATCCGGACCAGCCTGAACATGACGCCTCCCTCACACCATTGCTGAGGCGAGCCTATCAGCAGGTGAGAACATTTCAAGAACAAAATTTGAGGTTGAGGCAACGCGCCTCGACCAAGGCACCCGAACTAGGGGGCGGCGGCCTTGCAGGCGGGGTTGTAGGCCCAGTTGCGGTCGAGCCCGACCACGCACCATTCGACGCCCTGGCCGAAGCCGGCGAAACCGCCGTCCTCGATGATCGAATAGTTGAGGGCGTGGACCTTGCCGTCGCTCAGCATCACGCTGCCGGTGCAATAGCGGCGCGGGATATTGTCGGATTGCCACGGCCGGAAGGCGACCTCATGGATGTCGCCATAGGCTTTGATCTTGAGCTTCGAATTCCAGTACATGCTCTCCTTTTCCTGGAATTGCGTGGTGATCATGCCAAGCGCCCTTTCGCAGACCTTGACCCGCCCGTCATAGCTCGGCCCGAACAGGCCGAAATTGAGCTCGAAGGGATTGGCGGCGAGCACCGGTTGGGCGAGGGCCGACAGCGCCAGCGCGGCGCCGGCAAGGGCTAGGCGTTTCAACGAGGGTGCGAAGTCGCGCATGTCACATCCGCAAAGCAGGCTGGGAGCGGTCTTGAAGACCATCGCGGACCGTGCCGCGAAGGCCTTTTGGGGTCAAGTGCAACGCGGCAACACTCCCGGGGAAGTCGACATCGGAGGGCCCTGCCGTTCTTTTCATGGCCCGCCGCGCCCCCTAAGATGGGATGAAGTGACATGGAGTTTTCGATGCGAAGGATGATGGCCGCCGGGCTAGCCGTGGCGGGAATGCTGGCCGCAGTGCCGGCGCAAGCCGACTGGGTCGGGAAGTTCAGAGGCAACGATACCGGCGGCATCATCGCCTATGATCTCGCGACCCAGTATGACGCGCGCCAGGTCGCGGTGACGCATTGCGCCAAATACGGCAAGGTCGCGAAGTTCCTCGCGGTCGACCCGCAGCCGGGCGGCTATATCTCCTTTTCCTGCCGCTGGGTGCCCTATGGCAGCCTCGATCGGCCGGTAAGCAGCGCTTACTAAACGTCGACAATTTATCGGCCAGGGAGCGCGCAACATGATGCGACGGCTTCTCGTGTTGGGGGCAGGCGTCGGCCTGCTGTCGCTGTCGCCGGCCGCGTTCGCCGAGGATCTGCCGCTGCGTAAGGCCGGCCTCTGGGAGATGAAGGTCACCAAGCTCGCAGGTTCGGTGCCGGAAATGACGATGCAGCACTGCACCGATCAGACCACCGACAAGGAGATGAACAATCAGGCCTCGCCCATCGCCAAGCAGATCTGCTCCAAGCAGGATGTGGTGAAAACCGCGACCGGCTATGTCAGCGACTCCGTCTGCTCGGTTGCAGGCGTGTCGATGACCACGCATGCGGAGATCGTGGGCGATTTCAATTCCGCCTACACGGTGACCAGCACCACCCACAGCGACAAGGGCGTGCTCGGCAAGCCGCTCGACGCCACGACCAAAATCCAGGCGAAGTGGCTCGGCGACTGCCAGGCGGGCCAGAAGCCCGGCGACATCATGATGCCCGGCGGCTTCAGGCTCAACGTCAAGGACGCCGAGAAGCTGAAGAACCTGATTCCATCGCAGAACAAGTAGCGGGGCGCGCCTGGGCCGAGTGCGCCGCGACCTCGAACAGCAGCGTTTCCGCAAGGCCGCCATCCTCGCCATCGGTGATCAGAGCGATGGTGAGCGGTGGTTCACGGCGGGGAAAATGCATCACCACGGGGCTGACGCCCGGTCCGCCGCCGGTGTGGCCATAGGCCGGGCCGATCGTTTCATCGAGCTCGATCTGCAGTCCAAGTCCGTAGGCCGGCTGGCGCCACGGCCGATCAGGTCCGACGCCGCCGGGAAAATGGGTGATCGGCATCATCATCTGCTCGAGCATTGCGGCCGGCAGCAGCGTCTCCATGATCCCGTGCAACATGCGCGCCGCGTCGAGCGCGGAACAGCCGACGACGCCGTGCGAAATCCAGCCGGGGTCATAGTGCCCGGCAACGGCCACCGGCGTCCCACCGCCGGCGAGATAGCGGCTCGGACCAAAGCTGAAGGCGAAGAGGTCGGCTTTGCTCAGTGGCACCGATGCGGTGGTAACGCCGAGTGGGGTGAAGATTTCCTGGCGCAGGACGCTCTCCATGTCTCCGCCGCCAATTTGGTTCAGCACATCGCGCAACAGCATGTAGCCGATGTTGGAATAAGCCCAACTCGTCGCCGGCTCGAACTTGAGCCGGTCGGCGTTGGTGCGAGCCGGGAATTCTTCCGCGCTCCAGGGCGGTAACGCAGCACGAACCGCCGCATGATACTCCGCAAGGCCGCCATAGTCGGGCAGGCCGCTGATGTGCGCCAGCACATCGCGCAGCGTGATCCTCGCCGCAACGGGATGTTGCGGCAGGAAGCGGTCAAGCGGGTCGGTGAGATTGATCCGGCCGGCCGCCACCAAGCGGAGCAGGGCAGCCGCCTTGATCGTCTTGGTGAAGCTGTAGAGCAGCACGCGGCTGTCGGGTTGAAATGGCGGGGTGAAGCCGGCTCGGGTTACGACCGCGACATCGGCCGTATCACCGACCAGGGTCGCGACCACGGCGCCCGTGGTGTCGCTATCCGCAGGAAGGCTGTCGAGCAGTGGCTGCAGCGCGCGTTGGATGCGGTCATGCATCGGCACAAGCCCAGCTCACACGATCTCCGCCGTCTCGCTCGCAAACAGCGGGCCGGCCGTGGCATTCGCCGCAAACACGCTCTCGTTAAGTGCGCGCACGTTATGCTGCGCGGTTTGTGCCAGCATCGCCTCGATCCGCCCCTCGGAGGCCTCCAGCGCGCGGCGGTCGAGCGCGCCGCTGCGCCGCGCGTCGCTGATGGCGCGCGCCAGTCCGCGTGCGCGCTCGGTGTCGGTCCAGTAGGAGCAGATCGTGAGCATGTCGTTGCCGGCGGCGAGAAAGCGCACGGCGGCCTCCTGGTCGTCGAACAGCGCGCTGATCGCATTCATGCCGATGTCGTCGGACACTACGACGCCGCCAAAGCCGAGTTCTTCGCGCAACAATCCCGTCACGATCCGCTCCGACAAGGTCGCGGGCAGCGAGGCGTCGAATGCCTTGAACAGGATGTGCGAGGTCATGACCATGCCGACGCCATGGCCGATCACGGCCTTGAACGGCGCAAGCTCGCGTGCGCGCAACACCTCCAGCGGCGCATCGATGACCGGAAGGTCGTAGTGCGAATCGGTGCGGGTGTCGCCATGGCCGGGAAAATGCTTGGCGCAGCCGCGTACGCCGTTTGCCTCCAACCGCTGCAGGAAGGCGAGACCGCGTGCGGTGACGGTGGCCGCATCACGCGCAAAGGAGCGTGCGCCGATTACCGGGTTGTCCGGGTTGCTGTCGATGTCGAATGACGGCGCAAAATTGAGATTGAAGCCGAGCGAGGCCAGCTCCGTGCCCATTGCGGCACCGACATCATCGGCCCGATCGCCCCAATATCGCGCATAGGCAAAGCGGGTGATCGGCGGCGGCGTGCGGCAGACCCGTCCGCCCTCGTGATCGATGGCGACGAACAGGCGCTCGCGGCCTGTGGCCTCGCGGATATCGGCGATCAGCGCGGCGTGGCTTTCGAGCCAGTCGGCGTAGGGCAGGTCGTGCGGGAAATTGCTCTTGAAGAGCACCACGCCGGCCGGCTTGATGTCACGCAACAGCGTACGGTCCTGGGGATGCAGCGTGGTGGTCGGGCGCAAGCCCAGCATGAAATGGTGACCGACGCTGGCAAGCTCCGACATGCAGCCTCTCCTTGAGTTCGCGGAAACGCTACACTGGTACTCGCACGGTGGCGCGCAAGCCGCCCATCGGGCTGTCGCCAAGCGTGATCTCGCCGCCATGCGAGCGCGCGATGTCGCGCGCGATCGCGAGCCCAAGGCCGGTGCCGCCCTCGTCCTGGTTGCGGGCGTCGTCGAGCCGCAGGAACGGCTTGAACACCTCCTCGCGCATCGCGAGCGGAATGCCGGGACCGTCGTCATCGACGGTGACGGTGAGATTGCGGTGATCGCGATGGCCCGTGATGGCGATGGTGTTGGCGTGGCGCGCGGCGTTGGAGACGAGATTGGCGAGGCAGCGCTTGAACGAGGCCGGCTTCACGATGACGACGGGCAGACCATGGAACGCCACCGTCGCGGTATGGCCGTGGCGCTCGGCATCGCTGCGCAACTCTTCCAGCGCGAGTGCCATGTCGGTCGGCTGCGCGTTCTCGCCGGTATCGCCGCGCGCGAAAGCGAGGTAGTCCTCCAGCATGCCAGACATCTCGTCGACGTCCTTGCGCATGGCGTCGACCTCGGGACTGTCGCCGATCAGCGCCAGCTCGAGCTTGAAGCGGGTGAGGATGGTGCGCAAATCGTGGCTGACACCGGCCAGCATCGCGGTGCGCTGCTCGAGCGTGCGCTCGATGCGCGATTTCATTTCCAGGAACGCCTGTGCGGCGCGGCGCACCTCGCGCGCCCCGCGCGGCCGGAAGTTCGGAGCTTCGCGGCCTTTGCCAAAACTTTCGGCGGCGTCCGCCAGCCGCAGGATCGGCTTGATCTGGTTGCGCAGGAACAGCACCGCGACGATCAGCAGGATCGACGACGTCCCGACCATCCAGAACAGGAAGATTTCGGAGTTCGAGGCGTAGGCGGCGCTACGCTGCGCGAAGATGCGCATCACGGAATCGTCGAGCACGATGCGGATCTCGACCAGGTTGGAATTGCCCACGGTGTCGATCCAGAACGGACGGCCGATCTGTCGCCCGAGCTGCCGCGACAGCGTCTGGTCGAGCAGCGAGAAGAAGGGCTTTGGCCCGGGCGGTGGCATGTCGCCGACGGGAAGGAAATCGACCACCAGATTGAGGCGCTGCTGCGCGATGCGGCGCAGCTCGGTGCGATCCTTGTCCAGCGGCGCAAAGGCCTTGTAGACGTCGATCAGCGCGGCGATGTCCTGCACCACCGCGGCCGACAGATGCCGCGTCACCGTGTTCCAGTGCCGCTCCATGAACACGAAGGCGACCACCGACTGCAGCACCACCATCGGTACGATCATGATCAGCAGCGCGCGGGCATAGAGCCCGGTCGGCATCCAGCTCTTGAACGCGCTGCCCAGCCTGTTGTTCGCCGCAGAGACGCGGCCCGCCGCGCTGCGGATCAGGGTGAGGCCGGTGTCGAGCGTGCTCATGGCTGAGCGCTCGCATGCGATAACTCACGCTCCAACCACACGGGAGGTGGGCTCCCTCCCCCCTCTTGTCCGCCGAAGCCCGCCTTCTGGCGAAGGCGGATGCGGGGGAGGGTTGGGGAGGGGGGTACCACACGTCCGGTATTAGTACTCTGGACTACCCCCACCCCCGACCCCTCCCCGCAAGGGGGAGGGGAGAAGAAGCGTCGGAGCGTGTGGAGAGAGTCCATATTATTTCTGCTCGGAGTTTACGGCGACGCCACCAGGCGATAGCCGATGCCGCGCACCGCCTGCAGGAACAGCGGATTGGCGGGATCGCGCTCGATCTTTCGCCGCAGCCGGTTGATCTGCACGTCGACCGCGCGCTCGTTGACCGAGCCGTTGCCGGTCAGCGCGCCGCGCGGCACCGTCTCGCCGGGAGCTGCCGCCAGCACGCGCAGCATGTCGCGCTCGCGGTCGGTGAGATGGATGACCTCCTCGCCCTGGCGCAATTCGCCGCGGCTGAGATGATAGACGTAAGGCCCGAACGCGATCTGCTCGACCGCCTCGGTCGCCGGTGCGGGCGCGGCCCGGCGCAGGATGTTGTTGATGCGCAACGCAAGCTCGCGCGGCTCGAACGGCTTGGCCACATAGTCGTCGGCGCCGATCTGCAGGCCCTCGATGCGCGCCTCGGCCTCATGCCGCGCGGTCAGCATCACGATCGGCACCGACGAGGACAGACGGATGAAGCGTGCGAGATCGAAGCCGGTCTCGCCCGGCATCATCACGTCGAGGATCAGCAGGTCAAAGTGAAGCCCGGTGAGCTTGGCGCGCGCGTCGCTCGCGCTCATCGCTGTCGTGACGCGATAGCCCTCGCCGGCGAGGAAGCGCGACAACAGATCGCGGATGCGTCGATCGTCGTCGACCAGGAGGATATGCGGCGCGTCGTCGGCCGGCTGTGCCGGACGCCGTTGCGCAGTGGCGGCAAGCGTCACGCTCACTCCTTTGCGGGCACGGCGCGGAAGATCGTCTCCAGCACCTTGTCGGGATCGTCGCGGTCGATCATCGCGCGCAGGAAGCGGCGCACGGTCTCGGCATTGGCCGGCCCGATCTCCTCGAGCGCGCGGTTGATACGGTTGGTCTGCAGGCTCGCGAGCTTGCCGACCAGCGCCTCGCCCTTTGGCGTCGCATAGAGCAGGCGCTGCCGGCGATCGTTGTTGCCGGTCTTCTGCACGATGTAGCCTTCGTCGAGCAGCTGCTTGAGCACGCGCCCGAGCGACTGCTTGGTGATGCGCAGTACGTCGAGCAGGTCGGCAACCTTCAGCCCGGGATAGCGGAAGACGAAATGCATGACACGGTGATGCGCGCGGCCGAAGCCAAAAGCCTCCAGCTCATTGTCGGCGTCGCCGACGAAGTCGCGGTAGGCGAAGAACAGCAACTCGATGATGTCCCAGCGCAAATCCGCCTCGCGCGGCGAGGGGCCACGCGCTTCCGGACCCCGCGAATCGGAGCTGGCGGCTGGATTCGAGAAATTTATGTCAGCCATATTGACGTATCTTCGGTTCAATGTTACAAAACACTCGCCCACGACGAAATATTAGATCGTTTCGTACGCGGTGAGGTTTCAAAACGGCTTGAGAGGGCCTGACTGCGGCAACAGCCGCGCATCGAATGACCGTGCGATTGTCGAGCGGCACATCGGCAAACATACTGGACTTCCGCATTCGGCAAAAGCATGTCCTGCCGGTCAGGACCGCCGAGAAAGCCGGATGCGGGACCGGTCCAAAAGGAGTAAACGGCGCCTTTGGCTATGGCTGGCCCAAGGCGCCATAATCCGGGAGAGAGCCATGGCGATTTCAGACAATGCGGCCCGAAAATTCACTCCGGCGCCGGACAGCGTGGGAAGCATGACATTCGATATCCGTCCCACGGCCAGTCCGACCTCGGACAAGGACCGCGCGGCAAAGCTCGTGGACCCCGGCTTCGGCCGCGTCTTCACCGATCACATGGCGATCGTCCGCTACAGCACGGCCAAGGGTTGGCATGACGCGCGGGTCGAATCCCGCGCCAATTTCCCGCTCGATCCGGCGCTCGCCGTGCTGCACTACGCCCAGGAGATTTTCGAAGGGCTGAAGGCCTACACGCGCGACGACGGCGGGATCAACCTGTTCCGTCCCGACGCCAATGCCAAACGTTTTCTCGATTCCGCCGACCGCATGGCGATGGCGCAAATTCCGGAGGCCGTGTTCGTCGAGGCGGTCGAGCAGCTCGTGCGCATCGACCGCGCCTGGATCCCGGGCGGCGAGGGCAGTCTCTATCTGCGGCCGTTCATGATCGCGAGCGAGGTGTTTTTGGGCGTGAAGCCGTCGTCGGAATACATCTTCGCGGTGATCGCTTCGCCGGTCGGCTCCTATTTCAAGGGCGGCCCCGCGCCGGTCTCGATCTGGGTGTCGGAGAATTACACCCGCGCCGCGATCGGCGGCACCGGCGCCGTCAAATGCGGCGGCAACTATGCCGCGAGCCTGCGCGCGCAGGCCGAAGCCATCGAGCGCGGCTGCGACCAGGTCGTGTTCCTCGACGCGGTCGAGCGCCGCTATGTCGAGGAGCTCGGCGGCATGAACATCTTCTTCGCCTTCGACGACGGCTCGCTGCTGACGCCGCAGCTCGGCACCATCCTGCCCGGCATCACCCGCGACTCCATCATCCAACTGTCGAAGGACGCCGGCCGACGCGTGCGCGAGGAACCCTATTCGATCGAGCAGTGGCGCGCGGATGCGGCCAGCGGCAAGCTGAAGGAGGCTTTTGCCTGCGGCACCGCCGCGGTGATCTCACCGATCGGCAAGGTGTGCTCGGTCAATGGCGACTTCACGATCTCGGGCGGCGCCGCCGGCCCGGTCGCGATGGGCCTGCGCAAGCAGCTGGTCGACATCCAGTACGGCCGCACCAACGATCCGCACAACTGGATCAAGAAGGTGTTCTGAACATCGACGGCGTAGGGTGGGCTAAGCGAAGCGAGCCCACCTTTCTTGCTCAGGGACTGGTGGGTACGGCGCGAAGATCGCGCCTTTGCCCACCCTACATTTGCTGATACCACCCGGGCATGAACGACAAACCCAAGAAACCGCAAAAGCTGAAGGCGCGCCTGCCGCGCGGGCTGGAGGATCGCGGTCCCGCCGCGATCAATGCCACGCGTCAGATGGTGGAGAAAATTCGCGCCGTCTATGAGCGCTACGGTTTTGAGCCGGTGGAGACGCCGGCCTTCGAATATACCGACGCGCTCGGAAAATTCCTGCCTGACCAGGACCGGCCGAACGAGGGCGTGTTCTCGTTCCAGGACGACGACGAGCAGTGGATTTCGCTGCGCTACGATCTCACCGCGCCCTTGGCGCGCTACGTCGCCGAGAATTTCGATACGCTGGCGAAGCCGTATCGCAGCTATCGTTTCGGCTGGGTATTCCGCAACGAGAAGCCCGGCCCCGGTCGCTTCCGCCAGTTTATGCAATTCGACGCCGACACGGTCGGCGCGCCGACTCCGGCCGCCGACGCCGAGATGTGCATGATGGCGGCGGACACCATGGAAGCGCTCGGCATTCCGCGCGGCGCCTATGTGGTGAAGGTGAATAGCCGCAAGGTGCTCGATGGCGTGCGCGATGCGCTTGGCATCAATGATGACGGCCAGTGGCTGACGGTCATGCGCGCGATCGACAAGCTGGATCGCCTCGGCATCGACGGCGTGAAGCAATTGCTCGGCGAAGGTCGCAAGGACGAGAGCGGCGACTTCACCAAGGGCGCTGGACTCTCGGCCGCCGATATCGCGTTGGTCGTTGGATCGGTCGAGCAGGGCAGTGCGCCGGCCGATCCACGTCTGCTTGAAAGCAAGATCGGCAAGGAAGGTCGCGACGAGCTCGACGAGATCGGCAGGCTCGCCGTTTCCTCCGGCTACAGCGAAGATCGGATCAAGATCGATCCCTCCGTCGTCCGCGGCCTCGAATACTACACCGGCGCGGTCTACGAAGTTGAGCTGCTGTTGGAGACCAAGGACGAGAAAGGCCGCCCCGTTCGCTTCGGCTCGGTCGGCGGCGGCGGGCGCTATGATGGCCTCGTCTCGCGCTTTCGCGGCGAGCCGGTGCCGGCGACGGGCTTCTCCATCGGCGTGTCGCGGCTGCAGGCTGCGCTCACCATGCTGGGCAAGCTCGATAGCGGCAAGGAATATGGCCCGGTCGTTGTCACCGTGTTCGGCGGCGATATCGCCGACTATCAAAAAATGGTCGCGAGCCTGCGCAGCACCGGCATCCGCGCCGAGCTCTATCTCGGCAATCCCAAACACTCGCTCGGCCAGCAGATGAAATATGCCGACCGCCGCAATGCGCCTTGCGCGATCGTGCAGGGCTCGGACGAAAAGGCGAGGGGCAAGGTGCAGATCAAGGATCTGATATCCGGTGCCGGGCTGACCGAGATCAAGGACCGCGAGGAATATTTGAAGCGGCAGGCTGAAGCGCAAACCGAGGTCGATGAGAGCGCCCTCGTCGAGGCCGTGCAAAAAATCCTCGCGCGCCATGAGGTCAAGTGGGGATAGCCATTCGTTCAAGTCGTCATGCCCGGCCTTGTGCCGGGCATCCACGTCTTGTTTGATGGTCAAGGAAGACGTGGATGGCCGGGACAAGCCCGGCCATGACGAATAACAACAGGGAGAAAACAATGCCTGAGATCACCATTAGCATGGCCGCCGGCCGCACCGAGGAACAGAAGGCCGGCATGATGCGCGACATCACGAAGGCGCTCGTGACCAATCTCGGCGTCGATGCCGACGCGGTCGTGATCCAGATCAACGAGGCGCCGCTGCATCACAAGATGAAGGGCGGCAAGACCTTCGTCGAGCGCGCGGCCGCGGCGAAGAAATAAACTCAGTCGTCGTCCCCGCCTAGCGCGCAATTGCGCGCGGGGAGCGGGGACCCATAACCACAGGTTGATGTGTTTTGCGATGCCGGGGCCCCGGCCTCGCACCATACTTGCAGCAATGGTTATGGGTCCCGGATCGCGCTCGCTGCGCTCGCTCGTCCGGGACGACATTTGCATGGGGCATCAATGCATCGCCGCACATTCCTCAGTCTCACCGCCGCACTCGCCGCTGCGCGCATCGCGCCTGCCCGCGCGCAGCTCGCGAGCAAGCAGATCAAGCTCGTGGTGCCGTTTCCGGCGGGCGGGCCGACCGATATCGTGGCGCGGCCGTTTGCGCAGATGCTGGGCGAGTCGCTGAAGGCGACCATCGTGGTCGACAATCGCGGCGGCGCGGGCGGGTCGATCGGCGCCGACGTGGTGGCGAAGTCGCCGCCCGACGGCACCACGCTCCTGGTCGGCACGGTCGGCACCAACGCCATCAACGCCGCGCTCTACGCCAAACTCTCCTACGATCCCGTGCGCGATTTCACGCCGCTGGCGCAGATCGCGCATGCGCCGGTTGCCGTCGTCGTGCATCCGTCGCAACCGGCCAAGACGCTTGCCGATCTGGTCGCACTCGCCAAACAGTCGCCGGGCAAACTGAACTACGGCAGTGCCGGTGTCGGTACGCCCGGTCATCTCACCGCCGAGATGTTCCGCGCGGCCGCCGGGATCGACATCCAGCACGTGCCTTATAAAGGCAGCGCGCCCGCGGTCACCGACCTGATCGGCGGCCAGATCCAGCTGATGTTCGATCCCTTGCAATCGGTGCTGTCGAACATCCAGGGCGGCAAGATCCGCGCGCTGGCAGTGTCGAGCAGCCAACGATCATCGGTCGTGCCTGAAGTTCCGACGGTTGCCGAATCCGGCTATGCCGGTTTCGAGACCACGGCGTGGTGGGGCGTGTTCGCGCCGGCCAAATTGCCGGATGCGCTGACGGCTTCTCTCGTCGCCGAGATCGCGCGCATCGCCGCAAGCGACGCATTTCGCGCGAAGCTCGAGCCGCTCGGCGTCACCGCGGTCGGCAACCTCAGTGGCAACGCATTCGCGGAATTCCAGAAGGCCGAACTCGCCAAATGGGGTAAGGCCGCCAAGGATGCAGGAGTGAAGATCGACTGATGAAACTCAACGACGAAGAACGCGACATTCTCGCCGGCAAGGCCGGACCGATGCCGCAGCTTGCGCTGAAGCACCAGATCAAGGTCGGCGAGTTCTTCGACGCGCCCGACTTCGTGCCTGTCACGCAAGCCCACATCATGGCCGACACCGAAAGCCTCGGCGAGGCCGGTGTGCAATGGCTCGAAGGCCTTGCCGCGACGACGGAAGGCCAGCGCAAGGTTCGCATCCCCACCATCACCGACCCGCGCGGCACCGACTTTGCGCATGCGCATCTGCTCGGCCAGACCACCACGATGCTCGATCTCGAACGGCGCGCCATCGCCGCCTTCGAGAAGCTCGGCGTCGCCATGACCAACACCTGCATCAACTACCAGACCATCCAGGCGCCGACCCGCAACGAGCACTGCGCATTTGGCGACACCGGCGTCGTGATCTATGCCAACTCGGTGTGCGGCGCACGCTCTAATTTCGAGGGCGGGCCGTCGGCGCTGTCGGCAGGCCTCACCGGCCGCACGCCGCGCTACGGCTTTCATCTCCCCGAGCAGCGCCGCGGCACACTGCACATTCGGGTCGATCACACGCCAACGACATTGAACGGTTGGGGCGCGCTCGGCGGCGTGATCGGCCGTCTTGCCGGCAATTACTGGGCGGTGCCCGTGATCGAGGGCATTGAGGGCGCGCCGCGCTCGGACCAGCTGAAGCATTTCGGCGCCTCGATGGCGAGTTTCGGCTCAGTCGCGCTCTATCACATCGTTGGATCGACGCCGGAGGCGACGAAACTCTCTGACATCGCTAGGAGCGATCTGCCGCTGCATCGCGTGACCAAGGCCGACGTCGAGGCGCTGCAAAAGTCCTATCACACCGACACCGAGGTCGATGTCGTCGTATTCTCCGCGCCGCAGCTCTCGCTCTATGAGCTCGGCGATCTCGCTGCGCTCTGCGACAACAGAAAATTCGCAGTGCCGCTGCTCGCGGTGACCAGCCCGCAAGTGAAGCCCGATTGCGACCGCATGGGTTACACCGCGCGCATCGAGGGCGCGGGCGGCCATGTGCTGTCGGGCATGTGCTTCTATCAGTCCTATGCCCGGGAGATTTCGGAAGCGCGCGGCTGGAAGCGGCTCGCCACCAACTCTGCCAAGCTGGTCAATATCCTCGGCGGCTACGGTTACCGCCCGATGCTGGCCTCGATGGAAGCCTGCGTCGATGCCGCGGTCTCTGGCAAGATGGTGCGGACATGAGCAAGCTTTACAAGGCGCGCCACGCGATGGGACCTGTGGTGCGCGGGCCGGCGCTGGTCGCCGACGACGGCTTCTCGGCGCGGTACGATCTCGACCGCATCAAGGGCATCTTCAGCCGTCCCGCACACAAGCTCGCCGGCAAATCCTATGTCGGCAAGATACTGGTGCTCGACACCGCCAAAGGTGGTGTCGCCACCGCCTGGATGCTGCACGAGATGAAATCGCGCGGCATCGTGCCGCTCGCGATCGTGCTCAACACGGTCAATCCGATCCTGGCGCAGGGCGCGGCGCTCGGCGAGGTCGCGATGCTCGCGGGCTTTGACGAGAACATCACGGCCGCCGTCCCCGACGGCGCCGAGGTCGAAGTCAATCCGCAAGAGAAGTGGTTGAAGGTGCTGTAGATGGATGCGCGCGAGGTCATCAAGGTGGGCATGAGCGCCGAGCGCACGCTGGTGGTGCCGGTGGAGCGCACGGTCGGGCACCTGCTGGCGGGCATGCCGATGGTGTTCGCGACGCCGATGATGATCCTGGAGATGGAGCTGACCTCGGGCGATGTCGCCCACCCTCATCTCGCGCCCGGCTGGATCACGGTCGGCACCGAGGTCGACATCAAGCATCTCGGCGCGTCCGCCGTCGGCGCCACCGTGCGCACGACAGCGAAGGTGGTCTCGGTCGAGCGCCGCGTCATCCGCTTCGAGGTCGAATGCTTCGATGGCGCGCGCAGGATCGGCGAGGGTCGTCACGCCCGCGGGCTGGTCAATGTGGAGATGTTCAACAGGCGGCTGGGGACGGGGCTGTAGGCTTAGGTGCGTAGGGTGGGCAAAGGCGCTCTTGCGCCGTGCCCACCTTCACGAGCACGCCGAGGATGGTGGGCACGCTTCGCTTTGCCCACCCTACAATTCGTTGTTCTACTTCGCCAACTCCTTCGACCTTGCCGTCGCCGCGGCGATCGCGCGGACCATCAATTGCGACAGCCCATCCTTGCCCATCAGCACTTCGAGTGCCGCGGCGGTGGTGCCGCCGGGCGAGGTGACATTCTGCCGCAGCGTGGAGGAGGGCAGGTCCGAGCGATGCAGCAGCTCGCCCGAGCCTGCGACGGTTTCGCGCGCGAGTTTCGTCGCGAGCGCCTCAGGCAATCCCGCGGCGACACCGGCGCGCGCCAGTTCCTCGGCCAGCAGGAAGATGTAGGCGGGTCCGGAGCCGGACACCGCGGTGACCGCATCCATCAGCGCTTCGTCCTGAACCCATTCGACCGAACCGGTGGCGCGCAGCAGCGCGTCCGCAGTGGCGCGTTGGGCGTCGCTGACGTTTTTCGCAGGGACAGCGACCGTGATGCCACGGCCGATCGCGGCCGGCGTGTTCGGCATCGCGCGCACCACGGCGCCACCGCAGACTTCTTGGAGTACGGCCATGGTGGTCCCGGCCATGATCGACACGACCAGGGTCGACGGCGCGACCAGCGGGCGCAGCGCGGGTCCGGCCTCACGGAACGATTGCGGCTTCACCGCAATCACCAGCGTGTCGACCGTGCCGATGTCCTTCGGATTGAGCCGGACGCCCTTGGCGGCGAGTGCCGTGATCTCGGGCGACGGCGTCGGCTCGATCACAAGCGCGCGTTTGGGGTCGAGGCCGCCGGCCAGCCAGCCGGTCAGCATCGCGCCGCCCATCTTGCCCGCGCCGGCCAGCGCGATGGTGCCGGTGATGTTTTGTAAACCGCTATTCGACGTCATGGCTCGTCATTGCCGGGCTTGACCCGGCAATCCATCAAGAAAAGGAAGCTCTCTTAGATTTTAGATGGATGCGCGGGTCAAGCCCGCGCATGACGAGTGGAGAAGGCTACGCCTCCCCCTCGACGTCGAACATCGACGCCGACATGGCCTCTGCCGCGGTCTTGCCAGCCCACACCACGAACTGGAACGCCGGGTAGTAGCGCTCGCAGCCATGGATCGCGCCGGTCAGCATGCTCTCGCATTGCGCCGTGGAGGCGCGCAGGTTTCCGGGCAGCACCAGCGCCTGGCGGTGCATGATCATGCCGGTGTGGGTCCACAGATCGAAATGCCCGACCCACAATTGCTCGTTGATGGCCGCGATCAGCCGCTGCACCTCGGCGCGGCGCGCCTGCGGAATCTTCATGTCGAAGGCGCAGGCCAGATGCAGCGCCTCGATCTCGGGCATCCAGGTGAAGGAGAGCTGGTAATCGGTCCACTCGCCCTTGGAGACGATGGTGATCTCGTCGTCGCCGGAGCGCTCGAACGCCCAGTTGTTGTCGGCAGCGATATCCTCGACCGCCGCAAGCGGGTGGTTGTGGGAATCGACGACGTTTTCGAGCATGGACATTCCGTCTCGACCCTCTGACTTCCAGTCTCTCTTGATACTCACGCGGGCAGCCCGGAGGACGGGCGCAGGTCGCGTGGCCGCCGGGTGCAATCCCGATCGCGGCCGGGCCTTGCGGGAATCAAGTGATGTGATTTGCGGAATCCGCGCAACTGCCTCCTCAATCATTCCATGGGGACACTTTTGCGTCGTCCACAGCAGATCGACCCTTCCCTGTTAACAAACGGAACAAACCGGAATCGGAATGGCTCCGTTAGGAATTTGTTAACTTTTTCAAAGGGCCGATTTGCCGCAGCTCGCAACCTCGGATTCCGTCGCCTGCCGCATTGGGGACATGCCCGTTCCACGGGCCAAAGCCGCTTGCCCCGCCGTCAACGCTTCGTCATATTTCGGGACAGGCCGCTCATCCCGAACGGCCAATGTTCTCAGGGCGGGGTGAAAGTCCCCACCGGCGGTAAGGGCCTCCCTTCAAAAGGAAGCCCAAGCCCGCGAGCGCCTTCCTCCACGAGCGTAGCTCGAGGAGAAAGGGTCAGCAGATTCGGTGCAACTCCGAAGCCGACGGTTAAAGTCCGGATGAAAGAGAACGGTCGCGATGCCAGCGCTTTCGCTTGGAAAGCGCGGGCTGTCTCGTTCCGTGTGCCCTGATTCTGGTCTCGACAAGAGGAAAGCCATGAATCAGATGCTGCAAGACCCCCAAACGTCCGAAACCACAGACCCGCCGGTACATCCGCGCTTCGCCAAGCCGCAACGGATCGCCTTCGTGCAATCCTCGTGGCACCGCGATGTGGTGATGGAATGCCAGACCGCGTTCCTCGCTGAAGCCGAGGCGCGGCACATCCCGCGCGCGGCGATCGATATCTTCGAGGTGCCGGGCTCGTTCGAAATCCCGCTGCATGCGCAGATCCTCGCCAAGACGCGGCGCTACACCGCGATCGTGGCGGCCGGCCTCGTGGTCGATGGCGGCATCTACCGCCACGAGTTCGTCGCCGATACCGTGATCAAAGCGCTGATGGACGTGCAGCTGCGCACCGAGGTGCCGGTATTCTCGGCGGTGCTGACGCCGCAGCAATTCCACGAGAGCCAGGCGCATCTCGACTTCTTCCGCAGGCACTTTGCTGTGAAGGGCGTCGAGGTCGCGGAAGCCTGCGCCAACACGCTGCTCTCGCTGGAGCGGCTGCGCGGTCAGGTCGCCGCGGGGATTGTGCAGAGCGCGTGACCAAAAAAATGACATCGGACGCGCTTGCCGCGTCCGATGTCTCGCTGAAGTGGAGGGATCGCCGGCGATCAGTGAGCTGCCGGTTGCGTCTGCTGCTGCGCCGCAGCCTGGGCCTGCGCCTTGAGGTCGTCAGGCGTCGCCAGTGCGGCTTCGTTGGTGCAGACGTCGCGGAACAGCACGCTGCCGTCGGTCTGATACTGCTTGGTCAGGCAGTTGCAGGTGGGGGCCTCGACCGTCACGCGCTCGGGCCGGGCGACGACATGCGTCGCCTCTTCGACCACGATTGGCGTCGGCGCGACGATGACCGGGTTCACCACGATGGGCTTTATGCACTTCGACGGCATGATCACGCAGATGTCGATCGGCTTCGGCACCACCACGATCGGCCCCGGCAGCGGCTTGGGCGGGTTGATCACCGGTGGGGGCAGCGGCTTCGGCGGATTGACGATCGGTATGGGCCACGGCTTGGGCGGGCTGACCGGTCCGGGCAGCGGATTGATGATCGGCTTGAGCGGTAAGTGCGCAGCCGCCGGAACGGCGGACACGCTGAACGCGGTGAGGCTGAGGGCGACGGCCACGAAAGCGGACCGTCGAATAAACGAAGCTAGGGACATGACGCTCTCCTGAAGCGGTTGGATGTGACCATTCACACCTGCTTCTTCGTTGCAGCGATGTCGTCAACGGTTCGAGATTTCGCAACAGCGTGTGCGTTACGTCACTGCTGGATCGCGGCGATGAATGCAGGATGAACGGTTGCGCGGAAAAAGTGAGCGTGGCTTGTTTAGTATGAACACTCGGTTCATCCTCTCTGACAGGTGAGAGGCTATGAGCGAGCAGGGAGAAGGCTGGATGCCGCGCATTCTCGTTCTCGGAGCCGGCTTCGCGGGCCTGTGGGCTGCGCTCGGCGCGGCCCGCAAGCGCGAGGAGATCGGCGCGAAGGCCGGCGATACCGAAATCCTCGTGATCGATCGCAATCCCTATCACAACATCCGCGTCCGCAATTACGAGGTCGAGCTCGCTGAGGCCGCCATTCCGCTGGCAAAGCTGCTCGATCCTGTCGGTGTCAGGCACAGGGTTGCGGAAGTCCAGGCGATCGATGTCGCGAAACAGCAGGTCGCAATCACAACCAACGGCAATCGCGAAACCCTCGGCTATGACCGACTGGTGCTGACGCTCGGCAGCGAGCTGGTGCGCCCGCCAATTCCCGGCCTCGCGACGTGCGGGTTCGACGTCGATACCTATCAGGCCGCGCTGAAGCTCGATGCGCACTTGGCCGCGCTCGGTAAGCGCGAAGCCTCCGAGGCGCGCGCGACCGTGGTCGTGGTGGGCGCTGGTTTCACCGGCATCGAGGTCGCGGCTGAAATGCCGGCCAAGCTCGCCAGGGCGGGCATATCAGGCAGACCGCGGATCGTCATCGTCGATCCCAACACGCCGCTCGGTGCGTCGATGGGTGCGCATGGGCAGCCCGTTGTCGATCAGGCGCTCTCAGCGCTTGGCGTGGAGTCGCGCTGCGGCGTCAGGGTCGCCGCCGTGGACGCCAATGGCATCACGCTGTCGTCGGGCGAGGTCATAGCAGCGCAAACAGTGGTGTGGTGCGCTGGGATGCGTGCGAGTCCGATTGCGTCGGCGCTTTCGGAAGAACGCGATCGATACGGCCGCCTGACGGTCGACGAATTCATGCGTGCCAAAGGACTCGCCAGTGTCTTTGCAGCCGGCGACCTCGCCGCAGCCCAGTGCGATGGCGAGCATTCCACCGTGATGTCGTGCCAGTTCGCGCGCCCGATGGGCCGCTATGCCGGCCATAATGTTGTGGCCGATCTGTTCGGCGCGCCGATGCTGCCGCTTCACATCGATTGGTACGTCACCGTGCTCGATCTTGGCGGCTGGGGCGCGCTCTACACCACAGGCTGGGACCGGCAGGTGAAAACGACGGGCGCCGCGGCCAAGGTCACCAAGCAAACCATCAACCGGCAGCGTATCTATCCGCCACTCAACGGCAGCCGCGCCGATCTGCTTGCGGCCGCCGCGCCCTCGGTGCAGGCCGCGCCGGCCACGCAAGTGAAGTGAGCATCGCGGTAAGGTTTGCATCGTTCGGCATGAACGCGCCGGCGGTCGCGTGATCGTTGCCGAGCGCGGCCGTCAGCGCCGGATGATGTCCGCCGGATACGAAAGAACGGGAAGTCCCGTACAGACGCGGTCGCGCGCCTTCACCGCCTCGCGGTGGGCCTTCTCGATCGTGTCGAACGCCGGAGACGACACATCGCAGGCCTCACGATGGTCGCTGGCGTATTTGACGACGTCGTTCCAGGCGATAGAAATGCGGATGTAGGTCTCGCAGCCGGCCCGCAGCGGCGCCGGAGGACCGCGGGTCGGCTTTGCTGCCGCCACGGCCTCGGCACGCAGCCGCGCCAATTCCGGGCATTGCGTTTGTGCGCTTGCGGGACTGCACAATCCAACGAGCGCGATCAGGACAGCTCCATGCGTTCGCATCACACGGCCTCCTCACATTGATTGGCGCGCGCAATCATAGCATGGAACGCGGCAAATTCGCGGCACTCGCCCGCCGCCGAAATACAGCGCCGGCAACGTCTCGCCGCAAGCGGCGAAGTTTCATGACACCGCCGTCGCCTTGGCGAGAATCGCAGCACCCAGCGGTGCGCCAAGTCCTGCACAGGCGTTCCAGCCGGATCCCTTCGCCTCATAACCGAGTGTGCCCGTCTTGTTGTTGCCGGTCACGCTGCGGAACAGCGCGGCATCTCCATAGACAACGGGATGAATGCGGCGGAGCGCAGAGCCGCGCTCGGCATTGATGAGCGCGACGAAGGCCGCCCATAATGGCGCAACCGCGCTGGTGCCGCCTTGCACCACCAGCTTCCTGTTGACGAAGATGTTGTAGCCATTTCGCTCGGCCGCAGCCGCCGTCACATCGGGGATGCCGCGGCCGGATTTCCCCGTGCTGACCGATGCAGGCATGACCAGACCTTGCTGGTACTCCGGAATATCGAACACTTCGCTGATGCCGCCGCCGGTGCCGCGTTTGCCGTCGTTCCAGACCACTTCGGAGCTGATCGAATTTCCGTCGGCCGCGAGCTCGATGCTCGAGCCGCCACATGCGAGCACATAGGGCGAGGACGCCGGAAAATTCACGTGGACGAGATCGTCGTCGACCGCGTCGGTGGCGAGTGCGTCGCCGGTGGCGGCCGTGACCACCACGCCTAACGTCACGGAATCGGCGAGCGCGTCGCTGAGGATGTCCTGCGCCTGCTGATACGCCGACCAATCCAGCTCGGCAGCGCCCCAGCTGATCGAGATCGCGTTGGGCCGATGGACGTCGTCATGGACCGCGGCAAGCACGGCATCGGCGAGCCCCTGTTCGGAATTGTCGGTGAAGTAAACCACCAGCCGCGCGGCGGGCGCGACGGCGCCGGCTACCTGAAGGTCGAGCGCGAGCTCCTGATCGGCGAGCGTCCCGCCGCCGAATTTGTTGCGCCCGAGGTCGACGCTGACGTCGACGACGGCGGGAAAAGCAGCGCCGATATGTTGTGCGGCGAGCGCGAGATCGTCCGGCAGATAGCCGCCGCTCGGTGCGATGATCCCGATGCATTGGCCGGCGCCCCGCGACGGCGCGCTGATTCCGTAGAGGCGGGCCATATCAGCCGGCCACAGCGCTTTCGCGGAATTGGCGGCATTGACGGCAAAGGGCCGCAGCCTTGGTCGAAGCCGCGGCCGTGTGTCGAGTCCGAGCACGCCGCGGGTCCACGGTGCCAGCGCCTCCGCAATATGCACGGGTTCGAGATGGGTATGGCACTCGCGGCGGGCGACGCGGCAGCTGACGAGTTCCGTGGCGAAGGCCTTCGCCATCTGTGCGATCGTGCCCGACAATCGAATTCGACGTTTCGCGAAATCAACTTCCGCGACCTCGAGCCCGTGCTGTTGGGCGAACAACTCCACCAGTCGCGCCCCTTCCGCATATTGCGTGCGCCGGAGGTCGGCGAGCTCTTCGCGCGTGCTGACCTTCGCGAGGGCCGCGAAATCGTCAGCGCTGCCCGGCCGGCATGGTCGCTCCGTGGGGTCCTTGAGATAGAACCCCACGGAGATACGCTTGCCCAGGTCCAGCACCCCCGTGAGCCGGTCTTTTGACTTCAACCGGCGGCCTGCCGCCAGCATCACCCGCCCAAGCATGCAACCGGCTATTTGGTCGAGCAGTTTGATTTGCCGGCGTCGTTGATCGCACAGAGCGGTATCGACCACACGAAATCCGATGATTTGAAGATCGCCGCATCTTTCGGCCGCATCGGATCCTTGTCCGGGTAGAGCCAGAACTGACCGGCGTCGAGCGGCCCGGTCACTCCGATCGGCGTGCTGTTATAGGAGAATATCCGGTTCATCGACCAGCCGCCGGTGATAAAGGAGAATGCCGCCGTGCCGTGGCACGAGATGCAGGAGGCGCTGTCAACGAACCCCGACTCCGTGATGGAGTTGCCGAGCCGGGTCTTGACGCCCTGCGCATCCGTAAAGTCGGTCTGGCTTCCCTTCAGGCAGTAATTGGTGAAGGCCGCGTCGATCTTCGCCGCGGCAAGCAGTGCTGCCAGCGCCGGCGACTTGGTGCAGTTCGGATATTGCTCGTTGACATGATTGCCCTGATCGTCCGGCACGTGCGGCGGCATGGAAGGCGGAGTGGCGCCGAACGTGTCGTTACAGCCGATCACGTCGCAACGGCCGGGATTGTTCATGTGTTCGAAGGTCGCCCAGCTCCAGTTCGGCACCATCTTGGAGATGAGGTGGAACGAAAGCAGCGCGTATTGAACCTGCTGGTTGTTCTCGGTCACCGTGTTGAGGTGATAGAGTTTGGGATCCACCGGCGCGCCGCTTTTGCCGAGGAAGTCAGCCAACTGGCTGACAGGGACCCAATTCGCCTTGAGCTCGATCGAATCGGCCGGGAACACGATGTCCTTGGTGTAGGCCTTGAGCCCCGCGCGGCTGAACAGCTTGTTGTCCTTGATGAAATCGAAGGTCGACTTGTTCCGCCGGACTTCCTCGCCGACGCAGAGTTGTCCGGGCTGGCACTGGGTCGTCGAGAACGGCAGCACGAAAGGCGTGAGCCCACCGCCGCCTTGCCGCGCCAGCCGCGGCAGCACGGGCGCGTGCAGAGGCTTTGCGGCCGTACCGGAATCCGGCCAGGCCGGGTTGGTCTGGAAGGTGTCCTCGTCAGATGCCCAGGTCTCCCAAAGCGCGTTGTTGTTGCCGGTCGTGGCGGCGTTCGAATTGACATAAAGGAAGAGACACCACGACACCCGATCCGGATCGTTCAGCGCCGGGTTGAGGCGCATCATGAAATCCTTCTCGGAGGCGGAGGCCGCTCCCGACAGGCAGGCGTTCATGCTTTTCAGCGCCGGGTCATCGTTCTGCGCATCTGCGGGACCTCCGAAGCAGGAGACAACGGCAAGCGCAGCCAGGCCTGTCGATATTTTGCCGATCATGAGAAAATCTCCTCGGGAATGAATGCGACATAGAAACTACTTATAGTAGTTATCGATCGAGTGACCGCCAAGCGACAAATTTTGGTTGAAATGTGAAGTGTTCGCTATTTTGTGGCGAGATCGTCAGCGTTGCTGACAAGTCGCCGGACGGTATCACTGGCCGCCGAAATACAACCCTCGCGCCGTCTCGCCGAAAATCTTTGCGCGTGCAGGTGCGTCAGGCACGGCATCGACGAGCCAGTCCATCGTGGCGGAATAGGCGAACTCGCCCTCGCGGCCGACGAACGGGCAATCGCTCGCCCACACCAGCCGATCCGGACCGGCGAGGCGCACCAGCTCGCGCGCATAGTCCTTGGCCTGTGGCCCGAGCCGATAGCCGCCGGAGACTTTGACCCAGGTGCGGCCCTTCTCGATCGACTGCAACAGCCGCTTGAAGCCGACGCTGTTGACGCCGGTCTTTGGCTCCGGCCGGCCGAGATGATCGACCACGATCTTGACGCCGGAGGCCTCGAGCGTCGGCAGGATCTTCGGCAGGTCCTCGCCATCGACATGCGGATGCACATGCCAGTCGAGATCGGCGAGCCGCCGGAACAGCGCGCGATGTTCGAAGCCGGTGATATCAGGGAGTTTCGGCAGGCCGATGAAGGGCAGGCGGATGCCGACAAAACCGTCGCGGCTCATCGCCTCCAGCGCCGAGCGCTCCATTGGACGGTTGAAGATCGCGGTCCCGCGCAGGCGCTTGCGATGCGTGCGCAGCGCCGTCCAGGTGTAATCATTGTAATCGCCCCACGGGCTCGCGGCAGATATCACCGCACGGTCGACGCCGTTGGCGTCCAGCGTCGCGATAAGCTCCTCATGGGTAAAGCTGTATTTCGGCGCATGGCGGGGATTGTCGATCAGCGGCATGTCCGTGGTGAAGACATGGACATGGGCGTCGATCTTGAGTTCAGCGGGAGGATTTGTCATGTGCCTCTCTTGTTTGTTGAGCTTGAATTCAGACTGAACCGCGCACGACCATAACCACCGCAATGGCCGCCGCCAGCCCGAACAGGCCGTAGGCGATCTTGCGCGAGCGCGGGCTGTCGCCAGCGTACCATTGCGCGACCGCCAGCATCAGGATCCCGAGGATCGTGAGTTCGCCCTTCATGCGTCAGTCCCAAACAGCAGGCATTTTCGGTTCCGAGAGCCGTCGAAGGTGCAATACACCACAGAACCGTCTAGACTGGTGCCAGCCGCAAACCTCAAAGGTAGCACATGTCCCATGCCTATAAGCTGAATGAAGACGTTCGCCACCAACCCCAGGGTCCACAGGGGCGCGCCGTAACCGACGAACCGGCGGTTTACACCATCGTCAAGCGCATGCCCATTGAGGCCGATGGACGTCTCAGGTACCGTATCAAGAGCAAATCAGACAATGTTGAGCGCGTCGTGACGGAAGATCAGCTTTCATATTCGCAGTGATTCGGCGCGCTTCAAGGCGTTGATTGCTGCGTCACCAGCCCAGGGAGATCGACATGGCCAGCCGTGAGCAAAAGGGCAATCGGGAAGCCAAGAAGCCCAAGAAAGAGAAGATCAAGACAATTGCTGCGGCTCCGAGTCAGAAGACGGCTGCATGGCAGCCGGACATCGGCTCCGGCAAGAAGAAATAGGCGCATGCCGGTGCGCGCCGGACGATAGGATCGCCCGGCCAGCCAGTTCGAAATCTCAACATCCGCGGCAAATTCCCTTCAGGCGCGCGCTGACCCTGTCATTCTCGTCCTTCAACGAGTCGACGGGATCGACAAATTTTGAGCCTGTCGCTTCTTCTTTGGCTTTGGCTTGTCGCTTGCTGCCCTGAACCGGCAAACTCTCCCGGTCAAAGCAGGCCAATCGCTCATGTTCGGATGAAATAGAGCGGCAACTTTCCGTGGCTGCCAGGGCCGGGGAAATGGCCAGAACGCTCAGGCCAATCGTCAATAGTCGATCAATTCTCATATTTTCCCCAAACTGCCTATGTCCGAAAATCGATGCCGCGCAAAACGATGCCGGGCGGATTACCCTCGAACTCGCGCGCGAGGAATTTCCGCGATGCGCATTGCTCGATACGCTCTCGTAGCCGCTGGAATTGTTGCTCGCGCTGGTCCGGCGCCGTCCGCGAAACCTGTTCGATCTGGTCCATAGCCGTGGCGCTGACGGCGCACGGAATTTCCGTTGGGCCGTCCATCATCGAGAACAGGACCACCATGCGATTGAATTCGTAGCCGCCGAGATTGCCGCGCATCAGGGTCATGTGAAGCTCCTGTCAGTTGCAGCGGTGGTGTTCCAAGCTGCCACTTTACCTCTTCCTGGCCGGCGGCGGATCGATCTCGGCGATCCTGAGCAGACAGTCGGCTTCGGAGTCGTGAGGACCGGACACGAATGTTCCGCTGACCTTGGTGGAGTACCAGCCGGACACTACGCCGAGGCGGAGCAACTCTTCAGTCTTGACATGACGTGGCGAGAGATTTTGCATCAGATGCTTTCTGCTGGCTGGTTCGACGCTGCATCGAACCTGCGGGGTTAAGTTTTCGGCCGAGCGTTCGTCACGCTCAGTCTTCGCCGGCGAGCCGGGCGAGGTCGGCAAGCACCACCGTGACGAGATCGCGGTGATGCGTGTCGGCCGGCGCGAGGCTCGCGGCATACAGGTTCAGGACGTAACGCGCCTTTGCGACGGCCTCCGCCCACGAGGCCGCCGGAATCTCGAGGAGCTGGAGCTCGACCGCCGCCTGATGCTCGCGCAGCAGCTTCGCGTTGGCCTCCACGTCGAGGATGACGCGACGGATATCGGTGGCTTTTTGCGCGGCCAAGCCGCGATGCTTGTCGAGTTCGATCGGAACGTCACTCACGCGACGGGCGCGCATCGTTGACCCGCGCTTACGCGCACGAGCAGAGATACATTTTCGGCCATAGTTGACCGTGCGCGCTATCCCGGCAAATAGCCATCGATTTCTCGCGCAATGTGCGGATTTGTCCAATTAAAGCGGCTGGCACCCGCGTTTGCGCGATAAGGCGCGCGGGAACAAGCCGATTTGGCGTGGATCAGGCCGCGCTCAGGCGCGGCACCAGCCGCAACGCGTTGTCGCGGTCGACCGCCTTCAACTCCTCGGCCTTGAAGAATCCAGTCAGCGGCTTGGTGTACTCGGCCGCGCGGCGATAGGGAAAGTCGGTGCCGTAGACAATCTGCGATACCGGCACCATCTTCGCGAGCGCCGACAGCGTGACGTCGTTCGGTATAGCCGCGGTGTCGTAATAGAACCGCCTGATCTGCTTCTCGACCCGATCGCGGGTGAATGTCTCCTTGTAGGGCGGCCGCATCAGCGCCTGCACCGTGAAGCGTTCATAGAAGGACGTGATCGAGCCGCCGCCATGCGACCAGATCCAGTTGATGTCGGGGTATTTCTCGGCGAAGCCCGAGAAGATCATCGAGAAGATCGAGCGCGTGGTGTCGGTGCCGAATTCGATATAGGCCTCGTCGACGCCGCGAACCAGATTGACGCAGCAATTGGCACCGGTCGGATGGGTGTAGACGATGGCCTTGCGCCGGTTCAGTTCTTGCCAGACCGGCTCGAATTCCTGATAGCCGAGCCATTTGTCGCCATAGCTCGTCATGATGCCGACGCCGTCGACCTTCAGCGTGTCGACGGCATATTCGATCGCCTTCAGGCTCTCGTCGATATGCGGCAGCGGCAGCATCGCCCAGGTGCCGAATCGTCCGGGGTGATCGGCCTCGAGCTTCTTGGCGTATTCGTTGGACTCCCTGGCGATGCGGGCCGCGGTCGCCGCATCCAGGCCCTGAAGCTGCGGCGTCGTCGGCGACGTCATCGCGGTGGCGACGCCGCCGGCGTCCATGTCCTCGATGGTTTTCTGCACCGACCAGTTCGTCACGGGCGGCGTGTCTTTCTTCATGCTCTTGAGCGCCTCGACCCAGCTCGGCGGCGAGATGTGATGATGCACGTCGATGCGATGCGGCTTGGCCTGCGCCGCCGCTTTCGGCACGGAGGCCGCCATGGCGCCCAGCGCCAGTGTGGCCGCGCCGCCGATCAGAAGATCGCGGCGATTGAGGCGGGGTTCGTGCGAAAGCCCGCAAGTGCAAAGCGAAAACAGGCGTGATGGCATGGTGGCTTCCTTCCCCTTGTCAGTTCGGTTCGAGCCCGGCCTTCTTGACCACGCCGGCCCACATGGCGACGTCCGATTTCAGCCGCGCGTCGAGCTCCTCCGGCGAGCAGGTCGCGGGCTCGCCGCCGAGCTCGATCATGCGGGTCCTGAAATCGGTGTCGTTGATGATGGCGCGAACTTCGGTGTTGAGGAAGGCGATGATCTCCTTCGGCGTGCCCGCCGGCGCCACCAGCGAATTCCAGCCGTCGACCGCGGCATCGAGCCCGAGCTCGCGCATGGTCGGCACATCGGGCTGCTGTGGCGACCGCTTGCTCCCCGATGAGGCGATGGCGCGAAGACTTTTGGCGTCGATCGCGGATTTCAGCGCGGCATAGGAATCGACGCCGATCTGGATGTCGCCGCGCAACAGCGCGGCCAGCACGTCGCCCGAGGTCCGGTGCGGGATGATGGTCATGGCAATGCCGGTCGCCGACCGCAGCAATTCGCCGGTCACGTTCTGGGTGCTGCCGGGATTGATGGTGCCGACGTTGAATTTCTGGGGATCGCGGCGCGCGGTCTCCAGCGCATCCTTGAAGGTGTGGATCGGCGAATCGTCCTTGACCAGCAGCAACAGGTCGAACAGCGCCAAGGTCGAGATCGGCGCGAATGCCGTGGCGGGGTCGAACGGCATCGTCTTCAACAGCGACTTCGACAGCGCGATGCCGCTGGAGAACAGGAACAGCGTGTAGCCGTCCGGCGGCGAGGCGATTACGGAGGTCGCGGCGACGATGCCGCCGGCGCCTGGCCGGTTCTCGATCACCACCTGCGCGCCGGTGCGTTCGGTCAGCTTCTGCCCGAGCAGGCGCACCGTGATGTCGGCAAAGCCGCCGGGACCGAACGGCACCACGATGCGAACGGGATGGCTGGGATAGGGCGCCTGCGCGCCCGCCGGGAGGATCGATACAAGGCCGATCGCAAGCGCGATCATGAGGCTCGCCAGTCTCTGCAGCAATCGCGTCTCCCCTGGATTTTCTCTCACGGCCTGCCTTGGAGGTAGCAGTCGATCGGCGCGTACCGACTATAACAGCTTCGTAGGGTGGGCAAAGGCGCGCAAGCGCCGTGCCCACCTTCAGGCGTCGTGCTCGCGAAGGTGGGCACGCTTCGCTTTGCCCACCCTACGGCTGCTCCGTCTGTCCCGCCTTCTCACCCACGAACCGTCCGCCGCCGAGCTGCGCCGCGTTCACCAGCTCGACGAAACGCACATAGCTTTCATAGAAGGCATCATGGCCGGCGGGCGCGCCGGCGGCGAGCGTCTCCTCGCGCAGCTTGCGATACATCGCGAGCCGCTGGGTCAGGGTCGCGCCCCATTCGGCCGTCAGATCCTCCACCGACGTGACGGCGAAGCCGGCGCCGCGAACGAGGTCCGCATAGGCGGGCAGGGTGTAAAGCTCCGTCACCGCCATGCCCTGCCACATGAGGTCACGATCGGCTGCGGACAGCGGACGATGCGCCACCCAGTCGGTGAAGGCGATGCGGCCGCCGCCTTTGAGGATGCGAAAGGCTTCGGCCAGCGCGCGCCGCTTGTCCGGTACGTGCAACAGCGCCTCCTGGCTGACCACGACATCGATGCTGCCATCCGGCAGCGGCACCTGCATCACGTTGCCCTCGATGATGCGCACTTTGTCCTGCAGGCCGACGCGCCGGGTCAGCTCTTGCGCGCCCTTGACGCGCGCCGGCGTCAGCTCGATGCCGGTGACCTCGGCGCCATGGCGATGCGCGAGATAGCGGGCGGGCCCGCCGAGCCCGGCGCAGAAATCGGCGACGCGCGTGTCCTTGTCGATTGCGGCGCGTTCCGCCAGCGCGTCGTTGGCGGCAAGCCCGCCATAATGATCCTGGTCGTGCGGAAACAGGTCCTCCGGCCTGAGATCGTCGAGATGACCGCGGCCGGCCTTGAGTTTGGCCAAAATGATCTCGCAGGAAATCGGATGGCGCTCATAGAAGTCTATCGCCGAGCGGATATCCGGATTCATGGCAGCGCCTTCATCAGGCCGCGGACCTCGTGAAGGTCGGCGGCGATATGCGCGCAGAGCGCTTTCATCTCCGGCGTTGCTTTCATGAGATCCGGCACCATGACGGTCATCATTCCCGCAGCTGAGGCCGCGCGCACGCCGTGCCAGGAATCTTCCAGCGCCAAACAATGCGCGGGCGCGACGCCGAGCCGCTCCGCAGCTGTCAGAAACGGTTCGGGATGTGGTTTGCCGCGCGCGTAATCGCCATGAGCGACCACGGCATGGAATCGATGCGTGAGGTCGAACGCGCCGAGATGATGCCGCGCATGTTCGTGATGCGACGACGTGGCGATGGCCCGCGGCACGGCGAGCTCGTCCAGCAAAGCGAGTAGTTCGATCACGCCGGCCTTGAGACGGAGTTCCGTCGCGACCGTCTTGGCGTATCGTTGCGTGGCCTTGGTCCAGAAGGCGTCGAAGCCGAAATCGGCGCCATAGCGCTGAAGGAAGAGTTCGCGCGTTCCCTGCAGGGGCGTCCCGACCGTCGAGAGATAGAACTCGAGCGGCAAGTCGAGGCCTGCCTCGCGCGCGGTGGCGAGCACCACGTCGCGATAGAGTACCTCGGTGTCGAACAAGAGGCCGTCCATGTCGAAGACGACGGCGCGGACTTTGCGGGGGAGACTCATTGGCGGCAGCGTAGCTACGGGAAATGCGGCTGGAAAGCCGTCATTGGCCGGATTCAAATCCGCTGCTAGTGTTTTTCCGATCACAAAAAGAAAAACGAGGAAACACAATGACCGACCAACTCTCATCCGACTGGCTCGGACTCGCCGGTCGCGTTTGCGTGGTGACGGGCGCGGGCGGCGGCATCGGCCGCTCGGTCGCGGTCAATCTCACCAGGGCCGGTGCGCTGGTCGCAGCGCTGGATCGCGACGAGCACGGCCTGGAGAAGACCCGCACGGAGCTTGCCGGCAACCGTCACGTGATCGCACCGTGCGACGTCAGCAGCGCCGACAGCATCGCCGCCGCTGCCGCGAGCGTCGAGAAGGCGCTCGGCCCCGCGCAGGTGCTGGTCAACGCCGCCGCGATCCTGCGCTCCGTCACGCTGGATACGCTGTCGCTTGCCGAATGGAATGCGGTGATTGCGATCAACCTCACCGGCTATTTCCTGTGTGCGCAGACGTTCGGCGCGCAGATGCGTAAACAAAAGCGCGGCAGTCTCGTCCATGTCGCATCGATCGCCGGAAGCAACGCGCAAGGCAAGAGCGGCGCCTACAGCGTCAGCAAGGCCGGCGTGATCATGCTGTCGCGGCAGCTCGCCAGCGAATGGGGGTCCGACGGCATCCGCAGCAATGTCGTCAGCCCCGGCATGGTGATCACGCCGATGAGCCAGGCCTTCTACGATACGCCTGGGGTGACCGAACGTCGCTCGGCGGTGACGCCGATGCGCCGCATCGCCATGCCGCAGGACATTGCGGATGCCATGATGTTCCTCGCCAGCGACCGCGCGTCATATGTCACCGGCGACGAGATCGTCGTCGACGGCGGTTTTACGCGCACCATCATGAATCTGGTGCCGCGCCCGGGACATGATTGAGATTGAAACGCGACGATCTCCCCTTTTGAAGGGGAGGTGAAGAGATCGAAGTCAATCAAACAAGCTCGACACCGACTCTTCCGCGGCGGTGCGGTTGATCGCTTCGGCGATCAGGCCGGCGATCGAGAGCGAGCGGATGTTGGGCGCCTTGCGTACCGCTTCCGTCGGCTGGATCGAGTCGGTGATCACGAGCTCTTTCAGCTTCGACGAGGCGATGCGCGGCACCGCGCCGCCCGAGAGCACGCCGTGAGTGATGTAGGCGTAGACCTCCTTGGCGCCATGGGCGAGCAGCGCATCCGCGGCATTCACCAGCGTGCCGCCGGAGTCGACGATGTCGTCGACCAGGATGCAGGTGTAGCCAGCGACCTCGCCGATCACGTTCATCACCTCGGACTCGCCGGCGCGCTCGCGCCGCTTGTCGATGATCGCGAGCGGGGTGTTGATGCGCTTGGCAAGCCCGCGGGCGCGGGCCACGCCGCCGACGTCGGGCGAAACGACCATGACATTGGAAACGTCGAGGCGTTCCTTGATGTCGCGCACCATCAGGGGTGAGCCAAACAGATTGTCGGTCGGGATGTCGAAGAAGCCCTGGATCTGTGCGGCGTGCAGGTCGAGCGTCATGACGCGGTCGACGCCGGCCTGCGTGATCAGGTTTGCCACCAGCTTGGCCGAAATCGGCGTGCGCGAGCCGGACCTGCGATCCTGCCGCGCGTAGCCGAAATAGGGGATCACGGCGGTGATGCGGCTTGCCGACGAGCGTCGCAGCGCGTCGGTGATGATCAACAGCTCCATCAGATGGTCGTTGGCCGGGAACGAGGTCGACTGCAGGATGAAGGCGTCGGAACCGCGCACGTTCTCCTGGATTTCGACGAAGATTTCCATGTCGGCGAAGCGGCGAACCACCCCCTTGGTCAGGGAAATGCCGAGGCCGTCGGCAATCGCCTGTGCCAGCACCGGGTTGGAATTGCCGGCGATCAGCTTGATCGAGCCGTTCTTGCCCGACATCGAGGAGGCTTCCCGTTGGTTGCTGGCGACCTTCTTCAGCATATCGGGTTTCCCTGCAACCGGCTGGTTTCGACGAGCGAGGGAATATCAGGGAGGAGACGCCAAAGGCAACCCGGAGCAAGCGAATTCCTGGGCAAAAATGCCAGTTGCGGCCGGGATTTGGCTAATGCTCGGTGTAGCCCAAAGCCGCAAAACGACGGCTTGGCGCAGCCGGCTCCTCGGCGCTCGCGACCGCGGGACCGCGCTTGCCGGCGGGTAGCGCGGGCGGCGCTTCAGGCGTGCCGTTGATCATGCCGGTCAGGCCACTGAAGCCCGCTTGCGCGATCTTGCGCAGCACGAGGTCGTCGGCCGCGCCCCAGGCATTGCGCAAAGCATCGCGGCCTCCCTTGCCGCCGACCTCCTGGCCGGACAGCCGCAGCGCGCGTTGCTGGTCACGGTCATAGACGTCCCACACCCAGGCGATCACGGTCTTGCCGCGGATCACCTGCGCCGAGAGATAGGAGCGCACGCGATAGGCGGACGAACCTTCGCGCGACACGATCTGAAGGTTGCGCAGCTTGGATTCGCTGTCGAGCACGCCGACCATGCGCTCGAACACGGCAGGCGGCGGACCATCGATCAATTCGAAGGCGACGGTCGGACCGTCGCTGGCCATCGCGAAAGAGGTCCCGGGCGCGCCGCCGCTGGCGCAGCCGCCGAGCGCGCCTGCGGCAGCGAGCAATAGCGTTACGCAGCCGGCGCGCAGCAGCGCCCGGCTCATCCGGAGCGGAACAAAGGTTGACGCGTCCCTCATTGTTATCCCGGCGTTATCGCCAAAACCGGGGGTCGTCTAGGGCTGGGGGGACACAGGCGCGAAGCAAAATCGGGCTAAAATCTGGCTCAACCTGGGACGGCTACTCAGGCTCCAGGGCGATGGCATGCACATGCCGGCCGTAGTCCGCTTCCCCGCGATGCACCGAGCGGCGATAGCTGTAGCAGCGCTCGTCGGAATAGGTATCGACGCCGAGATCGTCGATCATCAATACGCCGGCATTTTCCAGCCGCCTGCGGATGTAACCGGCGAGATCGAACATCGCGTGTCCATTGCGCTCGCCCGGCAGAAAGAAGGCGGCATTTTCGGCGTCGGCCTCGATGAAGCGGTCGACAAACTCGCTGCCGACCTCGTAGCTCGGCTGCCGGATCAGCGGTCCGATCGCGGCGACCATGCGGCTCGGCTCGGCGCCGAGCTTTTCCATGGCGTCGATGGTCGATTCCAGGATGCCCGTGAGCGCGCCCTTCCAGCCGGCGTGTGCCGCGCCGATCACCCGCGCTCTTGGGTCGGCGAACAGGATCGCGCCGCAATCGGCCGAGGTGACGCCGAGCGCAACGCCTTCGCTTGTCGTCACCATCGCATCCGCCTTCGGTCGCGCGGGTCCGGGCCAAGGCCCGGTCGCGACGATCACATCAGGCGAATGGGTTTGGTGCACGCTGAGGAAGTTCTCCGGCGCCACGCCAAGCTGCTCCGCCATGCGGCGCCGGTTTTCCCTGACGGCGGCAGGATCGTCTCGCGAGCCGAGGCCGCCATTGAGCCCGGCATAGACGCCGCCGGACACGCCGCCCTCGCGGGTGAAGAAGCCATGGCGAATGCCGGGAATTGCGGCGAGAAGCGAAGAGCCGAGGATCATTTGTTGTCCGGCTGCGGCGCATCGCTCAGCCCCGGCAGCTCCTCGATATGCGGCTCGGACACGCCGAGCACCTTGAACATCGAGCCCATGCCGCCGCGGCCGCCGCCTGTCAACCGCTTCAGCGCGCCGTCGATCTCCGAGGACACCTCATGCGATGGGGTCTTTGCCATCAAGGTCGCAGCGCGCTGTTGGATGCCGAGCCGGTTCAGAAAATCGCCCTGCGTCACCGGCCCGTGCACGCGCGCGCCGAGATCTTCCGCGGCACGAGACAGCGCCTGGAAGTCGACATGCGCGGTGACGTCGGCCTGTCCCGGCGCCTTCAGGGGATCGGTGAAACTGTGGCGCGCGATCGCCTGGAAGGTGTCGCCGGCGTCGCTGCGCAGATGGCCGTAATCGATGATCAGTGCGGCGCCGTCCTGGTCGCGCACGCGAGAGGCGATCTTCATCATCTCGGAATCCGGCCGCCATTCGAACACCGCGCCGACGGGCGCGGCGCGCACCAGCGGCGGCAGCAGCACCTCGAAACGCGGGATCGGTTCGGCCGCCGCAGTGAACGCCAGTCTGCCTGCAGCGTCGATATCCACCACGCGCTCATGCCAGCCGTTCTGCTGCTTCACCGCCTGGTGGATCGGCAGCACGTCGAAATATTCATTGGCGAGGATGATCGCCGGCCCTTCCGGCACCTCGTCGATGTGGTCGTGCCAGGCGATGTTGCGCACACCCGACAGCGTCGATCGCTGCTTCTCGATCAGCACCGGGTTGATCTCGACCAGATGAACGCTCAGGCTCTGATAGAGCGGCGGCAGCACGCGAAGCGCGCGCAGCGCATCCCCCATCATGGTGCCGCGGCCGGGCCCGAGCTCGACCAGCCGCACCATCGGCGGCGAGCCCATCGCGTTCCACACCGCGGCCGCCCACAATCCGATCAGCTCGCCGAACATCTGGCTGACCTCGGGCGAGGTGGTGAAATCGCCTTCGCGCCCGAGCGGGTCCCGCGACACGTAATAGCCGTGGTCGGGATGCATCAGGCACAGTTCCATGTACCGCCAGACCGGCATCGCGCCGGACGACTTGATCAGTTTCTTGATCTCGGACTGCAGCGGCGAAAATTCAGGGGTGTTCACGTCAGGCCTTGTCAGGAATTAACGATTGACGCTTTTGCGTCGCCAGGCCGCTACAATAATGATCGCGCCCACAATTACCATCGGGACCGACAGCAACATACCCATGGTGAGCCCGCCCCAGAGAAAGCCGAGCTGCGGGTCGGGCTCACGGAAATGCTCGCCGGCGATGCGGGCAAGCCCATAAAGCGCGATGAAACTGCCAAGGATCAGGCCCGGCCGCTTCAGCGCGCCGAAGCGGATCATCACCGCGAGCACCGTGAACAGCAGGATACCTTCCAGCCCGGCTTCATAGAGCTGGCTCGGGTGGCGCGGCAACGGCCCGCCATTCGGAAAGATCATCGCCCAGGGCAGGTCGGGATCGGCGGGCCGCCCCCACAGCTCGCTGTTGATGAAATTGGCGATGCGTCCGAGAAACACGCCGATCGGCCCGACCGCGGTGGTGATGTCGCCGAGCGAGAGGATGGAGATGCCATTCCACCGCGCGAACCACATCACCGCGATGACGCAGCCCATGAAGCCGCCGTGAAAGGACATGCCGCCCTTCCACAGCTCGAGGATTTCAGCGGGGTGCTGGATGAAGAAGGGCAGATTGTAGAACAGCACATAGCCGGTGCGGCCGCCGACGATAATGCCGACGGTCACCCACAGGATGAAGTCGTCGAGCTGCGGCAGCGTGATCGGCGCCGGTCCGCCCCAGTGCTTCTCGTTCTTGACCAGCGACCGCGCATAGATCCAGCCGACCACGATGCCGCCGATATAGGACAGCGCGTACCAGCGTATCGCGATCGGCCCGATCGCGATCGCGACCTGGTTGAATACGGGAAGGACGATCAGAAGCGGCAGGAGCGACAGCATCAAGCCGCTTCAAACAAGGTTGCGCTTGTAGAGCGCGAGCAGGCGTTCCCAGTGCCGCTCGGCGGCGTCGCGATCGTAGACCGGGCGCTTGGGGAAGGCGAAGCCGTGATGCGTGCCGGGATAGACCTCGACCTCGTTCTTCGTGCCCTTCATTCCTGCCGACACCTTGTCGATCACTTCTTGCGGCGCATAGACGTCGGTCTCCGCGCAGGCGAAATAGAGCTCGGCTTTGGTTTTGCTTGCGGCGAGATGCGGACTGTCGGGCTGGTCGGTCGCAAGCTGCACGCCATAGACCGAGGCCGCCGCCTTGACGCGATCGGCGAAATGCGTGGCGGCGTTCACCGCATAGCGGCCGCTCATGCAATAGCCGACCGTGCCGATGATCTTGGTGTTGGCCGCTTTCTGCGTCTCGGCATAGGCAAGCAGCGCCTTGGTGTCTTCCATCACAAGCGGAATGGACAGCGAGCCCATCAGCGAAAACATCTTCTTGCGCTCCGGCGATTCCGGATCGGGATTGATCGGCCCAAGCTCCATCACGCCGGCGCGGTAATACATGTTCGGCAGCATCACGTAGTAGCCTGACGTGCCGAGCCGCCGCGCCATGTCGCGCAGTTCCTCACGAATTGCCGGCGCATCCATGTAGAAGATGACGACCGGGAACGGTCCGCCGCGCTCGGGATGGGTGATGAAGGTGGTGGTCTTGCCGTCCTTGGTCGCAATATCAACCTGGCTGTCGATCATGGGCGTTTTTCGCTCTCTGATTCCTGGGAATGTCCTTGGGCTCGATACGATTGCAAGGAAAGGGCAGCGTGACAAGGCGCGTTGGCTCTTGAATGGCCCCTCGGGGATCGCCATTCTCTTGTAACAGTTTCGTGCAGGGAGACCTCGGATGACCCAGACCAGCAACCGGTTTTTCGACGAGATCGGCCGCCTGATGAACGACGCCGCGGGCGCGGCGCAGGGCGTCAAGCGCGAGGTCGATGCGGTGGTGCGCAACCAGGCCGAAAAAATCCTGCGCGACCTCGACATCGTCAAGCGCGAGGAGTTCGAGGCGGTCAAGGACATGGCGCGGCTGGCGCGCGAGGAGAACGAGGCGCTGAAGGCGCGGATCGCGGCGTTGGAGGCGAAGCTCGGCGGCTCGACTGGCGGCTGATCGCGGTCGCTTGCGGCAATGGCAAAAGCCGGTCGGCGCGATCTGCCAATTGTCGCGTTCAAGACGCGGCAGGCTTTCGACGCGTGGCTTATATCGCAACCTGCGCTTTCGCGCGGCCTGTGGCTGAAAATCGCGAAAAAATCGTCTGGGATTACCAGTGTTTCCAGAGACGAGGCGGTCGATAGCGCGCTCTGTCATGGCTGGATCGACGGCCAGCTCGACAGCTTCGACGGCGATCATTGGCTGATCCGTTTCACGCCGCGTCAATCCACCAGCATCTGGTCGGAGAAGAATCGTGCCCGCGCGCTGGAGCTTGTGAAATTGGGCTTGATGCGGGCATCCGGACTGCGGGAGATCGATCGCGCCAAGGCCGATGGCCGCTGGGAGCGGGCCTATGCCTCGGCGAGCACGGCAACCGTGCCGGACGATCTGCGCGCCGCACTCGCGAAGAACAAGAAAGCCGCGGCCTTCTTCGAGACCCTCGATGCGAAGAATCGCTACGCCATCCTTCACCGCACCCATAACGCCAAGAAGGCGGAGACGCGGGTCGCTAGAATCGCAAAGTTCGTCGCGATGCTGGCCAAGGGTGAGACGATCCATCCGCAAAAGGCGCCCAAGCCGAAGACAAAGCAGGTCAAGAAATGAGGGGCGGGGAGGGATCAAAAAATCCCTGCATTTCCTTGTCATTTATGGCCTTTGGGGCTACAAGCCCGGCAGTTTCGCGGCCCCCGCACCCCTGGAGGCTTGCTGCGAACTGACAAGCGGGCCGCGTAGCGGCCTTTCTCTTTTGAAAACAAGGACTTGAGACAATGGCGACGACCGTCAAGGAATTGAAGGCGACCGCACGTCCGTCAGTCGGCAAGGGGGCCGCACGGGCAGAGCGTCGCGCCGGGAGAGTTCCCGGAGTGATCTATGGCAACAACCAGCCCCCGCTGCCGATCTCGGTCGATGACCGCGACCTGCGCCAGCGCATCCTGGCAGGCCGCTTCCTCACCACGCTTTACGACGTCGAACTCGACGGCAAGAAGCACCGCGTGATCCCGCGCGACTTCCATCTCGATCCCATCCGCGACTTCCCGCTGCATGTCGACTTCATGCGGCTCGGCGAGGGCGCGACCATCCGCATCAGCGTTCCCCTGCACGTGCAGAACGCGGAAGCATCGCCGGGCGTGAAGCGCGGCGGCACGGTCAACATCGTCACCCACACCATCGACATCGAATGCTCGGTCGACAACATCCCGCAATATATCGAGGTCGATGTCAGTTCGCTGGAGATCGGCCACTCGCTGCATCTTGACGACGCGACCTTGCCGCCAAACGTCAAGCCGCTGCGCAAGGATCTGACGCTGGTGACCATCGTGCCGCCCTCGGGTTACGCCGAAGAGCAGAAGGCGGCTGCGGCTGCCGCGGCTGCTGCGGCTGAAGGTCTTGCGGCTGGTGTTACGGCCCCCGCGGCAGGTGCTGCGGCTCCCGCGGCCGGAGCGGCGGCTCCTGCGGCCGGCGCGGCTGCGCCTGCGGCGGGTGGCGCGGCTCCCGCGGCTGGTGCGAAGGCGCCCGCTGCCGGTGGCGGCGACAAGAAGAAGTAAGACGTCTCGCGCGCGGGATGCCGCGTCATGCTGCTCTTTGTCGGCCTCGGCAATCCCGGCGCGCGATATCAGCGTAACCGGCACAATATCGGCTTCATGGCCGTCGATGAAATTGCGCGGCGTCATGGTTTCGCACCATGGCGCCGCCGCTTTCAGGGCGAGACCTCGGAAGGCACGCTCGATGGCGAGCGCGTGATCCTGCTCAAGCCCACCACCTACATGAACGACTCGGGCCGCGCCGTGCAGGAAGCCGCGAACTTCTTCAAGCTCGGGGTCGGCGAGATCACCGTGTTCCAGGACGAACTCGAACTGCCGCCGGCGAAAGTGCGGGTGAAGGTCGGCGGCGGCATCGCCGGTCACAACGGCCTGCGCTCGATATCAGCGCATATCGGCAACGAGTATCGCCGGGTGCGGCTCGGCATCGGTCACCCCGGCGTCAAGGAATTCGTGCATCACCACGTGCTGTCGGATTTTTCCAAGGACGACGGCGAATGGGTGACGGCGTTATGCGAGGCGGTGGCCGACGCTGCCGGGCTGCTCGCCGCGGGCCAGGACGCTTCGTTCCAGAACAAGGTGCATCTGGCGCTGCAGGCCAAGGGAATTTTTGATCAAAGCGATAACGGCGCGGCGTAGCGCTGATATCGCGAACGGACTTCAGGACACATTATGGGATTCAAATGCGGTATCGTCGGATTGCCCAATGTCGGCAAGTCGACGCTGTTCAATGCACTGACCGAGACTGCGGCGGCGCAGGCGGCCAACTATCCGTTCTGCACCATCGAGCCGAATGTCGGCGAAGTTGCCGTGCCTGATCCCAGGCTCGACAAGCTCTCCGACATTGCAAAATCGGCGCAGATCATTCCGACCCGGCTGACCTTCGTCGACATCGCGGGCCTGGTGCGCGGCGCCTCCAAGGGCGAAGGACTCGGCAACCAGTTCCTCGCTACCATCCGCGAGGTCGATGCCATCGCCCATGTGGTGCGCTGTTTCGAGGACAGCGACATCACCCATGTCGAGGGCAAGATCGCCCCGCTGTCCGACATCGAGACCATCGAGACCGAGCTGATGCTCGCCGACCTCGAAAGCCTGGAGAAGCGCGTCGACAACCTGTCGAAGAAAGCCAAGGGCAACGACAAGGAGGCCAAGGAGCAGCTCGACCTCGTCAACCGCGCGCTGGTGCTGCTGCGCGAAGGCAAGCCCGCACGTTTCGTCGAGCGCAAGGCGGAGGAGGAGCGCGCCTTCGGCATGCTTGGGCTGATGACCGCAAAGCCCGTGCTCTATGTCTGTAATGTCGAGGAAGCTTCCGCCAAGGACGGCAACACATTCTCGGCTGAAGTGTTTAATCGCGCCAAGGAAGAAGGCGCGGTCGCGGTCGTGATCTCGGCCAAGATCGAGTCGGAGATCGCGACCCTGTCGCGCGAAGAGCGCAAGGAATTCCTGGATACGCTGGGCCTTGAAGAAGCCGGCCTCGACCGGCTGATCCGCGCCGGCTATCAGCTGCTCGACCTCATCACCTATTTCACCGCCGGTCCGAAGGAGGCGCGCGCCTGGACCATCAACCGCGGCACCCGGGCGCCTGCGGCCGCCGGCGTGATCCACACCGATTTCGAGAAGGGGTTCATCCGCGCCGAGACCATTGCCTATGGCGACTATGTCGCGCTCAATGGCGAGGCGGGCGCGCGCGATGCCGGAAAGCTGCGGCTGGAAGGCAAGGACTATGTCGTCGCCGACGGCGACGTCATGCATTTCCGCTTTGCGAATTAGGGCGTGTCCTCATAGCTCGCAAATAGCATTTGGCCGAAGTTTGCGTTCGAGCTAGCCTTGGCCCGATGTCGCCTTTCCATGGTTGGAGGTCGGATGCCGCAAACCCTTGCAGACGAGATCAGCAAATTCTTCGACGATTACAATCGCACGTTCGCTGAAAGGGACGGTGCTGCGATCTCGATGTTCTATTCTGTGCCAAGCGTTTCGATGCGAGGGGACAGGTCCACCCATTGCTTTCAGTCCCGCGAAGAGTTGGTCGCATTTTTTCAAGAAGTGGCTGATCGTTACGAACGAGAGGGAGCCAGTGGCGCTCGTTTTGTCGACCTCGAGGTGCAATGCAATTGGAGGCCGAAGTGTTCTTGCCACGTTGGCGTGGCAAAATACGCGACCGGACGGCAGCGTTGTTCGGGAATGGCGTCAGTCTTATAACCTCATCAGGCCGGACGATCGGTGGCAGATTTTCGTTTCCACGTTTCACGTCGAATGACGGCGGACCAATCCACCCGCGAACGGTACAACATCGTCCGGCTTGGTCTGAACTTCAAATTCGGCGGCCCGGTAGTTGCGAAGTCCTGATCTCGAGGTTCTGCCTGAGAGGAAGAGCGGAAGTCGGATTTTGGGGCCGAGAGGTCCGTTGTTGACCCGCAACGGACCTCGGTGCGCCTGCGGCAAGAAACCGCCTGCGGAAAACCGGAGTTTTTACCCGCCGTTGGGGTATTTTTGTTACAATGCACCGAAGTGGTATTAGGACGAAGCCTTCGGCCGTCCTTGCGATGGCCGGCGTATCAAGACAGTTGGGGACCTGAGCTTGTCGATTCATACCGATTCCGGTCGCGACGATATCCTGTATCCGGATCTCGTCCCCTTTTTGGCGGTCCACGCCGGCTGCGTTGCCGCGATCTGGTCGGGTGTCACCTGGCAAGCGGTCGCGATTTGCGCCGCGTTATATTTGCTGCGCATGTTTGCGATCACCGGCGGGTATCATCGCTATTTCTCGCATCGGGCATATTCGACAAGTCGGGTATTTCAATTCGTCCTTGCGTTCCTCGCGCAGAGTACGGCCCAGAAAAGCGTGCTGTGGTGGGCCGCAAAACATCGGCATCATCATTTGCACTCGGATACCGAACAGGATGTGCATTCACCCAGGCACAAGGGCTTCGTGTACAGTCACGTTGGCTGGATTTTCTACCGACAGCATGACGCCACTGACCTGGTGAAGGTCTCCGATTTTGCTTCGTATCCCGAGTTGATGTGGCTGCATAAATTCGAGGTGTTGCCGGCAATCGTGCTCGGAGCGCTATGCTTTCTCATTGCCGGATGGTCCGGGCTCGTGGTCGGCTTTCTCTGGAGCACCGTCCTGTTGTACCACGCAACATTCTGCATCAATTCGCTCGCCCACGTTCGCGGCAGCAAGCGGTATGTGACGGCAGACGATTCCCGCAACAACTGGCTGCTGGCCTTGTTCACGATGGGTGAGGGTTGGCACAACAATCATCACGCGTGCCAAAGCAGCGCGCGACAGGGCTTCCGTTGGTGGGAGATCGATTTGACATATTATATTCTCGTGCTCCTGTCCTGGCTCGGGATTATCTGGAATCTCAAGGCCCCCTCCGAGCAGTTGCTGCGCAATGAACAGCGTTTGGGATCACGCGCCTTACGAAGAACGGCAGAGCAACTCGCCGGACGTTTCAATCCCGATTACATCGCGCAGGCGATCAAATCATCGGTTCATGAGTCGGAATTGCCGTTGATTCGGGACGCGCTGCTGGCGTTGCGATATCAGGTTGATTTGCCCTGGAATTGGCACCTGCCGAACATGCCGACCCGGGAGCTGCTCCTGATTGAAGCGCGAAACATGTTTCAGAATACGCCATCCCTGGACGACATCGTCGACGGTGCCTATCAGCTTCTTGTCGAAGCCGTCGGGGCCCTGTTGATCGTTCCACCGCAGTGGGCCACGGCAACTTCAAAACCCCGGTCGAGTCCTTAGCGCAGTCCGACCGTGCGGCGTCAGGCGTGATCCCACCGATTTCGAGAAGGGATTTATCCGCGCCGAGACCATCGCCTATGCGACTATGTCGCGCTCAACGGCGAGGCGGGCGCGCGCAATGTCCGCGTCCGCCGTGAAGCAGACTTCCGCAAGCGACTTCGGAATGTCGCCTTAGGCCCCATAGCCAACAACGGTGGCACTTCGATCCTCTCAGATCAAACTACGATCGGACTTGTCCATTGGAGCGGGCTTGCGGCGCTGGGCGGGTGCAGCCGATGCAGGAGCCGCTGTCGTCGCTGCAGATTTTCCGTCCGATGCCGGATTCGCAGTTGAGCGCGCCGCCTTGATCTCTGCCAGCACACGGCTGTCGAGGTTGTAGAGATCGCGGCGTATCTGCAGCTTGCCCGCGTCGTCGACGAAGGCAGTCTGATAGGTCAAGTAGATCCAGATCGGCCCCGACTCGAGCGGAATTTCCTGTTCGACGCCGTCGGCGTACAGGCTCTTGACCTTCTCCGCCGTCCACTGCAGCTCAGGGTGCACGATGCCAGCAAGGACTTCGGCGTATTTGGGAGCATCCTGCACGCGCATGCAGCCGTGACTCTCGGCCCGCACGACGTGGGCGAACAGATATTGGTCCGGGGTGTCGTGCTGAAACACCGTCAAGCGGTTGAAGAAATTGAATCTGATATGCCCGAGCGGATTCTGGCCGCCCGCCGGCATCACGATCTCCATCTCGCCGTTGACGCGTTTCATGCGAAACCCCATACGCGCCAGCGTACCGGGTGCTCTCGCCTCCGCCGGCAGGTACTCGTTCCGAACGATCGACGCTGGCACCTTCCAGGTCGGGTTGATGGAGATGGAATCCATCTGTTGCGCCAGGAGCGGGCTCGGCATGCTCGGCTTGCCGATCACGACACGCGATGTCCAAATCTGCCGACCGTCCTGGATCACCTTGAGGGTGAAGTCTGGTTCGTTGACCTCCACACGCGATTTGCGTACGTCGCGGTGGTACCAGCGCCAGCGCTCCATATTGGCGATGATGGTATCGATGCGGCTGTCGTTCGTCGGATTGAGTTTGTTGACCGTGCGAGCATCCAGATTGCCGGTCGGCGGCAGATCGTTGCTCCGCTGATATTCCTTGACGGCCTCGGCAAGTTTCTCATCGTAGCGCAGATCGCTGGCCTCGCCGGAAACACCAAGCCGCTCGCGCAATTGCGGAACGCGGGCATCTTCCATCGGACGCTTTGGGTTGAGGGAGAGCACCTTACCAGCCGGGATCGCGTCGCCGGAACCGCCAGCCGTTTTGCCGCGCAGCTGCGCCAGCGCTACCTTGAGCTTCTGATAATTTTCGTACGGCGGGCTGAACTGCTCGAGCGCCTGGCCGGCGTCGTTCCCCTCGGCGACGGCCGCCAGCACCACGGCTGGATCGGGCGCGCGTTGCGGCAGCGCGATGTTGTCCTCTCTCACCAGGTGAGAAGGCATACGTCCAGACTGCAAGTGCTTCGCATAGGTCAGCGTCGTCTGCGTGAGATTCAGTTCGGCCTCGGCCAGCGCGTCCGGCGAAAGCCCGGCAAAGGCCGGAATCTTGTAGTCGGCATGGTTGAGCCCGTCGGCATCGGCGTTCTTGAGACGCGCAATCACCGCCTTGCTCCGCGCATTCTCCACGCCCTTGTCGAGCCATAGCGGCGCCAGATTGCGTTTTTGATAGAAGGCTTCGACAGCCGCTTGAGCTTTTTCGTCTGTGAAAATGCGGTTCGGTTTCATCGCCAGGAGATCGCGAACCCGCTCCGCGACCGCGCGGTCGGCAGGATCGAGCGAGGCCAATGGATCAGCCGTCCGAGCCTGCTCGGGCATACTCGCCGGAGCAGCCGTTTGCGCAGCACTGGCCGGCGGCGCGGTGAGGGGCGCGCCGGGAGAGGCATCGCCTGTTTTCGACGGGTCGGTTAGACCTGCGTGGGACGACTCCGCCTGCTGCCCAAGCGCAGATATCGGCGCAGCGAGGAGAAACGCAACGGCTGCGCTTGCGAGGATATGGTCAAGACGAAGCGCACTCATTGGATTCCCCTAAAAACTTGGTGTAGTTGCCGGGGGAACGCAGACGATACGCTCGCCGGTTCTCGCGTGGCCACCCTTTGAAGTGAATACATCATCAGTGCGCCCAGCAACAGGCGGCGTCCCGTTTTTCCCGTCACTTTCGGGCGATTCAGTGCCACGAAACTGGATGTCGCTTATGGCCCTTTTCGGACATGAGCGCTCCGCGCGATATCCCCTTCTTATCGAACCGTGTGACTTAGCGTTCCTGGTTCACTGCCTCACCAGATTGGTCACAGCGCCGCCGGTCGCGCTACGCCCGCCGTCGACGACGAATTGTCCGCCGGTGGTATTGGAGGCGAGGTCGGAGCAGAGGAAGAGCACCATGTTGGCAATCTCGTCCACCGTCGTGTAGCGCCCGCTCGGGATCGCGGCCTGATAGCGCGCGCCGACCGCGGCCGGGTCAGCGGGCGAAATCTGTTCCTCCAGCGAATGAATCATCCGCGTGTCGACCGGCCCGGGGCACACGGCGTTCACCCGGATACCCTGGCGCGCGACTTCGCCTGCCACCGTCTTGGTGAGCCCGATCACCGCGTGCTTCGACGCCACATAAGCCGGCATGCCCGGCGTCGCCACCAGGCCGGCGACCGAGGCGGTGTTGACCACGGCGCCGCCGCCCTGCCGGATCATCTCCGGCAGCACGTGGCGCAGGCCGAGGAATACGCCTTTTACGTTCACGCCGATCACAGCGTCGAACATGGCCTCGTCATATTCCGCGGTCGGCGCCAGCTTTCCCTCGATGCCGGCATTGTTGAAGAAGCAGTCGATGCGCCCGTAGGTTTCGACAGCCGCCTTCACGTAAGCTTTCACGTCGGCGGCCTTGGTGACATCGGCCGTCACTGCAACGGCGTCCCCGTTGTTCTGACGGATGATGCCGACGGTCGCCTGGGCGCCGTCGCCGTCGCGGTCCACCACCACCACCTTCGCACCTTGCCGCGCGAACGCCACGGACGTCGCGCGGCCGATGCCGTTACCGCCGCCGGTGACCAGTGCGACCTTGCCAGTGAAATCCATTTCGCCCTCCCCAATTCCTCCGCAACCTCATGCGATGATGCGGAAGCGGTGGTCGTCGTCCTCGGCCATGTCGTTGACCAGATTGATTTCCCAGGTCAGATATTCGCGCATCGCCGCTTCACGGTCCTGGCCGCGCTCGCGTGGCATGAGGTGAACATCATCCGCCTGGTCGGCCATGCGGGTGGTGCCGGTTTCGAGGGGTAATCCCGCCGCGACCCAGGCCTGCGTGCCGCCGGCAAGTGTCATGACGGGCACGGATGCGACGGCTTGCAACTCGGCCGCCGCCAATGCTGCGAGCGCGCCATCGGACGACGTCAGCACAATCGCTTGATGGGCGGGGAGCTTTGCCAGCGCAGCGGCAAGCCGCGATCGGACGGCAAACCAGGCGCCCGGAATATGGCCCAGCGCGTAGCGCTTGCTCAGCTCGAGATCGATCACCATGACCGTGCCTGCGGCCAGTCGACCGTGCAGCGCCATTGCGTCGATCTGCGGCGCTGACGTCGCTTCGAGGCCGAGAACAACCGGCACATGGGGTCCGGTTTCCCAGTCGCCATCGGCGGCGCCCGCGGCGAGAACCGCGACATCGGTCCAGCCCATTTGCTTCAGCCACGACGCCGTCATGGTGGCGCGGACGCCGTTGTCGTCGACCAGCACGACGCGGGCGCCCCAGGTCGCCAGATGCGAGTCGGTTTCCTGCACGAGCTGGCCGCCGGGCGCCGAACGCGCGCCGCGCAAATGGCCGGCGACGTATTCCTCGGGCGAGCGGACATCCAGCACATAGAGGCTGCGCTCGCCTGCCTCGGCGCGCCATTTTTCGAGCGCAGGCTTGTCGATGCGCGCGATGCCGCAGCGCGCCGCCACCCGTGCGGCGGCTTCAGTCGCAGACTTCAGTCCGTGCGTACTGACCTCGGGCGGCCTTCGCGTCGCCCCATGCACCACCTCGAGGCCGGCGAGGTGCCAGGCCATGGTGCCGTCCTTCAGCGACACGACCTTGTTGCGCACGCCGGCATTGATCAGCGATTGCGCCCCGATGATGCTGCGTGTGCGGCCGCCGCAATTGACGATGACAGTCGTATCTGAAGACGGCATGAGATCGGCGAAGCGATAGACCAGCTCGGCGCCGGGGACGCTGATGGCCGTCGGAATGCTGTTGTTGTGATATTCCTCGTAGGAGCGGCTGTCGTAGATCGCGATATTGGCCTTTCGATCGATCAACGCCTGAAGCTCCTCGACGGATATCCAGGGCGTGCCGGCCTCGTGCTCGACGACTTCGGCAAATGCCTTGCTCGGCACGTGCACGCCGCTGTAGATGCGGAAGCCCGCCGCCTCCCACGCCGCGAGTCCGCCGTCGAGCCAGGCGACGTCCTGATAGCCGAGCGCGGACATCCGTTCCGCGGCGCGTTCCGCCAATCCCTCGCCATCGTCACACCAGACGACGCGCGCGCCGCGCCGCGGCACCAGATCGTCGACCAGCAGCTCCAGCCGGCTCGAGCGGAACGCAAGATGCCATCAGAAGATGGCGTTTGCCGAACGGCAGTTCCTCGCGCGCATCGAGCAAGGCCAACTCGCCGCCATCGTGAAGCTGCGCCTTCAATGCCCGTGCATCGATGCGCTTGATCTTGCTGTCCGGCATGCCCTCGATCCGCCCGCTTCAGGCCGCCTTGATATTCGAACGCTTGATGTGGTCGAGGTTCCTGCCTTCGACACGCACCAGCTTGGTCAGTCCGTCGCGCTTCGGCGAGTGGATGACGCCGACGTCATAGAAGTGGCTATCGCCCGGCTTCAGGACATAGGTTTTGGCGGGTTCGACCAAGGTAGGCTCGTCACCCCCGCCTTTCCTGACGACGCGCCAGTCGGTCATCTCGGTATCGCCAACCGCGAGGCCGTAGATCGCCCAGCTGGAGCCGTGATCGTGCGGCGCGCCGCTAGCGGCGTTCGGGTAAACATGTCCGCAAACGCAGAAGCCGAGTTCCGGATCCTCGTACAACACCTTGCGCGGGCGGCACTGCTCGGCGGTCAGGTGTTTGGCGATGAATTCCTGGTCGAGCAGCGCCTTCGACACGAGCTTGCACACCTGCTGCTTGCCGGTCGCCCCCGAATCCGCCTTCAAGCGTCTTGCGGATGTCGGCGCTCAATTGCTCAAGGGTATAGGCCATTCGCTCCCTCCGTCATGTTTGCAGCGTTTCGCTTGCGGCTTGCCGGCATTATGAAATGATTGGCGTGGCGGGGGGCAATCCTCGGATCGGAATGACCGACCCGACCTTGGGTCATTGCCTAATCCAGCTTGAAACCCTGGCGGCGAACAAAGGCGCCAAAATCCTGCCGTTCGGGGACGGAGACCTGGCGCGCCTTGTCCTCCGACCAGCCATAGAACGATGGCTTGCCGAAACGCTCGACCTGGCGCCAGTCGCTCTCGGGGATAGCGTGGCGCGCATTGCGGCGGCGGTCGTAGCCGTCGATCTCGGCCTCGAGTTTGGTATCGTCGTAACGGTCGACATGCACCGTGAGCGCCGTCGGCAAGCGCATGCTGACAAACCCCTCGCGTGACGGCCAGCCGAGGCAAAGCCCCGCCAATGGAAATACATGATCGGGGAGCGCCAGCAATTCGGCAATACGGCTGGCATGATTGCGGATCACGCTGATGGGGCATGCGCCAAGCCCTGCCGCGCTTGCGGCGCGGATCAGATTTTGCAGCACCATGGCGGCGTCGCTCGCGGCATTCAGGAAGGCATCGAGGTGGTCGTTCGCGAACGGGATGCCGCGCAGCTCGCAGACGCGGCGAATACGGCGCGAATCGCCGCAGATCACCATGAACCGCGCCGCCTGCGCGACCCACGGCATCGACGGCAGCAATTCGGCGATCGCCTGGCGGATGCCGGCGTTCTCGACGCGAATGATGGCCACTTGCTGCAGATCGGATTTGGCCGGCGCCGACAGACCGGCGGCGAGCACTTGCTGCATCAAATCTTCGGAGATCGGCGCATCGGTGTAGCGCCGGTGGGTGCGGTGACTGAGAATAGCCGCCAGCTCGTCTTCCGCCGGGGCGTCGTGCCCCGCTGCGCCTGGGAGACCAAACCGTTGTTCGATCAGTTCAGCAATCGTTTTCGGCATCTGTACCTCAGCCTTTGGCAGTGAATCATGACGTCTTCAGCTGACGACGTGGAATCGGCGGGTGATAGCCGCGTGCGAGCATACCGGCTGGCGGGCGTACCCGAATAGGTAGGCAGCATCGGCGCGGTGCTGACAAGGCAGAATATTTTGACTACCCTTCAATGCGGACCATCAGGGCGGGGCAGGACAGGGCCCACGAGAGGAGATCGATGAGCACGGTAAAAAACGCTCTGGCCCACAAGAGTGGCGCCCTGATCCATGTTCGTTCCGGCGACATGGTCATCGAAGCCTTGCGCCAGATGCGCGACAAGCGGGTCCGGTCGGTGCTGGTCATCGATGACGACGTGCTGGTCGGTATCGTGACCCAGGGTGACTGCGCCATCAAAGTGCTGCTGCCCGGGCTCGATGCGAAGCAGACGCCGGTGGGCCAGGTGATGACGGGCAACCCAGTGACGGTCAAGCCGGACGATCCGCTGCAAGGCTGCATGGCAATGATGGCCGCGCGCGGTTTTCGCCATCTGCCGGTGCTGGACGCGGGCAAGGTCGTGGGCGTGATCTCGATCGGAGACGTCGTCAAGGACATCATCCGGGATTTGGAGCACAACGTGGATGACCTGATGGGCTACATCATGAAGGACGGCCCGGGGGGCTGATCTTACGGGAAATACCGCCGGACAAACTTCCGGAAGTTTTCCAGCAGGAACCGATTTGCCCGCTTACTGATTGGCGCGTTCGGTACCATCATGTCGAACGCGTGAAACGCGCCATCGAATATCTCGAATTCAACGGGAATATTGGCCCGACGAAGGTTCGCAACGTAGGTTTTCGTTTCATCCCGAAAAGGCTCGATACCCCCGACGTAAGTGATCGTCGGCGGCAATTTCGTATAGTCGGTACAGCGTGCCGGCGCTGCGTAAGGCGTCACTTTCGTCAAGCCATCGAGATAACGCGACCATGCCAGCCTGTTGGCCTTCGCATCCCAAACAGGTGCGTTGTTCCCGACAGCCGAGGCGCTGTTCTGCCGGTCATCGATCATTGGATAGATCGGCATTTGAAAAGCCAGTTTTGCATCGCCGGTATCGGTCGCCTTGAGCGAGACGGCCGCCGCAAGCCCTCCGCCCGCGCTATGGCCCGACACGATGAACCTGTCGCCTCTTCCACCGATGGAGACCGCATTGTCCCTTATCCATAGCAGGGTGTCGTAGCAGTCGTTGAATGCGGCCGGGTAGGGCGCTTGAACGGCCTTTCTGTAGTCCGGCGCGAGAATGATGCATGGTACCGTTTTGATGAAGTCCCTGATGATTGAGCCGAAGTGCTCGGGCACCCCGAGAAAGTAACCGCCGCCGTGCAAATACAGCATGACCGGCAATGGTCCAGCTGCCGCGGTCGGCCGATAGACTCTCACGCGAATGGGCGCCCCACCATTTCTGCTCGGAACGTATAGCTGCTGGCAGACAAGTCCTCTGGTGTTTCTTCCCAGCGCAGCCCTGCCGATGAAACCGAGCACGAGCGGAGAGAGCCGCCGCGTGTGGAAAAAGGCTGCGAGCATCCGCCCGGCGGCATATCTGCCGCGCAGGTCTTTATCCACCATGTCTCTGGTGACTTTCACCCGATGCTTCGTGCCGAATTGGTGGTCATCTTCGGGACGGGCGGAAGGCCCAGCCCGCGGGCAAACAGCGTGCGCCGCGATGCCGGCATTTTTTCAGGACGCAGTCCGAAATATGAAATGGCTTTCGCCATCGCGCCTCTGACGGCCGGCTCGATCGTCGCACAAATGAACCAGCAGGCCAGGACGAGCATGGCCAGCGCGACCCATACGGCCGCGGTGGCATTGAGACCGGCATTGATCAGGGCATGAATGATCTCTGCGCCAATGACGTTATGGGTGAGATAGAGCGGATAGGTGATCAGCCCAAGCGTCCGCAAGAAGGCCGGCGCTTCACGCAAAGCGGCGGCTGCAGGACGCCTGTTCCTGTTCGCGTCATAGGCAATGAGGCTCACCGCCGCCGCCCAGACCAGGATCGGCACAAAGGCTGACTGACCCGAGATGGCAGGGATGCATGTCAAAAAGAAAGAGGCAAAAAAGTAAATTTCTGCCGCGCCCGAAAGACACGTGACGGCGACGGCGATCCGTTCAATCGACGTCAGCCGTCTGTTTGCGGAAATGAAGAGCCAGATGCCCAGCGCAAAGAAGCAGCCGTGGTTCAACAGCAATGCCGCGAACGGCACCCGAAACAACAGAATAACGAGATACGGCACGTTGGCCGGCGACACGGAGGGCAGGTCGACTGGCGTCGTGCATAACAGGACCAGCAACGCGACAGCGTTGAACACCGCGCTCCAGACGGTGAGGCCGAAGGCGAAGTGCCGCAGCGTGATTTTCTTCGTCAGCATCGCGCAAAACACCAGCACATAAAACGCCATCTCGGCCGCAAGCGTCCAGTAAATGACGTCGAGCGATTGCTTCGTGACTCCCTCGGGGACGAGCAGCATGGCGTGGATGTAGGGCATGATGAATTTGGATGCCGGTCCGCCGCCAAAGATAAGCAGAACGAGGAGGGTGGCGGTGGCGCAAACCCAGACCGCTGGATACAGCCTGAGCGCGCGGCCAAGGAGAAACTGTGTCGGCGAAGACCTGCTCGCGGAGTTCGCTATGACGAAACCGGAAATAACGAAGAATATCTCAACTCCCACCCAACCAAACCACGTGAAGGGCGCGGCGTGCGGATAGAGAACGTCGGCGCCGACGGTGCGCTCGAACCCCGGGTGGCCAATCGAAACCCAGGCCCACGACCAGAACAGCTGGTGAAAAAGTGCGACGCCGAAGGCGGCCCCGAAGCGTAGCGGATCGAGCAGGGGAAAATGGTACATGGAAGTGCCCCAAACGCATGAAGCGATCCGTTGCAATATTGCGATATCTTAACCGAGCCCTGTCAGGTATGTCACGCTTTCCCGAGCGAGCCCTTGGCGGACATGACGGGGCCACTCCTGTGCAATCGCCGCATCGCCAATAGGTCGCCAAATGTCTTTTGTCCGCCAGGTCGTCGAGAAGTGCCCTTGATGTCGCCAATCGGATGGGAGGCACTCGGGCAGTGGGGTGAAGACGCAGCGCGCATCGCGCCGCTCGCCGGCGGGGTCGCCAACGACGTGTGGAGCGTGCGCGTCCAGGGGCGCCTTGCGGTCGGTCGTCTGGGCGCGAGGCGCGATGCCGATCTCGCCTGGGAGACCGCGCTCCTGCAACACCTCGACCGCAAGGGTCTGACCGTGCCGGTGCCGATCCCGACGACAGACGGCCGGCTGTTCGCGGACGGTCTGATGGTGATGACGTATCTGGAGGGCGGACCGCCAGAGACGGAGGCCGACTGGCGTCGCGTGGCCGACATGCTGCGCAGGCTGCACCTGATGACGGCGGGGTGGCCGCAGCGTCCGGGCTGGCGATCGTCGACCGACCTGCTGCACACCGGGACCGGGACGAGGATCGACCTCGGCGCAATGCCGCCTGAGGGCGTCGCGCGATGCCGCGCCGCGTGGGCACGGCTGGTCGGACGTCCGACCTGCGTCGTCCATGGCGACCTCAACCCGCGCAACATCCGCATCACCGCGGATCGGGTCGCGCTGATCGACTGGGACGAGTTGCATGTCGACGTCCCCGATCTCGACCTGGCGCTGCCCCACAACGCCGCCGGTCTCGACGCCGGCGCGTATGACATCGCCGCGCAAGCTTCAGCCGCATGGGAAGCCGCCGTCTGCTGGGACGACGCGCACGCAATCAAGCGGCTTGCCCAGGTTCGGGCGGTCTGAGCGGCGGCCGGCGCGACGGCCGCTATGGGTCATTGTCTACGAGTTCGGCTGAGTTGGTCGGTCCGCGCCCTGACACGCGGATCGGCCGCACCGATCGGAACTTGCTTCACGAACGCGGGTTCATCCGCGTCGAGACCATCGCCTATGCCGACTATGTCGCGCTCAACGGCGAAACGGGCGCGCGCGACGCCGGCAAGCTCCGCCTCGAAGGCAAGGACTATGTCGTCGCCGACGGCGACGTCATGCATTTCCGGTTTGCGAATTAGCCGCGTGCATCCGCCTTGGTCGCGGAGTTCTGCATAACGGCGCGCCACCTATTGCCGGCGGCGTCACGAATGGCTCTCAAGCCGGTGGGTTTGGCTGTTTTGACGAGGATCGATTTACCGTGCTCAGCTTTTCGGGGTGCAATGGCCGCCGCAAGCTCTTGAATCCAAAAACCTTTCGAGAAGCCCCAATTTGTTGTTGCGAAGACGTTGATGACCCGCTATATCTATCCCACTCAACTCAGTGAGATAGATGAAGATCCTCAGCTCTACCTATGCTCCGCCTCGGTATCGACCCCATCCTTGCCGGACGGCTTTCGGGCAAGCGCGCCTTTGTGGCGGCGCTCGAGCAGTTCCCCGAACTTCCTGAGCCCACGCTGGTGCTCCTGGACTTCTCCGGCGTGGACTTCGCCACGTCTTCATACCTGAGCGAGATGCTAGTGCCGCTGCGCGACCATCTCCGGCTTCGCCACCAGCCCGGCTACGTCGTCGCCGCAAACCTGTCGGACAAGGTGCGAGAGGAGATCGAGGAAATGCTGCGCCGTTCAGGCGATGCGTTCCTGACCTGCAGCACGGACCGCGTCGGGCCAGATCGGTGACGTGCAGCTCTGCGGCAGCTCGACGAGAAGCTTCAAGAAACGCTCTTCCTCGTCAACCGCAAACGCGAAACCACCGCCGCACAACTGCACGAAGAATCCCGTTCGATCGACACGGTTGGCGCCACCGCGTGGAACAACCGCCTTGCATCACTTGGCGGCGAAAAGTCTTGTTGTGGAAATTTTGCAGGGCCGCACCAAGAAGTACCGGCCTGTCCTGGAGATTGTCTGATGGGACTGGATTTCATTCGTACTACTGCGCCGAGCTTTAACCGTGTGCTTGACCGCCGCCTCGTCGAGATGCATTCGCCTAAGCTGTTCTGCCGCGACATGCCAATCGTTTCGCGCACGGCCCGCGCCGACATCTTCGGTGAGGCCATGTGAGCGCGGGGAGAAAGTTTTGCTCCGTCTAGTGAAGGACAAGGTGATCGTGCAGCGCCTGAACACCATCATTGCCGAATGCCCTTATGCGCCGGCTGAGTTCATCGCCCATCTTCGCGAGGGTGCCGGCGTCGCCGAAGGCGAGATCATCTCGGTTCAGCCCATCAGCCAAACCGTGGAGATCGGCATTTGCGACTGACCCCCCGCCCATCGGAACAACGGGTCACCCCGGGCCACGCCACCAGCGGCGGCGTTGGGACGAAGGCGAGGCATTGCCGATGGCGCTCGGTTGCCTCGGCTGTCCCGATCTGGCCACCTGCGGCGGCATCCGCAAAAAGCAGCATGCCTTTTCCTGTCTCGACGACTGCTGCGGCAAGCCCGACACCTGCGATGGCATGTGCCCTAACAATCCGCTCGGCTTCCGGGATCGAATGCGGGAGGTTAACGGATTGGAGCTCGACAATATTCCGCGCGCCGCACCCTGCGCGGCATCGGTGCTCCCCTCGTACATTCCTTACATCTACCACGGCAACCGCCGCGCGGTCCGCTCGACATCCCTGCCGTCGCATTGCCGCTGCGGCGCTTCTACCGGCAGACGGACGGCCACGCTTCACTGAGCCGCGCCGAGATCGAGGCGACATTTGGCATCGCGCCGCATGCTCAGATCGTCTTGATCGGCAGCGGGCGCGATAAGCCTATCGAGGCATGGTGGAAGCTGAGCGAAAAACGCGGACCCTTCTGGCTGCGCTCCGCGCGCTCGGGGTTGCCCTAATCACCGGCCCGAACTATTCGATGTTCACCGACGAGGTGCGCTACAACGACATGCACGCCATGAAGCGCATTGGCATGACGTGGCAAGAGATCGTCGCCGCGGGCATTGCCAGCGCCTATCACCTGAACGCCCGGACGCCGCACGATTACTGCCGTCTCGCGAACTTCATCGCGGCACGCGCCGAGGTGACCGACGTGGCGTTTGAGTTCAAGACCGGTGCGGCGTGGCGCAAGCGGTTGGCTTCCATCTCAGCGAACTGGCGCAGCTTCCCGCGCGCGTTGCCCGCCCGCTTCACCTCGTGATGATCGGTGGCATCAACGGCGATCCCGTGCTGGCCCCTGCCTTCGGCCGCGTGACGTATATCGACACGTCCGCCTTCATGAATTCCGTCCACCGCCAACGGCTCTATCTCGGCAACGACGGCAAGATGAAGAAGATCGCGGAGCTGACGCTTAACGGTCAGCCGATCGACGATCTTCTCGTCGAAAACATCGCCACCATGCGGGCGCGGATCGAAACCCTGTCAATGGCGGGTAGCTGATTTCGGCATCATCGGCTGGCAACGAACGGCGGCAAGGAAGCCCTTGAACGGTGTCTTCTGCGCCAAGCGCGCCGTTTTCAATTCGGGCTGCGGCCCGCTGATCAGCAACGCATGATCGCCCGACCGGAAGCGCAAGTCGGCGTTGAGATGCGCAAGGCCAAGAAACAGGTCGCGGAAGCCGTTGCCGTGACCGGACGCGCGGCCATAGCGCGAGACGTTTTCCTGAAGCGCCGCGTGCATCGCAAGACCATGGTCGGTGAGATCGGCGAACTCTTCGTCCTCACGCAAAGTCGCCAGAACACCGACGCCGCCATCGGCCGCGACGAATTCGAACAGCGACGGCCGCGACTGAAATGCAAGAATGCCGGTCGCGGCGCGGCCCGAGTGCTCATGGATGTTGGATTCCATTTCTCGCAAAGCAGCAGCGAGGCATTGCGCGACCGGCTTTACGAGACCAGCTGTTTCCGCCGCCGTCGCGCCGCCATCAGGAAACGGTTGCGCTGAAGATCGTCGGCTTCGACCCGCGGATCAAACGTCGTCCGCATGAAACCGCGGCGTCGCGGCTCGTCCAGCCAGATATTCTGGTTGCTGGCGAGCGCGGTCGAAAATCCATTTGCGTGATGGGATCGAGCCAGCCGGTTTGGAGCAAGTGGCCCCGTTCGCCCATTGCTGGCTTCCATCATCAATTCGATCAGCGGCCAATTTCTGTCGGGGAGTAGCGAACCTGCGGCGCTCCTTTGAGCCGGCCGCGCGCGTGCGCACCGACGAGGTCGTCGACCACCTCGAATGTCAGGTTTGCGCGCGGCAAGGGTTGGCTTGATGAATCCAAGTTCCGCCCAGATAGGAAAAGGAAAGTTCAACTAGCGGAGAAAAGCATTTTAAGCGAGTCGGGCTTCCTTGTGAGTCGATTTCTAGGCCTTATCCCGCCATTTTGTGAGCCGCAGATCCGGTCGATTGGCTAACGAAAATTTGCGACTTTCATCTTCAGCGTTACGAGATCGGCGGTCAGATGCCGCTGCACTTCCGAGGGGGCCGAATTGCGCGTTAGGTCATCGCTGAACTCTGATGGATGAAGCGCGATGATCTCCCGTATTATATTTCGTTCGTCTCTCCGGTACGATGGTTTGCGGAGGACGGAAGGAGAAAGCGTATAGCTTACGCGGTCACTGTGACCACGGTAGACAGTAATAGATTTGTTATCAGATGCCGTGGATTTCACCCGGCGAATGAAACTTTCAATGGACGAGATGCTCACGGTGCCTGCCAAGAATGGGTTGTAAGACCGCAGTTTAGCAGGTGGCATCCCTGGGTAGAAGCTAGACACAAGGGCAGTAACTGACAACTAACGCCTTAAGCCCAGAGGCGTCCTATGCCTTTCCAGCCCGACGGGCAGAACACTTCGGCTATTCATAAATCGTGGGCGGCGTCCAGCCCCCGACGCAAAAATATTGTTCTTTGCGAAAACCGGAACACAGGCGCATAACTCGGCCATCCCGCCCGCATGAGGGGCGTTTCGCGATCGTCACGATTTGTGGTGCGGGCTGCGATGGACGTAGTCGTGCCGCAAGACGTGCGGCACGATGCGTACGGTCAAGCCGTGTGGTCCTGTCCCCCGACGCTGGGGTCAAGCCCCGGGTCAAGAGCCCGGGGCGACGGAGGCTAACAAGCCCGGTACTCCGGGGAGAGCACGGAGCAGCCGTAAAACCATGGCGCAGGGAGTGCCGGAGTGATTTCGGCGTACCTGTGTTGGCCTGCGTGCGTCTTTTTCGTTTGCACGCGTGGCAGTGATTCATAAATCATCGGCGATGTCCAGCCCTCGCCGCAAAAATAATCTTCTTTACGAAAATCGGAATACAGGCGTATAACCCGGCCATCCCGCCCGCATGAGGGGCGAAACGCGTCGTCACGATTCGTGGTGCGGGGTGCGATGGACGCGGTCGTGCCGCAAGGCGTGCGGTGCAGTCGCGTGCGGTCAAGCCGTGTGGTCCTGGCACCTCGACGCTGGTGTCAAGCTTGTTGGGATGACCGACAAGCGACGGGGGCTAACAAGCCCGATACCCCGGGGAGAGCACGGAGTAAGCCGTAAAACCATTGCGCAGGGAGTGCCGGATGTATCGGCTTTACCTGTGGTGACTACGCTCGTTTGCTTGTTTTGTTTTTGCAAACGAGGCTGCGGGTGCGGCCAGCGCCCGGCATTCCCTGCGCCCTCTACCTTCGAGGGACGACGATTTGGCAAAAGCTCGGGCATCTCATGCCGCGGCAACGCGGAATCGCGCGCCGCGTATTGATCGGTTCCGCTGGCGGCGGAGGGGTGGCAAGTGACGAAGCGGTGCGTCGCACCTCATTTGGAACACTGACCGGCAGTGAAACCTGCGCGCGTGCTTAAAGCGCCGAGGCCCGGCCGCGGTGCGGCATTTCCAACATGGCGCGGCGTTCAATTTTGAAATAGTATCAGCAGATTACTTGATCGCTGGCCGTTTCGGCGCAATGCTGCCCGATACCTTATGCGTGTGCTGTTAGCTCCGAGTTCGATTTGAGATGACCAAGCCAGTTGCCGGTCCGGACGTGGAATTTGTTGATACGTGGCTCCGTCAGCTCGGTCTCGGGGCCTATGTGAGGACGTTCGTCGACAACCACATCGACGCGACCGTGCTGCGGCATCTGACCGGCGCGGACCTGGCGGAACTCGGTATCAGTTCCGTCGGCCATCGCCGCCGCCTGCTGGATGCGATCGGCAGGCTCGCCGCCGCCGAGAGCCGTTCGGTCGAGTCGGGCATTACCCTCGCTTCCGCGCCGGCGCCCTCCGCCGGCCACTCGCCGATCTTCGAGCGCCGCCAGGTCACGACGCTGTTCTGCGAGCTCGTCGAATACAACGACCTTGCGTCGCACTTCGACCCCGAACTGGTGCACGACATTGTTGGCTCCTATGTGAATGCCTGCGGCGGCGTGATCGACCGCTTCGGCGGACACGTCCTGCGCCTCTACGGCGGCGGCGTGCTGGCGACATTCGGCTATCCGCGTGCGCGCGAGGACGACGCCGCGCGTGCGGTCGCGACCGGTCTGGCGCTGACGAAGGCGATCGCAGCGCTGCGCACGCCGGGCGGGCGCGGCCTCCAGGTCCGGATCGGGATCGCGACCGGACTGATCGTCGCCGGCGACCTGATCGGCAATGCCGCCTCCGAGCAGGACTCGCTGGTCGGCGAGGCGCCGAACCTCGCCGCGCGACTGCAGGGCGAAGCGCTGCCAGGCCAGGTGCTGATCGCCGAGGCAACCGCCGGGATTGTCGGTAGCCGGTTTCAATGTGAGGAGCTGGGCACGCGTTCGCTCAAGGGTTTCGCGGAACCCGTCGCGGTGTTTCGCGTGCTCGGCGAGCGAAGAGGCGCCAGCCGGTTCGCGGCCGACCATCGCGCGAACGTCTTGCCGATGGTCAGCCGTGAAAGCGAGATCACGCGGCTGGTCGATCGCGCCACGGCGGCGCAGGCCGGCCAGGGGCAGATCGTGGTCATCACCGGCGATGCCGGGGTAGGCAAGTCGCGCCTGATCGAGGAGATGTATCGCCGGCTCGAGATCAATGCCGAACAGCGGCTCATCCTGCAGTGCTCGCCGATCCACACCAATCAGCCGTTTCATCCCGTCGCGCACTATCTGGCCTACGCGACCGACGTGTCCGCGCCGGACGGTGGCCGTCTTGAGAAACTCGACGCGCTGTTGCAACGGATTGGCCAGGCGACCTCGGAGCGGCTGGCGCTGATCGCGGAAATGCTGCGCCACGAGCATGCCGATCGCAAACTTCTCGAGAAGCTCGCGCCGGCCGAAATCCGCTCGCGAACGGTGGAGGCGCTGCTCGACATCATCGAGGCGATCAGCCGGGATAGTCCGGTCATCGTCATCGAGGACGTGCACTGGATCGACCCGTCCACATCAGAACTGTTGACGCGACTGGCGCGGCTGATACGCGAATTGCCGGTGCTGCTGGTTGCGACCATGCGCCCTGGCGAGACGCCGCGCTGGGCCGAAGAACGCGACGCCAATTTGCTGCATCTGACGCGCCTGCAGCCTCAGGAGATCCGCCGGCTGGTAAACGCGATCGCCGCCGACCGGAAAATGCCGTCCGGGGTCATCGACGCCATCGTCGCGCGCTCCGACGGCATTCCGATCTTTGCCGAGGAGTTGGCGCGCGGCTATCAGGCGATCGAGACCGTCTCGCCCGGAAGCACCGATGCGCATGCGGTCCCGGCCACCTTGAATGAAACATTGCTGGCGCGGCTCGACCTGCTCGAATACGGCCGCGAAACCGCGCAGTTCGCCTCCGCGATCGGCCGCGACGTCCCCGTCGAGCTTTTGATCGCGGTCTCGCCCTTCGGCGGCGCCGAGATGGCCGCCAGCATCGAACGTCTGGTCGAAACCGGTATCTTCGTCAAGCGGCACAGCCCGTTCGGCGAAGCGATCGAATTTCGCCACTCGCTGTTGCGCGACGCGGCCTACCATTTGCTGCTGCGACGCGATCGCTTGCGGGTTCACCAGCTGATCGCGGATACGATCGAGGCGCGCTTCCCCGCCATGTCAGATCAGATGCCGCACGTGCTGGCGCACCAGCTCACCGAGGCCGGTGCCGATGCGCGCGCCGTCACTTGGTGGCAGCGCGCCGGAAGGGACGCCGCGCGGCGCTCCGCCGCGGTCGAGGCGGTTGCGCATTTTTCGACCGCGATCGAACTGGCCTCCAGGCTGCCGCCGGGCAGCGATCGCGATCTCTGCGAATTCGAGCTGCGTCTGGAGATCCTCGGGCCGCTGATCGCCGCGCGCGGTTATGGCGCGGCCGAGGTCGAGCGCGAGATCGACTCCGCGGTCGAACTGTCGACCCGGCTCGGCACCACCGACCGGATCGTGGCGGCGCTGTTTCACAAATGGATGGGCCGGTTCAACGAAACCGAAGCGCGCCTTCAGGTGGCCCGGCAGATCGCCGAGGCGGCGGCGAACGGCAGCACCTTCGACAAATTGATGTCGCATCGCTGCATGGGCACAACGTTGCTGTTCAGGGGCGAATTCAAGGAGGCGATTTTCGAGTTCGACCAGTTCCTGGAGATGTACGTTCCCGAACTGCACAGCGAAGCCCTCGACAAGATCGGCGCGACGCTGCACGACGTCGCGGTCAAGGTTGGGCTGGCCGAGGCATGGACGCTGCTTGGCGATGGTGAGCTCGGCCCGGTCTGGCGCAAGATCGCGCTGGAAGACGCCCAGGCGGGCGGCCATTTCCAGACGCTTTGCCTTACGACGGCGTTCGCCGGTGGCTTGCTGGCGGCGTTCACGGAAGACATCGACGATCTCGCATTCCATGCCTCGCGGCTGCGCAGCCTGACGCTGCAGCACGACCTGCCGTTCTGGCGGCCGCATGCCGATCTGCTCGCCGGCGTTGCCGCCATCCACCGCGGCGCGATCGACAAGGGATTTCGCCAGGCCGAGAGCGGCATCCAGCGGTTGATGACCGCGCATGAGCCGTCACTGACGGCGTGGTGCGTGGTGTTCGTCGGTGGTTGCCTGAAGGCGCACCGGATCGAGGAGGGCCTCGCCAACTTCGCCGCGATTGCCGCCGAGGTCGAGAGCGGCGAGCGCTGGATCGCGGCCGAATTTCATCGCCTGCGCGGGCTGTTGCGGCTGCAGGCCGGCGATGGACAGCGCGGACTAGCCGATCTCACCGAGGCGCGCCGGATCGCCACGCAACAGGGTTCGATCCTGTTCAAGTCGCGCGCCGACACCGATTTCGAGGTTCACTCCAAGGCGACGCTCGACCGGATCGGTTGAGAAACAATTGTGAATTTTCACGAGGAGAACGCCATGCCCAGGACAAAGCTGCCGGTCCCTGACCTCGCCGAGGCCGGTCCCGGTCTGTGGTCCAACGCTATCCGCGCCGGCGATACGCTGTACATCTCCGGCCAGGTAGCCCGCCCCTTCGAGGGCGGCACCGGAATGGTCGGCGACAACGAGTACGAACAGGCCAAACAGATATTTTCGCGCATCGAGCGCATCATCAAGGCGGCCGGCGGAACGATGGACAATCTGGTGAAGATGACGATCTTCGTCGTCAACATCAAAAACAACAAAGAGGTCTGGCGCGCGCGCCGCGAATTCTTCACCGGCGACTTTCCCGCCTCCACGCTTGTCGAGGTGCGCTCGCTGGCGGGGGCGGAGGTGCTGGTGGAGATCGAAGCCGTCGCTTATCTGGGCAGAAACTGAAATCCGCGTTATCGGCTCATCATGAATCCGGCGGGCCACCGATCTTGCGCGGCGAAAGCGCGGCCAGTCCGGCTGCGACAAAGGCCAGCAACGCCACAAACTGAAAGGTCCTCTGGAAGCCTCCAAGGAAGCCATATCTCGCGTTGAGGATTTCGAACACGAGGAAGATGACCGAAGCAGCGGTCACGGTCCCGAGCGTTCGTGTCAGCAACACGAGGCTGCCGGCCACGCCGCGATCCCTCAGCGGAAGTGCTGCCGTCACGATATCCGAATAGGCCAGTTGAAAGAGGCCGAGTCCGATGCCCTGCACGACGAGCGCCGCGATCCGCAGCATGGTCGGCGTTTGCTCCGTCCATGCGCTGATCAGCAACAGACCGACAGCATTGGCCGCCGCGCCCGCGATCGCCAGGCCTCTGGCGGAGATATGCCGTCCCGTGAGCCGGCCGCCGATCGGCGCGGCAAGCGCAGCTCCCGCCGCGGCGGTCGCCAGGATGGCGCCGCTTTCGGTCAGGCTGTAGGACGGCACGCGCGCCAGGAAATAAGCCGTCAGCAGCCAGACCGAAAAGGCCGCGAGGTTGAGCAGCACACTGACGAGATTGAGCAGCGCAAATCCCGGTCCCCTCAGAATCTCGACGGCGATGATCGGACGCGCCGCGCGCTTCTCGCGCAAGATGAAGGCCGCAAAGGCCAGCGCCGACAGCAGGGCGAATCCTATTGCGGAAATTTCGCGCAGGCGGTTGATGGCCAGCAGCATCGTGACCAGTCCCACGACCAGCGCAACGCCGCCCGGCACGTCGAAGCGATCGGCGGCCTGTCGCTGCGGCGCTGTCTGCGTGCCGCGAAACAACAACAGCGCGGTGAGCGCGATCGGGGCCCGGAACCAGAACACCGCCGGCCAATCCCAGATCGCCGTCAGCGCACCGCCAAGCAGCGGACCGAGCATCAAGCCGATCGCGAGCATCATGGTGTAGATGCCGAGCGCATGACTGCGTCGCGCTTCCCCGGTGAGCGAGATCACCAGGGCCGCGCCGCAGCTCAGCACGAGTGCGGCGCCAATGCCCTGCAGGCAACGAAACAGCAGCATCGCGCCAAAGCTCGGCGACCAGCCGACGAGGAGCAGCGCCACCGTGCTCCAGATCAGACCGATGCGGAAAACGAAGGCATGACCGACGGTGTCGCCGATGCGCCCGAGCGCCAGCAGCAGGCTGGCATAGGTCAGCACGTAACAGATCACGACCCACTGGATGTCGGCGATCGAAAGGCCGAATCCCCTTGTGATGGCCGGGAAAGCGATATTCACCGACGTGTCGAGCTGCGTCGCGGCGGTGCCGAGCCCGACCATGGCGATCTGCCAGGGCCTTGCGTGGAGCAGGCTCACGGGAGGATCGCTTTTGGGAATCGAAGTCACGCTAGAAAATCTAGAGGGTTTGATCCCATACCGGCAATCGATATTACGCGGCTTGTCGATGTCGGCACATCGCAGCGGCATGAACCACACGCATCACGATTGCGACAAAGCCGGATGAACCGCCGGCATTTCATTGCGGGATCGATATCTGCAAGTCTTCTGCACGGTTCTGCAGGGACGCGCGCGGCAACGGTGCAGCCAAACGTTCCCGTGTTCGGATTGCTCGATGGCGCGTGCGGACACCGGCTTGGTCTGGAGATCAATCGTGGTCTCGAGGAGCAGGGCCTTGTCGCCGGCAAGCATTTCAGGTTCGAATACAGCCGATGGATCGGCGCCGAGTTTCAAGTGGATCAGCTGGCCAAGCATGCCGCCGAACTCGTCAAACGGCAGGTCGCGCTGATCTTTGCATTTTCGGACAAGGCCGCGCTGGCCGCCAAATCCGTCACCGACATCACGCCGATCGTTTTTCTGGCCGACGATCCCGTGGCGAACGGACTGGTGAAGGATATGGACCGCCCCGGCGGCAATCTGACGGGTGTGGCCTGTCCCGTTCGGGGCATGACAAGGAAGCGGATCGACATCGTCCGGGATCTCGTCCCGGCGACAAATAGCGTTGTCCTCGTGACGGACCCGAGCAACGCGCCCGTGCACGATGTTGAAATGCGCGAGGCGCAGGCTGCGGCCGGCGCGCGCAGGCTTCAGCTCTCGATCGTCGACTGGACGGGTGAGCGCAGCATCGATGCCGACATCGCCGCGGTCGCGAACGATGGCCGGACGGCATTGATCCTCGGCGTGGGAGTGCCGTTCCTGGTGCGGTACCCGATTCTCAGCTTTCTCGCCGCGCGCGACAGGATTCCCGCTGTACATGCCTACCGGACGGCCGTGGAAGATGGTGGCCTCGCCAGCCTCGGCGTGCGCCGCTCGGATGGCGCCTACCAGATGGAACTCGCCGCCGCGCGCATCCTGAAAGGCGAAAAGCCGGCCGATCTGCCCGTCCGGCAGATCGCCAGCTCTGAACTCGTGATCAATCCCGGTGTTGCCCGATCGCTCGGACTTCGAATTCCCGCAGTACTGCTCGCCTGCGCCGACGAGGTCATCGAATGACGAAGTACGCGAATAGAGGCTTGGCTATTTCCGCAAGCCGGTCGTATCGGTCGATTTGAGTGCCGGCGCGAATCGTTCGGCAAATGTCGCGGGCCGGGCGTCGCGCGCCGCGGCAAGCGAAGCGGAAACCAGCGAGTAGAAACCTATCGCAGCGACTGCGATCAAGACGGAACCGAAAATCAGATTGCGCATGTCACCCTCCTGGGTGCTTGACTCCTTTTGAAGGTAGGCAGCGCCCTGTTTCAGCGCGACTTCGTGGTCTCCCCGAAGTGTTTCGTTCACGGGACAGTGTTGCGCCGTGATCGTTTCGCGAGCGCGATTTTCGCCGGCTAATCCGGTTTGGTATCGAATCGCATCAAGCCGTCGGCATCGTAGAATTGCAGCCGGGACTTGTTGGCAACGACGGAGAAACACGCCTCCGATGCGTTCGGCAGTTTCAACGTTCTGCAATAGCGGTCGTTATCGATGTGCCAGGTCCCCGTGTAGCTCTGCCGGCGCTCGGCTCCCGCAAGCACCGTAAGAACGCCATCGGCTCCCAATTGCCAGGTATAAGGTCCGCCCTCCAGCACCTCACCGAGCGAAAGGTTTGCGCCGGCAAGCGCCGTCTTGAGTGCCTCGCCTGCGAGATGATCGCCGGCCGCGTGCGCAACACTGATGTCCGGTCCGACGTCGTTGTCGCCGGCCGCCGACAACAACAGCCAGAGCAACCGCGCCAGCTGCGGGAAGGTCGGTTCGGGCTTGCGTTGACCCGGCAGCGTCCCGACCGGGATATCGCTGTTGATCCGGTGAATGAAGACCAGATCCAGGGCTGGAATCACGAAGGCATACTGTCCCTCCGCGCCCATGGCGGCGAACGTGCCCGGCGGAACGTTCACGGTCGGCGCGCCGTTGTAGTTCGGAAATCCGATCCACCACAGATATCCGTAGCCGTAACCGGTCTCGAAGGCGGGAAGCACCTGCGAGTAGGACTGCGTGCTTTCGCGAACCCACGCGCTCGGGACGATTTGTTTGTCCTTCCACCGGCCGTCATGCAGATAGAGCAGCGCAAAGCGGGCGAGATCCCGCGCGCTCATGCGAATGGGATAGGCCGGGTGATCCGACGCCGTGCCTTGGAAATATTCGCCGTCGCCAGGTTGGTAGTCCTGCATGCCGATGGGTCGCGCGATCTTGTCCTGCAGGGCGTTGAAAATCCCGTCTCCCGTGGCGCGCTCGTAGATCGTCCCCAGCGCATTGAAGTCCCAGTTGTTGTAGTACCAGAAGCTTCCGGGAGCATGACTGCCGCGCGGAGGACGCATCCGCGCCATGCCCGGAGTTTCGTACAGCGCTGCGTGGTAGACGCCGGAACGTGCTTTCAGGAGGTCGGCGACAGTTGCGGTCTTTTCCGTGGGCGACAGGCCCGGCGCATTGTCGTCGATGCCGAGGCTGCCCAGGGTCGCGCCGAGATCGATCTTGTGCTCGTCAACGGCGACGCCGATCAGCGCGCTGAGCAGGCTCTTGCGCACCGAATGCAGGTTGGACTTCACCTCGGTATCGCCCCATTGGGCGACGATGCGGCCGTGCTGGACGATCATGACGGCGGCGGTGGGCGCGATTTGCTGTGACCAAGATTTGGCTTGCGCGAGCTTCTCGACCGACCATCCCTCGGCCTCCGGCGTTGTCGTCTCGAACGTCGCGCCTGGAAAATTTTCGACGATCGTGGGGGAGCGCTCCGCGCCAATCGCCGCAACCGTGGCAAAACCCAGCAAGGTGGCTGCGACGAAAAGGCCTCTAGCCGCACAAATCGGGAAATGGCGGTTCACTGATTTTTCCCTCCGCGTTTCCCGGCCATGTGCGCGAGATAGGCGATGACCTGATCGATCTCGCGGTCGCTCATCTGGTCCGCGGCAAAGCCGGGCATTTGCATGCTGGGCCAATGGCGAACCGACCGGGGATCGCGGATCAGGGCGTGCAATCCGTCCCGCGTCATGTACCGCGTCGGGTTCATCGGCGCGTTCAAATCGGGCCCCATGGTGCCCGTGCCGGCGCCGTTCAAGGCATGACAGGGGAGGCATTGCGTCTTGAACAGCGCCAGCCCGGCGCGCGCCGGGTCGGTCGCCGGCAATGCCGGATCGACATCGAGCGCGGGCCAGCGTTCCAGCGGCGACGACTGGCTCGCCAGCCGCTTCAGCTGGTAGGGCCATTGCTCGCTGCGGATTGTCGCCACCGACGCGCCGGTCCAGACGATATAGAACGGCCCCGCGCTCTCGGCCTTGCCGGGAAGCATCGGCCAGCGCGGATCGTCGGGCTCGATGGCGAGCCAGGCGACCGCCTTGGCGGGGTCCGTATTGGTGAGAAGCTGTAGCGGCAGCTGCGCGGCAAAGCCGTCGAGCGCAACTGATTCGATCACGGCATTCGCAAGCGGATCGAGCCCGGCCAACAATGCGGCCACAGGCACCGCGCGATAGGTCATGGCCTTGCCGTAGGCGATGTCGTTGGCAACTGAAATGTTGGCCACGTCCGGCCGGCGCAGCAGCTCGTCGCGGCCGAAGTGACGGGTCTGGGTGCCGATGACGATATCGAGCACCGGGTCAGCCGAGGCGGTGCCCGGCATCAGGAGCAGGCAAGGCAGGGCAATCGCGACGATAGCGCCGATCCGGTTCTTCAGGGTGGATACGCTCATGGTCTTCAATTTTCGGCGCTGCCGTTTGCTTTCGCCGCGACTCCAAGGTTGAGCGGCATTAGGCAACTCGGCTCGTGTCGCGTCAACCTTCGGCGGCTTTGCGGGCCACGCTTCCTCCGTCATGCCCTGCTTCGCCGTGCGATCGCGAGAGCGCGACGATCGCGACGGCTGCCGCGGCGAAGCCGGCTGCGGCGCCAACGCCGAGCGCCCAGCGCGGACCGAAGTGGTCGGCGACCCACCCGACGATCGGTGCGCCGATCGGCGTGCCGCCCAGCGCGACGGCGAGCCGTAACGCCATGACGCGTCCGCGCATCGCGGGCTCGGTCGAGAGCTGCATCAGCGCGTTCGAGGTGTTCATGATGGTCAGCGCAGCGACGCCGATCACAATCAACGCGGCCGCGAACAGCCAGTAGCTCGGCGCCAGCGCGGCCAGCGTGCAGCCGAAGCCGAAGATTGCAGCGCCCGCAAGCAGCGAATTGAATCGCGGTCGTTCGCGGCTTGCGGCGAGCAGCGCGCCCGACAGCGTCCCGATCGCCATCATCGAGGATAACAGGCCAAAACCGCGCGCATCGGTATGGAAGACGCCGACAGCCATGGTCGAGATGAAGATCGGAAAATTGAGCCCGAAGGTGCCGATCAGGAACAGCATGACCAGCGTCGCCCTGAGATCGGCGCGGGACCGGACGTAGTGAAACCCCTGCAGGACGCTGCCCTTGGTGGGGTGAGCGCGCGCATTCGGGCGCAGCTCCGACGTACGCAGCAGGCATAGCGACGCCAGCACCGCCATGAACGACGCGCCGTTGAACAGGAACGCCCAGCCGGTACCGACGGAAGCGATGACGACGCCGGCGACCGCGGGTCCGATCATGCGGGCGGCATTGAACGAGGTGGAATTCAGTGCGATCGCGTTCGACAGATCGGCATCGCCAACCAGTTCGGCGACGAAGGTCTGGCGCACCGGGGCGTCGAGGGCAGCGCTGCAGCCGAACAGGAAGGCGAACACGTAGACGTGCCAGAGCTGCACGAGACCGGTGACGGTCAGGAGACCAAGGATGAGCGCGAGCGCACCCATCGTCGCTTGCGTGGCCATCAGAAGTTTGCGCTGGTTGAAATGATCGGCGGCGTAGCCGGACCAGGGCAGCATGAGCAACTGCGGTCCGAACTGCAGCGCCATCACGATACCGACGGCGGACGCGCTGTGCTGCGTCAGCTGGGTGAGGACGAGCCAGTCCTGTCCGGCGCGCTGCATCCATGTGCCGATGTTGGACAGCAGCGCGCCGGCCGCCCAGACCCGATAGTTGAAATTCCGTAACGATCGAAACACGCGTCTCATGTTCGCCCGGGTTCATTGCCGCCGTGAAACCGTCCGAAATGTCGCGCCAGGAACAGGCCGATCAGAAGTCCACCGAGACCCAAAGCGGCGACGTCGCTCGTGTTCCTCAGTTCGAAATCACCGAGGCGGCACACCAACAGATATCCGACGACAAGATTGAAGAAACCCCAGAGGATATTGACCGTCGACGTGGAAAGGCCTTCGCCGCGCGGTTTTGCGAACGGGGACTGGAACGGCTCTCCCATCATGCCCGCGACAACATGGGGAATGGCATTGGTGAGGAAAACGCCGCCGAAGAAATACGCGACGAGGTCAAGCCAATTCATGCGTGCGGGTCCTTTCGAGAAGATCGATGATGGCCTGCGTCGACCCGGTTTCGCCAAGCCGCGGGAACACGTTGGCGATGGTGTAATCATGCACGACCGGCCGCGCGTCCGTCATGGCGTCGACCGCAAGCGTGACGTTGAAGCCCGCCTCATAGGCCTGGCGCGCCGTCGATTCGACGCCGGTGCCGGTCGCGACACCGGAAATCACGACCTGCGTGACGCCGCGCGCTTTGAGCCGGCTCTCGAGATCGGTGCTGGCGAACGCGCCCCATGTCCGCTTGGTGACCACGATGTCGTCTTGCTGGCGCCCGAGCTGCGGGAGAAATTCGGTCCAGCCGCCGGGAAACTGTACGGCAGGGCGCGGCCGCTCGGTTCGTCCAGGCGCCGTGCCGTCGACATTGACCAACGCTATCGGCAACCCGCGCCGCCGGAACGCCGCGATCAGATCGCAGGCGCGTGTCACGACGTCATCGATCGGATGGATGAATGCCGACCCGGCAAGCCCGATTTGCAGATCGACGACGATGAGGGCCGTGACCGGATCGAGCGTCGTGAGGGCCATGAACGTCCTTTCAGCTGAAATGTTTCCCGCAACCGGCGCCGGTGAAGCGGTTATCAATCCTCGATGATCCGCTTCAACAACCTCACCGCCGCGCCAAGTTCCTGCTGCTCTTGCGCAGAGAGCTTCGCTGCGATGGTGCGCGACAGCCAATCCTGCCGCGCCACCCTCCCGGCGCGCAGCCGCTCGCGGCAAGCATCGGTGAGCGACATGATGGTCTGTCGTCCGTCGTCGGGATCGGGCGCGCCCCGGACGAGGCCGGCGGTCTCGAGTGCCGCGATCGCCGCGCTCATGGACTGCGGACGCATTCCCTCCGAACGCGCCAGGCTGGATACGGTCGCGGGGCCGTGCTTTTCGAGGCGAAGCAGGATCGCGACCTGGGACGGCGGAAGGTCGTCCCGCTGGCCCTGCTCGCGAAGCCGGCGCTTCAGCGTTCCAATCAGCAAACGAAGGTCTTCGGCCAGCGCCGATGGGCGCGCCGTGCCGCTCCTGGCGGGTGAAGTGCTCATGTCCGAGCATTAGCATATATGAAGGTAAACTGTAAAGATAATCTTCGCAGTTTACCTTCTGAATGGCCGATCGCAGACGGCGATGCAAATGTACGGCGGAACAGCCGTCAGGCCAGGAAATCGCTCCTGTTCACCCGGCTCAGCGAAGTTTCCAGCCGCGCGCTATCGCGCCTGATCTCTTCCACCGTTTCGAAGGTGAAGCGGATGTGCTCCGCCGCGGCGGCTTCGGCCTCCTTTGCCTTGCCGGCGACCACCGCCTCCGCCAACGCAAGATGCTGCTGCAGCAATTGATCGCGCACACCCTCGCGCTGGTACAGTTGACCGCGATTGTAGAAGATATCGTTGCGCAGGAGATCGCCGAGCGCACGCATCACATGCAGCACGATCACGTTGTGGCTCGCCTCGTAAATCAGCAGATGAAGCTCGACATCGGCGGTAGCCTCCTGTGTGGGGTCCTCCAGCCTGTGGGCCTTTTTCATCCGCTCGGCGCATTGCTGGATCGCCTGCCGGTCGACATCAGTGGCGCGCATCGCGGCAAATCGCGCTGCGTGCGTCTCCTGAATGCGCCGGAATTCGAAATAATCCGCAGTCACGCGCGGCTTGTCCTGCATCAACGTCGCGAGAGGCCGAAACAGCGGCGACAGGAATTGTGCGACGTGGGTGCCTGAGCGGCTGCTGACCAGAAGGCCGCGCTTCTCGAGCATCGCGAGGGCCTCGCGAAGCGACGGCCGCGAGACTTCGAGCCTCTCAGCCAGTTCGCGCTCAGGGGCGAGCTTTTCACCGGGCCGCAACACGCCTTCCAGGATCAGCTTCTCGATGTGCTCGGCCATTGCCGCCGAGATTTTCGGCGTGCGCACCACGCTGCTCAAGGCATCACCTATCTATTTCGTGGATCGAGCGAATCCGCGCCCGACTATGATCCGTTCGCAGCTTTGGTCAAGGATTGTGCGTTGCCGAAATATTGGTATTAAGACACGACCAATTGACATAGTGGTAAAAAAAATTTACCAAGAGCTCGCTCTCCAACCGTTTCGGAAGGAGCATCGGCATCAATCCGGTTCGTCGAGAAAGCGAGGAAGCCGTGCCAGTCGACCGCTGCAACAACGTGGCCGATTTCCGCACGTTGGCGAAGAAGCGGCTGCCGGCCCCCGTGTTTCACTATATCGATGGCGCGGCCGACGACGAGGCGACCTGCCGCAGGAACACGCTGGCCTATGAGAGTTGCGATCTCGTGCCCAATGTTCTCAGCGGCGTCGAAACGGTCGACATGACGACGACGGTCATGGGCCAGACATTGCGCATGCCGCTGTTCTGTTCGCCGACGGCGCTGCAGCGGATTTTTCATCACGACGGTGAACGGGCCGTCGCCAGGGCCGCCGAGAAATTCGGCACCATGTTCGGCGTCTCGTCGCTTGGGACCGTCGGCGTCTCGTCGCTTGGGACCGTCGGCGTTGAGGAGATCGCGTCCGCGATCAAGACGCCGAAACTGTTCCAGCTCTACTTCCACAAGGACAGGGGCCTGACGAACGCCATGATCGAGCGTTGCATCGCCGCGGATTTCGACGTGCTGGCGTTGACGGTCGACACGATCACCGGCGGCAACCGCGAGCGCGACCTGCAAACCGGGTTTACGTCGCCTTTCCGGCTGACTTTAAGCAGTCTCGCGAGCTTCGCGCTGCATCCGCGATGGGCGCTTTCCTATTTCACGCACGAGAAATTTTCGTTGCCGCAGCTCTCGGGCCATCTGAAGGAGGGCACCAACGTCGCCATTTCGGTTGGCGACTATTTTACGAGGATGCTCGATCAGTCCGTGAGTTGGAAGGATGCCGAGCTGGTTCGCAAAAAGTGGGGGAAGCACTTCTGTCTCAAGGGCATCATGAGTGTCGCGGACGCCAGACGTGCGGTCGATATCGGTGCGAGCGGCATCATGGTGTCCAATCATGGCGGCCGCCAGCTGGACGGATCGCGCAGTCCGTTCGACCAGCTTGCGGAAATCGTCGATGCCGTCGGCGACAGGATCGACGTGATCTGCGATGGCGGCATCAGGCGCGGCACTCACGTCCTGAAAGCGCTCTCGGTCGGGGAAAGCCTGCTCCGGAGGCCGGTTCTATCTTTATGCGCTGGCCGCCGCGGGGCAGGCCGGTGTCGAGAGGGCGCTCCAGAACCTTCATTCGGAGATCGAGCGGGACATGAAACTCATGGGCTGTAGGAGTCTCGACATGCTCAGTCGCGAGAACCTGCGGTTCAGATAGACATGCCGCGAGCTCGTCCCGGCTTTTGAGGCGATGCTCACGCGACGGAAATTTCAGTGAGGTTGGAAGGTCAATTCCCTTTTCCCGGAGGTGACCATGACTCCAGATGGATCCGGCCGCAGAGGCGGCGCTGTCAAGAGACGCGAATTTATATCACTGTTGGGTGTTGCGGCGGCGTGGCCGCTGGCGGCGCTCGCGCAGCAGTCCGAGAGGATGCGGCATATCGGCGTTCTCAGCTCACTCGCCGAGACCGATGTCGAGGCCCAGGCCTGGGACGCCGCTTTCCGCAAGCGGCTCGTTGAATTGGGATGGATCGACGGTCGGAACATTCGCATCGACTATCGATGGGGCGCCGGGAGCGTGGACCGCTTGCGCCTATTCGCGAAGGAACTGGTCCAGCTGAATCCGGACGCGCTCGTCACCATCAGCACGCCGGCGACCGCCGCGCTGCAGGCCGAGACCCGCACAATTCCGATCGTGTTTGCGTGGGTGTCCGATCCGGTTGGCAGCGGATTTGTTTCGAGCCTGGCCCATCCAGGCGGCAACATTACCGGCTTCCTCAATATTGAAGCCTCTGTGGTCGGAAAGTGGCTCTCATTGATGGGGGAGATCGCGCCTCGGGTATCCCGCATCGCCTTCATGTTCAATCCACAGACCGCACCCTATGCGCTGTACTATCTGGATACGTTCCGTTCAGCCGCGTCGGCGCGCGCGATAGAGGCGATAGACGCCCCCGTTCACGGCACCGGTGACATTGAAGCCGTCATGGCAAAGCTCGGTGGCGAAGCCGGCGCCGGCCTTTTCGTCATGTCGGACACCTCGATGCTTGTTTATCGCAAAACGATCTATGCGTTTGCCGAGCGTTATCGCGTGCCCACGATCTACCCGTATCGTGTCTTCGCCGCCGAGGGCGGCCTGATGTCCTATGGGGTCGATGTCGCCGATCTGCTTTCGGGGGCGGCCTCTTACATCGACCGCATCCTTCGTGGTGAGAAGCCGAACGAACTCGCGGTCCAGCAGCCGACAAGGTTCGAACTGGTCGTCAATGCAAAAACGGCGAATACGCTCGGCCTTACTATTCCAACGTCGATGGTCGTTGCTGCCGGGGAGATGATCGAATAGAGGCCGGTTTGCTGCGGTGCGCTTTGTCCGCTTCCGGCAGCAGAGCAGGCTGCGTCCGCCGAAGCCGCGGACCCAATTCACCGATCCCTGGGGGATATTTGCGATGTTGCGGTGCGCTCGCGCTGGCGGTCACGTCGGCTTCGCCGCATGATGGATGGACCACGCCAAAGACAGGAGCACGACATGTCTGATGCAGGGATCGGCTGGATTGCGGCAATCATAGTTGGAGGTCTCGCGGGTTGGCTCGCGGAAATGTTCATGAAATCCGGCACGGGGATTTTGATGAACATCATCCTGGGCATCGTGGGAGCGGCGTTAGCAAACTGGCTGCTCGGGCTGTTCGGCATCGCGCTTGGCGGCTGGATCGGCTATCTGATCACCGGTTTCATCGGCGCTTGCATCATCATCTTTCTTTGGCGCGCTGTGCGGGGCCGTACGGCCTAGCTCGCGCCGGTACTGATCACGCGACCTTCGGGCGACGGCTGAGCAACCTCGCTACGGCCGTCGCATTCCGCTCGCCATGAACAAACGCGCGGCCTTCTTCGCTTTGAGAGACAACGATCGGCAAAAGCTCGGGCATTTCGTGCCGCGGCAACGCCAAATCGCGCGCAAGTCCGGGCTGCCCGTCGTTGATCTGGATCAAGGTTTGCGGATCGCCGGCTCTTAAGGTGACGCCAAGGCAACGGCCCGGATGCCGTTAATCCTGACATTGAGAAGAGAATTGGTATGTCCGTCGGAAGCGACGACATCGCACGTCCGCGCCGCAAGCGCATGGAAATCTTCGCCTTCCTGTTTCTGACCGCTGTCCTGATGCCGGGGCTCGCGGTCGCGACGGTAGGTTCGTACGGGCTTGTGGTCTGGATCTATCAGATCGTGAACGGCCCGCCCGGACCGCCGCCGCCGCACTGACAGGGAGAGATAGCCTCGTGCTCAAAACCGCAATTGATCGCCGCTCCCTCATCACCGGCCGCGCGCTGACCGCTGAGCGTGTCGTGCCGCCGCCGGGCGGCGAGATCGCCAGCATTCTGGTCCAGGCCCGGCCCGAGCAACTCGATGCGGTCGAAGCCGACATCCTTGCGCTGTCAGGATGCGAAATCTTCGGCCGCGACCCCAGGGGCAAGCTGGTCGTCGTGGTGGAGGGGATCGATGCCGGCGCGCTCGGCGCGACGCTGAACACCATCGCCTTGCTGCCGCATGTTCATTCCGCCTCGCTCGTCTTTCACGCCATCGACGTCGGCTGAAGCTTTGCCGGGAGACTGTCCATGACCGACACGAAGCTCGACCGCCGCCAGATGCTGAAGCTGGAAGCTGCTGCGATTGCCGCTGCCGCCGGCGGAATGCCTGTGTCTTCGCTCGCCGCGAACCTGGTGACCGAACGCGATGCGACTGGGCTCGACTGGAACAAGGCGCCTTGCCGCTTCTGCGGCACCGGCTGCAGCGTGATGGTTGCGACCAAGGACAACCGGGTGGTCGCGACGCACGGCGACATCAAGGCCGAGGTCAATCGCGGCCTGAACTGCGTCAAGGGCTACTTCCTGTCCAAGATCATGTACGGCCACGACCGGCTGACGCAGCCGATGCTGCGCAAGACGGGCGGCAAGTACGACAAGGACGGCGAGTTCACACCGGTCTCGTGGGACGAGGCCTTCGACATCATGGCCGAGAAGTTCAAGGCCGCGTTGAAAAAGCGCGGGCCGAGCGGCGTCGGCATGTTCGGCTCGGGCCAGTGGACGGTCTGGGAAGGCTATGCGGCTTCAAAGTTGTTCAAGGCCGGCTTCCGCTCCAACAACATCGATCCCAATGCGCGCCACTGCATGGCCTCCGCGGTCGTCGGCATGATGCGCACCTTCGGCATCGACGAGCCGGCCGGCTGTTACGACGACATCGAGGCAACCGACGCCTTCGTGTTGTGGGGCTCCAACATGGCGGAGATGCATCCGATCCTGTGGACGCGGGTCACTGACCGGCGGTTGTCCGCATCGCATGTGCGCGTTGCCGTGCTTTCGACCTTCGAGCACCGCTCCTTCGATCTCGCCGATATCGGCATGGTGTTCACGCCGCACTCCGACCTCTACATCCTTAACGCGATCGCCAACCACATCATCAAGACCGGGCGGGTCAACAAGGATTTCGTCGCCGCCCATACGGTGTTCAAGCGCGGCCAGACCGACATCGGCTATGGCCTTCGCCCCGAGCACCCTTTGCAGAAGAAGGCGACCGGCGCGGCCAAGGCGAACGATTCCACCGACATGAGTTACGACGAGTACGTCAAGTTCGTGTCGGACTTCACGCTGGAGAAAGCGGCGAAGATGTCGGGCGTGCCGCTCAATCGCCTGGAGGCGCTCGCCGAGCTCTATGCCGATCCGAAGACCAAGGTCGTCAGCTTCTGGACCATGGGTTTCAACCAGCACACCCGCGGCGTCTGGTGCAACAACCTCGTCTACAACATTCATCTTCTGACCGGAAAAATCTCCGAGCCCGGCAACAGCCCGTTCTCGCTGACCGGCCAGCCCTCGGCCTGCGGCACCGCGCGCGAGGTCGGCACTTTCTCGCATCGACTGCCGGCCGACATGGTCGTCACTAACAAGGCGCATCGCGACAAGGCGGAAGAAATCTGGAAACTGCCGGAAGGCACCATTCCCGACAAGCCGGGCTATCACGCCGTGCTGCAGAGCCGGATGCTCAAGGACGGCCTGCTCAACGCCTACTGGGTGCAGGTCAACAACAATCTGCAGGCCGGTCCCAACATCAACGAGGAGATCTATCCGGGTTTTCGCAACCCCGACAATTTTATTGTGGTCTCGGACGTCTATCCGACCATCACCGCGCTCGGCGCCGACCTGATTCTGCCGACCGCCATGTGGGTGGAGAAGGAAGGCGCCTACGGCAATGCCGAGCGCCGCACGCAGTTCTGGCACCAGCTCGTCACGGCGCCAGGCGAGTCGCGCTCCGACCTCTGGCAGCTGATGGAGTTCTCGAAACGCTTCAAGATCGAGGAGGTCTGGCCGGAAGAGCTGCTGGCGAAGAAGCCGGAGGTCCGCGGCAAGACCATGTTCGACGTGCTCTACAAGAATGGCCAGGTCGACAAGTATCCACTCTCCGACATTGAGCCGGGCTACGCTAACGATGAGTTCAAGGCGTTCGGCTTTTACGTGCAAAAGGGGCTGTTCGAGGAATACGCCACCTTTGGCCGCGGTCACGGCCACGACCTCGCGCCGTTCGACACCTATCACCGCGAGCGCGGGCTGCGCTGGCCTGTCGTCAACGGCAAGGAAACCAAATGGCGCTTCCGCGAGGGCTCGGACCCGTTCGTCGGACAGGGCAGGGGCGTGCAGTTCTACGGCTTTGCGGACGGCAAGGCGCGAATCTTTGCGCTTCCCTACGAGCCGCCGGCGGAATCGCCCGACAACGACTATCCGTTCTGGCTTTCGACCGGCCGCGTGCTGGAGCACTGGCATTCCGGCACCATGACGCGCCGCGTGCCCGAGCTTTATCGTGCGTTCCCCGAAGCCGTCTGCTTCATGCATCCGGACGACGCGCAGGAGGCGAAGCTCAGGCGCGGCGACGAGGTCAAGGTGATCTCCCGCCGCGGTTTTATCCGCGCGCGACTGGAAACCCGCGGCCGCGACCGGCCGCCGCGCGGCCTCGTCTTCGTGCCGTGGTTCGATGAGTCGAAGCTGATCAACAAGGTGACGCTCGACGCCACCGACCCGCTCTCGCTGCAGACCGACTTCAAGAAATGCGCCGTGCGGATCGAGAAGGTGCAGCCGTCATGATCAGAAACCTGCACATTGTCCTTCTCGCCTTCGCGATCGCGGCCGGCACCGGAACGATCGCCGCGCAGTCGCTTAATTCCGGTTTGCGCGGGCCGACGCCGCTCAACGATGAAGGCGCTGCGCCGCCGATGGCGCCGAACCGCAATACAGCGGAACGGGAGGTGCGCAATTATCCCGAGCAGCCGCCGGTGATCCCGCATTCGATCGACGGCTATCAGATCGACCTGAACAGCAACAAATGCCTGTCCTGCCACGCGCGGGCACGCACCGGCGAATCGCAGGCGCCGATGGTGTCGATCACCCATTTCATGGATCGCGACGGCCAGTTCCTGGCGTCGATCTCGCCGCGCCGCTTCTTCTGCACCGAATGTCACGTGCCGCAGAGCGTGGCTACTCCGCCGGTCAGCAATGATTTCGTCGACATCGATACCATGCTGAGCCGCTCGGCTCCGGGTGGCCGGCGATGACCACGGCCGATCCGCAGCCGGCGAAAGCAGGGTTTTGGCGCCGCGCGTGGGCCTTCGCGCTCGAACTGTGGGACGTGCTGATCCGGCCGAGTTCGGTGTTCGGCCTCGGCGTGCTGGTCATCGTGGGTTTTGCTGCCGGCGTGATCTTCTGGGGCGGCTTCAACACCGCGCTCGAGGTGACCAACACCGAGAAATTCTGCACCAGCTGCCACGAGATGCGCGACAATGTGTTCACCGAGCTGAAGTCGACCATCCACTTCACCAATCGCTCCGGCGTGCGCGCCACCTGCCCGGATTGCCACGTTCCACACAATTGGACCGACAAGATCGCGCGCAAGATGCAGGCCTCCAAGGAGGTCTGGGGCAAAATCTTCGGCTATATCGATACCCGCGAAAAATTCCTCGACAAGCGCCGTGAGCTCGCATTGCACGAGTGGGCGCGCTTCAAGGCCAATGATTCACTGGAGTGCCGCAACTGTCACAGCGCGGAATCGATGGACATCACCAAGCAGTCGCCGCGCGCTTCGGTCGCGCACCAGCGCTTCCTGTTCACCGGCGAGAAGACCTGCATCGATTGCCATAAGGGCATTGCACATCATCTGCCCGACATGAGCGGGGTTCCGGGCTGGCAGTGAGCGCAGGCGTCTTTTACCGCACCTCGCCCTGGTCGCGGATCGCGCCAAGGTGCTCGTTGATGCGGAATGCGATCAGAACGAACTCCGAAATGACGCGCGAAAACATGATCCCGGCGACGACGCCGACGAGGCTTGCGACCACGATGATGAAGCCGCCGAACGGATTGATGGCCATCGCGGTCAGGCCGGAGAAAATGCCGGACAGGCCCATCAGCACCACGAAGCCGATCATCACGCCGAAAAACGGCTTGATCAGCGTCGGCGTGATGAACCGATCCCAGCGGAAGAGGTCGCGATATTCGAACATCACCGCCTCCTCTCAGGCCAATGGCGCGATTGCGCCCCGACGAAGCTGGCGCGACCTCGGTCATTTCCAACATCGTGAAAACAAGGCATCACCTTCCCCCCCGGCGAATCGGCCTTCAGTTTCGTCCAAATGACCCCGGCGTGGAAGCCATGCAGGCGAACGGGTTGAGATTGCCGCAAAGTGCGGCCACAATCTGACCTTCCTTGTGGCAATCCCTGACAGAATGACCCTCACTTTCGAAGATTTTCCGGTCGGCCGCCTCGGCACCTTCGGGCCGCGCCACGTCTCGCGCGAGGAGATTCTGGAGTTTGCCGGCGAGTACGACCCGCAGCCGATGCATCTCGACGAGGAGGCCGCGGCCAAGACCATGCTGAAGGGGCTGTCGGGCTCGGGCTGGCATCTCTGCGCGGTGATGATGCGGATGATGTTCGACGGTTTCATCGGCCGCGCCGCCTCGCTCGGCTCGCCCGGCGTCAACGAGCTGCGCTGGGTGGCGCCGTTGCGGCCCGGCGATGACATCACGCTCGACGTCGATGTGACCGAAGCGCGGGTGTCGCGCAGCCGGCCCGAAACCGGCATCGTCACCTTCAAGGGCGTGGCGCGCAACGCATCCGGCCAAGTGCTGTGTGAGATGACTTCGCCGATCATCATCAGCCGCCGGGAAGCGGTGCGCTGATGTGGTTCTATGAAGATATCCATGTCGGCCGCCGCCGCGAGGTCGGCTCCTTCACCTTCACCGCCGACGAGATCAAACGCTTTGCAGGCAAATACGATCCGCAGCGCTTTCATCTCTCGGAAGAGGAAGGCCGCAAGTCGCTGTTCGGCGGGCTCGCCGCGTCCGGCTGGCATGTCGCCTCCGTCTGCATGAAGCTGATGGTCACAAGCATGCAGCGCCTGGCGCGCGAGGCTGTCGCGCGTGGCGAGACCATCGGTGCCGGTGGACCATCGCCGGGCTTTCGTGAGCTGCGCTGGATCAAGCCGGTCATGGCCGGCGACACCATTACCTATGTCAGCGAGGTCGAAAGCCTGCGCACCTCGGACTCGCGCCCCGAATGGGGCATCGTGCAGATTCGCAACACCGGCACCAACCAGCATGGCGAGGTGGTATTTTCCTATCTCGGTAGCGGATTCGTGCCCCGGCGGAAGCCGGCCACGCCGAAGTAACGCAATAACAAGGTTACTGCATTGTTGCGCGCTTGCATCGCTTGCGAAGAATCGGCGGAACGAAACCTTTGCTAACGCATTTTGAACTTGTGGTGGGGATAGTGAGCCCGCACATTCCGGCGGGGAACGACGATGGCCGATCGCAGCGGGCTGAAATTGGTGGGTTTGATCTTTGCAACCGTGACGCTCGCGGTGATGCTGACGGCTGCGATGGTGGTGAGGGGCTATGCCGAGGGCTCCTGGCGGCTCGAGATCGCCTCGGCCGAGCGCCGCTAATCCGGCCAACTATGGCCGCAACCGATGCGGCCCTTCAGCGCAAATAGACTAGCGCCATCGCGACGACCGCGAGGAACAGCAATCCGACGAAGCGGATCATGATGGTCCCGACCCGGTGCGGCGAGGCCCGCAGCGGAATCGGATCTGGCGTGTCGGGCCGAATGCTTTCCATGGACATATCCCCGTACGCGCCGGACGCCGGCGCCTGCCCTTGGTCGCGGTTGGGGATCGACACGTTCAAGTTCATCGCGGGCTTTTTCTTCTGGTCCGGTTCTCGCCTGAATTGAAACCGCCGCGCTCCGTCAGTGCGGAGGCGGCGGTCAACACGTTACGACCGATCAGCCGTTGCGCAGCCCGTCGGCGGCGCGCTTCCACTGCTGGACGTTGTCGGCGATCATCCGCGTCGACTTCATCGCAGCCTGGCTCAGCTGGGCATAGCCCGCGATCTCGCGCTGGACGCGCTGGCCTTCGGCATGCAGCAGGTCACGCACGGCCTCGAGCTCCGAGATCAGCTTCTCGATTTCCGACACCGAGGTGCCGGCGACGCGGTGGATCAGGGAGTTCACATTGTTCACCGTAGCTTCGGCGCCCGGATCGAGTGTCGCCTCCGGCGCGCTGACCGCGACCGGACGGCGCAGATACGCGATGTCGTTGCGGACGAACTCGCGGATGCCTTCCTCGACTTCCGATACAGCGGCCAGATTGGCGTCTTCGCCTTCAACCTGCTCGATTTCCTCAGAACGTATGGCGTTATTCATCGGCCTTCCCCTTTTCGCGTTGAGCGAGTGTCCCCCGCGCGACGAATTTCCGAATGGAAACGAGTCTATCAGGGGGGCCGATTTTGACCGCTTCGCGGCCGAGTTGCGGCATCAAAGGTGCATTCAACCGGCTTCGCGGTGGCGAATTAACGCGAATTCACCAGCGTTTTTCACCAGCTTTTCTTGAAGCCGGCGCTGATGCTCTTGCTGGTGGCGCCCTGCGGCGTCTCGCTGACCGAGCCGGAAATGGTGACGCCGTCGGTCACCTTCTGTTCGGCGCCGAACTTGCGCAGCCATTTGTCGTCGGTCGAGGACAGGGTCTGGCCGGCGGTGACGCTTGTGCCGGTGTCGCCGATCGAGATTTTCGCGGATTGGTCGGTTTCGTAAGTTCGCTGCGGCGTGCGCTGGCCGAGGCCCGGCACCGGCACCATGCCTTGCTGGGTCATGCTGTAGCCGTTCTGCAGGGTCAGCGACGACGCGCCGCTGATCGGCACCTGCTTGCTCAGGGACGTGCCGAGCTTGCTCTGCTCGGAGGAGGGATCGACGCGCGCCTCGACGGCGGTTTTGTCCCACACCACGCCCGCGCCCGGCGCGGTCACCGCCGCCCAGGCCGAGCCGCCGGATTGCGGCAGGTTGCCGCCATTGGCGGTCTTTTCGGCGAGCAGCTCCGACATCGTGGTCGGCTCCCGCGTAACCCTCATGTCGGCGCCGACGCGGGTATCCCAGAACGGCGCGACCTGCTGCTTGACCGACACCGCGGCGCCGTTCGGCTTGTTGTTGTTCGACCACTTCATGTCGCCATCGGTGCTGGCGCTCCGCGCCGGCGCCTTCGCCCCGTAGGTGAGGGTGGCGGGATCGAAGTTGAGCTGGCTCCAGTCGAGCGTGTTGGCGTCGACCTCGGCGGCCTCAGTGGGCTTTTGCTCCGCGGTCGCATCCGCGGGCTTGGTCTCGTCGGCCTTTGCCGTCGTCGAGTCGTCAGCTTCCTCGTCGTCTTGCGCAGGCTGGGACTGGGCGAAAGCCGGGTGCACCGGGTTAAAGGTGGCAAAACCGAACGCAATCCCCGCAGCCAGAATCAGCGCGGCGCTGCGATCCCGCAATGGATGAAAAGTCATTTCCCAGCCCGTTTGTCTTCGCAGCCTAACATGCGGTGTTTCGGGTACAAAATTGTGACGGCCGACTCACATCCGCGTCAGCGCCCTGCGGCACTTTGCGCCAGCAGGGCGGCGCTTGAAGCGCCGCCCGCTGGGCGAAGCGATCCTGACGGGGGCTGGAAGGTCGGATCGCTTCAAACTTGAGGACGAGAGGTCAGGCCGTCATCCGCGGCAGATGCAGGGAATGGCCCAGCGCCTGCTCGACCAGATCGAAACTGTCCATCAGGACGCGGATGTTGCTCAGCCGGCCGCCCTTGAACTGGGCGAAATGCGCCACCCGCAGCGAGATCGGCTTGTTGGATTCCAGCGAGGTCAGCGAATAGCGCATCATCGAGGAAGCCGAATCGACGCCGAGCATGATGGTCTCGCGATCGAAGCGATGAACGCGGACGTTCTCGGCGATCTGCTTCACCACCTCGACCACCGCCTCGCGGCCGCGGCGCGCGCCGAGAAACGGAAACATGTCGATCGGTCCATAGATCGCCCAATCGACGTCGTCGTCGAGCGCGGCGGCAAGTTCATCGAACTGGCGGTCGTTGATCGCACGGTGCAGCGCGCGCGAAAAACGCCAGAGACTGTGCTCTGTCATGTCGCTTGATTCCCGGACTGGCGGTGAGAAGCAGCGAAAGTCCCGCAATGGACCAAACCCGGCAACTGACGCTAACGCGCCCGCCGGGTTCGCTGCAGCTTTATTATTTGAAGCTTCAAATAATCGAATTTCGCACGAACGCAAGTCGGCATTTTTGCATTGCACCATTGCGACAGTCCCGTGAATTTACGGGGGTTCTTAACTCTCCCGTCGCGGCATCCGATCATGATCGATCGCGATTTCGTTATCGCGCAAGGCCATCATCACAAACAGCAGCGCGCCGGCGATTGCGCCGATGATCGCGCCGCCCGGCATGAAGCCGAAGAACACCAGCATGCCGCTATAGCCTTCAAAATTCGATGTTTTGAACACTTCCACCCAAGCGAGCCCGGCGCCGATTCCAAGCGCCGCGCCGCCGATGGCTCCCAGAAACAGCCCGAGCAGGGCCAGCAACACGACCTTCATGCGACCTCGACGCTCCAAGCGAACCCAATTGCCCGTGATGGGTCGCAAGCAGATGCGGTCTGGTTCAAAGCGGCGCCGTGAATACTGCGCGCGGCGGCAGCTCGAAGTTATTCACATCTCATCCGGCCTGGTGACGGCGATCGCCGCGGCCAGGTCGCGCTCCAGCACCTGCTGCACCAGATCGAAGGTGTCGATGATCTCCCTGATATGCGTGATGCGGCCTTCGCGCAGGGTGTAGAAGGCAGCGAGGTCGAACTGCACGATGCGGTTGTTGAGGCTCTTCTTGAAGAATAGCCGCAGGTCGACGGCGACCTTGTCGTCTTCGGCGACGATGGTGCGCACCTCGTGGCGCATATCGTAATAGCGGGTGTGGACCGTCTTCCACATCTCGCGCAATTCGGCCTTGCCGCGGTGGTGACCCATATGCGGCAGCAGATCCACCGGCGCGTTCGAGAAGAACTCGACGTCGTCACTGCAGCGCGATAGCGCGCCCTCGACATCTCCGGAGTAGAAAACTTCCAGGAAGTTCAGCACGCGCTGACGATTCAGACTTTCGACCATTTTCTTCTCCGCCGGGTCTTTCATCGCCCGACTCGTGATTGCGGTTCATTCTGCACGTGTGGATTGAGCGAGATCAATCCGGAAATATACTCAGGCGACTACCGTGCATATGGCACCGCAATACCCTAATACAATTACAAGATGTGGTTGTCCAATCAACACTTCGCTCCGCGGCGAGGTCCGCGTAACCGCGCAGCCGAGAGTTTATTCCGCGGACGCCGCTTCGGTCGGCCGCAAGAAACCGGCTTGCCGCGCGCCGCGCGCTCCGTATCCTTATGGGCAACGATGCTGCTCAACGCATCGAGACCCGGGGGAAACACCATGAAGCGACTTGCTTGTCTTGCCGCCGCGATGATGCTGTCGTGGCCCGCGATTGGCCACACGCCGCAGCAGGCGCCGCATCAATCCTTTGCCGAGGGCGACCTCAAGCTCGAGAGCGGCGAGGTCATCAAGGACTTCGCGATCTCCTACGTCACCCACGGCACGCTCAATGCGAAGAAGTCCAACGCCATCCTGATGGTGACGGCGATCTCCGGCAATCATCACCGGCTCGATTTCATGATCGGGCCGGGCAAGGCGCTCGATCCCGAGAAATATTTCATCGTCTGCACCGATGCGATCGGCAACGGCCTGACCAGTTCGCCGAGCAACTCGAAGGCACAGCCGCGCATGGCATTTCCGAAGTTCGCCATCCGCGACATGGTGGAGTCGCAATACCGGCTGATGAAGGAGAAGCTCGGCATCGATCACGTGGTCGCCGTGGTCGGGCCGTCGATGGGCGGCATGCAGGCGCTGCAATGGGGCGTCAGCCATCCCGACTACATGGACGCGCTGGTGGCGATGGTGCCGCTGGCGAAGACGCCGGCCTGGTCGATCGCGGTGATGGAGGCCTCGCGCAAGGCGATCATGAACGACCCGGCGTGGAAGGACGGCAATTACGACGCGCCGCCCGAGAAGGGCGTGCGGCTGTGGCGCGACATCCTCAATCTGCTGTCGGCCCGCACGCCCGACATGTACATGGCGCAGTTCAAGAACGGCATGGACGTGCTGCCCTGGATGGAGCAGCAGGAAACCGCGGCGATGAAGGCGTTCGACGCCAACGACTGGATCTACCAGACCTGGGCCTATGACCGCCACGACGTCGGCGCCACGGCCGGCTTCAACGGCGATACGGCCAAGGCGCTGGCCTCGATCAAGGCAAGGACGCTGATCCTGATGGGCACCAAGGACCTGCTCAATCCCGAGATGGAGCCGACCGAGATGGGCAAGAACATCCCGAGCGCGACCATGAAGACGATCTCGCCGGGCACGGTGACCGGCCATGCTTCCGCCGGCGGCTTCTTTCCGGCCGACGTCGAGTTTCTCAACCGCGAGGCGGGCGCGTTTCTCGATGGCGTGACCGAGGGAGGGAAGAAGTTGAATTAGGCGAAGCCGTATCCCGGATGCCAAAAGCGCGTTCACGCGCGTCTTGGACGTAGCGCAGCACTTCTTCAGTGGTGCGCCGCTGATCCGGGATCTCGCACAGCGGGGGCGGAACCCACTCCACCTCTCGCCGTTATCGATGCGAGCTTTCACTCCTGGAGATCGCATCATGAAGACCGCACTCGCATTCGCCGCCGTCGCCATGCTGGCGCTGGCATCCTCGCCCGCCGACGCCAAGGGTTGCCTCAAGGGCGCCGCCGTCGGTGGCGTCGCCGGCCATTATGCGGGCCATCACGGCCTGCTCGGCGCCGCCGCCGGCTGCCTCTACGGCCGCCACCGCGCCAACGAGCAGGATCGCCAGCAGACGCAGACACAAGGCAATCCGCGCGACGCGCAGGGGAAGATGTAGCGCGCGCAGCGTTCGTTTTCCGATTCGAATGTCAAACAGCGTTCGATCGTCATTGTGCGAAGAACGTAGGGTGGGTTAGGCGCGAAGCGCCGTAACCCACCTCTTCTGTTGCCGCGGAACGTGAAGTGGTGGGTTACGCTTCGCTAACCCACCCTACGATCGCGAAGACACAACTCCGCATTCCCGCGGCGCAATCGCGTCCGGGTGATGCCTGACTCGTGTCCCTCAAAACAGGAGAGGGCGCAGGGAATGCCGGGCGCTCAACCGCACCCGCAGCCTCGTGGGCAGAAAAGGGTAGAAGGCCCACAAGCATAGTCACTACAGGTAAAGCCGAAACATCCGGCACTCCCCGCGCAATGGTTTTTTCGGCTGCTCCGTGATCTCCCCGGTGAACCAGCTTTTTTGCCACCGTCCCCCCGGGCTCATCGACCCCAAGGCTTGTCCCCGGCATTGGCGGGACAGGACCACACGGCTTGACCGTACGCGCTCGCGCCGATCGTCTCGGCGCACGCGCGTCCATCGCATTCCGCCTCGCGTTCGGTGACGATAGGCCCAACGCCCCTCTTGCCGAGATGGAACGGGCGCCTTGTAGCACGGTATTACGTAAAACGGAAGTATTATTTTGAAAAACGGAATACAATTCTGACTGAAGGCGCCGATCGTATTGAACGGATTTGCGTAATTCGATTTTTCGCGCTGAAGATCGGGGTAGTTCGTAGGGTGGGCAAAGCGACTCCAGCACGCAAGTCTTTCAACACCTGAAGCTGGAAGCGTGCCCACCATCCGCGGTGTGCTCGTGAAGGTGGGCACGGCGCGTTCGCGACAACGCTGCGCGTTGCGCGGAGCGCCTTTGCCCACCCTACGAAGTCACTGCGCCGTCACCTTCCGCGTCGCCAGATCGACCACGATCTTCCCGTGCTTGATCCGGTCGTCGGGCATCCAGGCATCGCCCGGCACGGGATCGCCGATCGCCTCCGCCGGCCGCGGAAAGCCCTTGCCGCAGGCGGTGCGGATCGTCTCGGCGTCGGCCCAGCTCGCCTCCAGGCTCACCGTTATCGGCCGCGGCCCCGGCTTGAGCTTGTCGAGCTCGAAATATCGCGGCGGCCGCGCCTTGCACGTCACCCGGTTGGCGCCGAACGCGCCGGTGTTGTCCTCCGCGCGAAGGAGAAAATCGAACGACAGGGCGATGGCCTTTGCGCTGGCTGTAAACTTCATCAGCGCCACGCCGGTCTCCATGATGCCCTGGCCCATATGGCCGGTCAGACAGGCCAGCACATCCTGCTGCGCGTTATCAGGCACCGTGACGCAGGTGGCCTGCATGCCCGGCGCATAACCGCGGAAGGCATACGCGCCGCCGCTCTGCTCGAGCACGACAACGCCGCCATTGTCGGTCGTGTGCGCCTCGCATGCGCTCTCGTAGGATGCGAGCAGCAGCGGATTGCCGTCGAGGAATTTTCCGATCGCGCGATCGCCGGTCAACGTGACGTCGCAGCCCTTCTTGGGGGCATTGGGATATCCCTTGGCGCGCTTGCAGGTCTTGCCACGAATGTTGCCGGCGTCGCAGAAGGTAGCGAGCAGGGCGCGGTCGGAGGTGTCCTGGGCGAGGGTGGGCGCGAGTGTGGTGCCGCCAAGCAGCAGCGCAAGGACGATGGCGGTGGCTTTGGGGGAAATGGGCATCACGGGTGTAGTCGGTTCAAAGCGCGAAAGCGTTCGAATCGTAGCGCTACTCGTCCGCACTCGAAGAATCTTCGCCTTCTTCAAGTAGCTTCTTGATTTCGTGGGGATCTTCACCAAACGTCACCACGGCATCCGGCAGTCCTATGAGGACGAGCGGGCAAGGGTTGCCCACGCCTCGCTGCACGCGATCCTGAAGCTTGCTCCAATGCGTGGTTGCCGCGCCGAACTTGTCGCCGACAAAATGATCGACCCAGGCATCGCGGAACGGAATAGGATTTTTCTTCCGCGTGACCCGTTTCATCACGTCGGCAATCTGTCTCCTCGTACGCGTGAGGCCAATCCGTTCCATATCATCGTGGGAGTCGATTTGGTTTTCGTCGACGAATCGTCGAACTAGACGCTTCATGGAGCTGTGCATTGAGCTGCCGCGTGTGATGATGACTCCCAGCGAGATGCCGCCGTCGGCGTGGAGCCTCTTAAAGTTCTCAAGGTCGCGGTCGAAGAAGGGATCCTTGTTGTTCCACTCGATTTCGAGCGCGATGGTCCCGGCGTCGAAGGTCTTGACGTGGTCGATCTCGTGCGACTGAGCCTCACGCTCGATGCCGTCGATGATTCGCTGGACGACGAAATTGTGTTTGCGCCAGTCGTGACCAGCGAGGGCGCGGCGAAGCCGCTGTGTTCCCTTCGTCTCACCGCCGCCCGAGCCGATGATCTCCTCGATCGGAATCGTCGAGGCGAGCAGGACGCCCTCAAGTTGAGCCGCGACCTCCGGGAAGTCGATGCTGAGAATGGCCCGCGCATGAGATCGAAATTCGATCTCAAAGCCGCGCCCTTTAAGCTGATCAAACATCTGTCCGGAGCCCCGCCCGTAGGCTCAAACATTTATCACCAAGTATCTTGAGAACGTAACGTGAACATGATATTATGCGTCTCACAGAGCGCGTATATCGTTTGCCATGCCTAACGTCTTGGAGTCGCCAATGCTTTCCGCGGGACAGGATTTGCTGCGCTTCGCGGAGGGCCGCCGGTTCGCGACTATCCTGGCCGACCCGCCGTGGCAGTTCACCAACAAGACCGGCAAGGTCGCCCCCGAGCATAAGCGTCTTGCGCGCTATGGCACTCTGAAGCTGGAAGAGATCAGTGCGCTGCCGATCCCGGACATCGCTGCGCCGACGTCACACCTTTATCTGTGGTGTCCGAACGCGATGTTGCCCGATGGCCTCGCCGTGATGAAGGCGTGGGGCTTCATCTACAAATCCAACATCGTCTGGCACAAGGTGCGCAAGGACGGCGGCTCCGATGGCCGTGGTGTGGGTTTCTATTTCCGCAACGTGACCGAACTGATCCTGTTCGGCGTCAAGGGCAAGAACGCCCGCACTCTCGCGCCGGGACGGCGTCAGGTGAATTTATTGGCTACCCGGAAGCGCGAGCATTCGCGCAAACCTGATGAGCAATACGACATCATCGAAGCGTGCTCGCCCGGGCCATTCGTCGAGCTATTCGGTCGCGGTACTCGCAAGGGCTGGACGACTTGGGGCGATCAGGCTGACGGCTACAAGCCGACGTGGAAAACCTACGCCAATCATTCGCAGGCGGGGTTAGTAGCGGCGGAGTAGTCATGGCGGAAGTTCAGCACTCGCAGATTAAGAGCAAGCTGCTCGAACTAGTGGTGCCCCTTGTCGATCAGTCCGACATATTGGCAGCTACGGGCGCCGACAAGGAAGCGCACGCGCTCTCTCGTTCAATGGCCGCTGCTGCAATTAAAATTTTGGCCGACGTTGATTACGATGTTGCGTGTGCGGCTAGGCACAATTGGTCGTACGTTGCCTGGTGACGACAACGCCGCATTCTTGCAAGCGCGCATTATCGAAGTAAGCGATCCTAAATCCTCGCTCGGAAAGCTCATTACCCGTGCGTCGAACACACAAAATAAGATCGACGCGCGAAATTTCGTCGCGCTCGATCCGGAACAGGAGCGTATCCGAACAGAGCTGTTGATCGAAAAGATCGTTTACGAATACAGGGAGGGTGAGCCTCTCGAATCTACGGTTGACGGTTTTGAATTCATTGAAGCCGTGACAACTTTGGCTTGCGCAAGCGAAGAGATGTCCTATGTCGCCCTATCGAAGGGCTATGTCGGTGGGCTTTATGCGGATATCACGACAACGCCGTACAAAGCTTTGTTTAATCCATCGACGTCGTCGCGGCGCCTTTGGAGCCTTGTCCAGTTATCGCGTAGGATCGACAAGACTATAAAAGCAAAGGCGGACCAGTCGTCGCCAACGCAGCGAGGGCTCGTCGTTCATGGCAACCGTTTCACACTGCATTGTATTTTTCGACGTATCGGGAAGGTCAAGGATCTGGCCGCGAGCGATGAAATCGCTGATGCCGTCGTAGACGATTCTGTCGCGGACGTTCTTTCCGAGGTTGGAAAAATTATCGATAAGGATTACGCGGACGCATATCTTGCGCCGCTCTTTAAAAACGTGAAGAAATGCTCTGATATTCGCGCGAAGTACGAGAATCTTTGAGAATTTTTCGTCGCTCTCTACCTCTTCTTCCACCCGCCCCGCTTCCCCGGCGCGCCTCCGCTAGACCGCGGCGCCGGGCCGAACTCCGGCCCGGAGTGCTGCGAGTTGGTGGGCTGCACGATCTTGCTGGTGTCGCCGAACGGCTTTTCGGGCAGCGTACGGGTCGCGCGATAGGGCAGGGATTCCGGGCCGTGCATCTCGTCGAGATGCGGCTTGTGGACTTTGCTGCGGATTTCGTCGGTGGAGGGGAGGAGGGGGTCGCGTTCCTTACCGCCGCCACGACTCCTGGCCCCCCCTCCCTGACCCTCCCCCGCAAGGGGGGAGGGAACGGAGAGACCGCCCGCGCGTGAAGAAGCACCGCCGCCGCGGCTCATGCCGCCACCCCGCTTCGCAAACTTGCCCGCCTTCATCGTCGCCGCCGGCAAATTCGCGGCGTCGCCGTATTTCTTCGCGCCCGCATACGCCCCGGCGCGGTCCTGCACGGATCGCTGCTTCACCGTGGGATCGTCGACCACGGCCAGCTCGGTGGCGCGCAGGCGCTTGACCTCGTCGCGCAGCCGCGCGGCCTCCTCGAAATTCAAATCGGCCGCGGCCTCGCGCATCCGCGTTTCCAGATCGCCGAGCACGGCCTCGAAATTGTGCCCGATCGAAATCACGTCCTCAGTCATGCCGCCCTCGCCGACCTCGACCAGCACATGGTCGCGCTCATAGACCGAGTTCATGATGTCGTGGATCGAGCGCTTGATGCTCTCCGGCGTGATGCCGTTCGCGGTGTTGTACTCGACCTGTTTCTCCCGGCGGCGGTTGGTCTCGGCGATCGCGCGCTCCATCGAGCCGGTCACGGTGTCGGCATAGAGGATCACCTTGCCGTCGACATTGCGCGCGGCGCGGCCGATGGTCTGGATCAGCGAGGTCTCGCTGCGCAGAAAACCTTCCTTGTCGGCGTCGAGGATCGCAACCAGCGCGCATTCGGGAATGTCGAGGCCCTCGCGCAACAAATTGATGCCGACCAGCGCGTCGAACGCGCCCAAGCGCAGATCGCGGATGATCTCGATGCGCTCGATGGTGTCGATATCAGAATGCATGTAGCGCACGCGGATGCCCTGCTCATGCAGATATTCGGTGAGGTCCTCGGCCATGCGCTTGGTCAGCACGGTGACGAGGCTGCGATAGCCGGCCTGCGCGGTGGCGCGCACCTCGCCGACGAGATCGTCGACCTGCGTGCGCGCGGGCCGGATGTCGACCGGCGGATCGATCAAGCCGGTCGGACGAATGACCTGCTCGACGAACACGCCGCCGCTTTCGTTGAGCTCCCAGCCCGACGGCGTCGCCGACACCGCGACCGATTGCGGGCGCATCATGTCCCATTCCTCGAAGCGCAGCGGACGGTTGTCCATGCAGGACGGCAGGCGGAAGCCGTATTCCGCAAGCGTCGCCTTGCGCCTGAAGTCACCGCGGAACATTCCGCCGATCTGCGGAATGGTGACGTGGCTCTCGTCGGCGAACACCAGCGCATTGTCGGGGACATATTCGAACAGGGTCGGCGGCGGCTCGCCGGGCCGGCGCCCGGTGAGATAGCGCGAATAGTTCTCGATGCCGGCGCAGCTTCCGGTCGCCTCCATCATCTCGAGATCGAAGGTGGTGCGCTGCTCCAGCCGCTGCGCTTCGAGCAGGCGGCCTTGATTGTTGAGCTCGTCGAGCCGCAGTTTCAGCTCGCCCTTGATCGCCTTGATCGCCTGCACCAAGGTCGGACGCGGCGTTACATAATGCGAGTTGGCGTAGATCTTGATGAACTCGAGATCGTCCTGCTTGTGGCCGGTGAGCGGATCGAACTCCTCGATATTCTCCACGGTGTCGCCGAACAGGTTCACGCGCCAGGCGCGGTCCTCATAGTGCGCAGGGAAGATGTCGATGACGTCGCCGCGCACGCGAAACGTGCCGCGCGAAAAATCCGTGGTGCGCTTGTACTGCAGCGCGACGAGGTCTGATATCAGCTGGCGCTGGTCGATGCGCTCGCCCTTCTTCAGCGCGAAGGTCATCGCGGTGTAGGTTTCGACCGAGCCGATACCGTAGATGCAGGACACGGACGCGACGATGATGACGTCGTCGCGCTCCAGCAGCGCGCGCGTCGCCGAGTGGCGCATGCGGTCGATCTGCTCGTTGATCGACGAGTCCTTCTCGATGTAGGTGTCGGTGCGCGGCACATAGGCTTCGGGCTGGTAGTAGTCGTAATAGGAGACGAAGTACTCCACCGCGTTGTCGGGGAAGAAACTCCGGAATTCGCCATAGAGCTGCGCGGCCAGCGTCTTGTTCGGCGCCAGAATCAGTGCCGGGCGCTGCGTCGCCTCGATCACCTTGGCCATGGTGTAGGTCTTGCCCGAGCCGGTGACGCCGAGCAGCACCTGGGTGCGGTCGTTGCGGCTGATGCCTTCGACGAGGTCCTTGATCGCCGTCGGCTGGTCGCCCTTCGGCTCGTACTCGGACTTGATCACGAACGGATGGCCGCCTTCGGATTTCTCCGGGCGCGGCGGTCGGTGCGGCGTCCACACCTTCAGCGAGCCGTCGTCTTTCTTGAATTCGGGACGACCGTCGCGGATTAGGTTCTCCAGCGCATCCGCGGTGGCCTTGACGCCGAACGCTTCCATCTTGCTGCGCGGCGGCCGCGCCAGCGCCTCGTCGTCGTCCTCGGCGGTCGGCAGGCCGAGTTGCCGCGCCAGCTCCGGATCGAGGGTGGGGATAGTGGCCGTGGTGCCGTAATTGGCTTGCGGGGCTTCGTCGAGACCTTGCACGGTCTGCTCCCCTCCCCCTTGCGGGGAGGGGTTGGGGGTGGGGGTCCCCGATAGAGATGTCTCTGTGGTACCCCCCTCCCTAACTCTCCCCCGCAAGGGGGGAGGGAACGCAGCGTCATTCGCGGCGCTCGTATCTCTCTTCGCGACATCATCACTCTTGCCGCGCGTGGAGGAACGCGCGCGATGCGCGGCCGCCTCGCCGCCGGCGCGGCGATCCCAGGAATTGTCGGGCGGCGGCTGCAGGCCGGTGCCCGAGCCCGTGCCGGCATCGCCGCGATTGATCGCGGGGTTCAACAGTTCCGCAAGCGCCGGCCCGATCGGTTGAACGTCGGGGCGGCCTGCCTTGGATTTCGGGGTTTTGCCGGGCTTTTTCGGCCGGTCGGGGGTCTTCGCCATGGGGCGAATATGGGCCGAGTCAGGCCGACTTGAAAGTGCGTCTGCTGACAGCATGCTGGCAGCAGCTGTCACACGGTTCCCCAGCTTTTTCCGCTCGTCATGCCCGGCCTTGAGCCGGGCATCCACGTCTTTGCTTCGGCAACGCAATGAAAACGTGGATGGCCGGGTCAAGCCCGGCCATGACGAATTCGGTTGGTTTGAGGTTACGCCCCGATCGGCTCGGCGACCGGCTTGAGAATATCGAGATGGATGCCGCCGCAGCTGGTGCAGCGCATCGTCCAGTATTCCGATCGGGCGCGGCCGGGGATGATGCGCAGCACGGTCAGGCGGCCGCTACAGTCTGGACATCTGGAGCGCACCGGTGCGCGTGACTGGCGGACTTCGTTGAGGTCGATGATGTTCACGTTGCTCCTCCCCGCCGCGCTCAGGCGGCCCATTTGTGCTTGAAGCGGTCGATGTGCTGCCTGGCGTCCTCAACCGCCGCTTCCGGCGTGTCCCAGGCAAAGCCGACCTGCAGTGTCGGGAACGGATGGCCGTTGATCAGCACGGGACGCGCATCCGCCCGCCGGATCCGCGCATGCCACTGCCCGCGGCCCATCTCGAAGGATTCGATATCGTAGTCGTCGTAAATCTGCGTCATCCGCCGACCCTTTTTCCGGAATCGAGCGGACCATGAATTTGGCAGGTTCCGTGTGAACTGGTTCACAAAGTCAGGGTTTTTCGGCGGGCTCTCTTTTTGGGCATGATCCTTTCGGAAAACCGCTTCACACTTTTCCGGGATCATGCCCGCGCGGCGATGTGGTCCGCCAGCACGGCGGCATCGTCGCCGACGCCGGACATGAAGGACGAGGCCATCCGGCTCATCCATTGCAGGCCGAGGAAGTAGAGGCCGGGGACCGATGTGACGCCGGCGCGCTGCACCGGCCCGCCGCTGTCGTCAAAGACGGGAATATCGACCCAACGGAAATCGATGCCGTAGCCGGTGGCCCAGATCACCGCATTGATGGTCTCGGCGCGGAGATCGAGCCGGCGGGTCGGTTCGGTCACGCAGGGCGGGTCCGGCAATGCCGTTCGGGCTGCGGGGTCTTCGGGCAAATCGAGGCCGCGGCTGCGCGCATAGTCGTCGGCCATGTCGAGGAAGGCCGCATGATAGAGATCAGCCTCGGCGAGACTCTTGCCAAGGCCGGGACCGATCTCGAGCACGCGGTCGCGTGCGGTCACGACGCGCCCGACGAGCGTGATGCCGTCGGCGGCGAAACGCCGATAATCGATGGTGTGGCCGCCATAGGCGCCTGATATTGCCGGATACCCCCGAAGGGGTCCGCGTTCTTCGGGAGTCCGGTCGAATATTCCGAGCTGCTCGAACCACCAGATCATGTCGTAGCCGCGATAGCGCCGCGGCAGGCGCGTCGTTTGACCGACCGAGAGAAACACGCGGCGGCCGGCGCGGTGCAGCTCTTCGGCGATTTGCGCTCCCGATGCGCCGGCGCCGATCACCAGCACCGCGCCTTTGGGAAGTTGTTCCGGATTGAGATATCGGCTGGCATGAACCTGAAACAGGTCCGGCTCGTCGCGCAATATGTCCGGCAGGATCGCGCGCTGATAAGGGCCGGTCGCGACCACGACATTGCTTGCCGCGATTGCGCCGTCCGATGTCTCGGCGATGAAGCCCGCGCCGTCCTGCGATAGTCGCGTCACCTCGACACCGCATCGGATCGGCGGCGCGACAAAGGCGGCATAGGCGTCGATGAAATCGACGATCGTGCCGAGATCGGCGAAGCCGTCGGGATCGCTGTGCGGAAACGGAAAGTCCGGCAGCCGCACCGACCAGTTCGGAAACTGGAATTTCAATCCGTCCCAGCGCTCGCTTCGCCAGCGCTCGCCGATGCGGCCGCGCTCAAGCACGAGATGCGGCGAGGCGCATCGCTTGAGATGATGGCTCATCGCAAGCCCCGCCTGGCCGCCGCCGATCACCAGCGTTCCAATGCGTTCAGCCGGCATGACGCGTCTTGCTCTTCGCGGCGGGCTCCGCCGCGGCGCGGACGATCCAGCGCCGGAAGGCCGCGAAGTCGCGCTGCTCGGTGCGGTAGCTGCGATAGACCAGGTACCATCGCATGCCCTTGGGTACGCTCAGCGCAAACGGCGCAACAAGCCGCCCCGCCGCGAGGTCGTCATCGATATAGGGCCGGATGCCCATGGCGATGCCGAGTCCGTCGGTCGCGGCCTGCAGCGCCTGGCCGTAATATCCGAACTCGGTGCCGCGCGCGGACACGCGCGTGACGCCGGCGGCCTTCAGCCACAGCGGCCAGTCGTCCGTGGCATGCGCGACGCGCAGCAGGCTCGGTCCCTTGAGATCGCCCGGCCGCTTCAGCGAAGCCGCGAGTTTTGGCGCGCATACCGGCAGCAGATCGGCGGCGAACAACGGCTCGGCGACCAGCCCAGGCCAGTTGCCGTCGCCGAGCGTGACGCCGCAGCTCCAGTCGTCGGCAAACGGCGCGGCCACGCCGCCGGTCGTGATGCGCACCTCGATATCAGGCTCCTGCTTGCGGAAGTCGGCGAGGTGCGGGATCAGCCAGCGCATCGCGAAGGTCGGGCCGACGCCGATCGTCAGCACGCGCAGATTTGCCGGCGCCGTGACCTGCGCGGTGAGGCTCGCCAGCGCATCGAAGATCGGCGTCAGGCCGCTTTGATAGGTGCGGCCGGCTTGCGTGAGAGCCAGCTTGTTGGCCTTGCGCTCGAACAGGGTGACGCCGAGCCGCTCCTCCAGGAGATGCACCATCCGGCTGATCGCGGCCGGCGAGACGTTGAGCTCGGCGCCCGCCGCGGCGAAGCTGCCGCTGCGCGCGGCGGCCTCGAACGCCTTGATGCCGTTGAGGAAGAGCAGGCGCCTCATCCTTAACCCTCAGGAAAGCTGATGCTGGGGCAAGATAACTCCGTTTGCGCGGATTGCACAAGCGAGGCAAAAATAAAGCATCGAAGCGATTGAGAAGAATCACCTCTCCCCGCGTGCGGGGAGAGGTCGGATTGCGAAGCAATCCGGGTGAGGGGGAGTCTCCGCGGGCCGTGCTCTCGGAGACAGCCCCTCACCCCAACCCTCTCCCCGTAAGAACGGGGAGAGGGAGAACGACCACCGGAGATTGGTATGACCCCGCTGATGATCGCAGCCCTCGGCGCCCTGATGGTGGCGACCGCCTTCCTGTCGGGCCTGTTCGGCATGGCCGGCGGGCTGATCCTGATCGGCGTGCTGCTGGCCTTGATGCCGCTGCCGACCGCGATGGTGCTGCACGCCATTACGCAAATGGCCTCGAACGGCTGGCGCGCTTTCCTGTGGCGCGCCCATATCCGCTGGCGTCCGGTCGGTGTCTATTTGATCGGCTGCGCGCTCGCGCTCGGGGCGTGGTCGATCACCCGCTACGTGCCGGATAAGCCGATCGCGCTCCTGATCCTCGGTGTCACGCCGTTTCTTGCGCGCCTGCTGCCCAAGGACGTCAAGCCCAATCCCGACAGCGTCGTGCAGGGTACGCTGTACGGCTCGATCTGCATGGGCTTGATGCTGATGACCGGTGTGTCCGGGCCGCTGCTCGATACCTTCTTCCTCGGCGGCAGTTTCGAGCGGCGCGAGATCATCGCGACCAAGGCGACCTGCCAGGTCGCGAGCCACTTCACCAAGCTGATCTATTTCGGCGGCATCATCGACCAGGCGGCGACGCTCGACCCCGTGCTGGCGGCGGTCGCGATCGCAGCCTCCATGCTCGGCACCACGCTGTCGCGGCGCGTGCTGGAGGCGATGAGCGATCAGCAATTCCGCCGCTGGGCCAACCACCTGATCACGACAGTTGCGAGCTATTACATCCTCTACAGCGGCTGGCTGCTGGTGGCGAAGAGTTCGGCTGAAGGAATGCCGCAATGAGCGAAGCCGATCCGCTGGTGCTGGATTTCGTCGAGTGGATCGCGCGCGAGCCGCGCGCCTATTCCGAGGTGGTGGGCGCCTGGAAGACCTCGTGTCCGCGGCTGACGATCTGGGAGGACGCCGCGGAAGGCGGCTATGTCGCGCGGGAAAGCGTGACCGGCATCGGCCTCGTCGTGACGGTCACCGCCGACGGCGAGAGGTTTTTGCGAAGCCACGGCCGCATCGGCCAGGCTACAGTTCGCTCGAAATGAACTGCTTGAATTCGGCAGTCTGCGGTCGGGCGAACAACTCCGACGTCGGCCCGTTTTCCCAAATCTTCCCCCGGTGCATGAAAACGACCTGGTTCGCGACTTTGCGCGCGAAGCCCATTTCATGGGTGACGGTGACCATCGTCATGCCGCGTGTCGCGAGATCTTCCATGACGGCGAGCACCTCTGCGGTCAGCTCGGGATCAAGCGCCGAAGTCACCTCGTCGAACAGCATGACCTGGGGAGACAAGGCGAGCGAACGGGCAATGGCGACCCGCTGCTGCTGTCCCCCGGACAATTGCTCGGGATAAGAATTGATCTTGTCGGTCAGCCCGACGAGGCGCAGCACCTCTGCAGCCCTCTTCTGCGCTGCGTCTCTTGGCTGCTTTTTCACCAAGGTCAGCGCCAAGGTGATATTCCGTTCAACCGTGAGATGGGGAAACAGGTTGTAACCCTGAAAAACCATTCCGACATCGCGGCGCAACTGGGCGCGTGCGGCCTTGCCTGGCCTGCCGACCTCGTGACCGCAAATTTCGATCTTGCCGGCCTGGATCGTCTCGAGCCCCGCGATGCAACGCAGCAGCGTGCTCTTGCCGGATCCGCTCCGGCCGACGATGGCCACGGTCTGGCCACGCCCCACGTCGAGGCTCACCCCGTCCAGAACGCGCAACGTCCCGAACTCCTTGACGACATCAGCAACCCGCACGACGGCGGCGCTACTGGCTGGCGCGGCCTGCATTGGCTCTCCTTTCGAGGAAACGGCTGGCCAGCGACAGCGGGTAGCACATCGCAAAATAGATTGCGGCCACGATGCAGAAGATAATGAAGGGCTCGAAGGTCGAGTTATTGACGATTTGACCGGCGCGCGCGAGCTCGACAAAGCCGACCACCGAAGCCAGCGACGTGTTCTTCACGATCTGCACCATGAAGCCCACGGTCGGCGGGATGGCCATTCGGACGGCTTGCGGCAATACCACGTAGGCATATTGCTGGAAACGATCGAGGCCGAGGCAATCGGAGGCTTCCCACTGCGTGCGCGGCACCGCCTCGATGCAGCCCCGCCAGATCTCACCCAGGAACGCGCCGGCATATAACGTCAGTGCCAAACCTGCCGCGACCAGCGGCACCAGCTTGTAGCCGAGGATGCCGAGCCCGAAATACGTCAGAAACAGCAGGATCAGAAGCGGCGTGCCCTGGATGAGCTGGATGTATCCACCGGCAGCGATGCGCAGCGCGCGCCTCGGCGACACCCGCATCAGCGCGATCGGCAGACCGACGAGCGCGCCGCCCGCGAACGCGACCAGCGACAGCAGCACCGTCCATTGCGCGGCCGTGACGAGATACCAGACGTGGTGGGCGTTGAGATGGATCATAGAGCGGTGCCCAGCCGTCGGCGGCGCTCGAAGAGCATGAGGCCGACGGCCTTCAACGCCAGCCTGTAGAGAAGGGAAAGAGCGAGATAAATGGCCGCAACAACGATGTACACCTCAAAGCTGCGATATGTTTCGGACTGCACGTTGTTGGCGACGGCAGTCAGCTCTTCAGCCGATATTTGCGAGGTGATCGACGACGCCAGCATGAGAAGCACAAACTGGCTGGAGAGCGCGGGATAAACCCGCTCGATGGCCGGCAGCAGCACGACGTGCAGGATCGTCTGAGCCCGCGTCAGGCCCAGGCAATCTGCCGCCTCGAGCTGGGTATGGTGGATGGACTGGATGCCTGCCCGCATGATCTCCGTCGTGTAGGCGCCCATATTGACCACGAGCGCAATGACGGCAGAGACCTCGGCGGAGAGTTTGAGACCCAAGCTCGACAGGCCGAAGTAGACGATGAAAATCTGCACGAGCAGTGGCGTGTTGCGGATCAACTCGACATAGCCGCCGACCAGAAGCCGCAACCACCGCCCGCCGTAAACGCGGGCGACCGCGCACAACGTGCCAACGACGAAGCCGATGGCGATCGACAATACGGTGAGCTGAACCGTGAGCCAGACGCCTGTGAGGAACGCCGGCCATTTCTCCAGCAGGAACGAGAAATCGAAGTTGTAGAGCATCGGCGCCCGGTCCTGCGGCTTAGTGGCCCGCCTGCTTGATGCTATCGAGCGTATCGGCTTGTGCCGGTGCAAACGACAGCGACAGCGTTGCGAGCGCCGGGCCAGCGACCAGGCGGCGAGAGATCATATTCGTCACGGCTCGGCTATTGCTTGCGAATGAGATCGGGCAGGTCGTCACCGAAGTACTTCTTGTTCAAGTCGTTGAGTCGACCGTTCTTGAGATTGGCCGAGATCCAGACGTTGACCTCGTCCAGGAGACGCTTCTCATCCTTCTTCACGCCGACAGCGAGCTTGAAGTTGTCGAGCACGAATTTCAGTTCCACCTGACGTGCCGGGTTCTTCTTGTCGATCTGCGGGACGATCATTTCCGCCGTCGAGAAGATGTCGACTTGTCCACTGAGGAAAGCCTGCGCCTCGGTGGCGTCATCCTCGTAGCGGACCAGCTTCATCCCTTTCGGCCCATCCCTGGTAAGCTGCGTGTCGTGCGTCGTGCCACGCACGGTCGCGACGGTCTTGCCATCGAGATCGGCCAGCGACTTGAGGACGAGCGACTTCGGGGCGGCGATCACCGTTCGCAGCACGGTATAGCCTAGCGAAAAATCGATGACCTTCGCGCGCTCGGCCGTGTAGGAGAGGCTCGAGATCACGAGGTCGGCTTTGCCGGTCTGAAGCGCCGGAATCCGGGTGGCGCCCGTGGTCGGCACGTGCTCGAACTCGAGTCCCCAATCCTTGGCGAGAAGCCGTGCGGTATCGACGTCGAGGCCGGTCGGCTGCAACTTGTCATCCGTCATGCCATAGGGCGGCACGCCGAGATCGATGGCGATGCGGATCTTGCCGGCTTTCCTGATGTCGTCCAGCGCGTCCGCGTGCGCGAGGGACATGGCGGCCACCAACGCAGCGATGGCGAGTGCCATCGACGCTGCATATCTTTTCAACACTGCTTCCTCCCGTATTGTCTTGCTTCTTGTCTTGCTTCTTATCGTTCGGCATCCATGAGCGCGAGCTTGGCCACGCGACGCCGGAATTCCTCTGCGGTAGAGAACGTGGCGCCGAGGTAGGCTGTGATCAGGTCCCTGGCGAGCCAGGGACCCACAATCTGCGCTCCGATGCACATGACGTTGACGTCGTCGTGCTCGACGCATTGATGTGCGGAGTGGACATCATGGCATACAGCGGCCCGAATGCCCTTCATCTTGTTTGCGCCGATCGAGGCGCCGACGCCTGTGCCGCACACCATGAGGCCGCGCTCGACCTGGCCTGAAGTGATGGCAACTGCGACCTTGCGTGCGATATCGGGGAAGTCGACCGGGGCGGGATCGAAGCTGCCGACGTCCAGCACGTCGTGCCCGCTCTCCTTCAACAAGGCCAGCACCTCTGCCTTCATTGGAAAGCCCGCGTGGTCCGACCCTATGACAATCTTCATGCAACCATCCTGCTGCCCGCGTGCGAGGACCGCGGCCCCCGCATGGCGCGGAACCAGCCAAAAGCCTACCAGTTGCGCCGGGTGCTGTGAAGATTTGCGGTCATGCGCGCCTGGCGCGGCTTGACCGCGCTAACCTGATGGAGAATCCCGAGCGGTATCTGACTTGTGCCGGCACACGGCCGGCTCAAGCCGACGCGGTGGTCGAATAACGCATCAACGTGCAATCACATTCGCGCGCGACCGATTGACTCACGCGTCACGCGGGCGCAACCTTCATGCATCCGCATCTATTTCGCGATGCGCACCAATCAATCAGCAGGAAGCGTCCCATGATCGACCTCTATTACTGGTCCACGCCGAACGGCCACAAGATCACGATGTTCCTCGAGGAGACCGGGCTGGAATACAAGTTCTTCCCGGTCCAGATCGGCAAGGGCGAGCAGTTCAAGCCGGAGTTTCTGGCGGTCGCGCCGAACAACCGCATTCCCGCCATGGTCGATCACGCGCCGAAAGGCGGCGGCAAGCCGATCTCGATCTTCGAGTCCGGCGCGATGCTTTTGTATCTGGCAGAGAAGACCGGCAAGTTCATCCCGTCCGATCTGCACGGCCGCTACGACGTGATCCAGTGGACGTTCTGGCAGATGGGCGGGCTCGGTCCGATGGCCGGACAAAACCATCACTTCCGCAACTACGCGGTCGACAAGCTGCAATACGCCATCGACCGCTATGTTAACGAAACCAATCGGCTCTATGGCGTGCTCAACAAGCGTCTCGCCGATCGCGCCTTCATCGCCGGCGAGTATTCGATCGCCGACATGGCCAGCTATCCCTGGGTCGTGCCTTACAAGAACCAGGGCCAGGACATCGAGCAGTTTCCGCATCTGAAGCGCTGGCTCGAGACCATCAAGGTGCGCCCCGCCACCGAGCGCGCCTATGCCAAGGCCAAAGAGGTCAACCCGAATTTCGGCCAGCCGGTCAATCGCACCGAGGAGGAGCGGCGGATCCTGTTCGGTCAGACCGCGTCGGTGGTGCGGTAACTCCGCTGTCATCATCCGCGAAGGCGGATGATCCAGTATTCCAGAGGCTTTTCGGCTTGAGCCGAGAGGCCGCAGCGTACTGGATGCCCCGCTTTCGCGGGGCATGACATCGAAATGGAATGAACATCGCTTGCTGGCTTCAGAAGGACTCGTCATGTCCATCGACACCGTCTCCACAAAGCCCAGGCTCGTCGCGGCTGAACCGCAACTGTTCGTCGGCGACGTCACCGCGTCGTGTGCGTTCTTCAAGGACAAGCTCGGCTTTTCCGTTGCCTTCATTTATGGCGAGCCACCTTACTACGCGCAGGTGAAGCGCGATGGCGTGTCGTTCAATCTGCGCCACGCCGATCGCCCCGTGATCAATACGGATTTGCGCGATCGCGAGGAACTGCTCTCGGCCTCGATCACCGTGGGGAGTGCTGGCGAGATCACGCAGCTCGCGCGGGATTTTCAGCAAGCCGGAGTCAGCTTCGCGCAGGCGCTGGCGAAGAAGCCATGGGGCGCGCTCGACTTCATCGTCAGGGATCTCGACGGCAACCTGCTGCTGTTTGCGGGACCGGCGGAGTAAGCACCGCTCTCGTGTCCCGGACGCGATGCCGGAACGTAGGGTGGGCAAAGGCGCGGAGCGCCGTGCCCACCATCAAGTGACGTGCTCGTGAAGGTGGGCAAGCGTGCGCCTTCGCTCGTTGAGCTACGGCGGACGTAGTCGCTTTGCCCACCCTACGTCTTCGCCAATTGCTCTTCCGCCGCCTTCCGCAAACAATCCCGGCACAGGCAGTCCTCGCCCTCGACCGGCATCGGCAGGCGCGCGGATTCCGCGGCACACCAGCAATCTCCGCCGGGATTGCAGGCGAATTCCGTCCCGCAACGGGAGCAGGCGAGGCGGCGCGGCGATTCTGTCCGATTGTTCATGACCGCACTTTAACGGAGGCGATCCGGATTTTCATGCGGGGTTCATCTCGAACCGGCGTATATTCCAGATAGACATAAGCGCAAATGGATATCCGGTAGGGAACACCATGGCCCGGGACTCGCTCACCGCGCTGGTCGCGCTCAATCGCTTCGGGTTTGGCGCGCGCGGCGGCGCCTCCGGTGATTTCGTCAACGCCGCCTCCGATCCGCGCGGCTTCGTCAAAGCCGAGCTGAGCCGGCCAAACGGCGCGCTGCTGGAAGTGCCGGGCTTGCAGCCCACGCCGGTGCTGGCCAAGGCGATCTTCGATTATCAGTTCGAGCAGCAGCAAGCACGCGCGGCGGCGGCAAAGGCCGCGCCTGCCGCCGGGACCGAGGGCCCGCCGCAAACGACGCCGGACGCGAAGCCGCCGCAGCGGCGCAATCTGTCGCTCTCCGATCTCGCGCAACAGATATCGCCGAAAGATCCGGCGATGCAGACGGCCGGCAATGCGAGCGCCAGTCCCCCGGCTGCTGGGGAAACGATGGCTCCAACTGCCGCCCCGCCGAAACCGGCGCCGCCGCAGCTCAACGTCATCCAGAAAACTTTCCGTGCCGAGGCGTTGGCGCGCATCCAGCGCGGGGTGCTGGCCGAATGCGGCTTCGTCGAGCGCCTCGTGGTGTTCTGGTCCAACCATTTCTGCATTTCCGCCGGCAAGGGCGGGCTGGCGCGGATGTGGGCCGGCTCGTTCGAGCGCGAGGCGATTCGGCCTTACGTGCTCGGCCGCTTCGCCGACATGTTGAAAGCGGTTGAGCAACACCCGGCGATGCTGTTCTTCCTCGACAACCAGCAATCGCTCGGTCCGGACTCCCGCGCCGGCATGAACCGCAACCGCGGCCTCAACGAAAACCTCGCGCGCGAGATCATGGAGCTGCATACGCTCGGCGTGGGCGGCGGCTACAGCCAGGACGACGTCACCTCGCTGGCGCGCATCATCACGGGCTGGACCTATGCCGGCCGTCAGGGCCAGCTCGGGCCGCCCGGCAGCTTCGTCTTCAACGCCAACGCGCATGAGCCCGGCGCGCAGCGCGTGCTCGGCAAGATCTACGATGCCGGCGGCGTGGAGCAGGGCGAGGCGGTGCTGGCGGACATCGCGCGGCATCCTTCCACGGCGAAATTCATCGCGACCAAATTCGTCCGGCACTTCGTCGCGGACGACCCGCCGCCGGCCCTGGTGGCGCGGCTGCAGGATGTCTTCACCAAAACCAACGGCGACTTGCGGGCGCTGGCGGTTGCGCTGGTCGATTCGAACGAAGCGTGGACCGCGCCGATCGCCAAGATGCGTTCGCCTTACGAATATCTGGTCGCGACCGCGCGCATCCAGGCGCGCGTGCCCGAAGATCCCGGTGGTGTGATCGGCGGTCTCAACGTACTGGGCCAGCCCTTGTGGTCGCCGGCCGGGCCGAACGGCTTTCCCGACAGCAATGCGGCATGGGCCGCGCCCGAAGGCATGAAGCTGCGGCTCGACATCGCCTCGCAGGTCGCCTCCCGCATGAACAACAATATCGATCCGCGCGAGCTGCTCGAGCTCGCCGCCGCCGACGCCGCATCGGAGGACACACGCCGCACCATCGAGCGCGCGGAGACGCGGCAACAGGCGATGGCGATCCTCTTGATGTCGCCGGAATTCCAGAGGAGATGACGATGGATTGCTGCGAAGGCCGCTCGTCGCTCGTAACGTCGCGCCGTGCGCTGCTGCTCGGTGGGGCGTCGTTTGCCGCCTGGGCCTATTTGCCGAAATTTGCGCGCGCCGCCGATGGCCGTGATCCACGGCTCATCATCGTGATCCTGCGCGGCGCGCTCGACGGACTGGCGACCGTTGCGCCGCTTGGCGATCCCGATTATGCGGGCTTGCACGGATCGATTGCGTTGACTGCCGACGGTCAGCATCCAGCGACCAAGCTCGACTTGTTCTTTGCGCTGCATCCGTCGATGCCGGAATTTGCGCGGATGTATCGCGACAACCACGCCGCGGTCATTCATGCGGTGTCGACGCCCTATCGCGACCGCTCGCATTTCGATGGGCAGGACGTGCTGGAGAGCGGCTATGCCGGGCCGGGCCGGGTGCAGTCCGGCTGGCTCAACCGCGCGCTGGAAAGTTTGCCGAAGGGCGATCGGGTAACGAGCGCGCTGGCGGTCGGGCCGACCACGCCGCTGGTGTTGCGCGGCGCCGCGCCGACGGTGGGCTGGGCGCCGGTGGCGTTGCCGCAGGCGGATGACGACACCGCGATGCGGCTGGTCGAGCTCTATCGGCATCGCGATCCCGCGCTTGCCACCGCGCTGTCGCAAGGGTTGCAACTGGAGAAGGCCGCGCAGGGCGACGACATGAAACCGAAGCCCGGCGGCAATGCGATCGTGGCGATGCGGCAGGTGGCGCGCGGCGCCGCCAAACTGATGGCGGCCGATGACGGCCCGCGCATCGGCGCGCTCGCCTTCGACGGCTGGGACACCCACGCCAATGAAGGCGGCCCGGTCGGGCGTTTAGCGCAATTGTTGTCGGGTCTCGACGGTGCGCTGGCGGAATTCGAGAGCGGTCTCGGTGCGCATTGGCGCGACACTGCGATTGTGGTCGCAACCGAGTTCGGCCGCACCGCGCGCATCAACGGCACCGAAGGCACCGATCACGGCACCGGCACGATCGCGCTGCTCGCCGGCGGCGCGATCAAGGGCGGCCGCGTGATCGCGAACTGGCCGTCGCTGAAAGCGGCGAGCCTGTATCAGGGCCGCGACCTGATGCCGACCACGGACCTCCGCGCCGTCATCAAGGGCGTGCTCGCCGATCATCTCGGCTTGAGCGAGCGCGTGCTGGCGGAGACGGTGTTTCCGGACAGTGCGGCGGCGAAACCGATGAAGGGGCTGGTGGGGTAGGCTCTCCCCGCCCTTTGCTCTCTCACTCCCTCTCCCCGCTCTTGCGGGGAGAGGGTGGGGTGAGGGGCATCTATCCGCGCAATTGGGCCTGAATTGTAGTCAGCACGCCTTCGAGATTGCCGAGCACGTCGTTGTTCCAGAATCGTAGCACACGATAGCCCTCACCAGCGAGGTGCGCGTCGCGAACAGCATCAGCGGCCGACTCCGCGTGCTGTCCTCCATCGACTTCGATCACGATTTGCTTTTCCCTACAGACGAAGTCGCAGATATAGGCGCCGATGGGAACTTGCCTCGCGAATTTGTGGCCGTCGATCTGCCGATTGCGGATGCGATTCCAAAGAACCGTTTCGGCGTCGGTCTGATTGCCGCGCAGCCGTCTCGCGAGTTGGATCGATTTTTCATTGGGACCACGCATTTGCCATGCCCCTCACCCGGAGCATCGCTTCGCGCTGCTCCGACCTCTCCCCGCAAAGGGCGGGGAGAGGTTAGCTCTACCCCTGCGTAATCTTGTCGATCTCCGCCATGTCCTCTTTCGTCAGATGCCAGGCGATCGCCTTGACGTTCTGCTCGAGTTGCTCGACGCGGGTCGCGCCGGCGATCACGCTCGACACCTGCGGCCGCGCGGCGAGCCATGAGAACGCAAGCTCCAGCATGGAGTGGCCGCGTGCTTTCGCGAACGCCTGCAGCTTTTCGACGATCTCCTCGTTACGCGTCGTAACATAGCGGTCGCGCAGCCGTGCGATCTTGCCGAACCGCGTATCGTCGGGCGCGGCCTCGCCCTTTTTGTACTTGCCGGTGAGCAAGCCGCTCGCAAGCGGGAAGAACGGCAACAGGCCGAGATTATATTCCTGCGCGGCCGGCAGCAGGTCCTTCTCGATGTCGCGCACCACGAGGCTGTACTCGTCCTGGCAGGAGACGAAGCGGTTGACATTCATGGCGCGCGCGACGTGTTCGGCCTCCGCGACGCGCCACGCAGGAAAGTTCGAGTTGCCGATGTAGCGGACCTTGCCGGCGCGCACGAGATCGTCGAGCGCGCGCATGGTCTCCTCGATCGGCGTCAGCGGATCGTAATCATGCTGCTGATAGAGATCGATGTAGTCGGTCTTCAGCCGCTTCAGGCTCGCTTCCAGCGCTTCGATGATGTAGCGGCGCGAGGCGCCCTGCTTGGTGCCGTCATTCGACATCGCCTTGGAATATTTCGTCGCCAGCACGATGTCCTTGCGCCGGTCGCCGAGGACCTGGCCCATGATGGTCTCGGAGCCACCCATGTTGGCGTAGATGTCGGCGGTGTCGAACAGCGTGATGCCGAGGTCGATCGCCTTGTGGATCACCTTGCGCGAGGCTTCGAGGTCGATGCGCATGCCGAAGTTGTTGCAGCCGATGCCGACCGCCGAGACGCGCAGGCCGGAGCCGCCGAGATTGCGAATTTCCATATGGGATTTCCGTGGGAAGGAACAGGGGCGGCCATTGTGACGCGCCAGGCCCTGGGCCGCAAGGTGCGGTTGTGCCAAGCGCGATCTACCGGGCCGGCATGCCGGCCCGGTAGCTACGCACTACGCTAGCCCTGAAAAAAGATGCGGCCCCGGTCAGACGCGGCGACTGACGGGGACCGCTGGGGCGCTTGATCTGTGACGGGGGGCCTGATCAGACGCGAGGGGTAACCTAGGCGGGCTTTGTAACGTGGCGGTGACAGGTTTATTTATCCACAGGGGTGCGGCAGCCTCAAAACAGGGGTTTTGCGCCGCTTGGGACCGTCGCGCCCGCGGCGGGCGCGATATCCACAGGCCGGAAACCCTAAACGTCCTTGCGATAGACGATGAAGCCGAGATGCGCCGCGACCTTGTCGTAGAGGAGCCGCGCAGTGGCGTTGGTCTCGTGGGTCTGCCAATAGACGCGCGGCGAGCCGGCTGCCTTCGCCTCGCGATAGACGCGCTCGATCAGCGCGCGGCCGACGCCCTTGCCGCGCGCGGCCTGCGTCGTGAACAGGTCCTGCAAATAGCAGACCGGTTCGATCAGGGTGGTGCTGCGGTGATAGAGATAATGCGTCAGCCCGAGCAGTTCGCCGCCGCTTTCGGCGACGAGACCATGGACCGGCTCATAGCCGTCGAAGAAGCGCGACCATGTCGCCTCCGTGATGGCGCGCGCCAGCGCCGTCGGACCGGAGCGGCCGTAGAAGGCGTTGTAGCCGTCCCACAGCGGCAGCCATTTGTCGAAATCGTCGCGCCTGACGAAGCGGACGGAGAGGTTGTCGGACATCTCGGGTCTTTCGGGGTTGTGTGATGTTCGTTCCCTCAATAACGACATTCGCAAATTTTCTCCATCGTCATGCCCGGCCTTGAGCCGGGCATCCACGTCTTTGGTACCGCGCGCAAGAAAGACGTAGATGGCCGGGTCAAGCCCGGCCATGACGAGTGAGAATGCGGTTGATTATTCCGCCGCCCGTAGCGAGCGCGAGAGCCCGCGGTCGCTGCCGCGCAGCGCGCGATAATAGTCGGCGCTGCCGGGATCGTCGGAGTGGCGCACCAGCTCGGTGACCGGCGTATAGCTCAGCATGCGACCGCCGTCCGGCAGCGCCGTGCAGGAGAAGCGCAGCACCCGGCCGTCGGCGAGGTTGATGTTGATCGGCGTGGAGTCGCCCGCGCGCATCATCTCCATGCGGCGCGCGATGAAGGCGTTGAGCTCGTCGGCCGGCATCTCCCAGGCGCCGGTGTCGCGGCCGTGATACATCAGCGCGATGAACGGCAGCCCGGCATCGGCCTTGTCGTCGGGCAACGCGAAGTAGTTGCGGAAGGCGCGGTTGATGAAGACGGCGCGGGTGTCGGCATCGAGCAGCACGATGCCGATGTCGACCTCGTCGAGCGCGGCCGACAGGCGGCCGGCGGTGGCGTGATGGGTGCGTTCGAGCGCGAACGCATCGACCATCTGCTGGCGCAGCAGCCCGGTGAGGGCGGCGGTGCCGCCCGCGGTGATCGCGAGCATCGCAAGGCGCACCAGGTCTGATGTGTCGTATCCGGCAACGCCGCGATGATCGAGGAAGAAGACGGCCGAGCCGACGACCGCGATGGCCGCACTCACCGAGGCCGAACGGATGCCTGAGAGCGAGCCCGCGAAGGCGACGATGCAGACCAGCAGCGGAGCGGGATTTGGCACGCCGACGCCCACGTGCTCGGCCAGCATCGCGGCCAGCGAGATCGCCGCCGTCAGTCCCGGACCTGCAATGGTGCGCCAGTCGAACGGCATGCTTGTCCTTTCGCCTGCAAGCCATCAGGCGCCCAAATGGTGACTGATGAATGCGCAAGCGGAAAGTTTCACGCTCCTCACCTAAGGAGCGGTTCACGCTGTCCGGCGAACTTTCCGATCTATTGGATCAATTTGCGCGTTCGGCGCTAGAGCGGCATGGCCATGCTGGCCTTGAGTGACAGCGCCGCAACAACGACTGCAAAGCAGAGCGAAAACGCGCCGAAGGCGAGCGATGCCGCAACCGCATCGATCAATCGGGGCGAGGCGACGTTGGCGCTGAGGCCGCTAAAGCCGTGCGCGCCGGGTGAGCGTATCATGGCGAAAATCCCTGGAGTTTGCGGGCGAATCACCCGCAATGTTGCGGGAACCGTCGCTTTTCCGGCCGGCAATATTGCGGCAGGCCTGCGCCGAATTCGCCGCAGGCGTTAATGGCCGTTAACGAATTAGGCGCCGGCCGCGATGCTCGCCTGATCGCTGATCTCTTCCGCGCGCCAATCCATGGTCACGAAGCGAGGGGACTGCTCGACCCGCCTGAGCCAGGCGCGGATCGCGGGGAAGGTCGAGAGGTCGAAGTCGCAGCGGTCGGCGACATGGGTGTAGCCATAGAGCGCGATGTCGGCGACGGTGAGTTGGTTGGCGGCGAAGTAGTCGTGGATCTTGAGGTGATTTTCCATCACCTGCAGCGCCGCATAGCCGCGCTCCATCCAGTCCTCCAGCGCATGCGTCTGCAGATCGCGGCCGCCGCGCACCAGCGCCAGCCAGAAATACGCCGCGCCGATATTCGGCTCCAGCGCATGCTGCTCGAAGAACATCCATTGCAGCGCTTCGGCGCGCTCGATGCGCGATTCCGGCGACAAGGACGTGCCGTTGGCGACGTACCACAGGATCGCGTTGGATTCGGCAATGTAGCGGCCTTCCTCGACCTCCAGCAGCGGCACGTGGCCGCTGGGATTCTTGGCGAGGAAATCCGGCGTCCGGCTTTCACCACGCAGGATGTCGATCTCGACGACGTCGTAGGGCGTGTTCAACAGCGCCATCGCAAGGCGGACCTTGTAGCTGTTGCCCGAGCGCTGCATCGAATAGAGTTTGTACACGTCTTCGCTTCCCCCCGAGGGCACGCCATCGTTGAGTTAAGCGGCCTTATCGCCCCACAACCCGGCTAAACAATGATGCTGGCCTGCGCGCACCGCAAGAGCGGAGTCCGGAAAAAATCCAAAACTTCTACCGCAGTGCAAACATGCGGAAGATCATTCTCATTACGGAGACTTCATTAACATCACGCCTGCGCGATACGCGGCGCCGAAACCTCGACGATCTCGCGATCGCGCAATGCACGCTTCAGGGTGAAGCCATAGAGCGCGAGCATCACGATCAGGCCCAAGGGGATGCCGGTTGCGCCGGCGACGCCGCGCGACAGCAGCGGCACGATCCAGGCTGACGCAAGCAGGCTGATCTCGTAAGCGCGGAAGCCGCGCGCGAATCCGTGCCGGACGAGAAACGCAATCGCGACCGCTGATACGACGAGGTCGTAATCGAGCACGTAAGGCGTGGCAAGCAGGCTTGCGATCGCAAGCGCTGCTGCCTTCAGTTCGAATGCGGCGTTGCTGTGCCACAGCCAGGCAAGCGAAGCGGCAAGCATCACCGCGAGCGCGGTCTGGATCGCGTAGGCGGTCCTGATGTCGGCGCCCCAGTTGCGAGCGGCGGAGAAGATCGACTGAATCTTCTCCCAGCCGGTGCCGCCCTGTTCGAGCACGATGGTTTGCGTAAAATTCATGGACTCGATGAAGGCGTGCCAGACGCCTGCGCCCAGTGTTGCGAAGCTGATTGCGACGAGAGCTGCAATCGTCAAGACAGCGGCGACGATGCTGCTCCAGCGCTGGCCTGCGAGCAGCGCAATCGGAATCAGCACGCCGAATTGCGGCTTGTAGGCGAGCAGGCCGATCAGTACGCCCGCGATCCAGGGCCTTCGGTCGAGTAGCTGCAATGCGCCGCCGAGCAGCGCCGCGGTGAGGAAACCGTTCTGGCCGTGACCGATGTTGACGAACACGGCCGGGAATGCGGTGGCGATCAGCAACGTTTCGGGGCGCGGCAGAATCGCGCGGATCGCGGCGAGGTATGCGGCGAGACTAGCGGCGAGCCACAGCGCCAATCCCCAGCCATAGGGAATGGCGGCGACAAGAAACGCGACGGCGAAGAAGAACGGCGGATAGTGCCAGCCGAAGAACGGCACCTCGCGCCCGCCGAAGGTCGCTTTCTCGGCCGCGTGCTGAAGCGCGGGATCGTAGGCGTCGGCGGGCCTGCCCTGCCAGGTCAGTTCGCCCGCGGCATAGACGTTGGAGAAGTCGGTACCGATGGGCTTGCCGTTGCGGTCGATCAAGCCGTCGGAGATGGCGATCCAGCCGGCGATGGCGATGGCCGCGATCGCAAGCAGGATCAGGCTGTAGCCCCGCGCGCGGTCGCGCGTGAGCCAGTCGCCGGATCGAACGCTTTGCCAGATATGAGTTATTTCGGCGCGGAATTTGGATGAATGTTGCGCCAAGCTAGGCCTGCGGCCTTTAACGTTCCCTAAAGTTTTCCCGCAATTGCCGAAGCTTCTTGCGATGCAGCGGCGCTGGCTTTAGGGTGCATTATTCCCGCAAAAAGAGTTGTGGCCAGCAATCACTTCACGACGCCTGCAAGGAGACGATGATGCCGTTCCTGTCCGCCGCGCTCGACCGTGTGAAGCCGTCCGCAACGATTGCGGTCACGGACAAAGCACGCGCGCTGAAAGCGGCGGGGCGCGACGTGATCGGCCTCGGCGCCGGCGAGCCGGACTTCGACACGCCCGCCAACGTCAAGCTGGCGGCGATCCATGCCATCGAGGCCGGCAAGACCAAGTACACGGCCGTCGACGGCATTCCGGAGCTGAAGGACGCCGTGATCGCAAAATTCCAGCGCGAGAACGGCCTCAGCTACAAGCCGAACCAGGTCATCATCGGCACCGGCGGCAAGCAGGTGCTGTACAACGCGCTGATGGCCACCATCAATCCGGGCGACGAGGTGATCATCCCCGCGCCCTATTGGGTAAGCTATCCCGAAATGGTGGCGCTGGCCGGTGGCGAGCCGGTCTCGATCGTCTGCACGGCCGAGCACGGCTTCAAGCTGCAGCCGGCCGATCTGGAAAAGGCGATCACGCCGAGGACCAAGTGGATCATCCTCAACTCGCCGTCGAACCCGACCGGTGCGGCCTATTCGCGCGCCGAGCTGAAGGCGATCACCGACGTGCTGGTGAAGCATCCGCAGGTCTGGGTGATGACCGACGACATGTATGAGCATCTGGTCTATGACGACTTCGTGTTCACGACGCCGGCGCAGGTCGAGCCGAAGCTCTATGACCGCACGCTGACGGTGAACGGCGTGTCGAAAGCCTATTGCATGACCGGCTGGCGCATCGGTTATGCCGGTGGTCCCACCGATTTGATCAAGGCGATGGCGACCATCCAGTCGCAGTCGACGTCGAACCCGTCGTCCATTTCGCAGTGGGCCGCGGTCGAGGCGCTGAACGGTCCGCAGGACTTCATCCCCGTCAACAACAAGGCGTTCAAGGAACGTCGCGACCTCGTCGTCTCCATGCTGAACCAGGCCAAGGGCATCGACTGTCCGCGGCCGGACGGCGCGTTCTACGTCTATCCGTCCTGCGCGGGCACGATCGGCAAAAAGGCGCCGTCGGGCAAGATGCTCGGCAATGACGAGGACTTCGTCACCGAGTTGCTTGAAACCGAAGGCGTTGCCGTTGTGCAGGGCACGCCGTTCGGGCTTGGGCCGGCGTTCCGGATTTCCTACGCCACCAAGAACTCGGACCTCGAAGAGGCCTGCAAGCGCATCCAGCGCTTTTGCGGGAATCTGAGATAGTCAAATCAAAACCGGCATCGCCCGCCTTATGTTTTGATGGCTTCTTCAGGAAGCGCCTTGTTTCGGACACGGCGCTTCCTTCCTGTCACGCCGCCTTTTCAATTTCGCGGAGACAGACCATGCGACTTTCCATTCTCTTCATCGCCACCGCTGCACTCGTTGGCACCGTCGCCAGCGCTCAAGCGGTTCCGGCCGTGCATGCGGGCGTCCTCGAATGCCGCGGCGGACAGAATGTCGGATTCGTCGTGGGTTCCGTCGCCAATCTCGAATGCGTGTTCCAGAGCCCCGGCCGGCGGCCTGAGGCCTATGTTGCGACCGTCCGCCGCATCGGCATCGACCTCGGCGTCACCGCGCAAACGCAATTCATCTGGGCCGTCAACGCACCAACCACGCGCCTCGGCTTCGGCGAGCTCACCGGCAGCTATGGCGGCGTCGGCGCCAATGCGTCGATCGGCATCGGCGGCGGAGGCAACTTCCTGGTCGGCGGTCCGCGTAATGCCTATGCGCTGCAGCCAATCAGCGTGCAGGGCCAGACTGGATTGAATGTCGCGGCGGGCATTGCCGGCATCGAGCTTGAGCCAGTCGGCTTCGGCCATCGCGGCCGCTGGCACCACCGCCGTCACGGATGATGAACGAATTAACGGAATCGATCCGAGGCCCGCCCAAAGCGGGCCTCTTTCATTTGCGACCCGGTTTGATGTTGTGGCATAGGAAGCCAACTCGCATCACGCTTTGCTTAGGAGTTTTCTCATGCGCCGTTCCATCATGACCGCCGCGATTGCCGCAACCCTGTTGGCCTCGTCGGCCGACGCACAACAGCCGATGAACCGCGTGCGGGTCGGCGTGCTCGAATGCCGTGGCGGCGCCAGCATCGGCTTCGTGGTCGGCTCCGTCACCAATCTCGGTTGCGTGTTGCGCGTCGAGGGCTTTCCCGAAGACCGCTACATTGCCACCATTCGCAAGGTCGGCCTCGATCTCGGCATCACCGCGGAAACCGCGCTGGCCTGGGGCGTGTTCGCGCCGGTGGCGCGGCTGGCGCCCGGCGATCTCGCCGGCACTTATGCCGGCGCGCAGGGCTCTGCCTCGCTCGGTGTCGGTGTCGGCGGCAACGTGCTGATCGGTGGCTCCAACAATACCATCGCGCTGCAGCCGCTCAGCGTGCAAGGTTCGGTCGGCATCAACGTGGCCGCCGGTCTGGAAAGCCTGGAACTCAGCCCGGGGCGTTGACGGCGCGACCTTTTGCCTATTGCCGTGAACAGCGGGGAGAGGTTTGCGCGCTTAAACCAACGATGCACCGCAGCGACATTTTCCCGCTTGCCAAAATCCGGGAGCAGGCAGAGCATTGATGCTTGCCGACCCAATCATGGGCCGAGCTCCAAAACAGGAGGCGGCGAATGGGACAAGACGTCAGAAGTCCCCGCGGTCCACGGTGCATCGCACTGGTGGGCCCTTTCCAAAGCGGTAAAACCACACTTCTGGAAGCAATATTGGCGCGCACGGGCGCGATCCCCCGCGCCGGCACCGTCGACCACGGAACTTCGGTCGGCGACTCCAGCCCCGAGGCCCGCCATCACAAGATGAGCGTCGCGCTCACGGCGGCCACCACCTCCTTCATGGGCGACAGCTACACCTTCATCGACTGTCCGGGTTCGGTGGAGTTTGCCAACGACATGCGCGCGGCGCTGCCCGCGGTCGACGCGGCCATCGTGGTCTGCGAAGCCGACGAGAAGAAGCTGCCGCAGCTTCAGATCATCCTGCGCGAGCTGGAAGAGTTGAAAATTCCGCGCTTCCTGTTCCTCAACAAGATCGACCGCGCCAACAAGCGCATCCGCGAAACGCTGGCGACGTTGCAACCGGCTTCGCGCGTGCCGCTGGTGCTGCGCCAGATTCCAATCTGGAACGGCGAATTGATCGAAGGTTTCGTCGATCTCGCGCTGGAGCGCGCCTTCGTCTATCGCGAGCACAAGGCCTCTGAAGTGATCGATCTCGACGGCGGCAATCTCGACCGCGAGAAAGAAGCCCGCTTCTCGATGCTGGAGAAGCTCGCCGACCATGACGACGCGCTGATGGAGCAGCTGCTGGAAGACATCCAGCCGCCGCGCGACGCGGTGTTCGACGATCTCGCCCGCGAATTGCGCGAAGGGTTGATCTGTCCGGTGCTGCTCGGCTGCGCCTCCCGCGAGAACGGCGTGTTGCGGCTGTTGAAGGCGCTGCGCCATGAAGCGCCCGGTATCGCCGAGACCGCCAAGCGGTTGGGCGTGCCTGCAACCAAGGACGCGCTCGGTTACGTCCTCAAGACCGTGCATCTGCAGCACGGCGGCAAGCTGTCGCTGACGCGGCTGCTCGCTGGCCATCTCGATGACGGCGCGACGTTGCAATCGTCGTCGGGCGGTGCGGGACGAATCTCCGCCATCCTCGGCGTCAGCGGCGCGCATGATTCAAAGCGCGCCGGGGCGGAAGCCGGCGACACGATCGCGCTCGCCAAGGTCGACACCATCAAAACCGGCGATACGCTCTCGAACGGCAAGACCGCGCCGCAGGCGCTGGTCAAGGCCGAGCCCGCGGCACCGGTGCTGTCGCTCTCGGTCGCCGCAAGCGACCGCAAGGATGACGTCAAGCTTGGCCAGGCGCTGCTGCGGCTCAACGAGGAAGATCCCTCGCTGAGCATGGTGCAGAACGCGCAAACCCACGACACCGTGCTCTGGGGACAGGGCGAGATGCATCTGCGCGTGGCGCAGGAGCGCTTGCGCGATCGCTTCGGCGTCAACGTCAAATCGCATACGCCGGGGATCGGCTATCTCGAAACCATCAAGAAGCCGGTCAACAACCAGCGCGGCCGGCACAAGAAGCAGTCGGGCGGACACGGCCAGTTCGGCGACGTGCTGCTCGACATCAAGCCGCTGGCGCGCGGCGAGGGCGTCAAGTTCGAGGAGAAGGTGGTGGGCGGCGCGGTGCCGCGCAACTACATCGGCGCGGTAGAAGAAGGCGTCAGGGATGCCATGGCGCGCGGGCCGCTCGGCTTCCCCGTCGTCGACGTCCAGGTGACGCTGACCGATGGCTCCTACCACAGCGTCGACTCCTCTGACCTCGCGTTCCGCACTGCGGCGCGGATTGGCGTCAGCGAGGCCTTGCCGAATTGCCATTCGGTGCTGCTCGAGCCGATCCATGTGGTGGAGATCGTCTGTCCCACCGACGCCACGGCAAAAATCAACGCGATCCTGTCGGCGCGGCGCGGACAAATCCTCGGCTTCGACACCCGCGAGGGCTGGCAAGGCTGGGACTGCGTCCGCGCCATGATGCCGGAAGCGGAGATCGGCGAATTGATCGTCGAGTTGCGCTCGGCCACCGCCGGCTCCGGCAGCTTCACGCGTCAGTTCGACCATATGGCCGAGGTGACGGGACGGACTGCCGACCAGATCATCGCCGCGCATCGCGACGCGGCATAGCAACGAGACCGGCAGCGCCGGTTTGGCGAGGCATCGTGCGGAACCGCACGGTGCCTCGGTTGCATTTGAGCACTTGCGCTATCGCATAAATGATGTATTTTACATCATTGTATATGGTAAAAACATCTCTTATCATGCCCAGAGATTAAGTCGGCTGTGATCACCTCTTTTCAGATGCGGGCCGGCCGGGCGCTGCTCGGGATCGACCAGAAAACCCTGGCCGAACTCGCCGGCGTGTCGTTGCCGACCATTCAAAGGATGGAGGCCTCGACCGGCACGGTCCGCGGCGTGGTGGAAACGCTGATCAAGGTGGTCGATGCGTTCAATCGCGCCGGCGTCGAACTGATCGGCGAGCATGCGCGCAGCGACGACGGCGGACGCGGCGTGCGGCTGAAGCAACCGGGACCGCCGCGCCGCATGAGCGGATAAGCATCGTCGCGAACGGCCGCACGATGCGACGGAGCATGGTGGGGCATGAGCATCGCAGGCGAACGCGCCGGCAATCCGCATCCGCTGCGGCCGCCAAGCTTTGCCGAGCTCTATTCGCCGAAACTGCTCACGGTGCTGCGCGAGGGCTACGGCCTCGCTGACTTTCGCGCTGACATCATTTCCGGCCTGACGGTGGCGATCGTCGCGCTGCCGCTGTCGATGGCAATCGCGATCGCATCCGGCGTGACGCCGGGCCGCGGACTGTTCACCGCTGTTGTCGGCGGCTTCATCGTGTCGCTGCTCGGCGGCAGCCGCTTCCAGATCGGTGGGCCTGCCGGCGCTTTCATCGTGCTGGTCTCGGTCACCGCAGATCGTCATGGCGTCGATGGCGTGATCCTGGCGACGCTGATGGCCGGCTTCGTTTTGATCGCCGCGGGTCTGTTGCGTCTCGGTACCTATATCAAGTTCATTCCCTATCCCGTGACGGTCGGCTTCACCGCGGGGATCGCGGTGATCATCTTCGCAAGCCAGTTGAAGGATCTGTTCGGCATCACGCTCACGGGCAAGGAGCCCGGCGAACTGATCCCGAAGCTCGTCGCGCTCGCGCAGGGAGCGCGAAGCGCGAATTTTTCCGCAATCGCCGTCGCGGCCGTCAGCATCGTGCTGATCGCCGCGATCAGGCGGTTGCGGCCGAACTGGCCGGGATTGCTGATCGCGGTCCTCGTCGCGAGCTGTGCCGCCTGGGCTTTCGCGCTGCCGGTCGAGACCATCGGCACGCGCTTCGGCGGCGTGCCGCGCGAACTGCCGCTGCCGGCGTTGCCGCCGTTCTCGCTTGAAAAGGCGCAAGCCGTGCTGCCGGACGCCATCGCCTTCGCGCTGCTCGGCGCCATCGAGTCGCTGCTCTCGGCCGTCGTCGCCGACGGCATGACCGGACGCCGCCATCGCTCCAATTGCGAGCTGGTGGCGCAGGGCTTTGCCAACATCGGCTCGGCCCTGTTCGGCGGCATCTGCGTCACCGGCACCATCGCGCGGACCGCGACCAATGTCCGTTCCGGCGCGCGCGGTCCGGTCTCCGGCATGCTGCATGCGGTCTTCCTGCTGCTGTTCATGCTGATCGCCGCACCTCTTGCGAGCTACATTCCGCTCGCCGCGCTCGCTGCCGTGCTGGTCATGGTCGCCTGGACCATGGCCGAGAAGCACGAGTTTGCGCTGCTGCTGCGCTCCTCGCGCGGCGATGCCGTGGTGCTGCTGGCGACCTTCCTGCTCACGATCTTCCGCGATCTTACCGAGGGCATCGTGGTCGGCTTCGCGCTCGGCGCGGTGCTGTTCATCAACCGCATGGCCGAGATGACCGGCATCGAGGACGGCACGCCGCTGGTTGCCGCCGACCGGGCCGATACTGACGACGGCCGCGCGCCCTATGATCCCGGCCTCGCGGTCGATCCCGATGTGCTGGTCTATCGCATTACCGGCGCATTCTTCTTCGGTGCGGCATCCGCGATCGGCGGTGTGCTCGACGGCATCGCCGACAAGCGCAAAGCCTTCGTGGTCGATTTCGCCGCGGTGCCGTTCCTGGATTCCACCGCGGCGAATGCGATGGGCCGCGTTGCCGCCAAGGCCCATCGCCAAGGCATCCGGCTGTTCATCACCGGCGCGTCACCGGCCGTACGCCGCGCGCTGCTGACGCATGGCGTGTCGCCGCCGCGCGCCCGCTATCGCGAGACCATTGCGCGGGCAATTGCCGACATCAAGGAGGGCGCCGGCAAACCCGATCCCGCGCAAGTTGGTGCCGGCTGAGCCGCACTTTTCAAAGCCGGCGAAATCGCGGACAGTGGCGCGATGCTCGAGTCCCGCCGCAACCTGCTGCTCGCCTGCGCGCTCAGCGCGCTCGCCGGCTATGTCGACGGCATCGGCTTCCTGCATCTCGGCGGGCTGTTCGTCTCCTTCATGAGCGGCAACTCGACGCGGATGGGCGTCAGCCTCGCCGCGGGCAACTGGTCCGCGGCCGGCGAGGCGCTCGTCCTGATCGCGTTGTTCGTGCTGGGCGCGGCTATCGGCAGCCTGATCGTGCTCGGACGCGGGCAGCATTCGCAGAGCCGCCTGCTTCTGGCCGAAGCGTTGCTGCTCGCTGCCGCCGCGCTGCTCTATGCCTTCGGCCTCGACCGGCTTGCCATTGCCGCCATCGTGCTGGCGATGGGACTGGAGAATGCCGTGTTCCAGATCGAGGGCGGCGGCGGTCTCGGGCTCACCTATGTCACGGGTGCGCTGGTCAAGGTCGGACAGCTGATCGCGGCCGCGCTGACCGGCGGGGCGCGCTTCGGCTGGCTGCCGAACCTGCTGTTGTGGGCGGCGCTGGTCGCAGGCTCCGTCCTTGGCGCGCTGGCCTATCACCGGATCAACCTCGCCGCGATCTGGTTCGCCGCGGCCTTCGCGCTGGCCTTGAGCGCGCTCGTTGCTGCGACGGCAAAGAAGGATTGACAGTCCCGCCGCCTTGGCTGAATTGACTAGTATGACCGAAGCTCGACCGGGTCTCGCTTGTTTGATCGGATGGCCGGCCGCGCATTCGCGCTCGCCGCTGATCCATCGTTACTGGCTACGCACGCTCGGTATCGAGGGCGGCTATGTGATCGAGGCGGTACCGCCCGACGATTTTCGGGACTTCGTGCTGCGGCTGTCGCATCGCGGCTTCGTCGGTGCCAACGTCACCATTCCGCACAAGGTGCGCGCGCTTGAGCTGTCCAAGCCGGATGCGCGGGCGCAAGCGGTGGGTGCCGCCAACACATTATGGTTCAAGGACGGCGAACTGTGCTCGACCAACACCGACGTCGAAGGTTTCGTCGGCAATCTCGACGCGTCAGCGCCCGACTGGCACGAGGTCGAGGAGGCGCTGGTGCTCGGCGCCGGGGGATCGTCGCGCGCGGTGCTGTTCGGGCTACTCGATCGCGGCATCAAGCGCGTGCATCTGGTCAACCGCACCCGCGCGCGCGCCGAAGCGTTGGCGAAAAAATTCGGCGACACGATCCACGTCGCGACCTGGGATCAGGTTGCGGATCTGCTGCCGCGCGCGGGATTGCTGGTCAACACCACCTCGCTCGGCATGCATGGCCAGCCCGGGCTCGACATCGACGTCGGGAAGCTGCCGGCGGGCGCCGTTGTCGCCGATAACGTCTATGTGCCGCTCGAGACGCCGCTCTTGAAAGCGGCGAAGGCGCGCGGGTTGAAGACCGCCGACGGGCTCGGCATGCTCTTGCATCAGGCCGTGCGCGGCTTCGAGTTGTGGTTCGGCAAGCGCCCGCAGGTCACGGCTGAACTCCGTGCGTTGGTGGAAGCCGATCTCACAGCAACATGAGCCGTTTGTTCCTGCCCCTCGCGCGCATTTGAGACGGAATATCGCCGACGACATGGGGTCTGGTGCTATATCGCGCCCGCCCTTCGGAGACTCCCATGCACCGTTCTTCCTATGCCCGTCCGCTGATCGCCCTCGCCATGGTCGCAACAAGCACCGCTTTTGCCATCGCGCAGCAGGCGCCGACTCCGACGCGGGTTCGTGGCGCCGTCGAGGCCGTCGATGGCGATACGCTCACGGTCAAGTCGCGCAGCGGCGAGGACGTCAAGCTGCACATGACGGGCGACATCAGGATCGTGGGCATCGCCAAGATTTCGCTCGCCGACATCAAGGTCGGCTCCTTCATCGGCACGACCACCGTTCCCGGACCGGACGGCATGCCCACGGCCGTCGAGGTGCATGTGTTTCCGGAGAACATGCGCGGCACCGGGGAGGGCTCGCGGCCCTACGATCTCAAGCCCAACTCGACCATGACCAACGCCACCGTCTCGGAAAGCGTGGTCGGCAATGACGGCCATACCCTGCTGGTCAAATACAAGGACGGCGAGAAGAAGGTGCTGGTGACGCCGGAAACGCCTGTGGTGACCTACGTTCCCGCCGACAAGTCCGACCTCAAGGCCGGGGCCAAGGTGATCGCCTTCATGAAGCAGTTGCCGGACGGCTCCTTCGAGACCAACCGGGTCAGCGTCGGCCGTGACGGGTTGACCCCACCGATGTGACGCGAAGCGTCATCCCGGGGCGATGCGGAGCATCGAACCCGGGATCTCGATCCGCACATTCAGATTTAGAGGAATACCTCTCACTTTCCGGGGTTGCGAAGGGTTGGTCGCAAAGAAACCGAAGGGGAGTGCCATGCCGAAACTGACATCCTGGATGACTGCCGCGCTGGCGGCCGTATCCGTCCTGACAAGTGTCGCTTGGGCGCAGCAGGCGCCCCCGACGCGCATCCGCGGCACCATCGAGGCCGTGAACGGGTCGACCTTGAGCATCAAGACCCGCGAAGGCACCGACGTGAAGGTCAACATGACCGACAACGTCGCCGTGTTTGCCGTGGTCAAGACCGAGCTGTCGCAGATCAAGGAAGGGTCCTATATCGGCGTCTCCGCGATGCCGCAGCCCGACGGCACCCAGAAGGCGTTCGCCGTGCACATCTTCCCTGAGAACCAGCGCGGCGCTGCCGAAGGTTTCCGCCCCTGGGATGCGCGCGCCAACTCGACCATGACCAACGCCACCGTCGCCGAGACGGTGAAGGGCACCGAAGGCCAGAACATCACGGTCAAGTACAAGGACGGCGAGAAGAAGGTGGTGGTGCCGCCGGACGCAGCGATCGTCACCTTCGTCGCCAGCGACAAGTCCGAGGTCAAGGCGGGCGCCAAGCTGATCATATTTGGCGCCGTGAAGAAGGACGACGGCACGCTGGAAGCCAACCGCGTCAATGTCGGTCGCGACGGGATCACCCCGCCGATGTGATTTTTATGGCTGCGCGTGCGCAGCCATAAAAATCATCCCGGGCGATGCGACAGCATCGCACCCGGGATCTTGGGCCGCATATTTCGTCATTGCGAGGAGCGATAGCGACGAAGCAATCCATCGCGCCACAGGCGGATAGATGGATTGCTTCGCTTCGCTCGCAATGACGGGCTGATCACACCGCCAGCACGTGATCGTTGATTTCGGCGATGGTGTTGACGCCGCACAGGCCCATCGTGGTGGTGAGTTCCTTCGCCAGCAGGTCGATCGCCTTGGCCACGCCGGCCTCGCCGCCCGCGCCGAGTCCGTAGGCATAGGCGCGGCCGATCATGCAGGATTTGGCGCCGAGCGCGAGCGCCCGCATCACGTCCATGCCGGTGCGGATGCCGCCGTCGAACATGATCTCGAGCTGCGAGCCGACGGCGTCGGCGATCTCCGGCAGCACCTCGATCGAGGACGGCGCGCCGTCGAGCTGGCGGCCGCCATGGTTGGAGACGACGATCGCCTGCGCGCCGCTCTTGGCGGCGATCTCGGCGTCCTCGGTGTCGAGAATGCCTTTCAGGATCAGCTTGCCCGGCCAGATCGAGCGGATCCAGTCGACGTCCTTCCAGTTCAGCGAGGTGTCGAACTGCGAATTGATCCAGGTCGACAATGACGTGATGTCGTCGCTGATCTTCAGATGGCCGGCGAGATTGCCGAAGGTGCGGCGCTTGCCGCGCAGCACGCCGGAAACCCAGGCCGGCTTGGTGGCGAAATCGACCAGCTTCGACAGTGACCATTCCGGCGGCACCGTCATGCCGTTCTTGATGTCCTGGTGGCGCTGGCCGATCACCTGCAGGTCGACGGTCAACACCAGCGCCGAGCATTTCGCCGCGATCGCGCGTTCGATCAGCGCCTTGATGAAGCCGCGGTCCTTCATGACGTAAAGCTGGAACCAGAACGGCTTGTCGACGGCGGCTGCGATATCCTCGATCGAGCAGATCGACATCGTGCTTTGCGTAAAGGGAATGCCGGCCGCCTGCGCCGCGCGGCAGGCGTGGATCTCGCCGTCGCCATGCTGCATGCCGAGCAGGCCCACGGGCGCGAGGATCAGCGGCATCGCCGCGCTCTCGCCGAGGATCGTGGTCGACAGGTCGCGCTTTGAGACATCGACCAGGATGCGCTGGCGGAACTTGATCTCCTGCAGCTTCTCGCTGTTGGCGCGCAGCGTGTCCTCCGTGTACGAGCCGCGGTCGGCATAGTCGAAGAACGCTTTCGGCACGCGCTGCTTGTGCAGCAACCGCAGGTCCTCGATGCAGGTGACGTGCTTCATGAACGTTTCCGCCCCTTCTTGCTTTGGCAATCTTTGATGTCATCTAGCATGGTTGGGCGCGGGGCCAAATCACAGCGAGAACCATCCATGAGCGGACCCAAAAAGACGCCTGAAAAGTCCGATCGCGCCGAAAAGCGCGAGCTCGACGATGCCCTGGAAGAGGGACTGGAGGAGACCTTCCCGGCCTCCGACCCCGTCAACGTGACCCAGCCCGCACCGAGCAAGGCCGATCGCCACGTCCGCCGCAAGCATTAGGCGCGTCCTGGGCTGCCTGTAATTTAAGCGTTAACAACAGGTTACCGGCGCATTGCGGCGTAGTTCCCCGGTAATCGTTCATCATATTTTTTGAAGCCATTTTAGGCTGGGACGCATTATAAGACCCAAAGCGCTGGGGAGGCGCGAGCGGCGCGCGTTCGCGCTGCAAACAGGGGGCCCGGGTTGGTGCTGGGGGTCATATGAGCCGCAATTATTTCGGTACGGATGGAATCCGTGGCCGTGCCAACGGTCTGATCACGCCTGAGCTCGCGCTCAAGGTGGGCCAGGCCGCGGGCCTGGTGTTTCAGCGCGGCGAACATCGTCATCGCGTCGTCATCGGCAAGGACACGCGGCTAAGCGGCTACATGATCGAGTATGCGATGGTGGCGGGCTTCACCTCGGTCGGCATGGACGTGCTGCTGGTCGGCCCGATGCCGACGCCGGCGGTCGCGATGCTGACCAAATCCATGCGCGCCGATCTCGGCGTGATGATCTCGGCCTCCCACAATCTGTTCGAGGACAACGGCATCAAGCTGTTCGGCCCGCAAGGCTTCAAGCTGTCCGACGACGTCGAGAAGCAGATCGAGCAGCTGCTCGACGAATCCCTCGACCGGCGGCTGGCGCAAAGCGCGAGCCTCGGCCGCGCTCGCCGTATCGACGGCGTGCACGACCGCTACATCGAGTTCGCCAAGCGCACCTTGCCGCGCGATCTCTCGCTCGACGGCCTGCGCGTCGTGGTCGATTGCGCCAATGGCGCGGCCTACAAGGTGGTGCCGGAAGCGCTGTGGGAGCTCGGCGCCGACGTGATCTCGATTGGCGTCGACCCCGATGGCTTCAACATCAACAAGGAATGCGGTTCGACCGCGCCGGAGGCGCTGTGCCGCAAGGTGCGTGAGATGCGCGCCGACATCGGCATCGCGCTCGACGGCGACGCCGACCGCGTCATCCTGGTCGACGAGCGCGGCCATATCGTCGATGGCGACCAGCTGCTCGCGGTGATCGCGCAGAGCTGGAAGGAAGACGGACGGCTTTCCAAGCCCGGCATCGTCGCCACCGTGATGTCCAATCTCGGCCTCGAGCGCTTCCTGCAAGGCATCGGCCTCGAAACCCATCGCACGCCGGTCGGCGACCGCTACGTGCTCGAGAAGATGCTGGGCGGCGGCTACAATCTCGGCGGCGAGCCGTCGGGGCACATCATCCTCTCCGACTACGCCACGACAGGCGACGGCTTCGTCGCGGCGCTGCAGGTGCTGGCGGTGGTGCAGAAGCTGCGCCGCCCGGTATCGGAAGTCTGTCATCGTTTTGATCCCTTGCCCCAAATACTCAAGAATGTGCGTTACCGCAGCGGCAAGCCGCTCGACGACGCCGACGTGAAATCCGCGATCGACGCCGGCGAGAAGCGCCTCAACGGCCACGGCCGTCTCTTGGTACGTTCCTCCGGCACCGAGCCGGTGATCCGCGTGATGGGCGAGGGCGACGACCGCATCCTGGTCGAGGATGTCGTCGACAACATCGTCGCAGCACTTGGCCAGGCCGCGGCCTGATTTGATTTGCATCGCAGCTATAAGCGAAAGGCGGTAGCGGGCAGGGGCCCGCTGTCGTAGGAACGGCCTGTGCTCTTTCGAATCTTCTCAGGAATTGCAATTGAACAAGTCTGTCGTCGTCTCCGAAGAAATCTTGACCGAACCGGTCATCGTTGAAGACGCCGCACCTGGCTTGACCGCGGCGGCGGCCGGGCCCGCTTACATCGTGCTCGCCGGCATCAGCTTCTCGCACTTCCTCAACGACACTATGCAGTCGTTGATCGCCTCGGTCTATCCGATCCTCAAGGACACCTATGCGCTGAGCTTCGCGCAGATCGGCATGATCACGCTGGCCTTCCAGTTCACCGCCTCGCTGCTGCAGCCGGTGGTCGGCCATGTCACCGACAAAAAGGCGCAACCGTTTTCGCTGGCGGTCGGCATGGGCTCGACCTTCGTCGGCCTGCTGCTGCTGAGCATTGCCGCCAGCTATCCGGCGATCCTGATCGCGGCGGCGCTGGTCGGACTCGGCTCCGCGGTATTTCATCCGGAGTCGGCGCGGATCGCGCGGCTTGCATCCGGCGGCCGCTACGGCTTCGCGCAATCGGTGTTCCAGCTCGGCGGCAGTTTCGGCACCTCAATGGGGCCGGTGCTGGCGGCGCTGATCGTGGTGCCGTTCGGCCAACCCTCGATCGCCTGGTTCTCCTCGATCGCGTTCGTCGCGATCATCATCCTGTGGCGCATCGGGCTGTGGTACCGCCCTCAGATCGCGGCGAAGAAGACCGCAGTGGTTGAGGCGCACCCGGATGCGCCGAGCTCGCGCCGTGTCGTGATCGCGCTTGCGGTGCTGGTGGCGCTGTTGTTCTCCAAGCAGCTCTACACCTCGAGCCTGTCGAGCTATTACATCTTCTATCTCATCGACAGATTCCACGTCTCGACCCAGACCGCGCAGCTCTATCTCTTCATCTTCCTCGCTGCGAATGCCGTCGGCGCATTCCTTGGTGGTCCGCTCGGCGACCGCTTCGGCCGCAAGATCGTGATCTGGATTTCGGTGCTTGGCGCGCTGCCGTTCACGCTGGCGCTGCCTTACGTCGGCCTGCATGTCGGCGCATTGCTGACGATCTGCATCGGCCTCGTTCTCTCCTCGACCACGTCCTCGATCATCGTGTTCGCACAGGAGCTGGTGCCGCATCGCTTCGGCATGATCTCGGGCATGTTCTTCGGCGTCGCCTTCGGTATTGGTGGTCTCGGCGCGGCAGCGCTCGGCAAGCTCGCCGACACCACCAGCATCTCCTTCGTCTATCAGGTCTGCGCCTTCCTGCCGGCGATCGGATTGCTCGCCGTGTTTCTGCCGAATATGAAAGCGAATAGGGAGTAGCGAATAGCGAGTAGGGCGACGCGAGGCCCTTCCTCTATTCGCCACTCGCCATTCGCTATTCGCCAATCCGTCAACACATCGTTAGGGATTGCGGCAGGCGCGCCACATTGCGTGCGCGATCGCCGCGCGGTTAGAAAATATCAACCTTAATAATTAGGGTTAAGTGCTGCTTAAGCTTTTGCTGGCATCGTCCGCACGTGGATTTTTGATGTGAGGCCTTTGAGGCGCCTCACCGGCCAAGAGGACGATGAAAATGCGTAGCGTTAGGTTTCTGATTGCCGCCGGAGCGGTGACCCTCTCGACAGCGGCGTTTGCCGCAGATCTTCCGATCGCAGCGCCCCCGATGTACGCGCCGCCTCCGCCGGCCGATTTCGGCGGTTGGTATTTGCGCGGCGACATCGGCATGACCAATCAGCGTCTGAAGTCGCTCGACAATCCCGATCCGAACGCCGCGTTGTTCACCGCGGTCGGCATGGGCTTCGACTCCGCGACGCTCTGGGATGTCGGCGTCGGCTATCAGCTCAACAACTGGTTCCGCGGCGACGTGACCGCGCAGTGGCGTGGCAAGTCCAACTTCCACGGCTCGCAATACACCACCGCGTTCGCCGGCTCGGCGCTGGCCGATAATTATAGCGGCTCCAAGTCCGAGCTCACCTTCATGGCCAACGGCTATGTCGATCTCGGCACCTGGTGGTGCGTGACGCCGTTCATCGGCGCCGGCATCGGCACGTCCTACAATATGATCTCGGGCTTCCGTGACGATGGCGTGGGCAGCACCTTCGGCGTCGCCCGTCCGGCCAGCGTCGTGTACGCGGCCGACAACGGCAAGTGGAACTTCGCCTGGGCGCTCCACGCCGGTCTCGCCTACAAGGTCTCGCCGAACGTCACGGTCGAACTGGCCTACAGCTACATGAACCTCGGCGATGCCGTCACCGGTGCCAACTCCAATTTCGCCGGCACCGCGACCGCGCAGTACCCCTGGACCATGAAGGACATCACCTCGAACGACCTGAAGATCGGCGTTCGCTGGAACTTCGATGCGCCGCAGCAGATGCCGATGCCGCTGATTCGCAAGGGCTGATAGCCTCTCTCTGTTAAGCTTTGAAACGGCGCGGTTAACACCGCGCCGTTTTGTTTTGCGCTTTCGGCGACGAACTCAGCTCGCGACAACGATTGGTTAAGGTTAACGAGCGATGATCATCGCGCGTTTTCGAGTCCATTGGAGCGTTGCGATGCGTAGGTTCTTCCTGGCGGCGGTGATGTGCGTGACGGCGATGTCGGGTTCGCGCGCGGCCGACCTGTCCGATCTCCCGATCCTGCGCGGGCCCGTGGGTCTCTCGTCGAGCCGCGTCAACTGGCAGGGCTTCTATGCCGGCGGGCAGGGCGGCCTTGGCACGGCCGACATGGATTTCACCGGCGCGACGCAGAGCATCGCGCAGAAGCTGCTGTTCGATACCGCGATCGACAACAGCGGCGGCGTTTCGAGCTGGCCGCTCGGCAGCAAGGCCTCGGTTCACGGCAACGGCTGGGGCGCATTCGCCGGCTACAACAGTCAGTGGGACGATGTCGTCGTAGGCGTCGAGCTCAACTACATGCACGGCAAGTTTGGCGGTTCACAAACCGACAGCATGAGCCGGAGCTTCTTCGACAGCAGCGGGGCGCTGGACGTCGTCACCTATCAATCGATCGCGGCGGTCAACCTGACCGACATCGCCTCGCTGCGCGCACGGGCGGGGTATGCCTGGGGCGTATTCCTGCCTTACCTGTTTGGCGGCTTCGCATTCGGCCAGGCCGACATCATTCGGCAAGCGAACATTTTCGGCGTCCAGGTCGATCCTACGACCAACGCACAGTTTCCATTCTTCCTCACCGCCAACGACAATCAGAATTCGCGCTTCGTCCACGGTTATAGTGCCGGCGTCGGCGTGGATATGATGGTGTATTCCTGCGTGTTCCTGCGCGCCGAATGGGAGTACGCCCAGTACGCTGCGGCGATCAACACCTCCATCAACACCTTCCGCCTCGGCCTCGGCTACAAGTTCTGACCTGAAGCTCCGCGGCACAACGTGTCGTTGACAGGCGGGGTCGCGCCTGCTGCTCTGCCGTCATGAAGATCTACGGCGACGGCAATTCCGGCAACTGCCTGAAGGTGAAATGGGTGTGCGACCGCCTCGCGCTGCCCTATCGCTGGATCGCGGTCGACACGATGAAGCGCGAGACCCGCACGCCGCAATTCCTGGCGCTCAACAGCGCAGGCCAAGTGCCCGTGGTCGAGCTCGACGACGGCCGTACGCTGGCGCAATCCAATGCCATCATCCGCTATCTGGCGCGCGACAGCGCGCTGATCCCGCCAGATCATTTTGCCGCGGCGAAAATGGACGAGTGGCTGTTCTGGGAGCAATACAGCCACGAACCCTATGTCGCGGTGTGCCGCTTCCAGATGGTCTATCTCGGCAAGCCCGCCTCCGAACTCGACCCCCACAAGGTGCAACGCGGCTATGCCGCATTGGACCGCATGGAGCAGCATCTCGCCGGCGCGCGCTTCTTGGCCGGTGACGCCTTCTCGCTCGCCGACGTCGCCTTGCTCGCCTATACCAGGGTCGCGCATGAGGGTGGCTTCGACCTTGCGCGCTATCCCTCGATCCGGCGCTGGATCGAGGACGGCGAGACGCAGCTCGGTCTGCCGCCAACGCCTTGACGAGGATACCCGTGACATCGACGCCTGCCATCACCATCCGCCGCACCCGCCGCGACGACGTTCCCGCGATTATTGCGATGCTGGCCGACGATCATCTCGGCCGCGCCCGCGAGCGGCTCGAGGACCCCTTACCCGCGTCCTATTATGATGCCTTCGCGCGGGTCGATCGCGATCCCCTGTTCAGGCTGGTCGTGGCGGAACAGGGCGGCCGCGTCGTCGGCTCGCTGCAGCTTTGCATGTTGCCGGGGTTGAGCTCGCAGGGCGCCTCACGCGGCCTGATCGAGGACGTGCGCGTGGCGTCTGATTGCCGCAGCCGCGGCATCGGCGAGCTTCTCGTACAGTGGGCGGTCACTGAGGCCCGCAGCAACGGCTGCAAGCTGGTCGAGCTATTGACCCACCACACCCGCGTCGACGCGCAACGATTCTACGAGCGGCTGGGATTCGCCCGCAGCCATGTCGGCATGACCATCAGGTTCTAGCGCATGATCCGGAAAAAGCCTGCCCCGCACTTGATGCGGGGTGTGTAGCGGTTTTCCCTCGCGACAAACGCGTAGCGTTTGCGCGGAGATCATGCGCAAACAATCAATGCTTGACCTGACCGAACTGGATGACCGTGCCGGTCATCTCGGGCGCATGCGGCATCAGGCTGGTCAATGTCGGGTCGGACCAATCGGCAAGGCTGATCACCTCGCCGGCAGCGACTTCCGTCGTGACTGCGGTGGCCGAGTCGGCCGGCTCGAGCACCTTGAGGCCGCTCTGGTCGAGGAAGAAAGTGTGGTCGCCGAACATGTCGCTCAATTGCGCGGCCACCGGATGGCTGTCGGGGAGAACCTGCGCATCGATCTGGCTCAGCGTCTGCTTCACTTGCATGTCATTCAATCTCATCGGCTGCTCCTTCTCTGTGCCTGAGCTGCCCCCGCCGTTGTTCCCGGCGGAGCGGTTGCGTATCGACACGAACACATGCCGCGGGCACCCGTTCCCGCCGCAAGCGAACTCTCTCGCGGCGACGCGCTGTTCCAACACATGCTATGAGGGAACTTCCGTGACAGGGAGAAGCAAGATGTCCGCCATCAATCCGCTCACCGCAGTCGCTGTGGTGCTCGCGACCGCAGCGACCGACGCCGTCTATGTCATGTTCACCTCGGCGGTGGTGGCGCGCAAACGCGTGCCGGCAGCGACCTGGAGCAGCATCTGGTATCTGCTCTCCTCCTTCGCCGTCATCAGCTACACCGACAACTGGGTCTATGTCGGCTTTGCTGCGATCGGCTCCTGGGTCGGCGCCTATGCGTCGATCACCTATTTGCACCGGCCACCCGGCGGTTCGCCCGTGGGCGCCTCGCCCGAGTAAGTCCCTGCGCAAGTTTATTCCTCGCGCGCGGCGAATTCCGAAAGAACCTGCTCGCGTCCGTTCAACGGCCTGTGAGGCCGGCAAAGTTCCTTGACGGACGTGGCCGATTCCCATATTTGCAGCGGCGGGACACCTCCCCCCAACGGGAGGCTTACTATCTGGAAGGGTAGATCATGACTGCGAAGCCCGCTCAGCGGCCGACCGTGCCGCATTTTTCGTCCGGCCCCTGTGCCAAGCGCCCCGGCTGGACTCCCCAAAATCTCAAGGACGCAGCGCTCGGACGCTCGCATCGCGCCAAGCTCGGCAAGGCCAAGCTGAAGCAAGCGATCGAGCTGACGCGCGAGGTGCTGCAGGTCCCTGCCAACTACAAGATCGGCATCGTGCCGGCGTCCGACACCGGCGCGGTCGAGATGGCGCTGTGGTCGATGCTCGGAGCGCGTCCGGTCACGACGATCGCCTGGGAGTCCTTCGGCGAGGGCTGGGTCGGCGACATCATCAAGGAATTGAAGCTGAAGGACGTCACCCAGCTTCACGCCGGCTATGGCGATCTGCCCGATCTCGCCAAGGTCGATTGCGACACCGACATCATCTTCACCTGGAACGGCACCACGTCAGGCGTGCGCGTGCCCAATGCCGACTGGATCAAGGCCGATCGCAAGGGCCTGACCATTTGCGATGCGACCTCGGCGGCATTCGCGCAGCCGCTGGATTGGGCCAAGCTCGACGTGGTCACCTTCTCCTGGCAGAAGGCGCTGGGCGGTGAGGCCGCGCATGGCATGCTGGTGCTCTCGCCGCGCGCCGTCGAGCGGCTGGAAACGTACAAGCCGGCCTGGCCGCTGCCGAAGATTTTTCGCATGACCAAGGGCGGCAAGCTCAATGCCGGTATTTTTGAGGGCGAAACCATCAACACGCCGTCGATGCTCTGCGTCGAGGATTATCTGGACGCGCTGAACTGGGGCAAGTCGATCGGCGGTCTGACGGCGCTGATGGCGCGTGCCGATGCCAACACCAAGGTGCTGGCCGACTGGAAGGCGCGCACGCCCTGGATCGATTTCCTCGCAAAGGACGCGACGACCCGCTCCAACACGTCGGTGTGCCTGAAGTTCACCGATCCCGCCATCACCTCGCTCACATCGGATCTGCAGGCCGACTTCTGCAAGAAGCTGGTGGCGCTGGTCGAAAAGGAGAATGCCGGCTACGACTTCGCGTATTACCGCGATGCGCCGGCGGGCTTGCGCATCTGGTGCGGGGCGACCGTGGAAGCAAGGGACGTCGAGCTGCTGACGCAGTGGATCGACTGGGCTTTCGCCGAGACCAAGGCCGCATTGCCGAAGGCAGCCTGAGTTTTTGGTCGCGCGGAATCTCTTCCGCGCGACACACCAATCCGAGGCCATTCATGTTTGAACCTGAAAACGAACTCGAGCGCCTTTTGGTGCGCGCCGCCTCCGAGCCGTCGGCAAGGGCTGCCTTCACCCGCGCGCTGATGGATGCGCAAGTGTTCCTGGTGCTGGTGCCCGACGGTCCCGTCGAGCAGCAGGCCGACGGCAGCGTCAAGGTCCCCGAAGGCACCAAACTGAATCTGCCAAGTGCATCGCGCGGCGCGGTCAAGCTGCTGCCGTTCTTTTCGTCGTCAACGCGGGCGCGGACCTGGTTCAAGGGCGAGTACATCGTCGTGCCTGACCGGACCCGCGAACTGTTCGCCCGTTATGTCGACGCGCTGTTCGTGCTCAATCCGGCATCGGATTACGGCAAGGAGTTCACCTCCGACGAGGTGAAGCGCCTGCTGTCCGGTCATTTCGACGACGGTCCGGCGACGGAAGTGATCCAGAAGGCGGAGCAGGTGCTGCTGTCGCATCCGGAAAATGTTCCGACCAAACTGATCGCGGCGTTGGGGCGCGAGCTCGGCGCGCTCAAATCGGTGCGCGGCGCCTGGCTGATGCAGGCCATGCGCGGCAGCCAGGGCCAGCCGAGCTGGATGCTCGGCGTCGACAATATGGGGAGCTGGCAGGACGTGCAGGCCGCGATCGGCCGCGCGCTTGCCGGAGGTCAACTGCTCGATCGCGAGCTCGACGCGATGCCGCTCGATCACAGCCCGATCTCGATCAATCTGCGTGGCGGAATTCCCGTCGTCGCCGCCAAGAGCGGCCTCCTCAATTAGGTTCAAGGTCAGATCGTCATGTCCAAACCCAAAGTTCTCATTTCCGACGCGTTGTCGCCGGCTGCCGTGCAGATCTTCAGGGATCGCGGCGTCGAGGTCGATTTCCAGCCCAACCTCGGCAAGGACAAGGACAAGCTTGCCGAGATCATCGGCAATTACGACGGGCTTGCGATCCGCTCGGCGACCAAGGCGACCGCCAAGATCATCGAGAAGGCGACAAGGCTGAAGGTGATCGGCCGCGCCGGCATCGGCGTCGACAATGTCGAGATTCCCGCTGCGACCGCCAAGGGCATCATCGTGATGAACACGCCGTTCGGCAATTCGATCACGACCGCCGAGCACGCCATTACACTGATGTTGGCGCTGGCGCGCGAAATCCCGCAGGCCGATGCCTCCACGCAAGCCGGCAAGTGGGAGAAGAACCGCTTCATGGGCGTCGAGATCACCGGCAAGCTCTTGGGCGTGATCGGCTGCGGCAATATCGGCTCCATCGTCGCCGACCGCGCGCTGGGCCTGCGCATGCGCGTGATCGCGTTCGATCCGTTCCTGTCGCCGGAGCGCGCCAAGGACATCGGCGTGGAGAAGGTCGATCTCGACGAGCTGTTCAAGCGCGCCGACTTCATCACGCTGCACACGCCGCTGACGGAGAAGACGAAGAACATCATCGATGCCGCCGCGATCGCCAAAATGAAGAAGGGCGTGCGCATCATCAACTGCGCCCGCGGCGGCCTGGTCGACGAGCACGCGCTGGTCGAGGCGCTCAATTCCAAACATGTTGCGGGCGCAGCCTTCGACGTCTTCACCGAGGAGCCGGCGACCTCGAACGTGCTGTTCGGCCATCCCAATGTAATCTGCACCCCTCATCTTGGCGCCGCGACCACCGAGGCGCAGGAGAACGTGGCGCTGCAGGTCGCCGAGCAGATGTCGGACTATCTGCTCTCGGGCGCGATCTCGAACGCCGTCAACTTCCCCTCGATCACGGCGGAAGAGGCGCCGAAGCTGCGGCCCTTCATCGAGCTCGGCGAGAAGCTCGGCTCCTTTGCCGGACAGCTCACCGAGACCGGCATCATCAAGGTCCAGATCACCTATGAAGGCCATGTCGCCGAGATGAAGATCAAGGCGCTGACCTCGGCGGTGCTGTCGGGCCTGCTGCGGCCGATGCTCGGCGACGTCAATGTCGTGTCCGCGCCCGTGGTCGCCAAGGAGCGCGGCATGATCGTGGACGAGGTCGTGCGCGCCGCGCAGAGCGACTATGAAAGCCTGATCACGGTGACCGTCACCACCGAGCGGCAGGAACGCTCGGTGTCCGGCACGGTCTATGCCGACGGCAAGCCGCGGCTGGTCGACATCAAGGGCATCCGGGTCGATGCCGAGTTCGGCAAGTCGATGATCTACGTGACCAACGAGGACAAGCCCGGTTTCATCGGCAGCTTCGCTGGCCTGCTCGGCGACGCCAAGATCAATATCGCGACCTTCCATCTCGGCCGGGTCAAGCAGGGCGGCGACGCCATCGCGCTGGTCGAAATCGACGGCGCGGTATCGCCGGAGGTGATCGCCAAGGTGCAGGCGCTGCCGCAGGTCAAGCAGGCCAAGGCGCTGGTGTTTTGAGGAGGCAGCGCTCCTAAGGTCCCGCATCTCCCCCTTGTTGAAGGGCGGGCGGGCAAAGCGTCATCGCCTAGTTTCCGCGCTCAGCCTTTTGGCGAGATGGCATTCTCTCCCCCAATAGCGCGGTCAAGGGCGTCGATCAGTGTTTGAATTTCGGTGAACTTGCTGCGCGCTCGCTCGGCCTTGTCCCGGTCAAAGGGAGCGGCGAGTACCTTTGCATGCGCGTCCCTGTCTTCGATCATGCGCTCACGAGCCTTTTTCAACGTTTCGAGTTGTTCATTCATTTCGACACCCTGGCTCATGTAGCCGCTGCGACGGTCAAGATGATCTCAGTCGAAGGCGGAAGGAATCTGGCCTTGACGGAAGATGACCGTCGGCTCGTCGTCATAGTCACCCATTTCCGAATCGCCGGTCGATGAGAAGGCAACGACGCCGAGCTTGTTCGGCGCCAGTCGCTCCGCTGTTCGAAGTGCGCTGGTCTCCGTCTTGCAAGCGATCGGAGCATCGCCTTTCAGGTTTCCTCCCCGGCCGGCGTTGAATGCCTGAACGAAGTAGATGGTTTCGCGCGCCATGGGCTCTCCCTTGAGGCAGGCAGGTCGCAAGGCCCGGCGTCCGTTTCACGTCATCGCTTGCATCAGCGCAGATATCTTGATCGTGGCAAAGTTGGAGAAAGTGTCCGATACGGCGTATGGCAGGATAATCTGGTCATTGTGCGCCATCGCGCCGCAGGTATAGACCACATTGGGAACGTATCCCTCGCGCTCGGACGGCTCGGGCCGCAACAGCGGCTCGCTTGATCGCGCCAGCACTTTGGATGGGTCGCGTTTGTCGAGCAACGCTGCGCCGATCGAATATTTTCGCACCGGGCCGACGCCGTGCGTGAGCAGCAACCAGCCTTCTTCCAGCTCGATCGGTGATCCGCAGTTGCCGATCTGCACGAATTCCCAGGGAAATTGCGGCTTCAGGATCGCCTGACCGCCTTCCCACCTGTACAGGTTGTCCGAATAAATCAGATAGAGATTCTCGTTGTCCTGTCGTGCAATCATCGCGTACTTGCCGTCAAGCCTGCGTGGAAACAGCGCCATGCCCTTGTTGCGTGCGGCGGCGCCCTGCAGGGGCGACATACGAAACGACAGGAAATCGCGGGTCTCGATCAGTTCCGACCGGATCGCTGCGCCGTTGTATGCGGTATAGGTCGCGTAGTAGGTCTTCCGGCCGCCATCGGTGAATTCGACGAAGCGGGCGTCCTCGATGCCGTGCGACTGGGACGCGGTTGTCGGAAAGATGACGCGTTCGCTGATGTCCTGCTCCGGCCCGAAGACGACTTCAACTTCGTCGCCGATGGGTCCCGGTATCAGGTATCCAATCCGCGGACTTGAAGCCAGCCGGGCCGTCGGATCGACCGCAATGCTGCCATCGGCGGCAATGGTGCCGGCGCGAAACGTCAATGACGACACATGCCCCTCGCCGACGGCACGCAAGCTGAGAATGAAGCGCAGGCTGCCGGCCGGGATTCCCGACTGATCGGGATGCGGCACGATGCTGGGATTGAACAATGCCGACGCCTCGAACGAATACTCGTTCATGAAATAGGCGCCGATGAGCTGGCGCTGGACCTCTGAAAAGCTGCAGTGCGTCGCAAGCGTCTCCTTCATGTCGTCTGCACGGAGTTCAAACGTCTCCAGCAGGTTGCGATGACGGCCTCTGAAGTTGTCCAGTACGTCCGCGAGCTGGCTGGCCGCGGCATCAGGATCGAGCTTGAGAACACGTTCGACGATATGGTTGGCGCGCGTCTTGTCGGTCGGGTTGAGACCGCGCGGCTCTGTCGCGAGCTTGAACGGGCGTACGATGACGCGTGCCGGGTCGGGACGCAGATAGAGCGCGTGCCGATTCAGAAAACTGGCTTGGGACAACTTGCCCTCGGTTGGCCGGAGTGAGCGCTAGATCAAGCGCCGATGGCGCGAAGCGCCACGGGATTTGCCGGATTGATACTAACGCGGGCAAGCTGACGAATCTCAGCCAGCCCCAGAAGATAGCACACAACCGACTCGCCCCCGCGATTTTCGTTGGCGCGGTCGGGGTGCAATCCATCGCGGCAACTCCCGGTCGCGACATCGACGAGCGCGACGGACAGGTCGTTTCTACCGAGAAACCAGGCGAAGACGTTCGCTACGACAGACTTCCACTCGGCATCGTCGTCCGCGCGCCACGCAGCGAGACAGGCAGCAATCGTCGCCGTCGCTTCGACCGGCTGTTGATCGAAAGCGCGAGGAGGCATTCGAAGCTCGCCGAAACCTGCCGTGCCGACTGGCCGGAAACAGCCCGTTGATGCGGTTTGTTGCGTCATCAGCCAGCGCAGCGATCTCAGGCCGGCATCGACATAAGCGGGCGTTTGCGTCGCCATGCCTGTCACCATCAAGGCCTGCGGCAGGCGCGCATTGTCATAGGCGAGGCCTTCCTCGAACCACCGCCAGTCCGGCGTCTCGACCGACGCGAGGCTGGACATCAGCCTGTCGGCAAGGAAGAGGCGGATTTCCCGGGCGCAGCTATCATCGGGAACAACGGCGCAATAGGCGTCCAGACCCAACAGCGTGAACGCGGACGCCCGGGGCGAACGAAAGGTCTTCACGGTCGGTAGCGCGTCGGCGAACAAGGCGGACGCCCATCGACGCCGGGTCGGACTGGCATCTTTGCGCGCGCACTCACCCAATGCCCACAATGTCCGCCCATGACTGTCCTCGGACCCCTGGTCTTCAAGCCAGGCGCGGTTGAAGCCCATGAAGTTGCGAAATCGTCCGGTGTCGGGATTCCAGGCATGTTGCACAAACGCGGCAAATCGCGCCGTCAGCACGTCCGCAAGCGGCTGTTCGCCCGGTTCATTCAGGGCACACGCCAACAACAGCGCGCGGGCATTGTCATCGACGCAATAGCCGTGTGAGCGATCCGGCACCGAATGCACGGCGTGCTGGAACAAGCCGGTGTCGTCGCACATCGACAGAAAATGGCCCATTTGCATGGCCGGGGCCGCGGTGCCTTTCGGCGCGATCTGGTCCGGCCTGTTGCGTTTGATCGCCTTGAGCCAGTGCCCGTGCCGCGCATCTTCGAAGACGGTCATGTAACGTTCGGCGGTCCGATCCCATGTCATCGGTCGGCTGGCCGCGTAAGCCCGCTCGCGCATTGCCTGCCGACGAGGGGCGTCGGTAAGCAACTGGGCAATTTCGTCGCCTATCGCTGCGGCGTCGCCGAAAGGAACCAGAACGCCGCGGCCATCGGCCAGCAATTCGCTCGCGTGCCAATACGGCGTCGAAACGACCGGCTTTCCGAGGCCGAAGCTATAGGCCAGCGTGCCCGACGTCATCTGTGCTTCGTTGAGATAGGGCGTGACATAGACGTCGCACATCGAAATGAATTCGAGCAGCGTGGCCTGGTCTACGAATTGGTCGAGGAATACGACGTGATCCTCGACGCCGAGTTCCCGAACGCGTGTCATCAGGCTCTCGCGATAGGCTTCACCCTGGTCCCGAACAAGATTGGGGTGGGTCGCGCCAAGCACGACGTAGACCGCGTCGGGGCGTCGCCTCAGGATCGAGGGCATGGCGTCGATCATGACCTCAATGCCCTTGCTGGGGGACAGCAATCCAAACGTCAGAATGACGGAACGGTCGCTGAATCCGAGCTTGGCCTTCGCCGCGTCCGGCCCGACGAACGGAAAGTCGGGAACGCCATGGGCGATCAATTCGATTTTGTCGTCCGGCACATGATAGACGCCACGAAGCAGCTCGCGCCCCTTGTTGGCCATCACGATTATTCTTGAAGATACCTCGGCGATGCGACCCATCACCGCGCGTTGAGCCGCCGTTGGCTTGGCCAGCACCGTGTGCAGTGTCGTCACGATCGGCATGGTGAGGCGAGACAGCAGCTCGGTAATGTGGGCGCCGGCTTCGCCGCCGAAAATTCCGAACTCGTGCTGCAGGCAAACGACGTCGAACCGGCCGGCGTTCAGAAACGCTGCGGCGCGCACATAGTCCTCGATCGCGTCATCCTTGACCTGCAAGGCGACAGAGGCGGGATAGTTATAGGCCTGACCGTGGTCGGTCATCGCCACGATACAAGTTTCGAGATTTGACCGTGAAGTCGATATCGCGCGTTGCAGGTCGGTTGTGAATGTTGCGATTCCGCAGCGGCGCGGCAACGAATTGCCGATCACCGCGATCCTGCGCAGCGGCGTCACGTCCGCGCCTCGGCGCTGTCTGCCAATTGCGATACGGCGAGGGCGGTCTGCGGAACAGGATCGGTCGACGGTTCACCGAGCCGTTGCAACAACGACGCGATTGGAGCGGTTGCCGGATAGGCGACCAGCGCAGTCATCCCGTTGGCGCCGACCTCGATGCTGCTACGACCGCCGGCAGCGAAGACTGCTTGCCCGGCGGATACCGCGGTCAATCCGACCGCCGCATGACCGTCGAGAGCAAGCATCCATGTCTCCGCTTCAGCCAGCAGCGCCCAGCTTGAACCGCCCGGCAGCTCAAGCCGCTCAAGAACGAAATGTCGGCTGGCGACGAGAAGCGTCCGCTCGCCGGAAAGGCGGGTTGGATCGGGTGGAGAGCGAAGCGGCCAGGTATTGGCGACTGCCACGCCGTCGTCTTCGTGCAATTCGCGCTGTCTGCCATAGTCGAACAACCGGTACGTCGTATCGCTACGCTGTTGAATTTCGGCAAGCACGATGCCCGCGCCGATGGCGTGGATGGTACCAGCCGGGATGTAGACGACGTCGCCCTTCGCGACCGGACGCCATTGAACGAGGTCGACGATCGAACCGTTCTCGATCGACGTTCGCAGTTCTTGCGGCGTTATCCGGTGCTTCAGCCCAACGCCGATCTGTGCGCCCGGTTCTGCCGAGACGATGTACCATGCCTCGCTCTTGCCATTCGGCATTCCCATCGCGCGCGCGTAGGTATCGTCCGGATGAACCTGGATCGACAATGGCTCGCTGGTGAACAGTAGCTTGAGCAACAAGGCAGGGATCGGAGCATTGTTGTTGGCCCGCTCGAACCACAACTCGCCCACGGCTTGGCCGCTGCCATCGATGCTGCTCCACGGCCGGAGATCGCTGACCCCCCACGGTTTGTGAATGACCCGCACCAAGGCTCGTTCGATGGGCATATGTTTCCTGACCCGAACGTGCGCACGTCGAAGCGACGTGACGTTTGGTCGATTCACTCATGGGATTTGGGCGTCTAAGGCGTCGCGTTCCGGGACACGCCTTATGCGAAGGAGCAGTTATGCTCTTGCAGCATGTGGCTACTCCACCATCCGATATCAACCTTCGCTAACGTTCGGGGCCGATATTTCCCGCACAAACGTGTCACGAGCGATGACCTACCGTGTTCCCCGGACCTGCGTCGATGTAACCTCGGGCTTATCGACGATTTCTTCGAGATTTCCCTCGACATCGTGACGGAAAGAGCCTCTGTTGTGGTCATCACCGTTCGTATTTGGCCGCTATCGGTGACGGAGAGTCTTGAGCTCCCGCCAGAAGCAGGGCGGTCGCCATGTCCGACATCCGGAAATTCGATCTTCGTGAGTGGTACCTCCAATATTGGTGCCACTCTTCCTGGGTCTGATCCTTGCCGGTGCGGTTGTTGTGCGCTGGTAAACGCCGCGCTCGACTTTGACCAGTACATCGATGTCTATCGTGATCAACCATCGCGATTGGTGAGAACGCCGCGTCCTCGCCGCTGGCGTTTCATCGGGTGACGCGAGCCTGATCAGCCGTCGCGGCGATTCTTGGAAGGACCAGAAAATGAAAAAACCCGTTCTCTCACTTGACGAGCCGGAGCCGAAGAAACCGCTACGAGCCGACCGGCCGCCCACCGAAGGGTTCGCGATCGTTGTCGATGGGCAGTTCAAGACGGAATTCGATACCGTCGATGCTGCTGAAGCATCGGGTCGAAAACTGAAATTGGCCTATCCGATGCTTCAGGTCCAGATCTATGATGCCGAGAAGAAGACCCGTGCCTTGCTGAGCTGACGGCCCCGGCGAAAATCGCGCGGCCGGCGCGCAACCTTCGGAAAAATTTGGGTCCATCCCAAACCTCCCCGGTACGGGAGGAGGGCGCACCTCTGCGGCTGCTACATCTCGCACCAATCTCGCAAGGCGCTGGTATTTTGGGAGACGGAAAATTTGGGGCCACGGCAGGCCCCGTTTCTGTTGCTTTCGGCGAAATATCTGTGCTGTAACAGCCTCTCGAACCAAAAGCGGCTCTCAACAGGGAGGCAGAAATGCGTGAGGCTGTAGTCGTTTCCTATGCGCGCACGGGTCTGGCGAAGTCCGGCCGTGGCGGATTTAACATCACCCCGCCCATGAGCATGGCGGCGCACGCCATCAAGCATGCGGTCGAACGCGCCGGCGTCGGCAAGGACTATGTCGAGGACTGCTATCTCGGCAATTGCGCCCACGGTTCTCGCAACATCGGCCGCGAGTCGGCGCTGCTTGCCGGCATGCCGAAGACCACTGCCGGCGTCTCCGTCAACCGCTTCTGCTCGTCAGGTCTGCAGACCATCGCGATGGCCGCCAACTCGATCCGCTCCGACGGCTCCGATTGCATCGTGGCCGGCGGCGTCGAAAGCATTTCCGTTCCCTCTCTCGGCAATCCGAAAGAGGCGCTCGATCCCGATCTTCTCAAGAACGCACCCGACATCTACATGGCGATGATCGACACCGCCGACATCGTTGCCGAGCGCTACAAGCTCAGCCGCGAATACCAGGATGAGTATTCGCTGGAGTCGCAGCGCCGCATGGCTGCCGCCCAGCAGGCCAACAAGTTCAAGGACGAAATCGTCCCGATGAAGACCAAAATGAAGGTGGTCGACAAGGCGACCAAGGCCGAGAGCATTGTCGACTACGTCGTCGATCGCGATGAGTGCAACCGTCCCGAGACGACCATGGAAGGCCTCGCCAAGCTCGAGCCGGTCAAGGGCCCGGGCAAATACATCACCGCAGGCAATGCCAGCCAGCTCTCCGACGGCGCCGCCGCCGTGGTTCTCATGGAAGCCAAGGACGCCGAAAAGCGCGGCCTCAATCCGATGGGCCGCTTCGTCGCCTGGGCTTCGGCTGGTTGCGAGCCCGACGAGATGGGCATTGGTCCCGTGTTCGCGGTGCCGAAGCTGCTCAAGCGCCATGGGCTCAAGATCGACGACATCGACATCTGGGAGCTCAACGAAGCCTTCGCGAGCCAGTGCCTTTATTCGCGCGACCGGCTTGGCATCGACCCGGAGAAGTACAACGTCAACGGCGGCTCGATCGCGATCGGCCATCCCTTCGGCATGACCGGCGCGCGGCTCACGGGCCACATCCTGCAGGAGGGCCACCGCCGCAAGGCCAAGTGGGGCGTGGTGACCATGTGCATCGGCGGCGGCCAGGGTGGCGCCGGCCTGTTCGAGATCTACTGAGTCCTTTCGGCTTATATCTGACGTGATCGGCAGCGCGGCGAGACATCGCCGCGCTGTTTTCGTTGCAGGTATTCCTACGGAGTTCTAATTTAACGGAACGTTGCCGACGCCCGAACTAACGATCTCCGCATACTGTTTCACTTTGCGGCCCGGAGATCTCGATGCGCGGCCTTTCCATTCGTCTGACGCACAAAATCCTTGCCATCGGTGTGGTCGGGCTGCTCGGCGTCATCCTCGTCGGCGGCATTCACTTCTACGGTGAGAGTGCTGTTGCAACCTACCGCCAGGCGGCTGACAACGCGCGGGCGATCTCGGAAATGAACCGCAAGATCGAGGTCGAACTGCTCGAAGGCCGCCGCGCGGAGAAGGATTTTCTGCTTCGCAACGATCCGAAGAAGGCCGAGAGTCAGGCCGAGATCGGCAAGGCTGTTGCAGCAGACATCGCCGCGTCGCATGACCGGGTCGCCGCCATCGGAAAGGCGGATCTGGCTGCGCGGATCGAGGCCATGCGCGCCTCGCTCGGACAATATCAGGAGCATTTTGAGGCAGTCGTCGCGCTGAAACAGAAGCTAGGCCTCAACGAGGAGGCGGGCCTCGAGGGCCGGCTGCGCGGCTCGGTCCATGCGATCGAGGCAAAGGTCGATCAGCTGCATGAGCCGGCGCTGCTTGTGACCATGCTGATGATGCGTCGGCATGAGAAGGACTTCATGCTGCGGCGTGATGCGAAATATGGCGGCGAGATGAAAAAGCGCGCCGCCGAATTCGCTGCCGGTGTCGAAGGCGCCGATATTCCCGCCGCGGCGAAGCCCGAGCTCAAGGCGTTGTTAGGCGACTATCAGCGCGATTTCCAGGCCTGGATGGATACCGCATTGAAGCTCGCGGCCGAGCTGAAAGCGACCTCGGACGCGTTCTCCGCGGTCGAGCCTGTCATCGACGCCGTGTCGAAATCCGTCAGCGAGATTCGCGCCGAGGCTGAACGCCAAAATGCGATCGAGCGCGATCGCGTTCAATGGCAAATGGAAGTCGCGATGCTTCTGATCGCATCGCTCGTGCTGGGCGCGGGCCTGTTCATCGGAAGGTCGGTCTCGAAGCCGCTGAAGGCGATGACATCGGCCATGATCGAACTGGCCAACGGCAATTTCGCCGTCGTGCTGCCGGGTCTCGGGCGGCGCGACGAAATCGGCGAGATCGCGCTGGCTGTCGAGACCTTCAAGGTCAATGCCGAGCGCAAGGCGCGCGAGGAGGCCGAAGCGAAGGCGGAGCAGGATCACCACGCGGCGGCGCAACGCAAGGCCGACATGATGCGAATGGCTGACGCCTTCGAAGGTGCGGTCGGCGAAATCGTCGAGACTGTCTCGTCGGCGTCGACCGAGCTGGAGGCTTCCGCCACGGCGCTGACCTCCACCGCCGCCCGCTCGCAGGAGCTCTCCACCATGGTCGCTTCCGCGGCCGAGGAGGCGTCCACCAATGTGCAGTCGGTGGCCTCCGCCACCGAGGAGCTGTCGTCGTCGGTGAACGAGATCAGCCGCCAGGTGCAGGCCTCGGCGCGCATGGCCAATGAGGCGGTCGAGCAGGCTCGTCAGACCAACGACCGCGTCAGCGAGCTGTCGAAGGCGGCTTCGCGCATCGGCGATGTGGTCGAACTGATCAATGCCATCGCCGGCCAGACCAATCTGCTGGCGTTGAACGCCACCATCGAGGCCGCGCGCGCCGGCGAAGCCGGCCGCGGCTTCGCGGTTGTCGCCGCCGAGGTCAAGGCGCTGGCCGAGCAGACCTCGAAGGCGACCGGCGAGATCGGTCAGCAGGTCACGGGGATTCAGGCGGCGACGCAGGAATCGGTCGGTGCGATCCGCGACATCAGCGGAACGATCCAGAAGCTGTCCGAGGTCGCTTCCACCATCGCGGCGGCCGTCGAAGAACAGGGGGCTGCGACGCAGGAGATTTCGCGCAACGTGCAGCAGGCCGCCGAAGGCACCACGCAGGTCAGCTCGCATATCGCCGATGTGCGGCAGGGCGCGACCGAGACCGGGTCGTCGTCCACGCAGGTGCTGTCGGCGGCGCAACTGCTGTCCGGCGACAGCAACCGCCTCAAGCTGGAGGTCGGCCGCTTCCTGGATTCCGTTCGCGCGGCCTGACGCCGCGTGACGCTCACCAGCGGCCGGCCGCCATCCGCATCCGCTCGCGCGGATCGCTGCGCCATTCGGTGATGCTGCAGCCGAAGCGCTCGCGGAACCAGCGCGCCATCGCGCTCTGCGCGGAAAAGCCGATCATCTCGGAAATCTCGGCCAGCGGACGCGAGCGTTCGTCGATCAGGCGCGTAACGATCTCGGCGCGCTCGTCGTCGAGGATTTTCGAGAAGGTCGTGCCGCGTTCGGCGAGGTGCCGGTGAATGGTGCGGCGATCGCAGCCGAGATGCTCGGCGACGCGCTCGATCGAACAGTCTCCGCCCGGCAGCAGCACGCGCACCAGCATGGCAACCTTGGCATCCCAGCGGTCGAGTTGCTCCTCGAACACCTCGATGCGGCCTTCCAGGAAGCGGGCGAGCTCGGGCGAGGCCATTGGAATGCGCCGGTCGAGGTCGCCTGCAGCGCAGACGATTCCGTCGAAGTCGGAGTGAAACACCGTATCGCAGCCGAAGAACTGGCGGTGAAAACGCCGGTTGCGCGGCGGACCGTGGGTGCAATGAATCTGCAGTGGCCGCCAGTTGCCGGCGCATAGAACGCCGATCGTCCGGTTGATCGCCCCCAGCGCCAGTTCGGTCGCCTGACGCAGCGCGCCGCCGCGGAGCAGGAAGGTGATCGTGACGAAGTCGTCCTGTCGTCGGATCAGGAGCCGCATGCCTTCATTGTGGATATGGATGAAGCGCGACAGCGCCTCCACCGCCGTGCCGATCGTCGCCTGTTCGCGAATCAAAAGTGCCAATGGGCCTAGAGTCGTGCCGTCGCTGTGTTCGGCGAGCCGCAGGCCGAAGGTCTCGATCCCCGATTCCTCCGCAGACAATTCCAGCAGCCGGCGGACGTTGCGCACGGGAATGCGAAGATCGCGTCGCTCGAGGCAGGTGAGGGGCAGCCGCACCTTCCGCAGCATCGTCACGGGGTCGAGGCCCACGGAGCGAGCGAGTGTCGCGTAGTGAGTCAGTGTGGCACTGCGAATCAGCTCGGTCATGCGGGCGATCCAGTGGATGTCCCTAAATGTAAAACAGCTGTCCCCTACGGTCAAATGTCTTGGTTCCGCTCTGGTATACATCACACCATGAACTGCCGGTGCGGCGACAAGCAAGCGCCCGGCTCACATTGAAAGCACGGATAGCGGCAGGGTTTTGAACTGCCGGCGCTCGCCGACTTTTGCCGGCGGCCGCCGGCTTTTTGTTGGCTTCATAGCGGGGGTTTTATGCAGAGTGATCCGAATTCCAGAGGCGAGATCTTCGTCATCGACGATGATGCCGCCGCGCGCGCGACGCTGGCGGGCGCGCTGACGCTCGCCGGTTATGAGGTGATCTGCTTTGCGGACAATGCGGGATTGCTCGCGCGTGCGAGAGTCCGGATTCCGCTCTGCGTGTTTCTCGATGTCGGTGTTCGCGACAAATGTCGCTTTGACCTGCTCGACCGGATTTGCGCCGAACATTGGCGGGCGCCGGTGTTCGCGAGTTCGGCAGAGGCCAGCATTCCGCTCGCCGTCGACGCGATCCGCCGGGGCGCCTTTGATTTCATCGCAAAGCCGTTCGACGGCGGCGACGTCGTCGCGCGGGTCAATGCCGCGCTTGCCGAAACTTCGCGCACGCCCGGCGGCATTCCGACCGATCTCTGGGACAATGCGCATCTCACCGGCCGCGAGTGGGAGGTGCTGGAAAGAATCGCGCTCGGCGAAAGCGCCAAGGAAATCGCGCAAGCGCTCGGACTGAGCTCGCGCACCGTCGAAGGCTACCGCGCCAACATCCTGCGCAAGGCCGGCGTCCGCAGCACCACCGAGCTGGTGCGCCGCGTGTTTGGCCGGGGTTGCCAATCCTGAAGAACCGGCGCGGGCAGCGCCTGCACCCATGACATCGCAGCCAATCTCGGGCATGAAAGTGGAAAATGCCGCCCGGGAGGAACCGATGTCATACCAGCATATTCTCGTCGACGATCCCCGGCCGCGGGTGCGGCGCATCACGCTGAACCGGCCCGAGAAGCGCAACGCGCTGAACAACCGCCTGCGCGGCGAAATCTTCGAAGTGCTGGAAGCCGCCGACCGCGACGCCGATGTGTCGATCACCATCCTGCGCGGCGCCGGTCCGTGTTTCTCGGCGGGTTATGACCTCTCGGCCGACAACAAGATCGACCAGCCCTATCACTCGGCGGCCGGGCCGGGGCAATGGTCGCGCCATGTGGTGGAAGGCTGGTTCTCGATCTGGGATCTCGCCAAGCCCGTGATCGCGCAGGTGCACGGCTATTGCCTTGCCGGCGGCACTGAGCTCGCCACCGCCTGCGACGTGGTCTATGTCGCCGACGACGCACAGATCGGCTATCCGCCGGTGCGGCTGATGAGCCCGCCGGACCTGCAATATCATCCGTGGCTGGTCGGCATGCGCCGCGCCATGGAGCTGATGCTGACGGGCGACGCCATGTCCGGCCGCGAGGCTGCCGAATGGGGCTTTGCGACGCGCGCGTTTCCGCTTGATCAGCTCGAGCAGCGCACGCTCGATTTCGCCGAGCGCGCGGCCAAGGTGCCGGTCGAGCTGCAGCAACTCAACAAGCGTTCGGTGCATCGCGCCATGGAGATCATGGGCGCGCGTGCCGCGATGCGTGCCGGCACCGAAATCCAGGCGCTGGCGTTCACCACGGAAGCAAGCCGCGCCTATATGTCGAGCTTCCGTCGCGACGGCGGCAGCGTGAAGGCGCAGCTCGACCAGCGCGATACCACCTTCGGCGATTACCGCACCAGGAAACCATGAGGGGTTGTTTTTGCAGGTAAAATGAAGCGGTGTGGCGTGCCCTGCGACAACCGAAACCGGCCCAATTCTGCCCTTGTGTGATATGGTTCACGCTGTTCTCGGGCGGGCGGGACTAGCTGTCTGACGGGACGCCGCGCTTCCCCTGCGCGACGATTTGGTCCATCGAGGTCCGCCATGAACCGCCTGTTTGCCGCTACCGCCTTTCTTTTCGCTTTGACCGCGATTGCGCGCGCCGAACCGCCGGTCGCCGTGATCGAGGACGTGCAGGGCAAGGTCACCGGCGCCGAGTTCATGGACTATGTCGTGCCTGGTCAGGTCATCAAGCTCGGGCAGGGCGGCAAAGTCGTGCTCGGCTACATGAAATCGTGCTGGCGTGAGACCATTTCCGGCGTCGGCACGGTCATCGTCGGCAGTGAACAGAGCGCGGTGCATCTGGCCGACTTCAAGACCGAGAAGGTCGCCTGCGATCCGACCCAGGCGCAGCGCATCGGCAAGGAGCTCGGCGACAGCGCCGCCACCGTGTTCCGCACCCTGAAGAACGATCCGAAGAAGGGGCCGCCGCCACTGGTGCTGCATGGCCAGTCGCCGATCGTTTCAATCCCGGAGCGTGGCAAGCTCGTGGTCGAACGACTCGACGTCAAGGGCGAACGCTATGAGGTCGATTTGGCAAACGCGCAACCGATGGGTAAGCGGTTTTACGATCTGTCGAGAAGCAATATCGCGCTTCAGCCAGGTGGCGCCTATTCGATCACGTTGAATTCGAAATTCGCGGCCTTCGTGGTCGATCCCAACGCCGCGCCCGGCGCAGGTCCGGTGATCGGCCGGTTGGTGACGCTGCAGTAGCGGGAATGCTGGGGCAGGGATGAGTTTCAGGCGGGACGCCGTCGCAATCCTCGTGATCGCCGTGGCCTGCGGCATGTTGTCCGTGCTGCCGCCGCTCAGCCTCGCGCATGGCTGGTCGATCGACGCGCTGACCGCGCTGCGCTGGAAGTTGCTCGGGGCCCATCGCGATGCTGCGGCGGCGCCGGTCTCCGTGATTGCGATCGACGAAGAGACGTACGAGACGCCGCCGTTCAGGGGATCGCCGACCCTGATCTGGACCACCGAGATCGGCCGCGTACTGACGGCGGTGCTGGATGGCGGCGCCAGGGTTGCGGGCTTCGACTTCGTGCTGGCCAATTCAATCGAACAGTCGGAATTGCCGTTCGGCGACGATGCCGTCGGTGCCAAGCTGCGCGGCTTCGACCGTCCGTTCCTGCGATCGCTCGCGGTGGGTGCAGCTAGCGGCAAGGTCGTGCTCGGTGAGGCGCTGCGGCCCGATGGTGCGAACCAGCCGACGGACGGCCAGCGCATCGCCGTGCGCGGCTTCTCCAACATTCGCCCGCTCAACATCGTTTCCGACCCGGACGATGTGGTCCGGCGCGTGCCGCTGACCTTTCCGGCCAAAGACAAGCCGCTTCCCTCGATGGCGCTGGAGCTGGCGTCGCGCACACTCGGCGCCGAACCTGCTATCGGCCAGGACGGCAGCGTGACGCTCGCGGGCTATCGCGTGCCGTCCTCGGTGAAAGGCACGCTCACGCTCAATTTCGACGGCGGCGCGGCCGATGTGCGGACCTATTCGCTGGCGGATTTGCGTGCCTGCGTCGAGAAAGACGACAAGGAATTCTTCCGCCAGTTTGCCGACAAGATCGTCATCTTCGGCACGCTGCTCGACGCCGAGGATCGCAAGCTCACCTCAAAGCGCTTCTCGACCGGCATCGAGCAAGCCACGGCACCGCGCTGTGCATTGCCTCCGGCAAAGGCCGGCACGCGCTATGCCCGAAGCACCATCGCCGGCGTGTATATCCACGCGACCGCGGTCAACAATCTGCTCGCGCGCGACGCCCTGATAGAGTTCGACAGGAATCCGACAATTGCCATCGCGATCGGCTTTGCGCTGCTGGCGGCGCTCGCCGCATGGATGCTGGCCCCGGCCGCGGCAGCGGCGGCGTATGTCGGTCTGGTCGTGCTGAGCGCGCTCGGCGCTACCTATGCCTTTTCCAAAGCTTACGTGATCCCGCTCAGCGAGCCCTTTATCGCAGGGCTCATCGCGTTCCTGCTCATGGTCGCCTGGCGGCTGGTGGTGACCGATCGCGGCCAGCGGCTGCTGCGCAGGAGTTTTGCGCTTTATCTCGCGCCGCAGGTGATCGATCGCATGCTCGAATCCAACAAGCTGCCTGATCTCGGCGGCGAGACGCGCGACGTCACCGTGTTCTTTTCCGATCTCGAAGGCTTCTCATCGATCTCGGAAAAGATGTCACCATCCGCTCTGGTTGCCTTCATCAACGAATATCTGTCCGCGATGACCGACATCATCGAGAGCAAGGGCGGCTATGTCGACAAATATATCGGCAACTCCATCGTCGCGATGTTCGGCGCGCCGGTCGACGACAGCGATCACGCGCGCCATGCCGCGGAGGCCGCGCTGCTCTGCCGCGCTAAGCTCGACGAGCTCAACAAGGGTTCGCCAGCGTTTCGCGGTATGACCGTGGCGCATCGCATGGGCCTCAATTCGGGCGAGGCGCTGGTCGGCAATATCGGTTCAAAGCGGCGCTTCAATTATTCCGTCATGAGCGACGCCGTGAATGTCGCCTCACGTCTCGAGGGCGCCAACAAGTTCTACGGCACCACGATCATCGCTTCCGAGACCACGGCAGCGCAGACCGGCTCGACCTTCGCATGGCGCGAGCTCGACGCGGTGCGGGTTCAGGGCCGCGAGACGCCTGTCAAGATCTATGAGCTGATGGCGCTCACCGGCGAGGAAACCCCGCACCAGCGCGCCGCGGCGGACGCCTATGCGCAGGGGCTTGCGCACTGGCGCAAGCGCGAGTTTGCCGCCACCGTCGCCTGCTTTGCCCGCGTCGCCGGCACCGACAAACCGTCGGCGCTGTTTCTGAAGCGCGCCAGCGAGTTCGCCAAGCGTCCGCCGGGGCTCGGTTGGGAGGCGGTCAACTCGCTGGAGAGCAAGTAGCTATTCCTTCACCGCGCCGGTCAGCGACGACACGTAATAGTCGACGAACAGCGAATAGAAGACTGCAACCGGCAGCGAGCCGAGCAGCGATCCCGCCATAAGCGCGCCCCACTGATAGACGTCGCCGGAGATGAGTTCGGTGAGGATCGCAACCGGGACGGTCTTGTTGGCGCTGCTCTGGATGAAGGCGAGCGAATAGATGAACTCGTTCCAGGACAGCGTGAACGAGAAGATGCCGGCCGAGATCAGGCCGGGCACCGCGAGCGGCAAGGTGATCCGCCACAGGATCTGCAGGCGCGTCGCGCCGTCGACCAGCGCGCATTCCTCCAGCTCGTAGGGGATCGACTTGAAATAGCCGATCAGCAGCCAGGTGCAGAACGGCACAAGGAAGGTCGGATAGACCAGGATCAGCGCGATCGGGCTGTCGAACAGCCCGAACTGCACGACCACGGTCGCCAGCGGAATGAACAGGATCGAGGGCGGCACGAGGTAAGCGAGATAGATGCCGAGCCCGACATAGGGGCTGCCGCGGAAGCGCAGCCGCTCGATCGCATAGGCCGCGAGCGTGCTTGCGAGCAGCGACAGGAAGGTGGCGCCGAACGCAACCGACATGGTCGTGGTCAGCCAGTGCGGATAGGCGGTCTCGAACAAGAGATGCTTGATGTGCTGGATGGTCGGCGAGGTGATCCAGAACGGATTATGCGCCTTGTAGTTCAGCATCTCCGCGTTCGGTTTGAACGCGGTCACCGCCATCCAGTAGAACGGGAACAGCAGGATCAGCACGAAGCAGGCGAGCGGGATATAAATCATCACCGCACGCCGCGCGCGCGAATCCCAGTCCATCGGCTCGGGCGCGGCGTTGTTGTTGACGGGCCCTTGCGCGACCGCGTCAGTCATTGGCCTCTCCCTGCTGCCATTTGCGCCGCGCGAGGCCGAAATAAGAGAACAGCGTCGCAAACACCAGGAACGGAATCATCGATACCGCGATCGCCGCACCCTCGCCGAGCTCGCCGCCGGCGATGCCGCGCTGGAAGGCGAGGGTGGCGAGCAGATGGGTCGAGTTGATCGGTCCGCCGCGGGTGATGGCGTAGACCAGCTGGAAGTCGGTGAAGGTGAAGATGATCGAAAAGGTCATCACGATGGCGAGAATCGGCATCATCATCGGAAAGGTGATGTAGCGGAAACGCTGCCACGAAGTGGCGCCGTCGAGCATCGCCGCCTCGTAGAGCGAGGGCGAGATGGTCTGCAATCCAGCGAGCAGCGAGATCGCGACAAAGGGAATGCCGCGCCAGATGTTGGCCGCGATCAGCGAGAAGCGCGCCGGCCAGGGACTGCCGAGGAAATCGATATTGCTGGTGCGGATGTGCAGCACGTCGACAAGCAGGTAGGAAATGATCGAGAATTGCGGATCGTAAATCCACCAGAAGGCGAGAGCGGACAGCACGGTCGGCACGATCCAGGGCAGCAGCACGATGGCGCGGATCAGGCTCTTGAACGGGAAGTGGTTGTTGAGCAGCAGCGCCAGCCAGAAGCCGAGCGCGAATTTGCCGAAGGTCGCGACCGCCGTGTAGAAGATGCTGTAGAACACCGCGTTCCACCACAACGGATCGGTCAGCAAATACTGGAAGTTCTCGAGGCCGACGAAGATGCCGCGGCGGCCGATCGTGGTGTCGGTGAAGGCGAGCCAGATGCCCAACCCAAGCGGATAGGTGAGGAACACAGTAAGCAGGCCAAGTGCCGGCGTCAGGCACACGACGATCAGGAACGGCTTGTAGTCCAGCAACCGGACGAACCAATTCGGTTGCCGCTGGACCAGGTTCCGCGCATGCAGCGTCGTGACGGACATTGATTCCACTCTATCCGTCATTGCGAGCGAAGCGAAGCAATCCATTCCTCAGCTTGCTGAGCCATGGATTGCTTCGTCGCTTCGCTCCTCGCAATGACGATTACCTTCTGAAGTACCGTTTCGCCCGCCGCTCGGCCTCCGCCGCGGCGGCTTCCGGCGTCGCGGCATCGGTCGCCACCGAAGCGCACATCTGCACCATCACATAGTCGGCGTTGATGGCGCCGGTCGCGGTCGAGATCGGCCCGGCATAGCCGGTCCAGTAACGGTTGTTCATGGTATCCTTGAACAGCCCCACCTTGGGATCGCCGGACCACACCGCGCAGTCGGCATAGGCCGCGAGCGGATGCGCCCAGTAGCCGCTATTGGCGTTGATCCATGGCTCGTACTGCTCCTTCTCCATCATGAACTGCAGGAACGCCTTGGCCGCGTTGGGGCAGGGACTGTGCTTGAACACCATGGCGTTCAGCGTCAATCCGCCCATCGGCGGGCTCTTGGCCAATCCCCTCGGCAGCAACTGATGGGCGGTGTCGTCGGCAATTGCTTTCGTCGCCGGATCGTTCTTCAGCGAGAAATACAGCGACACGCCGTTGGCGGTCAGTGAAATCTCTTCTGCCGAATAAGCGCGGTTGTTGCTGACGTCGTTCCAGGACGGCGTGCCCGCAATGAAGGTCGGATAAAGCTCCTTCAGGTATTTCAACGCCGTAATGGTCTCCTTGCTGTTGATGACGAGGTTGCCCTCCTCATCGAGCACTTGCGCGCCGTGCGACCACAACAGCCAGCTGGCAAAGCCGTTGGCGTCGCCGACCGCGTTGCCGAGCGCAAATCCAGCGGGCTTGCCGGCCGCCTTCAGCTTCTGACAGAGCTTTAGATAATTCTCGTGGTCGTCGGGCACGCGCTCGAAGCCGGCCGCCTGCACGATCGATTTGCGGTAGACCAGCGGCCCGCCGCTCGCGCCGAACGGCAGTCCGATCCAGTTGTTGGTCTTGTGACGCCTGCCGTATTTCTCGGCGAGGAACATCCAGCCGCCATAGCGCTTGCCGAGATAGTCGGCGAGGTCGTTCAGCTCGATGAGCTTGTCGGCATAGATATGCGGCGAGTCGGAGAAGCCGATGATGATGTCGGGCCCGGCGCCGGAATTCGCGGTGACGGCGGTCTGCTGGTTGATGTCCTCCCAGCCGACGAAGTCGACCTTGACCTCGACGCCGGTCTTCTCGGTGAAGCGCTTGGCATTGGCGCGAAACACGTCTTCGTCCGGCTGCACGAAGCGCACTGGCCGCAGCATGCGCAAGGACGCGCCCTTCTCGATCGGGAAGGACGGCGCAGGGACATCCGCCGCCTTGATCAGCGATCCCTGCGCCTGCGCGCCGGTCGCGGCGAGAAGGCCGGCGGACAGTCCAATTCCAAGGGCATCGCGGCGGGTGAATTCATGGGTCATGATATCCTCCCTAAAACCTTCCCGCCGCCTTTTGCGCTAGCGCATCAACTGTTCGGACCGCGATCCATGCCGACCGGCTGCCAGCGCCGGAGCTTGGTGGTCTGCAGCACCGACGGGTTGACGCAGCTTACCGGCCACATGCCTTGCAGCACCAGTGACAATTCGTAGCCGACGCGCCGCTTGCGGGCCTCGTCGAAACGTGCGGAGGCGGACGCGACATGCGCCGTCAGCGTGACGTTCTCCATCCGCAGCAGCGGATTGTTGTGCGAGGGTGGCTCCGTCTCCAGCACGTCGAGCGCGGCATGCGCGATCCAGCCTTCCTGCATCGCCTTGATCAGCCCTTCCTCGTCGACGGTGGCGCCGCGCCCGGTGTTGACGAACACCGCGCTCTTTTTCATCTGCTTGAAATGCTTTTCACCCAGCATGTGATGCACCTCGGGACGGGCGGGCGCATGCATAGAGACGAAGTCGGATTGCGACAGCACCTCCGACAGCGTCGCCGGTATCACGCCGTGATCGAACATCAGCGTTTCCTGGATGAACGGGTCGAACGCCATCATCCTGAGACCAAATGGTGCTGCGCGTTTCGCCACCGCGCGCGCCACGCGGCCGAACGAGACGAAGCCGAGCGTCTGTCCCATCAAGCGGGGAATCTTCAACAGCGCCGGGCGGCCCTCTCGCCAGCGGCCCTCGCGCACCAGCTTGTCCTGCTCGACCAGGCGGCGGAAGCCCGCAAGCAGCAGCGTCATGGCATGGTCGGCGACTTCCTCGATGAAGGTGTCGGGAACGTTGGTGACGGGAATGCCGCGCGCGGTCGCCGCCTTGACGTCGACCGAGTCGACGCCGACGCTGCCGAGCGTGATCACCTTGCAGTTTTCGAGCGCATCGATCACCGCCTTGGTGATCGGCATGCCCTTGGCGTAGATCGCATCCGCCGTCTTTGCCGCGGCGATGAACTCGGCCTCGTTGGCCGGCGCCTCGATGATCTCGGCGCCGATCGGGTCCAGCGCCTCCTTCTCATAGTCATAGCCGCCGCCGGCCGTCGTGAAACTCGCGCCCTTCGGCGTCAAAATCCTGAACTTGGACATCGGATCTCCCTGTATTTCGGCCCCGTTGGCTCTTTTGCGGCCGGCATAAAAGCACGGGGAGGTGCGGCTTTGCTAGCACCGGTGGGCATGGCGGGCCGGCAAATCGGCAGGCGGCAATGCTACAATGCGGGAAATCCTGTTGGAATGGAGCCGGCGATGGGCGTGGACTTGCTGAATATCCGGGGTCTGGAAACGTTGGAGCGCGATGCGCCCGTCGTGATGGTCAACCTGATGCGGTTTCACGCGCGCTCGCTCGACGGCGACGGATCGGGCTGGGACGCCTATCTGCGCTACAGCGCGCTGACGGTACCGATGATCAAGGCGCGCGGCGGCACGCTGCTCTGGACCGGCAATGCCAAAGCGGTGGCGCTCGGCGCCGAAGACGGCAATCAATGGGATTACGTGGCGCTGGTCTACTATCCCACGGTCGCGGCCTTCATCGACATGATGACCTCGCCCGATTACGAGACCAAGTCCGATCCGCATCGCCGCAACGGCTGCGCCGCGCATGTCATCATCGCGACGAGCGAGAGCTACAGCAAGTTTGCGATGTGATACCTCGTCATTGCGAGCGAAGCGAAGCAATCCATCTATCCGCTTGTATGCTGCGCCATGGATTGCTTCGTCGCGGAGCCTGTCATCGGGCCGGCCCAAGTGGGCCGGACCCGTTGGCTCCTCGCAATGACGAGTTTATTATCCCTGCCTCCGCGACGCGGTATACACGCCGGCCAGCACCAGCGCGAAGCCGATGAAATGGAAGGCTTGCGGCAGCTCGCCCAGGAAGACCATGGCCATGGCAGCGCCGAATACCGGCACCACATGGAAGAACGGTGCGGCGCGGTTGGCGCCGACCAGCTGCACGCCGCGATTGAAGCAGAGATAGGCGACGATCGAAGGAAAGACCGCGACATAGAGCAGCGTCAGCAAATTGTGCGTGTCGAAGCTCATCGTCGGTCGCGTGAAAAACTCGTAGATCAAAATCGGGATCAGCGCGGCCGAGCCGGCGCCGAAGGTGAAGGCGGCAAACGACAGGCCGTGGACGGCCGGCCGCTTCAAGGTCAACACCGAATAGAGACCGAAGCTCATCAGCGCGACCAGGAAGATCAGGTCGCCCCGGTTGAACTCGATGCTGGTCAGCGTGGTGACGTCGCCGCGCGTGAGGATGATCAGCACGCCGATCATCGACAGCAGGATGCCGATCGCCTGTGCCAGCGTCAGGCGCACGCCGAGCAGGGCCAGCGACCACACCGCGACCATCGGCGGCAGGGCCGATTGCAGCAGCAGCGTGTTCAGCGCCGTGGTGTACTCCAGCGCCCAGTATTGCAACGTGTTGAAGACGCCGATGCCCGTGACCGACACCAGCAACATGACGCCGAGCTTGCCGCGGATCGCGGCCCAGTCGCGCTTCAGATGTTTCCAGGCGAACGGCAGAATCATGAAGAATGCGAGCGACCAACGCAGGAACGACAGCGTCACCGGCGGGATGTGTCCGGCGGCAAGCCGGCCGACGATGGCGTTGCCGGCCCAGCAGGCCGCAGTGATGCAGAGCAGGAGATATGGCTGGTTGGCGATCCAGTATCCCGACGATGGGGCCTGTGCGGTGGTTCGGTCGGACGCGGACATCGGCGGAGTACGATTGCCTCGATACGCCGCAGCTCTCGGCCGGGTGCGGGTTCCGCCCCCGGCGCGAGCCCGGCTGCACCACAGACACGGATTCTCGCAACGCTTCAAGGCGGGGCGGCGCATCGCGACCATGCGCGCCAATGGCGCGCCTGCGCTGGCCACCGGCTGTTTCGGCGCGAATGCGGATTTTCCGGGGATATCAAGGGCTTGCTGACGGATTTGGCGGTGCGAAAACCCCGTTCTAGCTTGCCTCTGCCGCCTGCTTCCGTTATCCGGATACATGCCTCGCATGCGAGCGGCCCCGGCCGTGATTTACGCTGGGCGCATGAGCCGGAAGTAGGGGACCATTTTCCGGACCAATCATGCTCGTAAGGATCAAGCTGCAGAGGGAAGTGTCCGCGAATGGCTAACGTCGTCGTCGTCGGCGCCCAGTGGGGCGACGAAGGGAAGGGCAAGATTGTCGACTGGTTGTCGGAGCAGGCCGACGTCGTCGTGCGCTTTCAGGGCGGCCACAATGCCGGCCATACCCTCGTCATCAACGGCCAGACCTACAAGCTCGCGCTGTTGCCGTCCGGTGTGTTGCGCCCCAACAAGCTCGCGGTGATCGGCAATGGCGTGGTGTTCGATCCGCAGGCCTTCCTCGACGAAGTGACGAAACTCAAGTCGCAGGGCGTCGCCGTCAGTCCCGATAACCTGCGCATCGCCGAGAACGTCACGCTGATCCTGCCCTTGCATCGCGAACTCGATGCCTTGCGCGAGTCCGGCAACAAGTTGACCGCTGTTGGCACCACGCAGCGCGGCATCGGGCCGGCCTATGAGGACAAGGTCGGTCGTCGCGCCATCCGGCTGATGGATCTCGCCGATCTCGACACGCTGCCGGACAAGATCGAACGGCTTCTTGCTCATCACAACGCACTACGGCGCGGCTTCAATCTCAAAGAGATCGACGGCAAGGGTATTCTGCGCGACCTGACGGAGGTGGCGCCGAAGCTGTTACCCTATGCCGAGACGGTGTGGCGGCTGCTCGACAACAAGCGCCGCGAGGGCAAGCGCATCCTGTTCGAAGGCGCGCAAGGCGCGCTGCTCGACGTCGACCACGGCACCTACCCCTATGTCACCTCGTCCAACACGGTGGCCGCACAGGCCGCGACCGGCACCGGCATGGGGCCGGGCGCCGTCGGCTATGTGCTGGGGATCTGCAAGGCCTACACCACGCGCGTCGGGCTGGGGCCGTTCCCGACCGAACTGCACGACGAGATCGGCGAGGAGATCGGCCGCCGAGGCAAGGAATTCGGCGTCAACACCGGGCGCAAGCGCCGCGTCGGCTGGTTCGACGCCATGTTGGTGCGGCAGACCGTGCGAACCTGCGGCATCGACGGCCTGGCGCTGACCAAGCTCGACATCCTCGACGGCTTCGACAGCATCGAGGTCTGCACAGGTTATGAGCTGGACGGCAAGGAGATCGACCATCTTCCGGCTGGCGAAGGCGCGCAGGCCCGGGTAGTGCCGGTCTATGAGACCATCGAAGGCTGGAAGGAGCCGACCGCCAACGCCCGGTCCTGGGCCGATCTGCCGGCCCAGGCCATCAAATATGTCCGCCGCGTCGAAGAATTGGTGGGTTGTCCGATCGCTTTGCTTTCCACAAGCCCCGAACGCGAGGATACTATCCTGGTTCAGAACCCCTTTGAGGCTTAACGCGATATTTCGTCAGAGCGCGCACAGTTGAGTTGATATGGCCGATTACTACCCGCTGATCGCTCGCGCCGTTGCCGGATTGGACCCCAGTGCCCCCGGCGAGGCTCGCCGTGCGCTCTATGAGCGCGCGCGTGCCGCGCTGATCGCGCAGTTGCGCGGCGTGCAGCCGCCGCTTTCGGAATCCGAGATCACGCGCGAGCGGCTGTCACTCGAAGAGGCCGTGCGCAAGGTCGAATCCGAGGCTGCGCAGCGCGCCCGCGAGGCGCGCGGCGGTTCGCGTGCGAGTGCCGGCGACGCGCTCCGCCGCAATCGGCCGGGAGAGACGCCCGCGGCCGGTGGACCGGCGGGCCCGACGATCCGCCCGCGCGCGCCTGCGCCGCCGACACCCCCGCCGCCCTCGCGCAACGACCGTCCGCCGCTCGGCCAGGAAGGCCAGCGCCCGCCCCGCGACTTGCGCGGCGAGGCGCCTCCGTCGCGGCCGCAGCCGCCGCCGGTCGACATGCCCGATCCGCCATTGCCACCCGCCAATCGGGCCGGCGGTCCGCGCCGCGGTGCCGACGACCAGGCGCCCGGCGTGCGCGGCTTCCGCGACATCGCCGCCGATACCGAGGATCTTGGCCGCGCCGCGGCACAGGCCAATCGTGCCGCGCGCCGCACCTACGCCAATGTGCCCTCGCCCTCGCCGGAGTTCGACCGGGTCGAGCCGAGCCTGGAAGATCGTAGCGCCGAACAGGATATGCCCTATTCCTGGGACGACACGATCGAGGAGCCCGATCGCGAGAGGCCGGCCTCGCCGTCGCCGCCCGTGCCGCGCGCGCGTATCGGCGTCGACCGTGATCGCCCGCCGAAGCGCGCCCAGACCGGCACGGCGTTTCCGTTCAAGAGCGCGATCGCCGTCGGCGTCGTGCTGATCCTGGCCGGCACCGGCGTTCTCTGGTTCAAGTCCAACGGCATCGGTAGCCTGTTCAAGTCGCAGCCGGCGGTGGAAGCGCCCAAGGACACTTCCGCGCCGGCGACGCGGCCGAAGATTCCCGATCGCGTCGGCCAGCCGTCCGCCTCCGATCAGCCGGTCGCGCCGGTGGCGCAGCGCGTCGTGCTCTATGACGAGGATCCGTCCGATCCGAAGGGCAAGCAATATGTCGGCTCCGTGGTGTGGCGCACCGAGCCGATCAAGGCGACGGGTAACGCGAAGCCCGACATCGCCGTGCGCGCCGACATCGATATTCCCGATCGCAAGTTCAAGATGACGATGTCGTTCCGCCGCAACACCGACTCGTCGCTGCCGGCGAGCCACACTGCGGAACTGACCTTCATCCTGCCGCAGGACTTTGCCGGCGGCGGCGTCTCCAACGTGCCGGGCATCCTGATGAAGTCGAACGAGCAGGCGCGCGGCACGCCGCTTGCGGGGCTGGCCGTGAAGGTCACCGACGGCTTCTTCCTGGTCGGCCTCTCCAATGTCGACGCCGACCGCCAGCGCAACATCCAGCTCCTGAAGGAGCGCTCATGGTTCGACGTGCCGCTGGTCTACACCAACCAGCGCCGCGCCATCATCGCGATCGAGAAGGGTGCGCCGGGCGAGCGCGCCTTCAACGACGCCTTCGCGGCTTGGGGCGAGTAGCGGGCTTCGACCATCGACGCCGTCGCGAGCCGCCAATATTTTTGTCCCGCCTTCACACGCCGCTGCTATAAATACCGCTCGGACGAGGGGCCGGGCATGAAGCGTTATCTGATCTTTGTCGCCGTGGGTCCGCTGCTCGGCGGATTCTGGCTGCTGCTGACCACCACGATCCTGTCGGGTTACTGGAGTCAGCCGATGACGGCGGCGCTGGTCGGCAAGCTTTTGAAAGTGTTCTTCACCACGCTGCAATATTCCTATCTGTTCGGTTTCCTGCCGGCGCTGATGATCGGCGCGATCGACGATATCCTCTCCCATGTGCGGCGCATCGCGCCGGTGGCGCGCATGCTGCTGGTCGGCGTCATCGCCTTCCTCGCTGCGGAATTCCTCTATGGCGGACGCGGGCCCGATACCGGACCTTTCCAGTTCGTCATGTACGGCCTGGTCGGCTTCATCCCCGGCGCCATCAGTTCCTGGCTGGTGCACAGATTCGGCGGCGAGCTGCCGGATGCGCCTGCGCAGCCTCCTGCCGAGAAGGCCGCAGGCGCGTGACGCAACTTGCGCCGCGCTCGCGCGTTCCCATCTGATGGCCATGCCCGACAGCAACACCAGACCCCGGCCCAGCAGTACCTCCCGCGCGAATTTCGGCGCTGCGGAGACGCGTGGACCCGTGATCGATCAGGAGGGGCGCGAAATTCCGCCGGAATCGCTGGAGCAGGGGTTCCGCGAATTCCGCTTCGATTTCTCCACCGCCAATCCCTTCGGCAATCTCACCCGCGAGCAGCGCTTGAAGCGGCTGGAGGCAATGGCCAAGCTGCTCGACGTCGCCTTCGTCCTGCCCGGCACCAATATCCGCTACGGCATCGACGGGATCATCGGGCTGATCCCCGTGGTCGGCGACGTCATCGCGACCGCGCTGTCGCTGTGGCTGGTGCGCGAGGCGCGCGCGTTGGGCGCGCCCTGGTATGTCACCGCGCGCATGCTCGGCAATGTCGCTTTCCAGGGCGTGGTCGGCGTCGTGCCGGTCGCGGGCGATGCCATCGACGTGCTGTTCCGCGCCAACATGCGCAACGCGCGGCTGTTGCGGCGCTGGCTCGAGACCCAGCCGCGCCAATAATCTCTCAAAAACAAAAACGCCCCCGGACATCGGTCCGAGGGCGCTTCACTCAAAGCAGCGAAAAACTTACGCTGCGTCCTGCTTGTCGGCGGCGACAGGCTCGGGCTTGCGTGGCCGGCGCGGCAGCGGGAACGCCTCGCTTTCATAGAGCGAACGGATACCGCTCTGGTCGAAGCGCGCTTCCTCGACCTGCAGATAGGCGCCGTTCAGCGAATCCGCCGGCAACTCCTCGATCGCGAAGCGAACGGCTTCGGCCGCGGTGCCAAAACGCCGATAGGCGAAACCCGCACGCTTCTTCTTGCGGATCGCGGCGGGGAAAAGCTCGGCGGAGGTGTTGAAGTTGAACGGACGCAATGGACGCATATCGCGGACCTCTTATCTTACGGCGCTGGCGTGAGCGAGTTGTGGGTTTTGGGTGACGGTCAAGCCGCAAGTGGCGGCGTGCCGTGCACAACACTTCGTCCCCTAATATAGGCTCATTTGACAAAATTGCGAACCCCGCCGGATCAAATCGTGAACCTCTATGCAGTCAGCGCATGCGTGGTTAACGCTGTCATTTCAACAGCTTACGCGATTAGATTTTGTGCAGCAAAAGCAGCACGAGCAATACCACCAAAATCACGCCGCCGAGCCCCATGCCGGAGTGGCCCCTGCCGTAGCCGTACCCGCCGAACCGGCCGGACAGCCCGCCCATCAGGTAGAGGATCACGAGAATGATCAGGATCAGCCCAAGCGACATGATGCTCCCCCTCGCAACGGGCGGAGCCTGACGACGCCGCTCCGCCGCACCAGCAAAGCACATTCATGGCTTGGGTTCCAAGAACCAAGAGCTAGTTCTTGCCTGCCTCGATCGGCAACACCTTGAGCGGCGTCGCATAGGGCTCCACGCGCAGCGAGTCCGCCGCGATCAGGCCGATCTTGCGCAACGGCGCCTGTTCGAGATCGCCATTGGCGGCCTTGCGCACCGCATATTGCCAGACGCCGAGCGAGCCTTTGGCGACCAGCGCCTTCGCGACCCCGGCGGCATTGCCATCCATCTTCGCGAGCTCGTCGTCGGAGAGCCCGATGACGATCTCGTCCTTGGCCGTGATCACCTTGAACAGGGACACCGTGTCCGCGGCAAGCGCAGGATAGGCAAGAAGGCTTTCCATGGTCAGACAGGCCAGCAACAGCCGCTTCGAAGCGTGCATGATCGAATGATTCCTCTCACGTTCGCGCGCGGGAAGCGCGATGAAACGAAAAACCCCGCGTCGACTTTGGTCGCGCGGGGTTTCGAACACGTTCGAACGATAGTTCCGATTTATTTCGGCTTCAGCTTCAGCGCCGCCGAGTTGATGCAATAGCGCAGGCCGGTCGGTCCCGGTCCGTCCGGGAAGACATGGCCGAGATGGCCGGAGCATTTCGAGCACAACACCTCGGTGCGGATCATGCCGTGGGTAGCATCGTGCTCCTCGTCGACATGGCTGTCGACTGCCGGTGCGGTGAAGCTCGGCCAGCCGCAGCCGGAGTCGAACTTGGCGTCGGACTCGAACAGCGTCTGCCCGCAGCCGGCGCAGACATAGGTGCCGGGCTTCGTCTCATACTCGTATTCGCCGGAGAACGGCCGCTCGGTCGCCTTTTCACGCAATACTGCGTATTGCATCGGCGTCAACTCCTTGCGCCACTCGGCTTCGCTCTTGGTGACTTTGTCCGATGTCTTGGTGTCAGCCATCATTCCTCCATGCCCTCGTCAGTTCGTCACAGCGCGAACCAGCGTCGGCTTCTCGATATAATTATCCGCGAACAGCTTTTTCAGGTTCTCGACCTTCGGCAGGTCGTTGTAGGCGATATAGGGCTGGTTCGGGTGCAGTGTGAGATAGTCCTGGTGATAGGCCTCGGCCGCAAAGAAGCCCTGCAGCGGTCCGATCTTGGTGACGATCGGCTTGGGATAAACCTTGGCCGCATTGAGCTGGGCGACATAAGCCTCCGCGACCTTCTTCTGATCGTCGGAGGTGGTGAAGATCGCCGAGCGATATTGCGTACCGCTGTCGGGCCCTTGCCGGTTGAGCTGGGTCGGGTCGTGCACGACAGAGAAGAATATCTGCAGGATCTTGCCGTAGGAGATTTTCTTCGGGTCGTATTTGACCTGCACGGCCTCGGCATGTCCGGTGTTGCCGTTCGAGACCTGCTCGTAGGTCGCGGTCATCTGGCTGCCGCCGGCATAGCCGGAGACGGCGCTGGTGATGCCGGCGGTGTGCTGGAACACGCCCTGCACGCCCCAGAAGCAGCCGCCGGCGAGTACCGCGGTCTGGATGCCGTCGCTCCCTTGCGCTTCGGCCGCGGGCGGCGGGATTTTGACCGCCTCCTCGGCGGCGCGCGACGGCATGGCAACGAAGGCGGCAACGGCAAGCGCGCCGATGGCGGCGGCAGAAAGCACGAAGCGGAAGGGGTTGCGGCGCATGGATGTCCTCGTGTCTGAAATTTGGCGGCAGTTTAGGGCGTGCGGCGGCGGCTTCACAATCGCTTTTGCCCCGCGCGATACCGCAAGATACGGCCGGCCGCGGCATTTGTTACGCAGAGTTGGACACGACCGCGTGAATAAATCATGGCCCTGCAAGCCCTTGACCGGTGAACCGGCCCGGTTTTGGACCGACAAATGGTCGTGGTGTCGGAGCAATTTTCGCATGTGGCGCTCCCTTTGTCTCTCGCTCGTCCTTCTCGGCGGGATCGCCGGTTCCGCTCTGGCCGAGCCGCAACTCGGCGACGACGCTGCGACCTGCCGTGAACGGCAGGGCGACGCCCAGGCGCGGCAGGACGCTTGCGAGCGGGTGATCGCCGACGGCAAGGCCGCGCCAAAAGATATGGCGCTTGCCTGGGGCGTCCGGGGCAACACGCTCTTCACCAAACACGCCTTCGACAAGGCGATCGACGCCTACAGCAAGGGAATCGAGCTCGATCCCGATAATGTCGCCATCCTGAATGTCCGCGGCTGGAGCTATATGATCACGGGCAAGGACGATCTGGCCATCGCTGACTACAATCTTGCTCTGCAGAAGCGCTCCAATTTCGCCGTAGCCTACAACAATCGCGGATTGGTCTATTTGCGCCGGGGCGCGCTGCAAAGCGCGCTGGACGATTTCAACGCGGCGCTCCGGATCAAGAGCGACCTGTACCCCGCCCACAACAATCGCGGCCGCGTGCTGGCGATGAACAAGGATTTTGACGGTGCGCTGGCGGATTTTGCCGCCGCCGAGCAGATCAATCCGACGCCGCCGCAGCCCAACGTGTTTCGCTGCGTGGCCTATATCGACATGGGAAAATTCGATGATGCGCTCGGTGAGTGCAACAAGGCGATCGCCAAGGTCCCGAATTACCATTATGCGCTGTGCAGCCGTGCCGAGGCCTGGATGGGCAAGGGCAACCTGGATGCGGCGCTGAAGGATCTCAATATGGTTCTCAGTCAGAACCCGAATCAGGTCCGCGCCCATATGGACCGCGGACGGTTGTTCGAGAAACGGGGCGACCTCGCGCAAGCGCGCGCCGATTATCGCTCAGCCGCCTACGCACTGACGAAGTTCGACGAGCTCGACATCGCGATGGCGCGCAAGATCGCGCAAGATCGCCTCGCCGCGCTGACCGATCAAAGCGGGGCAAGCGGCAATACAGGGCGCAGGATCGCGCTCGTCATCGGCAACGGCGCCTACAAGAACGTGCATGCGCTCGACAATCCGCCGCGCGACGCCAGGCTGATTGCGGATTCGCTGAAGGGCCTCGGCTTCCAGTCGGTGACGGTCGCCAACGACCTCACCCGCGACAAGTTCTTCGAGACGCTGAAGACCTTCGCGAGCGACGCCGAAAAGGCCGACTGGGCGGTGATCTACTATGCCGGCCACGGTTTCGAGATCGGCGGCGTCAATTATCTGGTGCCGGTCGATGCGAAACTCGCGGTCGACAAGGACGCCGAAAAGGAGGCGGTTGCCCTGGAGCAGGTGATCGCCTCGGTCGGTGGTGCGCGCAAGCTGCGCCTCGTGATGTTGGATGCCTGCCGCGACAATCCGTTTGCCGCAAACATGCAGCACACGATGGAGCTGAAACTGGTGGACAAGGGTTTTTCCGACATCGAACCGTCCGCCGGCTTCATGATCGTGTATGCCGCCAAGCACGGCGAAACCGCGCTCGACGGCGAGGGCGCCGACAGCCCGTTCGCGACCGCGGTTGCGCGCGACCTCAAGGAACCGCGCATCGAAGTGCGCAAACTGTTCGACATCGTGCGCGACGACGTCTGGGCCGCGACCAAACACGCGCAACAGCCGTTCACTTACGGCTCGCCCGCCGGCCGCGAGGATTTCTATTTCGCGACGGCTGCGGCAACCGCTCCTGCGCCGGCGCAAGGATCGCCTGCCAAAAAGAAATGACGACGCGGCACGTGTCATGAACACGGGTTCATGACCATGGCGAAATGGTCACTGAAGTTTCATTGAAAGGCCATGGGGAACCACCTAGCTCAACTCTTTGAGCATGATCCTTTCGGAAAACCGGTGTCCACTTTTCCGGGATCATGCCTAGGAGGTTCCTTCATGAAACAATCGCAGCAACTCCTGGAGAATGCGGCCACCTGCGCGCGGCTCGCCGAGCGGTCCGCCGACGCAGCGACGCAAGACCATTTCAGGCGCGCCGAACTCGCCTGGCGCGCATTGGCGCACGAGCAGGATCGGCTCGATGGCGAAGCGTCGCCGGTGAGGCGGGTGGCTTAGCCCCTAGTAGCCGATCGCGGCGCCGTCACTGCGTGGATCGGACCCGCCGCACAACATCCCGCTCAGGCGATCGATGGTGATGCCATGGGCGTGGCCGGCCATCTCGTTCCACGCCTCCCAGCGATCGACGATGTGGCCGCGCCGCGCCAGCGCGTCCATCGTCGCTTCGGGGAAACGGCCCTCCATATGCAGGGTGTCGCGCGCCTCGCCGAGCGTGAAGCGGCCCGACAGGAAGCGCGGCATCTCGATCGCTTCCTGGATGTCGAGCCCGTGATCGATCATCGCCGAATAGAGCTGCAGCTGGATTTGCGGTTGGCCGTCGGCGCCCATGCAGCCGAGCACATGCGAGAGTTTGCCGTCGCGCTTCGCCATCGATGATATCAGCGTGTGCATCGGGATTTTTCCGGGCGCGAGGCAGTTTGGATGCGCGCCATCGAGCGAGAAATAGGCGCTGCGGTTCTGCAGCACCACGCCAGTGCGGCCCGCCACCATGCAGGAGCCGAAGGCGCCGTATAGGCTCTGGATCAGCGACACCGCGTTGCCGTCGCGATCGACCGTGGCGACATAGATGGTGTCGCCGGCGAGGCTTCCGAACGACGGCACCTTGTCCCAGCTCAGCGCGCGGGCGGGATCGATCAGCGCGCTTCGCTTGCGCGCGTAATCCTTCGAGACGAGCATCTCGACCGGCACGTCGGCAAACGCGGGATCGGCGAGCATCTGGTCGCGGTCGTGATAGGCGATCTGCTTGGCCTGCACCATCAGATGCACGCGGTCGGGTCCGAGCAGGTCGCCGAGGTCGCGAGGCTCGATCAAATTGAGCATCTCGATGACGGTGAAACCTTGAGTCGGCGGCGGCGTGTTGAAGATGGTGACGTCGCGATAGCGGCCGGTGAGCGGCTTGCCCCAACTGGCCTTCTGCTTCGCGAAATCCGCGCTTGCAAAGACGCCGCCGGCCTCCTGCGCGAACCGCGCCATCTCGTCCGCAACGCGCCCCTCATAGAAGCCGGACCAGCCGCGATCGGCGACCGCTTGCAAAGTCGAGGCGAGATCGGGATTTCTGATCCTGCTGCCCGCAGCAGGGATGTCTCCATCGGGCAGGAATATGCGTGCAGCTTCGCGTTGGCTGGCGAGATCGTCGCGCATCATCGCGATGAAGGACGACAGTCGTGCGGTGACGGGGAAGCCGTCGCGTGCATAGGCGATCGCAGCGTCGAGAACGCGCGTGAGCGGCAGGCGTCCGCGACGCGCATGCGCTTCGGTCCAGCTCGCCACCGCGCCGGGCACGGTCAATGTTGCGGGGACGATGCCGCGCAGCGGAATCTCGTCGACGCCGCGTGCTTTGAGCGCGGCAATCGTTGCGCTAGCCGCCGCGTTGCCGCCGCCATTGAGATAAGCGATCTCGCCGCTTGCGCCGTCATGGATCAGCCAGAACGCATCACCGCCGAGACCGGTCATGTGCGGATAGACTACGGCGAGCACCGCTGATGTCGCGATCGCCGCATCGACGGCCGATCCGCCGGCCCGCAGCACATCGACGCCGGCGCTGGAAGCCAGCGCATGCGGCGAGGTCACCATGCCATTCGTCGCTAACGTCGCTGGCCTGCCGGTCGTGATGTCCAAACGCGCCTCCCATGATCAGCAAAGGTCACATCAAGCGTATGTCAAAAAAGAGTGACTGGCGAAATCGATCGCAGCCAAAGCCGATCTCTAGACGATCGGTCTAATTTATGGCACCTCGGAAAAACGCGTCCAGCATGAGAGGTCACCCATGGTTCGCAATATCGCGCTTGGAATGACGATGACGATCGGAATGGCTTTGTCTACTCCGGTGGCCATGGCCCAACAAAAGCACCACGTCAGCTATGATAGCCCGGCAACCCAAACGACATACACCCAACAACATGTCATCGACGTTGGCGATATTCCGGGACATCAGGCCCGGCTGTTCGAAATTCGGCGGACTTATGGGGACGATGCCCCCGTCATCAACGGGTCGAAGTTGAAGGAGCAGTGGACGCGCGGCATGTCGGACTACATCGACAACAATGGTCCGGCCCTCATCTATAACGTCTGGATACTCGAGAATGGGGAGAGGTTTTTTGTCAGGACATCGCTGGTTGCCCAAAGCAGTGGAGACGGGAAGCTTACAAACATGACATCGGGCGTCATTACTGGAGGCACAGGCAGCCTGGCCAGAATGCGTGGCATCATTAGTAGCCACGGTCCGTCCGAGCCGAAAGCCGGCGTCAATGCCAATCAGACCGACATCGACTATTGGATGGAATGAGAAGGCCCCGCATGAGCAAGACGCCGCCTCTCCGCCGTCGCGGGGGACCGCCCAAGGAATTTGCCGGCTATAGCGCGACCCGCGACGCGCTGGTCCGTGCAGGTGTCGTCATGCTGACTGAGAAAGGCTATTCCGCGACGGGGATCGATGAAGTCCTGCGTAGCGTCGATGTGCCGAAGGGATCGTTCTACCACTACTTTCCGAGCAAAGAAGCATTTGGAGCGGAACTGATCGACAGCTACGCCAGCTATTTTTCGCGAAAGCTCGATAGCTTCTTCCTGAACGAGCAGCATCCCCCGCTCGAAAGGCTCAGGGGTTTTACCGACGATGCTACGTCCGCCATGAAGCGCTTCCGTTATACGCGAGGCTGTCTGGTCGGCAATCTTGGCCAGGAGATGGGCGCGCTTCCGCAATCTTTTCGTCGGCAACTATTCGATGTGTTCATCGACTGGCAGCAGCGCACGGCCAGGTGCTTGAGAAGTGCTCAAACGACAGGTGCGATCTCTTCAAGCCACGATTGCGACTGGCTTGCCGAATTCTTCTGGATCGGCTGGGAGGGCGCGGTCCTTCGCGCCAAACTCGAGCGCCGTTCCGAGCCGCTTCACTCCTTCTCGAAGGGTTTTTTCAAGCTCCTCCGTGAATGAGCGCCGGGCCGGGCGACGCCACCACATTAGGGCATGTCCGATCAGCCCGATACGATGGCGAGCTTCTGGTCGACGATCTCGACCGTGCGGTCGATCTCGGCATTGGGGTCGCCCAGCTGATGCGAGATCAGCTTCACCAGCAGGTCGACCCGCTCGATGAAGGGCGCGCCGCTGGCAACCGCGCGGGCCGCCGACGACGGCTTGAGCAGGCTTTCCGCGGCTTTGGCATATTTCTCGAACGGCACCTGATCGGCGGGATCGGCGCCCAGACGCCGCGCGATGCCGTCGACATGCTCGTAGATCGACTTCGAGAGTTTCAGATCCTCATGCACGGCGTCGCGGATCGACTGCGGCTCATGCGGGGTGATGCAACGGTAGTTGCCGGTCAGCAGCATCGACCATTTGGCGAGCGGCACGAACAGCGAGTCGAACACCTTCAGCTTCACCGGAACGTCGTGGCCGTCGAGCCGCACCGCGTCGATGTCGGCTTCGAGCTCGCGCATCAGTTTGTTGTGCGCCTCGTCGGCGAAGGCCGCCGCCTTGAAGTTGGTAGGCAGCCCCACATGCAGCACGTTCGGCGCCTCTTCCGGCGGACGGAAGGCCTGCGGATCGGGTGAGCACAACGTCACAAGTCCCGGCTCGAAGCGCTCCCATACACTGGCGTTGGTGTAGGCCTCCTCGAGGTCCATGCCCTCCAGCGCCGCGATGCGCTTCAGATAAGGCAACGGCGGCATGTTCATAATCGAAAGGCAGGGCAGCTTCGCCGCCGCGATCTTGATCATGAGCACGCGAATGGTGTGGTTGGCGTATTGCGGTTCCTGCATCGCAAGGCCAACCAGATCGTAGCGGGAGACGTCGACTTCGCCCGGCGTGGTCGCATCCAGCTTGCCGGGCAGGCCGCGCGAGACAATCGCGCGATGCACCGCCTCGTCACGCAGCTTGATGCGCACTTCGGTGCCGTCGCGATTGATCAGGTCCGCGGTCTTCCGTCGGCACACCAGCGTCACGTTGTGACCCGCCATGAGAAGCTTTGTCGCCAGCAGTGAGCCGTACGAGGCTCCCAGGATCAGAATGTTACGCGCCATGTCCCCTCCACACACAACCCCGCGCGGTCATCCGCTGAGCCTGCAGATCTACGCTGAATGAATTTGGTAGCGGGGGAGGGACTCGAACCCCCGACCCCAGGATTATGATTCCCGTGCTCTAACCAGCTGAGCTACCCCGCCACGGGTTCGCGCGGGTCCATAGACCTCGAGCCGCGAACGCGCGGCATATAAAGAGCCGCGATCAGCACTGTCAAGCAACGTGGGTGGCTCCAATTGGGGCTATTTCGGCCGCACGCTGGGATCGCCGCCGGGGCTGCCGGGCGGCGGGATCACCGGCATCTTGCCGGTCTCGGGCGCGGGCGCGCGCATCGCCGGATCGACATTGGACGGCGGGCACAGCACGCCGTCGGATCGGGCGAGCTTGTCGCCGAACTGCTGGCCGTCACCGGCGCGGCCAACCGTTGAATGTTCAGTGCTGTTCGTGCCATCCGGCGACATCGGCGCGCAGTTGGCGGAGTCACGGGTCGGAGGAGGCGCGGTCTGCTGTGCCGGCGTCGCTCTGGTCGGCGGCGCCTGCGCGAATGCGACGGCCGGGCTCAGCGCCAGCACGCACGCGAGAAGCAATGTCGGTTTTATCCTCATAAAGCGAGAACGCGCGAGGGACGCCGCGGTTCCGGCCGCTACGTCACGTTTTCCGGTACCGGATCAGCGAGAAATGTCCCATCGGCGGCATCGGCCGCCGCTCGGTCAATGTCACGCCGCCGTGCTTTGCCGCCCAATCGACCAGGCGGGCCCAGGGAAATTCCGGCCGCCAGCCGAGCCGGCGCGCCAGCGGCGCAAAGGCGAGCTCGAAGGCGCGGCGCGGCCCGTTCTCGGCGCCGATGTGGTTGACCAGGATCAACTCGCCGCCGGGTTTCAGCACGCGCACGAAATCGTCGAGCGTGCCTTCGGGATCGGGCACGGCGGTAATGACATATTGCGCCACCACCGCATCGAAGGACGCGTCCTTGAATGCGAGGTTCTTTGCATCCATCACGGCGAGCGTCTCGACGTTATCGAGTTTTTGCGCGCGCACGCGCTGCTGCGCCCGGCGCAGCATCGGCTCGGAAATATCGACGCCGCAAATCCGGGTCGAAGGCGCATAATCCGACAGCGACAGGCCGGTGCCGACACCAACGTCGAGGATGCGCCCGCCAATGCGGTCGGCTTCGGCAATGGTCGATTGCCGGCCGGCATCGAACACCTTGCCGAATACGAGGTCGTAGACCGGCGCCCACCGCCCATACGCCTTTTCGACCCCTTCGCGGTCGATGTCCCCCATGCCCCCGCCTTGAACTTTCTACTTGAGCGCCTCGGCCAGTTGCCGCGCATCCTTTTGTCTCGCCGCACTCTGGATGAAGCCGCCGCCAAGCACGCGCGCTTGCCCCGAGGCCGCGTCATAGAACACGCAGGCCTGTCCTGGCGACACGCCTTCCTCGCCGGCGACCAGCTCGATCTCGTAGTGACCATTGCCGCCGCGCAGCCAGGCCGGCTGCGGCGCGCGCGTCGAGCGCACCCGCACGAACAGTTCCAGACCGTTGCCGATGGCGGAATCGATTGCGCCGTCGCCGATCCAGTTGACGTCGCGTAGCGTGATGCGGTCCATCCGCAGCGCCTCGCGCGGACCGACCACGACGCGGGCCGCGGCCGCATCGAGCCGCACCACAAAGAGCGGGTGCCCGAGCGCAATGCCGAGCCCTTTGCGCTGGCCGACGGTGAAATGCGCGATGCCCTGATGGGTGCCCAGCACATGTCCGTCGAGATCGACGATCTCGCCCCGCTCGAGCGCGTTCGGCTTCAGGCGGCTGATGATGTCGGTGTAGCGGCCCGTCGGCACGAAGCAGATGTCCTGGCTGTCATGCTTGTCGGCGACTTCGAGGCCGAAGCGGCGTGCCAGCTCGCGCACCTCGGGCTTGGTCATGTCGCCGAGCGGAAAGCGGATGAAGTCGAGCTGCTCGCGCGTGGTAGCAAACAGGAAATAGCTCTGGTCGCGATCGGAATCGGCGGCGCAATGCAACGCCCGCGATCCGTCGGCGAGAGCACGTGAAGAGACGTAATGGCCGGTGGCAAGCGCCTGCGCGCCGAGTTCGCGCGCCGTCGAGAGCAGGTCGCGGAACTTGACCGAGCGGTTGCACTCGATGCAGGGCACCGGCGTCTCACCGGCGGCGTAGCTCTCCGCGAAGGAGTCGATCACCGACTCCCGGAAACGCTCCTCATAGTCGAGGACATAATGCGGAATGCCGATCCGTTCGGCGACATTGCGCGCGTCATGGATATCCTGGCCGGCGCAGCAGGCGCCCTTGCGATGGGTCGCCGCGCCATGATCGTAAAGCTGCAGCGTGATGCCGACGACGTCGTAACCCTGCGACTTCAACAGGAGAGCCGTGGTCGAGGAATCGACACCGCCGGACATGGCGACGACGACCCTCGTGTCCTCCGGCCGGCCTTCGAGATCGAGACTGTTGCGCATGGTTTCGTCGTCGGTGCGGGCGCATGCTTTCCCCAAGCGGAAAGTGATGGCTGCGCGGGTTTGAGAAGTCACTCTCTCATATAGGCGGCCCCCCGCCCAAGCAATCAGGCCGGCGCGGTTAGCCACCATGCAAACGGCAAAACTTGCCGGGGAGGCAGAAAACGGCGTCCCGACGGCCACCCGAAGTTCCACGGGCCCGCGCACAAGCTATTGTAATTATTCGTATTTTATTGCGGCGGGCCGTGGCCCGCTCCTTGCTAACCTCTTGGCTTGAGTTCATCGCGAAAGGCCGGCCCTCGTGTTCAGCGTCACGTCAGAAGTCGCAGTCAGCGCGTCCTTGCAGGTCGCGCCATCCAGGCCCGCGCCGTCAGATCCGTCGGCGCAGGCGAGCTCCGATTTTGGCGCGCTGGTCGACAGCAATCTGCAGGCCGCGGCGCCGCCATCTCCCGCACCCTCGGCGCCGCCGCAATCTGCAGCGAGCGACAATCCGCCGCCGGCCAACAACCCGCCGCCGCGCGACACGGCCTCCTCCAGCGACACGCAGCCGGCAAACAACGACAACACTCCACCTGCGAGCACGCAACCGGGCGATCCCAGCGCCGCCGGTTCCGCCGATGGCGCGCCGAAGTCCGGCACGAAGTCCAAGACGGGCGACAGCAAATCAACGGACAAGTCGGCCACGACCGACCAGCCGGCGACCAAGGCCGACGACGCGTCGGCTACGTCGACGACGACGACAGTGGATAGCGGGACGCCGGCCAGCACCGTGATTGCGGCGGCTGCCGCCGCGATCATCGTCACACCGACCCCGATCGCGACCGACGCGCCTGCACCCGCTGCGACCAACGCGACTGCACCGCTTGCCATCGCCGCGGCCGGGATTGCCGTGAGCAGTTCGACCACCGCCGTCATCGCCGCGCAAGCTGCGCAAAAGCAAGCGACCGACACTACGCTGGCGGCTGTACCAAACGGCGACGCTGCGACCGACACGACTCCCGCAATCACCAAGGCCACGACGCCAACGCCAGCAGCGCCCACGCCGACACCGGCTGTGGCATCGCAAGCGCCTCCGCCGCTCGAGACCGCTGCCGCCGAGACAACATTGACGGCCGCCGCCGTGTCCGTGCCGGGCGCGCCGACAGCGGAAAAGCCGGCGACCGGCTTCAAGACACAAGTCGCCGCGCAGGCGAAATCGTCCGCGACCGCGACTGTCGCGACGACATTCGGCGCAACCGATGCGCAGGCGCCAACATCGGCGCCAAAGCTGACGCCCGTGCCGACGCCGACGACGCAGACACAAACACAAACAACTTCCGACGCGGCGCCGCAGCCCGTGCCCAACGGCAAGCCCGACAACGACAACGCGCCCGCGCCTGCTGCAAAGCCCGATATTGCCGTGAGCGCAGCCGCGCCCGCGGCACCTGCACCGGCGCCTGCGGCGCACGACCACGCCACTGTGACCGTCAGCGCGCAAGCACCCACCGCGCCGGATACGAGCGCGCAGGCCGCTGCGCTCGCCGCGCCCGTGCAGACTTCAACGCAAATGCCGATCACGTCAGCCTCGCTCACCGCCGCGCCCGCCGCCCCCGGCGCGCCGGTTCCGGTGAGCGGCCTTGCGGTCGAGATCGCCGCTTCGGTGCAGAACGGCAGGACCCGCTTCGAGCTGCGCCTCGACCCCGCCGACCTCGGCCGCATCGATGTGCGCATCGATGTCGATCGCTCCGGCCAGGTCACCTCGCATCTGACGGTGGAGAAGCCGGAAACGCTGTCGATGTTGCGCCAGGACGCGCCGCAACTGCAGCAGGCGCTCAACGATGCCGGCTTGAAGACCTCAAGCAACGGTCTGCAGTTCTCGTTGCGCGATCAGTCGGCATCGGGTCAGCAGAACTGGCAGAACAACAACCAGTCGAACGGCAATGCGCAGCGGCTGGTGGTGAGCGAGGACACGAGTGTGTCGGCTTCGCTGGCGGGACAATCCTACGGCCGCACGCTGAGTGCTAGTGGCGGCGTCGACATCAGGGTGTGAGGAGACGGACATGGCCACCACTTCGGCAACCACCGCGCCTTCGGTCGTATCGGGAACCACGACGCCTCCGGCGGGCTCTTCCACGGCGGGCAGCACCAATGGGCTTGCCTCGCAGCAGATCGCCGGCAATTTCCAGACCTTCCTGCAGCTCCTGACCACGCAGTTGCAGAACCAGAATCCTCTTGATCCTCTGGATACCAACCAGTTCACCCAGCAGCTGGTCGAGTTCGCCAGCGTGGAGCAGCAGCTCAACACCAACTCGTCACTGCAGACGCTAGTGTCGCTGCAGCAGACCGCGCAATCGACCCAGGCGCTGCAGTTCGTCGGCAAGACGGCCGTCGTCAACGGCAACGTCAACTCGCTGACCAATTCGTCGGCAACCTGGGATCTGAACGTCCCGTCGAATTCCAATGTGACGCTGTCGGTCGCCAACAGCGCCGGACAAACCGTCTACAGCGGAACGTTTTCGGCCAATGCCGGCAACAACCAGCCGTTCACCTGGGACGGCAAGGGCAGTGACGGCACGCAATGGCCCGACGGCCAATACACGCTGACCGCGACGGCCGCCGATGCGAACGGCAACTCGGTCGGAGTCTCCACACAGGTGCAGGGCGTGGTTTCTTCCGTGGATCTGACGCAGTCGCCGCCGCTCCTGACCATTGGCGGGCAGACCTACACCGTGAATCAGATCCAGAGGATTGCGAATTAGGGCATGATCCGGAAAAGTGTGAAGCGGTTTCCGATCAGATCATGACCCAAAAATAGGTCGAACCTCGGAATTTTAACAAACTGTTTACGCAATCAGCGCCTCCCGGCCTCGAAACGACGGCTGGGTCGAGGCGCTGCGCTCATTTCGAAGGAGAATCGTATTGGAGGCGTGGGTTTAGGCAAATTTTAAGCCGCTGAAGGTACGGTTGGTCCCGTGAGTTCAGTGGTTAAGAGTTTGTGAGTACACCATGACAGAACCCCATCGCCCGAGGGTCAAGTATGTCATCGGGCCCGACGGCAGCCCGTTGACGATTGCGGATTTGCCCGCGCCCGGCACCAAACGGTGGGTCATTCGCCGTAAGGCCGAAGTCGTCGCCGCCGTTCGCGGTGGACTGCTTTCGCTGGAAGAAGCCTGCAGCCGTTACACGCTGACGGTGGACGAGTTCCTGTCCTGGCAATTCTCCATCGATCAGCACGGTCTCGCCGGCCTGCGCACCACCCGCATCCAGCAGTATCGCCAGTAAAAATTCTCGAAGCATCGGCTTTGAATCAAATCGGCCTCGGAAAACGAGGCCGATTTTTTCATGCCGCCCGAAAGCCGCTCGCCCTTAACCTTCGTTAACCATATCGAAACCATACCCTAGGCAATATTTGCCCACTCGGCCCTTGGGGTGCCGAATCTGGGGCAGTTAAGTTGCAGGGTCTGTTCGACTTTCTGAGAGGCCTGGGGGCCGCGCGGATGGCCGCGATGGTCGCGGTGACGGCCGCGCTGGTCGGCTTCTTCGCGTTCGTCATCATGCGCGTCACCACGCCGCAGATGACCACGCTGTTCACCGACCTCTCGATGGAAGACTCCTCGGGCATCATCAAGGACCTCGAGCGCCAGGGCATTCCTTTCGAACTCCGCAACGAGGGCGGCATCATCCTGGTGCCCAAGGACAAGGTCACGCGGCTGCGCATGAAGCTCGCCGAGGCCGGCATGCCCAAGGGTGGCGGCGTCGGCTACGAGATCTTCGACAAGTCGGATGCGCTCGGCACCACCAGCTTCGTCCAGAACATCAACCATCTGCGCGCGCTGGAGGGCGAACTCGCCCGCACCATCCGCGGCATCGATCGCATCCAGGGCGCGCGGGTACACCTCGTGCTGCCGGAGCGGCCGCTGTTCGCCCGCGAGACGCCGGAGCCGTCGGCCTCGATCGTGGTCCGGGTGCGCGGATCGCTGGAGCCGCAACAGATCAAGGCGATCCGGCATCTGGTCGCCTCCTCGGTCAACGGGCTGAAGCCGCAGCGGGTGTCGATCGTCGACGAAAGCGGCACGCTGCTCGCCGACGGCGCCGCTTCCGACGCCGACCAGGCGGTGGCCGACGAACGCCGCGCGTCCTTTGAGAAGCGGATGCGCAAGCAGGTCGAGGACATCGTCTCCTCGGTGGTCGGGGCGGGGCGCGCCCGCGTCCAGCTCGCGGCCGATTTCGACTACAACAAGATCACCCAGACCTCGGACAAGTTCGATCCCGAAGGTCGTGTGCTGCGCTCCAGCCAGACCCGGGAGGAGCAAACCTCCAACGGCGTCGAGGGCGGCCAGGTCACCGTCAACAACGAGTTGCCGGGCAATCAGGCCGGCGGCAACTCCCAGCAGCCGCGCGACCAGAGCAAGAAGAGCGAGGAAACCAACAACTACGAGATTTCCCGCACCACCAAGACCGAGGTCACCGAAGCCGGACGCGTCAATCGCATCTCGGTCGCGGTCCTGGTCGACGGCAGCTATTCCAAGAGCGAGAAGGGCGATCTCGTCTACAAGGAGCGCAGCAAGGAGGAGCTCGACCGCATCGCAGCCCTGGTGCGTTCGGCGATCGGCTTCGAGCAGAAGCGCGGCGACCAGGTCGAGGTCGTTAACCTGAAATTCGCCGAAGCGCCCGCGGTCGCCCCGATCGCCGAGCCCGCCGGCTTCCTCGGCGCGATGCAGTTCACCAAGGACGACATCATGTACGTCGTCGAGCTCGGCGTGATGATGCTGCTCGGCCTGGTCGTGCTGTTCATGGTGGTGCGCCCGCTGGTCAAGAAGGTGCTGTCCTCCGAGGAGATGGCCGCGCTGACCAACGCCGTCACAGCGCCGGGGGCCGATGCGACCGCCGCGGTGGCCGCGCCGGCAGGACAAGCCCTGCTTCCCGGCAATGCGACCGCGCATCTGATCGACGTCGCCCAGGTGCAGGGCCAGGTTCACGCCCAGTCGGTGCACCGCGTCGGCGAACTGGCCGAACGCAATCCCAATGAAACCGTCGCCATTGTCCGCCAGTGGCTGAGTGAATCCGCCGAGGCGATCTGACATGGCCGTGCCACAGACGACATCCTCCAACACCAACGACATCACCAGCGTGATCCAGGGCCTTGCTGCGCGTCAGAGCGGCAAGACGCAGGAGAAGGTCGCGGGGCCGAAGCGCGCCGCCATGCTGATGTTGGCGCTCGGCGAGCAATATGGCGGCAAAGTGTGGGGGCTGCTCGACGACGAAGAGGTGCGGGAGCTGTCGCTAGCGATGTCGACGCTCGGCACTGTCGAGGCCGATACCGTCGAGGGCATGTTGCTGGAATTCGTCTCGCGCATGTCGGCTTCCGGCGCGCTGATGGGCAATTTCGACGCGACCGAGCGGTTGCTGCAGCAATACCTGCCGCCGGAGCGCGTCAACGGCATCATGGATGAGATCCGCGGGCCCGCCGGCCGCAACATGTGGGAGAAGCTCTCCAACGTGCAGGAGGAGGTGCTCGCCAACTATCTGAAGAACGAATATCCGCAGACCATCGCCGTCGTGCTGTCGAAGCTAAAGCCGGAGCATGCCGCGCGCGTGCTCGCGATCCTGCCCGAGGACATGGCGCTCGACGTGGTCGGCCGCATGCTGAAGATGGAGGCGGTGCAGAAGGAAGTGATCGAGAGCGTGGAGAAGACGCTGCGCGTCGAATTCATGTCGAACCTGTCGCAGACGCGCCGCCGCGACGCCCACGAGGTGATGGCCGAAATCTTCAACAATTTCGACCGCCAGACCGAGACCCGCTTCATCACCTCGCTGGAGGAGGAGAACCGCGAGTCGGCCGAGCGCATCAAGGCGCTGATGTTCACCTTCGATGACCTGATCAAGCTCGATTCCGGCTCGGCGCAGACGCTGATGCGCAACGTCGACAAGGACAAGCTCGGCGTCGCGCTGAAGAGCGCCAATGAGGAGGTCAAGGCCTTCTTCCTGTCCAACATGTCCTCGCGCGCCGGCAAGATGCTGCTGGACGACATGCAGGCGATGGGACCGGTGCGGCTGCGTGATGTCGACGAGGCGCAGGCGCTGCTGGTCAATCTCGCCAAGGACATGGCCGCCAAGGGCGAGATCACGCTCACCAAGAACCGCGCCGACGACGAGCTGGTGTACTGATGGCGTCTCCGGCAAAATTCCTGTTCGACACCGACTTCGCGGCGCCCGACAAGTCGCGCGAGCGGCCGAGCCAGGCCGAGGTCGCCCAGCGCATCGCGAGCGCCGAGGCACGCGCCTATCGCGACGGCTTCGATGCCGGCCAGCGCGAGGCCAAGGCCGAGAGCGATCGCCGCAGCGCGCTCGCGCTGGAGGAGATCAAGATTGCGATGCAAGGCATCGCGGCGCGCTTTGCCGGCGTCGAGACGCGGATGGAGACCGAGGCGGTCGACGTGGCCGTCGCCGTGGCGCGCAAGCTCTGCAGCGCCATGATCGCCGAGGAGCCGCTCGGCGAGGTGACGGGGCTGGTCGCCGAATGTTTCTCGCATCTGGTCGCGACCCCGCATCTGGTGGTGCGCGTCAACGAGCAGCTTTACGAGGTGGCGCGCGAAAAAATCGAGCGGCTGGCGAAGCCGAGCGGCTTCCAGGGGCGCCTGGTGATCCTCGCCGAGCCCGATGTCGCCACCGGCGACTGCAAGATCGAATGGGCCGATGGCGGCGTGGTGCTGGAGCGCGCCGCGATTGAAGCGAAGATCGATGAGCTTGTCGGGCGCTACATGGCGTCCAGGAAGCGGGAGACCTAAGACATGAGCGACACCGATACCCAGGTCCCGCTTCCGGACCTCAACGCGGCGGAGCCGCCGGCGCCTTCCGACGACGTCGCCTATCACGATGACGATGCGAGCGCGCGCATTGCCGCCGATCTCGAAGCGGTGTTCGACGTTCCCGTGCAGGTCTCGGCCGTGCTCGGCCGTTCCAAGATGGACGTCGGCGAGCTGTTGAAGCTCGGACCCGGCACCGTGCTCGAGCTCGACCGCAGGGTCGGCGAGGCGATCGACATCTATGTCAACAACCGCCTGGTGGCGCGCGGCGAAGTCGTGCTGGTCGAAGACAAGCTCGGCGTCACCATGACCGAAATCCTCAAGGCCGAACGCGGCTAGGCTGAACGAACGCGCCTGGCGCGGCAGACAAGGAGATGAACATGCGGCTTCTTATCGTCGGCACCCTGAAGGGGCAGCTCACGACTGCCACCAAGATCGCCATGGACAACGGCGCCTCGGTGACTCATGCCGAGGGCGCCGAGCAAGCGATGGCGGTGCTGCGCGGCGGCAAGGGCGCCGACCTGCTGCTGGTCGACGTTGCGCTCGACATCCGCGATCTGGTGATGCGGCTGGAGGCCGAGCACATCCATGTGCCGATCGTGGCCTGTGGCATCTCCAACGATGCGCGCGCCGCGGTCGCCGCGATCCATGCCGGCGCCAAGGAATATATCCCGCTGCCGCCGGATCCCGAGCTGATCGCCGCCGTGCTCGCCGCGGTCGCCAACGATTCCCGCGATCTGGTTTACCGCGACGACGCCATGGTCAAGGTGATCAAGCTGGCGCAGCAGATCGCGGGCTCGGATGCCTCCGTGATGATCACCGGCGAATCCGGCACCGGCAAGGAGGTGCTGGCGCGCCATGTGCACGCACGCTCGGGACGGGCCAAGCGTCCGTTCATATCCATCAACTGTGCGGCCATTCCCGAGCATCTGCTGGAGTCCGAGCTGTTCGGGCATGAGAAAGGCGCCTTCACCGGCGCGATCGCGCGCCGCATCGGAAAGTTCGAGGAGGCGACCGGTGGCACGCTGCTGCTCGACGAAATCTCGGAAATGGATGTGCGGCTGCAGTCGAAATTGTTGCGCGCGATCCAGGAGCGCGTGATCGATCGCGTCGGCGGCACCAAGCCCGTTCCCGTCGACATCCGCATCATCGCGACTTCGAACCGCAATCTCACCGACGCCGTGCGCGACGGCACCTTCCGCGAGGACCTGCTGTTCCGCCTCAACGTCGTCAACCTGAAGATCCCGCCGCTGCGGGATCGGCCGGCCGACATCCTCGAGCTGGCGCAGCACTTCGCCAAGAAATACGCCGACGCCAACGGCGTGCCGTTGCGCCCGATTTCGGCGGACGCGCGCCGCGTGCTTACCGCCAACCGCTGGCAGGGCAATGTCCGCGAGCTCGAAAACACAATCCATCGCGCGGTGCTGATGGCGCAGGGCGACGAGATCGGTCCCGACGCGATCCTCACGCCGGACGGCGACCGGCTGGACATTGCAAAGACACCACCCGCGGTGGCACATGCGACCTTCGCCGCCGAGCAGGTGACGCGGGCGCTGGTCGGACGCACGGTCGCCGACGTCGAGCGCGACCTGATCCTGGAGACGCTGAAGCATTGCCTGGGCAATCGCACCCACGCCGCCAATATCCTGGGCATTTCCATCCGCACGTTGCGCAACAAGCTCAACGAATATGCCGATGGTGGCGTGCCGATTCCGCCGCCGGGCGCGGGGGAATATGGGCAGAGGGCGGCTGTCGTCGGGTAGGCGGCGCGTTCGTCACTGCGAGCAACACCTACCGCTGTCATCGCCCGGCTTGACCGGGCGATCCAGTATTCCAGAGACAGCAGTGCTTCACTGAGATGTCTCTGGAATACTGGATGCCCCGCCTAAAGCGGGCACGACACCGAGTGTGTGGAGGGGGTAACTTTTTTCACGAATAATCCGGCGCGTCCGGATTGCGAAAGATGTGGATTGGCTCGCCCGGCGTAAAGCTCTTCTGGCGGACCATCGCATAGGCGTAAAGCGCGAGATACAGGATCGCGAGCGTGCCGATGGCATAGAACGCGATGGTTGCAATTCGTTTCATCACCGGCGAAAATCCTCCGCGGCATCCTGCCATGGGCGGGCTGCGACAACCACGGCTCCCAGCCGGAGAAATTCTCCACTCACTTTCAGGTCAGCACACTTGCCTTTATCAACCTTTTGTTGCTAAGTTATTCCTAACAACGGGAACGCGACCATAATGGCGATGTACGCCCAGACCAGCGGAACGCAATCGACGACTTCAGGGTCGTTCGTGGCGATCCCCGGGCTGAGCATCACCCTCCCGGAAGGCGTCGACACCACCGCCATCGTCATCCTGAACCTGCCCAATCCCTATGCGCAGGGAAACAACTTCCCCGGCGGCGTGCTCGGCATTTCCGTCAACGGTGCGGTGTCGCCGGTGCAGGCAAGCTTCACCTATAACGAGCAGAGCCCGGTCAGCACCGGGCGCATCCCGACCACGCTGGTGGTCGGCGTGCCCTTGGGCCAGAAAGCGCAGACCGTACAAGGTTTGTGGTTCGGCGTGCGCGGCAGCAAGGTTATCATCGACAGCCCCGCGACGTTGACGGCGATCCTCGACTAGAGGCGACCGTTCAGCGTCGAAAGGACAAGGCCGGCATTAACGCCGGCCTTGTTCTTTTTTGAGAAAGGTTTTGGCCGGCATTGACGCCGGCCTTGTTCTTTTTGCACGGGTGCTTTGTGCTCAGATCTTGATCGGCACGAAGTGATTGACGCGATCAGCGAAATCGCAAACGCCGGCACGAACCGACTCTTGCCTTGATCAACCCGTTGTTGCTAACCTCTCGGAAACAACAGGAAGGCGAATATTCAAGCCAATTGAGGGAGGGACATAGTTATGGCCATGTACGCGCAAACGGCCGGCTCGCATCAGACGACCTCGCCCGTTTTTACACCCATCGCCGGCCTCAGCATCACGATCCCCGAAGGGGTCGGCACCATGGCCATCGTCACCCTGAATGTGCCTTTTCCATTTGCGACGGGAAACGACAATCCTGGAGGGTTCGGCATCGCGATCAACGGCGTCACATCTACGGTGATCGCAGGATTCACGTATAACGAGAAGCAGCCGCCATCCTATGGGCGCATCCCGACCACGCTCGTCGTCGGCGTCCCGCTCGGATCAAAGCCGCAGGTCATCCAGGCTTTGTGGCAGAACGTGCGCGGCAGCACCGTCAATGTCGACAGCCCCGCGACGTTGTCGGCGATCCTCGCCTAGAGGCGATCGTTCATCGTCGAAAGGACAAGGCCGGCATTAACGCCGGCCTTGCTCTTTTTTGAAAAAGGTTTTGGCCGGCATTGAAGCCGGCCTTGTTCTTTTCTGCGGTCAAATCTTGATCGGCACGAAATGATTGACGGCGATCAGCACCGCGAGCAGCGCAAGGCCGAGGCCGAGGCTCCAGCCGATCAGTTTCTTCTCGATCGGCAGCAGCGGCTCGTGAACCTGGGCGGCGAGTTCTTCTTTGACATCGGACATTAGCGTCTCCTTTAACTTGCCAGCGGCGGCTTGAAACCGCTGAAGAACAGCCACGAGATCAACAGCCCGACCCAGATCACGAAGCCGAACAGGCTGACGAAATACACCGCGGCGAGCTTGCCGAAACCCTGCTGCCAGAGCTTGCGGAAGTCGGAGAGCACGCCGATCGAGAAGAAGGTCAGGATGAAGAAGATCACGCGGAACGCGTTGGCCTCTCCAGCCGCCGCCGGCAGCGCCTTCGCGATTTCGGGCGTGGTGCCGACCGCGAGCCACAGCGAGATCGCAAACACCAGCACGAAGCCGAGGATGAATTTCGGAAAGCGCTGCCAGATTTCGGAAGCCTTGGCTTTGTCCGGACCCTTGTCGATGTGATTGGTCCAGATGTAGCCGAGGATGAAGGCCCAGATGCCGATGAAGATGTCGATGAAGATTTTCACGGTGGTCGTCGTGGCGAGAATCCAGCCCGGCTGATATTTGATGCCTTCGGCGGCCGCCTTGGCCATGATCAGCGACTCCGTGATGCCGCCGCCTGCGACCGCCGCACCGTCGGTCTTGATGGCAAGGCCAATCCAGGCACCGGCGACCAGCGGCTCCTGCCACAGGAAGGTCTGCGCCAGGAACGGCAGGATCAGCACTTCCACCACCGCGAACACGACGACCAGCGACGACACCAGCACCGGGACCGCGGGCCGGGCGCGGATCGCGCCGCCCGTGGCGATGGCGGCCGCCACGCCGCAGATCGAGATACCGGAGGCGAGCGGCACCGACCATTCGCGGCTGAAGCCGAACCATTTGCGTGCGATGAAATACACCACCGCCCAGTAGATCAGATAGGCCTCGACGATCGCGGCTGCCCCGCGCAGCAGCAGCGAGGATGCGAGATTGAGCCGGCCGGCGGCTGTCACCGCCACCGTCGCGCCGAGGATCACGATCGCGATCTTGATGTAGAGCTCGGGGCGGATCGCGTCCTTCAGCCATGCCGCAAGGCGCGGGAAGAAGTTGGCGATGACGAGGCCCGACAACAGCGCGATGACGAAGCCGCCTTCATTGGTCAGCTTGAGCGACCAGCCGATGCCAAACTTGGTCTGGTCGGCCGGCGTCACTGCGGCGATATAGGCATAACTGCCGGCGATCCAGCTGGCATAGGCGATCGAGAAGGCCGCGGTGAAAGCCAGCGCGAATTTCCTGACATCGGCGCCGAGCGTGGACACGCCGGCACTCAACACGGTCAGCAGCGCGACATAAGTCGCGAGCAGCGCGCCGCCGCCGCCGAGCCAGCTGTAGGCCTTGGCGACCGGACCGAGCGCTTTGGAGAGGTCGGTGTAGACCGACGTCGTGACCGCCCAGCCCAGCAGGTCCGGACCGTTGACCGAGATCAGCGCGAGCGCGAACACCAACAGGCCGATCGCGACCGCGAGCCAGTCCTCGTTCAGCGTGGCCTTGAGCGCGATGCGCTCGGGCGCCTTGATTGCAATATCAGACATGGAAATCCCCGAAATCCGTTTTCGGCCGGGAATGTCAGGCGAAAGGCTTGGCTCTGCAATCTCACAGAATTTCTTTGTTACGGTTGAAACGACAACGGCCTTCTATGGCAATGATCCTCAAGAGAACGAATGCACGGAAGGGGCTGACGCACGCTCGCCGCTGTGGCAGAACGGGCGCCGTCAACGATCACGCAGAGTCCTGTATGCCCGCACCTCAACCGCCCGGCTTTGAAACACTGTCTCTCCATGCGGGACAGCATCCCGATCCCGTCACCGGCGCGCGCGCGGTCCCGATCTATCAGACCACGTCCTACGTGTTCCAGGATGCGGATCACGCCGCAGCGCTGTTCAACCTCGAACGCGCCGGCCACATCTATACCCGCATCTCCAATCCGACCACCGCGGTGCTGGAGGAGCGGCTGGCTGCGCTGGAAAGCGGCGTCGGCGCCGTTGCGACCGCAAGCGGCATGGCCGCGATGCATCTGGCGATCGCGACCCTGCTCAATGCCGGCGCCCACATCGTGGCCTCCGCCTCGCTCTATGGCGGCACCATCAATCTGCTGGCGCACACGCTGCCGCGCTTCGGCATCACCACGACCTTCGTGAAACCGCGCGATCTGGACGCGTTCCGCGCGGCGATCAAACCCAACACGCGGCTGGTGATCGGCGAGACCATCGGCAACCCCGGCCTTGAAGTGCTGGACATCCCCAAAGTCGCGGACATCGCGCATACAGCGAAAATTCCGCTGCTGATCGACAACACCTTTGCGACGCCTTATCTGAGCAAACCGATCGAGCTGGGCGCCGACATCGTCATGCATTCGGCGACCAAGTGGATCGGCGGCCATGGCATTGCGATCGGCGGGGTGATCGTCGACGGCGGCCGGTTCGATTGGCGCGCGTCGGGTAAGTTCGCCGTGCTGAGCGAGCCCTATGCCGGCTATCACGGCATCGTCTTCGACGAGCAGTTCGGGCCCGCGGCATTTATCATGCGCGCGCGCACCGAAGGTTTGCGCGATTTCGGCGCCTGCCTGTCGCCGACCAACGCGTTCCAGCTGTTGCAGGGCGTCGAGACGCTCGGCGTGCGCATGGAGCGCCACATGGCGAACACGGTGACCGTGCTTGACTTCCTGAAGTCGAACAAAGCTGTCGACTGGGTGTGGCATCCGCAGCTCCCTGACCATCCCGATCATGAGCTGGCAAAATCACTGCTGCCGCGCGGCGCCGGGTCGATCGTCAGTTTCGGCATCAAGGGTGGCCGCAATGCCGGCAAGAAGTTTATCGAGAGCCTGCGCATGATCAGCCATCTCGCCAATGTCGGCGACGCCAAGACGCTGGTGATCCACCCCGCGAGCACGACGCATCAGCAGATGAACGCCGATCAGCTCAAGGAAGCCGGCATCGGCGAGGAGCTGGTGCGGCTTTCTGTCGGCATCGAGACCGCGCAGGACATCATCGACGATCTCGGCCAGGCGCTGCGCGCGTCACAGAGGACCTGAATCATGCAGATCAAGGTCAACGGATCAGAGACTTTCGTTGCTACCGGCGGCAAGGCATTCGATGCGTCGCTGCCCACAGTGGTGTTCCTGCACGGCGCCGGCAATGACCATACCGCATGGGCGCAGCACGACCGCTGGTTCGCGCATCACGGATATAATGTGCTGGCGCCTGACTTGCCCGGGCACGGCCGCTCGGCGGGGGCGCTGCTTCCTTCTATCGCAGAAATGGCCGAGTGGACATCGGCGTTGCTCGATGCGGCCGGCGCGAAGACTGCCAAGCTGATCGGGCATTCCATGGGATCGCTGATCGCGCTGGAGATGACGGCGCGGCATCCCGCAAAAGTATCCGCGCTGGTGTTGGTCGGAACGTCGTCGGCGATGGCGGTTGGTCCGGATCTGTTGAAGGCGGCCGAAGCCAACGACCATGCCGCCATCGACATGGTTTCGATCTGGGGCCTTGGACAAGCCGCCGGGCTCGGCGGCAGCCTTGCGCCTGGGATGTGGATGCATGGCGGTGCGCAACGTCTGCTCGAACGCTGCAAGGACGGTGTGCTCTACAACGATCTCGCCGCCTGCAACGCCTATCAGAACGCGGCGGCCGCGGCCGCGACGATCAAGGTGCCCGCGACCCTGGTGCTCGGCGAGCGCGACATGATGACCCCTGCGAAAGCGGGCAGGGCGCTGGCGGCGGCGGTTCCAAACGCACGCACGGTAGTGCTGCGGGGCGCCGGTCACATGATGATGGCGGAGCGGCCGGACGAGTTGCTGGCGGCGATGAGGTAGGTGAGGGGCAGCGCGAGCCGCGCGCTCGGTCTGCTCCCTCTCCCCGCTCCTGCGGGGAGAGGGGTGGGGTGAGGGGCGACTTCCAAGAAGGCTGACAGTCGGATTCGCGGCGACTCCCCCTCACCCGGCGCTTTGCGCCGACCTCTCCCCGCACGCGGGGAGAGGTGAAGATCACCCCGCGGCGGCCTTCTTCGGCGCAACACTCACCGCGAGCTTGCCGTAGCGATCAGTGAAGGCCGCGGTATCGATCTCCTCGAGCTTGATCGCGCCGCTCATCACGCCGCGCTTCCACTCGTCATGCTCGGGGTCGTGCTGGAATTCCGGCATCACCTCTTTCGCGAACAGCTCCAGCGACTCGCAGATGTGCTCATGCGTGTTCTTGCCCGCCTGATTGAGCAGGATTACCTGGTCGATATGCGAGGCGCGGAAACGATGAAGCTTCTTGCGGATCGTTTCCGGCGAGCCGATCAGGCCGCCGCGCAACGCTGCCTCCTGCGCCTCGGGATTCTCCCGTTTCCACTTGTTGTACTCGTCCCACATGTTGACGGTGCCGGGGGCGGGGCGCATCCGGTTCGGACCCTGGCCGTAATAGCGCAGCGCGAACTGGAAAAAGGTCGCGCCGTCGGCGCGCGCCCGCGCTTCCTCGTCGGTCTTGGCGCACATGAAGAACGACACCAGCGCCATGTTCGGGTTGATCTCGTAGTCGGCGAGCTTCTTCAGCCGCTTGGTGATGGCGTTGTAATAGGCGTGCACCCAGGCATGCGCGGCGTCCGCGCTGACGAACTGGAAGCCGAGCGCGCCGAACCCGTTCTGGCCCGCGCGTTCGATGGTCGGCAGCTGCGAGCACGCCATCCACAGCGGCGGATGCGGCTTCTGCACCGGCTTCGGCACCACGTTGCGGAGCGGCATGTCGAAATATTTGCCGTGATGCTCGGTGCCGACCTTGGTGAACATCGGGAAGATCGCCTGAACGGCCTCCTCGAACACCTCGCGCTTGGTCTCCATGTCGCGGCCGAACGGCGTCAGCTCGGTGATCGACGCGCTCTCGCCCATGCCGAACTCGCAGCGGCCGTTGGACAGCAGGTCGAGCACCGCGACGCGCTCGGCGACGCGCGCCGGATGATTTGTCGTGAGCTGGAAGATGCCGTGGCCGAGCCTGATCTGCTTGGTGCGCTGGCTCGCCGCGGCAAGGAAGGATTCCGGCGCCGGCGAGTGCGAATATTCTTCGAGGAAATGATGCTCGACCACCCAGGCGTAGTCGTAGCCGACCCTGTCGGCGGTCTCGAGCTGCGTCAGCGCGTTCTGATAGAGTTTTAGCTCGTCGCCCTCGCTCCACGGGCGCGGCAGTTGCAGCTCATAGAAGATGCCGAATTTCATGACGTCTCTCCCGCGACCGCTCTTGCTTGTTTGAGACCATTGTAGTGGCCGGGGGAGCGATGTCCATCGCCGGGCAATTCCGTATCACGGGAGGCGCTTGCGCGGAGCGCATAGTCTCCACCTCTCCCCGCGTGCGGGGAGAGGTCGCGCCGAAGGCGCGGGTGAGGGGAGTCTCCACGGATTCCGACGCTTGCGATATTCGCTGATGGATGCCCCTCACCCCAACCCTCTCCCCGTAAGAACGGGGAGAGGGAGCCTACCGCTTGCGCGGAGCGCATGAATGGTTAGCTTTGACAGAGCGAGTCGCCGACTCAGCTCTCCCCGAGACCTCATGACCTCCTTCACCCCGCACCAGGATTCTGCGCTGAAAGCCGTGGCCGATTGGCTCAAGGCCAAGCCCGGCAAGCATGGCACGCCGCCTGTGTTCCGCCTGTTCGGCTATGCCGGCACCGGCAAGACCACGCTGGCGCGGCACATCGCCGACGGCGTCGACGGCGGCGTGAAATTCGCGGCCTTCACCGGCAAGGCGGCGCTGGTCATGCGCAACAAGGGCTGCGACGGCGCTTCCACCATCCACTCGCTGATCTATCGCGCGCGCGAGAGCGGCGTCGAGCAGCCGAGTTTCGAATTGTGGGACGACGCGCCGGCCTCGAAGGCCAAGCTGATCGTGATCGACGAATGCTCGATGGTCGACGCCGAGATGGGCCGCGACCTGCTGTCGTTCGAATGTCCGCTGCTGGTGCTCGGCGATCCCGCGCAGCTGCCGCCGATCCAGGGCGCCGGCTTCTTCACCTCGAGCGAACCCGACGCGATGCTGACCGAGGTGCACCGTCAGGCGCAGGACGATCCGATCGTGCGGATGTCGATGGACGTGCGCGAGGGCCGCGACCTCGAGATCGGTCGCCATGGCGAGAGCGAGGTGGTGTCGCGCAACGAGCTCGATCCGGAGCGCGTGATGCAGGCCGACCAGGTGCTGGTCGGGCGCAACAACACGCGCCGCGCCTACAACATGCGGATGCGCCAGAAGCAGCACATCGAGGATCCGCTTGCCGGTCGCCGGCGACAAGCTGGTGTGCCTGCGCAACAACCGCAAGAAGGGCCTGTTCAACGGCGGGCTGTGGCGGGTCAAGGCGCGCACCGCGTCGCGATCGAAGTCGCGCATCATCAGCATGCGGCTGTCGCCCGATGAAGAGTTCGCCCACAAGGTACAGAAGGTGTCGGTGCGGCAGGACTGCTTCGAGGGCGGGGTCGATGCGATCCCGTGGGAGCAGCGCAAGCCCTATGACGAGTTCGACTACGGCTATGTGCTGACCGTGCACAAGTCGCAGGGCTCGCAATGGGACGACGTCGTGCTGTTCGACGAGAGCTTTGCGTTCCAGGACAGCCGCGCAAGGTGGCTGTACACGGGGATCACGCGCGCGGCGAAGCGGTTGAGCGTGGTGGTGTGAGTTTCGAGACTCTTATGATGTTTCAGGTGCGAAGGGAGTCCCTAAGCTCTCGAACCTGCTGTGCCTCCCATTCCTGATATACACTTGGGTTTCTCCAAAATGCGGACCAAGCTTCGTTCAGGAGGGCGCGGATTGGGGTGTCGGGATTTTTACCTGCCGTAAGCAGCCCAATACCCTCGACCCCTTGATGAGCGGCATCCACAACCAGTGCGATCAATTTCTCAGAATAGCACTGGCGGTACTCAGCAGATGCTTGGTAACCCATGATCGCGCAGAATTCCTCCCATGCGCGCTCAACTAGACTGGCGCTCTCTCGAAATGCGTCCGTCTTACGTAACATCCGGATCAGTACGCGCATCCTGGCGTCATCTCCCGGATGCGTGGTGCCGATGGTGAGCGGCGTCTGGAACGGATCACGGAGCAGCCGCAAAGAACCATCGTGCAGGGAATGCCGGATCGTTTCGGCTCACCTGTAGTGACTATGCTCGCTTGTTTTCTGTTTTTGCAAGCGAGGCTGCGGGCGCGGCCAGCGCCCGGCATTCCCTGCGCCCTCGTCTTTCGCGAGGGACACCAAAACCCGGACATTTCATGCCGCGGGAATGCGAAAGCTTGGCTATTTGAAATTCAAATCAGACGTGGCCACGGTTCACGATCACCTCGCCCCGCTTTGCGGGGAGAGGTCGCATCGCGTCAGCGATGCGGGTGAGGGGCATGGCACGGCCTAACCGCGACCTGGCTACATCGAATACGAAGACTCCGTGTATCCAAGTTAGACTGCGTTCGCGGAGACTCCCCCTCACCCGAAACCTCCGCTGCGCGTCGGTTTCGACCTCTCCCCGCAGGCGGGGAGAGGTGAAGAGGGACTCGCACGCATCCTCCTCAAGACGGCAGGATCACCCCCTTGCCGCTGGTCTGGGTATCGAACAGCCGGTAAGCCTCCTCGGCCTGATCGAGCCGCCAGCGATGCGTAAAGAGCTTGTCGACGGCAACATCGTGGTCGGCAATGAATTCGGCGCACTCAGCCTGCCCCTGCCGGGAGAAGGTCCAAGACCCCACCAGCGTGATCTGTCGACGCAGCAGGTCGGGGCTGACATCGAGCGTGACCTGACCGCGCTCGCCGACAAAGCAGGCCGTTCCCCAGCTTCGCGTCGCCCTCACGGCGGCGGCCCGCGCCTCGCCGGCGCCGGAGGTGTCGAGCGTCTTGTGTGCGCCTTCGCCATGGGTCAGCTCCCGGATCGCTTCGACGGGATTGTTCGCCCGCGCGTCGATCACCTCAACGGCGCCAAATTCGCGGGCGAGTTCGCGCCGCTCGGGCGAGACGTCGAGCGCAATCACGCGAGCGCCCATGGCGGCGGCAAGCTGCGTCGCCGAAAGCCCCACGGGTCCCTGGCCGAAGATCGCGATGGTTTCGCCGCCCTGCAGGTTCAACCGCTTCAGCGCCCCATAGGCCGTGCCGGTGCCGCAGGAAATTGCGGCGCCAGTTTCAAACGAAAGAGCCTCGGGAAGCGGCACAAGCGTGTCGACCGGCACTTTCATGTATCGCGCATGCGCGCCATTGCCGCTGGCGCCAAACACGACCGCGCCTTCGAGGCACATCTGCGACCAGCCGGAGCGACAATGCTTGCAGCTGCCGCAGCCGCTGTAGTGGTGATCCATCACCCGCTGCCCGACGCTGGCTTCCTTCGGCGCCACACCTGTGCCGACCGCGACCACGACGCCGCAGGGCTCATGGCCCGCGATGACAGGCTCAGTGCCTCGCTTGAATCCCGAGCTCGCGTCGCCGGGCTTGAAACTGGCGCGATAGACGTGCAGATCGCTGCCGCACATGCCCGAGGCCTTGATCTCGAGCACGACGTCGCGGGGACCCGGGGTCGGGTCGGGAAAGTCGCGCAGCTCGAGCTTGCGGTCACCAACAAACACGACGCCTTTCATGACATCCTCCCGGGTAACTTCTTGATCTGCGCGGCTGCGCGTCCGCCAGGGTCGAGGTTAGCACGGTGCGCCCCAAGAATCGCCCTTGCGCCCACTATCGGTTATTGGAACTATCGGGCCGGCTGCACGGTTGAGGTGTAATGGGAGTTTCTCGAATGCGGTCCGTCGCAAACGAGCCGCTGGCGCGGCATGCACTGGCGTTCGTTCTGGCAGGCGGCCGCGGCAGCCGGCTGCTCGAGCTGACCGACCGGCGGGCCAAGCCCGCGGTCTATTTCGGCGGCAAATCCCGTATCATCGATTTCGCGCTGTCGAATGCCTTGAATTCAGGCATCCGCCGCATCGCCGTCGCGACCCAATACAAGGCCCACAGCCTGATCCGCCATCTGCAGATGGGTTGGAATTTCTTCCGCCCCGAGCGCAACGAAAGCTTCGACATCCTGCCCGCGAGCCAGCGCGTCTCCGAGAGCATGTGGTATGTCGGCACTGCCGACGCGGTCTACCAGAACATCGACATCATCGAGCCGCATAACTGCAAATACATCGTCGTGCTGGCCGGCGACCACGTCTACAAGATGGATTACGAGATCATGCTGAAACAGCATGTCGAGAGCAAAGCCGACGTCACCGTCGGCTGCCTCGAAATGCCACGCTCCGAATCCTCCGCCTTCGGCGTCATGCATATCGACGACAACGACGTGATAAAATCGTTCCTGGAAAAGCCGGCCGATCCGCCGCCGATGCCGGGCAAGCCCGACAAGTCGCTGGCGAGCATGGGCATCTACGTGTTCAGCTCCGATTTCCTGTACGAGCAGCTCAAGCGCGACGCCGCCGATCCGAATTCCAGCCACGATTTTGGCAAGGACATCATCCCCTACATCGTCAAGAACGGCCGCGCGGTGGCGCATCAGTTCAGCCGCTCCTGCGTGCGCAGCAATCAGCAGCAGAGCTACTGGCGCGACGCCGGCACGGTCGACGCCTACTGGTCGGCCAATATCGACCTCACCGACGTGGTGCCCGAACTCGATCTCTACGACACATCGTGGCCGATCTGGACCTATGGCGAGATCACGCCGCCGGCGAAATTCGTCCACGACGAGGACGGCCGTCGCGGCGAGGCGGTCAGTTCGCTGGTGTCGGGCGGCTGCATCGTCTCCGGTGCGAGCTTGAGGCGCTCGCTGCTGTTCACCGGCGTGCATCTGCATTCGCATGCGAAGGTGGAGAACGCGGTGATCCTGCCCTATGTCGACGTGGCGCGGCATGCGCGCCTGAAAAACGTCGTGGTCGATCGCGGCGTCAAGATTCCGGATGGTCTTGTGGTCGGCGAGGATCCCGTGCTTGACGCAAAGCGCTTCCGCACCACGGAGAACGGCATCAGCCTGATCACCCAGCCGATGATCGACAAACTGAATGCGTGAGCCGATGCGCGTCCTCGCGGTCGCCTCCGAAATCTATCCCATCATCAAGACGGGAGGCTTGGCCGACGTCGCTGGCGCGTTGCCGCTGGCCTTGCGCGCCGAAGGCGTCGAGATGCGCACGCTCATCCCCGGTTATCCCGCCGTGATGGATGCGCTGGAGAGCGCCGAGCCGCTCTTGGAATGGCCGCTGTTCTTCGGCGGCATCACGCGGCTGTTGAAAGCCCGTTGCGGCGAGCTCGATCTCTTGGTGCTCGACGCACCGCATCTGTTCGGGCGCCCGGGAAATCCCTACGTGATGGCTGATGGTGCGGACTGGCCGGATAATGGCCTGCGTTTTGCGGCGCTGTCGCGGATGGCGGCCGACATCGGGCTTGGCGATGTACCTGATTTCGTGCCCGACATCGTCCATGCGCACGACTGGCAGGCCGGGCTGGCGCCCGCCTACATGCATTACAGCCATCGCCGTCAGGTCGGCACCGTCATGACAGTGCACAATCTCGCCTATCAGGGTCAATTCCCGCGCGTGATGCTCGACGTGCTCGGCCTGCCGCCGGACTCCTTTGCGATGCATGGCGTCGAATATTACGGCGCGATCGGTTTCCTCAAAGCAGGCCTGCAATTCGCCGATCGCATCACCACGGTGTCGCCGACTTACGCAAAAGAGATTCAGTCCGACGAAGCCGGCATGGGTTTATCAGGATTGCTGCGCGACCGCGCGAATGCGCTGGTCGGCATTCTCAACGGCATCGATATCGAGGTCTGGAATCCGGCGACCGATCGCGGCATTCCTGCGCGCTATAGCGTCGACGACCTCGAACAACGCACTGCCGACAAGACCGCGCTGCAGGAGCGGTTCGGCCTTGAACCTGATCCGGACGCTTTCCTGCTCGGCGTCATCAGCCGCATCTCCTGGCAAAAGGGCCTCGACCTGCTGCTCGAATGCCTGCCTGACATCGCGGGCGAGGGGATTCAGCTGGCGCTGCTCGGCAGCGGCGATGCAGACCTGCAGACACGTTTCCAGCAGACCGCCGAGGCCAATCCCGGCCGCATCGGCGTCGTGATCGGCTATGACGAGCGGCTCGCTCATCTCATCCAGGCGGGATCGGATGCGCTGGTCGTGCCCTCGCGGTTCGAGCCGTGTGGACTAACGCAGCTCTGCGCGCTCCGCTATGGCGCGGTGCCTGTTGTCGCCGGTGTCGGCGGGCTCGAGGATACCGTGATCGATGGCTGGGATGCGCCGACCGGCTTCAAGTTCACACCCGTCACGACCGGCAATCTCGTGGCGACCATCCGCCGGGCGCATGCCGCCTTCGCCGACAAGGTGGTCTGGCGGAGAATGCAGAGCAATGGCATGACCACGGATGTATCATGGCGCGGACGGGCGACCCGTTATGCCGAGCTCTATCGCGAGATCGCCGAGGCGCGCCATGTCTCGATGTAAGTCCTCGATGTAAGAGGTGATGATTTGACGACACCAAAACCAGGCCAGCCGGTCCCCGCAAGCGCGCTCGCGAATATCCCGCGTCTCGTCACCGCTTATTTTTCCGGCAAGCCCGATCCCGGCGATCCGGCGCAACGCGTGGCGTTCGGCACCTCGGGCCATCGCGGCTCGTCGCTGAAAACGTCGTTCAACGAGAACCACATCCTCGCGACCACACAGGCGATCTGCGACTATCGCAAGACCGCCGGGCTGACCGGGCCGCTGTTCATCGGCATCGACACCCATGCGCTGGCCGAACCGGCGCTGGTCAGCGCGGTGGAAGTGTTTGCGGCCAACGGCGTCGAGATCATGATCGACGAGCACGGCGGCTACACACCGACGCCGGTCATCTCGCACGCGATCATCAGCTATAATAAAGGACGGAGCAGCGGCCTTGCCGACGGCGTCGTGATCACGCCGTCGCACAATCCGCCGGAGGATGGCGGCTACAAATACAATCCGCCGCATGGCGGGCCGGCCGACACCGACGCGACCGGCGTGATCGAGAAGCGCGCCAACGCCTATCTGAAGGATGCGATGAAGGGCGTCGCGCGGATGGATTACGACAAAGCGCGCAAGTCGCCGCGCGTCCATCGCCACGACTATATCGGCCCCTATGTCGCCGCTCTCGCCGAGGTCGTCGACATGGACCTCATCAAATCCGCCGGTGTGCGGATCGGCATCGATCCGCTCGGCGGCGCCGCTGTGCATTTCTGGCAGCCGATCGCCGACCGTTACGGCATCAACGCCACTATCGTGAACGACGCCGTCGATCCGACCTTCCGCTTCATGACCGCCGACTGGGACGGCAAAATTCGCATGGATTGCTCGTCGCCTTATGCGATGGCGAGCCTGATTGCGATGCGCGACAAGTTCGACGTCGCCTTCGCCAACGACACCGACGCCGACCGCCACGGCATCGTGACGCCGAGCGGCCTGATGAATCCGAATCACTTCCTCGCGGCCGCGATCGCCTATCTCTTTGCCGAGCGCAAGCAATGGCGCGACGATGCGGCGATCGGCAAGACCGTGGTCTCAAGCTCCATCATCGATCGCGTCGCGCGCAAGCTGAACCGCAAGCTGGTGGAAGTTCCCGTCGGTTTCAAATGGTTCGTCGAGGGGCTCGGCAGCGGGGGCTTCGGCTTTGCCGGCGAGGAAAGCGCGGGCGCCTCGTTCCTGAAGCGCGACGGCACAGTGTGGACCACCGACAAGGACGGCATCATCCTGGGGTTGGTCGCGGCCGAAATCCTGGCCAAGACCGGGCACGATCCAAGCCAGCTTTTCAAGTCGCTCACCGACGAGCTCGGCATGCCCTTTTACGAGCGAATCGACATGCCCGCGACCGCGCCGATGAAGAACGGGCTGAAATCGGCCACGCCCGAAAAGCTCGGCATGAAGGAGCTGGCCGGCGACGCCGTCACCGCGATGCGCACCACCGCGCCCGGCAACGGGCAGTCGTTCGGCGGTATCAAGGTGGAAACCGCGTCAGGCTGGTTCGCGGCGCGGCCGTCGGGCACCGAGGACGTCTGCAAGATCTATGCGGAAAGTTTTCGCGACGCCGCACATCTCAAGCAAATCCAGAACGATGCCCGCGCAGCGATCGCGAAGCTGTCCTGATCAACCGAACGAGTTTCACATGAAACCGCATGTCATCTGCCTGATGGTCTCCAGCGTGGATGGCCGCACGCTCAACAGCCGCCAGCGGCCTAAACGGACGGGCGGCGAGCTGTTCGAACGCATCCATGACGAGCTCGGCGGTGACGCCTGGCTGATCGGTCGCGTCACCGGCTCGGAGTTCGCCAAGGGCAAGCCGTATCCCGCGTCGACGAAGGAAGCCTTTCCGCGGGAGCCGTGGTTTGCCCGGCGCGACGCCAAAGCCTACGGCGTCGTGCTCGATGCTCATGGCAAGATCGGCTGGGGCCGCTCGGATATCGGCGGCGACCCGATCGTGGTCGTTCTGACCGAGCAGGTTTCCGATGCGCATCTGGCGGGCCTGCGGGGCGAGAACGTCTCCTATATCTTCGCGGGCAAGTCCGAACTCGATCTTGCGCTGGCGCTCGACATTCTCAACCGCGAGCTTGGCGTGAAGCGGCTTCTGCTGGAAGGCGGCGGCGGCGCCAATGGCGCGTTTCTTCGTGCAGGACTCATCGACGAGCTTAACCTCGTCATCGTTCCGGCAGTCGACGGCGCAAAGGGTGCGCCCAGCGTATTCAATTCGACGGAAGCGGAGATGGATCACCGCGCGCCGGTGACGGCGATGATCCTGGAGAGCAGCCGAGTTCTCGACGGTGGCGCGGTCCACTTGCGTTACAGAATCGAAAACGGCGAGAGCCGATAAGGCATTCGCGTGGCGCAATCAGAGCACATCGTCGTGATCGGCGCGGGCGCCGCGGGGCTGATGGCTGCGCGCGAGTTTGCAGCGGCGGGCAAGAGGGTCACGATCCTGGAGGCGCGGGAGCGGTGTGGCGGCCGCATTTATCCGTTTCCGGCTTCGGAGTTCGGATATGCCGCGGAAGGCGGCGCCGAATTCATTCACGGTGAGGCTCCGGTCACTCATGCGCTGCTGCGCGAAGCGCGCCTTTCGCTGCAGACGATCAAAGGACAGCGATGGACCTCTGAAGCCGGAACGCTGTCCCGCCGCGCGCCGGAAGAGGCTTATGCGTCCGAGCTTCACGCAGCGTTGCAAGCCGTGACGCAGGACATGTCGGTCGCCGAATTCCTCAAAAGGCATTTCAGCGGTAGCGAATACGACCGGTTGCGACAATCGGTCGAGCGCATGGTTCAGGGTTACGACGCGGCCGATCCGTCGCGGGCCAGCATTCTGGCGCTTCGCGAGGAATGGATGGGCACCGGACGAAGCACCCAGGCGCGGATTGCAGGTGGCTATGGCGCGCTGATCGATTTCCTGGCGGCAGAGTGCCGAAAACGCGGTGTCGTGATTCAACTCGGAGCGGTGGTCAGCGCGATCGAGACGGCCGCGGGCAAGGTGATGGTTCGTTGCACGAATGGCGGCAGCCTCGAGTGCGGTACCGTTGCCGTCACGGTTCCCGTTCCCGTCTTGAAGGACATCGTGCTTCCGCCGGCCGAGCGTGAGAAGATCAGGGCGGCGGCGGATATTGGCTTCGGAAACGTCATTAAATTGCTGCTGCGTTTCAAGACCCGCTGGTGGCTCGACGCGCGAGATGAACTCGCCGACCTGAGCTTTCTGCTTTCGCAGAAGGCGATCCCGGTCTGGTGGATGCAGCAGCCAGTCGAAATGTCGGTGCTCACTGGCTGGTTCGGCGGCCCGAAGACCCAGGCGCTCGCTCATCTCGGTGAACAGGACTTGATCGAAGCCGGGCTCGTCTCGCTCGCCAATATCTTCGCCGTGCCTGCAGCGGAGTTGAAGGCGCATTTAGTCGCGGCGCGCGCGATCAACTGGACCCACGATCCTTTTGCGCGCGGCGCCTATTCCTGGGCGACGACGGCCACGCGCGAAGCGCAGTCCGTGCTCGCGCGCGACGATGGCAGTTCGATTGTCTTCTGTGGCGAGGCGCTCTATCGCGGGCCCGACATGGGAACCGTCGAGGCGGCGCTGGCCAATGGCCAGGACACCGCGCGAGCCATTCTCCGGAAGACTGGAATAGGGACGCTTTGGCCGATCCGCTACTTCACCTCGATCTTGGCTTGCTTCGCGACGTCCCTCCACAGCACGACGTCCTTCTTGATGAAGGCGGCGAATTCCTCCGGCGTGCTGGCAACGATCTGGATGGCCTGCGCCTCGATCAGCTTTGCGGTGTCGGGATCCCTGAGCGCCTTGACGATTTCCGTATTCAACCGCTTGACGATCGGAGCCGGCGTGCCTGTGGGCGCCATGATGCCATGCCAGGCGATCGCGTCGAAGCCGGGATAACCGCTCTCCGCGATGGTCGGCAGGTCGGGCGCGACCGTCGAGCGCTCCTTGCTGGTGACGCCGAGCGCGATCAAGGGAGCCGCCTTTGACTTGCGACAGCCCCGAAACGGGATCGGCGAACACCAGCTGCACCTGTCCCGCGATCAAATCCGCCACCGCCAGCGATGTGCCGCGATAGGGGATATGCGTCAGTTTGATTCCGGCCTTGTCGGCGAACAGCTCGGTGACGAGATGGTTGGAGCTACCGACGCCGGTGGTGCCGTAATTCAGCGCGTCCGGCTTGCTCTTCGCCAGCGCGACGAGCTCGGCCACAGTCTTGACGCCGAGCGAGGGGTTGACCACGAGGACGTAGGGATAGGACGTGGTCATGCAGATCGGCACCAGGTCTTTCTCCGGATCGTAGGCGAGTTTCGGGTAGATGCTCGGGTTGATCGAGATCGGGCCGGATTGACCGAACAGCAGGGTATAGCCGTCAGGATCGGAGCTTTTCACGATCTCGGTGCCGATGCCGCCATTGCCGCCGCCGCGATTTTCGATCACGAAGGTCTGGCCGAGCGCGTCGCCGACTTTCTTGCCGAGGATGCGCGCGGTCGCGTCGGCCGCGCCACCGGCGGCAAAGGGCACGATCAGCCGGATCGGGCGGGTCGGATAATCCTGCGCCTGCGCGACTGTCGCAGCGCCGGCCAGTGCAAGCGCCAGCAAGACGGCATACTTCCGCATAAATGTCTCCCGATGTCGCCCGTTTCAGTCGCGGGTCTTTCGCCACCATACGGCGAAAACGCCGGGGCGGTCCATTGCGCCAAAGGTTGCGCTTTTCATCCTTCCGTCGGATGCTACGCGCAAAACGGGAGGACACATGCTGCACAAGCCTGACGTGACCGGGACGCTGGCGCGCTATGTGGCGGCGACGCGGTGGGAGGATATTCCGCGCGACGTGCGGCATCAGGCCAAGCGCTCCTTCATCAATTTGTTTGCGGTGGCGCTGGCGGGCTGCCGCTCCGGGCCGGTCGAGATCGCACTGGCCAGCTTGCGCGAATTTTCAGGCGGCAAGCAGGCAACGGTGATCGGGCGAACCGAGCGGATCGACGCGCTCTCGGCGAGCTTCCTCAACGCAGCCGCCGCCAATGTCCACGATTTCTGCGACACGCATTTGCGCACCGTGATCCATCCGACCGCGCCGGTCGCGCCCGCGGTGCTTGCGCTCACCGAACTGCGCAAGGTGAGCGGGCCGGAGCTGCTGCTCGCCTTCATCCTCGGCAACGAAATTCAGGCGCGTATTGGGCTTGCGATCTCGCCGCAGCACTATGACAAAGGCTGGCACATCACCTCGACCTGCGGCGTGTTCGGCGCGGCGGCCGCAAGCGGCAAGCTGCTCGGATTGAATGAGCGGCAGCTCGTCTCCGCGCTCGGCACCGCATCGACGCAATCCGCCGGCCTTTGCGAATGCCTGGGCATGCCGGCCAAGAGCGTCAGCGTCGGCAATGCCGCGCGCAACGGGCTGTGGTCGGCGCTGCTGGCTGCGCGGGGATTCGACGGCCCCGCCGAACCGCTGGCGGGACGGCAGGGTTTTTACAACGCGCTCGGCGACGAGCCGAACCTGTCGCTGGTCACCGACGGGCTCGGCGACAGCTTCGAGATCATGGCGACGTCCTACAAGCCTTACCCTTGCGGCTTCGTGATCCATCCCGTGCTTGATTGCGTGCTGGACTGGCGGAGAGAGCATCCGTCTGCCGAGGTGACGCGCGTGATCGTGCGCGGCAATCCGCTGCTGGCGCATCGCACCGACCGGCCCGAGATTTCGACGGGGCGGGAATTGCAGGTCAGCGTGCAGCATGCCGTGGCCGCCGCGCTGGTGCATGGCAAGGCCGGGATCGACCAGTTCACCGACGCCTGTGTGGCCGACCCGGCCGTCGCGGCGCTGCGCCGCAAGGTCGAGGTGGTACGAGATCCCGCGTTTTCGACGATTGCCGCCGGAGTAGACATCACGACATCGGATGGTGCGGTCCATCGGCTGTCCCAGAGCGCGGCGCGCGGCAGCGACGTCAATCCGATGAGCGATGGCGATCTGGAGCAGAAATTGAAAACCACGGCCGCCACCCTAAATCTCGATGTGACGCCGCTGATCGATGCGGTTTGGGCGCTTGACGAGAGTGCCGACGTGTCGCGTCTCGCGTCGCTGGCGGTGCCCAAAGGATAAGAGGACGAGCGATGACCGATTTAACCGCGCCGCGGCCGACCAGCGAGATCGCGAGCTATCACGCTCACGTCTATTACGATCCCACCACCACGCGCGGCGAAGCCGAGCGCTTGAGACAATGGATCGGCGAGCGTTTCTCGGTGACGCTTGGGCGCTGGCATGACGTCAAGGTCGGCCCGCACGATCAGGCGATGTACCAAGTCGCCTTTGCCAAGGAGGTGTTTCCATCATTGGTGCCGTGGCTGATGCTCAATAACGGCACCCTCAGCATTCTGGTCCATCCCAATACGACGAATCCGAAGCGCGATCACCTGATCGATCCACTATGGATCGGGACTCCGCTCGCGGTTCACGGCGACAAGCTGCCGGAAGAAGCCGAAGCCGAGCTGCCGCTGACGCCGAATACGCAGCCGACGATGAAGCCGTAATTGCTAGCTGATCTCTTTCCGCACCTTGGCCGCCGCATCGGCCATCGCCTTCAGCTTCCCGAACGCGGTGGCGCGGGGCATGTATTTCATGCCGCAATCCGGCGCCGGCACCAGCCTGTCTGCCGGGACATATTTCAGCCCGTTGCGGATGCGGTCGGCGACGGTGTCGACACTCTCTATATTGGGATCGCCGAGGTCGAGCACGCCAAGCATGATCTTCTTTCCCGACAAATCCCTGAGCACGCCGAGATCGAGCTTGGGCTGCGCCGCCTCGATCGAAATCTGCTCAGCGCTTGTATCGGCCAACTCAGCCAGGAAGGAATAGCCCGCGGGCTTGGTCGAGCCGGGCACGACGGCAGCATAGCCGAAGCAGAGATGCACCACCGTCGGCACGGTGATGCCCTCCAGCGCGCGGTTGATCGCTTTCACCGCATAGCGGCGGGCGAGGTCGGGATTGTTGCGCACCCAGGGCTCATCGAGCTGGATCACGTCGGCGCCGGCCTTCTGCAGATCGCGCGCTTCGGCGTTGACGGCCTCGGCAAAGGCCATCGCCAGCTCTTCGTCGTCCTTGTAGAACTCGTTCTTGGCCTGCTGGCTCATGGTGAACGGGCCGGGCAGGGTGATCTTGGCGGCGTGCGCGGTGTTCTTGCGCAGGAATTCCATGTCGCGCAGTTCGACCGGTTTCGTTCGCTTGACGGGACCGACCACGCGGGGCACCGGCGTCTTGTTGCCGTTGCGCGCGACGATGATGGCGGGATTGTCGGCGTCGACGCCCTCGAGCGCAGTGGCGAAGCGGTTGGAATAGCTCTCGCGACGGATTTCGCCGTCTGTGACGATGTCGATGCCGGCGCGCTCCATGTCGCGGATGGCGACGATGGTCGCGTCATCCTGCGCCTCTTCGAGGTGCTCTTCCGGCAGCCGCCACATCTCATGCATGCGGGTGCGCGGCACCGACTTCGACAGCATGGCGCGGTCGACCAGCCATTCCGGCTGCGGATAGCTTCCGACCACGGTGGTCGGCAGCAGATGCTTTGGCAAGTTCATGTTGTTCTCCTTGCTTCTTGTTAAGAGGTCGCCGGCTGCAGCGCGCTAGGGGCGATCTCATCCGTCGCGGTCTGGCCGCCGCGGGTGCCGGTCTGCCAGATCGCGGCCTTGCGCTCGAGCAGGCGGATGAAGGCATTGAAGGCGATCGCCATCGCCAATACCAGCAACACGCCGGCGAACACATGTGGGCTGTCGAGGATGGTGCGGTAGCGCGAAATGAGGTAGCCGATGCCGGCCGACGAGATCAGCATTTCCGAGACCACCACGCCGACGATGACAAGCGCGCCGCCGACCCGCAAGCCGGACAGCACGGTCGGGATCGCGGCCGGAATGATCACGCGCACCAGCCGTTGGCTCATGGTCGCGCCCATGCTGCGCGCGGCAAGCAGAAGCTGCGGATCGATGGTCTGGATGCCGGCCGCGGTCGACAACATGGTCGGCAGGAAGCCGTAGATCGCCGCAAAGGCGATCTTGGACTCAGAGCCGATGCCGAGCCACACCGTGAAAACAGGGTAGAGGATCACCAGCGGCACCGCGTAGAGGCTCGACACCATCGGCATGATCAGGAGGCGCGGGCGGGGCAGGCTGCCGACGATGGCCCCACACAAAATGCCACCGCCGCAGGCGAATGCCATCGAGATGCCGACCTCGTAAAGCGTGACGCCGAGCGCGTCGCGATATTCCGCGGCTTCGTTCCACCCGGCGACCAGTGTCGAAGACAGCGCCGGCAGGAACAGCTCCGGGATCAGGCCGAAGCGCGGCAGCGCTTCCCACAACACGATGAGGCAGATCACGATCAGCCAGCGCAAGGTCGATGCCTTCATGATCGCCTCATGCTGACTTGCGGATATGGCGCCAGATGCGCTCGCGCAGGGTGCCGAACGCATCGCCGGAGAGCATCTCATAAGTGCGCGGCCGCGGCAGCGACACCTGCAAATGATCGACGATGCGGCCCGGCCGCGCCGACATCACGGCGACCTCGTCGGCGAGATAGACCGCTTCGGTCAGGCTATGGGTCACGAACACCACGGTCTTGCCGGTGGCGGCCCAGATGCGCAAGAGCTCGTCGCCCATGGTCATGCGGGTCTGCTCATCGAGCGCGGCGAACGGCTCGTCCATCAGCAGCACCGGCGGATCCTGCACGAGTCCGCGCGCGATCGAGACGCGCTGTTTCATGCCGCCAGACAGCTCATGCGGATGGCGTTTGCCGAAACCCTCGAGGCCGACAAGCTTCAGCATCTCCTCGGCCTTGCCGCGACGCTCCGCCTTGGCGACGCCCCGCAGCGCCAGCGGAAACTCGACATTCTCCTCTGCGGTCAGCCAGGGAAACAGGCTCGCCTCCTGGAACACGACGCCGACACGGTTCGGATCGGGTTCGCCAATCGGCGCGCCGTTGATCAGGATCGAGCCCGAGGTGGGGGGCCGCAGGCCCGCGAGCATCATGAGAAGCGTCGACTTGCCGCAGCCGCTCGGGCCGACCAGCACGACAAAGCGGCCGGGCTTGATGTCCATCGACACATCGGAAAGCGCCACGACCTCTGCGCCGGAGGTACGAAAGACCTGTCCGACGCCTGATATCTGGATCGCGCCGGCGCGCGATGCAGGTTTCAGCGGCGTTATGTTCGCCAATGGCTGCATCGCGTTTCCACCGATCGGATCAGTTCGTTGAAGAGAATGGCGACGGCCGCGATCATCACCACGCCGGCGAGCAGCTGCCTCATCTGGAAATTTTCACCCCAGGTCGCGATCTGGTGGCCAATGCCGTCGCGCGAGGCGTACATCTCGGCCAGCATCACGCCGGTGAGATTGAAGATCATCGATATGCGCAAGGCTTCGAGCAGCACCGGCAGCATGCTCGGCAGATACACCCGGAACGCGGTCTGCGACGACGTCGCGCCATAGGAGCGCGCCACCGTGAGATATTCGACCTTGACCTGCTCCACCGCCGTCGTCGTCGACATGATGACGATGAAGATGGTGGAGAAGAAGCCGAAGCCGACCTTCTCGGCGAAGCCGACGCCGAACACCAGGATGAACATCGGCAGGAAGATCGATTTCGGAATCGAGAAGGCAAAGAACAGCAGCGGCTTCACCACCTCGGCGAAGTAACGGTATTCGGCGATGAGATATCCGACCATGCAGCCGAACGGCACGGCGATGGTGAAGGCCACCGCGACTTCGGTCGCGGTCACCATCAAATCGTTGCGCACGCTCGCGCGCTGCAGGAGATCGCCGAGTGTCACCAGCGTGTCGGTCGCCGATGGCAGCAGCCGCGGATTGACCAAACCAGTACGCGACAAAAACTCCCATAGCGCGAAGAGCGCGACGATGATCGCAAAGCGCGAGGCGACGAGTGCGAAGCGGCCGGCCATGTCAGGGTTTTGTCGGCACCGGCTTGAACTGCGTCGAGTAGAGGTCTTCGGTCGGCATGATGTCTTTCAGCCCGCCGAGCTTGGCGAGGTCCATGGAGAGCTGCACCGCGTCCTTGATGCTTGGCGCAGACATGTCGCCGCTGGTCTCGAGTTTCATGATGGTGTTATCGTATTCGAGGCCTGCGATCTCCGGCGGGATTTCGTAGAGATCGGCGATCAGCTTGACGGTGGCGTCGCGGTTGGCGCGCATGAACGCGACCGCGCCATAGAGCGCATTCAGCGCCTTCTGCACCACTTGCGGCTTCTCGGCCGCGAATTTGTCGGTCACGATCCAGCCGCCGGTCAGGTTCGACGGCACGGCCGTGAAGTAGTCGATCAGAGTGCGCGCCTCGCCCGACTTCAGGATCTGGTAGCTCAGCGGCGAATACACGACCGCGGCGTCGACATTGCCGGCGAGCAGGTTCGGCACCAGGCCGCCGCCGCCGACCGGCACGCGGGTGAAATCGATCTTGCGGTCCTGGATGGTCCAGAGCGCGAGCAGGTCGGAGCCGGAGCCGGCTGCGGTGATCCCGACCTTCTTGCCGTTGAGGTCCTTGACGTCGAGGGTCGATTTGACCGGCACCATCAGCTGCCAGCCGAAATTGCCCATCGCGGCGTTGGCGACGATCTTGCTCATCACGCCCTTCTTGCGGCCGGCGGAAACCAGCGAGGGCGGATCGAGGATGATGTCGGCCGCGCCCGCAGCGAGGCCCTCGAAGGTTTCGGCGCCGGAGCGGAAGATCGTCAGCTCCGCGGTGATGCCTTCCTTCTCGAACAGCTTCTGCTTGACCGCGGTTTCCGCGATGGTCGTCGGCCAATAGGTCTTGGTGGGCAGGCCGACGCGGATGGTCTCGGCGTTGACGGTGGCGGATGCGGCCAAAAGCGCGGCCGTGGCCAGCAAGAGGCGTGATGCCTTCATTGTTTGATTTCCTCCCGATTTTGCGGGCATTGTCGCTTTGCGCTGCGAGTGCAGTCAATCAAAAAGCGGCCTTTTGCAATTGACCCTATGGCTGACGCCCGTTAACCCCTTCCCACAATATCGGCCCACTGAACGCAACTCATTGCGGGTAGTGGGCGCTGCCGGTCGCGTGGTGAGCGAGGGAGTCCATGAACAATAACGGAGCGGGAGCAACCGTCGAGTTCGACTACGTCATCGTCGGCGCCGGCTCGGCCGGCTGCGTGCTGGCCAACCGGCTCTCCGCCAACGGCAAGCGTTCGGTGTTGCTGCTGGAAGCCGGCCCGAAGGACACCAACATCTGGATCCATGTGCCGATCGGCTACGGCAAGCTGTTCAAGGAAAAATCCGTCAACTGGATGTACCAGACCGAGCCCGAGCCCGGCCTTGGCGGGAGGCAAGTCTTCCAACCGCGCGGAAAAGTGCTGGGCGGATCGAGCTCGATCAACGGGCTGCTCTATGTGCGCGGCCAGCACGAGGATTACGACCGCTGGCGGCAGCGCGGCAATGTCGGCTGGGGCTATGACGACGTGCTACCCTATTTCAAGAAAGCGGAGAACCAGCAGCGCGGCGCCGACGATTATCACGGCTCCGGCGGTCCGCTGTCGGTGTCGGACTGGCGCCACGAGGATCCGCTCTCCGAGGCCTTCGTCAAGGCCGCGGTCGAGAGCGGCATTCCCTTCAATCCGGATTTCAACGGCAAGACCCAGGAAGGCGCGGGCTTCTTCCAGACCACGACGCGGCGCGGCCGCCGCGCGTCCAGCGCGCAGTCCTATCTGAAGCCGGCGAAGAACCGCGGCAATTTGCATATCGAGACGTCCGCGCTGGCGCAGCGCATCGTCTTCGAGGGCAAGCGCGCGAGGGCGGTGGAGTACAAGCAGAACGGCAATTTGCGCATCGCGCGGGCGCGCAAGGAAGTGTTGGTCTCCAGCGGAGCATATAACTCGCCGCAGCTGTTGCAGCTCTCCGGCGTCGGCCCCGGCGACTTGCTGAGAAGCCACGGCATCGATGTGGTGCTGGAAGCGCCCGGCGTCGGCAACGATCTGCAGGATCATTTGCAGGTGCGCATCGTCACACGATGCGCGCAGAACATCACGCTCAATGATGTCGTCAATCATCCCCTGCGGCGGGTGATGGCCGGCGTTCGCTGGGCGCTGGCGCGCAGCGGCCCGTTGACGATTGCGGCCGGCACCTCGGGCGCGTTCTTCAAGACCAATCCGCGGCTGGCCTCGCCCGATATCCAGATCCACTTCATCCCGTTCTCGACCGACAAGATGGGCGAGAATCTGCATCCATTCTCGGGCTTCACCGCGTCGGTGTGCCAGTTGCGGCCCGAAAGCCGCGGCTCATTGAAGATCAGGAGCGCCGACCCGACCGCGCCGCCGGAAATCCGCATCAATTATCTCGCCACCGAAACCGATCGTGCCGCCTTCATCGATGGCGTCGGTGTCCTGCGCAAGATTTTGGCCGCGTCCGCGCTGAAAGCTTATTGCGTCGAGGAGGTCTATCCCGGCGCCAAGGTGACCAGCGACGAGGACGTGCTGGATTTTTGCCGCAAGACCGGCAGCACGGTCTATCATCCGACCTCGACCTGTCGCATGGGCAACGATCCGCTCGCCGTGGTCGACCAGCGGCTGCGCGTGCGCGGCATCGAGGGCCTGCGCGTGGTCGATGCCTCCGTGATGCCCGACCTGATGTCGGGTAATACCAACGCTCCGACCATCATGATCGCGGAGAAGGCCTCCGACATGATCCTGGAGGATGCGCGGTGAGGCGGGAGCGCGTGTCGTGACGGAGCGGTTGCGTATCGGCACGCGCAAGAGCGTCATGGCATTGGCGCAGACCGAGGAGATCGCGCGCCGCCTGAAGGCGTTCGGCACCGAAGTCGAAATCGTCAAGTTCGATACGACCGGCGATATCGACCAGACCGGCAAGCTGCTGCCGCATGGCGGCAAGGGCGGCGCCTTCGTCGCCCAAATCCGCGAGGCGGTGCTGGCCGGTCAACTGCAGGCCGCGATGCACTCGCTGAAGGACATGCCGGGCAACGAAGACACGCCCGGACTCGTGATCGGCGCGACGCTAACGCGCGATCCGCCCGGCGACGTGCTGGTGCTGCGGCCTGGATTGTCGTTCGATGAGTTCAGGCGCGCACGCGGCAAGGGCTTCAAGATTGGCACCAATGCGGTGCGGCGCGCCGCCTATGTACGGCGGCTGTTTCCCGAGGTCGAGGTGATCCACTATCGCGGCGCCGCCGACACCCGCGTGCGCAAGCTCGATGCCGGCGAGAAGCAGAAGCTGCCGGATGGCGGCGCCGTGGGGCCCGCGGATGCGCTGATCATGGCGCGCTCCGGGCTGGAGCGCGTCGGGCTTGCCAACCGTATCGCGTACGAGTTTCCGGTTACCGACATGCTGCCGGCGGTGGGGCAGGGCATCGTTGCCGTGGAATGCGCCGCGCGCGATTTTGAGACGCGACGAATCCTCTCAGCGATCGACGATCCCGCAGCACATGCCTGTGCCGATGCCGAGCGCGAGGTGCTGTGGGTGCTGAACGGGCACTGCAATTCGCCGATCGCGGGATTTGCGCAAATTGACGGTACACAGATGTCGTTGAAGGCATCAGTACTGGATCACGCGGGCCAACGTATCATCGAGGCCTCACGCACGGGACCTGCAGATCGTCCGCGAGAACTCGGCCGCGCGGTTGGGTTGGAACTGCTTGCCAAGGGCGCGGCCGAGATCATCGAGCGCAGCCGGCCGGTGTGACGGTCGGTTGTATTTCTGGAACTCGCACAATTCTGGATTGACAAGGAAAGTGACCTTGTCTTACGAGGCGGCTCGTAGCTTGAATGAATTGAGCGGGAGATCATGCCTCATCTGGTTTCAATCTCGTCGCAGGATGTGGTGTTGCGCCGGCGGATGGGCAGGCGAGTCCTCAAAAGCCTGCTGATTGTCGGCGTGCTGGTTTCCGCCGGCGCGGCCAATGGCCAGAGCGCGTCGCCGACACAACAAAAGCCCAAAGCAGTCGCTCTACCGGCTGCGAAGCAGCCCGGCGGCGCTGCGCCCGCGACGAATGCCGCTGCGTCTGGTCCGGCCGCCGCGCCGCGAGCTCTCAGGGAAGCGATGGCGGAAATGCTCGAAGCGAGTACGGCCTATCGAACCGGCATCGACGGGGGAGCCCCGAAGTTGTCTGACGTGAAATTTGCCGGCCCTATTCTCGGCCGTACCTCTCTGTTTTCGTCGAGCGAGACTCTATTGCGTTTCCGCGAGAATTGCGTTCTGGCCGATTCCTGCCGAGCGAACCGCTTTGTTGAAGGTCGTGACCGATGAAAACGGCAAACAGCGGGTGCATGCAACCATCGGTCTGAATGGCACCCCGTTCGGATGTCAAATCCTTCACAATTACGGACCGTTTCCCGAAATGGAGGCTGCCAGGCAAAGGCGGCGACAGGAATTAGGCAAGAAGGACTGACTGCCAGGCGCCGCTAGCCTCTATACTCTCGCACGCGCGCCACCATCCGCTCGACATGGGCGATCGGCGTTTCCGGCTGGATGCCGTGACCGAGATTGAAGATCAGCCGGCCTTTGGCGTAGTTCGCGAGCACGTCATCGACAGCGCGATCGAGCGCAGCGCCGCCCGCAATCAACACCAGCGGATCGAGATTGCCCTGCACCGCGACGTGGTTCTGCACCCGCTCCCTGATGAAGGCGGGATCGGCGGTCCAGTCGATGCTGACGGCATTGACTTCGGTCTCGCCGATATAGGCCGGCAGCAACGCGCCCGCGCCGCGGGGAAAGCCGATGATCTTGGCGTCGGGTACTTCTTTACGCACGCCGGCGACGATGCGCGCGGTCGGCTCGACCGACCAGCGCAAGAATTCGCGCGGCGGCAGCACGCCGGCCCAGGTGTCGAAGATTTGCAGCGCGTCGGCGCCGGCCTTCAATTGCCCAAGCAGATATTCAATCGAATTCGCGACCAGCGTGCCGATGATTTTGGCGAACGCGTCGGGGTGCTGATAGGCCATCATCCGCGCCGGCGCTTGGTCCGGTGTGCCCTGACCGGCGACCATATAAGTTGCGACCGTCCACGGCGCGCCGCAGAAGCCGATCAGCGCGACGTTCGAGTCGAGCTCCCCGCGTACGCGGCGCAGCGCCTCATAGACCGGCTCGAGCTTGCCGAAGTCCGCCCGTGATGCCAGCGCGGCGATCTTGTCCGGCGTATCCAGCGGATCGAGACGCGGCCCTTCGCCAACCTCGAAGCGCACGCTGCGGCCGAGCGCATAGGGGATCACGAGAATGTCGGAGAAGATGATCGCGGCGTCAAAGCCGAAGCGCCGGATCGGCTGCAGCGTCACTTCGGCGGCGAATTCCGGCGTGAAGCAGAGATCGAGGAAGCCGCCGGCTTTGGCGCGGAGCTGCCGGTATTCCGGCAAATAGCGTCCGGCCTGCCGCATCATCCAGAGCGGCGGCACGCCCTGCCGCTGGCCTGCGAGCACGTCGAGGAACGGTTTGGTTGGCGTTTGGGACAAACGGACTTTCCGTGAATTTCAAGACTTCGGGGCACCCTGATACAGCGCACTGCAGCGAAAGCCAATCGGGGGATGGAACCGAGGGGAATCCGCGGCGTTGATTCCGTCACGGAGGCAACCATGGCTGAGAAAAAGTTCGATCCCGCACCCCACGACAAGCACGCCGCCACGCCTGAGGAGGCGGCGAAGGCCGATGCCGAGATGCATGCGCGTCTGGAGGCCGGCCTGGTCGATACCTTCCCGGCATCCGATCCGGTCAGCGCTGCCCAACCGGCCAAGACCAAGCATGAGCAGCATCCGCCGGCATCTCAGGACAACGAGCCCGAACTCGCTCTGGGACAAGGTCAAGGCCGTGTTCCGATGACCGGGCGAGGCGAGTTCGACCACGCCGCCAATAACTCGCCGCGCAGCGGTAGCACAAAACACACCTCGCCGATGGTCTGGTGCGCGGTCACGGTGGCGGTCGTCGCGGTGACGACGTATTTCGTCCTGCACTAGGCATCGCAACCAAAGAAGCGAGAAAGAAGGCGGCCTTCCCGGCCGCCTTTCTTGTGTGTGTGCTGAAGATTGCTGTTGGCTAGGGAAGAGCTGTTATGTCGGCACGACGCCGTAATAGTCATCCACCGCGCGATTTCCCGCGGCGTCGCTCCAGTTCCAGTCACTGTCGCCGCGATATTTTGGCGCGCCGCGTAACTGCTGCTCCGTGACGCCGGTGCGATAGCCGCCGAGCCGTGTGTCGTATTTCAGGGATTGCCAGGGCAGGGGATAGTGGTCGTTGCCGAGGCCCAGGAAGCCGCCGAAGCCGAGCACCGCATACGACACTCGGCCACTGGTCTTGTCGATCATGACGCGCTCGATCGAGCCGATCTTGCCCTCGTCAGGACCGTAGACCGCCGTGCCTTCCACCTTGTCGCTGCCGATCAAATTGCCGAACTCGCGCTGGTCCAACTCCCCTTCATTCATCGCCATTTTAGCCTCCATGGTCCGATGAAGGAGCAACCGCCGCGCGCACCGATCGTTCCTGCGACCCGTTCATTGCGACGATCCTATTGTGACCTTGTTCCTCAGCGCTTCTGCCATCTCGAGATGATGCCGCAGCGTCGGCAGCGTCTTGCCGGCCCAGTCCTTCAGCTTGGGATTGTCGCCGGACCTGGAATAGCGCTCGAACAACGACACGGCCTCCTTGTGGGCGCTCACCTGCATCGCATCGTATTCGCTGGCGAATGTGCGCCGCCTCGCGTCACGCAGCTTGTCGAGCTTCGCCTGCGATGACGTGTCCAAGGTCGAGGGAAGCTCGGCCTTGACGTCGCCGCTCTCCACCATCGCCTTCATGTCGTTGGTCGTCTTGGTGTGATCGGCGGTCATCTGTTCGGCGAATTTCTTCTCATCCGGGTTGCCGTTTTCCTGAGCAAGCTTGGCGGCGGCGATCTCCAGCATGTCGCTGTTGGCGGCTGCGGCGACGAAGTCCTGCGTGGTCGGGCTGATGCCGAGCGCCGAATTGAAACCGGTCTTCTCCCCGATCGACTGCGCCTGCGCCAATGGCGCGAGCAGGAGCAGGGCAAGGATAGATGAAGCGGCACTCAATTTGTGCATGGGAGCCTCCAGCGGATGTCCCTTCTCAACCCACTGGAGATTGCTGAGTTCCTTCAGCCGGTCGGTGGGCTCAATAATGCGGCGGCCGCTCGTTGGCGGGCGAGGGCGCATTGGTTTCCGCTTCCTGCAGCCGATCGCTCAAGCCCGCGAGCTGCCGCGTCAGCGCATCGAGCTGCTTCCACTGCGCCGTGATGGTCTCGTTCAATTGCTCGATGGTCTGGTCCTGATAGGCGAGGCGCGACTCCAGCGCGTCGATCCGCTCGGACAATTCCTTCTCACCCATGCGCGGCGTCCTCGATGCTGTCCCTGGCGCGCTCGCGCAGGCCATGGCCGAGCGCGACGCGCTCGTCGAACACGAAGCATTTTCTACGCCAGCGGCTTTCCGTCTCGGGCACCTCTTCCAGATATTTCAAGATGCCGCCCTTGAGGTGATAGACCTCGGCAAAACCTTGCGCGAGCAGCAGCGCGCTTGCCTTCTCGCAGCGGATGCCGCCGGTGCAGAACATCGCGATCTTCCTGTGCCTGACAGGATCGAGCTGTTGCGCGACGAACTCTCGGAATTGCCCGAAGCTTGCGATTTTGGGATCGACCGCGCCTTCGAACGTGCCCATCGCCACTTCAAAAGCGTTGCGGGTGTCGATGACCAGGGTATCAGGTGAGGCGATCAGCGCATTCCAGTCGGACGGTTCGACATAGATGCCGACCTGCGCAAGCGGATCGGCGGCCGTATCGCCAAGCGTGACGATCTCCTTTTTCAGCCGCACTTTCATCCGCCCGAACGGCATCGCTTCAGCGTGCGAATATTTCAGCTCGAGATTGTCGAGCCGGCCGCCGAACAGCGCGCCATTTCGCAACTCCTCGACCAGTGCGGCGATGCCATCCTCGCTGCCGGCGAGCGTGCCGTTGATGCCCTCAGCGGCGAGCAGCACGCTGCCCTTCAGCCCAAGGCCCGCGCAGAACGCGCGCAGGGGCTCGCGCAGTTCCCGGTAATCCGGCAGCGCGACGAACTGGTAAAAGGCGGCAACCTTGAAGGGCATGGCGGCGGTGTATCAGGCTGCCAACCTACGCGAAACCCTGCGAATCCTGCATTCGGCTCTGGTATACCAGCCATTGCCGAGGCCAGCCCGAATGTGCCAAGAAGACCCGCCTTTCCATCCCCCCGAAGCATCACCAAGAGCCATTTTCCATGAGGAGCTTCCATCTTCCCGGCCGCTCGACGGTCCACGCCATGAACGCGATGGTCGCGACCTCGCACCCGTTGGCTGCGTTGACCGCTATCGAGGTGCTGCGCGCCGGCGGCACGGCGGTGGACGCGGCCGTCGCAGGCTGCGCGCTGTTAGGGGTGATCGAGCCGCAATCGACCGGCATCGGCGGCGATTGCTTTGCGCTGATCCAGCCGCGCGGCGAGGGCAAGATCACGGCCTATAACGGCTCGGGCCGCGCGCCGGCCGCGGCCAAGGCCGAGTGGTATCTCGAACGCAAGATCAACTCGGTGCCGCTGACCTCGGCGCATGCGGTGTCCATTCCGGGCTCGATCGATGCCTGGGACACTATGCTGCGCGATCACGGCAAGTTCGGTCTCGACCGGCTGCTGCAGCCCGCGATCAAGGCCGCGGAAGAGGGTTACGTCGTCGCGCCCCGCATTGCGTTTGACTGGAAGAACCAGTTCGAGAAACTGAAGAATGGCCACAACACGCCGCGTTACCTGCTGCCGCATGGCAGGCCGATGCTCGCCGGCGAGGTGCTGCGCCAGCCCGAGCTCGGCAAGACGCTGCGCGCGATCGCGACCAAGGGGCGCGATGCCTTCTATAGCGGCGAGATCGCCGAAGACATGGTCGACACCCTGCGCGGCATCGGCGGTCTGCACACACTGGAGGATTTCGCCGAGCACACGACGGAAGTGACCTCGCCGATCGGCACCATGTACAAGGGTTTTGACGCCTGGCAGTGCCCGCCCAACGGGCCCGGCATCACCATGCTTGTCATGCTCAACATCCTGTCGCATTTCGACCTGACGAAGTTCGCGCCGCTCAGCGTCGAGCGCTTCCACATCGAGGCCGAAGCCGCGCGCGTCGCCTACATGATGCGCGAGCAATATGTCGGCGATCCCGCCCAGGTCGACGTCGACGTGCCGCGGCTCCTGGCAAAGGAATATGCCGACGAATGGGCCGGCAAGATCCGGATGGACCGCACGCTCGACCTGCCCAATGTCGCGCCTCCGATGAATCCCTCGACCATCTACATCACCGTGGTCGACGCGGAGCGCAACGTCTGCTCCTTCATCAATTCCGTCGCGCATTCCTTTGGCTCGGCGATCGTCTCCAACAACACCGGCGTCCTGCTGCAGAACCGCGCCGGCGGTTTCCGCATCCAGCCCGGTCATCCCAACTGCATCGCGCCGCGCAAGCGCCCGCTGCACACCATCATTCCGAGCCTTGTCACGAAGAACGGCCGCTCGCAAATGTCGTTCGGCGTGATGGGCGGCCAGTACCAGCCGACCGGCCAGTGTCATGTGATGACGAACATCCTCGACTATGGCTGCGACATCCAGGAAGCGATCGATATGCCGCGCGGCCTGCATTACGAAGGCGTCTATCAGCTCGAGGATGGCGTGCCGGCCGCGACCGTCGAAGGCCTGAAGAAGCTCGGCCACAAGACCACGTCGCTGGTGTCGCCGCTCGGCGGCGGGCAGGGCATCTGGATCGACTGGGACAAGGGCACGCTGAACGGCGGCTCCGATCCGCGCAAGGACGGCTGCGCGCTCGGTTACTAGGGCATGATCCGGAAAAGTGTGAAGCGGTTTTCCCTGCGACAAACGCGTAGCGTTTGCGCGGAGATCATGCCCAAATAAAAAAGCTAGGCGCGCACTGCGGCGGACCCCGCGCCGGTTGTGCCTTCTGCGGCAAGATCGATTTCCGAATTCAATTCGGCCCCACACAGCACGATGATGGCCGACATCCACATCCAGGTCATCAGCCCGATCGCGGCACCGAGCGAGCCGTAGGTCGCGGTGTAGTTGCCGAAGTTCGACAGGTACCACGATAGTAATGCCGATCCGGTGAGCCACAGCAGCGTCGCGGCGACCGCGCCGGGGCTGATCCATTGCCAGCGCGCGTCGGTGCGGCTCGGTCCGAAGCGATACAGGATCGCAAGCGCCGTCAGCAGGAACATGACGAGCGCCGGCCAACGGCCGAGCGACACGATCCATTCGCCGCGCTCGCCGAGGCCGAGCCGCTGCAGCGCCAGCGGCACCGCGATTACGCCGCCGATCATCAACAGGATCGCCGCCAGTGCCGCGACCGTGAAGGCCAACGAGGTGAGGTTGAGGCGCAGGAAACTGCGCGTCTCGCGTTCCTCGTAGACCACGTTCAAGGCGTCGAAGATCGCCTTCATGCCGGCATTGGCGCTCCAGATCGCCATCAGAAATCCCAGCGCGAACGTCACGCCCAGCGTGCCGTTTCCTTTCGCGAGCACGCGCGCGATCTGGTCCTGCACGATGGCGAACGTGCCGTCCGGCAGCATCACCGCAAGGGCCTGCAGATTGGCTGATATGGTGGAGGGATCGGCGAACAGTCCGTAGCTCGACACCAGCGCGGTGACGGCGGGAAATATCGCAAGCAGTCCGTAGAACACCACGCCCGCCGCGGTCGCGAGCAGACGGTCTTCATCGATCTGCTGAAAGGTGCGCCACGCGACCGCTTTCCAGTCGCGCGGTATCGGCTTTGCCGCCTGATTGCGCGAAGACGCGGCTGCGAGCTGCGACACGTGACGCTGGATGGCAAGCGTTGCGAGGACCGTGCCGGCAATCAGCGCGAGATGACCGCGAGAACTCGCCGGCGATTTGCTCATTTGAGCGAACGGCCTAAGCGCGAGGCCGCCAGCCAGCCGACAAGGCAGGCGGCGGCGAGCCCAATCATGATCTCGGTGGCACCGTCAGTCTTCAGCAGGCCCTTGCTTGATGTCGTGGCCAACATTGCTCTGGCGGCGAGCGATCGGCCGGCCGTTTTCGTCGCATGCCGCTTCGGGCGCGGGATCGGCGGCAGCTTGCCCTTCAGCAGCAGCATGGCAATGCCGGCGCTGACGAGCGCGAGCAAGACCAGCAGTCCGGCAACGGCCGCGTAGGCCGCCTTCAGGCCATAGGTGATTTCGAGCCAGTGGAAGAGGGCGGCGGCGCCGACGGCGATCGCCCCGACAAGCCCGGCGGCGGCGGCGAGCAACAGCGCAACGGCCAACGCATAACGGATGATGATCCCTGTGGTCCATCCCTTCAAATCCCCTGCCCAGGACTGCAGAAACCCGTTGACTGGTCCGGGCGGGATTTGGCCGTGCGACGACATGGATGACCTGCAGCGAAGTGGTCTTCTTCAACCGTGCGACGATATGAAGGTTCCCCTCCGAGACTCCGCCTCGAAGGAGGAGACGCGCAAGCCGGCTTGAAGCGGGTCGGGCTTACTCGTCCGCCGGCGGCGACGGCAGCACCGTGATCAGGCCACGCTGGCCCGCCGCCGTCAGCTCACCGAGCGTGGTCTTGCCGCTGCGGGCGCATTTGACGATCTGCTTTGCGACGCGCTTGCGTATCAGATGCTCGTCGCCGTGCGCCGCGTTCTCGCAGACGCGATCCAGCGCGACGTTCATGTTGGCGAGCGTGCGAGAATCGAATGCTCCTTCGATGATCATCGCCGTCTCCTGTCCCTGAAGGCCGGAAATGCTGGGAATGTTAGGAGGGTTCCACACCCCGTTCCTTAACCTATGTTAACCGGAAGACGTGTGGGAATGGTGACCAATCGATCCTCATCGCAACTTTCTGCCGGCGATGCTGATCTCATAGAGTGGGCCGTCCGCGTCCCTGACTTCGACGGTCCATTTACCGTCCGGTTCGAGGCTGTCTTCGATGTCGCGGGTCAGACGCTTGGCCGAGAACCAGGCTTCGCAGTCGTCGCGAAGGTCCTCGCCGACGTCGTCGTCGTGCGGTTTGCCATTCGTAATGTGAAAAAAGTATCGCGACATAGATGCTGAAATTCTCGCTGAGCCCTAGTCTGAATTAACATCTGTTCATTTTGTTCCGCGGTGCGTCTTGTCCGTCCCTAGCGTGAACGGCCGAATCAATCGCTCGAGGATTGCTCCCGCAGCAAACCCGACCGCGACGTCGCTGGTCCAGTGCGCCAGCAGCAGGATGCGCGTGGCGGACAGCGCAATCGCAACTCCGCGAGCGAACCGCCGCTGCGTTGGCGGAAACAGACCGGCTGCCGAGGCCAACGCGCCCATGTGCAGCGCATGACCCGACGGAAACGCATCGCGCGCGCGGCCGGACCACGGCACTCCGCGCCAATGTCCTTCTACCGTGAGGCGGTCGGGGCGGGTCTGATCGACGGCTCTCTTGAAGACATGCGGCAGCACGGCGGACACCAACGACACCGCCAGCATGTGATTGGCGATCGGCTGCAGGCGCGGCCGGCGTGCGGCGTAAAGCCACGCGCCGACGGAGAGTGCCAGCAACAGTTTCTCGTCGGCGCCCCAGGTCAGGAGATCGGCGGTCTTCTCCAGCTCCGGCGTGGTGCGGGAGGCGACCGCGTTCGCGATCGCTCTGTCGGCTCTGGTCGGGCGGATCGTGACGAAAGCCATCGCGTGGTGCGGCCTTGTGTCGCTTGAGCGGCGTTGTGAAGGCGCAAACGCGCGGCTTGAGCGCTTCGTTCCGACGTCGGTGGAACAGGGTGCGGCTCCAGCGGTTAACTGTCGAACCCTTCCAATCGGAGATGAGAGATGGACAAGGATCGTATCGCAGGATCGGCAAAGGAATGGGCCGGCAAGGCCGAGGGCGCCGTGGGCGACATCGCAGCGGATGCCGACACCCAGGCGGCGGGCAAGGTGCGCGAGGCAGCCGGCAAGGTGCAGAATCTGTACGGCCAGGCCAAGGACGCGGCGCGTGACGCGACTGATGCGGCAACCGACTTTGCCAGGAAGGCCGTCGCCGGCGACGGACCGGAAGCCCTCGCCAAGGTGGTTCAGGACAACCCGCTCGGCTCGCTGCTGACCGCAGGCATCGTCGGCTTCGGACTGGCCCTGCTGCTGCGGTCGCCTGCACCGCGCCCGAAGCGCTGGCGGTATTACTAGCCGCACTTCGAGGGATGCGGGGGCGCCGGCGTGGCTCGCAAATTCTGGCTTAGGAACCTGCATCGCCTCACGTGCTTGAATCCGTCAGGCCAGTGCCCCTCCAACGCGCTGGCCTGCACGGCCTCACCTCATACCGAATACCCCCCGGTGGTGAGGCCGTGCGTCGAGAGGAGTGAGCATGGCGACCGAAGAGCAGATCAGAAACTACGCGCACCAGCTTTGGGAAAAGGCCGGCCAGCCCGAAGGCAGGGACGAGGAATTCTGGCACGCGGCTGAAGTCGAGTTGAACGCCGAGAGCGACAGCCCCGACGCGCCGACGCAATCGGCGCAACCGAACAAGACGACGCTGCCGGGCTGATACGACATCACGGGCGACTGCGACGGCCGTGGGAACCTGCGTTCCGCGAATGACTTGAAACCTGACCAGTCATTCCCAGCGGACGAGATGAATCGCACAGGTCACGATTTTAGGCGCTCACACCGCGCGGGGCCGCACTGGACGACGCGGCTCGGTGAAGCAGCGGCGCATCCGGCCGCTTTCGCGGTTGTCGTGATCTATGCCGTCGCCTGGCTCGTGTTCGATCGCGGGCGGTTCGACTTCAATGCGGTCGCCACCCTGATCGTATGGGTGATGACGCTTTTCATCTCCCGTTCCACCCGGCGCGATACATTGGCGATCCACGCCAAACTCGATGAATTGCTGCGCGTCGACGAGAATGCGCGGGTCGAACTGACGATGCTCGACGAGAAGGAGCCCGAAGCGATCGAAAGGCATCGGGACGCCGAGGTCGAAGCGATGAGACATTCATAAGCGAGGATCGGAATGGCGAAACGCCCACCATGGAAAACAGCAAACCCGCGCAGGAAGGCCGGCAAGAAGCCGAAGAAATTGTCATCGGCCCGAAAGGCGAAGGCGAAACGCGCGGCGAAGAAAGCAGGCCGTCGCTACCCGAGTCTGGTCGACAACATGAACGCAGCGAAGTCAAAGAAGGCGCGCAAGCGCTAGTGTGGCCTTTTCAACACGACGGGCAAAACACTTCGATCTTTCAGAAATAATCCGAAATGTCCAGCCCGACGCATAAAAATAATTATCTTTCCGAAAGACAGTAATTATGATTTAACGAATCAGTCTCGCCTCTCCACGAGGGACGTTCGGCCAATCGTCGCGACACGTTGGGCGGGATGCGATGGACGTTGTTGGCATGCCGACGATGCATGCCAGGGCGGACGGTCAAGTTGCGTGGTCGTGATCCCCCGACGCTGGGATCAAGTCCGTTGAGCGATTCAACGGGCGACGGAGGCTAGCAAGCCCGGTACTCCGGCGAGAGCGCGAAGTAAGCCGTAAACCATCGTGCAGGGAATGCCGGAGTGTTCGGCACACCTGTAGTGACTATGCTCGTTTGCTTTTTTGTTTTGCAAACGAGGCTGCGGGTGCGGCTGGCACCCGGCATTCCCTGCGCCCTCTCTCGCGGAAGGCGTTCGACGAGATCAAAACTCGGATGCGGCGCATCGCGAGACGGTCTTTGTCATGCCTGCCTCCCATTTTGCTTGCCGCTATCGATGGTTAGGCTATTGAGGGCGTCCGCTCCCCATGGCATCACTCACCTCTCCCGGAGGAACCCTCGACCATGCAACGCCGCAAGTTTCTCGCCCTCTCGTTCTCTCTCGCCACCTTGCCGTTCATGACGCCGGCATCAAGCCAGACCACAGGAAAGCCCATGACCACAGCTTCAGGATTGCAGATCATCGACACCAAGGTCGGCACCGGCGCCTCGCCGAAGCCCGGACAGACCTGCGTCATGCACTATACCGGCTGGCTCTACGAGAACGGGCAGAAGGGCAAGAAATTCGACTCTTCCGTCGACCGCAACGAGCCGTTCGAGTTTCCGATCGGCCAGAAGCGCGTGATCGCGGGCTGGGACGAGGGCGTCGCCTCCATGAAGGTCGGCGGCAAGCGCACGCTGATTATTCCGCCCGCGCTCGGCTACGGTGCCCGCGGCGCCGGCGGCGTGATCCCAGCGAATGCGACCTTGATGTTCGATGTCGAGCTGCTCGGGGTAAAGTAAGCGGGAGCGCGTCGTGAAAGTTACCGTTCTCGACGATTATTTCGACACCATCCGCACGCTCGACTGCTTTGCAAAGTTGAAAGGCCACGATGTCACGATCTGGAACGATCATGTCCAGGACGTCGACAAGCTCGGCGAACGCCTTGGGGATACCGAAGCACTGGTCCTGATCCGTGAGCGCACGCAGATCAGGACGCCGCTGCTCGAACGCCTGCCGAGACTGAAGCTGATCAGCCAGCGCAGCGTCTATCCGCATATCGATATCGATGCCTGCACGCGGCTCGGCATCGTCGTGTCATCGGGCCAGCATGCCGACACGCCGTCCTATGCGACCGCCGAGCTCACCTGGGCTCTCGTGCTGTCGGCCGCGCGGATGATCCCGCAGCAGGTGGCCTCGCTGAAGGCCGGCCACTGGCAGTTCGGCATCGGTGCGACCATCCGGGGCAAGGTTTTCGGCGTCTATGGCTATGGCCGGATCGCCGCTGTCGTAGCGGGTTATGCCAAGGCGTTCGGCATGAAGGTGCTGGTGCTGGCGCGTGACGCGTCGATGGAAAAAGCGCGTGCCGACGGCTACGCGACCGCTGCGAGCAGGGCCGTCTTCTTCGAGGCGTGCGACGTGATCTCGCTGCATATGCGACTGGTCGATGCCACGCGCGGCATCGTGAAGCCAGAGGATCTCGCGCGGATGAAGCCGTCCGCGATTCTGGTCAACACCAGCCGTGCCGGATTGATCGCACCGGGTGCACTGGTGGATGCGTTGCGCGCGGGGCGGCCCGGTTTTGCCGCCGTCGACGTGTTCGAAAAGGAGCCGCTGCGCGATACCAACGATCCGCTGCTCAATATGGACAATGTGGTCGCCACCCCGCATATCGGCTACGTCTCGCGCGACGAATACGAGATTCAATTCTCCGATATTTTCGATCAGATCGTCGCTTATGCGGCGGGCACGCCGACCAATGTGGTCAATCCCGATGTGATGAGTCGCCGGCGTGCATAGTCTCTCCGTCGTCATGGCCGGGCTTGTCCCGGCCATCCACGTCTTTGTTGCAGTGGAAAAGAAAGACGTGGATGCCCGGCTCAAGGCCAGGCATGACGAGCTTCGAATGGGCAAAAAGAAAAGACCGGCCGCGAGGGCCGGTCTCTTGCAACTCGGATGTTCAGTGAGATCAGAGCTTCTTGTTCGCCTCTGCAGCGGCGCGGTTGACCGCGTCCTTGGTCGCCTGCTTGGCGTCGCCAAGAGCCTGCTGACCCTTGCCCTTCACTTCCTGGATCGTGCCTTCGCCTTCCAGGCGCTCGTTTCCAGTGGCTTCGCCGATTTTTTCCTTGGCCTTGCCGATGGCTTCGTTGGCCGCGCCCTTCACTTTATCGGTGGTGGCACCCATGAAATTTCTCCTCCTACTAGGGGTTCGCTAGGACAACGTCGGTGCTGCGAAAAAGTTCCGTGATTGGCTGGTTTGTCCCGGCGTATTTCGCTAGCGTTGCAGCCACGGAACTCAGTTGAAAGCCCAGCTATGACAGCTCACGATCACTCTCACGACCACGCGCATTCTCACGATGATCGCTGGAAGAACGACGGCGTCCGCGTCATTCCCGGCGACCAGCTCGATCCCAACGTGCCGTCGACGCCGGGCATGGACCGCAAGGCCGCGATCAATTTCGCGCGCACCGGCGCGCAGAAGCTGTGGGCCGGCACGGTGACGATCAGGCCCGACGCCAAGACCGGCGCGCATCATCACGGCCATCTCGAGAGCATCATCTATGTCGTGAAGGGCAAGGCGCGGATGCGCTGGGGCGAGCATCTGCAGTTCACCGCCGAGGCCGGTCCCGGCGATTTCATCTATGTGCCGCCTTACGTGCCGCATCAGGAGATCAACGCCAGCCGCGATGAGGTGCTGGAATGCGTGCTGGTGCGCTCCGACGGCGAAGCGGTCGCGATCAATCTCGACATCGAGCCGGTCGAGAAGCCGGAAACCGTGCTGTGGATCGATCCGGTGCACCGTCATCCGGATGAGAAGAAGAAATAGGTCGCGCCATGTCAGTCGTCCGTTACGAAAGCAAAGACCACGTCGCCACCATCACCATGGACCGCGCGTCATCGCACAATGCGCTCAACAATGCCTTGTGCACCGAATTGCGCGAGGCCTGGCGGCGCTTCCGCGACAGCGACGATCGCGTCGCGGTGCTGACCTCATGCGAGGAGAAATATTTCTGCGTCGGCGCCGACGTCAGGGACCTGCCGTCCGACATGTGGCACGCCGTGCCCGGCCTCGGCGTCGAGCTGGACAAGCCGGTGATCGCTGCGACCTCCGGCTGGGTGGTCGGCGGCGGCATCGTGCTGGTGCAGATGGCCGACATGTGCGTGGCCTCCGAGACCACGCGCTTCAGCTATCCCGAGGTGAAGATCGGCACCACCGGCGGAGGCATCTCCTCCATCGTGTCGCGCATGCCGCACAAGATCGCCATGGAATTTCTCCTCGTCGGCGAGGAGTTGTCGGTCGAGCGCGCCTACCAGATCGGCTTCGTCAATCGCATCGCGCCGGCGGGTCAGCACATTGCGATCGCCCAGGAGATGGCGGCGAAGATCGCCGGCGCCGCGCCGCTGGTGGTGCAGGCCCTGAAGCGGCTGGCGCGGGACGCCATGCCGAAGGGACCGCTGGAGACGGTCGCCGAGGCGCGCCGCATCCTTGATCCGATCAGATCGAGCGAGGATGTGAAGGAAGGCGTCGCGGCGTTCCGCGAAAAGCGCAAGCCGCGGTTTAAAGGAAAATAGCTATTCTCGTCATTGCGAGCGAAGCGAAGCAATCCATAGCGCCACAAGCGGGGAAATGGATTGCTTCGTCGCTACGCTCCTCGCAATGACGAATTACACAAACACCTTATGATCGATACCGCCGTTCGGCACCACATAGCCATAGCGCACGTTCGACGGCTCGGGCCCGTTCTTCTCGTACTCCGCCTTCATCAGCGCAAAGCGGTCGCCCTTGAGCTCCAGCATCGCCTTCTTCGGCTCGATGTTGTAGAGCCGCGCATTGTTGCCGCCGAAGATCGCGGACTTCACCGGACCATCAGCCGCGCCGAGCGGCGCATAGCCGAACTTCTTCTGCATCGCCTCGGGAATTTCGAGCCGGCGCAGGCCCTCGATCTGCCATTGCGGCGCGCCGGTCCAGAGCGAATCCGTGCCCCAGCAGACGTGATCGGCGCCGAGCCCCTTGATCAGCGTGCCCATCAAGGCGGCGCAGACATTGGGCTCGGCGACCAGCGTGGTCGCGAAGAGTTGCCCGACGTCGCCATAGACGTTGTTCACGCCATACTGCGCCGGGATGTCGGCGAGATCGCTGGTCCAGGCGATACGGCCGGTGCGCTCGAATTCCGCGAGCGCCACCTTGGGATCGCCGCCGACATGACGATAAGCGGAGTGATAGATCACGAAGTTGAGCTGCGGCCAGTCCTTGGCCGCCTGTCCGACGTCGGCGACGTCGGCAAAGCCGCGCAAATGCGGGAACTGCTTCTCGAGGCCGGGCGGGAACAGGCCCTTGTGCACGCAGACATTCTTGATGCCCGCCGCCACCATCTTCTCATAGCCCTTGTAGGCGACCTTCTCGTCGTCAAGTCGCCAAGGGTAGCGGCTGATGTCCTTGTGGGTGTTGTCGCCGATCGTGTAGCCCTTGCAGGACTCCGGCTTCAGCGCGAGGCCGGCATCGAGCTTGTCGAGCCAGCCTGGCTGCCCCGGCGTGAAGATCATGTGCGAGAACACCCGCCGCGAGCCCGCCTCGTCGTTGATCTTCTTGCGCGCGTCGGCCATCTGCTCGTTGGTCAAAAACCAGTCCTGCTCGATGTCGGACGGCGCCGAGGAGATCAACGAGATCTTGGTGTCGCTGTCGAGAAACATCTCCTTCTTGTAGTTGTTGAACTTCAGATCCTCGATGGTCTGCTCGCGGTCGGCGAGCTGCTTGTTCCAGCCGGCCTTGCCGACGGCGGTGCGCATGTTGACGAAGGTCATGATGCGGGTGTCGTCACGCAGGAAATGCGTGTGCATGTCCATGATGAACTGGTCTTTCAGCGCGGAGGCGCGCTCCTCGGCCATTGCCGGGGTGGCAGCTTCGGCGCGCGTAACCTCGAACAGCGGACCATAGACCTCGTTCATCGCCACGAAGGAGGCGGCCATGCCGGCCGCGGTCTGGAAGAATTTCCGCCGGTCGAGGCCCTGCTTGCCGCCGAGTTCGTCGGCCATCGCGAGCAGGCGCTGCTCGACCTCGCGCTGCCGCTCGTTCTGCGGGTCGGGATAGAATTCGTCGCTGGAGACGATCTGGGTCGGGATCGGCGTCTGGTACTGGCAGATAGTGTTGCAAAAGTCGAAAGTTGCACCGGTCCAAATTTTTGGCGAAAACCAGAAGCGCAATGAGGTCGATGATTCGTATAGTCTCAGTCGCGCTACCGAAGTCGCCCACGAATTTGGCGCCAGGCGATGAGGTCCCTCAGATTCTTACACGAATAACGCGCCAGCGGCCCTCAGAAATTTGACAACTTCTGCAAAACGACTTTTGCAACAGTATCGGCACAGCTCGGACGGCATCAGCGCGGCAAGTTCTTCGTCGGTCAGATTGCTGCTCACGGCTTGTCTCCCTGTTGCGCTCCCGGTTGGTCCGGGTTGGGGCGGCGCGAGACTAGACCCGCTTCCGCGCGAAGTCAGCCTGTCATGGGCATCGCGCGATGGTGCTTATGCTGTGCAGCGCACAGTGCTTTCAAAGGCGGGGTGCCGCTGTTAGAGTTTGCGCAACAATCAATTCATCGAACGGGAAGAAGCCATGACCCAATCCGAGCATTCGTTGCCGCGCCGCACGCTCATAAAAGGGGCAGGGCTCGGCCTGATGGCGGGAGCCCTTGCCGACGCTGCGCCGGCGATGGCCGAGCCGGCCGAAGGCAGCCGCTTCTGGAGCGGCGAATACTGGGCCAAGAAGGGCGACGTGCCCTTGTGGATGTATCGCAAACGGCTGGGTGCGCCGAAGGCCGGCGAGCCGGCGCGGCCGATCGTGTTTTTCGTGCACGGCTCGTCGGTGACCTCGCGGGTGTTCGACTTGCACGTGCCCGGCAAGGGTGAATATTCCGTCATGAACGAGTTCGCCCGCTATGGCTTCGACTGCTGGACCATGGATCACGAGAATTACGGCAAGTCGGGGCGCACGTCCGGCAATTCGGACATCGCGAGCGGCGTGGAAGACCTGAAGGCCGCCGCCGACGTGCTCAAGAAAGAGACCGGCCAGCATCAATATCATTTCGTCGGCGAGTCCTCCGGCGCGCTGCGCGCCGGCGCCTATGCGATGGCCGCACCCGACCGCATCGGCCGGCTGGTGTTCGCCGCCTTCACCTACAAGGGCGAGGGATCGCCGACGCTGAAGAAGCGCGCCGAACAGGTCGACTATTATCGCAGCCACAACATGCGCAAGCGCGACCGCGAGATGATCCGCTCGATCGCCACCCGCGACAAGCCGGGCACGTCGGACCCGGCGGCGATCGAAGTGCTCGCCGACGTCGAGATGCAGTTCGGTGATCAGATTCCGACCGGCACCTATCTCGACATGACCGCCAACCTTCCGGTGGTCGATCCCGAGAAGGTGCTGGCGCCGGTGCTCTTGGTGCGCGGCGAATATGACGGCATTGCAACCGTCGCCGACCTCGAGGAGTTTTACAACAAGCTGCCGAACGGCGACCGCCAGTTCATCATCCTGCCGGGCACCGCGCATTCGGTCGCGCTCGCGATCAACCGGCAGCTGTTCTGGCATGTCACGCGGTCGTTCCTGAACATGCCGAACCCGATCGCGACCTAGAAAAATCTTTCAGCCCTTGTCGGGACACCCGTCGCAGGATCGTCCTTGGGACGAAACCGAAAGGAAGCCCCATGGCCAAAATGATCTTCGTCAGTCTGCCGGTCAGCGATGTCGCCCGGTCGACCGCCTTCTACCAAGCGATCGGCCTCACCAGAAATGCGCAGTTTAGCGACGGCACCACGTCCTGCCTGGTTTTTTCCGACACCATCCAGGTCATGTTGATGACCCCAGACAAGTACCGGCATTTCACCAGCAAGGAGATCGCCGACCCGAAGACGATGAGCCTGGCGCTGCTCTGTCTCTTCGTCGACAGCCGCCAGGCCGTCGACGACATGATCGGCAAGGCGAAGGCCGCCGGCGGCGATCTCGATCCATCGCCGATCGACGATGTCGACTTCATGTATGGCCGCAGCTTCGAGGATCCGGACGGTCACATGTGGGGCGTGTCGTGGATGGATACTGAGGCCGCGGCGAAAGCGATGGCCGCGCCGGCGACGGCCTAGTTCTCATTTCGGCTTCACACGCCACACCGAGTTCGACAGCATCACCACGCTGCAGACCGCGACATAGCCGATCAGCGATGCCGTCACCATCGCGGCAAGGCCCGCCATGCCCGCACCGAAATAGACGACGGCGAGCCAGCCGCCGCCGGCCGCGATCAGGATGCGTACCGCGGCCGCTGCGAGCGGCCACAGCGCGCGGCCGGTGCCTTGCGCGGCAAACGACACCACGAAGCCGAAGCCGAGCGCGCAATAGGCCGGCGCCACGATGTGCAGGTAGGTCGTGCCGTCGCGCACGACGTCGGCATCGCCGGAGAACAGACGAAGCCAGGCTGGCGGATACAGCGCCACCGCCAAGCCGATCGTTCCCGTCAGCAGCAGCCCAACGGTGCCGGCGGTCCAGCCGATCCTGCGGGCGCGCGCGTTCTGGCCGGCGCCCATGTTGACGCCGACCATGGTCAAGGTCGCCGTGCTGACGCCGAACAGCAGCGGGATCATGATGTAGTCGAGCCGCGAGGAGATGCCGTAGGCGGCGAGTTCGGTCGTGCCGAACAATCCGACCGCGCCGGTGACGAGGATGACGGTGAGATTGGTCAGCACCGCGTTCAATGCCGTCGGGATTCCCACCTTCAGGATGTCGGCAAACAGCGTGTTGCGCAGCCGCGCGACCCGCAAGGTGAGGCCCGAGTGGCCCGATGCCATGTAGCGCATCAGGAACAGCATCGCTCCGCAGTAATAAAGGCCGAATGCGAGACCCGCGCCGCCGATGCCGAGCCGTGGAAACGGCCCGAACCCGAAGATCAGGATCGGCGACAGCGGGATCATCACGACAGCGCCGACCAGCGTCACCAGCGCGGGCACCTTGACATTGCCGGCACCGCGCAGTGCGGCCGCCTGCAAATTGACGATCCAGACGGGAATCGCGCCCGCAAACAGGAAATTCGAATATTTGATCGCCGCGTCGAGCGCATCGCCGCGACCGCCGAGCGTGCGGTAGAGCGGCGGCCCGAGCAACAATGCGCCAAGCGTGAACAGCGCGCCAACGATAGTGGCCAGAACCATGGCGTGAAACAATAGCGCATCGGCATCGTCGCGCCGTTCGGCGCCGATCGCGCGCGCAACGGAGGAGGCGACGCCGCTGCCCAGCCCGCCGTTCGACATCATGGTCATCAGCATGAAGATCGGAAACACCAGGGCGGCGCCCGCCAGCGCATCGGTGCCGAGGTAACCGACATAATAAGCTTCGGCGATATTGACGGCGGTCTGCGCCACCAGGACCGTGACGGTCGGCAGCGCGAGCTTCAGCAATGTCGGGAGGATCGGCGCGGTCAGCAACGCGGCGCGGGTCGCCTCGCTCTTCGCGCGCGCGGCGGAGATTGCTTGTGCCGGCGCAGCCTCGACTGTTGTGACCTCGACGTTGCCGCCCGTGGGCAACGCCGCCGCCTGTTGTGACGCCATGATCGCTTCCTTGCCGGATAATTCCTATTGAATTACGATCATACTACGATATTATGATCGTAATGCAATATGCGCGCAGGGAATGACGGCGATGCGCTATGACAAGGGCCACAAGGACGCGACGCGGGCACACATTATTGACGTTGCCTCGGCGCAGTTTCGCGAGGGCGGCCTGGCCGCGGTCGGCATTGCCGGCATCATGGCGGGCGCTGGCCTGACCAACGGCGCCTTCTACAACCACTTCGAATCCAAGGAGGATCTGGTCGAGGCCGTGCTGGTGAATGCGCTCGGCGGACGAAAGGTCGGGCTGCGCGCCAATCTGGAAGCTGGCAAAAGCCTGGACCTAACCATCCGCGATTACCTGTCCGCGCGTCACCGCGACGATGCGAGCGGTGGCTGCCCGACCGCGGCGCTGGTCGCCGAAATCGCCCGTCATCCGAAGACGACGCGCGATGCCTTCACCCGCAAGATCATGGACATCGTCGATCTGATCGCTGCTCGGGCCGGCAAAGGCTCGACGCGTGAGCGCCGCAAGCGGGCGACCGCAATCTACAGTCTGATGGTCGGAGCGCTGCAGCTCGCGCGCGCCGTCAATGACCGCGAACTGTCGGACGAAATCCTGGAGAGCGCGGCCGACGCCGCGCTTGTGCTGGCCGGCGGTAATTGACGCGTTGCCCTAGTAATTGACCCGCAGACCGACGCCGCCGTGGATGGTGTTGCCAACCGGCTGCGGGCCCACCGTGCCGTTGACGAAGAGATCGGCGACCCAGCCCTTGCTGAGGCGGAAGCCGAGCCGGCCGCCCAGTTCGACCCAGCTCTGATTGCCGATGGTCGGCGTGATCAATCCATCGCCGGTGACGGCCGCGACGATGCCGGAACGGTTGTTGAAGGATTGCACGAAGAAGGCGTTGACGTTGCCTTCGACGCGCGAGCCGAACAGATGCGTCCATTGTCCGCCGACCTTGACCAGGTTGGTACGGTCGGTGCCGGTGTTGATCGTGGCGTCGAACGGATTGAATGCGACGGTCGGATCGGTGTAGCCGCTGACGCGCTGCCATAGCTGCCACAACTCGACCGAGGCTGCGAGTTCGTCGCGGCCGGAAAGCCGGGTCATCCATCCCGCTCTGCCGTAGACCGCGTAGTTGGCAGCGTTGGTCGAACTGTCCAGCGCGACCGGGCCGAGGCTCGTCAGATAGCTGCGGCTGTAACGCACCTTCTCGAACGGCGTGAAGATGCTGCCGATGTCGAAGAACGGTCGCGACGATCCCCAGTCGACAAAGTCGTAGCGCAGCGCGAAGGCGCCGATCGGCGCGCTGGTGACGTGATAACCGTTCTCGCTGTACTGCGTGTAGGCGAGGCCGGCGAGCAGCGACAGATTGTTGGTAATCTCCTTGCGGCCGTGGATGCCGGCCGTGAACGAGCCGACCGAGCCGAAGGCGGAGACGCAGCTGCTGCAATTGACTTGCTCGTTGACGCCAAGCAGCACCGAGCCGAGCACCTGATTGGTGATCATCTGGTTGAAGCGCTGGCCGGCGAGACCGCTGATCGAATTGCCGCTGGTGCCACCGTCAGTCGGTGGCGTCGGCGTTGGTGTCGGTGTCGGGCTCGGCGAAGGCGATGGGGTCGGTGTCGGCGAGTAGGACGGGCTCGGTGATGGCGACGGCGAATAAGCCGGTGAGGGAGAGCCGGTCGGCGAGTAGCTCGGCGAGGGGGAAGGTGACCCGGTCGGCGACGGAGATGGCGATGGTGAACAGTCACCCCGATCCGGGTTACAGGTCTGCGCCGCCGTGGGACTCGTCTGCATCGCGACCAGCATCAGCGACAATACCGCGCTGAGCGCGGCCGGCAGGATGAGACTACGGACAATCCCCACCATGGTCAGCGTCCGCACAACAGGCCGTCCAATTCATCGATCGGGGCGGCGTCGGCAAAGGTGGTGACGGTGCAAAGCCCCGCCGCGGCGGCGCAGTTCTGCGCAAACGTCCAGGGTGAGTTGGACGTCTTGGTGATCGTGGTCTTGCCGCCGGTCGTGGTGATGACGGCGGTATCGCCGGGCTGCGTCAGCTGGATGCACTGGAAGCTCAGCGTACACACCATCGCGGCGCCGTCCTGCAGCACCACGGTGGACTTGCCGTTTTGCGAGAGGATGTCGAGCGTGGTGCCGCGCACGCCGATGGTCGCGAGCGGCGTCGTGATCTTGTAGGCGGTCTTTTCCGAATGTCCGGTGACGAAGCGGAACGCGCCGGTGGTGAGGCGGATCGCGATCTCCTTGTAGGAGTGCTCGTCGTTGAAGACGGTGCGGTCGAGCCGGATCGAGGCGTTGGCGCCGAGCGAGAGATTGGTGCTGTCGATCATCACCAGCCGCGCGGCGCTGTCGCCGCCGGTGCGCACGGTCTCGTCACGCAACAGGCCGTCGCCGACATTGATCTGGCTCGATCCGGATCCCGCGACGCGCAGCACTTCGTTCTTGACGACGGCGGCTTCGCCGACACGGGCGGGTGCTTGCGCATGCGCGCGCGGCGCGGCCGGCGCGACCAACAGGGCAGAGGCAAATGCAAGAGCAACGCAGCGACGCAAGTTCATTTCAGTACCGATCGATCCATCCCGTATCGTACCGGACGATGCGCGTTTGCGATGTGCTATAATTATCACAAGCGCTGCCCCATCACCCCGCATGGTTAGTGGCGGTGAGTTAGGATTGCGTTCAAAGCAGTGGACGAGAAAATTTTGCTCGATCACATTCATTCGGGATTGACGCAGCCACCCGGCTCAGAGCGAAGTTGGTTTCGTGAAAAGTGAACTTGAATCACATTCTGTTCCTCCGATTTCGGCGGCGCGCACTTGCCTCATTTCGGCCATCATTTTTATCGCCTCGCATCTGGCGTTTCTGACCGGCATCGAAACCCCCGATAAATTCGTGTTCGATGAATTCCACTACGTGCCGGCGGCGCGGCAGATGCTGCTGCCGGTCATGCCCGAGCCGATGCTCAACCCGATGCATCCGCCGCTGGCCAAGCAGATCATCGCCTTCTCGATTCGCAATTTCGGCGACAATCCGCTCGGCTGGCGCTATCCGGCCGCGCTGTTCGGCGCGCTTGCGATCGTGGCGGTCTATCTCTGCGGCCTCGCGCTGTTCGCGGCGCAAGGACCTGCGATCGCCTCGGCGCTGATCGCCTTCTTCAACCAGATGCTGTTCGTCGAGGCGCGGACGGCGATGCTCGATATCTTCGCGCTGACTTTCGGCCTGTTCGGCACCGCCGCCTTTCTCTACGGCTTTCGCAAGACGCAGCCGTTCGGCGCGTTTGCGCTCTCGGGCCTCGCCTTCGGTCTTGCGGCGGCCTGCAAGTGGAGCGGATTGTTTCCGCTCGCCGTCTGCATCGTCATTGTTGCCGCGCTCCGCCTGATGCAAAGCTGGCGCACGCAGTTCGCCGACCCGCGGCCAACCGACTGGTACCGGCCAGACCTCTGGTCCGATTTCAAGGCCTATCATGTCGCGATCTGTTTCGTGCTGGCGCCAGCGTTCGCCTATCTCGCGAGCTTCGTGCTGCTGTACGGTTTCTCGCTGCACGATCTCATCGAGGCGCAGCGGCGCATCTTCTCCGACAACACCACGACCGCGATTGCCGGTCACACTTATATGAGCTCTTGGCCGTCATGGCCGTTGCTGATGCGGCCGGTCTGGTTTCTGTTCGACAAGATTGGCGACGACCGCATCTCCGCGGTGGTGCTGCTCGGCAATCCGCTGGTGCTGTGGCCGGCGCTGCTCGCGGTCGCGCTATGTCTCTACGACTGGATCGCGACGCGAAGCCGCGACGCGTTCCTTATTCTGGCGTTCTATTTCGGACCCTGGCTCGCCTGGGCGCTGCTGCCGCGCACGCTCGGCTTTCTCTATTACTATATGCCGGCGGCGACCTTCGCCTCGCTCGCGCTGGTCTATGCGCTCCGGCGCGGCAACGCGCCGCGCTGGCTGTTGTGGAGTTTTGTCGCGATCGCTGCCGCGGGCTTCGCTGTGATGCTGCCGATCTCGGCAGCCTTCATCGGCACGTCGATGACGGCGTTCAACCGCCTGATGCTGTTCCAGAGCTGGATTTAGGGCATGATCCGGAAAAGTGTGAAGCGGTTTTCCCTCGCGACAAACGCGGAACGCGTTTGCGCGGAGATCATGCCCCAAACAAGAATCAAAAGAACCAGGGAATCCGGCTCCAGTAGATGCCGTGATGACGGGTCAAGTGCGGAAAGAAGATCGGGAACGGCTCCCAATAGGCATAGCGATAATGCCGGCGAGCCCAGCGCCGATGACGGCGCGGGGCAGGCTCGGCATCGGCCTGCGGCTTTGCGCTCGCATCGGGCTTGGCGGCAGTGTCGTTCGCCTTCGGCGCGATCGACGGCCGCGCGACGTTGGCCGGCGCAGAATCGCTTGGTGCAGCGGCGGGTGCCGCCGGCGCCGGCGCGGCATCTTCAGCCTTCGCGGCAAGACTAGCGCGTGAGAAGAATCGCTGCGGCGATGGCCGCCGAATAATGCCTTTTCATATGCGTGATCCCAATAAATGTTGCGCTGGTCAGTCCCGGCCCACTGTGGCGGCCCGGCATCCGAAGGCAAGAGCTGGCGTCATCCCGTTTGCTTGAACATCAAAACGTCCGCCTGCCGTTATCATCGGCAGGCGGATCGAATTTCCCAACCGTCACTTCGCGGCGGACTTGGTGTCCATGTTGACGACCTGGACGCGGCGGTTGACGCCATCGGACGGGTCGGCCGCATCCTTCAGCTTGGTCTTGCCATAGCCGACGGTGACGAGGTCGCCGCTGGCGAGATGGTAGTGGTCGACCAGATAGTGCTTGATGGTGTCGGCGCGGCGCTCGGAGAGCTCCTGGTTGAATTGCTTCGCCGCCAACGCCGTCGGTGTGGCCGGCCACCACGAAGGTCGAGCCGCGCAGCTTCGAGTTGGACAGCGCCTCGCCCAGCGCCTGCACGGAGGGCATCGAGTCCTTGCTGATGTCGGCCGAGTTGAAGTCGAAATGGATTTCCAGATCGATCTTCGGCTTGGTCGCGGCGATCTCGGCGATCTCTTCGCGTTCGCCCATCGACATCGACCGCGTCTTGCGGTTGCGGATGCTGGCCACGAAGTTCACTTCCTTGGCCTTGACCGCCGGATCGACCTGCGGAACGCCGACCGAAAGGCCGCGGGTCAGCGGCTTCGGCTGCAGTGCGTTGATGATCTGGTCCGACGACACATTGTCGCCGGCGAAAGCCATGCCCGCGGTCATCGAGAGCGCGGCGCAGATGGTGATCGCCTTCAATCCTGAAAACCTGACGAAGCTGGTCATTGTCGTAATCCTCTTTGTTACTCGCCCGCCCCTTTGGCGTTTGGATGCTCCGAACATAGGACGGGTTCATCGCCATGAATGTGACTGACATCACATGGCAAAAAGGGACGTCCGGATAGGAATTTCCGCTCGCACCGTGTTCAGCCTGCAAGGCCGGTGCGCAAAATGCCGGAAACCGCCTCGCTCAGCCCAATAAGGAGACCTTAGACGGGAAAAGCCCGCCCGTCGCGGCGTCTTTTCGCGCGGTTCGAGGCCCTAAATCCTCTGCGTGATCCACGTCACAGTCTTCGCGCGCGTGTTCGATCACATTGGCCGCAACGGACCGGGAAGACCGGCCCAAATTCGGATCAAGGGGAGACTAGATCATGCGCTTCTGGATCGCAGCCATCTCAGCCGCAGCGCTTTTGGTCAGCGGCGATGCCGCGCTCGCCGACAAGCGAGTTGCATTCGTGGTCGGCAATGCCGCCTACCGCAATGTCCCGCAGTTGCCGAACCCGGCGATCGACGCCAAGGCGATCGCCAGCGTCCTTCGCAGTGTCGGCTTCGACGTCGTCGAAGGCACTAACCTCACCCGCGACAAGATGACCGAGAAACTGCTCGACTTCGGCAAGAAGGCGGAAGGCGCCGACGTCGCCGTGTTCTTCTATGCCGGCCATGGCATCGCCGTGAACAACACCAATTACCTGCTGCCGATCGACGCCGACCTGAAGTCCGAGATGGACGTCAAGCTTGGCGCAGCCATCAATGTCGACCTCACCCTCGAGCAGACCATGGCCGACGCCAAGGTCAAGCTGGTGTTCCTCGACGCCTGCCGCGACAACCCGTTCACCGCGCGCATCCGTTCCGCCAAGGCGACCCGCGGCGTTGCCGTCAACACCGGCCTTGCCGAGATGAAGTCGGGCGAGGGCACGCTGCTCGCCTTCGCCACCGGCCCCGGCCAGACCGCGCTCGATGGCGATGTCGGCAACCACTCGCCGTTCACCCGCGCGCTGATCTCCAACATTGCCAAGCCCGGCGTCGAGATCCAGCAGGCGATGACCAGGGTTCGCGCCCAGGTCAACGAGGAGACCAACAAAAATCAGTTGCCTTGGGGTCACACCAACCTGATCGGCGAAGTCTATCTCAACCCGCAGGCCGCTTCCGCCGACAAGCCCGCCGCATCCGCTGCCGACGCGCCGGCTGCGACCACCGTTGCTTCCGCCGCGCCGACCGCGACCGCAAGCGCGATGGAAGTCGAGTTCTGGCGCTCGGTGAAGGACTCCAACAAGCCGGAAGAGCTCAACGCTTACGTGACCAACTATCCGAACGGCGCGTTCAAGGCGCTGGCGCTCGGCCGGATCGCCAAGCTCAGGACGCCGGTCAGCCCAGCGCGACGCGCAACCTGACGGCCGCGGTCGACCCCGACACCTTCACCCAGGATTCCGACCAGACTTCCGAAGACCAGATTGGGCTCGACCGCAGCCAGCGCCGCGACGTGCAGCGCCGCCTGACCGGCCTCGGCTTCGACACCAAGGCGACCGGCAAGTTCGACGAGACCACCCGTGCCGTGATCAAGCGCTGGCAGGCCTCGCGCGGCTATCCCGTCACCGGCTATCTCAACACGCTGCAGCACAAGGCGCTGGTCGGCGAGATCGTCTCCACCCGCGTGGCCTCCACCGACGACGCATCGAGCAGCGGCGACGACGACTCCGGTTCCAGCGCGAGCGGCGGCCGGCATTATCGCCACAGCGGCGGCGGCGGCGGTGGCCGGCACTATCGCGGCGGTGGCGGACCCGGCGGTCTCTTTGGCCACATGATGGGCGGCATGTTCCGCTGAACATTCGAGCGAAGCGCGATCCACAACGAAGGCGGCCCAAAGGGCCGCCTTTTCGTTGCTCGTTACGCAGTGCCCGATACAATCTCAAAGCGGTCGCGGATGCGCCGATGTCTCACCAAGAAATCGGCCAGATGCGCGCCTAAGAGGTTGGCTTGCCAACAAAGCAAACAAGAAAAGCCAACAAAAAGCGAAGCAGGGGCCGTGATTCCGTCAGTAAAGCGACAAAACGAGTACCAGGGTTATCGTTCCGGCCCGCCGGAGCGCAGCATCACCATAAGTTCCATGCCGGTTCTGGTTGGTGCTGCGATGATCGCGGCTGCGATCCTGCTCTCGACCCTGCTGAGCGCGATCGGCACCCGTTACATCGGCATCGAGGGCCCGAACGAGGAGAGCGCCTGGCTGGTCGACCGCCTGACCGGCCGCGTCTATCGCTGCGAGGCGTCCGCGCGAGGCAAGGCCTCCTGTGACAGCGAGATCGCGACCGGAAGCATCCCGGAGCGGCCGAAATCGCGTGGGGATAACGGCACGCCCTGACGTATTTGTGCTGTCCGGCGTCGCGCCGTAGCAAAGAAATTGTTTTCAACCCGAAACGTTCGAAGGGGAAATCCGTATCTCTTCGACCAGCCTGTCGCTGGTTCTGTTCCCCAGGGAGGTTTGAATGAGGTTTTTGATTGCTGCGGCGGTGGTTTCCGTCTTCGCCGTATCGCCCGCTTCTGCGGCGATGATGAAGTGTTCAGGAGCCAACATGGCGAAGTCCATGAACGCGATGTCGATGGCGCCGGCGACACCCGGCATGATGGCGGCCAACAAGGAAATCGGTATGGCCAACGCTGACATGAGCATGGGCAAGATGGGCAGCGCCTGCGGGCACTATATGAAGGCCCAGAAGGCCGCGATGATGAAGTAAGCGCAGGTTCGCCACCTGCTGCCATAAGAGCCGCGTTGGCATTCCGGCCGGCGCGGCTTTTTCTTGAGGCAGCGAATCCGGTTAGGATAGCGGGCAATGCCCCGCCCGCCCAAACCTCGCGCCTTGAGCAAACTCGACGCCCGCCGCATCTGGCTCGGTGCGCAGCGGCTCGACAGCTCGGGGCCGTTCGGCGGGGGGCCGCAAGCGGTGGCCGATGCCGTCGCCCATCTCGGCTATGTGCAGATCGACACCATCAACGTGATCGAGCGCTGCCATCACCACATCCTCTACACCCGCATCCCCGCCTATCGCCGCGCCGATTTGCGCCAGGCCCAGAGCGCCGACAAAAGCGTGTTCGAATACTGGACGCATGCGCTGTCCTATGTGCCGTCGCGCGATTTCCGCTTCTTCATGCCGGACATGCGACTGCACAAGCGCGAGGGGCATCGCTGGTTCGCCAATGTGAAGCCATCGGACACGCGCAAGGTGATGCGGCTGCTGAGGGGTGGCGCGCTGACCATCCGCGACATCGAGGACGACGTGCTGACCGAGAAGGAGCATTTGTGGGCGAGCCGCAAGCCGTCGAAGCGCGCGCTGCAGCTTGCGTTCTATTGCGGCATGGTGACGGTGTCCGAACGCAACGGCATGCTCAAGACCTATGAGCTGATCGGCCGCCATTTCGGCTGGGACAGTCCGCCGAAATCGGCGACGCTGGGCGAAGTCACGGCCTATCTGCTCGACCGCGCGTTGCGCTCGCAGGGCGTGGTCTCGCTGGACTCGATCTGCCATCTCGATGCGCCGAACAAGAAGGGCGTCCGGCGCGAGATCGATCGCAGGGTACGCCGCGGCGAGCTGGTGCCGGTCGCAATCGAGGGCGCCGGCAAGCAGGAGCATTGGGCCGCGCCTGACGTGCTGGAGACGAAGCGCGAGGCGCCGCCGCCGCTGGTGCATATCCTCTCGCCGTTCGATCCGCTGATCATCCAGCGCAAGCGCACGCAGCTGATCTTCGACTATGGGCATCTGTTCGAAGCCTATTTGCCGAAACCGAAGCGCAAGTTCGGCTATTTCGCACTGCCGGTGCTGGTCGGCGAGAACATCGTCGCCGCGCTGGATCTGAAGACCGACCGGCAGAAGCGGAAATTGCTGATGCAGAAATGGACCTGGGTTGGTCCGGGCAAGGCGGCCAAGGGCGAGGCGAGGGCGGAGTTGAAGCGCCGCATCGAGGATGAGCTCGACCGGTTCGAGAAGTTTCAGTTGGATTTGTAGCAACCATTAACTGACGGCGTGGGTGTCAGTCCAAGGTGTTCCACGGGCTACAACGGTGTTGGCGTAGATCAGGAGCTTCCTGGCGCAAGCGACGAGGGCGGCGTTGTGAGCCTTCCCCTTGGCTTTGAGCCGCGTGTAGAGGTCGATCAGGGCTTTATTCCATCGGAAGGCGGCGGGAAGCGCGGCTGCGAAGAGAGAGCGCCGGAGGCGGCCGCGTCCGCCGGCAATGTGCCTTTGGCCTTTGTGTTTGCCGCTCTCGTCGTCGAAGGGAGCAAGGCCGGCGAGTGCAGCCGCCTCTTCGCGATTGACGCGGCCGAGCTCGGGCATGCGGATGATGAGCGCGAGCCCGGTGCGCTCGCCGATACCGGGAACGCTCAGCACGAGATCAAGGCGAGCAGCGAGATCGCGGTGAGCACGTAGTTGCCTGGCAATGAAGCGGATCTGGGTAAGCCGTCGTGCCTTCAACCGCGCGATGTCGCCAAGGACGGTGTGTCGCAATCCGGGGTCGTTGATATGTTCGAGCCGGACCTTGAAACGGGCCATGTCCTCCTCGATCTGCTCGAGGAAGGTCAGATGGTCCGCAAGGCTGGCCAAGCGCTGATCGGGCTCGATCCGGGGCTTCTCCATGACAGCCGTGCAAGCTGCAATCAGAGCCGCGTCGAGCGTATCGTTCTTGGCCCGCTGAAGATGAACGCGCGCGAAGGCGCGCACCTGGAGCGGTTGCAGGATCAGGACCGTAAAGCCGGCTTCCTGCAGATGCCTGACGACTCCGCGTTCATAGCCTCCCGTCGCCTCGATCCCCACACGCTCGATCCCGGCCTTCGCCAGCTCCGAGCGCAAATGCTTCCAGCCTCGCAAGGCATTCTCTACACGCCAATGCAAGTTCTGGCCGTGTACTGCGATATCCAGCTTGTCCTTGGCCGTATCAATGCCGGCCACTGCCGTGTTAGTCTTCGTCATCTTCGTCGATCCCTGCCTTGTGAAGCGAACCAAATTGTTCCGGCAACCATCCGGGTCCGATGAAGTTCTGACGACGATCACGCTACGGGGCAGCAACAAACTGCTCAGGGTGGGTTCGATCCGATCGCCAGACGCTCTGCCGCGGATGGCCGTCCGCGGCAGAGCATTCCTTTCGGAACACCCTCACAATATCCCAATCGCGCTATTACAAGGGTGGGTTAGCCAACGGGTCCGGCCCTCTTGGGCCGGCCCGATGATAAACTCCGCGTAACCCACCACTTCTCTTTCCGCGGCGACAGAAGAGGTGGGTTACGGCGCTTCGCGCCTACCCCACCCTACGCAGTTTGCAACGCCTCACGATTGGAACCCGAATCCGTTCCACCAGTTTAGCTCCAACCAAACCGGCTGGAGGGCACCATGTCCAAAGACAAATCGATTCTCGAAAAGTTCACCGACACGGTGAAAGACATCGCGAACAGCGCCTCCGAGGCGCTGAAGGCGGAGGAGCCGCCGAAGGTCGAGCAGACCAACGCGGCCTACATGCCGTTCGCTGCTGAAGGACTCGTCTCCGATCCCCTGTTGCTTCCGCCGGTCGCTGTGCAGCCGAAGCGGCGGAGGCGAACCGCAAAGAAATCATCGGCGAGGCGAGTGACGACGAAGCGCGCCGCACCGAAACGGGCACGTAAAGCGGCAAAGGCCGCGCGCAGCAGATCGAAAGCGCCATCGCGGAGCGCCGCGAAGGCGCCGGCCAAACGCACGACCAAAAGAGCGGCCAAGCCGAGAAGCGCGAAGCGTTCCGCCGCACGCGGCCGGAAGTAACTCGATCACTCCAAACTCACGTTTTCATGATGACTGACGATTATTGACTTTTATTAATTAGTAATCGATACTCTTCTCAAGAAGACCCTGAGAGGAGTATCCGATGCTGGCCCGGTCGATTTTAGCGAGTTACTCCAAGCTATTAGCTGGCGTGGCCCTTGCCGCCATGGCGGTCGCGCTGGCCGGTTGCAACGACAAGGTCGCGGAAAAGCCAGCCCCGACGCGGCCTGTCCTGGTTGCGACCGCCCATTACGAAGCGGAGACGCCGGAGCGCAGTTTTGTCGGCACGATCAAGCCTCGGATCGAGGCCGACATGGGTTTCCGCGTCCCCGGCAAGGTGGCGAAGCGCCTCGTCGAAGTGGGCCAGACCGTCGAAATCGGCCAGCCGCTCGCCACGCTCGATGAAGTCGATCTGAAGCTGCAGGCCGAGCAGGCGGTTGCCGAAAACACCGCCGCGACCGGTGTGGTGGCGCAGGCGGTTGCCGCCGAGACCCGCGCCAAGGACCTGCGCGCAAAGGGATGGACCACCGACGCGCAGATGGATTCGGCACGCGCCGCGGCCGACGAGGCCCGCGCGCGGCTCAATCGCGCCGAGCGCTCGGTCGATCTGACGAAGAACTCTCTCTCTTACGCGACGCTGGCGGCGGATGCCCGCGGCGTCGTGACTGCGACCCTGATCGAGCCGGGCCAGGTGGTTGCCGCGGGCCAGACCGCGATCCGGGTCGCACGCTTTGCAGAGAAAGAAGCCGTGGTTGCAATTCCGGAAACGCTGGTGGAGCGCGCCAAGTCCGGCAGCGCCACCGTGACGCTGTGGTCGGAGGCGAACAGGAAATATGCCGCGAAGCTGCGCGAGATTTCGCCGAGCGCTGATCCCGCGACCCGCACCTATCTCGCCAAATTCTCGCTGCCCGACGTCGGCGACAATGTCGAGCTCGGCATGACCGCGACCTTGACGCTGTGCGACAAGAAGACCGCGCGCGTGGCGCGGCTGCCGCTGTCGGCGCTCTACGACGCCGGCGAAAAGCCGTCCTTCTTCGTCGTCGACGACGCCGGCGACATCGCGCTGAAGCCCGTCACCATCAAGTCCTATGAGAGCAACGACGTCGTCATCACAGGCGGCGTGGACGAGGGCGCGAAGGTTGTGGCGCTGGGCGTGCAGAAGCTCGATCCCTCACAGAAGGTGAGGGTGGTGTCGTCGCTGTCGTTTTAGAAACATCGTCATTGCGAGCGAAGCGAAGCAATCCAGAAATTTATCCGTGGAAAGACTCTGGATTGCTTCGTCGCTTCGTTCCTCGCAATGACGAAATTGGAGAGTTGCCATGAAACGCTTCAATCTGTCCGCCTGGGCCGTCAGCCATCCAGCGCTGGTGATGTTCCTGATCGCAGCACTCGGCGTCGCCGGCTTCTTCTCCTATCAGAAGCTCGGCCGCGCCGAGGATCCGTTCTTTACGGTGAAGGTGGTCAACGTCTCCGTGTTGTGGCCGGGCGCGACCGCCAAGGAAATCCAGACCCAGGTCGCCGATCCCATCGAGAAGAAGCTGCAGGAGCTGCCTTACTTCGAGAAGGTGCAGACCTATTCCAAGCCGGGCTTCACGGCGATGCAGGTGACCTTTCGCGACAACACGCCGGCGAAGGATGTGCCGTATCTGTTTTATCTGTTGCGTAAAAAACTGGCCGACGCGCAGGGCGATCTTCCTGCCGGTATTCTCGGGCCCGTCGTCAATGACGAGTTCTCGGACGTCGATTCCATCCTCTACATGATGACCGGCGATGGCGCCGATTATGCGCAACTGAAGAAGGGCGCCGAAGGCCTGCGCCAGCGCCTCTTGAAGGTGCCGGGGGTTACCAAGGTCGACATCTACGGCAACCAGGATGAGCGCATCTTTGTCGAATTCTCGCACGCTAAGCTCGCAACGCTGGGTATCACGCCGCAGGCGCTATTCGATTCGCTCGCCAAGCAGAACAATGTCGTGCCGGCCGGCACGGTCGAGACCTCCTCGCAGCGCGTACCGTTGCGCGTCACCGGCGCGCTTGATGGCGCCAAAGCAGTCGCGGAGACGCCCGTCGAAAGCAACGGCCGCGTGTTCCGGCTCGGCGACATCGCCACCGTCACCCACGGTTTCGTCGATCCGCCGACCTTCAAGGTGCGGCAGGAAGGCAAGCCCGCGATCGGGATCGGCGTGGTCACGGCGAAGGGCGCCAATATCCTCGAGCTCGGCAAGGACGTCGCCGGCGCCACTGCGGAATTCATGAAGGCGGTGCCGCAGGGCATCAATGTCGAGCTGATCGCCGACCAGCCGAACGTCGTCAAGCAAGCCGTCAGCGAGTTCGTCGACTCCTTTGTCGAGGCGCTTGCGATCGTGCTGTTCGTCTCCTTCCTGGCGTTGGGCTGGCGCACCGGTTTCGTGGTGGCGGCTTCGGTGCCGCTGGTGCTTGCGATCGTCTTCATCGTCATGAACGTGATGGGCATAGATCTGCACCGCATCTCGCTCGGCGCGCTGATCATCGCGCTCGGCCTGCTGGTCGATGACGCCATCATCGCGGTCGAGATGATGGTGGTGAAGATGGAGCAGGGCTGGGACCGCGTTCGCGCGGCGTCCTTTGCCTGGGAGTCCACGGCGTTTCCGATGCTGACCGGCACCTTGGTGACAGCCGCCGGATTCCTGCCGATCGGCTTTGCCAATTCGGCCGTTGGCGAATATGCCGGAAGCATTTTCTGGGTCGTTGCGATTGCGCTGGTGGCGTCGTGGTTCGTCGCCGTGATCTTCACGCCCTATATCGGCGTCAAGCTGTTGCCCAACATCACCGTCCATCACAACCACGATCCGCACGCGATCTACGAGACGCGCGTCTATCGTGCGCTGCGCTCGGTGATCCAGTGGTGCGTCAATCACCGCGTCAAGACGGTGGTCGCAACCGTCGGCGTGTTTGTCGCGTCAATCCTCGCCTTCGGCCATGTGCAGCAGCAGTTCTTCCCGCTCTCGGAGCGGCCTGAGTTGTTCCTGCAGCTGCGCCTGCCGGAAGGCACCGCCTTCGGTGTCACCGAGAAGGCCGTGAAGCAGGCGGAAGCGCTGCTGAAGGACGACAACGACCTCAACACCTACACTGCCTATGTCGGGCAGGGCTCGCCGCGCTTCTGGCTCGGCCTCAACCCGCAGCTTCCGAACGAAGCCTTTGCCGAGATCGTCATTGTCGCGAAGAACGTCGAGGCCCGCGAGCGTATCAAGGCCAAGATCGAGAACGCGGTCGCCGATGGCGCGTTGCCGGAGGCGCGCGTGCGCGTCGACCGCTTCAATTTCGGTCCGCCCGTCGGTTTCCCCGTCCAGTTCCGCGTGATCGGTCCCGATACGAAGAAGGTGCGCGAGATCGCTTATCAGGTTCGCGACGTGATGCGGCAGAACCCCAACGTCAAGGACGTGCAGCTCGACTGGAACGAGCAGTCGCCCTATCTCAAGCTCGTCGTCGACCAGGACCGCGCCCGCGCGCTCGGCCTGACCCCGCAGGACGTCTCGCAGGCGCTGTCGATGCTGATCTCGGGCGCGCCGGTCACGACCGTGCGCGACGGCATCGAGAAGGTCGGCGTGGTCGCCCGCGCAGTCGCCTCCGAACGGCTCGACCTCGCCCATGTCGGCGATCTCACCGTCACCTCGCGCAATGGCGTCGCGGTGCCGCTGCAGCAGATCGCAAAGATCGAATACGCACACGAGGAGCCGATCCTGTGGCGGCGCAATCGCGACATGGCGATCACCGTGCGCTCCGACGTCAATGACGGCGTCCAGGCGCCCGACGTCACCGGCCAGATCGCGCCGAAGCTGCAGGAGATCAAGGACCATCTCGAGCCAGCCTACCGGATCGAACCGGGCGGCGCCTTCGAGGAATCCGCCAAGGGCAATGCCTCGATCTTCGTGCTGTTCCCGGTGATGGTCATCGTGATGCTGACCTTGCTGATGATCCAGCTGCAAAACTTTTCGCGGCTGCTGCTGGTGTTCCTCACCGCGCCGCTCGGCATCGTCGGCGCCTCGCTTGGCTTGAACGTCGCGAACCAGCCGTTCGGCTTCGTGGCGCTGCTCGGCCTGATCGCACTCGCCGGCATGATCATGCGCAACACCGTGATCCTGGTCGACCAGATCGAGACCGACGTCGCGCATGGCATGACGCGCAAGGAGGCGATCGTGGAAGCAACCGTCCGCCGCGCCCGGCCGGTGGTGCTGACCGCGCTTGCCGCGATCCTCGCCATGATCCCGCTGTCGCGCTCGGCGTTCTGGGGCCCGATGGCGATCACCATCATGGGCGGATTGTTTGTTGCAACCTTCCTGACCTTGCTGTACCTGCCGGGCCTCTACGCCCTCTGGTTCCGCAAGAGCCTTGAGGAGACCGGCGCCGCCGAGCATGTCGATCTTGCGCCGCAGCATTACGGTCCTGTAAAGCCGGCATTTCCGCTTGCTGAAGCAGCCGAATAATTGAACATTGAGTGAGATATGACGCTGGTTTCCGAACAGGTCGAGCCCGACACACGAGAACGGATTCTCGTGGTGGCGGAGCGTCTGTTCCGCCAGCTCGGCTATACGAAGACCACGGTTGCCGACATCGCCAAGGAATTGCGGATGTCGCCGGCCAATGTGTATCGCTTCTTCGACTCCAAGAAGTCGATTCATGAGGGCGTTTGCCGCATCCTGATGGGCGAGGTCGAGGACGCGGCCGCTGTGATCATGCAAACGCCGGGCTCCGCCTCGGAGCGGCTGCGCGAGATGATCAACACCATCCACCGCATGAACTCGGAGCGCTATGTCGGCGATTCCAAGCTGCATGAGATGGTCGAAGTCGCGATGCAGGAAAGCTGGGACGTCTGCGTCGCCCATATGAAGCTGGTCACCGAAACCATCGGCGGCGTGATCGCGCAAGGCGCGGCGTCGGGCGAGTTCGAAGTCGACGACGTGGGGCTGGCGGCATTCTGCACCTGCCACGCCATGATCGGCTATTTCCATCCGCAGATGATCGCGCAGATGTCGAACAAGCCGGGGCCGACCATCGACCAGATGATCGATTTCGTGCTGGCGAGTTTGAAGAAGCGGAAGTGATTCCGCCAGTACTCGTCATTGCGAGGAGCGAAGCGACGAAGCAATCCATAGTGCAGCAAGCGGAGGTATGGATTGCTTCGCTTCGCTCGCAATGACGATGAGAAATATCAATGGACGCGAAAAGCCCGAGAGACCTGCACTTCTACGAACCCAGGAACGGCCACGGGCTGAAGCACGACCCGTTCAACGCCATCGTCGCACCGCGCCCGATCGGCTGGATTTCTTCGCGCGGGGCCAAAGGCAACATCAACCTCGCGCCGTACAGCTTCTTCAACGGCTTCTGCTACGTGCCGCCGATCATCGGCTTCTCTTCCACCTCGTGGAAGGACAGCGTGCAGAACGTGCAGGAGACCGGCGAGTTCTGCTGGAATCTCGCGACCATGGATCTGGCGCAGCAGATGAACGCGACCGCGGCCCATGTCGCGCCCGACGTCAGCGAGTTTTCGATTGCAGGCCTGACCCCAGTGCCGGGCAGGATCGTCCAGGCGCCGCGGGTGGCCGAAAGCCCGGTGTCCTTTGAATGCAAGCTGACCCAGATCATTCAGCTGCAGGGCGCCGACGGCAAGAAGGCGCAGGCCTGGCTGACGCTGGGCGAAGTCGTCGCCGTCCACATCGACAAGGCCATGATCCGGGACGGCGTCTATCAGACCGGGCTCGCGCGGCCGATCGTGCGCGCCGGGCGCAAGGGCGACTATTTCGAGATCAAGCCGGAAAACCAGTTCGAGATGGTCCGGCCGGACTAGCCTTTCTTATCCTGCCCACCACTTCGCGGGGGGAAGGGGCGCAATAAGAGCGTAATCTGCGTGGCATTGTTCGTTTACGTGTTGGTCGTGCATCCGGAACAGAAACGGCCATTTTGCCGTTATCCTCGATCAATTTCGCTTTATTTGCGACCTAACGCGTCACCTTTCCCTTCACGCTTTCCGGTAATGTGGGTGCAAAGCGACACCAAGAATCGCGCAAGCCCCGAAGCCAAAGAGGATCGCCCATGAGCTTCCGCCGCGACACCATCACCAAGCCGATCTTTTCCTGGGCGCGCGGCGTGCTGCCGTCGATGTCCGACACCGAGCGCGAGGCGCTGGAGGCAGGCGACGTCTGGTGGGACGCCGATCTCTTCACCGGCAACCCCGACTGGGCAAAGCTTCTGTCCAATCCGCCGGCGACCCTGACCGAAGAGGAGAAGGCCTTCCTCCACGGCCCCGTCGACGAGCTCTGCGCCATGCTCGACGACTGGAAGATCAACTGGGAATGGCGCGACCTGCCGCCGGAGGCCTGGGACTTCATCAAGGCCAAAAAGTTCTTCGGCATGATCATTCCCCGGGAATTCGGCGGGCTCGGCTTCTCGCCCTATGCGCATTCCGAAGTCGTGCGCAAAATCTCTACGCGCTCGCTCGCCGCCGCCGTCACCGTGATGGTGCCGAACTCGCTCGGACCCGGTGAGCTCCTGATGCGCTTCGGCACCAAAGAACAGCAGGACCGCTGGCTGCCGCGTCTGGCCTCCGGCCTCGACATTCCCTGCTTCGGTCTCACCAGTCCGGAAGCCGGCTCCGATGCCGCCTCGATGATCGATAGCGGCATCATCTGCAAGGGCACGTTCGAAGGCCAGGAGGTGCTGGGCCTGAAGCTGAACTGGCATAAGCGCTACATCACGCTCGGGCCCGTGGCGACGCTGCTCGGTCTCGCCTTCAAGGCCTACGATCCCGATCATCTCGTCGGACAAGAGGAAGACCTCGGCATTACCGTCGCGCTGATCCCCACGCATTTGCCCGGCGTCAGCATCGGCCATCGCCATCTGCCGGCGATGCAGGTGTTTCAGAACGGCCCGAACTGGGGCAAGGACGTCTTCATTCCGCTCGACTACATCATCGGCGGCAAGGAGCGGCTCGGCCAGGGCTGGAAGATGTTGATGACGGCGCTCGCCGCCGGCCGCGGCATTTCGCTTCCTTCATTGTCCGCGGCGGGCGCGGCCTTTGCCGCGCGCACCACCGGCGCCTATGCGCGCATTCGCGAGCAGTTCGGCATCTCCATCTCCAAGTTTGAAGGCATCGAGGAGCCGCTGGCACGCATCGCCGCCACCGCCTACCAGCTCGACGCCGCGCGGCGGCTGACCTGCGCGGCGCTGAACCAGGGCCACCATCCTGCTGTCATCTCCGGGATCATGAAGCTGCACGCCACGGAGCGGATGCGCATCGCGATCGATGACGCCATGGACATCCATGGCGGCAAGGCCGTGATCGACGGGCCGCAGAACTACCTCGGCACTTATTACCGCTCGGTGCCGGTCGGAATCACCGTGGAAGGCGCCAACATCCTGACCCGCAATCTCATCGTGTTCGGACAGGGCGCGATCCGCGCGCATCCCTATCTGCTCGAGGAGATGAACGCGCTGCGCGACGACGACCATGCGCGTGGCCTCGATGCCTTCGACAAGGCGTTCTGGGCGCATGTCGGTCACAGCTTCACCACGCTGTTCCGCGCCTTCGGCCGGAGCTGGAGCTTTGGGCTGTTCGCGCCCGCGCCTGATGCGGGCGATGCGACGCCCTTCTTCCGTCAGCTCTCCCGCTACTCGTCTGCCTTTGCGCTCTGCGCCGACATGGCGCTGCTCACGCTCGGCGGCGCGTTGAAGCGCAAGGAGATGCTGTCGGCGCGGTTCGGCGATGTGCTCTCAGAGCTGTATTTGCTCTCTGCCGCGCTGAAACGTTGGGAAGAGGAAGGCCGGCAAAAGGAAGATTTCGCCGCGCTGGAATACTGCATGGCGGCGGGCTTCCGCACCATCGAGAATCGCCTCGCCGAAATCTGCGCCAACATGCCGAACCGCTTTGTCGGTTGGCTCCTGAAATTCGTGGTGCAGCCGTTTGGCGCGCGCGTCGTCGGACCGAGCGATCGCGTGGTGCAGGCCTGCGCCCAGTTGATCGTCGAACCGTCGGCGGCGCGCGATCGCCTCACGGCGGATCTCTCCCATGTCGACGATGACGGCGGCCGGGCGCGGCTGGAGAAGGCTTTCCTGCTGGTCACCGGCAGCGAGGACATCGCAAAGAAACTGCATGCCGCGCATTTGCGCGATCCGGCCGAGGCCGTGAAGAAGGGCGTCATCACCCAGAGCGAGGCCGACCGGCTGGAGGCGGCGCATGAGGCAGTCGCGAAGGTGATCGAGGTCGACGATTTCGCGCCCGAGGCGCTGTCGCCGATTTACAAGAAACCCGCCGAGGTGCATCAGTTCTTCCAGGAATTGGGTGAGCAGAGGGCGGCGAGCTGATGGCGCGACCGGTCTTTATCGTCGACGGCAGCCGGACGCCGTTCCTGAAGGCGCGCTCAGGTCCCGGCCCGTTCACGCCGGTCGATCTCGCCGTGCAATGCGGCCGGCCGCTGCTGGCGCGGCAGCCCTTTGCGCCGGACGCTTTCGACCAGGTCATCCTCGGCTGCGTCAATGTCATCGCCGACGAGATGAACCCGGCGCGCGTCGCGGCGCTCCGGCTCGGCATGGGCGAATCCATGGTCGCCTTCACCGTGCAGATCAATTGCGGCTCCGGCATGCAGTCGATCGACACCGCCTATCGCTACATCCGCGAAGGCGTTGCGGACATGATCCTGGCCGGCGGCACCGAGGCGCTGAGCCACGCGCCGCTGGTCTGGCCCAATTCCGGCGTGCGCTGGTTTGCGGGGCTGGCCGGCGCCAAGGGCATCGGCGCCAAGATCATGGCGCTGCTCAAGGCGCGGCCGCGCTATTTCAAGCCGATCATCGGGCTGGAGCGCGGGCTGACCGATCCCATCACCGAATTGAACATGGGCCAGACCGCCGAGGTGGTCGGCCATTTCTTCGGCATCACGCGGGAGCAGTCCGACGCTTACGCGGCGGAAAGCCACCACCGTCTTGCGAACGCGCAGAAGGAAGGCTTTCTGAAGGGCGAGGTCGAGACCGCCTTTGGGCGCGACGGCAAGTTCTACGATCACGACGACGGTGTGCGCCCGGACTCCACGCCCGAGACATTGGCGAAGCTGCGGCCCGTGTTCGAGCGTCCGTGGGGCCAGGTCACGGCCGGCAATTCCTCGCAGATCACCGACGGCGCGTCCTGGGTGATCCTCGCCTCCGAAGAGGCGGTGGCCAAACACGGCCTGACGCCGAAGGCCGCCATCGTCGACAGCCAATGGGCGGCGCTCGATCCCTCCATCATGGGGCTCGGGCCGGTGCTGTCGGCAACCGCGCTTTTGAAGCGCAACGATCTCACTCTGCAGGACATCGAAACCTGGGAATTGAACGAGGCGTTCGCCACGCAAGTGTTGGGTTGCCTCGCGGCATGGAATGACGAGAAATTCTGCAAGGAGATTCTCGGCCTCGATGGCGCCGCGGGCGTGATCGACCAGAGCAAGCTCAACGTCGACGGCGGGGCGATCAGCCTCGGCCATCCCGTCGGCTGCTCGGGCAACCGCATCGTGCTGCATCTCATCAATGCGATGAAGCGGCTCGGCACGCGGCGCGGCATCGCCACCGAATGCATCGGCGGCGGGCAGGGCGGCGCGATGTTGATCGAGGTGGTCTGATGCAGTCGCGAACCCTCGACGTGCTCGCCGACCGCGTGCTCGAACTCGGGCCGAAGCCCGAGGCAGGCGCGTATCGGAATTTCAAGCTGACCCGCGACGCCGATGGCGTCGCCTGGCTGCTGTTCGACCGCGACGGCGCCAACGCCAACACGCTGTCGTCAGACGTGATGGAGGAGTTCGACAAGATCATCGGCTGAGCTCGAAAGCGCGCGCCCGGCCGGCCTCGTCATCCGTTCGGCGAAAACATCCGGATTCATCGCCGGCGCCGACGTCAATGAATTCCGCGGCGCGACCGATGCGGCCGTGGTCGAAGCCACGATTGCGCGCGCGCATGCGGTGATCGATCGTCTCGAAGCGCTGCGCGTGCCGAACGTCGCCGTGATCCACGGCTTCTGCCTCGGCGGCGGGCTCGAAGTGGCGCTGGCCTGCCAGTCGCGCATCGCGATATCGAACGCGCGGTTCGGCTTCCCCGAGGTGATGCTCGGCTTGCATCCCGGCCTCGGTGGCACCGCGCGCTTCACGCGGCTGGTCAATCCGATGCAGGCGATGACGCTCATGTTGACCGGCCGCACCATCGACGCGCGCCGCGCCAAGGGGCTCGGTCTCGTTGATGCCGTTTGCGAGGAGCGGCATGTCCGCAATGCCGTGAAGGATGCCGTGTTCGGCCGGCTCAAGCGCGCGCGGCCGGGCCTGCTTCCGACCATTCTCAACACTCGGGCCTGCACGCGGCTTTCTGGGATCGCGCATGCGCCGCGAGGCCGAAAAGGCCGCCCCGCACGAGCACTATCCGGCGCCTTACGCGCTGATCGACCTCTGGGAGAAGCACGGCGGCAGCAAAGCCGATATGCTCACGAACGAGAAACGATCCTTTGCACAGCTGATGGTGACGCCGACCGCGCAGAACCTGATCCGCGTGTTCTTCCTGCGCGACGAGATGAAAAAGCTTGCCGGCAGCGGCAACAAGATCAGGCATGTCCACGTCATCGGCGCCGGCGCGATGGGCGGCGATATCGCGGCGTGGTGCGCCCATGAAGGCATGCGCGTCACGCTTGCCGACATGAAGGCGGAACCGATCGCAGGCGCGATCAAGCGCGCCGCCGAGCTCTACGGCAAGATCATCCGCAAGCCCATCGAAGTGCGCGATGCGCTCGACCGCTTGATGCCGGACATGCAGGCCGAGGGCGTGCGCAATGCCGACCTCATCATCGAGGCGGTGCCAGAGAAGCTCGAGCTGAAGCAGAAGGTCTATGCCGGGCTCGAACCGAAGATGAAACCCGGTGCGATCCTGGCGACCAACACATCGAGCATCCCGCTGCAGGATCTCCGCACGACGCTGCAAAAGCCCGAGCGGCTACTCGGCCTGCATTTCTTCAACCCAGTGTCGCGGCTGCAGCTCGTCGAGGTCGTCAGCCATGACGGCACTGATGCGGAACTGCTCAAAGAGGCGCGCGCCTTTGTCGGCGCCATCGATCGCCTGCCGCTGCCGGTCAAGAGTTCGCCGGGCTTCCTCGTCAACCGTGCGCTGACGCCCTACATGCTGGAAGCCATGGTGATGCTGGACGAGAAGATCGACCAGCGCCTGATCGACGAGGCCGCGGAAAAGTTCGGCATGCCGATGGGGCCGATCGAACTGGCTGATCAGGTCGGGCTCGATATCTGCCTCGATGTCGGCGACATGCTGCGCTCGAAATTCGGCGACCAACTGCCACCCACACCCGCATGGTTGCGCGAAAAAGTCGCCAAAGGCGAACTCGGCCGCAAGACCGGCAACGGTTTCTACACCTGGAAGGACGGCAAGGCCGAGAAGGGCCCGCGGCCGGAGACCGGGCCGCGCGTCTCCGACGAGATGATCGACCGGCTGGTGCTGCCGATGTCGAATGTCTGCGTCGCCTGCCTGCGCGAGGGTATCGTCGACAATGCCGACGTGGTCGACGGTGCCATGATCTTCGGCACCGGCTATGCGCCGTTCCGCGGCGGCCCGCTGAACTACGCACGCACGCGCGGTGTCGACGACGTCGTGTCGACCTTGCGCCGGCTCGCGGAGAAATTCGGCGGCCGTTTCACGCCTGATGCCGGCTGGGAGACTTTCAAGTGACCGATACCCATGTGCATGCGCCCGTCGTCACCGAGAGCGGGCCGTCCGGCGAACTCTGCACCCGGACGCTCGCGATGCCGGCCGACACCAATCAGAACGGCGACATCTTCGGCGGCTGGCTGCTTGCGCAGATGGACATCTCTGGCGGCGTGTTCGCGGCCAAGATCACCAAGTCGCGCAACGTCACGGTCGCGATCGAGGCGATGAACTTCCGCAAAGCCGTCTATGTCGGCGATCTCGTCTCGGTCTATGGCAAGCTGGTGCGGGTCGGCCGCACCTCGATATCCGTGCATCTCGAAGCCTGGGTGGTCCGGCGCAAGGAGGTCCAGCCGATCCTCGTCACCGACGGCAACTTCACCTATGTCTCGATCGACGAGCAGGGCCGTCCGCAGGAGATCAAGCAGGATCCCTCGCTGCTGGTGACGTGAGAATGCTCCGCCGCACTCTCTTACTTTCGGCGCTCGTGGTGATCTCCTCGATCGCTACGGCCGCCGCTCAGACCTGGCCGACCCAGCCGATCAAGATGATTGTCGGCTTCGGGCCCGGCTCGGCGGCGGATGTGCTGATCCGCGTCGTCGGCAAGCAGATGGAGTCCTCGCTCGGTCAGCCGATCGTGGTCGAAAACCGCCCCGGCAACAGCAGCATGATCGCGGCGGAGGCGGTGATGCGCGCGCCTGCCGACGGCTACACGCTGTTCGTGGCGACAATCGCCAATACGCTCAACCCGGCGGAAACCGGATCGAGCTTCAATCTCGCGAAGGATCTCGCGCCGATCGTGCTGCTCGCGACCGTCCCGAACGTTTTGGTCGCGCACCCGTCGGTGCCCGTCAACAATCTGGCCGAATTGATTGCGCTCGCGAAGAGCAAGCCGGAAACCCTGACCTTCGGTTCGTCCGGGTATGCCACCGCGAGCTACATGGCAGCCGAGTTGTTCAATGCCAATGCGGGCACCGCCATCGTCATGGTGCCCTATCAGGGCGGCAGCAACCAGGCGCTCTCGGACCTGCTCTCCGGCCGCATCACGCTGATGTTCAATGTCGCCGCAACGCTGGCGCCGCATGTCGCCGCAGGCAAACTGAAAGCGTTTGCCGTAGCGCAGGGCAAGCGCGCATCGATCCTGCCCGATGTTCCGACGCTAGCCGAGGCCGGCATGACCGGCTACGACGCCGGAATCTGGATCGGGCTTCTTGCGCCGGCGGGGACACCGGAGGCGATCGTCGCGAAGCTGTCGGCGGCCGCAAACGAGGCGCTCAGCACAGAGGCGGTTCGAACCGCGTTGCGGGCGCAGGGCACCGACATCGTCGGCGGTGGCCCAAAGGAGTTTGCCGATTTCATCCGTGCTGACATTGCGAAGTGGACGGCCGTTCTTGCCGCTTCCGGCAAGAAATAACGCACCGCCCTCTCACGCAAGCGTGTGCGGAACGATCAGGCAGCGTGCCCGTTATTTGCCCGGGCGAGGAAATGCAGATCACCGGGCAATGTCGGATTCCTACATCATCGAAGTATCGTCGCAAGCGGCGGGCATCGTCGTGCGCGAGCGCCTCGGCTATCGCTTCTTTGCCGCCGTGCAACCATACTTTCGTCTCGACGGCCGTCTGTTCCGCTCTACACGCGACGCCGAGCGCGCCGCGATGCAACTGGCGAACGGCGATTTGACGGCGGCGTGAGATTCGTAGGGTGGGCAAAGCGAAGCGTGCCCACCACTTCTCGCTCAGCACGCGAAGGTGGGCACGGCGCTGCGCGCCTTTGCCCACCCTACGCTTTCTCATTCGTTCACAGCTTCGTCGACGCGCGCGACAGCAGCTTCCAGTCCGAACCCTGCTTCTGCCAGTTCATCAGAATGCTGAGATTGGTCGAGCTCTTCTTGCCGTCGGCGACGGCCTCGGATTCGCCGAGCCAGTGGAAGCGCACGATCGCGGCAGGTCCCACCACGCGGATTTTGACGTCCTGGTACTCCAGCGACAGCATCTTCGATTTTCCGTTGGTGGCGTTGGCGACGAAGGTCGCCTTGTCTTCCACCCGTCCATCGGAATGGCTGTAGCTCAATTCTTCAGCGCAGAGCGCACCGAGCGCCTTGGGGTCGGCGGCGATCTGGGCCTTGCGGAAATTCTCGACCTTTTCCGCAACGCCTTCCTCCTCCACGCCGGCGAAGGCGGGGAGAGCGGCAAGCAGGGGAAGCGCAAGCGCTGATAGTGCCAATTCACGACGTGCAATGGTCATCGTTTCCTCCCTGAGTTTTTGATTGTGCCTCCAGTCTCGCAGCCGCACCTGGATTTGTCGAGGATCGGTTTCGGCCGCATCGCAACAGTGCCGTTAACCTACTTTGCGCGTTGACCCCTTCCGCAAAGCCGCTACGTTGGCGTTGTTTCAAGGGGTTAGATGCCATGCCCGGATTGTCGCATCGCCAGACCGAAATCCTCAACCTCGCCCGCGCCTCCGGCCGCGTGCTGGTGGAAGACCTCGCGCGGCGCTTCGAGGTGTCAGCGCAGACCATCCGCAAGGACCTCAACGATCTCTGCGAGCAGCGCGCGCTGACCCGCATCCATGGCGGGGCGATGATCGCCTCCGGCGTCGAAAACCTCGCCTATGAGGCGCGCCGTTTCGTCGCCGCCGACGAGAAGAAGGCGATCGGCGCCGCTGCAGCCGCTCTGATCCCGAACGGCTGCTCGCTGTTCATCAACATCGGCACCACGACCGAAGAGGTCGCAACCGCGCTGTCCTCGCATGAGGACCTGCTGGTCATCACCAACAACCTCAACGTCGCGATGCTGCTGTATCGCCATCCGCGCATCGAGGTGGTGGTGGCGGGCGGCGCGGTGCGCCGCGCCGACGGCGCGGTGGTCGGCTCGACCGCCACGCAGCTGATCGGTCAGTTCAAGGTCGACTACGCCATCATCGGCGTGTCCGCGATCGACGAGGAAGGCGCGCTGCTCGACTTCGACTATCGCGAGGTGCAGGTGGCGCAGGCGATCATTGCGAACGCGCGCAGCGTCATGCTGGTCGCCGATAGCAGCAAGTTTACGCGCAGCGCGCCGGTGCGCATCGCGCATATGAGCCAGATCAACACCTTCGTCACCGACTCCGCGCTGCCCGCGGGGTTAGCTGCCATTTGTCATCACCGCGGCATCCAGGTGGTCGAGGCGATGGATAAGCCGGCCGCTGATATCGATGAGGCCGAAGCGGGCGATGGCGCCAATGCGCCGATCCCGATAAGGCGGGGGTAATCGCTGGCTCTATTCGCCCCAAGGGTTGTGCAACTGCACGCCAAATGGCGCGAAATCCCTGACGTTGCGCGTGACCAGCGTTAAATCCCTGGCAAGCGCGGTTGCTGCAAAGAAACCGTCCATGACAGACAGTGCAACGCCGCTCCGTCGGCTTTGCGCCATCAGGTCGCCCCAGCGTTCGGCCACCGCTTGATCGATCGGCAAGATTCGCTCCGCGAAGCGTGCCGGTAGATCGTTGGCGAGCCAGCCGGTCAGCGTGGCGCGCCGGCGGCCATCATCCATCAGTGCGACGCCACGTCGAAGCTCAGCGATTGATGCGACGCTGATGAATACCCGATCCTCGTCGATGCTATCGAGCCAGCCCAGCACATTCGGGTCGGGCGCTGGTCGTTGCGCCTCCGACAGCACGTTGGTGTCGAGCAGGAGATTCACGGCATGTCGTCGCGAGGAAAGTCACGTTGGCGTTCAAGCTCGATATCGGCGCCGCGCAGTGGCGAGGCGAGCAGGAATTCGGCCAAGGTCCCCTTGCGCGCGGTTTTTCGCGCCCATTCCTCGGCCGAGACGATAACCGCGGCCGGCGTTCCGTTTCTAGTGATGGTTTGTGGGTCGGCTTGGGCACGATCAACCACCTCGGAGAGCCGAGCTTTGGCATTCGCCAAGGTCCAGGGGCCGCCAAGCGGCGGCGAGGAAAAGGTCTTCTTGATAGTCGCCAACCGAAACTCTCCATAAGACTATCTTGACTATATTGACCATCATACCGGAGTTTGAAGCTTTGCGCAATTGTTCCGGTTTGGGTCGCTTTCGCTTGCTTTCGTTTTACTTTGTGATCTAATCGAAAACGAAAGTTAAATCGCCCAAAGGCTTAAAAAGCGAAGGCGAGCTGCCGGGGAAGCGTCTGTTGGAGCGGATTTTCGACCTCGCCATCATCGGAGGCGGCGTCAATGGCTGCGGCATCGCGCGCGACGCGGCCGGCCGCGGCAGTTCCGTATTCTTGTGTGAAATGAATGACTTGGCGAGCGGGACATCGTCCTGGTCGACCAAGCTCGTGCATGGCGGCCTGCGCTATCTCGAATATTACGAGTTCCGCCTGGTCCGCGAGGCCCTGATCGAGCGCGAAATCCTCTGGCAGATCGCGCCCCACATCATCCGTCCCTTGCGTTTCGTTTTGCCGCACCATGCCGGCCTGCGCCCGGCCTGGCTGCTGCGGCTCGGTCTGTTCCTTTACGACCATATCGGCGGGCGCAATCTGTTGCCGCCGACCCGCTCGGTCGATCTCACGACCGACGCCGTCGGCCACCCCTTGGCGCCCGGCCGCTACAAGAAAGCCTTCGAATATTCCGACTGCTTCGTCGATGATGCGCGCCTCGTCGTGCTGACCGCGCGCGATGCCGCCGATCGCGGCGCCGACATCCGCACCCGTACCCGCGCCGTCGAACTCCGTCAGGTCGACGGCATCTGGCATGTCACCGTCGAGAACACGATCACCAAAGCGCGCAGCGAGATCCGCGCCCGCGTGCTGGTCAATGCCGGTGGCCCGTGGGTCGAAGAGGTGCTGGCCTCGGGCGCCGGCGTCAATGCGCGCGCCAAGGTGCGGCTGGTGCAGGGCTCGCACATCGTGGTCAGGCGGCTCTACGAGCACGACCGCGCCTACATGTTCCAGAACGCCGACGGTCGCATAGTTTTCGTGATTCCCTATCAGGATGACTTCACCCTGATCGGCACCACCGATCGCGACTATCACGGCGACCCTGCCAAGGTGAAAGCCACGCCCGAGGAAATCAAATATCTCTGCGATTCCGTCAGCGAGTATCTGGCGAAACCCGTGGTGCCGGAGGACGTGGTCTGGGACTATGCCGGCGTGCGCCCGCTCTATGACGATGGCGCCAGCGAAGCCAAGGCCGCGACTCGCGATTACGTGTTCGAGCTCGACACGCCCGGCGGCGCGCCGCTGCTCTCGATCTATGGCGGCAAGATCACGACCTATCGCCGGCTCGCCGAGGAAGCGCTGGAACGGCTCGAGCCTTATCTCGGCGGCAATGCCAAGGCGCGCGAAGGCTGGACCGGCAAATCGCCGCTGCCCGGCGGCAACATGGATGTCTCGGCGCTGCCGGCGCTGACCGCGGAATTGCAGCGCAACTATCCTTACCTCACGCTGGAGCACGCCAATCGTCTCGCGCATGCCTATGGCACGCGCGCCGCCAAGGTGCTGGGCAACGCCAAATCGCTCGCCGATCTCGGGCAGTCTTTCGGCGCGACGCTGACCGCGGCCGAAGTGTCGTACCTGATGACCTGGGAATGGGCGCTCTCCGCCGCCGACGTGGTGTGGCGGCGCTCCAAGCTCGGCCTGCGTCTGTCGGCCGCGGAGATCGCAACGATTGACGAATGGATTGTGACAAAGGCGCCGCATGAAAGTCCCCTGCTGCAGGCGGGAGGACGGACATGAGCGTGACGCTGGACCATGTGACCCGCACGGTGGACGGCATTCCCACCATCCGCGACGTGTCGCTGACCTTGGAAAAGGGCACGCTCAGCGTGCTGCTCGGGCCGACGCTGTCGGGCAAGACCTCGATCATGCGGCTGCTCGCCGGCCTCGACAAACCCGCCACAGGCAAGGTGCTGGTCGACGGAAAGGACGTCACCGGCTTCGACGTCCGCCGGCGCTCGGTTGCGATGGTCTATCAGCAATTCATCAATTACCCGTCGCTGACCGTCTACGAGAACATCGCCTCGCCCTTGCGCGTGCAGGGCAAGCCGAAGGCCGAGATCGAAAAGCGTGTGATGGAGGCCGCAAAGCTGTTGCGGCTGGAGCCATTCCTCGCGCGCACGCCATTGCAACTTTCGGGCGGCCAGCAGCAGCGCACCGCGATTGCGCGCGCGCTGGTGAAGGGCGCGGACCTCGTGCTGCTCGATGAGCCGCTGGCCAATCTCGACTACAAGCTGCGCGAGGAGTTGCGCACGGAATTGCCGCGCATCTTCGAGGCCTCGGGCGCGATCTTCGTCTATGCCACCACCGAACCGTCGGAAGCGCTGCTGCTCGGTGGTCGCACCATCTGCATGTGGGAAGGCGAGGCGCTGCAGGCCGGTGATACCTCGAACGTCTATCGGCATCCCGAGACGCTGCGGGTGGCGCAGGTGTTTTCCGATCCACCGCTCAATTTGGTCGGCATCCAGAAGACCAACGGCAGCGTGCAATATTCCGGCGGCGGCGTCGCTGCGCCCGCCGCGGGGCTTTATGCAAAGCTCGCCGACGGCGCCTACCACGTCGGTTTCCGCGCGCATCAACTCGAAATCGCCAACGGTCAGGCCGGCCGCCACGCGTTCCCGGCCACCGTCACGGTGACTGAGATCACCGGCTCCGAGAGCTTCGTGCATCTGCATCGCGCGGACACCGATTGGGTCGCGGTGCTGCACGGCGTGCACGAATACGAGCCGGGCGCGACGCTTGAAGCCGTGCTCGATCCCGACAATGTCTTTGTGTTCGATGCGGCGGGCAAGCTCGTTGCGTCCCCTGGCGCTGCTTGAGGGAGATGCAACATGGCCCGCATTGACCTCGTCGATCTCGCGCAGTCCTACAGCGGCAACGATGCGCCGCTGGAAAGCTTTGCGCTGAAGCCGGTCACCATGACCTGGCGGCAGGGCGGCGCCTATGCGCTGCTCGGTCCCTCCGGTTGCGGCAAGACCACGCTGCTCAATCTCATTTCCGGCATCATCACGCCGTCGCGCGGCAAGATCCTGTTCGACGGCGCCGACGTCACGCCGTTGTCGACGCAGAAACGCAACATCGCGCAGGTGTTCCAGTTCCCCGTGATCTACGACACCATGACGGTCGGGCAGAACCTCGCCTTCCCCTTGAAGAACCGCGGCGTGGCGAAGAGCGAGATCGACAAGCGCGTCGCCGAGATTGCTGACCTGCTCGACCTCACGCCGCATCTCAACCGCAAGGCCACGCGGCTCACCGCCGACGCCAAGCAGAAGATTTCGCTCGGCCGCGGCCTGGTGCGCTCCGACGTCGCCGCCGTTTTGTTCGATGAACCGCTGACGGTGATCGATCCGGAATTGAAGTGGCAGCTGCGCTCCAAGCTGAAGGCGCTGCACCGTGAGCTCGATCTCACCATGATCTATGTGACGCATGACCAGACCGAGGCGCTGACCTTTGCCGACACCGTCGTGGTGATGCATGACGGCCGCGTGGTGCAGAGCGGCACGCCGGCGGAATTGTTCGACAAGCCCGCGCACACCTTCGTCGGCTATTTCATCGGCTCGCCCGGCATGAACATCGTCCCGGCCAAGGTGAAGGGCAGGCAAGCGCGCATCGACGGCCACCTCATCGCACTCAACCGCAGCTATGACAGCCTGCCGAAGAGCGCGAAGATCGAGGTTGGCGTGCGGCCCGAATTTGTCGATGTCGCAACGCCGGCGCCGGACCTGCTCTCCGCCAATATCGAGCGGATCGACGATCTCGGCCGCGTGCGCTTTGCCCGCGTCCGCGTCGGCGATGCCAGGCTCGCTGCGCGCGTGCCGAACGGCTTTGCGGTCAATGGCGGCACGGCGGGCTGAGATTCGATCCGGCCCATGTGCATGTCTATGCCGACAGTGTCCTGGTCGAGGGAACGTCGTGATGGACAAGACCGTCAACCAGAAGGCCTGGTTCCTGGTGCTGCCGGTGTTCGCGCTGGTCGCGTTCTCCGCGATCCTGCCAATGATGACGGTGGTCAATTATTCGATGCAGGACACGTTCGGCAACAACCAGTTCTTCTGGAACGGCGTCGGCTGGTTCAAAGAATTGCTCGATCCCTCGACCGATCTCGGCGGCCGCTTCCTCGCGTCACTCGGGCGCAATCTGTTCTTCTCGTTCGTGATCCTCGCCATCGAGGTGCCGCTCGGCATCGTTGTTGCGCTGTCGATGCCGCGCGACGGCTGGAGCGTCGCGGCCTGCCTCGTCACCCTGGCACTACCACTCCTGATCCCGTGGAACGTGGTCGGCACCATCTGGCAGATTTTCGGCCGGCCCGACATCGGCCTGCTTGGCTACACCCTCGTCAAGCTCGGCTTCAACTATAATTACGTGTCGAACGACATCGACGCCTGGGTCACCGTCATCATCATGGATGTCTGGCACTGGACCAGCCTCGTCGCGCTGCTGTGCTATGCCGGCCTGAAGTCGATTCCCGAAGCCTATTATCAGGCGGCGCAAATCGACGGCGCGTCGCGCTGGGCGGTATTCACCGCGATCCAGCTTCCGAAGATGAATCGCGTGCTGCTGATCGCGGTGCTGCTGCGCTTCATGGATATTTCATGATCTACACCGAGCCGTTCGTCGTCACCGGCGGCGGACCCGGCAACTCCACCACCTTCGTCTCGATCGAGCTGGTCAAGATCGCGCTGGGGCAGTTCGACCTCGGCAAGGCGGCGGCGCTGTCGCTGGTCTACAACCTCATTATCCTGATCGTGTGCTGGGTGTTCTACACCGTCATGACCAATGCCGGCGCCGAGCGCCCGCGCAAAGAGGGAGTCGCGCTGATGCATTCGATTCCCGGCCGCCGCATCATCCTCGGACTGTTCCTGGTCTTCCTGCTGTTGCCGATCTACTGGCTCGTCAACATGAGCTTCAAGACCAACAGCGAGATCGTGTCGACCATGACCTTGTGGCCGCACACGCCGACCTTACAGCATTACAGGCGCATCTTCACCGACGAGAGCTGGTATTCCGGCTACATCAATTCGCTGGAATATGTCGTCATCAACACCATCCTGTCGGTGTCGGTGGCGCTTCCGGCGGCCTATGCGTTCTCACGCTACCGCTTCCTCGGCGACAAGCACTTGTTCTTCTGGCTGCTGTCGAACCGCATGGCGCCGGCCGCGGTCTATGCGCTGCCGTTCTTCAATCTGTATTCCGCGATCGGGCTGTTTGATACGCCTTGGGCCGTTGCGCTGGCGCATTGCATCTTCAATGTGCCGCTGGCGGTGTGGATCCTCGAAGGCTTCGTCTCCGGCGTGCCGCGCGAGATCGACGAGACTGCGTTCCTCGACGGCTATTCGTTCCCGCGCTTCTTCGTGAAGATACTGGTGCCGCTGATCGCGAGCGGCATCGGCGTCGCCGCCTTCTTCTGCTTCATGTTTTCATGGGTCGAACTGCTGCTCGCGCGCACGCTGACCTCGGTCAATGCGAAGCCGATCGCCGCCGTGATGACGCGCACGGTGTCGGCCGCCGGCATGGACTGGGGGCTGCTGGCTGCCGCCGGCGTGCTCACCATCATCCCCGGCGCGCTCGTGATCTGGTTCGTCCGCAACTATATCGCGCGCGGATTCGCGCTGGGCAGAGTCTAGGGAGGCATCAATGGAAAGCATCGCATGGATGGCCTGGACCTTGCCGACCGCGATCTTCTTCGCGCTGCTGGCGTCCACGCTCGCTGTCATGACCTGGCTTGCCGCCGCCTATCCCGAGGCCGAGCGCGTCGGCATTTTGACGATACCGACCACCCGCGGCGATCGGCTGTTCGTGTCCTTGATCATGGCCGCGGTCATTCATCTCTTGTGGATCGCCTTCATCGGTACCGACGGCCTCTTCACACTGCCGATCGGGGAGGAAGGTTTCGAGGTTTCGAGCCTGTGGCTCGCAACACTGGTTTCGCTTGGGTTTGCCGTGCTGGTGTTTCGCACGGTCTAAAGCCAGTCGAAGAAGACAGATCCGGGAGATCAACTCGGGCCTGAGAAGTACGTCAGTCGCTGCAACGGAGGAACAACATGCGACGCTTAGAGAGAAGGAAAGGGTCTTTTTTCCAGGGCTCTGATGATGACGAGCGCGGTGGCGTTGATGGCGGCTTCGGCTGCGGTCAGCTCACCGGCCCGGGCGGACGAAGCCGCCGCCAAGAAGTGGATCGACAGCGAATTCCAGCCGTCGACCCTCTCCAAGGAAGACCAGATGAAGGAGATGCAGTGGTTCATCAAGGCCGCTGAACCCTTCAAGGGCATGGAAGTGAACGTCGTGTCGGAGACGATCACGACGCACGAATACGAGTCCGGTACGCTGGCGAAAGCCTTTGCCGAGATCACCGGCATCAAGGTCAAGCACGACATCATCCAGGAAGGTGACGTCGTCGAAAAGCTGCAGACCCAGATGCAGTCCGGCAAGAACGTCTATGACGGCTGGATCAACGACTCCGACCTGATCGGCACGCACTTCCGTTACGGTCAGACCATCATCCTGTCGGACTACATGACCGGCGAAGGCAAGGACGTCAGCGACCCCATGCTCGACGTCAACGACTTCATCGGCAAGTCGTTCACGACCGCGCCGGACAAGAAGCTGTACCAGCTGCCGGATCAGCAGTTCGCGAACCTCTACTGGTTCCGCTACGACTGGTTCACCAATCCGGACTACAAGGCCAAGTTCAAGGCCAAGTACGGCTACGATCTCGGCGTGCCCGTGAACTGGTCGGCCTATGAGGACATCGCTGAGTTCTTCACCAACGACATCAAGGAGATCAACGGCGTCAAGGTCTATGGCCACATGGACTATGGCAAGAAGGATCCCTCGCTCGGCTGGCGTTTCACCGACGCCTGGCTGTCGATGGCCGGCAACGGCGACAAGGGCATCCCGAACGGCCTCCCGGTCGACGAATGGGGCATCCGCATGGAAGGATGCCGTCCGGTCGGCTCGTCCGTCGAGCGCGGCGGCGACACCAACGGTCCCGCGGCGGTCTACTCGATTACCAAATATCTCGAGTGGATGAAGAAGTATGCTCCGCCGCAGGCGCAAGGCATGACCTTCTCCGAATCGGGCCCGGTGCCGGCACAGGGCGCGATCGCGCAGCAGATCTTCTGGTACACCGCCTTCACCGCCGACATGGTGAAGCCGGGCATTGCGGTCATGAACGCGGACGGCACGCCGAAGTGGCGTATGGCGCCCTCGCCGCATGGCTCGTACTGGAAGGACGGCATGAAGCTCGGCTATCAGGACGCGGGTTCGCTCACGCTTCTGAAGTCGACTCCGGCCGACCGCCGCAAGGCGGCCTGGCTCTACCTGCAGTTCATCGTCTCCAAGACGGTGTCTCTGAAGAAGAGCCATGTCGGTCTCACCTTCATCCGCGAGTCCGACATCTGGGACAAGTCGTTCACCGAGCGCGCGCCCAAGCTCGGCGGCCTGATCGAGTTCTACCGCTCGCCCGCGCGCGTGCAGTGGACCCCGACCGGCAACAACGTGCCTGACTATCCCAAGCTCGCGCAGCTGTGGTGGCAGAACATCGGCGATGCGTCGTCCGGTACCAAGACGCCGCAGCAGGCGATGGACGCACTCGCAGCCGCCCAGGACTCGGTGATGGAACGTCTCGAGAAGTCGGGCGTCCAGAAGGAGTGCGGGCCGAAGCTCAACAAGAAGGAAACGGCCGAGTACTGGTTCGCCAAGTCGGCCAAGGACGGCAACATCGCTCCGCAGCGCAAGCTCGCGAACGAGAAGCCGAAGGGCGAGACCATCGACTACGACACGCTGATCAAGTCGTGGCCGGCGACCCCGCCGAAGCGGGCCGAGGCGAAGTAAGCTTCGCCGTTACGCAAATAAAAACGAAAGGCCGGGAGCGATCCCGGCCTTTTTCTTTCGCGCGACACGAGCGGTCTCTCAACTCCCTCCCCCCTTGCGGGGGAGGGTTTGGGGAGGGGGGTGACTTGCACTACCGGTCGTGTGGTACCCCCACCCCTAACCCCTCCCCGCAAGGGGGAGGGGAACGCACCGAGTTCGTCCGCCCGGCTTCCAATCAATCCAGCGGCTCGACCTTGACGATCGAGGCGCCGTCATTGCTGCCGATCCAGAAGCTGACCGGCGTCGTCGAATTGTCGACGAACACCCTGCGGATGTTGGTGGTGCGCGGCAGCAGATAGTCGGTCATCTCGCCGGTCTTGGTATTCAGACGCGTCACCTGGTCGGTCACCATCGACCCCGTCCAGGCGAACTCGTTCCTGTCGAGCACGACGTCATACGGCGCCGACCAGCGCGTGCCGAGCTTCCACTCCTTAAACTCTTTAGTTCTCGTATCGAACATCCCGATGCGGTCGGCGCGATATTCGCCGAACCAGAGCCGGTCCTGCGCATCCATGTTGCCGCGCCGCGGCGCCGACCTGGGCGTCGGCGTCTGGAACAGCGCGACCTCGCCGGTCTTGGCGTCGATGCGCCCGATCTGGCCCTGGCGGAAATCGGTGAAGAACGCGTTGTTACGGGAGTCCGGAATGACGTCGTAGATGTTGTGCGGCTCGCCCTTGGGCGCGCTCTTGAACGGCATCCATGTCTCGATCTTTCCGCTGGCGATGTCGAGGCGATGCACGCCGGCAAAACCGTTGTTCTGGCTCCACACCTTGCCGTCGACGTCGGAATGTTGCGGGCTCACCATGTTGACTTGTGCCGCGGGGATGTTTCCTTCCGGCGGCAATGTCCAGAAGTTGAACTGCTCGGTCTTCGGATCGAATTTGACGATCGTCGCCTGGTACATGTTACCGAGCCACATATTGCCTGCGGCGTCGGCACGCAGGCCGAGGCTGCCGGTCGGCGCGTTGTCGCGGTGCATCTGATAGGGATATTCGCTGACCTTGCCGGTCTTGGGATCGAGCCTGCCGAGCTTCTGCTCACCGAAACTCCCGAACCAGACGATGCCGTCTTTGTCGACGATCACATCATGCGGCGCCATTTCTTCGCGCGGCAGATCATACTCGGTATAGATCACCTTGGTGGCCGCGCCCTTCGGCCGCGGCAGCGTCTTCAATTCGTATTTCCATTGGTCGGTGGTGCTGAGGTTGATCGTGCTCAGATATTGCGCCACCGCGCGATAGATCTCGATGCGGTCTTCGCCCTGTTCCTCCATCAGGCGCTCTGCGGGGCGCAGCTGCGGATGGATCGGCAGGCTCTGCTGCACATAGCCCTGCATGCGCGGCAGGATCTGGGTCAGGAATTCGTCGGCATTGTATTTGGAGTGGACGATGCGCTGGACGGTGTGGCAGCCGACGCAGTTGAGCAGTTGTCCCTTTTGCTGGTCGGTGCCTGGGACGCTGGCCATCCATTCGCCATTCGACATCTGCGCGGCGAGATCGCTCGTCTTGCGCAGCTTCAAGTCCGCGACGACGGGATCCGGTGCACTTACGTCGACCTTGCTCGCCTGGTCGAGCTCATAGCCGACCGCGCGCACCGCAAGCGCATATTGGCCGGGCGCGAGCCGGCTTTGCGGAAAACTGTAGCGTCCGTCCGCCCCGGTCACGACCGACACCGTGATGTTCGACCCGGCCTTGGTGGCGCTGACCAGCACGCCTTCCATCGCCGGCTCCTCGGCCGAGCCGACGAGCCCCGTCAGCGCAGCGCTCTGCGCCAGTGCGGAATGCGGGAAAGCGAGGGCGAAGGCCAGGGCGATGGCGGCAGGCAGGGTATGGCGCATGATGTCCTCCCGTTTTTTAATTGCGGGGAGGATAGTCCGGGCGTGCGAGCAACGCGAGCGGTCTCTCAACTCCCTCCCCCCTTGCGGGGGAGGGTCGGGGAGGGGGTGACTTGCGCCACTGGTCGCGTGGACCCCCACCCCTAACCCCTCCCCGCAAGGGGGAGGGGAACACCAGCGGAGTTACTCTGCTGCCTGCTTTGCGTTCAGCGCGGGATAGTCGGTATAGCCCTTGGCGCCGCCGCCATAGAACGTTGCCTTGTCCCAGTCGTTGAGCGGCGCGCCGCGCTTCAGGCGCTCGACCAAATCGGGATTGGAGATAAAGGGCTTGCCGAACGCGACGAGGTCGACGGCGTTGGCGGACAGCATCTTCTCGGCGAGCGCGAAGTCGTAACCGTTGTTGGCGATGTAGGCGCGCTTGAAGCGCTTGCGCAGAGACGCATAGTCGAACGGCGCGATGTCGCGCGGGCCGCCGGTCGCGCCCTCGACGACGTGAATATAGGCAAGCTTGAGCGCTTCCAATCCGTCGACGATATGGTCGTACAGCGGCTGCGGGCTGGAATCGGAGATGTCGTTGGCGGGAGTTACCGGCGAGATGCGGATGCCGGTGCGCTCGGCTCCAGCCTCGCCGACCACGGCTTTCGAAACTTCCAGCATCAGCCTGGCGCGGTTCTCGATCGATCCGCCATAGGCATCGGTGCGCTTGTTGCTGCCGTCCTTGGCGAATTGCTCGAGCAGATAGCCGTTGGCGCCGTGGATCTCCACGCCGTCGAAACCGGCCGCGAGCGCGTTCACCGCACCTCGCTTGAAGTCATCGACGATGCCGGGGATTTCCGACAGCTCCAGCGCGCGCGGCTCGGAAATGTCGGCGAACTGATTGTTGACGAAGGTCTTGCCTTTGGCGCGGATCGCGCTCGGCGCCACCGGTTTGCCGCCGCCGGGCTGCAGCGAATCATGCGAGACGCGGCCGACATGCCAGATCTGGATGAAGATGCGACCGCCATTCGCATGCACGCGCTCGGTCACCTTGCGCCAGCCGGCAACCTGCTCCTTCGAGTAGATGCCGGGTGTATCCTGATAGCCCATGCCCTGCTGCGACACCTGGCTCGCCTCGGTAATCAAGAGCCCGGCGGAGGCGCGCTGCCCGTAGTACTCGGCGGCGAGCGGCCCCGGCACCATGCCGGGTGGCGTCGCGCGGTTGCGCGTCAGCGGCGCCATCACGAAACGGTTGGGCAAGGTCAGCGGGCCGAGCTTGAAGGGCTCGAGGAGTTTCGAAGTCATCGGGATTTCCGGGTGGTGGAGGGTCACGTGCAGTTAGGGACTTCTAGCATTGAGGCAATGTCGGGAGCCATCCGTCTCGCGCAGGGGTGATGAGACGTGAGGGACGAAAGATTGCCTGCGGAAGTGGCAAGAGAACGCAGCGTTCGGCCTGCGAGATGGCCGTTGCGGAGGAGGTCTTTCCTCGTCATTGCGAGGAGCGAAGCGACGAAGCAATCCATAGCGCCGCAAGCGGAAAGATGGATTGCTTCGCTTCGCTCGCAATGACGAGGAGAAGGATTACGCCGCTCCCATGAAATCGCGCTTGCCGATCTCGACGCCGTTGTGGCGCAGGATGCCGTGCGCGATGGCGGCATGGAAGTAAAACTGCGGGAGGGAGTAGCCGGCGATGAATTGCTGGCCCTTCAGCGTCATGGTCTTGTCCGGACCCATGGGGAAAGTGACGTCCCTGGTGTCTGCACCCTCGAACTGCGCAGGCTTGAACGATTTGACGTAGTCGACGGTCCTGGCGATGCGCTGGCGCAATTCCTCAAAGGTCTTTTCGGTATCGGGTGCCGCCGGCACCTCACTATGAGTGACGCGGGCGCAGCCTCGCGTGGCGAAATCGGTGGCGAGTTGGATCTGCTTGGAGAGTGGCAGCATGTCGGGATAGAGCCGCATGCCGAGCATGACGTCTTCCTTGACGTTCTTTGCCTTGCAATGCGCCTCGGCTTTGTTCAGGAGGCCACTGAGTGCGCCGAGAGTTTGCAGATAAGACGGGACGGTCGAGTTGTAAAAGGACATGTGATGCTCTTGTTGTGGTTGGGTCGTAGCATCGAGATGGGGCCGAGCCCGTGAAAATACAACCGGTCGGTCCTTCACCTCTCCCCGCGTGCGGGGAGAGGTCGCGCCGAAGGCGCGGGTGAGGGGGATTTTCCGCGGACCGTGCTCGTTGAGGTCGCCCCTCACCCCAACCCTCTCCCCGTAAGAACGGGGAGAGGGGGACGAGGCACCGTGCGTTGCCTGCGATATCGCTACCGCGCCATCTGCAATGGTGGCGCTTGTCCGGCTTGCGGGCGCGGGCCGCCGCGCATCTTTGCGAGCAACTCCGCGGTCGGCCACGAATCCGCCGGCAGGCCGTACTTGACCTGCATCGCCTTCACGGCCGTGCGGCTCGCCTGTCCCAGCACGCCGTCGACCTTGCCGACGTCGTAGCCGGCGCGGACCAGGAGGCTCTGCAATTCCTTGATCTCGTTGAACGGCAGTTGCACCACCGGTGTTGACGGCTGCCGCATCGGCGCCGCGCCGGCGATGCGGGTCGCAAGGTAGGCGGCGGTGGTCGAATAGATCAGCGAATTGTTCCACTCGGTGTAGGCGGCGAAATTCGCATAGGCCAGGAATGCCGGCCCGGTTCGGCCCATCGGCAGCAGCAGCGAGGCCGGCAGATCGTCGTTCGGCAGCGGCTTGCCGTCAGGATAGGTGACGCCGAGTTGCGCCATCTTCGAGCGCGGCAGCTTGACCGTGAGATCGGCCTGGTCCCACGGGAAATTTTGCGGCGCGCGCACTTCTTGCAGCCACGGCTCGCCGCGCCGCCATTTCAATCCGGTCGCGATGTAGTTCGCGGTCGAGCCGATCACGTCGGGCGCGCTGTGCAGAAGGTCGCGGCGGCCGTCGCCGTCATAATCGACCGCATAGGTGAAATAATGCGTCGGCAAAAACTGCGTCTGGCCGAGCTCGCCGGCCCAGGAGCCGATCATCTCGCTCGGCGTCAGATCGCCGCGGTCGACGATCTTCAGCGCGGCGATGGTCTCGTTCTGGAAGCGCTCGTTGCGCCGGCAGTCATAGGCCAGCGACACCAGCGACGGCAGCGTGTGCAGCTTGCCGAGTTCGGCGCCAAAGCTGCTTTCCAGTCCCCAGAACGCGGCGATGACGGCAGGCGGCACGCCGTATTCTTTTTCGGCGCGGTTGAACGCCGCGGCGTTCGCGCGGATCCGCGCCTGCGCGTTCTGCGCGGCACCGGCAGAGGCCCGGTTGCGCGAGAACTCGGTGAACACCTGTCCGAACACGCGCTGGCCGCGGTCGCGGTTGACGATGCTCTGGTCGTAGGTGAGGTAGGGCGAGGCTTCCGATATCGCGCGCTGCGACACGCCTTGCGCGATCGCCTGTTGCTTGAGATCGGCGAGGAAGCGCTCGAAGCTCGCGCCATTGTGGCAGGCCGCGCCGCCGCGCGAGGGGGCCGCGGCAACCGGCGCACCGGGCGCGCCCGGCGGTTTTGGCGCCGCAGCCGGTTTTACGGGAGCCGGCCTGCCCATGGGCGGGAGCGGCTGCTGTGCGGAAACCGCGGTCGAAAGGATGATCGCCGCTACGAGGGCCGCAAGCGCAGATCGGGTCTTGATCATGATCTCACCGGGAGGAGGGAAAGCCTTAACTATCAGGATTTGTGGTTATCGATAAATTGCAAACTACCGCGCTAAGCGTGGCTTTACGAGATGGCCTTTAACTGGGCACCCGAGGAAGCTTGTGCAGCCAAGGGCAGGCGACGATCATGAGCGTGGAGCAGGCAAAGGGTAAGGTCCAGCGCGAGCTGCGACGGCATTTGAGCCGGCATACCGGCTGGATCAGCACGGACAATGGCGCGACCAGGCGCGACTGCACGGTGCTGGACGTCTCGCCCGGCGGCGCGCGGGTCGTGACCGATATGGGCATCGACATCGGCGACAAGTTCGGCCTGACCCTAGTGCCGAGCCGTCCGCAGAGCCGCAATTGCGAGGTGGTGTGGCGACGCGGCACGACCTTTGGCGTCAAGTTTCTGTCATAAGTTCCGACGATTTCGCGCCATTCGTAGTGTTCCCGGCGGAACCGGGCTGCATCAGAAGCGTTTTTTCTGCATACCCATTGTGGTGATGCGATGAAAGACTTTCCGGATGCAGCGTTCGCCCCGGACACGCTGGAAGTGATGGCGAAGGCGCTCGATGCTTCGGTGGCGACGCTGCCGGATCCCGTGACCGCAGGGCAAGTGACCCAACTCGCCGAATCCATCCTGCGCACCGCGCAGACGGGCGAGCGTGACACGACGACTTTGCAACGCCTGGCCCTGCTGGAGTTGCAGTTGACGCCGCACAGCTAGCCGTCAACCCCCGCCTTCACCCGCCGGTAGCGGAAGTTGCAGTGATCGGCGCCTTCCATAATGGTTTGCGTGCAGGTGAGCTTCACATCGCCCCCGAAGCCGCCGGCGACCGCAAAGTCTGCGCTGCAGACCAGCAGGAAGCCAAGCTCCGGCTCGCCCAGCTCCTTGTAGAATTCGGCATAGCGGCATCGCCTGATGTTGATCGCGTAGGCATCCGCGGTTTCTTCCAGGACGTCGTAGTCCAGCGCATCGTCACGGGCGTAGGTTCTCCACGCGGAGGCGACGAGCTTGCCGAGGCTGGTTTCGTTCTTGGCGCTTGCGAATTCCTCAGCATGGCGGCGATAGAGCTCGCCGAGCGTCTTGCGCACGAGCGCGTTGGCGCGCGCTTCGCCGAGCTCCGCCTGCAGGGCCTTCACCAGCGGCACCAGCACCTGCGCCTGGATTTTGGTTCGTTCGAGGACGGTCGCGCTCACGCCGGTCTCCATTCTTCAGATCATTCGCGCGACGATCGGAATCCTGCGCAATCCGATGGTCGCGAGCCAACTTGCCGACAGCGTGCCGATGAAGACGATCGCAAATTTGACGAAGGCAGGCCAGGTCGGATCGTACACCAAATATTGCAGCCAGATCAGCGGAATGAAGTGCAGGAGATAGATGCCGTAAGCCTGCTTCTGCATGGCGTCGAGAAAGCGGAACGGCGTTTTCGCAAAGCGCAGGAAGAAGGCCGGCACCGTGAAGGTCATGGCCGCGCCGAACAGCGCGAAGGCGACGCCATAGGTCGCGTGCCACCATAGCGGCGGCGACCGCAAATCGATCATGCCGCTGCGATGGATGGTGACCAGCAGCAGGATCGCGGCATAGGCAACGAGCGCGACGGCAAGCCATGTCCGCCAACGCCGCGCGATCGCGCCGCGCTCGTCCAGCATGCCCTTGCGCAGGCCTGCCGCGCCGACGGCGAAACCGCAAAGGAAATAGCCGGCATAGAGCGGCGCGCGGCTGGTCTGGATGAAAATCGGATAGTGGCCGAGCGCCGACCAGTGCGACTCGCCGATTGAGACCCGTAGCGGCAGGTAGATCGCAATCGAGAACAGCGCGAAGGAGGCGAACGCCGTCATCGGTTTGCCGGCGACGGCGTCGACGAGCCGGCTGAGCGCGGCAAGCGCGCGCGGGGCAGCGACTGATATCGCGGCGGCGACCGCGTCGAAGACAAGCAGCACCCACAGGAACCAGGCCGACCCCGCCGACCACGGTCCCGTCGTCACCATGTGCGCGTAGTATTGCAGAACGTCGAACTGAAGATGATAGTAGCGATAATAGGCGATCGGCATCAGCACGAAGATCGAAATCAGGAAAGGCAGGCCGAGGCGGAGGGCGCGGTGTGCAAGATAGTTTGACGCGCCCCGGCGAGAAATGCTGTCGTGAACAAAGAGCCCGGAGATGAAGAACATGCAGGCCATGAAGAAACTGTCGCAGAACAGCACCACCAGGTCGAAGCCGAGCCAGCGCATGTGGTCGCCGCCGATGCCGAAATGCGTGTAGTTGATGACGGCGTGGTAGAGCACAACCAGCAGCGTGATGAAGGTGCGCGCGCGGTCGAGCGCAACGACGCGGTCCGTTGCTGACGTGGTGCGGCTGCTGTCGGGAGTCTGGAGCATCGGCGGCAACTGTCCGTTCGCCGGGTTGGCGGATTGAGATTATTTGCTGGAAGTTGATGGCGCCAGCGCAAAGCGTGACGCTCTCTTATCCCTCCCCCGCGAGCGTAGCGGGGGAGGGATAAGAAAGTGCCCGCGGCACCGGTGTTGCCTCAACGACACGACGGGCAAAACACTTCCGCTATTCAGAAAATACGCGAAATGTCCAGCCCCTCGCGCAAAAATATTCTGTTTGCGAAAATCGGAACACGGGCGCATATGTGAACCGTCCCGCACTCACTGCAGAGGGCGCTTCGCGATCGTCACGAAACGTGGCGCGGGATGCGATGGACGTTCTCGTACCGCAAGGCGTGCGGCACGAGAGCGTACGGCCAAGCCGTGTGGTCCTGGCACCTCGACGCTGGTGTCAAGTTTGCGGGATGGCGATGTCGACCCTTCGGGCCGACACGCCGCGCAGGCGACGGGGGCTAACAAGCCCGACACCCCGGGGAGAGCACGGAGTAAGCCGTAAAGCCATCGCGCAGGGAGTGCCGGATGTTTCGGCTTTGCCTGTAGTGACTATGCTCGTGTACTTCCTTCACTTCGTACACGAGGCTGCGGGTGCGGTCAGCGCCCGGCATTCCCTGCGCCCTCTGTTTTTCGAGGGACACGATGATGCAAGACTCGGACGCAAAATCGCGCCGCGGGAATGCAGCTTGTTGTCTCCCTCGATGTCATCGCCCGCGAAAGCGGGCGATCCAGTATTCCAGAGGCTTCTCGGTTGAGCACTGCTGTCTCTGGAATACTGGGTCGTCCGGTCAAGCCGGACGACGACAGTGGGAGTGCTGTTTGACATTCAAATACCGGAACCATCGCGCCCCGCGCGGGTTCACATCCCGACACTGCGCGGCCGGTTCGGGCCGCTTCCCCGACATTGTGAGTATGAGGTTGTGATGACCAGACTAGCTCTCGCCTTGGTGCTGCTCGTAACGAGCGTTCCCGTCGCATTCGCTCAAGGCACGCCGCAGGAGCGGCAGGCCTGCACCCGCGATGCCCAGCGGCTGTGCCGCCAGAACCTTGGTGACGATGGCGCGATTCAGGGCTGCCTGCAGACCAACCGGGCGAAGCTGAGCGCCGGCTGTCGCAAGGTGTTCGAAAGCCACGGCATGTAACGTGAGCTAATCCTCATGGTGAGGAGGCGCCAACGGGTCCGGCCAACTTGGGCCGGCCCGATGATAAACTCCGCGCCGTCTCGAACCATGAGGCCTCGATATTGGACTCATCCTTCGAGACGCCGCTTGCGCGGCTCCTCAGGATGAGGAGAGAGATCTGCTCAGCGCTCGTTGGTGTGAGCGCTCCAATGGCCCCAACTGACATTGGTGAGGCTGCCGAAATCGGTGCCGAGCGGACGTTTGGTCGCGCGCTCATAGGCCGCGATGCACTTCTCGGACTCGGCGATCTTGCGTTGCAACTCGGCCATCGCTTTTGCCGTGTCACCGCGCCTGTCATGGCTGCCGGCAAAACGCGCCACTTCGAGCGACTTCAGCGCCTCGCGGTTCTTCCTCAGTTGCGCGCGATGCCAAGCAATCCGGCTGTTGCTGTCCGCCATCAGCGTATCCCTTGCGCAAATCCCCTGATTCGCACTGCAACATATCACAGCGATTCCATCGCGAGAATCTGATGGCCGCGTGCACCCGCGAGGTTCCCGTGCCGACGATTTAGCCCCATGATGGCTTACATCAGGCGGAATTTTGGCGAGAGAAACATGCTGTCGCGGCGAAGCGTCATGGCGAAAATCGCAAGTGCGATGGCGGCATCGCCCCTGCTCGCAGCCATTGCCGCCCGCGCGTCCGACAAGATGACCCGAAAACAGGCCGAGTATCAGGACATGCCGAACGGCATCTATAGCTGCGGCCTGTGCTCACTGTTCGAGGCGCCCAACGGCTGCAAGGTGGTCGAGGGCGAGGTCAGCAAGGACGGCTGGTGCAGGGCATTCGCGCTGCAGGATTGATCATCACCCTCCCCGAGGGGAGGGTGAATGTCCGTGTCCAGGTGGGCCGAACCGGCCTATTTCAACAAATGCGTATTCAGGTCGACCGTCAGCGGGTCGAAGGGAGTCGTATGCTCCTGTCCCATTTGCCAGAACTCGGTCTTGAATTGCGTCGCGGAAACCGTGACGAACAGATAGCCCATCGCCTGCAAGGCGGCATCATAGGTGGTCTGATTGCTTTCATCCGCGGGCTGTCCGGTCGCGGGGGGAGTTCTCTGGGTCGATATGCCGCCGGTCCCGAGCACGTAATACGGAATCTGCTTTCCGCCGATCCTGCGGGTGTAGCGCTGATAGTTGTGTGCATGGGCGGAAAAGAACGCATCCGGAAAAACGCCGGTCGATTGGCAGATGTCGTCGATGCTCTTCAGCATGTCGGTGCTGCCGTTGTGTCCGCTCTGGCTGAAGGGCGGATGATGGGTCGCGATCAGGAGCGCCTTTTTGGTCTTGTTCTTTGCAATTTTCGAAAGTGTCGTCTTGAGCCAATCGAGCTGCGTGTCGTCTTCGTCTCCGCTGTCGGTTTTGCCTTGCAGGTAACCGGGATTTTCCAGCTTGTTCGAGTACAGGCCGATGATCCGCAGGAACGGCGCATCGAGCAGCCAATAGACGCCCGGTTGCGTCATGTTTTCGCGGAAGATGCCGCTTTCCGAGGCCTGTGGCGGAACAGTGGGCTGGTCGGCGCAGAAATGTGCAATAAAAGCCGACAGTGACGGGCTATCTACCTGGTTCTTCACCTCGCCGTCGTGATTGCCGGGGATGCCGATGATCTTGCCGGGGTAACGCTTGTAAGGTGTGTAAAAGCGCTCGCCGTAATGGCTCTCCTTGTCCGGTCCGTAAACGACGTCGCCGAGGTGAAACATGAACGCCGGATTCAGTCCGCCGCCGGACGCCTTGAAGTCGGTCGTCATGTCCTCGGCGATCTTCTCGGCGTCGGTCGCATGGTTGACGCCGCTGTCGCCCAAAGCATGAAATCGAAGCTCGCCCAATTGCTGGATTTCCTGCGACCCGCTGGCGCCGATGATATCGTCGAGAGTCATGCTTGAATCGCCTCTGACCGGCGGGATGCGACCAAGCTGGTCGAGATGAAATTTGGTGAGACCGGGTTGGCCAGCTGCAACGAGTTGTTGCTGATCGCCGGTTTGTCCGAAAAACGGATGGGCGAATCTCGAGACCGGACGCGATTTTGGCGCCGTAGCGCTTTTCTTTGCCATTTGGTTGCTCCGCCTGCTGATGATGAAAGAGGACCGAAATTCCGGCTGATCGCTCATTTCGATTGCGAGACAGGCGTGAACCGGCAAGCCGCCGGGATCACGAAAAAAGAGAGATAAAAAAATTGGGCTATATTGCCTGCCGCACGCTCAAATGCGCGTCGAAATGATCCACCAAATCCCGGCCGAATGCAACCAAGGCGGATATTAAATCTCGACGCAACCATGCCGAGGCGCGATCACGCAACATGACGTCTCATTGCGAATTCGTGCAGGATTTCAACGAGCCGGCGCTTCCGCCCCGTCACAATTCCCTTGCATTGGAAAATGCAAACGACGTCACCCGCCGCGTGTTCTCGTCCAGGATCAGCGTGCGCGTGATCGGCGGCTCGGCGCGCTGGCTGCAATTCTCGCGCTCGCAGAGCCGGCAGTTGACGCCGATCGGCGTGCCCTCGGCTTTGTCGAGATCCATGCCGGCCGCGTAAACCAGCTTGGCGGCATGACGGATTTCGCAGCCGAGCCCGATCGCAAAGCGCGGCTGCGGCAGGGGGTGCGGCATCACCGCACGGCGCACCATCTGCGCAATCGAGAAATAACGCGTGCCGTCGGGCAGCTCGATCACCTGTTTCAGCAAGCGGTCGGGCATATCGAAGGTCGAATGCACGTTCCACAGGGGACAGGTGCCGCCGAATTTGGAGAACGGGAAGGTGCCGGACGAGAAGCGCTTGGAGACGTTGCCGGCATTGTCGACGCGCAACAGGAAGAACGGAACGCCGCGCGCGTTCGGCCGCTGCAGGGTCGTGAGACGATGACAGACCTGCTCGAAGCCGGCATTGAAGCGTTGCGCGAGCACATGGACGTCGTATTGCAAGGCTTCCGCGGCGGTGAGGAATGCCGCATAGGGCATCATCACGCTGGCGGCGAAGTAATTCGCCAGCGTGATGCGGTAGAGCCGCCGGCCCGCATCGTCGAGCGCGCCGGCGCGACCGACGATGGTTTCGAAATGCGTGCCGCATTCGGTAAGCGCGATCTGGAACGCGAGCTGGAAGGTGCGGCCCGATGCATCGACCAGTTCGGAGACCAGGAGCTGCCTGCGATGGCGGTCGAAGCGGCGCAAGGTCTCGCGCATCACGTCGACCGGCATGATGCGGGTCTGGATCGAATGTTTTTCGCGCAACCGTGCGGCGAGCGCCGCGAACAGCCCTTCTGCGGAAACATTGAGTTCGTCACGCACGGTTTCCGCGGCCTGCTCGAGCTCGCCGAAGTAGTTGCGGTTGGCCTCGATCAGGTCGCGCACCCGCTCGATCGGGTTGGCTTCATACGGGCTGCGCTCGCGGTCGGCCATTTGCGCCGCCACCAGCGTCTCGCCCTGCCGTGCCTCGGTATAGGCGGCGTAGAGCCGCTGCAGCGCATGGGTGACGCCGGGGCAGAGCTCGGCGAGGTCGCGCAACTCCTGCTTCGGCAGGTCGATCTGGCGGAACAGCGGATCGGAGAAGATCTCGTTGAGTTCGGCGAAGAAGCGGTCCTCGTCGGCGGTGGCGAGGTCGCGCAAATCGAGGTCGTAGGTCTCGGCCAGCCGCAGCAACAGCTGCGCCGTCACCGGGCGCTGGTTGCGCTCGATCAGGTTGATGTAGCTCGGCGAAATCTCCAGGCCCTCGGCCATCTGGGTTTGCGACAGACCGAGCTGCTGGCGGATGCGCCGGAAGCGCGGGCCGACAAACAGTTTCTTTGCGGAGTTAGCGGGCATGGCAGGCTCGCTCTTTCCTCGACCTCTCCCCGCGTGCGGGGAGAGGTCGCGCCGAAGGCGCGGGTGAGGGGGGCTCTCCGCGAGTTCGGGTGCGTGAAGGCAGCCCCTCACCCCGACCCTCTCCCCGTAAGAACGGGGAGAGGGGGTGCTGGCAGTTCCCGTTCCCGATCATGACAGTCTCTCTGACCCAATTTGTGACAAAGTTTACAAACTTACAACTATGACAAGTTGATATGTTACATCATATCATCAATCAAAATCAATGCGTCTATACTTATTAATTCGCATCGCGTTTAGCTTCTGAGACGCATTTTGCAATGCACTGTCAAGAATGTCGATGAGACTGATGGCGATAAACGCTGCAGGTCTGTCGCACCGAAAGGATCAAGAAAATGAACTTCCAGCCGCGCGACATCACTGAGCAGGGCCTCCAAGGCCCGGGGTCCTATCAGAACGAGATCGAGTCGGCCGAAGCGCTGCTCAAGACCAAGGACACCTGGAACGGAATCACCGCCGAAGCCATGGCGCGCATGCGCCTGCAGAACCGCTTCAGGACCGGCCTCGACATCGCCCGCTACACCGCGGCGCTGATGCGCGCCGACATGGCGGCCTATGATGGCGATCCCACCAAATACACCCAGTCACTGGGCTGCTGGCATGGCTTCATCGCCCAGCAGAAGCTGATCTCGGTCAAGAAGCATTTCGGCACGACCGATCGCCGCTATTTGTATCTTTCCGGTTGGATGATCGCAGCACTTCGCTCCGAGTTCGGACCGCTGCCCGATCAGTCGATGCATGAGAAGACCTCGGTGCCGGGGCTGATCGAAGAACTCTATACCTTCCTGCGTCAGGCCGATTCGCGCGAGTTGAACGACACCTTCCGCGCGCTCGACGCCGCCCGAAAGGCAGGCGACAAGGCGAAGGAAAAGGAACTGATCGAGAAGATCGACAACTTCCGCACCCATGTCGTGCCCGTGATCGCCGACATCGACGCCGGCTTCGGCAACGCCGAGGCGACCTATCTGCTCGCCAAGAAGATGATCGAGGCAGGCGCCTGCGCGCTGCAGATCGAAAACCAGGTTTCCGACGAGAAGCAGTGCGGTCACCAGGACGGCAAGGTGACGGTGCCGCATGACGTCTTCCTGGCCAAGATCCGTGCTTGCCGCCACGCCTTCCTCGAACTCGGCGTCGAAGACGGCGTCGTCGTGACCCGCACCGACTCGCTCGGTGCCGGCCTCACCCAGCAGATCGCCGTCAGCCACAAGCCGGGCGACATCGGCGATCAGTACAACAGCTTCCTCGATTGCGAGGAAGTGACGGCGGCCAATGCGCGCAACGGCGACGTCATCATCAACCAGCACGGCAAGATGATGCGTCCCAAGCGGCTGCCCAGCAACCTCTATCAGTTCCGTCCCGGCACCGGCGAAGATCGCTGCGTGCTCGACTGCATCACCTCGCTGCAGAACGGCGCGGACCTGTTGTGGATCGAGACCGAGAAGCCGCATATCGAGCAGATCGCCAAGATGGTCGACCGCATCCGCAAGGTCGTCCCGAACGCGAAGCTCGCCTACAACAACTCGCCGTCGTTCAACTGGACGCTCAACTTCCGTTGGCAGGTCTACGACGCGATGAAGGAAACCGGCAAGGATGTCAGCAAGTACAATCGCGCCGAGCTGATGAAGGCGGAATACGACGACACGCCGCTGGCCAAGGAAGCCGACGAGCGTATCCGCACCTTCCAGGCGGATTCGGCCAAGCGCGCCGGTATCTTCCACCATCTGATCACGCTGCCGACCTATCACACGGCGGCGCTGTCTACCGACAATCTCGCGAAGGATTATTTCGGCGAACTGGGCATGCTGGGCTATGTGAAGAACGTCCAGCGCGCCGAAATCCGTCAGGGCATCGCCTGCGCCAAGCATCAGAACATGGCCGGCTCCGACATCGGCGACGATCACAAGGGCTATTTCGCCGGAGAAGCCGCGCTAAAGGCGGGCGGCGCTCACAACACGATGAACCAGTTCGGCTAATTGGAATCAGAGGAGACTGACAATGAGCAATTTCTGGGTGATTGGCGGCGAGTTCGGCTCGATGAATTTCCACAAGCTCGTGGAAGGCTCGGCCCAGGTCAAAGGCCCGTTCAAGTCGCGCAAGGAAGCCGAGGATTGCTGGCGCGAAGTTTCGGAAGAGACCCGCCACAAGGCCGGCGTGCGCTTCTCCATCGTGGAAGAGCCGAACCGGACCGCGGCCTAAATCCATTCATTGCCGGGTATGTGACAGCGGCCCCTTCCGGATGTTCCGGGCGGGGCCGTCTGTCGTTTTCTGAGACGAAGGTGCAAGTATTTGAAAATAAACGACCTTTGCGGAAGTTTTGGTTGCTGCTAGGTTAAGCCGTTGCAACCCAAGGGGAAATGGCCGGCCATGTCAGAGGCGCCAGTGAGCGGACCGAGCGGCGCGGACGAAACGCGTCCTGTGCGCTTGCGCGATGCGCTGCGTCAGGCGCGGATCGAGGCGGCCGATCGCACCGGCGTCGTGGTCGATCTGCGCGACGCCGAGGTGGCGCGGCTCGAAATTCTCAACGAGGCGCTCGATCCGCTGTTTCGCGAGATACCCGATCATGTCGACCTGTTCGATCGCGGCGTCAGCCAGGGCGTGACGCCGCGGCTGTGGATCGACGTCGTCGCCCACGTGGTGATGGGCCGCGACAAGCGCATCTATCGCTTCGTGCAGGACACCCGCTACGGTCGCAAGGTGCTCGCGGAATCCCACGACGTGCCTGTCATCGTGAAGGCGGTAACGGATTATATCGCGCGCCGCATGGTGGAGCGCGAGCAGGCGCTGGTGACGACGATCGAGCCGGAGCCGGAAGATGAGGCGAATCCGCGGCGCCGTGGCGGCTTCTGGCCGTTCGTGCTCGGCGTCATCGTTGGAGCTGCCGCGCTGTTTGCGTTGGCGCTGTACGCCGCCTTGCACAATTTGTGAACGCGGCTCATATCAGCCGTGTTCGGCCGATCTCGCTGACCTGCAAATCAACACCGATGCCGCGCGAAATTTGCTCGCAGCGCCATGCATTGCCATCGCGTTCTATTTTGTAAAGATTATACGCCGCCGCGGGATGCCGGCCGCGGGCCAGCGCGGATGCCGCCGGCACGCCGATCGAAGGGATTTTCCGGTTCGGGCCGTCGAACCACATGGTGGAATGGATGTGGTCGTGGCCGTGCAGGATCAGTTCGACGCCATGTTTTTTCAGCAACGCGATGAGGGCCGCGGAGTTGGTCAGCCGCTTGGGCCGCGAATCCGACCGTAGGGGATGATGTACCAGCAGCACACGAAACACCTGCTCGGCCGAAAGCGAAACGAGCGTGCGCTCCAGTGCCTCGATTTGTGCGCGGCCAAGCGTGCCGGTCGCCATGAGCGGCGCGGTCGGCACGGCCGAGGAGAGACCGATCAGTGCCACCGGTCCGCGCCGGCGCAGAAACGGAAACGCGTGCCCCGCCGGCTCGTCGGCGCGCAGATATTCGCCGAAGGCCTCGACGAAGCGATGCCGCGTCGCGCGCACATAGGTGTCATGATTGCCTGGAATCGCGGTGACGCTTTCCGGCGCGCCGACGTTACGCAGCCACGCCTGCGCCGGGGCAAATTCCGCGGGCAGCGCGAGATTGACGAGATCGCCGGTGACCGCGACGTGGTCGGGCCTCTCGGCCTGCAAATCGCGCACCAGCGCGTCCAGCACCTCGCGCCGGTAATATTTATGCCGGTTGCGCGTCCAGTTGAGATAGCCGAGCACGCGCTTGCCCGCGAGTTCTCTCAACCGCGGCCTGGGCAGCGGCGGCAGATGCGGATCGGAGAAATGCGCAAGCGTGAAGGCCATGCCGTCATCTATTGGCAAGCGCACCGCGGCAGCGCAAGATCAAAGACCATGTCGGACACGCAAAGTCAGTTGCGCAGGAAATTCGAGCCGCTGCTGCGGCGGATGTTTCATCTCTATTGGCGTGTGGCCCGCGGCATGACGCTCGGCGTCCGCGGTGTGGTGCTGGATTCCGACAACAAGGTGTTTTTGGTCAAGCATTCCTATGTCGTCGGCTGGCATCTGCCGGGTGGTGGCGTCGAGGTCGGCGAGACGTTCATGGAGGCGCTGACGCGCGAGCTTTTCGAGGAGGGCCGCATCGTGCCACAGGCGAAGCCGGAACTGCACGGCCTGTTCTTCAACGGCCATGTCTCCCGCCGGGATCATGTCGCGGTTTACGTGATCAGGCAGTTCAGCCAGGACCGACTACCCGAGCCGAACCATGAGATCGTGGCCTGTGGCTTCTTTGCGGCGAACGCGCTGCCGCAAGGCACCACCGAGGGCACGCGGCGGCGCATCGCGGAGGTGCTCGACGGCGCCGCGCCGGTCGCGACATGGCGCTGATGACGGTGGACGACAGTCTTGCGGGAAGAGCGGCAAATGCCCGATCATGATATCCGTTGAGTTGGCCAAATCCCCTTGAGCGTTTCCCTTAGATGACATCTCCATCCTTGCGCATCGCCGTGCTGGTGCCGTGCTTCAATGAGGAAGCGGCGGTCGCCGCCGTGGTGGGCAGCTTCCGCAAGGCGCTGCCGTCAGGGCAAGTCTATGTCTACGATAACAATTCCAGGGATCGCACCGCGGAGGTCGCGCGAGCGGCCGGCGCCGAGGTGCGCAGCGAGCGCCGCCAGGGCAAGGGCCACGTGGTGCGGCGCATGTTCGCCGATATCGATGCCGATGTGTATGTGCTGGTCGATGGCGATGCGACCTACGACGCGCCGAGTGCGCCCGGCATGATCGAACGGCTGGTCAACGATCATCTGGACATGGTGGTCGGCTCGCGCGTCGATCAGGAGCAGGCGGCCTACCGACGGGGTCACCGCACCGGCAACTGGCTGTTGACCAGCTTTCTCTCGACGGTGTTCGGCCAGGCTTTCACCGACATCCTGTCCGGCTATCGCGTGTTCTCGCGGCGTTTCGTCAAATCCTTCCCCGTCCTGTCCGACGGCTTCGAGATCGAAACCGAGTTGACCGTGCACGCGCTCGAGCTTGCGATGCCGGTTTCCGAAGTGGAGACGCCTTATTTCGCGCGGCCTGAAGGTTCGGTCAGCAAGCTCAACACCTGGCGCGACGGTTTTCGTATCCTCGGGACCATTCTGAAGCTGTATCGCTCGGAGAAGCCGCTGCGCTTCTTCACCATCATCGGCCTGTTCCTCGCACTGGTGGCGGTCGGCCTCGCGATCCCGGTCGTGATCACCTACCTTGAGGAAGGTCTGGTGCCGCGATTGCCGACTGCGGTGTTGTCGACCGGCTTGATGATTATCGCGGTGCTGTCGGTGTCGTCGGGTCTCGTGCTCGACACCGTCACGCGAGGGCGACGAGAAATGAAGCTGCTCGCCTATCTCGCCCAGCCGCCGGTGAGCAGCAAGTAGTGCGTTAAGCCCTGACCATGAACGATCTGTCCCTCACCATCTTGCCGGAGACCGCAAAGGACGCGCAGGCGATCGAACGGCTGCATGAGCGCACCTTCGGGCCCGGTCGTTTTGTGCTGTCAGCGTATCGCTTGCGCGAGCATGTCGATCATCTGCTCGATCTCTCCTTTACCGCGCGCATCGGCACGCTGATGGTGGGCTCGGTGCGGCAATTGCCGATCTGTGTGGGCAACACCAAGGCGTTGATGCTCGGACCCCTGACGGTCGAACCACCGTTCCGAAGCCGCGGCGTCGGCCGCGCGCTGCTCGACCGCGCATTGAAGGATGCGAAGGCGAAGGGCCACAGGCTGGTGCTGCTGGTCGGCGATGCGGCCTATTACAATCGCGTCGGCTTTACGAAAGTGCCGAAGGGCAGGGCGACCATGCCCGGCCCGGTCGACTACGACCGCCTTCTCGTCGCCGAGCTCGCAGGCGGCGCGTTCGACGGCGTCTCCGGCGCGATCGGTCCCGACTGGGACTATGCGCGCTGAAGAACCTCATCCTTCGAGACGCCTCGCTCCGCTCGGCTCCTCAGGATGAGGGATAACGATGACGCAGTACGATCAGAACTTCTGCGTCACCCCCGCGAAGAACCCGCGGCGCGGACCGAATTGCGGCGCGAACACGCCGATGCCCGTGCCGTCCCTGATCTCGTAGATCTTGTCGAACAGGTTCACCACGTCGAACCGCAGCGTCGTCGGCTTGTTCGGCGCCACGATGTTGAAGTCGTGGGAGATGCCGACATTGACCTGGGTGTATGACGGCAGGTGGTCGGTGTTGGCGAAGCCTGAGCGCAGCCCGCTGCCGAAAATCATCGAGGCGCTGAAGCGTGTGCCGTCCAGGAGATAGGACGCGCCGGCCGATCCGGTCCACATCTGTGCGTGGTCGGTGTAGACGTAGTTGGCCGCGATATAATTCAGCTCGTCCTGCCCAAACAGGAACTGGTTCGAGACGACATTGGTCGCGACCTGTCTCGCCCAGGCGAGATTCGCATAGGCGTTGAAGTTGCCGTTCTTGTAGGTCGCCTTCAGTTCGACGCCGACATTCTCGCCGCGCTCATAGTTGAAACCGGACAAGACATAGGCCGCGCCGAACTGGCCGTCGTCGAGCAGATCGCGCGCCAGCTTGTAGTAGCCGTCGATGCCGACCTCGAGGCCCGGGATCGGATAGATCTTCTGGACGACGCCGACGTCGAAGACATGTGCGCGTTCCGGCAGCACCGGACTGTTGAGCGGCACTTCCGGCGTCTGCGTGTTGGCGGGTGCCGTTGGCGGCGTCACCAGCGCCAGATTGGTGGGAGCGGCGATCACCTGCTGCGGCGGGGTGAAGGTGCGGGCATAGCCGGCGTGGAAGGTGGTGCCGTCCTGCGGCTTCCATGTCAGGCTGACGCGCGGGCTGAACTGGTTGGCATCGACATATTGATACATCTGGTCGAAGCGCAATCCGGCATTCAGCGTCAGCTGGTTGGTGATCTTCCACTCGTCCTGCACATAGGTGCCGACCAGCCAGCCGAGCTTGGCGCTCTTGTCGAAGATCGAGAACGGCGCGTCGATCGTGCCCGCAGTCAGATCGGCGGGATTGGCAAGCGGCAGCAGGACCGAGGCATTGTTGACCAGCGAGCGCTCACCACTCACCATGAAACCGAACCGCAGCGTATGTGCGTCGGCGACGCGCCAGGACGTATCTTCCTGGATGCCGTTGATGAAGCTCTGCCGGTAGACGTCGGACGATACGCCGTTGAAGACGAGATCGCCGATCGGATCGGGATAGAAGTGCAGCTGGCTGTAGCGGTTGAAATAGGCGATCTGATAGTCGAAACCTTCCGCCGACTTCTGATAGGCCACGACGTTGAACTGGTTGAACTCGTTCTGGTGCTCGTTGAGCAATGCCGAGTTGAAGTTGGAGACCCCGAACGCCGTGTTGTTCGGCGTCTGCCCGGGATTGTTCGGAATCTGGAACGTGCTGTTCGAGACGCCGCCGAGATAGGTCAGGCGGCTGGTCGGATCGAGCACGGTCGAGACATAGGCAAATCCCTTCTCCTGGTTGGTGCGGTCGTGAATCGCCTCATTCGCCGGCGTCGGGTTTTCGATGCCGAGATTGTTCTGCATGAAGCGCCCGGACACGAAATACTGGGTCTGTCCGGTGGTGCCGCCATATTCGAAGCTGGGCGTGATGGTGCCGTGGCTGCCGCCATAGACGCTGACGCTGCCCGAATTGTTGAAGGCATCGGTCTTGGTCTGGATGTCGACCACGCCCGAGGTGCGGAAGCCATATTGCGCCGGCAGCGCGCCGGTGAGCAGCGTCAGCGTGCCGACGATGCCGGTGTCGAGGATCTGTCCGAACGCGCCGACACCGTCGGGCAGCATGATGCCGTTGATGCGATATTGGACGTTGCCGTGCTCGTTGCGCACGTGAAGTTCGCCGCTCGCGGCGGAATCCTGCGTTACCCCTGGCAATTGTAGCAGCACCTTGTCGAGCGGCGTGTTGTTGCCTTGCGGCAGCGCCTCGATCTGCCGATGATCGAGCTGGGTAGAGGTCGCCCCGATCGAAGGAAGCATGTTCCCCCGCGCCTGGTCGAACTTGTCGTTCTTGCCCGCGACGGCATTGGTTCCGCTTTGGTCCGTCGTCGCTGATTGTGTCGCGCCTTGCTGCGAGGCGACGCTCGTCCCGCGTGGCTTTGCGCCCGCCGCGCGCGCTTTTGGCTTGTCGTGACGCCCGCGTTTGATCCGGCGCGGTCGCTTCGACGCCGGGCAGCGTCTCGCCCACGGACGGTGCGGCTGATGGCGTCGCAGGTCGTCGTTGTCGCGTGCGGCGGGTGCAGGTGCTGTCGCCGGCGCCGCCGGCGTGGCTGCGTCCTCCGCCAGCGCAATGCTGGCGAATGGAGGCAGCATCAGCACGGCAACCGCCGCGATGGGTATCCTGGATTTCGGCATTGTCCCGATTCCTGGGGGCTGCCCGCCTTGGCGGACGCCTGCCGTCGGCATGCGACGGAGCTATGGGAGAAAGTCTTGCCGGTCGCCGCAAAATGCGCGCAACCGTTCAGGCGTTCATCAGCGTTTGGGAAATCAGGAGGCGGGAGGCGCGCGAGGCTGGAATGCCATGCCGGCCGATTTCAGATGCGCGAATTCGGCATCGGTGATCTCTTGCAGGATCTGCACCGCATTCGGCAGCAGCAGGATCGGCGGCGACGAGAACAGCACCGTGCTCGCCATCGCCATGACGGCGCAGATGGCGCAGATGTCCGTGGTCTGGTCGCTGTCGTGCTTGCTCGGTGCGGGTTGGGGCTTGGTCGGCGTTGATCAGCCGTCAGAACCGATTGCGTCGCCGACGCCGCCTGCGGCGCGAAGCCGTGAATGTGCCCGAACGACAGCGCGAACTGCACCAGCAGCGCCAGAAGCGCCAGCCTTGCGCCAGTCCTGATGTTCGACCGGAACCACTTCATGACCAAACACACCTCGCATCGGAAGGCGCAGGCCTCACGATGTTATAATGTAACAATCGGCGGGGTGGTCAGGCCTTGTCAACGGAAGGAGATCACACGGGCGCAGAATCGCCCAGCGGTGTGGTTTCCGTGTCACGGCGATGAGATAAGGAAACTACCGTCCCTCACGCAGCCAAGTCGCCGCGAAGGCGCCGAGCAGCAGCAGCAGGCCGATCAGGCCGGCGAAGATCGGCAGCACGCCGACGCCTTTCACCACGCTCGCGTCGCGCATCTTCACGCCCATCCAGCCATCGCCATGGAAGGTGCTGGTCGCGCGCACCGGCACGATGCGCGGCAGATCGATGCTGTTGCCGTCGACCACACGCTTCGCATCGCCGCCGGTGGCGAGCGCCAACGGCTTGAGCATGTCCGATGTCGACGTGACCTCGGAAAACTCCTTCGGGTTGGTCGGCCCCACATTGATCAGTGCCTTCAGCGTGCCGTCGGTCGCCTGCCACAGGCCCAATTCATTCGCCGGAATGGTCGCGCGCCATTCGCCGGGCTCGCCGGCGGTCAGCGTCAGTTCGCGCGTCGCGCCTGATGGCGAGGTGACGGTGACAGGCGTGACGCTGTCGGCCATGGTCTGGCGGATCACCTGCAGGTCCTTGCCCTGCACCTGCAGCCGCAGCGCTTCTTCGTCCAGATCAGGCTGCTTCATCAGCCAATGCGACATCCGCCGGAGCAGGTCGAGATGCGGGCCGCCGCCTTCATAGCCGCGCGCCCATAGCCAGATGTGGTCGGAGAGCAGCAGCGCGACGCGGCCTTCGCCGTAGCGCGACAGCAGCAACAGCGGCTTGCCGTCGGCGCCGGTCATGACCGGCGGGGTCACCGCGTTGCGCGTCTCCACGGTGCGGAAGAAGCGGCTCCAGTGCGGCGGCTCGGTGTTTGCGCCTTCAAGGCCCCGCGTCACCGGATGGCGTTTGCCGGCATCGGAGAGATGCGCATAGAACGGCTTCTCGGTGACGCCGACCGGTTCGGCGGGCAGCACCGAATCCAGCGGGGTGCGCCAGATGCTGGTGGTCGAGGCATAGTCGGGACCGGCCGAGACCAGCACCGCGCCGCCCGAGCGCACATAGCGCGCGATATTATCGAAATAGGCGATCGGCAGCACGCCCTGGCGGGCGTAGCGGTCGAAGATGATCAGCTGGAATTCGTTGATGCGCTGCTGGAACAACTCGCGGGTCGGAAACGCGATCAGCGACAGCTCATTGATCGGCGTGCCGTCCTGCTTCTCCGGCGGGCGCAGAATCGTGAAATGCACGAGGTCGACGCTGGCGTCCGATTTCAACAGGTTACGCCAGGTGCGTTCGCCGGAATGCGGCTCGCCCGAGACCAGCAGCACGCGCAGTTTGTCGCGCACGCCGTCGATGGCGACCACCGCGCGGTTGTTGACCAGGGTCAGTTCGTTGTCGAGTGGAGAGGCCTCGATCTCGACGATGTTAGGTCCGGCATGCTTGATGTCGATGTCGACGCTGGAGGTCTGGCCGCTTTGCAGCGTGCGTTCGCTGACGGTCTCGCCGTCGCGGCGGATGGTGACCTTGGCGCGCTGGCCGGTGACACCCTGGTCGTCGAGGCGATAGGTCACGGTCTGGGTCTGGCCGACGATGCCGAAGCGCGGTGCGGCCGAAATCGCGATGCGGCGATCGCGCTCGTCCTTGTGACCGGTGATCAGCGCATGCACCGGCGCCTGGAAGCCGAGCGCGCCCGCATTGGCGGGAATGTCATGCACCCGTCCGTCGGTGATCAGGAATGCGCCGGCGACCCGGTCGACCGGAACGTCCGAGAGCGCCGATTGCAGGGCGCCGAACAGATGCGTGCCGTCGGTCTCGCCATCGGCTTGCCCCGCGTCGATCACGCGGACCTTCGAGTCCCCGGATCTTCTTCAGGGTGTCGACGAGCTCTTCCTGCGCCTTCGCCGTCTCCTGGGTGCGCGTGCCGAAATTCTGGCTCGGGCTCTTGTCGACGATGACGGCGACGACTGAACTCAGCGGCTCGCGGTCCTCCCGGGTGAAGGAAGGGTTGGCGAGTGCCAGCACGATCAGCGTAAGGGCTGCGACGCGCACCACCCAGCCGCGCGAGCGGGAGAGCAGCAGCAGGCCTGCGATCACCACGATGGCGCCGATCGCGATCCAGAGCACGAGCGAGGGAACCAGGGGCGTGAAGGCGATACCGTAATTCATGACGCGAACCTACTGCCCCAGCCGTTCGATCAACGCCGGCGCATGCACCAGGTCGGCCTTGTAGTTGCCGGTCAGCGTGTACATCACGATGTTGACGCCGGAGCGGAACGCGAATTCGCGCTGCTTGGGTTCGCCCGGCGTCAGCGGCAACATCGGCTGGCCGTCGGGGCGGATCGCCCACGCGCCAGCGAGATCGTTCGAGGTGATGATGATCGGCGAGACGCCGTCGCCGCCGCGCGCGGGGCGCTTGTCCTCCGCCGTCTCTTCTTCATCATCGCGCGGCAGCGCCTCGACCCAGGTCTGGCCGGTGGTGAAGCGGCCGGGGAAGTCGCGCAGGATATAGAAGGTCTTGGTCATGACATGCTCGCGCGGCACGGGCTCGAGCTCGGGCACATCAAGCGAGGAGAGCAGGTCGCGCAGCGTCTGCATGGCCGGCGTCTGCGCGGCGCCGTTGTCGCCGGGACCGGCCTCGATGGCGTCGCGGGTGTCGAAGATGACGGTGCCGCCTTGCTTCATGTAGGCGTCGATCTTGTTGAGCGCGTCCTGCGGCGGCTTAGGTGCGCCCGGCACGATTGGCCAGTAAATCAGCGGGAAAAAGGCGAGTTCGTCATGCGCGGGATCGATGCCGACGGGATCGCCGGCTTCGAGCGCGGTGCGCTGGGCAAGAAACAGCGTCAGCCCGGCCATGCCGGCCTTGACGATGGCGTCGACGTCGGCGTTTCCGGTGACGACATAGGCAAGCTTGGTCTGCGACACCGAACGCATCGCGAATTCGTCGCTGCTTTCGGCGCGCGACGGCCATGGCACGGTCAGCGCGCCGACAGCGAACACCGCAAGCAGGATTGCGGCCGGCGCGGCGCGGCGGCGGATCAGCGCGGCAAGGCCGCCGCCGAGCATGGCGACGATGAACGCGTCGATCAGGAACAGCGCCAATGCGGCCGACAGCAGCATGCCGCGCAGGTCGCGCGGCTCGGCATTGGTGTAAGTCGCGTGCCGCGCACGCAGCGCAGAGGTGTCGAGCGGCGCGATGCGGTCGGCGGCGGCGAGCGTGTTGACGGCAACGGGCCCTTCGGTGGGTCCGTAGAATCCCGGCGGATGATCCATCGTGGCGCGGTCGTTGTAATCGGCCGGCAGCGGCTTGGCGTTCGCTGGAGGCGGGCCGAATGCGCCAAAACCGTCGAGCGTGTGCAACGGCGCGAGCGTCTCCTTGCCGGTCTCGCCGGCGACGCCGGCGCCGGGCGTCGACGTGTAACCGGAGTTATCGACGATCCTGCGCAACATCTCGACGAATGTGCCCGACATCGGCAGATCGGACCAGCGCATATCGGCGCTGACATGGAACAGCGCGAGCAATCCCTTGCCGCGATGATCGCCCGTGACGAGCGGCGTGCCGTCTTCCAGCGAGGCCCAACTGCGGGTCGAAAGCCCCGGATCGGGCTCGGCCAGCACCTGCCGGTTTACGGCGACATCCTTCGGTACGGTGAGGCCCGCGAACGGCCCGTCGGCGGCGAACGCGGCGAGATGCTGCGGCTTCTCCCACGTGAGGCTGCCGCCGAGCGTGCGGCCGCCGCGGCGCAGCCGCACCGGTACGAGATCGTCCTCGCCTTGCGCCAGCCGCGGGCCAGCAAAGCGCACCAGCACGCCGCCCTGATCCATCCACGCCGCGAGGCGGTCGCGGATTTCGGGCGTCAGCGTGCCGACGTCGGCCATCACGATCATCGGCAGTTTCTGGTCGAGGAATTGCGTCAGCGCCTGTTGCGGGGCGGCCTTGTCGCCGAGCCGCACGTCGGCAAACGGCGCGAGCGCGCGGGTGAGATAGAACGTCGAGGCCAGGAGCGGCTGCGCGGTGTCGCTGGTCGCGCCGCTGACGATACCGATGGCGCGGCGGCGCCAGCGCTTGTCGAGCAACTGCACCGCGCCGGCCGAGCGTTCGCCCGAGATTTCCAGCCGCGAAATGTCGTTGCGCAGCTCGACCGGAAGATCGAACGCGGCCTCGGTCTCGCGGCTACCAGGCGCAAAGCCAAAGCGCGCCTCGCCGATCGGCGAACCCTTGACGTCGAGCCCGCGCACGATGCCAGCGGCCACACTGTTGTCGGTGCGCAGCACCTTCACCGTCATCTTCGCCGCGGCGTTCTCGGCGGCGGCCAGCGCCAGGGGCGACGGTGTGGCGCCTTCGAAGATCGTTAAGGTACGATCGCCGATGGTCTTGCCGAGGGCCTCGACGAATTCGACGCCGCGACCGGTATCGACACCGTCGGTGAGCCAGACGATCTCGGCATCTCCAGCGCCTTTCAGGAAACGCTCCAGCGTCGCTAGCGTTTCGACCCGCTCGATCGAATAGGGTTTCGGCGTGAGCTGGCGCAGTGCGACGCGCGCTGCGCTCGCCGTCATGATGGTGATGTCGCGCGACGGATCGGACAGCGGCACCAGCGCAATGCCGCGCCGGTTGGTGTCGGCATTGGCGATCAGCTCGTCGGCGGCCTTGACCCTTGTGTCCCAGCTCGAAGCCGCGCTCCAGCCGTCATCGAGCAGGAGCACCAGCGGCGAGGTGTTGCCGGCCAATCCCGTTTGCGGATTCCAGATCGGGCCGGCGGCGGCGAGGATGATGAGCGCGGCGGCGGCAAGCCGGATCGCGGTGAGCCACCACGGCGTGCGGGAGGGCGTCTCCTCTTTCGGCGCGATGTCGAACAACAGTCGCGTCGGCGGAAATTCGATGCGCCGCGGCCGCGGTGGCATCACCCGCAACAGCCACCACAGCACCGGCAGGCTCAACAGCCCCAGCAGCAACAATGGTTCGGCAAAGGACAGCGGCAGGCCTGCGATCATGCGCTTCGCCCCGCTTTGACGTTGAGGCGGGCGCCGCCCTTGCTCACCATCATGCCGCCGTGCAGGAACAGCAGGAGTTCCGCCGCCGAGCGGCTCGTGGTGTGGGTGGTGAACAGCCAGTCGAGCTTGTTGGTCTCGTCGCGGATCTGGTCGCGGTGCAGCGCGACGCGCGCGACATAATCGCGGGCCCAGGTCTCGGCGCGTCCCGCGGTGATGGTGCCGAAACCTTCGGGTTCGATGAACTCGACCCGCCCCGAATAGGGGAAAGTCTCTTCCGCGGGATCGACGACCTGCACCATCGTGCCATGGGCGCCTGATGACGACAGGCCCGCCAGCATGCCGTGGATCTCCGAAATCGGCGACCAGAAATCCGACAAGACTACGATCTCCGCCAGCGAGGACGGCACGAAGGACGGTGGCAGGCTCGCGCGAGCTGCGTCGTCATGCAGCATCGCCTCCGCCATCTTGTCGATAACGCTGCGGCTGGCGGTCGGGTTCATCAATCCGGGGATGCCGACGCGCTCGCCACCCTCGACCAGCAGCTCGGCCAGCGCAAAGGCCACGACCAGCGTGCGCTCGAGCTTGCTGTCGCGTGCGTTTCGGGAGGCGAACGCCATCGATGGCGAGCGGTCCGGCCAGAGCCACACCGTGTGGGCAGCCTCCCATTCCTGCTCGCGGACATAGAGATGATCGTCGCGCGCCGAGCGGCGCCAGTCGACGCGCTGGGCCGGCTCGCCCGAGATGAAGCGGCGATATTGCCAGAAACTTTCGCCGGCGCCGGCGCGGCGGCGGCCGTGCAGGCCGTGGATGACGTTGGCGGCGATGCGGCGGGCTTCCAGCACGAGACGCGGCAAGGAAGCGGCGAGCGTTCGGCTTTCACCATCGGCTCGACGTATTGCCAGAATCTCCCTTGTCTCGGCCTTGTCCGCTACCGCCATCAACCGATCCGCGTCTTCAATTGCCGGATCACGTCCGGAATCGTGCGTCCCTCGGCGCGCGCCGAGAAGGTCAGCGCCATGCGGTGCTTCAGCACGGGCTCGGCAAGATCGAGCACGTCGTCGATCGATGGCGCGAGCCGTCCGTCGAGCAAGGCGCGGGCGCGCACCGCCAGCATCAGCGATTGGCTGGCGCGGGGACCCGGACCCCAGGCGATCAGCTTGCCGGCCTCGCCGCCTTCGGGGCCGGGCCGCGCGGAGCGCACCAGCGAGAGGATCGCTTCGACCACGGAATCTCCGACCGGCAGGCGCCGCACCAGCCGCTGCGCCGTGATCAACGTATCGGCCTGCATCGCGGCCTTGGCGAGCGTCTCCTCCGCGCCTGTCGTCTCGAACAAAATGCGCCGCTCGGCGTCGCGATCGGGATAGTCGACGTCGATTTCCATCAGGAAGCGGTCGAGTTGCGCCTCGGGCAGAGGATAGGTGCCTTCCTGCTCCAGCGGATTTTGCGTGGCGAGCACGTGGAACGGCTTCGGCAGGTCATGGCGTGCGCCGGCGACCGTGATGTGCTGCTCCTGCATCGCCTGCAGCAGCGCGGACTGCGTGCGCGGGCTGGCGCGGTTGATCTCGTCGGCCATCAGCAGTTGCGCGAACACCGGACCCGAGATGAAGCGGAACGCGCGCTTGCCGCTGGTGCTCTCGTCCAGCACCTCGGCACCGAGAATGTCCGAGGGCATCAGGTCGGGCGTGAACTGGATGCGCTTGGCATCAAGCCCGAGCGTGATGCCGAGCGTTTCGACCAGTTTGGTCTTGGCGAGGCCGGGCACGCCGATCAGCAGCGCATGACCGCCGGACAGGATCGTCACCAGGGTGTTTTCGATCACCCGGTCCTGGCCGAAAATGACGGTGGCGATTGCCTCCTTGGCCGCGCGGATTTGTCCCGAGACCTGTTCCGCCGAGCGGACAATCACGTCCTCGAGTTTCTCAACGCTTTCCGCCATCCGCCGCTCCTATTCTGACGTGCCGTTCTAACATTCGCTTCGCACCGCAAACGTCATGCCACGAACCCATGCTAAACCCGTGCAGAGTCCATGTATTCGTTGAATTAAACTATCCCCACATTATCGGGTTTTCGGGGTATGAACGGCATCACGATGTGGCGACCTGAACCCGTATTAACCCCGGGAACCGGTGCCACAATCCAACGTAGTCAAGCACCGATCGTGCCAAACGGGGCTGGTCAAAACCTCAAGGCAAACCATGGCGAAGCAAGGGCAAAGCACCACCAACCTTGAAGGCCTGACCGTCGCTGCGCGGGAAGCGACTAACGCTGCGCCCGCCGGAAAGGGGCTACCCCCGGTGCACCTGTGGAATCCGCCGTTTTGCGGCGATCTCGACATGCGAATCGCATCCGATGGTACTTGGTTCTACATGGGGACGCCAATCGGCCGGCACGCGCTGGTGCGGCTGTTTTCAACGATTCTCAAGCGCGAGGGCGACAAGCATTTTCTGGTGACGCCGGTCGAGAAGGTCGGCATCCGTGTCGACGACGCGCCGTTCACGGCGGTGGAGATGATGAAGGAGAACGATGCCAAGGGCCTCATCCTGCGCTTCCGCACCAATGTCGACGATTGGGTGCCGTGCGATGCCAGTCACCGGCTGCGCTTCGAGATGGCGGCCGACGGTGGGCTCACGCCCTATCTTCATGTCCGCGCCGACCTCTGGGCCAAGGTCACGCGCGCGCTGTATTATGACCTCGTCGATCTCGGCGAGGAGCGCGAGGTTGACGGCCAGGAGATGTTCGGCGTCATGTCATCAGGCGAATTTTTTCCCATGGCCGATGCCGAGCAGGTGAGGGCGGCGCTTTGAACGAGCCGATGCTGAAGATCACGCCGGCGGTTACCGCGGCCGAATTCTTCAACCGCGCGAGCGCGCGGCTGACCTTCGATGTGCCGCCGGGGCTGGTCGATCCCAATATCATTCCACCAAGCGGCGATGCCGGCACCGATCGCATGCTGGAGATCATCGCGCGCGAGCAGCCGGTGCGTCCTGCGGCGGTGCTGATCGGCATCGTCGAGCGCGAGGAGCCGATGGTGCTGCTGACGCAGCGCACCGCGGAGATGCGCGAGCACGCCGGCCAGATCGCCTTTCCCGGCGGCAAGATCGATGCGACCGACAAGTCGCCACTCGATGCGGCGCTTCGCGAGGCGGAGGAGGAGGTCGGGCTCGACCGCGCCTATGTCGATCCGGTCGGCTATCTCGATCTCTACGGCACCGGCTTCGGCTTCCGCATCCTGCCGACGGTGGCGCGTGTGCGGCCGGGCTTCACGCTGACGATCAACGCGTCCGAAGTGGTCGACGCCTTCGAGGTGCCGCTGGCCTTCCTGATGAATCCGGCCAACCACCAGGTGCACAGCAAGGAATTCCGCGGCATGGAGCGCTCCTACTACGCCATGCCCTATGCCGAGCGTTACATCTGGGGCGCCACCGCGGGCATGCTGCGCGTGCTTTACGAACGGATCTGCGCGTCATGATCCGCCCGGTGCTGACCGAGATCGGGATTTTCCTGATTCCGTTCGGCATCTATGTGCTGTTCCTGTTCGCCACGCGCTCCGCGGTCCTGGCGCCGTCATCATGGCCGGTCCGGATGGTGGCGCGCCTGGTGCTGGGATCGCTGCTGCTGGTGGTGATCAGCTTTATCCTGCTGGCGCATTTTTCCGGCGCTCCACCGAACTCGACCTATGTCCCCGCGCATATCGAGAACGGCAAGTTCGTTCCCGGAGTCGAGAAATGAATTTGGGGGACGCGCCCTGGCTCACGTCCGGCGCGGCCGCCCGCGTGCTCGGGCTTCTCAACGGCGATGGCGAGGAAGCGCGCGTGGTCGGCGGCGCGGTGCGCAACGCGTTGATGAAGTTGCCAGTCGGCGAGATCGATATCGCAACCACGGCCGTGCCGGACGAGGTGGTCCGCCGCGCCAAAGCGGCCGGCATCAAGAGCGTTCCGACTGGCATCGACCATGGCACCATCACGCTGGTCGTAGACAGCACGCCGTTCGAGGCCACGACATTGCGCGAGGACACCGAAACTTTCGGCCGTCACGCCAGGGTTTCGTTCGGCCGCGACTGGGTTGGCGATGCCAACCGGCGCGACTTCACCATCAACGCGCTGTCGGTCGGCCCTGATGGCGTGGTGCATGACTATGTCGGCGGCCTTGCCGATATCGCCGCGCGCCGTGTGCGCTTCATCGGCGACGCCGGCAAACGGATCGAGGAAGATTATCTGCGCATCCTGCGCTTCTTCCGCATGCATGCGGCCTTCGGCAAAGATGAGGTCGATCGTGCCGGCTATCTCGCCTGCATCGGCGGCCGCGCGGGGCTTGCAACGCTCTCCGCCGAGCGGCTGCGGATGGAGATGCTCAAGCTGCTGGTCGCCGATGGCGCGGCCGGCGCCATCGAGGCGATGGCGGACAGCGGCCTGCTGCAGGCGATTATTGGCGGCGTCACCTATGCCGGGGCCTTTGCCGGGATGATATCAGCCGAGCGTGCGCTCGGCCTGAAGCCTGACGCGATACGGCGGCTCGCCGCGCTCGGCGTTGCCGTGACCGAGGACGCCAAGCGGATCGCGGCGCGGCTGCGGCTGTCCAATGCGGAAGCCAAGGCGCTCGACTTGATGGGCCATCGCTGGTGGCGGCTTGCGGGCATGGACGAGGCGCGTGCGAGGCGGCGGCTGTATCGGCTCGGCGAAGCGGCCTATCGCGACCGGCTGCTGCTCGCCTGGGCGCGCACGGGCGGCGAGGCGGCGCGCTGGATCGAACTAGCGCGGCTGCCGGAGCGCTGGACCGCGCCGAAATTCCCGCTCAGGGCTGCCGACTTCATTGCGCGCGGCATTGCCGAAGGCCCGGCGCTCGGCCAGGTGCTGGCGCTTGCCGAGGATGCCTGGCTCGCCGCGGACTTTCCTTTGGACGCGGTTGGGCTGTCTGCAATTGCCGACCAGGCGATCGCCCGCCTGAAGGGCGATGCGCGCTCGTGAGCATTCTTTCGGGCTTTGCAGATATCTCGATCCTGCAGCTGCTGCTGGTCGCAGTCATCGCCATATTCGCGGCGATCGTCGGCGGCCTCGCCGGCTACGGCACCGGCGCGTTGATGCCGCTGGTGCTGGTGCCGCTGATCGGCGCCGAGCCCGTGGTGCCGATCATCGCGATTTCGGCAATCTTCGCCAATTTGAGCCGCGCGACGGCCTATTTCCGCTATGTCGATCGCCGCCGCGCGCTGATCGTGATCGTTGCCGCAGCCTTCACCACCGCGCTCGGCGCTTATGGCTACACGCGGCTCACCAACGCGGGCGCCGCAATGGTGATTGGCACGATGCTGATGTTGAGCGTGCCGTTGCGCCGCGTGCTGCGCCGCCGCGCGGTCCGCATCAGTGACACCACGCTTGGCGCCGGCGCGGTGGCTTACGGCGTCGTGGTCGGCGGTACCTCCGGCTCCGGCGTGATCCTGCTGTCGCTGTTGATGGCGGCGGGCCTCGAAGGTGCGGCCGTAATCGCCACCGATGCGGTGATCTCGGTGGTCACCTCTGTGATCAAGATCTCGGTGTTCGGGCTCGCCGGCGTTGTCACCGCGCAGGTGCTCGCCTTTGCGCTCCTGATCGGCTGCATCGGCGTGCCTGGTGCGTTTCTGGCCAAAGCCTTCGTCGAACGCATGCCGGTGCACATCCACACCGCGATCCTCGATGTTGCCGTGATCACCGGCGGGCTGGTGATGATCTCGGCGGCGCTGCGGTAGTTGGTGGCGCTTTAGTTTCAATACCTCTTCGAACATCCGGCCTGCGGGGATATGATGCTTCCAAGGATGGGAACACAGCATGAGACGACGGGATTTCCTTGCTCTTGCGGCCGGCGCAGCGTTGCCTGCCAGGTCCTGGGCCCAGCGAACAGCAAAAATTCCGCGTGTCGGCGTGCTCTGGCACGCAGCAGATGCGGACGGCGAGTGGCCCTATTACGGTTGTTTGCTCGACGGGTTTGAAGAACTTGGCTACGGCCCGGGAAAGATCGAACTCATTCATCGCTTCCCCGACGAAAAGCCGGAAAAGTTTCAGAGCATGGCGGCCGAGCTCGTGGCGCTCGCACCTGATGTGCTGGTGGGCGTCGGCGGCGCGGCGCCTTATGTCAAGAAAGCCACGTCGACCATCCCGATCGTGTTCATGTATGTCGCCGATCCGATCGGCGCCAAGCTCGTCGAGAGCATCCGCCATCCCGGCGGCAACGCGACGGGCCTTACCAATTTCGGTCTCGAGCTTGTCGGCAAGCGGCTCGAATATCTCAAGGAGATCAATCCGCAACTCACGAAGGTTGCCATGATGGTCAACCCGACCAACCCGATCTCCAATTTCTATGTCGAGCAAGCGAACGCCGCCGGTCCCAAGCTCGGACTGGCGTGCAAGCCTTATAGCGTCGGCACGCTCGACGCCATCGAGCCGGCGTTTGATGCCATGGTGGGCGACCGCATGGAGGCCATTATTTTCAACGCGGAAAGCCTGTTCTATGTCGGCAAGAAGAGGATCGCGGAGCTCGCGCTGGCGCGCAAATTGCCCTGCTGCGGCTATGTGAAGGAAGTGCTGGATGCCGGCATGCTGATCTCCTATGGCGCGGACCAGCGCTTGATCGCGCGCCGCACCGCCTATTTCGTCGACCGCATCCTGAAAGGCGAAAGACCAGCTGACATGCCGGTCGAGCAGCCGACCGGTTTCCAGCTCTGCATCAATCTCACCACCGCAAAGGCGCTCGGGCTCACCATGTCTCCCGCACTGCTCGCACGCGCCGACGAGGTGATCGAGTGACTACGCGCATTTCCGCTCATGACCTGTTGCCGAGATCATCATCGGCGGACTGGTGATGATCTGGGCGGCGCTGCGGCGGTTCGCGATGCATTGATTGAGGGCCACATCGAACCGTAAGATGTTGCCCGTTGAGCTCGGGGAGGGGAGATGCGGCGGCGTGAATTTCTCGGCATGCTGGCAGGATCGGCTGCATGGCCGATCGTCGGCCGGGCCCAGTCGCCCGGGCGGACTTATCGCGTTGCTTACCTGACAGCGCTGCCGCAAACGCAACGCCGCTTGCCGACGTTCGGTGCGCTGCTCGACGAAATGCGGCTCGCCGGGTTCATCGAGACGCAAAATCTCACGGTGCTCGACTATGGCATGGACGGTGATCTCGCGGCGGCGGCCAACGCGCTCGTCAAGGCTTCGCCCGATGTGATCTTCGCGCCCGGTTTCGCGCCCGCCAAGGCTGCCCAGTCCGTGACAACGACGATCCCGATTCTCACCATGTCGGAAGACATTGTCGCGGAAGGCCTGGTTTCGTCGCTTGCGCATCCCGACGGCAACACCACCGGGTTAAGCCTGATCTCGCCCGAGCTTGATGGCAAACGAGGCGACTTGCTGCTGGAGACCGTGCCGGGCCTGCGTCAAATCGCTGTGCTCGCCGATCCAAACGTCGACAAGCCCGCGCACCTTCAGGTGTTGGTCAACTCGGCAAGAGCCCGCGGTATCGAGCTCTCCGTATTTCCGGTCAATGCGAAAGAAGAGATCGTCCCCGCTCTGGATGCAGCGAAATCGGCCGGCGCCGGCGCGATCAATGTGCTCGCGACGCAACTGTTCTTCTTCAATCGCCGCCCCATGCTGGAACGCATCAGGGATTTGCGCCTTCCCGCGATCTACCAATGGCCTGACATGGCGGAAGAAGGTGGTCTGATCGGCTACGGGCCGCGCATGACCGAGCAGTTTCGGCTGCTGGCTCGCCAACTCATCAAGTTGCTGCGCGGTGCAAGCCCTGCCGACATTCCGGTCGAACAGCCCAGCAAGTTCGAGCTTGTGGTCAACCTTCGTACCGCAAAGGAGATCGGCCTCGAGATTCCCGCAGGTTTTCTTCTGCGCGCCGACAAGCTGATCGAGTGAACGCCGCATGCCAGGTCGGGCGCGTTAACTTTTCCCCGGCACCAGTTCCTTCAGCGAGCGGATGATGCGGTCGGGTCTGACGGTCGAACCCTCCGGCAGGCCGTCGCCATGCACGTCCATCCAGATCGCGTAGATGCCGAGCCGCTGCGGCGCTTGCACCTCCCATTCCAGATTGTCGCCGATCATCCAGGTGTCGGGCGCGGTGACGCCGAGCGCCTCCATCGCATGCAGGTAGGCGCGCTCGTCCGGCTTGCCGAAGCCGTGTTCGCCCTCGATCTGGACGTGATCGAAGCGGTGCGCCAACTCAAAGCGCTCGACCTTGGCGCGCTGGGTGTCGGCTGCGCCGTTGGTGACCAGCGCGAGCCTGACGCCGAGCGCCTTCAGCTCGTCGATCGCCTCATGCGCGCCGGGAAAGACGAACATCTCCTCCTCGCGATATCGGGTGAAGCGGTCGGCGATGCGGTTCGCGAGCTCGTCGGAGAGGCGAGGGTGGCCGCTCGCAGCGAGTGCCGCAAAGCCGCCGCGCACCGCCATGCGCCGGGCTTCCTCGAGCTTCAACCGCCATGCCGGTTCGGCGGTGGCCCAGAAGTTTCGCGCGAAGGTCAGCACCGCACCCGCGGCCTGTTGCGGCGGGACAGGCGCAAGTTCGCCGGCAAATTCGCCCGCGATGTGATTCCACGCGATCTCCGGCCGGCCGTAAGCCGACAGGATGGTGTCGTCCATGTCGATCAGCATCGCGCGCGGCAGCGTTGTCGTCACGGCCACTTCACCTCGGGTGGCATCGAGGAGAGGATGGAGTCGACATTGCCGCCGGTCTTCAGTCCGAAAATGGTGCCGCGGTCGTACAGCAGGTTGAACTCGACATAGCGGCCGCGGCGGATCAACTGCTCCTCGCGATCGGCTCCCGTCCATGTCGTCGCAAAATTGCGCCGTACCAGCTCGGGATAGATCTTCAGGAAAGCGCGGCCGACATCCTGGGTGAAGGCGAAATCGGCGTCCCAGTCGCCGCTGTCTTGCCAGTCGTAGAAGATGCCGCCGATGCCGCGCGCCTCCTTGCGATGCGGCAGATAGAAATAGTCGTCGCACCATTTTTTGTACTTGTCGTAATCGGCGACGCCGTTCGGCCCGGTGCAGGCCGCCCTCATCGCGGCGTGAAAGTCGAGCGTGTCCTTGTCCTCCTGCGTACGTCGCCGCTCCAGCACTGGCGTCAGATCGCTCCCGCCGCCGAACCAACTCTTGGTGGTGACGACGAAGCGCGTGTTCATGTGCACGGCGGGAACGTTCGGATTGTGCAAGTGCGCGATCAGCGAAATGCCCGACGCCCAGAACCGCGGGTCGTCGGCCGCGCCCGGAATCTGCGCGCGGAATTCCGGCGCGAACTCGCCATGCACGGTCGAGCAATGCACACCGACCTTCTCGAACAGCCGGCCGCGCATCATCGACATCACTCCGCCACCGCCCGCGGCACCGGTATGGTCGGTGCGCTGCCAAGGCGTGCGTACGAAGCGGCCCGGCTCGCCGCCGTAGAGCGAATCCGGCGCCTCGTCCTCGAGCCGCTCGAAGGCTACGCAGATGTCGTCGCGTAGCGCCTCGAACCAGGCGCGAGCACGGGTCTTGCGATGCTCGATGAGGTTTACGTCCATCAAATCACGTCCTGGTCTGCCGCAACGCCTCACCTGTAACCATGGCCGCCGCCATGGCGACATTGAGCGAGCGCAAGGTCGGCTTCATCGGGATTTTCAACCGTGCATCCGCGGCCGCCACGACCTCGTCCGTCACGCCGATGGTCTCCCGTCCGAACAGCAGGATGTCCGACGGCTCATAGCGAAAATCAAGGTAGGAGACGTCGGCTTTGGTGGTGAACAGCAGCAGCCGGTAGCTTTCGCCGCGCCGCCATTGCTCGAATCGGGTCCATGAAATCGTGACGCATCCATGTCACCTGGTCGAGATAGTCCATTCCAGCCCGGCGGAAGGCGCGGTCGGAGACCGGAAATCCCGCCGGTTCGATGATATGGGCCCGAACATCGAGGCACGCGCAGAGCCGCAGGATGGTGCCCGTGTTCTGGGGGATGTCGGGCTGGAAAAGCGCGATCTGCATGTGAATTCGAACTTATTCATTGAGGGGACGCCGGGAGGAATGTCGGATGTGAACGATCCAGATATCGGCGTTCTCGACGAAATAGTGGATACGGTACGGATATCGCGTGACAAGGCGGCTGCGCAATTCGGGAGCTTTCGCGTTGCGAATGCCGAGATGAGGTCGCGCAGCGATCAGCGCGGTCGTATCGAAAATCGCTCGACCCACGCGCTCGGCGCCTGAGGGATTCTCTTTGGCGATATATTCCAGAATTTCCCGAATATCGTCCCGTGCGCGCGGCGTGAACCGAACGGTCATGATCCGCGTGGCTTAAGCAGTGCTGCAATTTCATCCGCCGATACAGCTTCGCCGCGCTTGGCTTGCGCGAACCCTTCCTCGATCGCGGCCCATTCGTCGTCATCAGGATGATAGAGTTCACCCTGGCGTGCTTCCAGCACCAGCAGCATTTGCGCGGCGTCTTCCTGTCGCTCCCGCGGCCAGGTCAAAACGCGGTCAAGAACCTGTTTTACTTGGTCTTTGGTCATGGATGAAATGATATCACGTGGCCCGTTTGAGGTACAGATTTCCCGGCCACTGCAGGGTTCGGCGTCTCGCTGGATTGCAGCACACCGACGTCACTCAAGCCCGCAAATCGTGCCCGTGTTCTGGGGGATGTCGGGCTGGAATAAAGCCAATTCCATCATGGTCGTGCCTTACGGAATGTATGAATAAAACAACGGTCTGGACGGAATTAGTGCATTGCACGTGGGCTTGCGGATAGTGGGCTTGCGCTCTTTCGGCAAGGGTGCCAATAGAACGATTCTGGACTGCTTGTTTGGCCCCAAAGAGCCGAAAAAGCCGGTCTTCTAGCCGCCGCGGGGGTCGCGGGCGCCGGCATCCTATCCCGTTGACGTCTGGGGCGTCTTTCGGGACGGTTCCACCGGCTGCGAGCTTGAGAAAGGGTTTGGGATCGTGACGACAACGTCTTCGGCGGACCATCCGACACGCCGTGATTTCCTCTTTGTTGCAACGGGCGCGGCCGCGGGCGTCTCCGGCCTGGCCGCACTCTGGCCCTTCGTCTCCCAGATGAATCCGGACGCCTCGACGATTGCGGCCGGCGCGCCGATCGAGGTTGATCTCGCCCCGATCGCCGAAGGTCAGGACATCAAGGTGTTCTGGCGCGGCAAGCCGATCTACATCATGCACCGGACCAAGAAGCAGATCGAGGAGGCCCAGAAGGTCCCGCTCGGCGACCTCAAGGACCCCGCGACCGATCAATCCCGCGTCAAGGACGGCCACGACCAGTGGCTGGTCGTGATCGGCATCTGCACCCATCTCGGCTGCATCCCGATCGCGCATGAGGGCAATTACGACGGCTTCTTCTGCCCCTGTCACGGCTCGCAATACGATAGCTCCGGCCGTATCCGCCAGGGGCCCGCGCCCGCCAACCTGCCGGTGCCGCCATACGCCTTCGCTTCCGACACCAAAATCCAGATCGGCTGAAGCCGGACCTCACCGGATTTCACGCCTCGTTTCAGCTTCCTCAGGATCGCATCATGAGCGGACCCTCCGACTTCCAGCCGAGCCATCCAGCCTTGCAGTGGTTCGAACGGCGCCTGCCGATTCTTGGCCTCATGCACTCCTCGTTCGTGGCCTATCCGACGCCGCGCAACCTGAACTACTGGTGGACCTTCGGCGCCATCCTGTCCTTCATGCTGGGCATCCAGATCTTGACCGGCGTGATCCTGGCGATGCACTACACGCCGAACTCAGAATTGGCCTTCAAGTCGGTCGAACTGCTGGTCCGCGACGTCAATTACGGCTGGCTGTTGCGCAACATGCACGCGGTCGGCGCGTCGATGTTCTTCTTCGCGGTCTATGTGCACATGTTCCGCGGCCTCTATTACGGGTCGTACAAGGAGCCGCGCGAGGTGCTCTGGATCCTCGGCGTCATCATCTACCTGCTGATGATGGCGACCGGCTTCATGGGCTATGTGCTGCCGTGGGGCCAGATGAGCTTCTGGGGCGCCACCGTCATCACCAACCTGTTCTCGGCAATCCCTTATGTTGGCGACAGCATCGTGACCCTGCTGTGGGGCGGCTACTCCGTCGGCAATCCGACGCTGAACCGCTTCTTCTCGCTGCACTACCTGCTGCCGTTCCTGATCGCGGGCGTGGTCGTGCTGCACGTCTGGGCGCTGCACGTCGCAGGCCAGAACAATCCTGACGGCCTCGACATCAAGACCGACAAGGATTCGGTGCCCTTCACGCCGCACGCGACCATCAAGGACATGTTCGGCGTCTCGGTGTTCCTGCTGCTCTACGCCTGGTTCATCTTCTATATGCCGAACTATCTCGGCAACTCCGACAACTACATCGTGGCCAATCCGGCGCAGACGCCGGCGCACATCGTGCCCGAATGGTACTACCTGCCGTTCTACGCGATCCTGCGCTCGATCCCGAACAAGCTTGCCGGCGTGGTCGCGATGTTCTCGGCGATCATCGTGCTGGTGTTCCTGCCCTGGCTCGACAGCGCGAAGACGCGCTCCTGCAAGTATCGTCCGCTGGCCAAGCAGTTCTTCTGGATGTTCGTCGTGGTCTGCATCCTGCTCGGCTATCTCGGCTCGAAGCCGCCGGAGGGCATTTATGTAATCGCCGGCCGCATCCTGACGATCTGCTACTTCGCCTACTTCTTGGTCATCCTGCCGCTGCTCTCGCGGATCGAGACGCCGCGTGCCGTGCCGAACTCGATTGCGGATGCGGTGCTGGCCAAGGGCGGCAAGATCGCAGCTAGCGTCGTCGCCATGATCGTTGCCGGCGGTCTCCTCATCGGCAGCTCAGGCCAGGCGCGTGCCGAGGAGGCCGAGGCGCCGCCGGCGCAGAAGTGGTCGTTCTCGGGGCCGTTCGGCTCCTACGATCGCGGCGCGCTGCAGCGTGGCCTGAAGGTCTACAAGGAAGTCTGCTCCAACTGCCACTCGCTGAATTACATCGCGTTCCGCAACATCGCGGACCATGGCGGTCCCGGCTATTCCGAGGCGCAGGCCGCGGGCCTCGCCGCCGAGTACAAGATCAAGGACGGTCCCAACGATCAGGGCGAGATGTTCGAGCGGCCCGGCCGCCCGGCGGACTATTTCCCCGCGCCGTTTGCGAACGAGCAGGCGGCCCGCGCGGCCAATGGCGGCGCCCTGCCGCCCGACCTGTCGCTGATCGCGAAAGCGCGCGGCTATGAGCGCGGCTTCCCGCGCTTCATCATCGACTTCTTCACCCAGTACCAGGAGCAGGGTCCCGACTATGTCGACGCGATCCTGCAGGGTTTTGAGGACAAGCCGCCGGCCGGCGTCACGCTTCCCGAGGGCTCCTACTACAACAAGTATTTCCCGGGCCATGGCATCAAGATGCCGAAGCCGCTCAACGACGGCCAGGTGACCTTCGACGACGGCTCGCCGGCCACCGTTGCGCAATACGCCAAGGACGTCACCACCTTCCTGATGTGGGCCGCCGAGCCGCACATGGAGGAACGCAAGAAGATGGGCTTCATGGTGTTCATCGTGCTGATCATCCTGGCCGGCATGGCCTACTTCACCAAGAAGAAGGTCTGGGCCGACGCGCACTGAGGTGTGGTGGCGATTTGAGATGCGAAAGCCCCCGAGAGGGGGCTTTTTTGTTTGTGTCGTCATTCCGGGGCGCCGCGAAGCGGCGAGCCCGGAATCCATAACCACCGGATGGGGTTATGGTTTCCGGGCCTGCGTGCCTGCGCACGCATCCCGGAATGACGAACTCTCATTGCGTCCCGCGCGCGTCGCGGCCAAAATGGCTGTCGACCCAGCACTCAAGAAAACAACGTCGGAGGAACCATGGGCACCATCATCACCTTCAAGCGTCCGGACGGCAAGGACGCGTCCGGCTATCTCGCCAATGCGGCGCGCGGCGATGCGCCCGGCGTCGTGGTGATCCAGGAATGGTGGGGCCTGCAGGACCAGATCAAGGGCATGTGCGATCGCTTCGCGCGCGCCGGCTTCGACGCGCTGGCACCCGATCTCTACAAGGGGACGGTGGTGCCGTATCACGACACGGACGCCGCAGGAAAAGAGATGAACTCGCTGGACTTCATGGACGCCACCACCCAGACGGTGCGCGGCGCCGCGCAGTATCTGGCGCGCAACGGCGCCAAGGTTGGCCTCACCGGCTTCTGCCTCGGCGGCGCGGTGACGATCATCGGTGCGACCAAGATTCCGGAGTTGACCGCGGGCGTGGTGTTCTACGGCATCCCGCCGGAGCAGGCGGCCAAGCCCGCAGATGTGCGCATTCCGCTGCAGGCGCATTTCGCCAGCAAGGACGACTGGTGTACGCCAGCCGCGGTCGACGCGTTCGAGAAGGCGATGAAGGCGGCCAACAAGCCGCTCGACATCCATCGCTACGACGCCGAGCACGGCTTTGCCAACGAGCAGCGAATGTCGGTGCATGATCGCAAATGCGCCGAGCAGGCCTGGGGCCGTGCGACGGAGTACTTCAAGAAGCATCTGGGGTAG
>CAWCGA010000004.1:0-25403 GCA_963794775.1 uncultured Alphaproteobacteria bacterium | reverse complement strand
CCGGCGCTGGCCGCGCGCGGCCGGCGGCGCGCCGTGGGTCTCGGTGAAGAGTTCGGCGAGCTTTTCGGTGATGGCGCCGCCGAGTTCCTCGGCGTCCACGATGGTGACCGCGCGGCGATAGTAGCGCGTCACGTCATGGCCGATGCCGATCGCGATCAGCTCGACCGGCGAGCGGGTCTCGATCTCCTCGATGATGTGGCGCAGATGCCGCTCGAGATAGTTGCCAGGATTGACCGACAGCGTGGAATTGTCGACCGGCGCGCCATCCGAGATCATCATCAGGATCTTGCGCTGCTCGGACCGGCCGAGCAGGCGCTTATGCGCCCAGTCCAGCGCCTCGCCGTCGATGTTCTCCTTCAACAGGCCTTCGCGCATCATCAGGCCGAGATTCTTGCGCGCACGACGCCAGGGCGCGTCGGCCGCCTTGTAGATGATGTGACGGAGGTCGTTGAGGCGGCCGGGATTGGCCGGCTTGCCGGCAGCGAGCCAGGCTTCGCGCGATTGTCCACCCTTCCAGGCCCGCGTGGTGAAGCCGAGGATTTCGACCTTGACGCCGCAGCGCTCCAGCGTGCGCGCCAGGATGTCCGCGCAAGTCGCCGCCACCGTGATCGGGCGTCCGCGCATCGAGCCGGAATTGTCGAGCAGCAAGGTCACCACGGTGTCGCGGAAGGTCGCTTCCTTTTCATGCATGAAGGACAGCGGATGATAGGGATCGGTCACAACACGCGACAGCCGCGCCGGATCGAGGATGCCTTCTTCGAGATCGAACTCCCAGGCGCGGTTCTGCTGCGCCATCAGGCGGCGCTGCAATCGGTTCGCCAGTCGCGCAACAATGCCTTGCAGATGCGCCAGCTGCTTGTCGAGGTAGCTGCGCAACCGCTCCAGCTCGTCATGATCGCAGAGGTCTTCGGCCGCGATCACCTCGTCGAACTTCGGCGCGAAAGCGTGATATTCCGGTCCGCGCGGCTCGTTCTTGCCGTGCGAATTGGGCCGCGTCGCCTCGCCCGGCGTCTCGTCGTCGCCGAGCTCGCCGTCGTCGAGCGTATCGCTGGTGGAGGCTTGCGCGCTTTCCATCGCGCTTTCGGACATATCGTCCGAAGACGCCTCGGCCTGGTCGGCGCTCATTTCCTGCGCGGCGTCGGAATCGGGCGAGCCCTCCGCACCGGACTGATCGCTGTCGCCGTCCGGATTGTTCTCGTCGTCGTTTTCGTCGGTTTCCGCGTCGCGCTCGTCGCCGAGATCGAGCGCCGACAGCAGGTCGTGGACCAAGTCGCCGAATTTTGTCTGGTCCTCGGTAACACGGGCCAACTGATCGAGCCGCGCGCCGATCTTGTCTTCGAGCAGCGGCCGCCAGAGGTCGACCATCTTCTTTGCCGCCGTCGGCGGCGCCATGCCGGTCAGCCGTTCGCGCACCAGCATAGCAAGCGCATCCGACAGCGGCGCATCGGCACGGTCGGTGATCTCATCATACTTGCCGCGATGGAAGTGATCGTCGAGCATCGCGGTGAGATTCTTCGCAACACCCGACATCCGCCGCGCGCCGATCGCCTCCACCCGGGCCTGCTCGACCGCCTCGAACACGCCGCGCGCCTGCGGATTGCCCGGCATCAGCTTGCGATGAACCTTGGGATCGTGACAGGCGAGTTTGAGCGCGATCGAGTCCGCGTGTCCGCGCACGATCGCGGCATCGCGCCGCGTCATCTTGCGCGCCGGTTCCGGCAGCCGCGCCTTGCCCGGCGCAAGTCCCGGCCGTTCCGCCGCGAACGAGACTTCAAGCTCCGGCGAGCGCGCGATGGCGCGCAGGCAGGACGTGACCGCGCGCTTGAACGGCTCGGTCGGCGCTTCCTTGGCGCCGGTGCGGAATTTGCTGTTGGAGGTGCTCATAGCGATTTGGTGAACCAGTGACGGGTGACGTTATCAGGATAACCCTCGATCGAACCGTATTCCCTGTATCCGCAGGCGCGATAGAAGCCCGGCGCCTGGAAGCTCATCGTGTCGACGTAAGAGTGCGTAGCCCCGAAGCGCCGCGCCTCGTCCTCGATCGCCTTGATCAGCTTCGTCCCGTAATCCTTGCCCCGCATCTTCTGCTCGATCCAGAACAACTGAATAAACAGAACCGTGGTCCAGACTTCTCCGACGATGCCGCCGACCACCCTGTTCCGTTCACGCAACGAGACGGCAAAGCGTTTGTACTTCTGCTTCCCCATCTTCTCGGTGTTGTAGGCGATCAAACCGTCGAGCACCGCCTTCTTGGTCTTTCCAATGGTGCGCTCGACGGCGATTTTCGGCATGGGCTAGCTCAGCGCCACGTTGACCGCGGATTCGGCCAGCTCCGTGTTGAAGCAGCGCTGATAGAATTCGGCCACAAGCGGTCGCTCCAGTTCGTCGCACTTGTTGAGGAAGGTGACGCGGAACGCAAAGCCGATATCGCCGAAGATGTCGGCGTTTTCCGCCCAGGTGATCACCGTGCGCGGGCTCATCACCGTCGACAGATCGCCGTTCGAGAACGCGTTGCGCGTGAGATCGGCGAGCCGCACCATCTTGTTGACGATGTCGCGGCCTTCCTGGGTGCGATAGTGATGCGCCTTAGCCAGCACGATCTCGACTTCCTCGTCATGCGCGAGATAGTTCAGCGTGGTGACGATCGACCAGCGGTCCATCTGGCCCTGGTTGATCTGCTGGGTGCCGTGATAGAGGCCCGAGGTGTCGCCGAGGCCGACGGTGTTCGCCGTCGAGAACAGACGGAACGCCGGATGCGGCTTGATCACCTTGTTCTGGTCGAGCAAGGTCAGGCGGCCGGAGACTTCCAACACGCGCTGGATCACGAACATCACGTCGGGGCGGCCGGCGTCGTATTCGTCGAAACACAGCGCAATATTGTGCTGAAGCGCCCAAGGCAGGATGCCGTCACGAAACTCGGTGACCTGCTTGCCGTCCCTGACGACGATGGAGTCCTTGCCGACCAGATCGATACGGCTGATGTGGCTGTCGAGATTGACGCGCACGCAGGGCCAGTTCAGCCGCGCGGCGACCTGCTCGATATGGGTCGACTTGCCGGTGCCGTGATAGCCGGTGACCATCACGCGGCGATTCCTGGCGAAGCCCGCAAGGATCGCGAGCGTGGTGGCGCGGTCGAAGCGATAATCGGTATCGACCTCCGGCACGTGCGGATCGACTTCGGAATAGGCCGGCACTTCGAGATCGCTGTCGATTCCGAACACCTGGCGGACCGACACCTTCATGTCGGGCAGGCCGGTGGCTTCCTGTGCATTGGTCGCGGCGGTCGTCATCAATCCTCCGAGGGTCCCGGGCGTTCCCGAAACCAGATTTTGGGGCATGGCTGCGGATGAGGGCTTGGCTGCTAGCCTAGCAGAGTGCACGGGCGGGCAGAAGCCCGCCGCCCAATCAAAGTTCCGCTGTACTTTCATCGAGATAGGCACGGGACGCGGTTTTCGAAAGGCTGCCCTGCGAATCACGTGGATTTTCCAGGGCAGGCACCGCCGAGTGCCCGGTTCCCATGGCACTTTCCGCCGCTCCCTATAGTTATGGTAGGCCGGTCGGCGGCCGGGCACTCAACCAGCACAGGAATTTTGTGGCCTCTTATATCGATCCATTGATTGCGTTTGTCTCGGCGAATGCCTGGCTTGCCTATCTCACGCTTTTTCTCGCGGCATTGCTGGAAGCGGTTCCGGTCGTCGGCAGCGTGATCCCGGGCTCGACCGTCATTCTCGCGTTGAGCGCGCTGGTGCCGAGCGGCGAACTCAAGCTGCAATGGGTGCTGCTCGCGGCGATTGCCGGCGCGTTGGTGGGCGACGGTTCGGCATTCTGGGCAGGCCATCGCTCGCAGCGCGAAATCCTCTCGGCCTGGCCGCTGACGCATTATCCGCGCGTGGTCGCGCAGAGCGAGGCCTTCTTTCAGCGCTGGGGTATCTGGGCGGTGTTCTTTGCGCGCTTCGTGCCGCCGATCCGCGCCTTCGTGCCGATGACGGCCGGCGCGCTCGCCATGCCGCCGTCTCGCTTCTATCCCGTGAACGTTTTCGCGGTGCTGCTGTGGGCCCTGGCGCACGTACTGCCCGGCGTGATGGCGGTCTCGCTGCTCGACCGCTTCGGCGTCTTCGCAGATACCGGCGGCAGCGCCAAGCATCACTGGATGCCGATCATTATCGGGGGCGCCATCATCCTTGCGCTCGCAATATGGACCATCCGCCGCCGGCACGGCGGCAGCGTGATCGAGCCGGCCCCGCGGCGGATCAAGGACGCTGGCTAACTCAGGACGCCCCGTCCCGGCGCGGGGCCGACATAACGCGCACGCGGCCGGATCAGCTTGCCATGCTGCAATTGTTCGCTGGCATGTGCGACCCAACCGACGGTGCGCGCCATTGCGAACAGCGTGAGCTCGCTGCCAGGGGTAAGCCGCAGGCTGTGCGCCAGCACGGCCAGCGCATAGTCGATGTTGACGAACTCGCCGGTCGCTTCCGCGATGCGCTCCGGGACTTCCTTGGTGAATTTTCGCGCGGCGCCGGCGCGGGTCAGCGCGTTCAAGAGCGAGATCGCGCGTGGATCGCCGCGCTTGTAGACGCCGTGACCGAAGCCGGCAAACCGCTCGCCGAGCGCCACGCGTTCGCGGATCACAGGCTCGGGATCATGATCGATCAGCATCTTCACCAGCCGCGAGGCCAAAACGCCCGCGCCGCCGTGCATCGGGCCTTTGAGCGCGGCGAGGCCGGCGATGACGGCGTCGTAGAGACTGAGGCCGGTCGATGCCGCGCAGCGCACGGTGAAGGTCGAGGCATTGAGTTCATGATCGGCGAGCAGCACCAGCGCGCGGCGGATCAGATCGGGCGCGTGCTTGTTGTCGCCTGCCCAGACCTTCGCGATCTGCAAATGCAGCGGCTCCGCCGACGGCGTGGTGTTCAGCATCGTAGCAACCAGGAGCCGCAGGATGCGTGCGCCAACCATGGCGCGGCCTTCCCATGCGCGCGTGAAGGCGCCGGGATCGGCGCTGGTCGCGAGCGCCAGCACCGCAATCGCGCGGTCGATCGGCGCGGCGCGGCGCGCGGCTTCCGCAATGGCGCGCATCTCGTCGGAAACCTCAGGACAATTGTCCGGCGAGAACGGATCGACGCCGGTCACGTCCCACAACAGCGTCGCGGCATGCTCGAGCGTGTCCTTTTCGGCGAGTTCGACGCAGTTCACCCCGCGATAGATCGCGCCTTCCTCGGTGATGGTTGAAATCGCCGAGTCCATGACCGGCAAATCCGGATCGAAACTCTTGAAGCCGCGCGGTTCGACCGAGGGCAGGCGCCGCTCCTTCAGGCCGCGGATGTCCTCGGCGCGGTAGCGGTGGCTGCGCGAGTCCGGCGACGGCTCGGAGCGGATCAGGCCGCGGCTGACATAGGCGTAGAGCGTCGCCGGCGAGATCGCCAGTTCGGCGGACGCCTCGCGGGCGGACAGGTAAAGCGCCTCGAATTTTTTCATATTGATTTAGATAATCAAGATTGATCAATCTGTCGAGTCGACCGACCTTTAAAGCCTGACCCCAGACCTGCCCCTTGGGCTGAAAGGAGATCCGGTCATGAATATGCATCTCACCAAGAGCGCGATTGGGCTCGACGGCGTGCCGGCCGCCGAGACCGTGTTGAGCCACGTCGATGGCGAGCGTGGCGAACTGATCATCGCCGGCGAGCGCGTCGGCGATCTCGCAGGCAAAGCGAGTTTCGAGAGCGTGACGGCGCGGCTATGGAGCGGCGCGACGGGCAAAGAGTTCAGCGAGGCCAATGTGCGGGCGAACCTCGGCGCTGCCCGCGCACGCGCCTTCGCACGCCTGCCCGATCTGCTCCCGGCCACCCGCGGCCTGTCGGTCGTCGACGGCTTTCGGGCGGCGGTCGCAGGCTTGCGCGCCGAAAGCGGAACTCGATCATGAAGCGACCATCGTCGGCGCCTGCCCGGTCATCGTCGGCGCGCTGGTGCAGCAGGCCAAAGGCCAGCCGCCGATTGCTCCCGATGCAACACTCTCGCATGCGGCCGATACGCTTCGCATGCTGCACGGGCGCGCGCCGGAAGCGCGCAACGCCGTCGCGCTGGACACTTATTTCGTCACGGTGTGCGACCACGGCATGAATGCCTCGACCTTCACGGCGCGCGTGATCGCCTCGACCCAGGCCGATCTGTTCGCAGCAATCACCGGCGGCTATTGCGCATTGACGGGACCCCTTCATGGCGGTGCGCCGGAGCCGGTGCTGGAGATGCTGGATGCGATCGGCTCCCGCGAACGCATCAAGCCTTGGGTCGACGATGCGCTTTCGCGCGGCGAACGGCTGATGGGATTCGGCCATCGCGTCTATCGCGTGCGCGATCCCCGCGCCGACGTGCTCAAGGCCGCGATCGGGCGGCTCTCGGCTGATGGCGCCGACCTGCCGTTTGCCAGCGAGGTCGAAAGCTACATCCGCGAAGCCTTGCGGAAGAAGAATCCGAACCGTCCGCTGGAGACCAATGTCGAGTTCTTCACCGCGATCCTGCTCGATGCGCTGGAAATCCCGCGCCAGGCCTTTACGCCGATCTTTGCGGTGGCGCGCGCAGCCGGCTGGACCGCGCATGCGCTAGAACAGCGTCGCACCGGACGGCTGATCCGGCCCAGCTCACATTATGCGGGAAGAGTGCCTGCTTGAGGCATGGACGAGTCTGTGCGTGCGTTATTTTAGCGCATGATCTTATCGGAAAACCGGTGCCCACTTTTCCGGATCATGCGCTAGCTCGCGCGCACCACCGTCTTCAGATAATTATACGCCTTGATGATCTCGATCAGGCGATCCTCGGTCGAGCGATCGCCGCCATTGGCGTCGGGGTGATGCTGCTTCACCAGCGCCTTGTACTTCAACTTGACCTCTTGCAGCGTCGCCTCGGGGCCGAGCCCCATCACCTGCAACGCCTTGCGCTCGGCATTGAACACCTTGCGCGTCTCGGCCTTGGCTTCCGCGCCCGGACCGGGGCGCCAGCGGCCGCGGCCATTGAGCTCCGAAAACATGCTGAAGGGATCGGTGGCGCCGTCGAAATCGGCGGAACCCTTGCCTTTGCCCGGGCTGCCATTGGCGCCCATCTTCCAGGTCGGGCGATGGCCGGTCAGCGCATCCTTCTGGTAACGCGCAACCGCGTCGGCATTCATGCCGGAGAAGAAATTGTAGGACTGGTTGTACTCGCGGACGTGGTCGAGACAGAAGTGCCAGTATTCGCGCGAGTTCTCCCGGCCCTTGGGCGCACGGTGCGGCCCCTTGTTCTTGCACTCCGGCCATTCGCACATGACGGCGGTCTCACGCGTCTTCGCCTGCTGACGCGCGGTCTGCCGCGGCTTGATGCGGATGGAGTTGAAGAACTTGGCGGAATCGATCGGCATGATGAACTTTGACTACGCAACGCGGAAAGCTTCAAGTCTTGACATTGCGAAACCCTTAAACTCCCACATTGACGAACAGCCCGACGCCGATTTAATGCGGCGTCATGACCACCCGAGAGACTATCACCAACAAGTTGCGCGAAGCTTTCGCCCCCGAAGGCCTCGAGGTGCAGGACGAATCACATCTGCATGAGGGCCATGCCGGCCACCGCCCCGGCGGCGAGTCGCATTTCCGGGTTTATATCGTATCTGACGCTTTCAAAGGGAAGAGCCGGGTCGAGCGCCACCGCATGATAAATGCGACATTGGCCGGCGAACTCGCAGGTTCCGTGCATGCGCTGGCCATTCACGCGCAGGCGCCGGGCGAAGGCGGCCGCTGAGGCTCAAAACGCCGTCCCCGCCCGCTTCGGCTTCTTCTCCTCCGTCTCGGTCTCGCGCGGCACCGGAACAATCCGCAGCGCCGTGATGCGATTGCGCTCCCGCCTGAGCACGCGGAATCGGAAACCGTGGAAGGTGAAACTCTGGCCGCGGTCGGGGATCGACCGCGCCTCGTGAATCACGAGGCCGGCGACCGTGGTCGCCTCCTCGTCGGGCAGACTCCAGTCCATCGCGCGATTGAGATCGCGGATCGGCACCGAGCCGTCGACCACCACCGAGCCGTCGGGCTGGGCGCGTACGCCGGCCACCACGACATCCTGCTCGTCGGAAATATCGCCGACGATTTCCTCGAGGATGTCTTCCAGCGTTACAATGCCTTCGAACTCGCCATACTCGTCGACCACCATGGCGAAGTGAGTCTTGCGGCGGCGGAACGCCTTGAGCTGCTCGGAGACCGGGCGCATCTCCGGCACGAACCAGGGCAGCAGCGCAAGACTGGGAACATCGATCCGCGTCGTGTCGCCCTCGGCCGCGCGGATGGCGCGCAGCAGATCCTTGGCGTGCAGCACGCCGATGATGTTTTCCGGCTTGTCGCGCCACAGCGGGATGCGGGTAAATTCCGACGCCAGCACTTCGCCGACCAGTTCGTCGGCCGGCAGGTCGGCATTGACCATCACCACCTCGGTGCGGTGGATCATCACGTCGGACACTTCGAGTTCGCGAAGATCGAGCAGGCCGCCCAGCATGTCGCGATCGTGCTTCTCCACCTTTCCTTCATGATGAAGCAGATCGACGGCGCCACGCAGGCGCTCGGTCGGCGACAGGATCGGCTGGTTGGCGCCGATCTTGATGCCAAGCAGCCGCATCAGGATGCGCACGACCCCCTCGATGACAGTGAGCAGCGGTCCCAACACGTACATGGTGACCCGCATCGGGCGCGCGACCGCCAGCGCGACGCGATCGGGTGCGTTGATCGCAATGGTTTTCGGAAATACTTCGGCGAAGATCACGACCAGCACCGTCATGAGCGCGGTCGCATAGAGCACGCCGACCTCGCCGAACCAGCCGGTGAAGACATTGGTCGCCAGCGCGGAAGCGCCGATATTGGCGATGTTGTTGCCAAGCAGCAGCGCGCCGATCAGCCGATCGCGCCTCGCAATCAAAGCGGACACCACGTCGGCGTCGCGGTTGCCCTGCTTCGACAGCCGCAGCATGCTGCCGCGCGAGGCGCCGGTCAGCGCGGTCTCGCTTGCCGCAAAGAACGCGGAAGCGCCGAGCAGCCCAGCCACAATGCAGAATGTCAGCCAGTCCATGGCGCGATCGTTATGTCTTGCTCTTCAATTTCGTCTGCAGGAAGTCACGAACTTTCGACGGATCGACGTCCTTTGCGATGACGGCGCGACCGACGGCCTCGAGCAGGATGAAGGTCAGCTTGCCGCGGCGGACCTTCTTGTCCTGCGCCATCAACGCCAGCAGCGCGTCGGCATCCGCAAGCCCTTCCTGCGCGAAACCCGCGATGTCCTGCAAATGGGTCGGCAGCCCGACATCGGCAAGGTGACGCTTCACCCGCGCCGCGTCGGAAGCCGCGATCATGCCGAGCGAGGCGGAGAACTCCGCCGCCAGCACCATGCCGATCGCGACGCCCTCGCCATGGAACAGGCGGTCCGAAAATCCGGTCGCGGCTTCCAGCGCATGGCCGAAGGTATGGCCGAGATTGAGCAGCGCGCGGTCGCCGGTTTCGCGCTCGTCGCGCGCCACGATCGCGGCCTTGGCGCGGCAAGAGGTCGCAATCGCGTGCCCGCGCGCGGCACCGCCCTTGAAGACCTCGCCGTGATTGTTCTCCAGCCAGGAGAAGAAAGCTTCATCGCCGAGCACGCCATACTTGGCGACCTCGGCATAGCCGGCGCGGAACTGGCGCGGCGACAGCGTGTCGAGCACCGCGGTGTCGGCGATCACGAGTACCGGCTGATGGAACGCGCCGAGCAAATTCTTGCCCTGCGGCGAATTGATGCCGGTCTTGCCGCCGACGCTGGAATCGACCTGCGCCAACAGCGAAGTCGGCACCTGCACGAAGTCGACGCCACGGCGCAGGATGGCTGCGGCAAAGCCGGCGAGATCGCCGACCACGCCGCCGCCGAGCGCGACGACGAGATCGTTACGTTCGATCCTGGCCGCGATCAGTGCTTCCGAGACTTTTTCGAGGACATGATATGTCTTCGAGCCCTCGCCTTCGTCGACGATGACGCGCGACGATGAAATACCGGCCGCGGTGAGCGACGCTTCAGTCTTTTCCAGCCAATGTTTCGCAACGGTCTTGTCGGTGACGATGGCGGTGCGCACGCCGGGCCGCAGCGCCGCGACGCGCGCGCCGAGCGAAGCCAGCACATCGCGGCCGATCACGATGTCATAGGCACGATCGCCAAGCGCGACGTCGACGATGGTGGTGTCCTGTTTCAGCGGCGCGGTCATTCTAAACATGGTCCGTAGTGATTGGTTCGACTAAGGCTTACTGCTTCGATCGGTTTGTTTCTTAAGCCAGTCCAACGATGTAGCCAACCAACCAAATTCGTCTCGTTCCGAAGCGAGACGACGAAGTGTTGGCTCCATCTTAAGAACAAATCCTAGCCATGGAGCAAGCTTGCCGAAATTGCTTGCAATTATGCGTTGCAAGTCGATTTCGCTTAAATTATCGAACCCCTTTGTCACCAAGCCGGAAATCGCAAGAAATGATTTTGCATTTCTCAACCCTGCGAGGCCCACTACGGTTATCGCGCCGGCGCCAATCGCGCCTGCCTCGCCTGCCACCAAATTACCAACAAATGGAAACGCTCCAAGAACTGCACCACTAACCATCACAACGGCAATATTTTTCGTGGTGCTGACGGCCGCTACAGCGCTTCGTTCGGGATACTTACCTTGACCTGCTCCATCGGTCGTATTTGCTATGAAAGTGGCTACTCTGGATGCAACAAAATGAGGTTGCCCCGTTAGTTCGCGACTGAACATTGAGAGGGCCTCTCGGAGATCACGTTCCGCGCCGGGCCCCCTCTGGTATCTTTCCTCCAAACCGAGAAGCGCTAGGCCGTCCGCAGTAGACAGCATGAACGTACCGTGCAGCGATAGTAGCGTCGCCAGTTCTTCCGTCGTCGATGCAGATAGCGAAGGGAGTTCTTTTTCGGCGATCTTTTCGTTGGCCGCCTTCCATGCATTCTCTAATCGGAGTCCTTCGACATACAGCTGCGCAAACGGTATTGCATGCAATTCCCGGTCAATCAGAACGCGATAGTTCTGCGCTCGGTCGAAAAGGTCTTTATGTGCCACGTTACCGCGCCCTAAGGCCTCCGCGACACTTCGGATCAGTTCGCACATTGTTGGGTGCAACGAGCGCAGACGCGAAATGTTGTTCCCAGAGCTATCCAAAGATGAAGGAGGCGCAAAATCGATAACGCCGTCATCGCGGATCACAAACTGAGGCCCCGGACCGGCTTCAGGAATTTCTGGTGGAGGTAGGGGCGCTCTTAACGCAAATGCCTGAGCGTCCCGCACAACGGTTTGGTAAAGTGCTTGGATGCACTCATCCACGATCCTCTCATGCGGCACGTCGCGTGAGGCGATTGTGAGGTCGGCTTGCTGGTAGACCGGCTCGCGTTCGAAAAGTAGTCGGCTGACGGTGGCGGCGGGATCTTCGGTTTGCAGCAATGGACGGTCGGTGCGCCGTTTCACCCGCTTCATGATGACGTCGATATCTGCCTTGAGCCAGATCGACACTGCCTTGTCGCCGATCCGCTGCCGCGTCTCCTCACGCAGGAACGAGCCGCCGCCGGTCGCTAGCACGCCCGGCCCGCTGTTGAGCAGGCGCGCGATCACCCGCGCTTCGCCGTCCCGGAAATAAGGCTCGCCATATTTCTCGAAAATCTCCGGGATCGGCATTGTATGCGCGGTCTCGATCTCGGTGTCGGCATCCATGAAAGGCAGGCGCAGCCGCGCGGCGAGCCGCCGCCCGATGGTCGACTTGCCCGCCCCCATCATGCCGACCAGCACGATCATACGCGCGCCCAGCGCGGCCAGGATCTCGGCCTCGGGCGAGGCAGCAAGGGCTATTTGTGACGTGGTCTCGGACATTGCCTTCAAATTCGGCGATTGGCGGATTCCGCCGGTTTCTGAACCACCTATACTACCCCCGCCGATGCGGTTGCCAGAGAGACTTGCAACCGCCTTGCGAACATGTTGGATGATTTCATTGGTTAATTCCGCTGCGTCCAGGGCATAGAGATGCCGAGCTTGTTCCGTTTCCTGACGGCGGTCGCCGTGATCGTCGGCATCGTCTATGGCGCGATCTTTGCGCTGGCAAACTTCGTGACGCCGAAACCGCGGGAAATGACCGTGACCATCCCGCCGGATAAGTTTCTAAAGAAATAGCCATTAGGTTCGGGACCATGCGTTCCAAAGCCTCAGATGCGAAACTGACCGGCCTGTTCCTCGACATGCTCGCGGCGGAACAGGGGGCCGGCGAGAACACGATTGAGGCCTATCGCCGCGACCTCACCGACTTCTCCGAATTCTGTGCCCGGTCGGGGCAAAGCTTTGCCGGCGTTGCGACCGAGAAGCTGCGCGACTATCTCGCCGATCTCGATACGCGCGGCTTCAAGTCGTCCAGCGTGGCGCGGCGGTTGTCGGCGATCCGGCACCTGTTTCGCTTCCTGCTCAACGAGCGCATTCGCGCCGACGACCCTGCGGCGATTCTCTCCGGCCCCAAGCGCGGCCGCGGCCTGCCGAAAGTGCTGTCGATACCAGATGTCGATCGCATGCTGACGCGCGCCAAGGAGTTGTCGCAAACGGCGGACGTGTCGGCCTCGCAGCGCCTGCGCGCGCAACGGCTCTATTGCCTGCTGGAAGTGCTCTATGCCACCGGCTTGCGCGTCTCGGAGTTGGTGGCGCTGCCGCGCTCGGCGGCGCGCAACGACGCGCGCATGATCGTGGTGCGCGGCAAGGGCAACAAGGAACGGCTGGTGCCGCTCAACGATGCCTCGCGGCAGGCGATGGCGGACTATCTCACTGCGACGGACGCTGCGAAGAACGGCAAGCAGAAGAATGCCGCGATTTCGAAATGGCTGTTTCCGTCCTTCGGCGAGAGCGGTCATTTGACGCGGCAACATTTCGCGCGCGACCTCAAAGAACTCGCTGCCGCATCCGGCCTCGCGCCACGACTGGTATCGCCGCATGTGCTGCGCCATGCCTTTGCCAGCCACCTGCTGCACAATGGCGCGGACCTGCGCATCGTGCAGACGCTGCTCGGTCACACCGACATCTCGACCACGCAGATCTATACCCATGTGGTGGAGGAGCGCCTGAAGAGCCTGGTGCGCGACCTGCACCCGCTCGCCGAGAAATAGCCTCCTTGACTTCCCCGCGATCTCCCGCAAAACAGCCACGACGCGCCCGATTACCCTGCCAAGGCGCCCCGGATGACGCACTAAGCCCTTGAAGCAGCGCGTTTTCCGCTTCCCCTTCGAAACCGCTTCGCTCCCCTCCACGTTGTTACCTATATTGGCCCGATGCCGGATCAGATACGTTCCTATCTCGATTTCGAAAAGCCCGTCGCCGAGCTCGATGCGAAGGTCGACGAGCTGCGCACGATGGCGGCCGGCGGCACCGACATTCATGACGAAGTTGCACTGATCGAACAGAAGGCGGCCCAGGCGCTGTCCGATCTCTATGCCAGTCTGACGCCGTGGCAGAAGACGCTTGTTGCGCGGCATCCGCAGCGCCCGCACTTCACCGATTTCATCAATTCGCTGATCACCGAGTTCACGCCGCTCGCCGGCGACCGCAAGTTCGGCGAGGACGAGGCGCTGATGGGCGGCTTCGGCCGCTTCCGCGGCGAAAGCATCTGTGTGATCGGCCAGGAGAAAGGCGCCTCCACGGAATCGCGCATCAAGCACAATTTCGGCATGGCGCGCCCCGAAGGCTATCGCAAGGCCGTGCGGCTGATGGAGATGGCCGAGCGCTTCGGCATTCCCGTGCTGTCGATCGTGGATTCCGCCGGCGCCTATCCCGGCATCGGCGCCGAAGAGCGCGGCCAGGCCGAGGCGATCGCGCGCTCGACCGATGCGTGCCTCTCGCTTGGCGTGCCCAATGTCGCACTCGTCACCGGCGAGGGCATGTCGGGCGGCGCGATCGCAATCACCACCGCGAACCGCGTGCTGATGTTCGAGCATGCGATCTACAGCGTGATCTCGCCGGAGGCGGCGTCCTCTATCCTGTGGCGCGACGGCACCAAGGCCCAGGAAGCCGCCAACAGCATGAAGATCACCGCCCAGGACATGCTGCGATTCGGCGTGGTCGACACCATCCTCAAAGAACCCGTCGGCGGCGCTCACCGCGATCCGACCGCCATGATTGCGGCCACCGGTGAAGCGATCGAACAGGCCTTCATTGAGCTCAGGAATCTCGACGCCGAGGGCATCCGCCGGCAGCGGCGGCAGAAGTTCCTCGATATCGGCCGGAAACTGGGCTGAACCCCCGTGTTTTTGCGGTGAATTCCGCCCAAAAATGGCACAGTGACGCGCTTTTTGGGCAAACCGGAACCGCTCGCCAATTTCGGCCGCAATTCGGCCGCGACCTCGTAATTTAAGCCTTGTTGACCATGGCGATTTCGCCTGCCCTTCCGGTGCTCGCTTCGGGTTGCCCGGACGAGGGTCAAAGGGTACAATTTTAGTCAATGGCTTCAGGGCATTCGCCGCGAGTTGGGGTTGGCGAAAACGGCCCGGAGGGTGTGGAGCTTTAGCATTGATCGATCGCACGCTGGTTCGCGCGCTTATCACCTCGGCGGCACTTGCCGCCGCGGGCGTGTTCCTGTCGGGCTGCGACACCGATGAAATCTCGCTCGCCACCAACGCCAAGGCCAACCAGCCGGTCCCGCCGAAACTGATTCAGGCGATGGTCGACAAGGACATGGATCTGCAGTCGCCTATGCTGATCCGCCTTTTCAAGATGGAAGCCGAGGTCGAGGTCTGGAAGCAGAACCGCTCTGGGCAGTTCGCGCTCCTGAAGACCTACCCGATCTGCCGCTGGTCCGGCGATCTCGGACCGAAGGTGAAGGAGGGTGACCGCCAGGCACCGGAAGGCTTCTATCCGATCACGCCCGGCCTGATGAATCCGACGTCGGCCTACTACCTCTCCTTCAACACCGGCTATCCCAACACCTATGACGCGGCGCTCGGCCACACTGGCTCGCAGCTGATGGTGCATGGCGACTGTTCCTCGCGCGGCTGTTACGCGATGACCGACGAGCAGATCGCGGAGATCTATTCGCTCGGCCGCGAGTTCGTTTTTCGGCGGCCAGAAGTCGTTCCAGTTCCAGGCCTACCCGTTCCGGATGACGCCGCTCAACATGGCGAAGCATCGCAACAATCCGAACATGGCGTTCTGGAAGATGATCAAGGTCGGCTACGATCATTTCGAGCTGACGCGGCAGGAGCCGAAGGTCTCCTATTGCGAGAAGAAATACGTGTTCGATGCGATCCGTGCGCCGAATGCGAAGAACGATCCCGTGTTCAACGTCAACGCCAAGTGTCCTGCTTATGCGATCGACGAGCAACTCGCCGACGCCATGCAGCAGCGGGAGGCCGAAGAGACGGCCGAGTACAACAAGCTGGTGTCGCGCGGCACGCCGGTCGCCAAGCTCAACACCGGCATCGACGGCGGTATGCACCAGATCTTCGCCTCGCATGTGCCCGGCGGCAGCACCGGCCTTTCCGAAGGCGGCGAAGGCCAGGGCCTGACGCTGCTGTCGCTGTCGCGCGCGCCCGGCACCATTCCAGGCACCGTCAATCCACCGCGCGCGCCGTGGCAGGCGCAGCAAGGGGTTGAGCCGGTCGTCGCAACCGCTCCGCCGCAAGCGCCAGCGCCGCAAGGGCAAGGGACGCGCGTCGCTTCCGCGGCGCCTCAACAGCAGCAACAGTCTGAAGGCTTCTTCGCAAGCCTCGGGCGCAAGATCGGCATCGCTGGTCCCGACACCACGGCAAGCGCCCCACCTCCGCCGGCCCCGGCCAAGCCGAAGGCGGAAGCCAAGCCCCTGCCCAAGGCGTTCAAGCCGGTCGAGGCCAGGCAGGCCGCTGCGCCGCGTCCGCCGCTAAAACCGTCGGTGTCGGATACGGCTGCTGCTCCGGCTCCGGCCGCCGCCGCACCCGCGGCTCCGGCCAGGGACGCGATGGTTGCCGGCTCGCAGCCCATCGTAGGCGCGAACTCGTTCGACAGCCGCTTCTCCGCGGCGAAGTAGACGCGCTACGCTGAGGCGCGGGTTCCAATCTCAAACCTCTCTTAAACCTTCGCCGGTAGACTGCTTGCCCGCGTCGTTCTCAGAGGCGCGTCCAGAATGGAAGTCCCCGGCCTGTCGCAGACAGCCGGGGTTCACTCTCTGGCGGAGAGTACGCAATGGCGAAATTCATCGTGCTCAAGCGGCCCGGACCTCCGACACGTGAGGTGCTGGTCAACATCACCCATATCCTGACCGTGCAGCCCGGCCAGGGCACCGGCTCGTCGCTGCTGTTTGGCAAGGATCACGCCATCAATTTCGAGGAAGACGTGGCAACCGTGATCCGCCGCATCCAGAGCGGCCCGTTCATCGAGAGCGCCGAGAAGAAGTAGCGCGGACCAGCCGCTTGTCGTCATTGCGAGGAGCGCAGCGACGAAGCAATCCATAGCGCCGCAAGCGGGTGGATGGATTGCTTCGCTTCGCTCGCAATGACGAGACATGGGCATGGACGCCCCACAAATAATCTATAATTTGTCCCACACGCGGCCCACAGAAGGCGCGCAAGACAAGCACGTTCACCGGGAGGTACCAGATAATGCCGGGCGTTCATCTGCTCGATCGTATCATCGGCAACGACTACCCGATCTTCACAACCGATGCGCAGCTTCGCGCCTTCGAGCAAACCCCTTACGCCGAGCGCATCGCGGCGCAGAGCACCTATGATGCGCTCAAGCTCGGCGCGTCGCATAATCCCGATGCGCCGGCGCTGCAATTCCTCGCCAACGCCGATCCGGCCGATCAACCCGTCGTCATCAGCTATCGCGATTTCCTCGCGCGGGTGACGCAGGCCGCCAACATGTTTCATGCGCTCGGCGTCGGCAAAAACGACGTGGTCAGTTTCCTGCTGCCGCTGGTGCCCAACGCCTTCGTGACGCTGTTCGCGGCCGAGGCCGCCGGGATCGCCAACCCGGTCAATCCGCTGCTGGAGCCGCACCAGATCGCGGAGATCCTCGAAGCCGCCAACACAAAAGTTCTGGTCGCGCTCGGGCCGATGCCGGGCACCGACATCTGGCAGAAGATCGAGCAAGTCCGCGGCAAGCTGAAGAATCTGAAAGCGATCGTGCAGGTGCATGGCGCCGGCGACCCCGCCAACGGCATCCACGCCTTCAGCGAGTTGATCAAGACGCAACCGTCGGACCGGCTGGTCAGCGGCCGCACATTTTCAGGCAGCGATATCGCCGCCTATTTCCACACCGGCGGCACCACCGGCACGCCGAAACTGGTGCGCCACACCCACGCCAACCAAGTCTATCAGGCCTGGGCGGTGAACCTGCTGTTCAAGTCGCAGCCGGGTGCGCAATTCCTGTTCGGCATGCCGCTCTATCATGTCGGCGGCTCGCTCTCGCAAGTGCTGGTGACATTGTCAGCCGGAGGCTGCCTCGTGGTGTTGTCGCCGTCGGGCTGGCGCAATCCGAACTCGGTGAAGAACATCTGGGCGCTGATCGATCGCTTCAAGCCTGAAGCATTCTCCAGCGTGCCGACTGTGCTGGCGGCAGCAATGACGATTCCGCCGGGGAATGCCGACATCTCGAGCCTGCGATTTGCCGCGGCCGGCGGATCGGCGATCCCCGTTGCGGTCGGCCAGGCCATTCAAGACAAGCTCAAGCTTCCGGTGCTGGAAGTCTACGGCATGACCGAGACGTCGAGCGTGCACACTACGGCCTATCCGGAGCGTCCGATCCGGCTCGGCTCCGCCGGCCTGCCAATGCCCTATAGCCGCGTGCGCATCGTCAAGCTGGATTTTGCGGGCAAATATGAGCGCGACTGCGCCGTGGACGAGATCGGCGTCGTCACCATGGCCGGCCCCGGCGTGTTCGGCGGCTATCTCAACGACGCGCACAACGAGGGCGCGTTCGTCGACGGCAGCTGGGTCAATTCCGGCGATCTCGGCCGGCTCGATTCCGACGGCTATCTCTGGATCACCGGCCGCGCAAAGGATCTGGTGATCCGCGGCGGGCACAATATCGATCCGCAGCCGATCGAGGAAATCATGTTCCAGCATCCGGCCGTGGCGCTCGCGGCCATGGTCGGCCAGCCCGATGCTTATGCTGGCGAGCTACCGGTCGGCTATGTGCAGCTCAAGCCCGGCGCGAGCGTAGAGGCCGGCGAGCTCGAGACCTGGGTGCGCGAGCGCACGCCGGAGCGCGCCGCCGTGCCGGTGCAGGTAATCCCGATCGATCCGATGCCGCTCACCGGCGTCGGCAAAGTGTTCAAGCCGCAGCTGCGCTGGGACGCCGCAACGCGCGTGTTCGAGAAGGTGCTCTCCCCGCTCCGCGAACGCGGCATCGACGCCAAGGTTCATGTCGGCGCGCATGGCAGTCATGGCAGCATCGCGACCGTGACGCTTGCGGGTGTACCTGCCGACAAGCGCGAGGCCGTCGCCGGTGAGGTGCACACACTGCTCGCGCCGTTCGTGATGCGTCATGAGGTGAAGCACGTGTGACGCCGGGACGTTGGAGCGGCTCACGCCGCTCCTCCCGTCCTGCTGCGACGCACGGCATCCTGCTGCTGCAAGCGCAGCTTGGCAGCTTCAGCCAGGCCGCATTCAATCGTGCAGCGATCGAGCCCGATATCGCGAAGCTGACGGTCGTCGAAACTGCGGAGCAATACGAGGCTGGCCTGGCGCGCGCGCTGCTCGATCAGGGCCGCGACGAAATGATTGATGAGCCGGCCGGCGCGGGCAAGGAAATGCCCGATCGTCCTGCGGACCGTGCCGGAGGCGGGAGTATAGCCAGTGGTGTGATTCAATAAGGTCATGGTGATCATCCTGAGAGGCGGAGTTACGTCCCCCTTCCCCGCCTGCACCATGCATGGGTTGGCCGTCCAAGACTTTCAGGAAACGACGATTTTTCATCCAGAGCGGCTTGAGATTATCTGACCGCAGCGCACGCGCTTGATTTGGTGTGGAGTCCGGCGGCAATATCGCTGCGTCAGGGGTGGATTTCAGGACATGGACTTGCGACGCCGCGACATTTTGGCAGGGGTCTTATGCGCGAGCGCATGGCCTCTGGCCGCGCGCGCGCAAGCACCGGGCAAAACCATTGCCATGCTGGGCGCGGCCACGCCCACGGCATGGGGCCCGATGGTGACGAGCTTCGAGGAGCGCCTGCGCGAGCTCGGCTGGATCGACGGCCGCACCGCCGCCCTGATCTATCGCTGGGCGGAGGGTGACTCGAGTCGTTATGCCGGAATCGCCGCCGAGCTCGTGGCGATGAAGGTCGATGTGATCGTGACGGTCGGAAGCGCGGCCGCCACCGTCATGCGCGCCACCAGCACGATTCCGGTTGTGCTTGCCGCCGCGGTCGATCCTGTCGCGAGCGGCTTCGTGCAGAGCCTGTCGCATCCCGGCGGCAACGTCACCGGCCTGTCGCTGCAGTCCAGCGAGATCGGCACCAAGCGGCTGGAAATCCTGCGCGAGGCAATCCCGGACCTCAAGCATCTCGCGGTCATGGCCAACGCCGGTTATCCGGGATCGGCGCGGGAAGCCGCCGTTGTGCAGGAGACCGCGCGCAAGCTCGGGCTCACGGCGGATTCGCTGGACATCCGGCGCGCCGAGGATATCGCGCCCGCGATTTATGCGATGAAAGACCGCGTCAAGGCGCTTTACATCTGCACGGATTTGCTCGTCGTCAGCAACTGGCCGAAGATCAATGCGGCGGCGCGCGAGGCCACCGTTGCGACCATGTGGGGCGCGCGCGAATGGATCCGCACCGACGGCGGTTTCATGTCCTACGGACCGAACGAGAGCAGCCAGTTCCGCCAGGCCGCCGACTATGTCGACAAGATTCTCAAGGGCGCCAACCCTGCCGACCTTCCGGTGGCGCAGCCGACCAAGATCGATCTGGCGGTCAATCTGAAAACCGCGAAGGCGCTGGGGATTTCAATTCCCGAGACGTTCCTGCTCCGCGCGGATGAAGTGATCGAGTAGAAGAACCGGATTGTAGGGTGGGTTAGCCCCAACGGGTCCGCGCGAAGCGCGGCCCGATGACAGGCTCCGGGCGTAACCCACCTCTTCTGTTGCCGCGGATAGAGAAGTGGTGGGTTTCGCTTTCGCTCAACCCACCCTACGAAGTGAGGTTATCGAGTAGCTTCTCAGATCACGAAGAACCCGTGCGTGCCGTCGCGCGCGAGCTGCGCGACCAGGCCATATTCCCAATCGAAATAGGCCTGCATCTTTTCCGCCGTCGCATCTGTGCCCTCATAGGGCCGGCGATAGCGATGCGCGGGGTCGGGTTTGGGCAGCACGTGCGGCGGGCCAACCTCGAGAGCGCCGCTGTAGCCGCCGTCGAGCACGAAGGCGTCCCATCCCATCTGCGCCAGCCATGACGCCGTCATGTCGGCGCGGATGCCACGATTGTCCGTGAGCACGATGCGCGCGCCGCGCACGGGTGCGGCGATGTCCACCTCCTGCACCAGCTGGCCGCCGGGATAGTGGCGGAAGCCCGCGAGGTGACCGCTGGTGTATTCCTCCGCGTCGCGCACATCGAAGCGATAGAGCGTGCGGGAGGTCTGCGCCTGCAGCGCAGCGAGATCGCCCTGCGTGAGGCGGCGCACGCCGGCGCGATAGGCGACGTCGCGCGCGTTGATCTCGGCCTTTGCAAAGGGCCCGATTTCGCCGCGCTTGCTCGCGCCATGACCGAGCGTGTGTTGCGCCAGCGTCCAGCCCATGGTGCCGTTGCGCAACGCCACCACCTTGTTGGGCACACCGGCATTGATCAGCGACTGCGTGCCGATGATCGAGCGGGTACGGCCGGCGCAATTGACCACGATGGTGGTGGCTGGATCGGGCGCGGCAACGCCGGCGCGCAGCACGAGTTCAGCGCCGGGCACGCTGACCGAGCCCGGGATGTTCATGGTGGTGTATTCGTCGAAGCGGCGGACATCGAGGATTTTGATGTTGGCGCCGCTCGCGATCAGGGCCGCGACATCGTCGGCCGGCAGCGAGGGCGTGTGGCGGCGATGTTCCACCAGCTCGCCAAACGCCTTGGCGTAGGAATTGACGTCGATGAACAACTCATAGCCGGCGTCGCGCCAGGCTTTCAGCCCACCGGCAAGCGCGCGGACGTTGCTGTAGCCGAGCTTGGCGAACGCTTCCGCCGCCGCCGGCACGAGACCTTCGCCATTGTCGAAGACGACGATCGGCACATTTTTGCGCGGCAGGCGCAGCTCGCCTCGAGCGCGATCCGGTCGTACGCCATATTCGCGGCAAACAGCGGATGGCCGGTGGCGAACGCGGCCTCGTGCCTCACGTCGAGCAGCGCGATCTCGTCGCGTGCGAGCAGCATGGTGCGGATTTGTTGGGGGGTGACGGTGGGGAGGCTCATCGGCGAAACCATACCGTCACCGAAGGCGCATGCCAAATGCGGCTCTAGTGGCCGGCTTCACGGATGTAAGCTTCCGCGCGATCGGCGAGACGATCGACGCCCTCCGCGGCCGTATCGAGCACCAGGTGGTCGCGATCCCACGGCGCGTAGTCGCGCTTGACGACGTCATCCCATGTCGGCTGGCTGTGACCGCTGACGGCGTCGGTCGGGCGGCTTTCGATGCGGCGCCGATGCAAGGCGGTATCGCTGCAGACCAGCTCAATTTCAACAAGCCGCGCCTCGCACCGCTTGGCGGTGTCGCGCCAGCCATTGCGGCTCGCCGCAACCGGATTGACGCAGTCGGCGATCACGGTCCGTCCGATCAGGAGATTTTCCGCGGCCAGCGCGTTGGCGATCACGTAACCGGCGCGCCCACCGCGAGGCCCTGATCCTTCAGACGCTGCTCGATCGCATCGATGCGCAGGTAGGTCGCATCAAGCCGTCGCGTCAGCTCGTGGGCGATGGTGGTCTTTCCGGTCGCCGGCAGACCGCCGAAGACGATCAGCAGGGGAAGTTCGCTCAGGCGCCCCGCCCGTGGCAGTGCTTGAACTTCTTGCCCGAGCCGCAGGGGCAATCCTCGTTGCGGCCGACCTTGCCCCAGGTCGCCGGGTTCTTCGGATCGCGTGCGACATCGCCGCCATTGCCAGGCACCAGCGACGCGTTCGCGAAATTCATCTCGTCCTCGCCGGTATCGGGATTGAGCTTGTGCGCTTCCATCGCCGGCAGCGGCGGCGCCTGCTCTTCCGGCGGCACGATCTCGACCCGCATCAGCTGCGCCGTCACCGCCTCGCGCAGATGCGCGACCATGGCTTCGAACAGCGAGAACGCTTCGGACTTGTACTCCTGGAGGGGATCGCGCTGGCCGTAGCCGCGCAAGCCGATCACCTGGCGCAGATGGTCCAGCATGATCAGATGCTCGCGCCAGAGATGGTCGAGCGTCTGCAGCAGGATGGTCTTCTCGACGTAACGCATCACGTCGGGGCCCCATTGCGCGACCTTGGCCGCCATATGCTCGTCGACCTTCTGCTCGATGCGCGACAGCAGCTCCTCGTCGGCGATGCCTTCTTCCTTGGCCCATTCATCGACCGGAATTCTATACCGAGGACGCGGGTGAGCTCTTCCTTCAGCCCGGCGACATCCCATTGCTCGGCATAGGCGTGCTCCGGCACATGCTTGACCACGACGTCGTCGACATAGGCGTGGCGCATGTCGGCGACGGTCTCGGCGACGCTGTCGTCCTTCATCAGGTCGATGCGCTGGTCGAAGATCACCTTGCGCTGGTCGTTCTGCACGTTGTCGAATTTGAGCAGGTTCTTGCGGATGTCGAAGTTGCGCGCCTCGACCTTCTGCTGCGCCTTCTCCAGTGCCTTGTTGATCCAGGGATGGATGATCGCCTCGCCGTCCTTCAGGCCGAGCCGTTGCAGCATGGTGTCGAGCCGGTCCGAGCCGAAGATGCGCATCAGATCGTCTTCCAGCGACAGGAAGAATTTCGAGCGCCCGGGATCGCCCTGACGGCCGGAACGGCCGCGCAGCTGGTTGTCGATGCGGCGGGACTCGTGCCGCTCGGAGCCGATGATGTAGAGCCCGCCGGGCTTCTGCACCGTGCGCGCGGGCTTGGAGCCCTTGGCGGGCTCGATCTCGACGTTCTCTTCCGACTTCAGCACGATGCCGCGGAAGCGCTCGACGTCGGCCTTGATCCGCTCGATCTTCGCGGCCTTCTCGGCTTCGTCTTTGATACCAGCCGTCTCCTGCTGGATGCGCATGTCGAGCGAGCCGCCGAGCTTGATGTCGGTGCCGCGACCGGCCATGTTGGTAGCGATCGTGATCGCGCCGGGCACGCCGGCCTCCGCCACGATATAGGCTTCCTGCTCGTGGAAGCGCGCGTTCAGGACGGCGAAGAGTTTTGCCGGCTTGCCGGCCCGCGCCGCGGCATAAAGCTTTTCCATCGCGTTTTCGTTGCCGAACTCGATCTGCTTGTAGCCGTTCTTCTTCAGATACTCCGCGAGCACCTCGGACTTCTCGATCGAGGCGGTACCGACCAGCACGGGCTGGAAGCGGGTGTTGGCGCGCTCGATCTCGGCCAGGATCGCGGCATATTTCTCACCCTGGGTGCGGTAGACCTCGTCGTCCTCGTCGAGGCGCGCGACCTGCACGTTGGTCGGGATCTCCACGACCTCGAGCTTGTAGATGTCGAACAGCTCGTCGGCTTCGGTCGCCGCCGTGCCGGTCATGCCGGCGAGCTTGGCGTACATCCGGAAATAGTTCTGGAAGGTGATCGAGGCGAGCGTCTGGTTCTCCGGCTGGACCGGCTGGTGCTCCTTGGCTTCCAGCGCCTGGTGCAGGCCTTCCGAATAACGCCGGCCCGGCATCATGCGGCCGGTGAACTCGTCGATGATCACCACCTCGCCGTCGCGGACGATGTAGTCCTTGTCGCGGGTGAACAGCGTATGCGCGCGCAGCGCCTGGTTGACGTGATGGACGACGGAGACGTTCTCGACGTCGTAGAGCGACTCGCCCTTGAGCTGACCGGCGTCGCGGAGCAGATTTTCGAGCTTCTCCATGCCGGCTTCGGTCAGGGTCACCGTGCGCTGCTTCTCGTCGACGTCGTAGTCGCTCTTGTCGAGCTGCGGGAAGAAGGTGTCGATGGTGTTGTAGAAATCCGAGCGGTCGTCGAGCGGACCGGAGATGATCAGCGGCGTGCGCGCCTCGTCGATCAGGATCGAGTCCACTTCGTCGACGATGGCGTAGAAGTGGCCGCGCTGGACCATGTCCTCCAGCCGGTACTTCATGTTGTCGCGCAGATAGTCGAAGCCGTATTCGTTGTTGGTGCCGTAGGTGATGTCGCAAGCGTAGGCGAGCTTGCGCTCGGAATTATCGAGGCCATGCACGATCACGCCGACCGAGAGACCGAGGAATTTGTAGATCTGGCCCATCCAGTCGGCGTCGCGGCGGGCGAGGTAATCGTTGACGGTGACGACGTGGACGCCCTTGCCTGCGAGCGCGTTGAGATAGACGGCGAGCGTCGCGACCAGCGTCTTGCCTTCGCCGGTCTTCATCTCGGCGATATCGCCCTCGTGCAGCACCATGCCGCCGATCAGCTGCACGTCGAAATGGCGCTGGCCGAGCGTGCGCTTGGCCGCCTCGCGCACGGTGGCGAAGGCCGGAACCAGGAGATCGTCGAGCGTCTTGCCGTCCGCGAGTTCCTTGCGGAATTCGTCGGTGCGGGCCTTGAGCTGATCGTCGGTGAGTTTCTGGAGTTCGGCTTCGAGCTCGTTGATGGCGGCGACGCGGGGATAATAGCCCTTGACCCGGCGGTCGTTGGGAGTGCCGAAGAGCTTGCGGGCGAGCGCGCCAATCATGCCGAATTCCTGTTGTCCGGGGCCTGTATAAAGCCCTAAATCCATCTGCCAAATCGCTCGTATCAACTCACCGTGACGCGCCGGGTGCCATCCGAGCTCCCGCGCAATCGTCAATGAGTGGGAAATAAGCAATTCCGGGTTCAACGGCCAAAAACGATAGGCAAAATAAGCGCTTCCGCCGCCGAGCCGACCGCGCAGAGATATGGCCGGGTCAGAGCCTTGTCAACGGCGGTCGGGGCACACACGGGGAGCGCGAAGCTGTCAGGGAATTCATCATTTTGCCAGAGTTTCGCGTTGCCAAGGCCATGCGATTGGGCGAGTGTCCCGCCGCCCAATTCGGCCCTTCCCAACATAAGGATTTTCCATGACGATCGCGTTCCCGGTGACGAAAACCGGCCTTGGCCTTGCCGCCGCGAGCTTTGTTGTGTCGCGCTGCTGGCGACCCCCGTCCGGGCTGACGACAAGGTTCTAGCAAAGGTTAACGGCGCCGAAATCAAGCAGAGCGACGTGGCGATGGCCGAGGAGGAGCTGGCGCCTTCGCTGGCGCAGATGGAATCCCGCCACCAAGGGCGAGAACGTGCTGTCGTTTCTGATCG
>CAWCGA010000003.1:0-34364 GCA_963794775.1 uncultured Alphaproteobacteria bacterium | reverse complement strand
TGGTCGCGTTGATCGCGCCGCCGGCGCGGGCGATGGTCTGTCGCAAGATCGCGGGATCCGGTTTCGAGACGCCGAATGTGTCGGCGCCGCAGATCGCGGCAAAACGCGGGCTCAAGCCCAATTCATCCAGCAGCCGCTTCGACAGCCATTCGAGCTTGTTGGTGCAGACCGCAAGCCGGTAGCCGCGCCCGGCCAATCGTCGAGCGCGTTTTCCAGCCCGTCGAAGGGCGCGAGCCTCGGCGATATGGTCGCCGTAATAGGCGATGAAATCGGCGGCGAGGCGATTGAGGTCCTCGACGCTGGTGCGCGGCCTTCCACCTCCAGTCCGCGCTCGATCAGCTTGCGGGCGCCGGCGCCGATCATGTTGCGCGCGGATTGAAGCGGCACCGGCGGCAGGCCTCGCGGTCGAGCATGTCGTTGAGCGCGCTGATCAGGTCGGGCGCGGTGTCGACGAGCGTGCCGTCGAGATCGAATGCGATGGTCGGAGCTGATGTCATCGAGATGCGCTATCGGGCCCCGCGCAATTATGCAAGATTCGCCTGAGCGATTACGAGAATGGCAGGAAGGGGAGAATTCATGCGCGACTTGACGGCAGGACGGCATTCGTCACCGGCGGGGCGTCGGGCATCGGCCTTGCGCTCGGCCGCGCCTTCGCGGAAGCCGGCATGAAGGTGATGCTGGCCGACGTCGAGGCAGGCGCGCTTGATGAGGCGGTGAAAAGCCTGCGCGACGTCACGCCCGATGTGCGCGGCATCGCTGCGACGTCGCCGACGCCGACAGCGTGGAGCGCGCGGCGCAGGCGACATTTGATGCGTTCGGCCGTGTCCATGTGGTCTGCAACAATGCCGGCGTCGCCGCCGCCGGCGGCATCGACAACATCTCGCTCGACAATTGGCGATGGGTCATCGACGTCAACCTGATGGGCGTGCTGTACGGCGTCAGGAGTTTCCTGCCGCATATCCTGCAGCACTCGCGAGGGCGGCCACATCGTCAACACCGCCTCGATGGCCGGCATGATCAGTGGCATGGGTTTCAGTCCCTACGCCGCGACCAAGTTCGCGGTGGTCGCGATGTCGGAGGGCCTTTCGACGCAGCTCCAGCCGCATGGCATCGGCGTCAGCGTGCTCTGTCCGCATTTCGTCCGCACCGGGATCGGCGACAGCGGGCGCAATCGCCCGGCGCGCTATGGTGAGGCCCCGTCGCTCGATCCGGCGAGCCCGGCCGCGCAGCTCGTGGCCGAGATCGCAAGGGGCTCGAGGCCGGCATCGATCCGGCCGATGTCGCCGCAGCGGGTGCTGGCCGCCATCCGCAACGAGCGAACTCTACATCTTCACCCATCCGAACATGCGCGAGATGGTGGACGGGCGGTTTGCCGCGATCCAGGCGGCGATGGACCGGGTGACGGAATTGCTGAAAACGCATGGGATCGAAGCCATTTTCGGCTGTTCCCGGCCGGCAATCGAGGCTAGAAGGCGGGCGAATTCCCTTGGGGAAGGCGCGTCATCGTGACCATGGACGAATTGAAACGGCAGGCGGCGGCGCGCGCGCTCGAAGAGGTGCGCGACGGCATGAAGCTCGGGCTCGGCACCGGTTCGACCGCGAAGCATTTCGTCGAGCTGTTGGGCGAGCGGGTGCGGGGCGGACTGAATGTCGTTGGCGTGCCGACCTCGGAGGCGACGCGCGCGGATGCCGAGCGCTGCGGCATCGCGCTGACCACGCTCGACGAGATCGACCGGCTCGACCTCACCGTCGATGGCGCCGACGAATCGATCCCGCGCTCAACCTGATCAAGGGCGGCGGCGGCGCGCTGTTGCGCGAGAAGATCGTTGCCGCGGCCTCCGACCGCATGATTGTGATCGCCGACGAGAGCAAATGGGTCGATCCGCTCGGCCGCTTTCCGCTGCCGATCGAGGTGATCCCGTTTGGCCTTGCGGCGACCCGGCATGCCATCGCCAAAGCCTTCGCCAAGGCCGGCGTTTCCGGCGAAATGGCGTTGCGAAAGGGCAAGAATGGCCACGTTTTTGTCACCGATGGCGGCCACTGGATTGTCGACGCCCATCTCGGCCGAATAGGGGATGCGCCGCGTCTTGCGGGCCTGTTGAGTGCGATTCCCGGCGTCGTCGAGCATGGGCTGTTCATCGGTCTGGCAGACACGGCGGTGTTGGCCGGTGCGAATGGAATTCGCGTTGTCGAGCGGCGGTAGCGCTGCAAATCGAAGGAGAAGCGGAATGAAGAGCGTTTTGAGAATCCTGCCGGCTGCCGGCCTTTTGCTGGCACTGGGCTTGCCGGCCAGCGCGCAGCAGAAACAGGCCGCACCCGCGGGGCCTGCGCCGGCACTCAAGCAATGCTCGCCCGCCGCAAAGGACGCGGCCGCCGAAATCCTCAATTCAAGGACGCGAGCGCGCTCTACGCCAACGTCATCCCGAACCTCGTCCTGCAGACCAAGGAAACCTTGCTGGCGGCGAACCTCAACTACCAGAAGGACCTGAACGAGGTCGCCACCATCGTGGACCCAGAGCTTCCAGGGAAGCGAGAAAGAGGTCGGCGAGGGCATGGCGCAGGTCTTCTGCAACGAGTTCAGCGAGCAGGAATTGAAGGACCTCGTGACCTTTTACAAGTCGCCGCTGGGCCAGAAACTGCTGTCGTCCGAACCCCGCGCAATCCAGTTCAGCATGGCCTATATGAACCAGTGGGCGCAGCAATTCGCCGAGACCGTCAACGCCGCGTTCCGCGCCGAGATGCGCAAGCGCGGCAAGCAAATCTGACCCGAAATTTCACGGGGGTCGAGGCAGGAAATGGCTGAGTTCGACGTCGACCTGTTTGTCATCGGAGGAGGCTCGGGCGGCGTGCGCGCCGCCCGGATCGCGGCCGGTTACGGCGCTCGCGTGATGATCGCCGAAGAATACCGGATGGGCGGCACCTGTGTGATCCGCGGCTGCGTGCCGAAGAAGCTGTTCGTGATCGGCTCGCATTTTCGTCAGGAGATGGAGGACGCTGCCGGCTTCGGCTGGACGGTGCCGAGCGCGACCTTCGACTGGCGTACGCTGGTTGCCAACAAGGACAAAGAGATCGCACGACTCGAGGCGGCCTACACCACCAACGTGGAAAAATCCGGCGCTGAGGTCGTGAAGACCCGCGCGGTGCTCGATGACGCCAACACGGTGCGTCTCGCCAACGGCAAGACCGTGAAGGCGAGATACATCCTGATCGCCACTGGCGGCGCGCCCAATCACGGGCCCGCGATTCCCGGCATCGAGCATGTGATCTCATCGAACGAGGCGTTTCATCTGGCTGAATTTCCCAAGCGCATCCTGATCCAGGGCGGCGGCTATATCGCGCTGGAATTCGCCTGCATCTTCGCCGGCTATGGTTCCGACGTGACCGTGGTCTATCGCGGCGACAACATTTTGCGCGGCTTCGATGATGATGTCCGCGCGCATGTCCGCGGCGAGATGGAGAAAGAGGGGATCACGATCCTCACCGGCTGCACCGTCAAATCGGTCGACAAGCACGGCAAGGACTACACCTCGCATCTGTCGAACGGGTCGAGCGTCGCCTCCGACCAGGTGATGTTCGCGATCGGACGGCATCCCAACGTCGCCAATCTCGGGCTCGACAAGGCCGGCGTCGCCATCAATCCAAAAAACGGCGGCGTCGCTGTCGATGACTGGTCGAAATCATCTGCGCCGAACATCTATGCCATCGGCGACGTCACCCATCGCATCAATTTGACGCCGGTCGCGATCCGCGAGGGCCATGCCTTCGCCGATACCGTGTTCGGCAAGCGGCCTGTGCAGGTCGACCATGCAACGATTCCGACTGCGGTATTCTCGCAGCCCGAGGTCGGCACAGTCGGACTGACCGAGACGGAAGCCCGCGCGCAGTACAGCCATGTCGACGTCTACAAGGCGGCGTTTCGGCCGATCAAGGCGACCATGTCCGGCCGCGACACCCGTGTCCTGATGAAGCTGCTGGTCGACGGCGCGACCGATCGCGTGCTCGGCTGTCACATCGTCGGCGATGCCGCCGCCGAGATCGTCCAGGCCGTTGCGATTGCGGTGAAGATGAAGGCGACCAAAGCCGACTTCGATGCGACTGTCGCGTTGCATCCGACCGCGGCCGAAGAGCTCGTCACCATGCGCACGCCGACCGCGCGCCATATCCGGCAAGCCGCGGAGTAGCGGCTGATATCAACGCTCGGGGGCCGCGTTGACCTCCTGCGCAACCGCCGGCGGCTGTCGCGATTTGGCAATTTCGGGTGAGCCGCTGCCGAAACGGTGCTGGTAGACCAGCAGATTCTCCATCACGCGCTGGACGTAGTTGCGCGTCTCGGAGAAGGGGATGCGCTCCGCCCAGTCGACGGGATCGACGGTTGGATCGCGCGGATCGCCATAGGCCTTGATCCAGTCGCGGACGCGACCGCGACCGGCATTGTAGCCGGCGAAGGTCATGATGAAGTTGCCCTTGTATTCGGAGAGCAACGCGCTGATCTCGGCCGCGCCCATCTGGGTGTTGTAGACGGGATCGGACACCATCTTGTCCCAGTCATATTTGACGTTGAAGCGCTTGGCCGTGTCTTTGCCGGCCTCAGGCGTCACCTGCATCAATCCGACCGCCTGGGCTGAGGATTTGTCGCGCTGGTCGAACGCGCTTTCGGTGCGCGCGACCGAATAGATCACGCTGAGATCAATCGCCTGGCCGAACTGCGTGTGCTCGGGAATGCCGATGGTCGGGAAGGCGTAGGCGTCGAGCGCCAGGCCGCGACCGAGCGCAGTCCTGCCGAGTTCCAGCATCGCGTGGGCATCGTTGTGGCGCCCCATCGCTTCGGCGAGCGCCGACATGGCCGCAATGTCGGTGCTCTGCTCGGCGAGGTCGGCGCCGAAGGCGACCACGATGTCGCGTTCGCCGATTGTGTAGAGCAGGTCGGCCGCGCGCACGATTTCGTCCGCGACGGCGGAGTTGCTGGCGAGCTGCGGCTGCGGCGGCATGCGGAGCTCGATCCTGTCGATGCCGAGCCTGGCACGCGACAATTGCCCGTAATAGGCGGTCGGGTGGCGGGCGGCCATCTCGTAGTATTTGCGCGTGGCCGTCTTTTCGCCGAGCGCCTCGGCGGCGCGGCCGCGCCAGTAATTGGCACGCGCTAGCGTGATCGGATTGGTTGCGCCTTCGTCGATCCTTGCGAAATAGGCGCGCGCGGTCCTGGGATCGTCGAGGTAACGCAGCGCGATCCAGCCCGGCATGAACTGGGAGTCCGCACGATACGCGTCGCTCGCGGGCATCGCGGCGTCGTAAGTCACGTCATAGGCGGCCTGGTAGTCGCGCAGGTCGAGCAGCTTGCGTGCGAGCAGGCGGCGCACGCGCCACCACTCGTCGGTGTCCTGCAGCGCCATGGTCTCCTTTGGCGCGATCCGCACCAGGTTCGCCGCATCGACGAACCGTTCCTTGCGCATCAGGTACTGCACGCGGCACAGCACATAGCCGAGATCCCGGCTGGCGTCGGCGGACACTGCATCGAGCTTGTCGGCCGCCTTGTTGTCGTCGCCCTTCACTGCGCTGCACGCCTTGACGATCGCAACCGCATCCTCGCCGGCGCGCTTGGCGGCGCGCATCGCGCCGGAGAAGTCCTTGGCGCCGATGCGCTGGTCCATGCGCGCGATGTGATCTTCGCGGCCGAGCAGGTCGCGGAACGCATCTGTTACGTCGGACTCGGTACGCTCGGTCAGCTCTCCCGATCGATAGGCTTCCCGCACCAGGCGCTGGGCGCCGTCGCGGTCGCCTTCGTCAAGTCGAACGCGCGCGAGCGCAAAGCGGCCACGCGCGGATAGCGGCTGGTCGCCGGTGAAGGCGTGCACGGTCGCGGCATCGCTCTTCTCCTGCCACAGCCGCGACTCGGCGCGCCGCCGCAACAGCGTGGTGCCGGGCCATTCCGGATTGTCGGTGATGAAAGCCGCATAGCGGGTGAACAGGGCCTGCGACTCCGGATGACGCAGGATGAACCATTCGGCGAGCTTCTGCGCCGCCGGATCGGTGATCTTCTTCGCGGCATCGGCGGCGTCATTGATCTTGCCGCGCCGCGTCAGATCCATCGCATCCTTGACCGCGGCCTGATCGGAGGTGAGTTCCGGTTTCTTGTCGGCGGACTTGTCGTCATCGCGCTCTTTCTTGTGGCGCTTTGCGACATGTTTGGGCTTCGCCTCGGTCTTCGCGGTCGTGTCTTTCTTTGCGGACTTCTCGTCCTTCTTGACCGCGGTGGCGCGCTCGGGCCGCGCAGTTGCGGCCGCCGGTTTCTTGTCTTGCTGAACCTGCTTGGGACGCGCGGCGAGCGCATCGTGCGAGGTGCCCGCAAGCGCCGCAAGGACGCACAGGCACGGCAACGGCCGGAACAGTTGATGCATTCCGTGGTCCCCTCTGAGCCGACCGGCGCGACGAGCAAAGCTCAGGCGCCCCATCCGGTCGAAACGTCACTCACGATTCGCAACTGTCACGCGTCGGTAACACGAAGCAGCCGTAATGCCTTACAATTGTGGCAACAATCGAGGAAATTGAGTCCGAGTCGGACCTATCTGCTAGCCGTCCAGCCACTCGGCCGCACCCCGCCACAGCGTGTCGCGATGCTCGGGTCGGAAGAAACCGAAATGGCCGATCCTGGACACACCGAGTTCGCCAGGGGTGACCGCAAGCAGTTCCGGCTTGACCGACGTGTAGGCCGCGCACAGCCGCTCCACCGCGGTCCGTGTCGCCCAGGGATCGTCGGTCATGCTCATCGCGCGCATCGCGCCCTTGTATTTTGGAAAGTTCGCAAGCCCCGCCACGGAGGGATCGTCGAGCACGTAGCGCGGACTGTTCACCCAATGCGCCCATTGCAGGAACACGTCCTTGGGCAAATCCTCGCCGATCCCGATCCAGCCCGGCGTGTAGCCGAACACACGGGTCAGCGCAGGCCCGATGAAATTCATCGCCGCATAGACGCGATAGCGCTCGGGTGAGGCCATCAGCTTCCAGTAGCCGAGTTGTGCGGCGATCAAGAGCGCGCGCGACACGTCGGTGTTGTTCGGAAGCAGTCCCAGCGCCTGACCGCCGAAGGAATGGCCGACATAGGTGAGGGGCAGGGTGTTGTAACGCTCGCGCATCCAGCGCACCGCGGCGTTGGCATCGAGCATCGCCCAATCCGTCATCGATGCCTTGAAGCCCACCAGCGATTTCGGCTTGTTGTAGCCCTCGACCGCCACCCCACGGCTGCCGCCGATGCCGCGATAGTCATAGGTGAGGACCGCAAAGCCGCGCCGCGCCAGATAACCGGCGAAGCCGCGATAGATTTTGCGGGGCACGGCGGTCGCCGAGGAGATCAGCGCGGCACGGCGTCGCGTACCCCGCGGCAGGAACAGGGTCGCGCCCAGCCGGTATCCGTCGGCCGCGGGCACGGTGATGTCGTCGGCAAAAACATCGTCCAGCCCGGCGTCGGTCAACGCAATTCCCCCATACCTCGCACTCGGCTTTAAGCAAATGCGAATTCAGCTTGTGCCGCAAGGGGTTGACGCGAAGGCTGCGTGCTTCGGAAATCCAAGTGGCGATCCCGCAACAGCCTGTGTATAACCCGGCACTTCGCAATTCCCCGATAAGTAGCGGTTTTTGCTCAGGAGTTAACGTCATGTCCGAGCGCTGGGCACCCGAAAGCTGGCGGTCGAAGCCAGTGTTGCAAGTCCCCGATTATGCCGACCCCAAGGCGCTGGCCGATGTCGAGGCGCAGCTTGCGACCTTTCCGCCGCTGGTGTTCGCCGGTGAAGCGCGCAACCTGAAGAAGCAGCTCGCGCGGGTGGCCGCGGGCGAAGCCTTCCTGCTGCAGGGCGGCGACTGCGCCGAGAGTTTTGCCGAGCACGGCGCCAACAACATCCGCGATTTCTTCCGCGTGTTCCTGCAGATGGCGGTTGTGATGACCTATGCCGGCGCAGTGCCGGTGGTCAAAATCGGCCGTATCGCCGGACAGTTCGCCAAGCCGCGCTCCTCGCCGACCGAGAAAGCCAATGGCATCGAGTTGCCGAGCTATCGCGGCGACATCGTCAACGACATCGCTTTCACCGCGGAAGCGCGCAAGCCCGATCCGCAGCGCCAGTTGATGGCCTACCGCCAGTCGGCGGCGACGCTGAACCTGTTGCGCGCGTTTGCGACTGGCGGCTACGCCAATCTCGCCAGCGTGCATCAATGGATGCTCGGCTTCCTGAAAGACTCGCCGCAGTCGCGCCGCTACAAGGAGCTGGCCGATCGCATCTCGGAGGCGCTGAACTTCATGCGCGCCTGCGGCCTCGATCTCGAGTCGCATCCGGAGCTGCGCGCGACCGACTTCTACACCAGCCATGAGGCGCTGCTGCTCGGCTACGAGCAGGCGATGACGCGGGTCGATTCCACGACTGGCGACTGGTACGCGACCTCAGGCCACATGATCTGGATCGGCGACCGCACGCGCCAGCTCGATCACGGCCATGTCGAATATTTTCGCGGTATCAAGAATCCGATCGGCCTGAAATGCGGTCCCTCGCTGAAAGCTGACGAGTTGATCAAGCTGATCGACGTGCTCAATCCCGACAACGAGCCGGGACGGCTGACCCTGATCGGCCGCTTCGGCGCCGACAAGGCCGCCGACCATCTGCCGGCGCTGGTGCGCGCGGTGAAGCGCGAAGGTCGCGTCGTGGTGTGGTCGTGCGATCCCATGCACGGCAACACCATCACCTCGACGTCAGGCTACAAGACGCGGCCGTTCGACCGCATCCTGTCGGAGGTGCGCACCTTCTTCGCCGTCCATGCGGCCGAGGGCACCTATCCCGGCGGCGTGCATCTGGAGATGACCGGCAACGACGTCACCGAGTGTCTCGGCGGCGCGCGCGCGATCACGGACGAGGACCTCAACGACCGCTACCATACGGTCTGCGATCCCCGTCTCAACGCCGAGCAGTCGATCGACATGGCGTTCCTGATCGCGGAGCTTCTGAAGCACGAGCGCGCGGGCAAGGTGAAGCCGATCTCGGCGGCGGCGGGTTTCTAGCGCCGCGGCTTTTGAGCAGGGGGCACTGTTGCTGCGACTTTGGCGGGCCACGATCAACTCGCGTAACGGCCTGATCTTCGCGGCGCGTTCCGAGGCGGCCATTCGCGAGGAGCTGATCGCGCTGGTGATCGCCATCCCGCTGGCGTGGTTGATCGGCACGACCGTCATGCGCCGCATCGAGCTGTTCGGCGCTGTCGTGCTGGTGTTGGTGGTGGAGCTGATCAACACCGCGATCGAGAAGCTGTCCGACCGCCTGACCATGGATCACGATCCGCAAATCGGGCGGGTCAAGGACGTGAGCTCGGCCGCGGTCGGCATCATGCTGCTGATGTCGGCGGTGTTCTGGCTGTTTGCCATCGCTGAGCGCATGGGAGCGATCTAAGGCTGGCGGTTGCCCTATCCCGCGTTAGGGGCCACTATCGTTATACCCAATATGAGCATAATGTGATGAGCGCGCGCACCGCAGAGTTCAAGATCACGCTGGCCCAGCTCAATCCGACAGTGGGCGATGTCGAGGGCAATGCAGCCAAAGCGCGCGCCGCCCGCGTCCGTGCAGCCGCGGATGGCGCAGATCTCGTGGTGCTGCCGGAATTGTTCATGACCGGCTATCCGCCGGAAGACCTGGTGCTCAAGCCGGCGTTCCAGGCCGCCTGCCGTGCCGCGGTCGAAACGCTGGCGCGCGAAACCGCCGATGGCGGACCGGCCATGCTGATCGGCAGCCCGTGGGTCGAGGAGGGCAAACTCTACAACGCCGTCGCACTTCTCGATGGCGGCCGGATCGCGGCGCTCCGCTTCAAGGCCAACCTTCCGAACTATGGCGTATTCGACGAGAAGCGCCTGTTCGCGCGCGGACCGGCCGCGGGTCCCGTCACGGTGAAGGGCGTGCGCGTCGGCGTGCCCATCTGCGAGGACATCTGGGTGGAGGAGTCCGAAGACTACGAGAACGTAGTCGAGTGTCTCGCCGAGACCGGCGCCGAAATTCTCGTGGTGCCGAACGGCTCGCCCTATGCGCGCGACAAGACCGATGTGCGGCTGTCGATCGCGGTCGCCCGCGTCACCGAAAGCGGCTTGCCGCTGGTCTATCTCAACCAGGTCTGCGGCCAGGACGAACTGGTGTTCGACGGCGCGTCGTTTGCGCTCAATGCCGATCTGTCGGTCGCGGCGCAATTGCCCGACTTCGTCGAGGACATCACCACGCTGCGTTGGACAAAAGGCAACGACGGCTGGCGCTGCAGCGGTCCGGTCGCAAAGGTGCTGGAAGGCGACGAGGCCGATTACGCGGCCTGCGTGCTCGGCCTGCGCGACTATGTCCGCAAGAACGGGTTTCCCGGCGTGCTGCTCGGTATTTCCGGCGGCATCGACTCCGCGCTGTGCGCGGCGATTGCGGTCGATGCGCTCGGCGCCGACAAGGTCCGCGGCGTGATGCTGCCTTATCGTTTCACCGCGCAGGTCTCGCTCGACGATGCCGCGAAGCTAGCGAAGAATCTCGGCATCCGCTACGAGGTGCTGCCGATCGCGGACGCCGTGGAGGGCTTTGAGAAAATCCTGTCCGCGCCGTTCAAGGGGCTGGAGCGCGACATCACCGAGGAAAATTTGCAGGCGCGCGCCCGCGGCACGCTCTTGATGGCGATGTCCAACAAGACCGGCGCGATGGTGGTCACCACCGGCAACAAGTCGGAAATGTCGGTCGGTTACGCCACGCTCTATGGCGACATGAACGGCGGCTACAATCCGATCAAGGATATCTACAAGACCGAAGTGTTCCGCCTCTCGACATTGCGCAACGCGTGGAAGCCGGACGGTGCGCTCGGTCCATCCGGCGAGGTGATCCCGGTCAACATCATCACGCGGCCGCCGACCGCGGAGCTGCGCGAGAACCAGACCGACCAGGATTTGCTGCCGCCCTACGATATGCTGGACGCGATCCTCGAACGGCTGGTCGAACGCGAAGAGCCGCTGGCCGACATCATCGCCGCTGGCTTCGACAAGGACGTGGTGACGCGGATCGATCGCCTGCTCAACATCGCTGAATACAAGCGCAGGCAGGCCGCGCCCGGCGTCAAGGTGACGACGCGCAATTTCGGCAGGGACCGCCGCTATCCCATCACCAATCGTTTCCGCGACGGCGGCACGGCGTTGCCCGCGCCCGACGAGACGTTGGTGACGCGCTCGTCGCGCGCATCGGCGGAAGCGTTTGAGGGTTAGCCAAATCTCGCTGAAGCGATCTGTCCGCGTACTCGGTTCACCTCTCCCCGTTGGGGAGAGGTGACATCAACTCGCTAGCGCGGCGTCGGGTTGGCTGGATTGTTCGGCAGGAAGGTCGGCCCGACCGAGCGGATCGGCTTGTCGCCGGAGGAGGCCGTCGCTGCCGGCGGCGCCGGTGTCTCGGCCGGGGCCGGCGTGGTCGCGGCAGCGGCGGGCGGCGCGCCCTTCTTCGGTGCGGGTCCTTTGGCCGGCTGCTGCGCGCGCTGCTGCATCTTTTTCGCGCTCTCTTCGGTGACGATGATGTCGCCTTGCTGCGCAGCCGCGGTGTCGTCGATCGTTTTCAGCGCATCCGACCAGGTCTGGCCCGGCGCCCTGCAGGAACATGACGAATTGAACTCGGTGCGGAAATGGAACGCGTTCGGCAGCGCCGTATAGGGCTGGCCGTTGACCGAGACCGCCTGATTGATGTCCTCGCCGGGATTGCGATAGGCGTAGAGCGCGGCATCCGTCGCCGGGCACAGCGCCTTGCAGGCCTTCTCGTCGTCGGGAAACCGCGCCGGCGTGGTCGCAAACGACACCGGGAAATAGCCGCCGTCGCAGGTGCGCACGCAGACCGTACGATAGGTGCCCGAGGGCGGACCGAGATCGCCGAGCGGCGGCGAGTTCGTCGCATTGCCGCCGCCGAACAGATTGTTGAGGAAGCCGCCGCCTTGCTGCTGCGGCGGCGGCGCTGCAGCCGCATATTGCGGTCCGCAATTATTCTGCGCGAGCGCGGTCATCACCGAGCGGCGCTGGTTCTCGCGATCGTCACCGCCGATGCCGCCGCTGCGCAGGCGTTCGAGATTGCCGGTGATCTGGTCCAGATTGCCGCGCATCTGCTGGATCTGGTTATTGACCGGACCGCATTGCGCCGAGCGATTGTTGAACAGCGAGAAGAAGCCGGAAGAGTTGCAGCCCATGCGCTTGGCCTGCGCGGTAACGCGATCGAGTTCGCTTTGCTGCTTGGTGGCGGCGTCCTGGTAACGGCGGATTTGCTCGTCCTTGGCGGGATCGCCGCTGCTGCCGCCGCGGTCGATTGTCGCAAGCTGCGCTTCCAGCCGCGGGCAGACTGGATTGACCGCGGGCGCTGCGCTTGGTCCCGCAGCACCTGCTGGCGGCGGGGGCGCGGCAGGCGGCGGCGCGCCTGGGCCCGTCTGCGCCCACGCGCCGCCATTCAATGCCATGCCGCCAGCGAGGACGGCGCAGGCAAGGGCCCGGCGGATGAGGGAAGCGGGAACGAGTTCAGGCATAAAGGCCATCTATGGATTGCCGCGCGCGTTCGAAAGCGCAAGCAGCTTCCCATAGCCGCTTCCATGGGCAGCGTCACGTCGTTTCAGGGGCAGCCTTGTGACCGGAACCTTGCCTTCAGCGCTGGCAGGTGATGGCGACGTAATCGTCGCACTTGCCGTGCGGGCAGTTCGCACCCTCTTTCGGCACCGATCCCGTGATTTCATCGGGATCGACGCGGCGATAGGACGAGGCCTGCGCAAAATCCCGTGAGCGGCAATAGGATGCCGCGGCATGGGCGCCGCACTTCTCGCCCTTCGCCAGGCACTGATCCACGCCATAGCCGTCGGCATGGTTGGCGATGATGAACACCCGGCTCTCGGCGAACGCCGGCGCCGTGAAAATGAACGCGCTGGCCAGGAGCGCTGCAATGGACCGCATGATGCACCGGAAAATGAGAGGAGCGCCCGCAAATCGATAATCTCAAATGATTAAGAATGATTAACCATGGCGGGGCCGTCTGACGGCGGAAAGAGGCTTTTTCGCGGCTCTTGACGGAACGCTGCGCTCGGGGCATTGGTGTTCCCCATGAACGGCTTCCTCGCCATTTGCTGCATTTGCGGGATTATTCGCTAGCTAACCGCTGGCTGAGGCCGTCTTTTCTCAAAACCTGAGATCACTGGACGCCCGGCCGAAGGGGTGTCCGATGGATTTGCGCCTTTACGATACGCTGACCGGGGACAAGCGGCCTTTCAAGCCGATCGATCCCGCGCGCGTGCGCATGTATGTCTGCGGCCCGACGGTCTACGACTTCGCCCACATCGGCAATGCGCGCCCGGTGATCGTGTTCGACGTGCTGTTTCGCCTGCTGCGTCATGTCTACGGCGCCGACCATGTCACTTACGTTCGCAACATCACCGACGTCGACGACAAGATCAACGATCGCGCCGCGCGCGACTATCCGGGCCTGCCGCTGAACGAGGCGATCCGGAAAGTCACAGAGATTACCGAACGGCAGTTCCACGAGGACGTCGATGCGCTCGGCGCGTTGCGGCCGACCGTCGAACCGCGCGCCACCGAACACATCGCGGAAATGCGCGAGATCATCGAGAAGCTGGTCGCCGGCGGCTTTGCCTATGTCGCCGAGGATCACGTGCTGTTCTCGCCAGAGGCGATGAACGCGGCGAACAAGGTGCTGCCGCGCTACGGCGCGCTGTCCAACCGTTCGCTCGACGAGATGATCGCCGGCGCGCGCGTTGACGTGGCGCCGTACAAGCGCGGCAACACCGACTTCGTGTTGTGGAAGCCGTCGAAGCCCGGCGAGCCGTCATGGCCTTCGCCCGCGGGCATCAAGGCGCCGGGCCGCCCGGGCTGGCATATCGAGTGCTCGGCGATGGCCTGGAAACATCTGGGAGAGCATTTCGACATTCATGGCGGCGGGATCGACTTGAAGTTTCCGCATCATGAGAACGAACTCGCGCAGACTTGCTGCGCGTTTCACGCGAACCGCATGGCCAACACCTGGATGCACAACGGCTTCCTGCAGGTCGAGAGCGAGAAGATGTCGAAGAGCCTCGGCAACTTCATCACCATCCGCGAGCTGCTGGCGGATTGGCCGGGCGAGGTGCTGCGGCTTACGATGCTGAAGACGCATTACCGCTCGCCGGTCGACTGGACGCTCAGGAGCGTCGAGGAAAGCGCGAAGACGCTGGACGACTGGTATCGGGTCGCTGCCGATGTCAGCGGCGGCAAGCCGGCCGATGCCGTGCTCGAAGCGCTGGCGGACGATCTCAACACGGCGCAGATGATCACGGCGCTGCATGGCCTGCGCAGCAATGATGCGGACCGCGCGACGTTTGCCGCTTCGCTGCGTTTCCTCGGTTTCCTGTCCGAGAGCGCGGCGCAGTGGGAAGGCCGCAAGCGCAAGGCTGGTGGCATCGATGCCGATCGCGTCAACGCGCTGATTTCCGACCGCACTGCTGCGCGTGCGCGAAAGGACTTCAGGGAATCCGATCGCATCCGCGACGAGCTCGCCGCCATGGGCGTCGCCATCAAGGACTCCAAGGACGGCACCACCTGGGAGGTCGCGCGATGAGCGACACCCCCGCGCTGCGGCCATACCTCGCCGCCGACACGCCGGTGCTGGCGGCGATCTTTGCTGCCGCCATCGAGGAACTGACCGGCGATGATTACAGCGAAGCGCAGCAGGAAGCCTGGGCTGCCGCCGCCGAGGACGAGGACGCGTTTGGAAAAAAGCTCGCGGGCGAGCTGACCCTGATCGCGACCCTGAGCAACGCGCCGGTCGGATTCGCATCGCTCAAAGGCAAGGACACCATCGACATGCTCTATGTGCATCCGGGTGTGGCCGGGCAGGGGGTCGCCACCATGCTGCTCGACGCGCTGGAGAAGCTCGCGGGCGGTCGCGGCGCGACGAAACTCACGGTCGATGCCAGCGACAACGCTGCGGACTTCTTCCGCAAACGCGGCTATGTCGCCATGCAGCGCAACACTGTCACCCTCAATGGCGAGTGGCTCGCCAACACCACTATGCAGAAGACCCTTGGAGGCAAGCCATGAGCCGCGAACGCCTCTATCTCTTCGACACCACGCTACGCGACGGCGCGCAGACCAACGGCGTCGACTTCACGCTGAGCGACAAGCAAGCGATCGCCCACATGCTGGACGATCTCGGCATCGACTATGTCGAGGGCGGCTATCCCGGCGCCAATCCGACCGACACCGAATTCTTCGCCGAGAAGCCCAAGCTCGATCACGCCCGCTTCACCGCCTTCGGCATGACGCGGCGGGCAGGGCGCTCGGTCTCCAACGATCCCGGCGTCGCCGGCCTGCTCGAAGCCAAGGCCGATGCGATCTGCTTTGTCGCGAAGTCCTCGGCCTATCAGGTCCGCGTCGCGCTCGAGACTACCAACGAGGAGAACCTCGCCTCGATCCGCGACAGTGTCGCGGCCGCGAAGACGGCGGGGCGCGAGGTGATGCTCGACTGCGAGCATTTCTTCGACGGCTACAAGGAAGACCCGCAATTCGCTCTCGCCTGCGCGAAGGCGGCCTACGAGTCCGGCGCGCGCTGGGTGGTGCTGTGCGACACCAATGGCGGCACCATGCCGCATGAAGTGAGCGAGATCGTCACCGAGGTGACGAAACACATCCCCGGCAGCCATGTCGGTATCCACGCCCATAACGACACCGAGCAGGCAGTCGCCAATTCACTCGCTGCGGTACGCGCCGGGGCGCGGCAGATCCAGGGCACGCTCAATGGGTTGGGCGAGCGCTGCGGCAATGCCAATCTCTGTTCGTTGATACCGACCCTGAAGTTGAAGCGCGAGTTCGCCGACGCCTTCGAGATCGGCGTGTCCGATGCCAAGCTCGCCGGCCTGATGAAGGTATCGCGCACGCTCGACGACATGCTCAACCGCGCGCCCCATCGTCACGCGCCCTATGTCGGCGAAAGCGCGTTCGTCACCAAGGCCGGCATTCACGCCTCGGCGATGATGAAGGATCCGCAGTCCTACGAACACGTTCTGCCCGACGCCGTCGGCAACCGTCGCAAGGTGCTGGTGTCCGACCAGGCCGGCCGCTCCAACGTGATCGCCGAGCTCGACCGCGCCGGCATTCCCTATGACAAAGGCGATCCCAAGCTCGCGCGCCTGGTCGAGGAATTAAAGGAGCGCGAGGCGCAGGGTTTTGCCTATGAGTTGGCGAACGCCTCGTTCGACTTGCTGGCGCGGCGCACGCTCGGCAAGGTGCCGGAATATTTCCGGGTCGAGCAGTTCGACGTCAATGTCGAGCAGCGCACCAATGCCAACGGCCAGCGCGTCACGGTCGCGCTCGCGGTCGTGAAGGTCGAGGTCGCCGGCGAGCGGCTGATCTCGGCGGCCGAAGGCAACGGTCCGGTCAACGCACTCGACGTTGCGCTTCGCAAAGACCTCGGCAAGTACCAGAAATATATCGAGGGGTTGAAGCTGATCGACTATCGCGTGCGTATCCTTAATGGCGGCACAGAAGCCGTCACGCGCGTGCTGATCGAGAGCGAGGACGAGACCGGCGAGCACTGGACCACGGTCGGCGTGTCACCGAACATCATCGACGCCTCGTTCCAGGCGCTGATGGATTCGGTGACCTACAAGCTGGTGAAATCAGGCGCGCCGGCGTGAGGGGCAGACTGCGTAGGGTGGGCAAAGGCGCGCAAGCGCCGTGCCCACCATCGACGGCGTGCTCTCGAAGGTGGGCTCGCTTCGCTTAGCCCACCCTACGCAGCTGTATTCGACCCGGGCGGTTCCGCAGGCTTTGTAATGTAACAGCGCATGCCGCCGCACTGGAATTCCCGATGCCGCGCGGTATAATTCCCGCTGATTTGGTGGTGGTGCTGATGTCGGTTTCCAGACTTGGTCTCGTCGTTGTGCTGGCGATGCTCGCTGTGAGCGGGCGCGCGCATGCGCAAGGCTCCAATCCGCTGACCTATTGGACGCCGGGCTGGCCTGTTGGGTTTTCCGGCGATGCGGGTGCGGGCACCTACGGCAATTTTCCGAGCTTCGACACGCGTGACAGCCGGGGTTTCGGCGCCACGCGCACTAATTTCGGCAACGGCTTCTTTGTCGGCAGCTCGCGCACCGAGCTCCTCGGCACCGGCGGGATCGCTGCCAATTCGGCGTTCGGTAATTTCGGCTCGGTCTACGGCGAAGGGTCGCAGTTCGGCTACAGCTTCAAGGGCGCGAGCGGCATGCCGGTCTCGCTCTACGCCGGATTCGAGACCCTGAAATACAACAACGGTTTTGGCTCCGGCTCGCCGTTTGCCGCGTTCGAACTCGCAGTCCGGCAATTTGCCGGCTTACAAGGCGCAGGCCGGCATCGAATTCAAGCCGACCGCGAACACCAGCCTGTCGTTCGGCATGGGCTATCAAGGGAGTTCAGGTGCCGTCGGCAGCGAGAACGCGTTGCCGCCCGGCGCCAATCCGTTCACCCAGGGCGTGCGGCGCTAATTTTTCCGGATCATACCTATGATCGACCATATCTCGGTCGGCGTCGCCGATCTCGACCGCGCCGCACGTTTCTATGAGACGGTGCTCGCCACGCTCGGCCTCACGCGGCTGGTGACACGCCCGGCGACGATCGGCTTCGGCAAGAGTTATCCGGAGTTCTGGATCAACCTGCGCAAGGATGTGAACAGGGTGCCGCATGAAAGCGGCACGCATATCTGTCTTCGTGCGAAGGCCACCGCCGAAATCGATGCGTTCCACGCTGCTGCACTGAAGGCCGGGGGCACCTCCGACGGCGCGCCAGGCCTGCGGCCGCACGACCGCGTCAAATATTACGCGGCGTTCGTGCTCGATCCCGATGGCAACCGCATCGAGGCGGTGACGTTTCCGCAAGCGTAGAGCTTAGAGCCGTCGCGCGATCTCAGGCGACATCTGCTTGGCATCCTCGGGCACGCGCGCCGCGGCCGCGCGCAGCCGCGGGAGCACGTCCTCGACGCGATCGGCCTTCAGGATATCGACCGTCAGCCCTGCGCGGATGAACTGCGTCGATCGCATGTGCGTGAGCAGCGCAAACAGCGGCTCCCAGAAACCGTCGACATTGGCGAGCAGCACCGGCTTGGAATGCCGGCCGAGTTGCTGCCAGGTGAGTTGCTCGACCAGCTCTTCCAGCGTGCCGATGCCGCCGGGCAGCGCCACGAACGCATCCGAGCGCTCGAACATCAGCCGCTTGCGCTCGTGCATGTCGGGCGTGACCACCATCTCCTGCACGCGGTCGAGCGCGTTCTCGCGCGCGGTGAGGAAATCGGGAATGATGCCGGTGACCATGCCGCCATGGTCGAGGACGGAGGTTGCGATCGCGCCCATCAGGCCGAGCGAGCCGCCGCCGTAGACCAAACGGATTGCGTTCTCGGCGAATATCTTGCCGAGCGCTTTGGCTGACTCAATGAAGTGGGGGTTGGTGCCCGGACCGGAGCCGCAATAGACGCAGACCGTCCGGATCTTGTTCAAATCAATCTTGTTCATTCAGCTTTATGTGGTCCTGCAACATGGGGGCGTCAAGCGCCCGGCTGATTCGTCGTTAAGCCGGAATCTAGCCGTAAATCGAGGCCGGACGCGGTACAAATTGCGGTTGTTTAAGCTGTACGCCGTGCGCAAAGGGCCTATATGACGACAAGATGATGGCTCATTCCGATATGCCGCAAGGGGGCGATGCTGCGGCCGGCCAACGCCGATTGGCGGACCAGGCAACCCTGGTCGGAACCCTCGTTCATCTCTGGCCCTATATCTGGCCCGGCGACCGCGCTGACCTCAAGATGCGCGTGGTCTGGTCGGTGGCGTTGCTGCTGATCGCCAAGGTCGCAACGCTGGCGGTACCCTTCACCTTCAAATGGGCCACCGATGCGCTCACAGGCCATTCCAGCGCGCCGGTGGCGCCTGACAACTGGGCGTTCTGGATCGTCGCCTCGCCGCTGCTCATGACCGTGAGCTACGGCGGTTTGCGCATCCTGATGGCGCTATTGACGCAATGGCGCGACGGCATCTTCGCACGCGTCGCCATGCATGCGGTGCGCCGGCTCGCCTACATCACCTTCGTGCACATGCATGAATTGTCGCTGCGCTTCCATCTCGAGCGCAAGACCGGCGGCCTGACGCGCGTGCTCGAGCGCGGTCGCAACGGCATCGAGACCATCGTGCGCATGGTGATCCTGCAGCTGATGCCCATCATCGTCGAGGTCGCGCTGTTGATGGGCGTGCTGCTCTGGCAGTTCGATTGGCGCTATGTGGCGGCAATCCTGGTCACGATCGTGGCCTTCACCTACTTCACCTATCTCGTCACCGAATGGCGTGTCGGAATCCGCCGCAAGATGAACGAGTCCGACACCGAGGCGAACACCAAGGCGATCGACTCCCTGCTCAACTACGAGACCGTGAAGTATTTCAGCGCGGAGACGCGCGAGGCGCAGCGCTACGACCGTTCGATGGAACGCTACGAGCAGGCCAGCGTGAAGACCTACACGTCGCTGACCTGGCTCAACATCGGGCAGGCCGTGATCTTCACCTTCGGCCTGACGGCAGTCATGCTGATGTGCGCGTTCGGCGTGCGCAGCGGCCGCAACACCGTCGGCGACTTCGTGCTGATCAACGCCATGATGATCCAGCTCTACCAGCCGCTGAACCTGATGGGCATGCTCTATCGCGAGATCAAGCAGGCGGTGATCGATATCGAGAAGATGTTTGAGGTGCTGGCGCGCGAGGCGGAGGTCGAGGATACGCCGGGTGCGAAGCCGCTGGTGGTCACCGCGGGCGCGCTGCGTTTCGACGACGTGCGCTTTGCCTATGATCCGGAGCGCCAGATCCTGAAGGGTCTGAGCTTCGAGGTGCCGGCCGGCAAGACGGTCGCGATCGTCGGCCCCTCCGGCGCCGGCAAGTCGACGATCTCGCGGCTGCTATTTCGCCTCTACGACATTTCGGGCGGCCGCATCACCATCGACGGGCAGGACATCCGCGATGTCACGCAGGCCTCGCTGCGCGCGGCGATCGGCATGGTGCCGCAGGACACCGTGCTGTTCAACGACACCATCCGCTACAACATCCGCTACGGCCGCTGGGACGCGAGTGACGAAGAAGTCGAGGAGGCGGCGCGGCTGGCGCAGATTGACGGCTTCATCCGGATGTCGCCTGGGGGTTACGAGACCCAGGTCGGCGAGCGCGGGCTGAAACTGTCGGGTGGCGAGAAGCAGCGCGTCGCGATCGCGCGCACGGTGTTGAAGGCGCCGCCGATCCTGGTGCTGGACGAGGCGACCTCGGCGCTCGACAGCCACACCGAGCATGAAATTCAGGAGGCGCTCGATCGCGTCTCACGCAACCGCACCTCGCTCGTGATCGCGCATCGTCTTTCCACCATCGTCGGCGCCGACGAGATCATCGTGCTCGACCAGGGCCGCATCGCCGAGCGCGGCACGCATGCGCAGCTGCTGGCGAGCGGCGGGCTCTATGCCAGCATGTGGAACCGGCAGCGCGAAGCTGAGGCGGCGCGCGAGCGCCTGGCGGAGGTCGACGACGACAACGAGGCGCCGAACCGCATGCCGCCGCCGGTGGATGATGCGGCCCCGACGGAGAAGCCGGGCGAGGGGAGCGACGTCATTCCGACCGCGGCGGAGTGAGGTTGGCAACCAAGCGCGAAGCAATGTAGGGTGGGCAAAGGCGCGTATGCGCCGTGCCCACCATCGCGAGCGCGCCGAGAATGTTGGGCACGCTTTCACCTTGCGCCGGAGTGGCAATGTTCGTTGGGTCCGCTTTGCCCACCCTACGCAGCCTTCGTGGCGCGCTAACTGAGTAACCAACCGCCCATGTCCATCGCCAATTCCATCCGCGCGCAAATCCCGCCGATTCATCCCGAAGGCTATCCCTTCATCGGCGGCTTTGCGCTGGCAAGCCTGATCCTGTTCTGGATCTGGACGCCACTCGGCTGGATCGGCACCGTGCTGACGGTGTGGTGTGCGCTGTTTTTCAGGGACCCTGCTCGCGTGACCCCGGTGCGCGACGGCATCGTGGTGGCGCCCGCCGACGGCCGCGTCTCCATGATCACGCAGGCGATGCCGCCGGCCGAGCTGGGCCTCGGCGACAAGCCGCTGCCGCGCGTTTCGATTTTCATGAGCGTGTTCAACTGCCATGTGAACCGCAGCCCCGCGACCGGCAAGATCGAGCGCATCGCCTACCGTCCCGGCGTCTTCATCAACGCGGAACTCGACAAGGCGAGCGAGGACAACGAGCGCAACTCGCTGGTCATTGCTTCCGCCAACGGGCGCATCGGCGTGATCCAGATCGCAGGCCTGGTGGCGCGCCGCATCGTTTGCTTCGTGCGGGAAGGCCAGTCGATCGGCGCCGGCGAGCGCTTCGGGCTCATTCGTTTCGGTTCGCGGCTCGATGTCTACTTGCCCGATGGCACCCAACCGCTGGTCTCGGAAGGCCAGACCGCTGTCGCCGGCGAGACGATATTGGCCGATTTCCGGCTGAGCGACAGTGGCAGGACTTTCCGCTCCAATTAACCATCCGCAATACGGTTCTGTGACTTGCCGCCGCAATGGCGCGGTTGGACGGCCCTTGCTATATTGAGCGGATGCCCTTCGATCCCACCTATAGCGAACGTACCGAACGCCGACGCCGCTTTCGCCCGATCCCGGTGCGCATGCTGGTGCCCAATTTCATCACGCTGCTGGCGATCTGCGCCGGCCTGACGGCGATCCGCCTCTCCACCGAAGGGCGGATGGAACTCGCGGTCGGCGCCATCGTGTTCGCGGCAATCCTCGACGGCATCGACGGCCGCGTTGCGCGCATGCTCAAGGGCCAGTCGAAATTCGGCGCCGAGCTCGACAGCCTCGCCGACTTCGTCAATTTCGGCGTCGCGCCCGGATTGATCCTGTATTTCTGGCAGCTGCACGAGCTGCATGACGGCGGCTGGATCGCCGCCATGGTGTTTGCGATCTCGGGCGGCCTGAGGCTGGCGCGTTTCAACGCCACGATGGACGACCCGAACAAGCCACCGTTCGCGGCGAACTACTTCACCGGGGTGCCAGCGCCGGTAGGCGCGGTGACCGGGCTGTTGCCGATCTATCTCGCCTTCCTCGACGTCTGGAAGATGCCGGCGATGCTGACCGCCTGCTACACGCTCGTGATCGCCTTCCTGATGGTGTCGCGGCTGCCGGTGTTTTCAGGCAAGACAGTGCGCATGCGCGTGCCGCCGGAAATGGTACTGCCGGTATTCGTCTGCGTGATCTTCTTCATCGCGCTTTTGATCGGCTATCCCTGGCATATCCTCTCCATAGGCTCGGTGCTTTATCTGCTCAGCCTGCCGTGGGGCTGGAAGTCCTATCGCGACCACAAGCGTGTCTACGACGCCGCGAACGCGCCAGCCGCTGCTGCTGCGGGGAGTCCGCCGGCGCCGGGCTTCATCGCGCCGACGGCCGAGCCCGAGGACGACGACCGGCCCGAGCGGCTGCATTAATTATTCAATCCCTCATGGTGAGGAGGCGCGCAGCGCCGTCTCGAACCATGAGGCCCCACACGGGCCTTCATCCTTCGAGACGCGGCTTCGCCGCTCCTCGGGATGAGGGGCTGGTATGAGTTGGGTTCGCGCCCAATCTCGGCTATAGGGCTTGCGACCAATTCGCAAAAAATCCGGAGAAACGCCTGTGACCAATACCGCTGCGCCCGTGCCCGCATCTGTCCTCGAAGCGCTGGCGAAATACGACACGCCGACCATCTGCAACGCCATGGAAGTGATCGCGCCGGAGCGGCGATTGATCGGCTATACCGTCAAGCCGCTGGTCTGCCCGTTTCCCGATCTGCCGCCGATCGTCGGCTATGCCCGCACGGTTACCGCCCGCGCGGTCTCCAGATCCGGACGGTCTCCTGCAGAGCTGGCCAAGCGGCGCATCGAATATTACGAATATGTCGGCACGGGTTTTGGGCCGCGCATCACCGTGGTCCAGGACATCGACGGCGCCGACGTCGGCTATGGCGCATACTGGGGCGAGGTGCAGAGCAATGTGCACAAGGCGCTCGGCAATCTCGGCGTCATCACCGACGGCTCGATCCGCGACATTCCGCAATGGGCGCCGGGCTTTCAGGCGCTCGCCGGCTCAATCGGGCCGTCGCATGCCTGGACGCACGCCGAGAGCTTCGGTGGCGAAGTGCGTGTTGCCGGCATGACGGTGAAGTCAGACGACTTGATCCATGCCGACCTTCACGGCGCGATCGTGATCCCCTATGAGCTCGCGGCAAAACTGCCTGATGCCTGCGATCTCTGCGCTCGCCGCGAGACGCCGATCCTGGAAATCGCGCGCTCCAAGGATTTCTCGCTGGAGAAGCTGAAGGACGCGCTGAAGCGCTCGGCGGAAATTCACTGATCGCGAAAAGCAGATTCGCGCTTCACGACCGGCGTCGAGAATCCGATCGGCGCGCAGCGTCGATCTCGATCAGTGCGGAAAGATAGTGCTGCACGAAATCGGGGCAGATCTCACTGTTGCGCGCGCTCCGCCGCAGGCCTCCCAGCGCCATCTTCGGATTGGGCAACAGCGAGGCGTCGCGCGGCTGGATCACAAGGCTGTCGAGAAATTGCAGTCCGCGCCGGCAGGATTCCACATAGTCCCGCTGCCGGCGTAGCAGTCCGGCCGATCGCGCAAGGTTTGCCGCGCCACCTGCCGCCTCCAGGTACAACGCGGAGGTGTAGCCCGGCGTATCGGATTGGTGATCGTTGATGAAAGCGCCGGTCTTGTCTTGCTGAAAGCGCAGCACCCAATCGGTGACCTCGAAAGCGATCTCGGCGAAATCCGGATCAGGCCGGACCGTCCACCAGGCGGCGCAACATTGCACCAGCCAGCACACCTGCCCGAAATGCGGCCGCGCGCGAAAGCGCTGCCGGTAATAACGAAAGGCGCGCGTCAGCCGGGGCTCGTCGAGAACTGTCAACCCTTCGCGGACCGCGACCGCCAACGCGAGCAGGACCTGGCCGGGAAAATAATCCTGGTAGGCGTCATCTGCGAGCGCGTCGTCGAAATGCGTGCGGATGCGGCCATGCTCGTCGATGCACGACCACAGCGTCGCGGCCAGGCGAGGAACCCATTGCTTGCGCTGGCCCCGCGCGTTGCCTTCGCACAGCGCAAGCGACAGCAAGGCAATCTCTGCGACCGAGGCATCGTGACCGGGATAAGCGAGCCATGTCCCGTCGCGGCTTTCGCGCACGGCTGCCAGCAGGACCTGCACCATGCGCGCGGACGCTTTGCCCGCGGCCGGAACGTAGCTTCGCGCGCGCGCGAGCACCCAGGCAGCGTGCGCAAGCCGCGGCAGGTCGGTGCTTTCATAGAGCTGGTCGAGTAGCGGCTCGTAACGGGTATACAGCTCGCCATCGCTGCGCTGATGGGCAAGCAGGTAGCCGATAGCGAGGGGGATGTGGCGTGCGGTGAGTTCGGCGAGCGCTGCCGGCGCCCGCGCGACCGGAAAGCTGCCGTCCATCAGATGCTGCCCGGTCTTGTCGCAGAGCCATGCCGTGCACTCCCAGCGCGACCAGCGGCAGGACGGCTCAGTGATGCCGGCCTTGTCGAGCAATTGCTCGGCGAAGGCCGTGCCATCGAGGTTGAAGCGGCTGACAACGGAGGGCAGGAACAGCGCCGAACGATCGTCCTGCACGGCCATCAGCGCGTGCTGGCCGAGACGAATGCGGCGGACCACGTCCTCGACGGAATGAAGGCCAAGGTCGATGTGATCATGCAGAAGCGCCACGACGACCGCAATGTCTGCGGGTGAGCTCACCGCATTGGAGGCTTGAAACCTCTCGTCGCCGAGCGCGGCATCCACTAGCGTCGTGACGTCTTGGTCGAGGTGACGGAGCGTCATGCCGAGGCATCCGCGCAGGTGCCCGCCGAGATAGACGCTGACATAGAGCGAATCCACCGATGGCGGCAGCAGATCGTCCGCAAGCGGAGCGGTGGTAATCCGGGTCCCGAGAATTCGCGCGCAAGCGATGTCGCGGGCGCGGCTGGCGACAAGCCCGCCGCACTCCGCGCGTTGCTGAGGCGGGACTTCGTCGGAGGCAGGCGTGCCGGTCGGTTGCCAGACAATGCCCGGCTGCACCGTCTTGACCACCTCATGGCGCAGGATGACGTGCGGCTCGAACGACACCAGGTCGGCGTTGGTCGTGCGTGCGTGCTGGTACTGGTCCCATTCGTTGAGGATGCCCGGCATGCGCGGCAGCGCGCCGCCCATCCAGCCCGGCCGCTCCAGGCTGCGGACCACGATTCCGTAGCGGTCGTTGTCGAGCCCGCCGACGGAGCATTCTTCCATGGCGCCAAAGAAGGTGACGGCGATCGCGCTGCGATCGAGCACCTTCAGCGGCTTTTTGGCCGGCAATGCGGCGGCGGTCTTCAGCGCCGCCAGCACCACGGCCTCGGGCGCCGGATGCGGCGTCTCGCCGGGAAAGTTCCAGTAACCGTCGCGCGCGTGGCGCTGGTAGATTTCATCGAGCGCGCGCACGCTCACCCAGGCGCCGCCACCGGCGGGATAGTCCGCATCCAGCCGTCGCGGCGGCCGCGGCAGCGTGCCGGAGGTCAGATACTCCCGCATCGCCAGCCGCGCGAGATCGGCGGGATGCAGGCCGTCCGGCGCCTGCGCTTTGCCGTAGCGGATCTCCGGGAAAATCTTGGTGGGATTGGCGATCGGCTTCGGCTCGTCGTCCATGTGATAGATGAAGTCCGTCCAGATATCGGAGACCGCCTCGACGCGGTAGCCATCCTCCTGGAGCCGTGCAAAGCCGCCATACCATCCGAACCGCACCAGGCAGATCGCGCCCTCGACGCGAATGCCGTGATCGCGCAAGGTGTCGCAGGCGCGCTGCATCGACAGCCCGGAGCTGATGGAGTTGTCGATCAGGATGGTCGGCTCCGAGCGATCGATCAGGCCTTCGACCAGTTTGAGCGAGCCGTGCTTCTTGCGCTCGTGGCGGACCAGGAGCCCGTGGTAGGCGCCTTTCGACTGCAGCAGCACGGAATTGAGAATCGGAACCGCGGTCAACCCGAGCGTTGCGATCTGGCGGCCCTCGAAGCGTTTCAGCAGATGCAGAACGCAGCGGCCCGCAAGCTCTGTGCCGCGCGGGGTGAGCGTCACGGCAAGCGAATTGAGCATCCAGCGCGCCGAGGTGCCGTCACGCGACAGGATCGGCTGGGTGTCGGAGCGATGGAGGATCGCTTGCTTGCGCATGACACCCAGCAGCTCTTCGCGCTCGGCGTGAAAGCTCGCCGGCAGCCGCGCAAGGCTCTCCGACCAGCTCTCGCTATGCAGGCGCCTCCGCCCCGCGGTCTTGTCAGATATACGCATTCTTGGGCAGTGCCAGGCTCAGATATTGGCCGTCGAGGTGGACCATCAACCCGCGCGTCTCGAATTCGGCGAGTGCCACGGCGCGCCAGGCCCCGTCGCTGAAGCGATCGGCGACGGCGCGATCGGTTTTGGCGTCCATGCAGAACTCGTAGAGCGCGGCATGGTCGTCGGAATATTCCAGCGTCCGCGCATCGCCTCTACGCGCGTCCTCGATGAAGATCGACGTCCACGATTTGCGGTAATGGAGGGCCGGTTTGTGGCCGTTGCTCCAGCTGTCCTGCCAGGCGCCGACGGCGCGGTAAATCTCGTCATACTCATGGTCGGCGAGCATGCCCGGCCCGTCATGGTCGAAATAATAGGAGATGCGCTCCAGATCGAATTGGCCCGGCGGAAACATGAAGCGATAGCATTCGGATGGCTGCAATTTGCCGACACCATGCTTGTCCGGCTCGGTGAACATCGGCGAGCCGCGATCGGCGCGCGCCTTGGCGATCGCGTAAGGTGGCTGCAAATGCGGGATGTGCCGGATTACGTCGCATTGCAGGCGGTAATCGTCAGGCGTTTCGCCCGCGAAGCCGACCAGGATATTGTAGAGATTGTTGATGTCGTAGTAGGTGCACCATTTCATCAGCTCGAGATTGCGCATGCCCGTCGAGTGCTTCTTCATGAGCTTGAGCACGTGTGTGGACAGGCTCTCGATGCCGGGCTGAACCGAGATCAGGCCGCCGCTGCGCATCCTGCCGAGTTGCTCGCGCTTGAAGTGCGGGCGGATCTCGTAATGCAGGCGGATATCGCTCTTGACGTCGGCGAGTTGCCCGAACAGCTGCTCGGCATATTCGGGCGCCATGATGTTGTCGATGGCATTGAAGTCGAGGCGGCCGTAGCGGCGTGAGAGCGTGTCCAGCATGGCCACCACCTGCTGCGGCTCCTTGGCGCGGAATTCCATCCCCGCGCGATTGAGGCCGCAAAAGGTGCAGTGATGCTTGGCGCCCCACCAGCAACCGCGGGCGGTTTCGATCGGCAGCATGACGATGCCGTCGGGATCGTAATCGGCGTAGCCGCTCTCGTCGCGGGCGTAGAAATATTCCTCGAACTCGGGGACCGGCGTCACGTTGAGGTCGCGCAAATTGGGAGCGCGCCCGCCGAAGACGACCCGGCCGCCTTCGCGCGACATCAGTCCTTGCTGTCCGCTCACCGAACTCGCCTTGCAGGATTCCGCTGACGACCTTGGGCAACGAGATTTCGGCGTCACCGCAGAACACGTGATCCACCTGCGGGCAGCCCCGCATGATCTCCTCGGCGATGTCGTCCTCCAGCGCCGCGCCGCCGAAGATGATCGGCAGGTCGGGATGCTTCTTCTTCAGCGCGCGCGCGAATGCGACGCTGGCAAGTAGCTGCTGGAATACGAGGGAGAAACCGACCAGGCCAAAGCGGCCCCAGTCGACGCTCTCGACGCAGAAGTCGATGAAGCGTGGCGCCGCGTCGTCGCGCAGCCGGCGCAGGTCATCGACGGTGCAGCCGGCCAGGTCGCAAATCGTGCGGAAATTGCGTTCGAAGGCCGCGAAATAATCGAGGTCCTCCGCGTGATCGTCGAACGCTGCCTTGGTCCAGATCCATTCCCCGATCAGGCTCGGCCAGACCTCGGCGAGCGTCTCGTTCATGCGCCAGCCGACATGCGTGCCGAAATACATGAACAGCGAGAACGATTGCGCGTCGAAACCCTGCTTCTCGAGAAAGGGCTTGAGCAGCCCAAGCTGGAAGGACGGGAAGCGTCCCGACAATGTCGGCATGCTCACCAGCGCAATCGGTTTTGTCGCCGATCGACCGATCCCGTCCATACTCATGGCGTACCGCTCAGGCGCTCATTTGGAGCGATCAGGCTTGATCTCCGGGCGGACCTCGGGCCTGATTTCCGGTCTCCTTTCGGGGTGATGCTCGGGACGGATTTCAGGTCTGATTTCCGGTCGAACATCGGGGCGGACTTCCACGATGACGTCCGGCCTGACATCCGGTTTGATTTCGGGCCTGATCTCTGGCCGCACCTCAACGATGGGACGCCGGTAGGGCTCGGGGCCGGGAGCGACCTCGACGATCTTGCCCGGATCCTTCCTGTCGGGAGGCGCGACTTCGACAATCGTTTCGGGGCGCCGTTCCGGCGCGACTTCAACGATAGCGCTGCGCCGAGCGGCCGGTCGCGTTTCCGGCGCGACCTCAACGATCTTCCCGGGATTGCCGAGGGCGGCTTGCTGCCTGGGCGCGACCTCGACAATAGGTCCGCGGGACGACTTGACGTCGGGGCGCGTCTTCGGTGCCATCTCGACGATGCGCCCGCTCTTGGCATCGGGGCGGGTTTTTGGCGCCATCTCGATGATCGGACCGTGTCTCGAGTCGGGACGTGTCTTCGGGGCCATCTCGACAATCGGGCCGCGCCTGAGATCGGGGCGAACACCCGGCGCAACTTCGACGATGGGGCCGCGTCTGTTGTCCTGTGCCGGCTTCGGACGTTTCACCGACTTCGTCTTGCCAGCCGTCGTCTTCGCCTTCGACTTCTTGCGGCTCGCTGCCTTCGCGCGCGGCTTCTTGCTGCTCCTGGATTTCTTCTTGCTGCTCGCCGCCTTGGCGCGAGTCTTCGATTTCTTTTTGCCGCCCGCCTTCGGGCGAGACACCGATTTCTTCTTGCTGCTCTTCTTCGCCATCGGATCCTCCCTTGTAATCGGTCGCTGATGGCGCGGTGACTTGGTTCGAAAACGGAGCAATAGTCTCAAATATTCTGGTTCGGCTGGAACCCAATTGAGCACAATTCCGCCACGCGATCCTGAAGAGAGCATATCGTGCAATACCCGGGAATGCTACCTCCAATAGTCTCTTGATCTGGAGCGTTGAATGCAGATGAACGGCAAGACGGTTTTGATCACGGGTTCGACCGACGGCGTGGGCCGTTATGTCGCAGCCGAATTGGCAAGGTCAGGCGCTCATGTGCTGATCCATGGGCGGGACGCTGGCCGCGCCGGGGCCTTGGCCGACGAAATCAGGTCGCGCGGGCACACCGCGCCGACCTTCTATCAAGCTGATCTGTCGTCGCTATCAGGCGTGCGCGCACTCGCCGACAAGGTCGCGGCCGACCACAAGCGCATCGACGTGTTCGTCAGCAATGCCGGCATCGGCTCGCAGAACAACGGGCCTCAGCGGCAGGAGAGCGCCGACGGCCACGAATTGCGCTTCGCCGTCAACTATCTCGCGGGCTTCCTGCTCGCCTACCGTCTGCTGCCGCTGATCAAGGCCGCGGCACCCTCGCGCATCGTTAATGTCGCTTCGCTCGGGCAGCACCCGATCGACTTCGACGACGTCATGATCACGAAGAACTATTCCGGCGCGCGCGCTTATGCGCAGAGCAAGCTGTCGCAGATCATGTTCACCATCGACCTTGCGGAGGAACTGAAAGGCGCCGGCGTCACCGTCAATTCGCTGCACCCGGCGACCTACATGAACACGACCATGGTGCGCGCCGGCGGCATAACGCCGATGTCGACGGTGGAGCAGGGCGGGGCGGCGATCCTGCATCTGGTGCAGGGCGACGACGTCGCTGACAAGAGCGGGCTGTTCTTCAACGGCATGAACGAGATGAAGGCCAATGCGCAGGCCTATGATGCATCGGCGCGCAAGAAGCTGCGGGAGCTCAGTCTCAAACTGACCGGCTTAGCGTGATAACGCGATGTCCTGGCCGGCGTTGGTCTTGCCTTCGAATCTGCTATCGCCGACCGGCTGGAGTTGCGCCAGCGTTTGCGCGTTGTGATCCCTGATCATCAGGCCCGCCGAGGTGTAGCTCCATTTGCGGCTGGTAAAGAAGTTATAGGGGCAGCCGCCGGCCGGCGCGATGGTGCCGTCGGCCGCCTCCGGCTGCGCGCCGAAGGTCATGGCGCAGGAGCCCGCGCCGGTTGCCGACAACGTCCACTTGCCCGCGAGATTGACCGGCGGCGGTGCCGCAACCGGCCCGCTCGGCGCGGCCGCGGTCTGCACTGCAGGACGGTCATTGCTGAAGCAGCCGGTGAGCAGCGTGGTCGACAGCAGGATCGCGAATGTGGCGGAACGTTCCATGCAGCAGGGTCTGGAGAAGTGAAGCGTCCGCTATGGTTAGCAGATCGTTGAGACCGTGTCAGGTGACGCCCGCGCGGCGCGTTACGGCCGGTTTTACATGCGTTTAGGCGCGTGGGCGCTATGCGGAACCGCTTAACCTTTACGCGCTTTTAATGGCCGGTCCGTAGGGTCAGACACCGCGGTTCAGGATGAGCCGCGTGCCGTCCAGGATGGCCGGCGGTTCGCGTAGGCGTGGAGTGTCCCATGGATATCATGACGGGCGTCGGGCTGCTTTGCGGTGTTGTCGTCATCACCGTCATCATGCTGCTGGGCGGCAGCCTGGAAATGTTCTGGAGCGAGCATGCCGTCATCATCATCGGCGGCGGCTCGGTCGCTGCGACGATGATCCGGTTTCCGCTCGGCGTCATGCTGCATGGCCTGCCGCTCGGCGCAAAATTCGCCTTCACCATGAGCCGGCTGTCGGCCCGCGATCTCGTCGACGAGCTCGCCCGAATCGCCGAGATCGCTCGCAAGCAGGGTCCGGTCGGGTTGGAAAAGGTCGAGACCGACGAACCGTTTCTGGCCAAAGGAATCCGGTATGTCGCCGACGGCTACGATCTCGAATTCATTCGCGACAATCTGGAGCGTGACCGCGACAATTTCCTGATGCATCTCGATGAGGGCAGCAAGATCTACCGCGCGATCGGCGACTGCGCGCCGGCCTTCGGCATGATCGGCACACTGATCGGCATGGTGCAGATGTTCGCCAACATGACCGACCCGTCGAAACTCGGTCCGTTCATGGCGACCGCGCTGCTGGCCACTCTGTACGGTGCGCTGGTTGCGAACCTGTTCTGTCTGCCGATCGCCGACAAGCTGCACGGCAAGCTGCTCGATGAGGAGACCAACCGCACGCTGATCATCGACGGCATCCTGATGATCCGCGACTCCAAGAGCCCGGCGCTGGTGCGCGAGATGCTGCTCGCCTATCTGCCGGAGAAGCACCGTCACGAAGAAGGCGAGCCGGTTCCGGCCTGATCCAGAGTTAGGCGATGGCCAAGAAAAAACGCGGCGAGGGACATGGCGGGGGTCACGGCTGGTTCGTGACCTTTGCCGACCTGATGGGATTGATGATGAGCTTCTTCGTGATGCTCGTCGCCTTCTCTACACAGGACCAGCAGAAGCTCAAGATCGTGGCCGGCTCGATGCGCGACGCCTTTGGCGTGCAGCAGGCGCGCTACTCCGGCATCGTCGAATCCGACGGCGTGCCGACGCGGCCGAAGCTGAAGAACGTGGACCACGTCCCGCCCGAGGAAGCCTCCAACACGCCCACGCCGGACGAGAAAGAGCGCAGCAAGGAGGCCGGCGCCAGGCTGAAGGTCGATCGTGAATTCGCGCTCGCCTCCGCCTCGCTGCGCCAGGCGCTGCAGGACATGCCGGAGCTGACCGAGATCTCCAAGCACATCATGTTCGAGGAGACCAAGCAGGGGCTCAACCTCGAGATCGTCGACCAGGACGGCCGCTCGATGTTTGCCGACGGCTCCAAGCAGCCCTATGACCGCACGCGCCGGCTGATCGAGAAACTCGCGATCCCGCTCAAGCAGACGCCGCTGCGTGTCTCCATCACCGGCCACACCGCGGCGGGCTTCGTCCCGACGCGCGGCGACTACGGCGCCTTCGATCTCTCCGCCGACCGCGCCAATGCCGTGCGCCAGATCCTGGAGCGGGAAGGGCTGCCCGCCGGCCACGTCTTCGCCGTGGCGGGCAAGGCCGACACCCAGCCGCTGTTTCCCGACGACCCCTCGCTCGCCGCCAACCGGCGCGTCACCATCACGTTGATGCGTGAGGATCCGCCGCTGCCGCCCGACCTGAAGCCGTAACAATACCATAATACCAATCTCTTAGGCGAAGTTCCTGACGACTGTGGCGTCCGCGCCGTCGCGCGGGAGAAGTGGTCGCTGCTAAGCTCGGCCAATTGACAGGCGCGCCCGAACCCTCTCAAAGGGCCCGCCTGGATCAATCCAGTCGGGGCGAGCGTTCTCTTCTTCATCATGGCTGTCACTGCCACTTCATCCGAAACCGAGTCCCACGAGGGCGCACCGACGTCGGGCTTCTGGGCGCTGACGCTCGGCAGCATTGGCGTGGTGTTCGGCGATATCGGAACCTCGCCGCTCTACGCCTTCCGCGCGGCGGTCACCGACGCCGCCCGTGGCGAGGAGGTGAGCCGCATCATGGTGCTGGGCGTGCTCTCGATGATCCTGTGGGCGCTGTTCATCGTCGTGACGGCCAAATACGTGCTGTTGCTGCTGCGGGCCGACAACAACGGCGAGGGCGGCACGCTGTCGCTGATGGCGCTCGGGCAACGCGCGCTCGGCCGTCGCAGCCTGTTCCTGATGTCGCTCGGCGTGCTCGGCGCCTCGATGTTCATCGGCAATTCCATGATCACGCCGGCGATTTCGGTGTTGTCGGCAGTCGAAGGCCTCAAGCTCGCAGCCCCCGCGCTGGAACACTACGTGGTGCCGCTGACCGTGTTCATCCTGGTCGTGCTGTTCGGGGTGCAGTCGCGCGGCACGGCGCGGGTCGCAACCGCCTTCGGCCCGATCATGGTGGTGTGGTTCACAACGCTGGGCGTTCTCGGGCTGATTCACATCGCCGACGATCCCTCGGTGCTGTGGGCGATCAATCCGGTTTACGCGATCCAGTTCCTGCTCTCGCACGGAACGATTGGCCTTGTGACGCTCGGCGCCGTTTTCCTCGCGGTGACCGGCGGCGAGGCGCTCTATGCCGACCTCGGCCATTTCGGCCGCAAGCCGATCCAGGCCGGCTGGCTCTACTTCGTGCTGCCGGCGCTGATGCTCAACTATTTCGGCCAGGGCGCGCTGGTGCTGTCCAATCCGACCGCGATCGAGAACTCGTTCTATCGCATGGTGCCGGACGCGCTGCTGCTGCCGATGGTGGTGCTGGCGACGGCTGCGACCGTGATCGCGAGCCAGGCCGTGATTACCGGCGCCTATTCACTGACGCGACAGGCGATCCAGCTCGGGTTGTTGCCGCGCTTCGAGGTCCGCTACACCTCGGAAAGCCATGCCGGGCAAATCTACCTGCCGCGCGTCAACACCCTGCTTTTGATCGGCGTGATGTTCCTGGTGCTGATGTTCCGCACCTCCGACAATCTCGCGTCCGCCTACGGCATCGCGGTGTCGACCACCATGGTCGCCGACGGCATCATGGGCTTCGTGGTGATCTGGAAATTGTGGAATTGGCGCGCGGCGACCGCCGCCGCGCTGATCATGCCGCTAGTCACCGTCGACATCGCCTTCTTCTCCGCCAATCTGTTGAAGCTGCTCGAAGGCGCCTGGGTGCCGCTGCTGTTCGGCGCCGCCATGGCGGTCACGATCTGGAGCTGGCGCCGCGGTTCGGCGATCCTCGCCGACAAGAACCGCCGCACCGAAGTGCCGTTGGCGAGCCTGATTTCGAGCCTGGAGAAGCGGCCGCCGCATATCGTGAAGGGGACAGCCGTCTTCCTGACCAGCGATCCCGAGTTTGCGCCGACCGCGCTGCTGCATAACCTCAAGCACAACAAGGTGCTGCACGAGCACAACGTGGTTCTCACCATCGAAACCGCGCATACGCCCCGCGTTTCACTCGCCGACCGCGTCAAGATGGAGACGGTGAGCGACAAATTCGCCAAGGTGCGGTTGCGCTTCGGCTTCATGGAGTCGCCGAACGTGCCGAAGGCGCTGGCGATCGCCCGCAAGCTCGGCTGGCAATTCGACATCATGTCGACGTCGTTCTTCGTCTCGCGGCGCTCGCTGAAACCCGCGGCGCAATCGGGCATGCCGCGCTGGCAGGACCGCCTGTTCATCATGTTGAGCCGGTCGGCGAATGACGCGATCGACTATTTCCAGATCCCCACC
>CAWCGA010000002.1:0-37431 GCA_963794775.1 uncultured Alphaproteobacteria bacterium | reverse complement strand
GATGCTGTTGATGGCCTGGAAGGCGGCTGAGACGAAGGCCCTCATGAATCTCCACACGCGCCCTGCGGCGAATCGACCGCGAAAAACGCTGCAATTTGCAATTGATGGGTCGGTTTGGTAGATCAGCGAGACAGGCCGGTCAAGCGACCGCCTTCCGGGCACTTGAGCAGATAACCCAGCGAAATCAGGCATGAAGGTTCTCGTCACCGGCAGCGCTGGCTTTATCGCCCAGGCGCTGATGCGGCGGCTGACGGACGCAGGGTTTCGGGTCTCAGGCCTCGACAAGGATCCCAGCGCAACCAGCCACTATGTGTGCAGCATCCTCGATGCAGTAACACTCAAGAAGATCGTGGGAAACTATGAACCGGACGTGCTGGTTCATCTGGCGGCGCGCACCGACCTCGATGAAAGAACCGACCTCGCCGGCGGCTATGCCGCCAATATCGACGGCGTGCGCAATCTGATCGATACGGTACGAGCGACGCCCTCGATCAAGCGCGTGATCTGGACTTCCTCGCAACTGGTGTGCCGTGTCGGCTATGTGCCGCGTGACGAGACCGACACCAACGCCGATACGCTTTACGGAAAGAGCAAGATTCTCACCGAGCAGATCGTCCGCGAGCAGGACGGCGGGGGGCGCGAATGGTGCCTGGTGCGGCCGACCACGGTGTGGGGGCCGGGCATGAGCGCGCATTACCAGCTGTTCCTGCGCATGGTTCAGGGCGGTTATTACGTCCATGTCGGCCACGAGCCGCTGTGGAAGTCCTACAGCTACATCGAGAACACCACGTTCCAGTATATGCGTCTGCTGCAGGCTCCGGCCGAGCTCATGCATCGCAAGACCTTCTATCTCGCCGACTATGAGCCGATCGACCTCATGGCCTGGTGCGACGCGTTTCAGCGCGCGCTCGAGGTGCGCCCGATCCGTCATATTCCGATCGGGCTCGCGAGCGGGCTGGCGCGGTTCGGTGACGGCGTCAACGCGCTCGGCATCCGCGCCTTTCCGTTCAACTCATTCCGTCTCAACAATGTGCTGACGCAGTATCGCTTCGACACGACGGCGACAGAGGCGGTCTGCGGCCCATTGCCCTACACCATGGAGCAAGGCGTCGCCGAAACTGCGGCCTGGCTTCGCAGGATAACCACGGCCTAGTGCCGCCGATCTGAAGTTACCCGGTGCCCGCAGGGCGCGCTGCAGCCGGCTTCGCCGCGTTCTGCATCCCGCCGCCGAGATCCGCAGCCAGCCCGACAATGATGATCGAGATCAGCACCAGCGCGGAGTTGGCGATCCCCAGCGGGCCCTGGACCGGGCTCAGCAGAACGGTTGCGATGATGAAGGTCAGCAACAGGCCCGGCGTGGCCAGCGCCGAATGTCGCACACCGAAAGTGCCCCAGCCGGCGGCAAACCCCCAGATCAGGATATAGACCACGGCGCCCGCCATGCCGAAGTCGAGATAGGCGGCGCCCCAGACTGTCGGGAAGAAGCCATGGAGGCCGGCGGACTGCAATTCCGTCTTCAACGTCAGCAGTTCGTCGTTGTGTGGAAAGAACACCCGCAGGATCGGCGAGAGCACCCCGACCTGGTAGACGCCCCAATGCGGTGAGAGCCGGTCCCGTTCGCGCCAGGTCATGTCGAGGATACGAACGCCGTGCGTCAGGTAGAAATACGTGCTGAGCACGGTGACCGACGCCCCCGGCGGGAAGCGGCCTGACTGGATCGCAGCGATGACGTAACCGCTCGGCTTGGTGTGCCAGGCACGGTCCATGGTCCGGAGCAATGTAGTGACATCGTCCCGGCCGCCGGCCCTCGGGGCGGTCTCCGCTGATGCGATCATCTTGGCGAGATCGCCCGCAGTGATCGCGTCCGCAGGCGCCGGTCCCTGCTTGACGCCAGCCGGCGATTTCGTCGCGGGCCGCGCGCCCGGTACAGACGGCGACACCGAAGGCTGCGCTTCGTGTTCGGCCGACGCAGCTTGCTGGCCGCTATCCCCCCGCTGCTGCTCGCGGGTCTTGGCCTGATCGGCCTCCCGCGCCACCAATCGCTGGTGCAACTCGCGAACCACGCCGCTCATCTTCGTGCAGAAGTTTCGCCGGCTGGCCCAGATCGCGCTGGAGTAGATGCCGAACACGAGAACCAGCACGATCATCTTGACGAACAGATGATGTCCCTCCGGCAACGCCCGCCGTCCCTGCACGAGCCGCACCAGCACGGCCGCGATCGTCAGGAGAATGACGAACAGGATCGGCATCCGCCCCGCATAGAGCAGCGCATAGCCGACCGGCGACAGGATCGAGAACTGCGCCAGCACGGCCACCCATCCGTGGATCTCTTCTCCCTTCAGCAGAAACAGCACGACCGAGGCATAACCAAAGGAGAACAGCAGGTATCCGGCATAGAGCAGCGCCGTGCGCTTGATTTCGATGATATCGATCAGGTCAGGCGCACAACGCAGCAGTTCCGCATATGCGCTGTTGCTGACGCCGCTCAGCACGATGCGGTCGAGCGCGATCAGGGCGATGCCGGCAATGCCGGCACAGGACGAGATGCCGACGACGAGACTGAGGCGGTCCGTGCGCGGCGCCACGCCCTCTGCGCGACCGGCGAACCAGGCCCGAAAACACCAGGCGCCCGCCAGCTGTCCCAGCATGAACAGCAAAATGCCCGACACCACGATCGCAAGCACCGCGGCCGACGGCTGGTTCGAATAATCGATCGGTCCGATCGCGATGACGGCCAGAAGCACGCTCCAGACGATGACGATGAGAACCGTGGGCGAGGAAAATATCCGCGCTGACCTTGCGAGCTGCTGCATTCCGCCTTCAGGACATTCGGGCTGATCGGGCTCTGTGTAGCAAGCGCAATGCGCCGCCGCAACGCGTGCGGCGCAGGGTCATGAGGGATAGAGCAGGTCGGCATCCGTCGGGAGACCGACCGCTTCCGTTGCCCCGGGTTCCCGTCCCGCTTGCTGCATCCTGCGCAATGCCAGCACCCACAACGCGGCCAGCAGCGCGCCGCTGGCGATACTGCCGGACAATGCTGCACCATAGATGCCGAGAGAAGGTACCAGGACGAGATTGAGGAGAATCGCGGCGATGGCGCAGCCGAGATTGCAGACCAGCAAGCTAGTGTCGGCCCTCGCCGCGTACAATGCGTAGGAGGGAACGTCGGTCATGATTTGCAACAGGATGCCCGGCAGCATCAGAAAAAACACGCCGACGCTGGCCGCGTACTGCGTCAACTGCAACATGGCGAGCAACTGCGTGATCAGGCTTGCGACCACCACCAGCATTCCGACGGCGACGCTGCCGAGTGACCAGAAGAACGCGCACAAGGCTTTGCGGTAGGCTCCCGCGCCCGCGGACCAGGCCTCGATGATTTTGGGCAGGAACTGGTGCGAGACCGAGGCGCCCAGCGACAGCATGCCGATCATGATCGTCGAATAGAACGTGTAGATTCCGAGAGGCCCCCGGCCGACCCAGGCGTCGATCATGAAGCGGTCGACGTAGGAGATCGTCAGCGCGCCTGCCGATGTCAGCAGGAACGGACGCGCGACGCGAAGACCATCGGCGATCCATATCCAGTCGGGACGCTTGCCCTTGAGTTCGCGCCACGGCAATTCGCGCAGCGAAAAGGCCGCGAACAGCACCGATGCCGCACCTCCGAGAACCCACCAGGTCAACACCGTCTCCAGCGAGCGGAACTCCGGGCGCGCGAACATCAGCGCCGCGATGAGATAGACCCAGATTCCGCCGCGCAGGAACACGCCCACATAGGCGCGAACCGGCCGTGACGTGATGACGAGGATTCGTGTCGCTTCGCTCGAGAGATGCTCTGTCGCCAGAATCAGCAGGAACCAGGCGACAAGTTTTGGCGAAAACAGGCCGGCGAACGCCGCAAGTACGCCTGCCAGCACCACGACGGCAAAAATGATCGCGGCGAGCACGAGCTGGTTTGCGATGATTTCAACACGCCGCGCCTCGTTCGCCGGAACCAGCTCGCGCATGGTGTGTGAATAGAATTCGAGACCGAGGACGACCAGCGCGAATGCAAGGGTCGCCGCGATCAGGCCGTACTCGCCCACCGCATCCGGCGTCAACATGCGCGCGAGCAAGACGGACAGCAAAAAGCGGCTGGCAAGCGTCAGGCCGCGCAGCAACAGCACGGACATCGCCGCGATGATTGCAGGCCGCCTGACCAGATCGAACAGTTTTGCTTGCATCGTGTTGCGGCCCGAGCCCCAACGGGCGGGATTGATCGTCACGGATGGCGGGATGTACCGGCTTTTGCAACGCAAGACAAATCAAACCCGGGATTTTCAGTGTTGCCTTTTCAACACGACGGGCAAAACACCCCTGCGGATTTACGGAAACGGCTGTCAAGCCCTTCGCGGAAAAATATTTAGTCTTTCCGAAAGGAAGAACTTGTGATTTAGCGAACCAGTCCCGCGCCCACAGGAGGGGCGGCTCGCGATCGTCACGATTCATTGGCGCGGGATGCGATGGACGCAACAGTGCGCCGACGATGCGCACCGCTGCGTACGGTCAAGCCGTAAGCTTGCGGGCGATCCGCAGGCGACGGAGGCTAACAAGCCCGATACTCCGGGGAGATCACGGAGCAGCCGTTCAAACCATCGTGCAGGGAATGCCGGACCGTTTCGGCGACCTGTAGTTACTATGCTCGTATGCCTTTTTCATTCGCATACGAGGCTGCGGGTGCGCAAAACACCCGGCATTCCCTGCGCCCTCTTCTTGATAGAGGGACACGGATCACGCATCACTCGGACGCAACGGCGCCGCGGGAAAGCGGAAGTGTGTCCTAACTCCGTCGTCATTCCGGGGCGCGCCACTTCGGCGCGAGCCCGGAATCCATACTCACGATGGTGGTTATGGATTCCGGGCCCGCCGCTCTGCAGCGTCCCGGAATGACGAAATAAGAGGGATTGCTTCGCTTCTGTTCAGCCTGGAGACATAACTTACACCTGTTCGGAGACATGGTTGACACCTCAAGATCGGCTGGATTCGTCAAACGAGGGGGCGAGCCATGCCGTGGCGAGAGGTGTCTGTCATGGACCAGCGACGTGAGTTTGTGATGCTTGCCAAACAGGAGGGCGTAAACCGCCGGAGGCTGTGCCAGCAGTTCGGCATCAGTGCTCAAACCGGCTACAAGTGGATGCAGCGGTACGATGCTGGCGATACGGCGCTGGCGGACCGGTCGCGGCGGCCTCATCACAGTCCGGATCGTACCGCGACGTCGATCGAACACCAGATCGTGGCTTTGCGCGACGCCCACCCGGCCGGCCCTGGGGAGCGCGCAAGCTTGCACATCGCCTGAAGCGCGACCGGCAAGCCGTGCCGGCGATATCGACGGTGCACGAGATCCTGCGCCGGTACGATCGCGTGAGCGAGCCTCCTGGCACGCCCGGACAGCCGTACATTCGCTTCGAGAAGGAGGCTCCCAATCAACTCTGGCAGATGGACTTCAAGGGACACAGTCCACTCGAGAACGGCGTGTCCTGTCACCCGCTGACAATGCTGGACGATCACTCGCGGTTCTCGTTGTGCCTGGCCGCTTGCGACAATGAGCAGGGCTCTACCGTGCGCGGACATCTCGATGAGACTTTCCGCCGTTACGGGCTGCCCGATGCGATGTTCGTCGACAATGGCGGCCCTTGGGGCTTCACCCTTGAAGACCCCTGGACCAGGCTGACGGTCTGGCTCTTGAAGCTCGGCGTCCGGGTGATCCACAGCCGGCCCTATCATCCGCAAAGCAGAGGGAAGAACGAACGTTTCCATCGTACGCTGAAGGCCGAGGTGTTCGCGTTCAAACGCTACCGGAACCTTGCTGATGTCCAGCGCGCGTTCGATCAATGGCGAGCCGTCTACAATCTCGACCGGCCGCATGAGGCATTGGACTACAACGTGCCGGCAAGCCGCTACTGCCCGAGCTCGCGGCCAATGCCGGACAGCCTGCCAGTGGTGGACTACGACCAGCACGAGACCGTCCGCTCCGTCTCCACCACGAAAGCCTATGTCAGCTTCAAGGGCAGACTGTGGAAGGTCCCGCAGGCCTTTCGTGGCGAGAAGCTTGCCATTCGTCCACTCGATACGGACGGCAGGTTCGGCATATTCTTCGCCGCTCATCAGGTCGCAGAGATCGATCTGCGCGAAGACAAAAGTGTCAACCATGTCTCCGAACAGGTGTAAGCTATCTCCCCGGACTGAACACTTCGCTCGCAATGACGAAAACCAGGCGTTTCAGCAGGAACACGCCCCCCATCCGGATCGCAAACCGCCCCTTTCATCGCCCCTGAAGACATGACAAACAGGCCGCGGGATTCTACACTATCGCTCAATCGGGACACTCACGGGACAGAGTTAAATGCCGGCAAACAAGGGGGAAATCCTCGCCTTGGTCTATGGTTGCATCGACGATATCAACGAGCTCCGTACTCCGGACGAGATCATCGAAAAGCGGCCGGACGTGCTTTTGGCTGGCGAAGGCGGTTGCCTCGACTCGCTTGCCCTCGCCATGCTGATCCTCAACCTCGAGCGCCGGGTTGCCAGCCTGTCCGGCAAGGAGATCAGTCTGCTCGACGGCACGGAACTGGAAGACAATCTGGCCCGGTTTTCCACGCCCGCAACCCTTGCAGATCTGGTTGGCGAGGCCGTCGGTCCATGAGCAAGTTCGACATGCTGGTGGTGTCCGATTTCAATGCCGAGCTGGTCAGCAGATATCTGTCCGCCGATCAATCGCATCCGAAATGCGACGCGACCAGCGCGCCCTATGGCCAGGTCTTCCAGATTCTCTCCGACGCATCGCCGAGCGACGCAGGCCGCGTCGCGCTGATCTGGACGCGCCCAGAGGGCGTGATCCCCGAATACGCGAAACTGCTCGCCGGCGAGCAGGCGTCCGCAGCCCGCCTCGACCAGGAAGTCGATGCCTTCGCGGCAACGATCAAGCGCTTTGCGCAGGGCTGCAGGCATGTGTTCGTCGCAAGCTGGCTTTCGACGTACGTTGACCGCGGAATGGGATTGTTGAGCTGGAGCCGAGAAGGCTCTGCGCACCATCTCGCCCGAATGAACCTGCGTCTCGCGGACGCGATCACCGACGCAAGCGACGTGTTCATGCTCGACAGTCAGGGCTGGATCGATGCATCTGATGCCGCACGCGACGCTAAGTCCTGGTATCTGACCAAATCCCCGTTCACCGAGAAGGTGTTCAAGGCGGCGGCGCGCGACGTCAAGTCGGCGCTGCGGACTGCATCCGGGTTGAACCGCAAGCTGGTCGTCGTGGACCTCGACGACACCTTGTGGGGCGGCATTATCGGCGACGACGGCTGGGAAAACCTGCGGCTCGGCGGCCACGATCATATCGGCGAGGCCTATGCCGAGTTCCAGCGCGCGCTGATGACGCTCGTCAAGCACGGCATCGCGGTCGCGGTCGTCAGCAAGAACGACGAGGCGGTGGCGCTTGAAGCGATCGCCAGTCATCCGGAGATGATCATCCGTGCCAAGCATCTCGCCGGCTGGCGGATCAACTGGAAGGACAAGGCGCAGAACATCGCCGAGCTCGTCAGCGAGCTCAATCTGGGACTGCAGTCGACGGTATTCATCGACGATAATCCAACCGAGCGCGGTCGCGTGCGCGAGGCACTGCCGGACGTGCTGGTGCCGGAGTGGCCGACCGATCCCGCGCGTTTCGCCGACGCGCTGCGACAGCTCGACTGTTTCGATCGCGCCGCGATCACCTCGGAGGATCGCGAGCGAACCCGTATGTATGTGCAGGAGCGCTCAAGGCGCGGTAGCCTCGACGTCGCGTCCTCGCCCGAGGACTGGTTGGCCTCGCTCGGCGTCAAGGTTCGCGTCGATCCCCTCTCCGCCTCCAACATCAAGCGAGTCGTCCAGCTCCTGAACAAGACCAATCAGCTCAATTTAAGGACGCGCCGCTGCACCGAGAAAGAGCTGACGCAGTGGCTCGAAGCCGGCAAGAGCCGCGATCTCGTGGCGGCCACCGTCGTGGACCGGTTCGGCGATGTCGGCCTCACCGGGATCGTGAGCTGGGAACAGATCGGTTCGACGCTCGAGATCGTCGACTACGTGCTGAGTTGCCGCGCGATGGGCCGGCAGGTCGAGCAATTGATGGTGTATCTGGCGGCGCAGGCAGCTATGCGCACAAAATGCGCCACGGTAGTCGCGCGGCTCGTTCCGACCGCAAAGAACCGGCCCTGCCTCGAGTTCTGGCAGGGCTCGGGCTTTTCCGAGAGCGAAGCGAACGTCTTCGTGTGGACGACCGATCGCGTCTATCCGAAACCTCCCTTCATCGCGCTGGAGGGAAACGCCGCGCCGGTCACGCCAATGGCCGCGGCGATCTGACAGGTCCCCATGGCCGTCGATTTGAATCTGTGCACGCTCGATGATCGAGCCGAGTTGATGCGCTTCATCCGCGACTACTGGAGCGCCAACCACGTGCTGGCGCGCAGCGAGGCGCTGATGGATTGGCAGCATCTCGACGAGGCGAACAAGCGCTATAATTTCATCGCCGCGCGCGACAGCAAGAAAGGAATTGTCGGCATCCTCGGGTTCATCCTTGCCAGCCGCTACGACCCGGCCTTTGCGGGCACGGCCGATACGCTGTGGCTGACGACGTGGAAGGTCCGACCCGAATTCGCGCACGGCCTCGGGCTGCTGCTGCTGCGCAAGCTGGACAGCATAATGGCGCCAAAATGGATCGGCACCGTCGGATTGGACGTTGCGACGCGGGGCATCTATCGGGCACTGGGATATCGGGTCGACACGCTGACAAGGCACTATATGCTGAACGGCGCCATCGGCGATTTTAAACTTGCAACCGTGCCGCAAACATTGCGGGCCGGCCCCGAATTGAGCTCGGGCGCAACGTTGCGGGAATTGAACGCGGACGATTTCATGGCGTCGACCGAAGGCCTCGGTCTCGACGACAGCGTGCAAGCGCCGCGCAAGAGCCGGGCCTATGTTCGCGGGCGATATTTGTCACACCCGTTCTATCGCTACCGGACCGTTCTCGTCACCGACGGGCCGCACGCCGCCATCTGCGTGCTTCGGGAGTGCCGCTTCGAGGATTCGTCCGCGTTGCGCCTGGTGGATTTCCTCGGATCGGCCAAGGCCATGACGCGGACGGGCGCACCATTCCAGGATCTGCTGCGGCAAAGCGGCGGCGAATATCTCGACTTCTTTTGCAGCGGAATGCGATCCGAGCTGCAAGCGGCGGGCTTTTGCGAATTGCCGCCGGCCTCGGAGTTGCCGATCGTGCTGCCCGGTTACTTCGAGCCGTTCGAAGGTTCGAATGTCGAGCTGATCTATTCGCTGCGCGGTCCCGGCGACACGCCGATCATCTGCAAGGGCGATGCCGACCAGGATCGTCCCAACCTGCTTCCGGCATCATGACGGCGCCGACCCGCAAATTCGATGACGACGATCAGCGCTGGTTTGCGTCCGCCTCGGGTGACGTTAATCCGATCCATGTCGATGCCGACTGGGCGGCGGTGCACTTTCCGGGAGCGCGCGTCGTTCACGGCCAGCATGTCCTGCTCTGGGCGCTCGACGCGTTCGCCCGCGCGCGGCCGGGCGCGCATCTCGCATCTATCCAGGCGACTTATGTCAAGCCTGTCGTCATCGGCGACTGGGTCGAGGCGTCGCTGTCGCCGGACCACAAGCTCATGCAACTCAAGGTCCACGGCGAAGTCGCGGTTGCGGTGCGCGTCGAGTTTGGCGGCAATGCCGGGCGCCCTGAGCCGCGTTTCCAGAGCGGCGTCGTCCCTGCGGCGGCCCGCGCGCGCAGGGTTGCCGAACTGGCAGGCCTGTCAGGCACGGTGGCGCTGCCACCCCTTGCGCAATCGCTGACGACGCGGTTCGCCGCGCTGACAGAAGCGGTCGGCGGCGCGCGTGTGATCGGACTTGCCGCAATCTCGACCCTGGTCGGAATGGACTGCCCGGGCCTGCACAGCATGCTTTCGAACGTCGTCGTCAGGATGGATGATGCTGTCGATCGGGGTGAACTCGCCTTTCGGGTCCGCAAGTTTCACGAACCGATGAGCCTGGTCGAAATGGACGTCAATGGAATGGGGATCAGCGGCACCGTTTCGGCCTTCACCGCCCGCCAGCCGGCGCCGGCCGCGCCGGATCAGGCATTGCGCGCCATGGTTTCCCCGACCGAGTTTCGCGGTCAGCGGCCGCTTGTGGTGGGCGCGACAAGCGGCCTCGGCTATGCGACGGCGCGGCTATTGGCCGCCGGCGGCGCCGATCCCATCCTGACCTGGCATGCCTCGCCGCCGAATGAGATTATCAGCGCCGTGCGGGCGCTCGGTGCGAACGGCACGGCGCTCCAGATCGATGCGGCCGCTCCGTCGCAGGGACTTGCCGAGATCGAGGCATCGGGCTGGGATGGCGCGCAACTCTATTATTTCGCCACGCCGCGCATCTTCCGCCGCCGTGTCGAACCATACCAGGAGCAGGATTTTCGCGATTTCGTCGGCGTGTTCGTCGACGGATTTTATGAGATCGTCCGCACCTTCGCCTCGCGCGAGCCGTTCACGGTGTTCTATCCGTCCAGCACCGCCGTTGAAGACTCGACGGCCGGTCTGCCGGAATACGCCGACGCCAAGATCATGGGTGAACGGCTCTGCGCTCGGATGGAAGAGAAGACGCCGGGGTTGAAGATCGTGGTTGCCAGGCTGCCGCGGACCGCGACCCGACAGACCGATACATTCCTTAAAGTGAAATCGGAAACGCCCGAGGCCATCATGCTGCCGCTGATCCGCGCCGTGCAGTCGCGCGCCAACGCCTGACGGAGACGAGCATGAGCGCCTCGCCACAGCACCCGACGCGCCCGAAACTGACGATCGTGATGTACCACTATGTGCGTCCGCTCGCTCGTACCCGATTTCCAAAGATCAAGGGGCTCGACCTCGCGCTGTTCGACGAACAGCTCGCCTATCTGCAGAAGCACTATTCCCTGATTTCGATGGAAGACCTGATCGATGCGATCGAGGGCAACTGCCAGCTCCCGCCGCGCCCTGCGCTTCTGACCTTCGATGACGGATATACGGACCATTACGAGCATGTGTTTCCACGACTGGCCGAGCGAGGCCTGCAAGGCTCGTTTTTCCCGGTGGCTTGCTCCGCACTGGATCGCCGGATCCTCGACGCCAACAAGATCCAGTTCACGCTCGCCTCCGACGTCGACCCCGACCGGCTTGTCGCTTTCATCGAAGAGGCGTGCCGCGACAGGGCCGCGGAATTCGCCCTGCATGACATCGCCCATTACCGCGAGAAGTTCTGGGTCGGCAATTTCCTGGATCCTCCCAAGGTCGACTACGTCAAGCTGATGCTTCAGCATGCGCTTCCTCCTGCGTTGAGGGCACAACTCGTCGACCAGCTGTTCCGTAGCTACGTCACTTCCGACCAGGCTTCGTTTGTCGACGAATTGTACGCGAGCGCCGATCAGCTGCGGGCCATGCGGAACGGCGGAATGCATATCGGCTCGCACGGCGATCAGCATTTGTGGCTCGGCACCATCCCGGCGCCCGAACAGGACGCCGACATCGACCGTTCCTTGCGACTGCTCGAGACGATCGGCATGGCGCCGCGCTACCGGACCATCTGCTATCCCTACGGCAGCTACGACGCACACACGATCGAAGCCGTGGCCGCAAGGGGATTCAAGCTGGCACTGACGACGGAGGTGGCGTTGGCGGATCGGATCGCGGCCCAACGCTTTGCGCTGCCGCGCCTCGACACCAACCATCTGCCGAAGGATTTGCTCGCCTCGCCTAACGACTGGACCGTTGCCGCCGGATAGGGATCGCCGAAGATTTTATTTCTTCACGAACCGTGGCAAATGCCGGTTGAACGATTGCACCAGCGATTCCGCCGCCTCCCGCAAGGCCGCATTGCTCGCATCGAAGTTCTTCCAGGTGAAGTAATCGCCGGGGGTGCCGGCCGCGACCAGTTTCCTGACGATCTGTTTCCGCGCGGCATCCATGTCGTCGGGACGCCGCCATTGCTCGATCCGCGCGACGATGCCGTCGATCTCGCTGAACTTGCGGACGTGGAGGTAGTGCTCTTGGTCGGCGTACCAGGCATCTGTGACGACCGAGCACAATCCCGCAAGCGCCGCCTGGAATCCGATCGTGCCGGTGAAGGTAACGGAGACGTCGCACTTGTCGATCAGCCAGGTTGCCGGCACGTCGTAGGGAACGCAAGTGACCGACGGCATTTCCGCGAGATGTTCGAGCAGCTCGCGCTGCCGGAAGGCGAACTGCAACGGATGATCCTTGATGATGATGTGATAGCCGGCGGCCCCGAGCACCTCGCAGTAGCGCAGGATGACCTCGTCATGGGGAAGCAGGTCCTGCGACTGCAGCCAGTAATCGAGCGATGCCTCGGGAAACAGTTGTAGGCCGATGAACACGCGGCGCGCCTTCGGCACGGCATCCAGTCTTGTCTGCCAGTCCGTGCGCAGCACATCGAGCACGGCGACGTCACCCGGACGCACCTTGTGCTTGAGGCGCTTCAACGCGTCGATGTAGTGCAGATTATAGGGATCGCGCCGCAGGTAGCGCCAGACGTTGAAAAAGGCCCCGCGCACCGCAAAGTAGGAGAATACGCGCCAGAACTGCGCGCGGGAGAATTTCTTGGCGTCCCTGACGTAGACAGGCTCAAAACCGTCCTCGGACAGGATTTCGACGGCCTTGCCGAGTTCTTCATCCGACGGCTCGCCCAGCTGAACCAGCTGGCCGCGGCGGTGAAAGACGACCTGCTCCGGGATCGGCGACGACGTCATTTCGAGGAAATCGATCCCGCGGGCGCTGGCGATGCGGGCCATCACGTCCATGACGTAGCGGTCCATCGTGAAACTCAGCAGCAGTCGGGGATCAAGGCGGTCGAAGGCGAGTTCGATCGCCTGGACCATGCCGCCGATCATCCGCATCGCGAGATCGCGGTCCAGACTGCGAAGCGAGCGGCAGCGCAGGATAATGTCCACGCAACCGTCTTCGCCGAACCGCGCAAGCGCCGCTGCCGCGGCGTCCCCCTTGCGCATGAAGCGGTAGAAATCGTCGACCAGCGAATAGTCGCCCTCACCGCGCAGATCGCTCAGCACGGTCACGTCGGCAAAATCGATCCGCGACGCCAGATATGTCCACCACGGCGTCGTGCGGTGAATGGTGAAGAAGACAATCCGCGGCATCAACGTTCGATCGCGCTCGCGGCCAGGAAGGGGCTGCTCGGCAAGTTGATGCAGCGCGTGTGCATGTCTTCGGCGACGTCGAGCTGCGCGCGCGGGCAATCGCGGTACATCGGAAGCAGGTGCATCGGGATCCACAGCGGGCGGGAGCGAACGCCATGAGCGTGCAACTCGCCCAGCAGACGATCACGGTCGCCGGCAAATTCGCCGTCCAGCACCAGCGTGTTGAGCCAGTAATTGCCATGCGCGCCCGGCGGCTCGCGGAAGATTTGCGCGCCCGCGACGCCGTCGAACACCTCCAGATAGCGTTCGGCGAGCCGGCGCTTGGCTGCGAGAAACTCCGGCAGCTTCTCCATCTGGGCGCAACCCAGCGCCGCGTTGATGTTGGGCAGCCGGTAATTGTAGCCGACCTCGTCGTGATCGAACGACCAGGCATGCGGCTTCTTCGCGGTGGTGGTGAAATGCCGCGCGCGCCGCGCGTAGTCGTCGTCCCCGGTCAGGATCATGCCGCCGCCACCGGTGGTGATGATCTTGTTGCCGTTGAACGAGAGCACTGCGGAATGGCCGAACGAACCGCAGGCGCGCCCCCGCCAGGTCGAGCCCAGGGATTCGGTGGCGTCCTCCACCACCGCAAGCCCGTATTTGGCGGCAATCGCCAGCAACGGCGACATGTCGACCGGATGGCCGAAAATATGCACCGGCACGATGGCGCGGATCACGCGCCCGCTCTCGCGGTTGACGGTCTCTCCGCCGCGCGAAATTGCGATCCCCTCGAGATGCCGCTCCAGCGCGGCGGGATCGAGCCCCAGCGTCTCCCAGGTCGAATTCGACGAAATGCGGAACCGCGCCGGTGTGGCTGACCGCATTCGCGGTCGCGACAAAGGTGATCGAAGGCAGGATCACCTCGTCATTCGGCTTGACGCCTTCGACCAGCAGCGCCGCATGCAGCGCCGCCGTGCCGTTGACGATGGCGATGGCATGGCGGACGCCGGTCGCCGCTGCAACCATCTGCTCGAATTGCCCGACATATTTGCCGGCCGTGGATACCCAGCCGGTATCGATGCAATCGAGCACCAGTTCGCGCTCGCGCGCGCCGAACCGCGGCTCGTGCAACTCGACCGGACGGGTGGCATCAGTGAGCACGGCGTCGACAGCACGCAGGATGGCGCTTGTATCGAGCACGGCCGGACGGTTGGAGAGGACGGAAGGGCTGGTCATCGCGTCACAGATTGTAGACGTTCTCGCGATAGCGCGACAGGTTTTCGGCTCGGGTGAACCAGGCGATGGTCTGCTCGAGCCCGTTGCGCAATCCCTGCAGCCCAGCGATGCGGGGCGACCAGCCGAGCAGCTTTTGCGCCTTGGCGTTGTTGGCACAGAGCCGATCGACCTCGCTGCGCTCGGGGCGCAGCCGCACGGCCTCCTGCTCGATCTCGATCGTGGTACCCATCAGCTCGGCGATCGTCTTTGCGGTATCGCCGATCGAAATCTCGAATCCGCTGCCGATGTTGATGACCTCGCCGATACCGGCCTTGGTCCCGAGCGCGGCGATGAAGCCGTCGACGGTATCGCCGACGAAGTTGAAATCGCGGGTCGGATGGATGCTGCCGAGCTTCACCTTGCGGCTGCCCGCGGCAATCTGGGTAATAATGGTGGGAATGACCGCGCGGGCGGACTGCCGCGGACCGTAGGTATTGAACGGCCGCACCACCGTGACCGGTGTGCCGAAGGATCGCTCGAACGACAGCGCGATCTGATCGGCGCCGATCTTGCTCGCCGAATAGGGCGACTGGCCCTGTAGCTGATGCTCTTCGGTGATCGGCACGGTCTGCGCCGTGCCGTAGACCTCGCTGGTGGAGGTGTGCAGGACGTGGGAGACGTCGAGATCGCGTGCCGCCTGCAGCACGTTGAGCGTGCCGGTGATGTTGGTTTCGACATACGTGTCGGGCGAATGATAGGAATAGGGAATCGCGATCAGCGCCGCCAGATGCAGCACAGCGTCGCAGCCCTTCATCGCCGTGCGCACCCCATTGGGATCGCGGATGTCGCCGGCAAACACATCGAGCTGGTCGCGGATCTCGGGGGCCGCGGAATCCAGCCAGCCGCGCGAACCCAGGCTGTTGTAATGCACGAAGGCGCGAACGCCGAAATTGCGGCGAACCAGTTCTTCCGCAAGATGCGATCCGATGAATCCGGCGGCGCCGGTGACCAGCACTTTTCGCAAAGCCGTGTTCCCCTGAAACCGTCAGGTTGTCCTAGTCCGAGACGTGCCAGCTTCTAGACAGAACGGCGGGCGAGCGCCAGATCGAATGCGGCAGTGGTGGGCCGGCCATTTCGAAATTGAGGGATGGAATGTGCTGCCGTTCCCGCCATTCCTCTAACAATTTGAAAGATAAGCGATATTTCAAGAAACGTCCGGAAGCAGGGCACCGAAGCGAGAGACGCTCGCGGCTCAGAAATTGCGGATCAGGTCGACCACGGTGCGCTGCTGCTCGCGCGTGATTTCGGCAAACATCGGCAGCGACACGATCCGGCTCTGATCGGCATAGGCGTTGGGGAATTGCTCCGGCTGATGTTTGAAGCGGCCATAGGCGGCGAGAAACGGCAGCGCGGTCGGATAATTGACCACCGTCTGTACGCCATTGGCATTCAGATGCGCCACCAGCGCATCCCGGCGCGGATGCCGGATGGTGTAGAGATGATAGACGTGGGTGCGGTCCGGCGCGATCTCGGGCACCACCACGTCCTCGATCTGGTTGAGCCCCTCGTCATAGACTTTGGCGGCTTGCTGTCGCGCTTGGGTCCATGCGGCCAGGTGCGGCAGCTTCGCCGACAGGATCGCGGCCTGCATGCCGTCGAGCCGGCTGTTGATGCCTTCGATCTGGTGCTGATGTTTCACGAGCCCGCCATGGCGGGCCAGCATGGTCATGTGCTCGGCGAGCCCGGCGTCGCCGGTGACGACCGCGCCGGCATCGCCCATCGCACCGAGATTCTTGCCGGGATAGAACGAATAGGTCGCGGCCACGCCGAAGCTACCGACTTGCTGGCCCTTGTAGCGCGCCAGATGCGCCTGCGCGCAGTCCTCGATCACCCAGAGCTTGTGCATCTCTGCGATCGCCATGATCGCGTCCATGTCGGCGGGCTGGCCATAGAGATGCACCGGAATGATGCCAACCGTGCGTGGCGTGATCGCCGCCGCGAGGGCATCAGGGTCGATCGTGAAGGTCGACCCGTCGGTGTCGCAGAACACCGGCACGGCACCGGCATGGGTGATCATCGCCGAGGTCGAGATCCAGGAATGTGCGGTCGTGATCACCTCGTCGCCCGGCTTCACCTTGAGCGCGGCCATCGCGAGATAAAGCGCGTCGGTGCCGTTGGCGCAGGAGACGCAGTGTTTGGCCTCGACGGCTTCGGCGAACTCGCGCTCGAAGGCGTCGACATAGGGCCCGCGGATGAAGGCGTTGTCGCGGATCACGCTGGCGATGGCGCCGTCGATCTCGCCTTTGATGGTCTGATACTGCAGCTGCAGGTCAGCGAAAGGTACCGGCATCGAAATCTCTCACTTGCGCAGCTTGAGCAGGCGCGCCGGGTTCCCGGCATAGCTGCCCGCTGCCATGATGTCCCTGGTTACCACCGAACCGGCACCGATGACCACATCGTCGGCGATGCGCACCGGCATGATCGTGGCATTGGACCCGATCGAAACCCGGTTTCCGATCACGGTTTCGCGCCAAAGCTCCTTGTTGCCATGCGCTGGCGCGCCGGCCGCGAAAGTGTCGTTGATGAACATCACGCCATGACCGATGAAACAGTCTTCCCCGATCGTCACCAGCTCGCAGACGAAGGCATGCGACTGCACGCGGGTGCGCGCACCGATCACGGCCCCCTTCTGGATTTCGGTGAACGGACCGACGAAGCAATCGTCTCCGACCCTGCATTCATAGAGGTTGCATGGCTCCATCACCGTCACCCGCGCGCCGAATGCGACATCGCGGATGCCCACTTGCCTGATCTCCGGCGCCGTCACGAGACCACACCGAGCCGGCTGAGCCTCGGCGTGAAATGCAGCGGCACCTCCTCGCCGGTCTCGATCGATTCATACAGCGCGGTGATCAGCTCGAGGCTGCGGCGTCCCTCGAGGCCATCGACCAGCGCCGCGCTCTGATTGGTCAGGCAGTCAACCACGTGCTGGTAATAAGCCTGGTGGCCGAAGCCGTAGACATTGGGCGGGTTGACCGAGAATTTCTCCATCACGTCCTTGTCGGAGGGCAGTTCGTCGATGAAACGCCAGTGCCGGATCTGATTGACCGCAAATCCCGCAATCTCGACCATGCCCTTCTCACCGAGGATCGAGAGCGAGCCTTCGAGATCGGTAGGCCGCGCCGCGGTGGTCGCCTCGATGATGCCGAGCGCGCCGCTCTTGAACTTCAGCGTCGCAACCGCGGTGTCCTCGGTCTCGATCCTGGCGAGCGCAGTGATGGCGCGTGCATGCACGCTACTCGACATCGCCGAAAAACCATTCGAGCATGTCGACATGGTGGCTGGCCTGGTTGGTCAGCACGCCGCCGTCATAGGCCCAGGTGCCGCGCCAGCTGTCCTGGTCGTAATAGGCCTGATCGCGGCACCAGCGCACGCGCACGGTGCCGAGAATGAGCTTGCCGAAGCGACCGGCCTCCAGCGCCTCGCGCGCCTTCACGACGGGAACGTTGAAGCGGTTCTGCTTGACGATGAACAGTTTCACGCCGGCCTCGTCGCAGGCGTGAATCATGTCGTCGGCATCCTGTAGCCGCAGCGCCATCGGCTTCTCGACCACGACATGCTTGCCGGCTTTCGCGCAGGCGATGACATGTTGCGGGTGCAGTCCGCTCGGGGTCAGCACCGAGACGGCGTCGATATCCTTGCGCGCGAGAAACACGTCGATGTCATGGTGCGCTGGAACGCCGAATTTCGAGCCGATCCCATCGGCCCGCGCAGGGATGGGATCGCAGACCGCGACGAGGCCAGCGCCCTCGATATGGTTGCCGCCCAACAGGTCCGAATGACGCTTGGCGATGCGTCCGCAACCGAGCAGGCCAAATCTGATCATCCGGACGTCTCTAACGGCTTTCGAAAGACTTTGGGCGCGGGCTTCAAGGGTCGGCCGGCAGCTCCAATGGGCGAGATCGTTCTATATTAACAGAGGCGGTGGTAAATCAAGGCGTTTGAGCCGCGCCTGGTCGTATTAACCCTTTTCGCGCCGCCTCGGTCGAAGACGGCCGCGCCTCGATTGCAATTGTGCCGCCGGTGCAATTGAGCTACCGCAGTCAGCAAGCGCGAGCCTTTGGCAGGACGGGAATGACTGACGGCAGCACCTGGAGCCGGGACCAGCTCAGGCTGATCGTTCTGAACTGTGTCTATGTTGCGGCGTGCTGCCTCTCCATCGTCCTCACCGCGCTGGTGTTCCCGGAATATCATATTCTGTTCGACCCCAGGGGAGCCGCCGGAGCCGTCATCGTCGTATTGGCGTTCGCAGCCGTAATTCCGCTGTTCGCGCTGGCGCCATTCAGCTTCGGCTACATGGCCGGTTTCTATCTCTACGTCATGGTCGCGGGCTATCTGTGGCTCAACGCGTTCTCCGAGTTCTCCTACGATCACATCCTGACCGGACTGTCCGCGGTGGCATCCGCGCTCGCGTTTCTGTTTCCCGCCTTGTTCATTTCCTCGCCACTGCGTCAGATCTACGTGCTGTCGCCGAAGGCGGTCGACCGCGTGCTGGCCCTGATCCTCGCCCTTTCGGTGGTCACCATCGCCATGGGCGCAAGCTACAATTTCAGGTTCGTCGACATCGACAACATTTACGTGTTCCGCGAGAAACTCGACTTCCCAAGAGGCCTTCTCTACCTGTTCGGGATCACCTCCAACGCGCTGTTGCCGTTCGCCTTCGCTGTGTTCGTGGAGAAGCGTGCCTTCTGGCGTGCGGTCGCGGTGCTGCTGCTGCTCATGCTGTTCTATCCGGTCACGCTGACCAAGACCGCCTTCTTTGCATCGGCGTGGCTTGTCGTCGTGCTGGTGGCATCGCGATTCTTGGAATCGAAGACCACCATGACGGTTACGATGCTGGTGCCCGTTGCGATCGGCGTCGCCATGCTCGCTCTCTACAACGGCGGCGCCATCGGCTTCGAGGCGGCTCCATCCTATTTCAGGGTGGTCAATCTCAGGATGATCGCCATTCCATCTCTCGCCATGGATTACTACAATTTCTTCTTTGCCAGGCACGATCTGACGTTTTTCTGCCAGATCAGGGTCGTGAAGGCGGCTATCGGTTGCGGCTACCAGGATGAACTGCCGACCGTGATCTACAACGCATTCGGCATCGGCGGAAACTTCAACGCCTCGCTGTTTGCGACGGAGGGCATCGCTTCGGTCGGTCCGTTCTTTGCACCGCTGTCGGCGCTCGTCTGCGGCCTGATCTTCGGCCTCGGCAATCGCATGTCGGCCGGCCTGCCGCCGCGCCTGATCCTGCTCTCGGGAGCGCTGGCGGCGCAGACCTTTCTCAACCTGCCGCTGACGATCGGCCTGGTGACTTATGGCGGCGCATTGCTGTTTCTGCTCTGGTACGTCACACCGCGTACGATCTTCGAACCGCGGACGTAAACCGACATGGCAGATGTGCCAGGCCATCCCGCGAAGGTTCCTTTTCCTAAAGACCGCGGCGCCCTCGCGCTGCTTCTCGGCTTCCACGTCGTCGTTTGCTGCGTGTCGTTGACCCAGGTCGCAAACTTCTATCAGTCGCCGGTCATCATCGCCTTTAGCATGGCGCGCATCGGTCCGGCGGTCCTGATCGCGGCACCTTTTGCGCTCACCGCCGTCCTGTTCGCGGTCAGCCGTTTTTCATTCGGCTATTTCCTGGGTTTCTGTCTCTACAGCGTGATACTCGGCTATCTCTGGCTGGTCGAGTTCTCGGTATTTCCCTATGAGCATCTCTGGCCGGCGGTGTCGGCAACCTTTTCCGGCCTGTTCTTTCTGCTCCCTGCGTTGATGGCCGCCGCGCCGTTCCCGCAAGCCTTCACGCTGTCACCACGCGCGTTCGACCGCATGCTGACCGCGATCCTGTTCCTTGGCGCGGCAATCGTCGCGGCCGGGGCGCTCTCCAACTTCAGGCTGGTCGGAATCAGCGAGATCTACGCCTTTCGCGACGACATCCAGTTTTCGGCGCCGCTGCGATATGCAATCGGCGCGACCTCGATGGCGCTGCTGCCGTTCGCCTTCGCCGGCCTTCTGTTGCGAGGCGCCCGCTGGCGTGCCGCGGCGGCGCTGGCGCTGCTGCTGATGTTCTATCCGGTGACCCTGACCAAGCTGACGCTGTTTGCGCCGTTCTGGCTGTTGTTGCTGACCCTGCTCTCGGGGCTCGCCGAGATAAGGAAGGCGGTCGTGCTGTCGCTCGCCGCGCCGATTGCGGTCGGCGTGGTGCTGGGGTTGCTCTACAAGACCGGAATGCTCCCATACGAAGTGGCCTTCCCGTTCTTCGGCGCGCTGAATTTCCGGATGATTGCGGTCCCCTCGCTCGCGATCGACATCTACAACGACTTCTTCTCCACGCATGCGGCCACACATTTTTGCCAGATCTCGGTTCTGAAAGCGGTCATCGCGTGCCCCTATGCCGAGCCGCTCGCGGTGCTGATGACCAACAATTACGAGCTCGGCAACCTCAATGCCTCGTTATTTGCAACCGAGGGCATTGCATCAGTCGGTGTCGCACTCGCACCGATTGCGGCGCTGGCCTGCGGATTGGTGATCGCGCTGGCCAACCGCGCCTCCGCCGGGCTGCCCGGGCGGTTCATCCTGCTCTCGTCCGCCATGCTGGTGCAGGTCCTCATCAACATTCCGCTGACGATCGCGTTGGTTACCTATGGCGGAGCGCTGCTGTTCCTCTTGTGGTACGTGACGCCGCGGTCGATTTTCGGCGAAAAATGAGCGGGCAAAGCTGCTTTTGCGGGCCAAATCCGCATGCTACGACGGCCCATCACCAGACCAGCAAGGGGCAATGCATGCACAGCGTTTTGATCACCGGAGGCGCCGGTTTCATCGGCCAGAATCTGGTGCATGCTTGGCGCGCGACGCGATCCTCCGACCGTCTGGTCGTGATCGACGCCATGACCTATGCCGCCAACATCCGCAGCCTCGAGGGTGCGATCGCGCGCGGCGAGGTCGCTTTCGTCAAGGGCGACATCGGTGACGCCGCGCTGATGCAGCGCCTGTTCGACGAAAACGGCTTTACGCGCGTGCTGCATCTGGCCGCGGAATCCCATGTCGACCGTTCCATCGTCGATCCCGGCGCGTTCCTGCAGACCAACGTGCTCGGCACCTTCGTGGCTCTGAAGGCCGCGCTCGATTCGTGGCGCGCCGCGGGCAAGATGGACAGTGCCCGGTTCCTTCATGTCTCGACCGACGAGGTCTACGGCTCGCTTGGCGCCGATGATCCCGCCTTCACCGAATCCTCGGCCTACCGGCCGAACTCGCCCTACGCCGCCAGCAAGGCCGCGAGCGATCATCTGGTCCGCTCCTTTGTGGCGACCTATGGCATGCCGGCGATCATCACCAATTGTTCGAACAATTATGGGCCCTATCAACATCCGGAGAAGCTGATCCCGCTGATGATCATCCACGCGCTGGAGGGCAAGCCGCTGCCGATCTATGGCGACGGCTCCAACGTGCGGGACTGGCTGCACGTGTCGGATCATTGTGACGCGCTGATGGCCGTGGTCGAACGCGGCCGCATCGGCGAGACCTACAATGTCGGCGGCGGCAACGAACGCAACAACCGCGACGTGGTGGGTATCATCTGCGACACCGTCGACCGCGCATTCGCCGGCAACGCCGCACTCGCCGCGCGCTTCCCGTCTTGCCCGGCGGCGTCCGGCCGCAGCACCCGCACGCTGATCTCGTTCGTGACCGACCGTCCCGGCCACGATCACCGCTATGCCATCAACGCAGCCAAGCTCACAAGCGAGCTCGGCTTCAACAGCCGCGTCGCATTCGACGGCGGACTTGCGCAGACTGTGCAGTGGTATCTCGACGATGAAGCCTGGTGGCGTGACGTCACCACCGGCACCTACAAAGCCTGGATCGACAAGAACTACGGTTACCGGATCGCGGTCTGAGGGCCATGCGCATCCTCGTGCTCAACGCGGACTACTCGCGCTTCCTGGACTGGTTCTACGCCCGGCAGCCGGAGCTGAAGACGGCCGGCTATGCCGCGCAGATGACGGCGCGCAACGACAGCCTGTTCGGCGTCGCCGATTTCTATTCTCGTAACTTCAAATCACTCGGCAACGCAGCGGCCGAAATTCACGTCAACAATCCCTGGCTGCAATCGGCCTGGGCGCGCGAGCATGGCCTCAGCGTCGCGCTTGCCGAGCCGTCCAGCGGCGGCGGCCGGTCGATCCCCGGATGGCTTGAGCGCGCCGTCGCGCCGTTCAAGCCGATGCTGCGGCCCCTGGCGCGCAAGGTCGGCCTCAGCCCCAGGCTTGATGCCGCCGCCGAGACGATCCTGCTGGCGCAGGTCGAGGAATTCCGGCCCGACCTCATTCTCAACCAGGATGCGTTCCACGTCGATACTGCCCTGATTCGGCGGATCAAGGGTATCGGCAAACCGATCCTGCTGGGCCAGGTCGGCATCGCGCCGAGCCGGGGCGAGGACTGGACCGTCTACGACCTGATGCTGTCGCAGCTGGCGGCGACGGTGGAGCTGTTCCGCCGCGCTGGTGTGCACGCCAAGGTGAATCATCTGGCCTTCGAACCTGCCGTGCTCGACGCCCTGCCTGCGAGACCAGCGCAAGACATCGACATCTCCTTTGTCGGCACGGTGTCGCCGGATCACACCCAGCGCATCGCGCTGCTCGAGGCGGTCGCTGCGCGTCATCAGCTCGCGCTGTTCGGCAATCCGCCGCGGGCGCTGCCGGCCTCCTCGCCACTGCATCGCTGCTTTCGCGGCGAAGTCTGGGGCGCGGAAATGTACCAGGCCTTGCGCCGCTCGAAGATCACGCTCAATTGCCACATCGACATGGCCGGCCGCGAAGCCGGCAATATGCGTCTGTTCGAAGCGACCGGCGTCGGCGCGTTCCTGCTGACCGATTCCAAGGATAATCTGCATACGCTGTTCGCGCCGGAGCGCGAGGTCGCCGCCTGGCGTTCGATCGACGAGTGCCTCGCGGCGATCGACCGTTATCTTGCCGATAACGGAGCGCGCGCCGCGATTGCCAATGCGGGACAGGCCCGGACCATGGCGCGACACACCTATCGTCACCGCGTGGCGGAAATCCTTGGCTTCATCGATGGAGCCGCGTCGTGAAGCTGCCGCGCCTCGTCAAAGAGATCGGCAAGCGTGTCGTCCAGGCAATGCCGATCCTGCGCCGGCATATCCTGACCTCGACCGACCATGGGGTACTCGGCGGTGCCGAAGAAGCGCGCGAGACCCAGGCGTCCTCGTCCGGCTGGCTCGCCTCCCGCACGGTGGCGCGCCAGGAGCGCGCCTATCGCCATCTCATCACTGACATGAAGCGCGGCGAGCCCCGGCTCGACTTCAGGGTCGCCGCCGAAGCGATCGCCACCACCGGACTGGCCAGGCCGAGCCTGATCGAGATCGGCTGCGGCAGCGGCTACTATTCGGAAGTATTCGCGACCCTGTTGCCAAATGGCGTTGCCTACACCGGCGTGGACTATTCGCAAGCCATGGTCGCGCGCGCCTGCGCGCAATATCCCGCCGTCCAGTTCGAAGTCGCCGACGCCACTCGCCTGCCCTACCCCGACGCGCGCTTCGACATCGCCTTCAACGGCGTTTCGCTGATGCACATCTTGGACTATGCTGCGGCAATCCGGGAGATGGCGCGAGTCGCCTCGCGTGCGTGCATCCTGCATACAGTGCCGGTCTTCGATGACTACAGGACAACTTACTTGCGCAAATATGCCTATGGGGGCGCCGTCGTGGAAATCGTGTTCGGACGCGCCGAGCTGATGTCGCTGTGCGAGCAAGCCGGGCTGCATCTCGATCAGACCTGGCCGTGTATCCCCTATGACGTCTCAGGCGTCACGGGCCATCGCTCGACCACCGAGACCTGGCTGTTCTCGAAGAAGCGCTGAGCGCTGCGTTCACAGCGGCGCCACGATCGTCTTCACCAACGGGATCTGGTCGCACGACCCGCGGCTCATGTTCAAAACAATCCGCCGGAGACAAAGAAATAACCATCGCGCGCCGAGGCGGGGATTGATTTCAAGGCGTCAGATGGGTTCAGGTGAGGCATAGAAGTAGAGGTCGCTGTCGAGATAGGTGACCCACTCGCGAGGCGGCAGAACACGAGGTTCGGAAAGTCGAGAGACTTCAAGGCCAGGTAGGTCGGTTCGTTGAGGCAAAGGGCCCACAAGCAGCGCACCGCGAGCGTGCCGCTGCAGCGATTGATAGAGCGCCGGGGCGCGCGACATGTAGCGTTCGTCGAAAAAGGCGCAATAGACGCGCTTTGCCCTTGATGCTTGCCGATCAATTCAGGAACGCCGTTCGGGCACAGGCTAAAGCGGCGAAATGATTGTTTTTACGAACGGGCTCACAACGTTGTCAATGAGCGCGAGCTCCTTGATCTGGCTGAGACTTGCCCAGCGATACATCGACATATTCGTGACGATCACGCTTTCGTCGTCCAGGAAAGCGAGAATGTTCGCATTGGACTTGCGCCAGAAGCGCCCACCCTCTTCATTGTGCTCCGACTGATAGATGATGCGGACACCGCTTTTGGCGGTGAGCAGTTCGAGCATCGGCGGGGGATTCCCGACATGGGCGCGGCGCATGTTGGACCAGGTGCTCTCGATGGTCGGCGAGAATTGTATGACGCCGATATTGCCTGGCTGCGGCTTGCCGCTAAGCAGGAACTGAACGCCGTCGGCCGGCGTCTCGCGCGCGAGCAGAGCGAGAATGCCACCATCCGGCTGAGTATAGATCGGCTGATCCCAGGACGCAACCTCGCGTACTTCGCCGCGGCTTTCCACCCTGACGCCTTCCACGCCAAAGAACTGGCCGCTCTTGTGCCGGACGTTGCCTTTCGCATCGCGTGACCAGTCGCGCACTTCGTCGAGCCCGATCAGCTCGGCCTTGAAGTAAATCGAATTGGCAAGTTTTTCGCGCCAGGCGAGTACCGGCGCCGGATCCGTCGACTCGATAGCCCGCGAGCGGGCAAGGCGCTCGCGAAACCAGTCGAGATGCACGCGCTCGGACATCAGATGGTCTCCTTGAGTGTATCGATGACGGTTTCCACTTCGTTATCACTCAGGTGCGGATACATCGGCAATGAGAAAATTCGTTTCGACTTGCGTTCCGTTACCGGAAATTGCCCTTCGCGGTAACCCAGATCGGCGCTGCCGCGCATGGTGTGGATAGGCCAGCGGTAGGAGACATTGCAATTGATGTCGCGTTTGGCGAGCCGCTCCAGCACGCCGTCGCGATCGGTCGGGTGCTCGACGACATAGACGTAATAGGTGTGGCGACTGTGGGCGTTTTCACACGGAAGACCGAGGCCCGTTCCTGCCAGCGCCTGGTTGTAGCGCGCGGCGATGGTACGGCGGCGCTCGATCCAGCCCTCGATGCGGGGCAGCTTCAGCGACAGGATCGCTGCCTGCACTTCGTCCAGCCGCGAATTGTAGCCGTGCCGTTCGGAGTAGTACTGCGTCTCCATGCCGTAGAAGCGCAGGCTCCTCGCCAGCTTGATGGCGGCCTCATCATTGCTCATCACCATGCCGCCGTCGCCATAGGCGCCGAGCACCTTGGTCGGATAGAACGAGAAAGCTGCAGCATGACCGACGCTGCCCGCCTGGTGATTCTTGTAGAGCGCGCCTTGCGCCTGCGCGCAATCCTCCATCACTTTCAGCCCGTGCTTCTCGGCCAGCGCCATCAATGGGTCGATATCTGCGCACTGGCCGTAGAGATGCACGGGAATGATCGCCTTGGTGCGAGGCGTGATCGCGGCCTCGACCTGATCGGTGTCCATCAGGAAGTCGTCGTCCCTGATGTCCACGAAAACCGGCGTGGCGCCGAGCGTGTTGATCGCCGATACCGTCGGCACCGCCGTGTTTGGCACGGTGATGACCTCATCGCCTGCCTTCACGCCAAGCGCAGCCAGCGCGATGTAGATCGCATCGGTGCCACTGTTGACGCCGACGCCGCCGGCAACGCCGAGATAGGCGGCCATCTCGCGCTCGAACTTAACGCCCTCCTGACCGAGGATCAGCCGGCCCGAATGGAACACGCGATCCACCGTCGCGAGGATATCCTCGCGCAGTTCGTCATATTCCCGAAGGTAATCCCAGACGTTGATCGGCATCGTTCACTCAGGCTCGTTGCAGCGCGCTTGCGATCAGCGCGCGACATTCGGCATCGGCGAGCAAATCGCGATAAAATCCCTCGTGATCGCCGCCGGCCACCGCGCCGGTCACCGCTTCGAGGAATCTGGCGAAGGTATCGGCCGCTTCTGACGTCACGACGCTTTCAGTGTTGCGGATGCGCCGGCGCCGTTCCATCCGTTGATCGGCAGGCGGGCTGAAGACGCGCTCTGTTAACACAGAGCCGGCGCGCCCGACAATGAGCAGGCGATTCTGGTACTCGCCCTCGAAGCTAAAATGGCCCGAGAAGGCCGCGCCATTATGAAGCCGGGCCTGCACCGAAAATCCAATGTCGACCCCGGTTTGGGGGTGAACACCGCCGGCCAGCGCCGTGACCCGCGACGGCGGCCCGCCACCGAGCAGGCGCATCGTCGCGGCGGCATAGGGACCCATGTCGAGCAGGCAGCCGCCGCCGAGTTCGCGATGGTTTCGGAAGTTTCCGAGCGGAAGCGGCGGAATGATGAATTGGGCGTCGACATAGGTCAATGGCCCCTGCTCCGTAATGAAGCTGTCCAGCGCCTGAAATTGCGGGTGACGGCTGAACACGGTCGCCTCCGCAAGCAGGCGCTTGCCGCGGCGCGCCTCCGCGACCGCGCGTTCGGCGGCCTCAAACCCGACCATCGCCGGTTTGTCGACGATCACATGCTTGCCCGCCGCAAGTGCTGCAAAAATCCACGCTTCATGCATGGCGTTCGGCAGCGAGAGATAGACGATATCCGCGCCACCATCGCGCAAGGCGCTCTCATAGTCGGTGAAGAAGCGGCCCTGCTTTGGCCAGGAGGGCGGCTTGCGGCTCCGGCTGGCGATCGAAATCTCGCCGATTGCATCAACAACGGCCGCTGCGGGAATCAACCGCCGCTCGGCAATCGAGGAAAATCCGAGGATCAACAGGTGCATTGGAAAGGGCGTCCGGCGGATGAAGCAAGATCAAGTGTCACGGGCTCGGAACGGTAATCGTTCGGCCGGTGATCATATCGAGGCCGCGATTGAGCATCCCTCTCGTAGAACGCAGCATATTCATCAAGCGGTCCTGTGGCGCGCCGACGGAGTGTCGACGAATCGTCCCGATGCGCTCCCCCTCCAGGTACGGCGCGACCAGTTCCTCCGACTTGCAGAGAACGGAGATGTAGGGCTCGTAGATTTGATGCCGCATGACGCTGGTGAACGGCGCGTGATAGACCCGATGGCTGTTGAAGTAGTAACGCCCGCGGCGCTTGACGCCGTAGAAGTGAAAGAACAGCAGCGGGTAACGGTCCTCGATCCGCACCTCGCCGTCCCGCCACTCGACGCGCACATCCTCGAGAACTCCAGGGCGCCAGATTGGCGCCGAGATGACCGATGACATGAACGTTCTTGAACAGCTCGGGCAACCGGTCGAGGTAGCGCTGGTCGGCGAAACGGTCGCCCTCGACCCGGTCGTAGCACCACTCGATGCAACGCTCCCGCCACCAGCGTAATGCGGCGAAGCCGTCGTCGCAGCGACGCACGCTGACCCAGCCGACATTGTAAAGCCCGAACCGGCGTTGGTCGATGAGGCGGCGGGTGAAGCGATGCGGCACGATACCGAACGCGGCGTCCTTCATCTCGTCATAGATCGGGTCGGGTGGGGCAAAGAAGAACAGGTCGCTGTCGAGATAGGTCACCCACTCCGCATCGCGCTCGTTTTCCAGCACGTGCAGCATCCAGGCCGCCGAGCAGGTGAAATAATATTCGATCGTGGTGCGCGTCGGGCGCGTCGCGGCCACTTGCGGATCGGCAGCTTCGAAATCCGAAAGTCGCCGGGCCACGAGGTTCGGCAGATCGAGCGCGGTCAGCGTCCTGTAGCAAGCCTCGCTCAGGCAGAGGACCCAGAGCCGGGCTCCCGGCGCATGCTGTTGCAGCGATTGATGGAGAGCGAGCCCGCGCGGCAGGTAGTTGTGGTCGAAATAGGTACAATAGACGCGCTTGGTCATGATGCTCGCTGGTTGGCGGCGGATAAATCACTGGCGCACGAGGCTGAGCCAGAAATGTCGAAGCGGAGCCACTCGTACCGTAACCATGACCGGGTAGCAATGCAGCTCCATCAAATTGAAATCATTGGGGAAAAATCGCAGAATCTGGGGCAAACGTCGCGGCAAAATGCGGTGCCCTATACGGCATCAAATCCGCGATATCGCTGAGATCAACCTCTCGCGGAATTTCGCGCTAAGCAGCCGTGCTGCGAAGATCGCGATCGCGGCGAGCCAGATGGCGCATTCGGCGACGAAGTGGATCAGTCCGCTACCCGGCACGAGACTGCGGATCGCCTCGCCGAGGACGGCGCCGGCCGCGACGATCACCGCCATCATTGCGGCCAGCATCAGCGCATAGCGCACCGGCCGCCGCAGGGTTTCGCCGACAATGACGACGGCGAGAAAGGCCGACTGCGCGATCAATTCGCTGGCGATCATCGCAATTGCCGCGCCGAGCGGACCGGATCGCGGGATCAGCAGCAGGGCGAGCACGACGAACAGCACGAGCTGCGCCGACTTGGCCCGCAACAGCAGCGGACCGCGGTTGCTGTAGTTGGCGTAGCTCATCGCCAGCAGCGCGGGCGTGGCTACGCAGGTGCCGAGCAGCAGCGTAACCGACAAGGTCGCGTCATAGGGAATGGCGCCGTGCGTCCAGATCGTGAAGAAATCCGGCCAGAATGCCAGCGCCCCCGAGGTGGCTGCGGCTGCGACCAGCACCAGCATCACCGATCCCCTGACATAGAGCCGCTGCAGGCTGTCGTGCGCCCCGATCGCAAGGTCGAGGCCGAGCTCGGCGGCAAGCGGCAGCGTGGTCTGATAGCTCACCTGCCGCAAGAGGTTGACGATGGTGCGCGTCAGGCTCCACTGGGCGATCGCGATGCGGTCCGTCACGAAGAAGCCGATCAGCAGAACGGAGAGATAGCCCAGGCCCAGCTCGACGAAGTTCGCCACCGAGAACGGCAAGGCCGCAACGAATTGCGCGAATGCCCAGCGCGGAGATATCCGACCGCGGGAGCCACCGAGAAACGGAAACAGCCGGCGGACATCGATGGCGGTGAGGAATACCGCGATCGCCAGCTGACCTGCGACGAAAGCGGCGGTGACGACGAGCAGGCTGCCCGTCGTCACGATGCCCACGACCTGGCCGACCTGCCCGATTGCAAGGCCGATGGCCTGCAGGCTGCCGATGCGCCCATAGAGTCCGCGCGTGCGATAGAACGCGGTCACAAGATTGGATGACAGCGTCAGGATCATGCCACACACCATGATCGCGAATGACAGATCGAAGCCGGGTTCCGACGAAAATCCGAGCAGCCGGGAGGGAGCTATGGCGGCTAGTGTCGCCAGCATGACCATGATGAGAAGCGCGGAATATCCGGCGTAGAGCCGGAGCATCGCGCCGTAGAACCGGCTGGTGCGGCGATCGCCGTCGGCACGAGGCTTGAACTGCAGGAAGCAATTCAACGACCACGCATGCAATCCGGCATCGAGCGTCATCGCGAGCATGCCGGCGGCAAAGATGGCAAGCCAGGCCGCAAGCGTCTCGCCGGTCCAGTATTTCAGGAACAGCGGAATGAGGACGATCTGCTGCGTCAGCGCGAGCACGAGCCCGACGACATTGGCGGACCACCCGCCAAAAATGCGACGTGCGCGGCTCGAAGTGAAAGACGTCACGCTTCCTCTTTGGGGCTAACGACCCCCGCATCGTTGGTCGCTGGACACCTCAGCCTGCGGCCGGTATCGGTACAGAGCCTTATTGTGCCGGGCTCGATCAGACAAGAACTTTGACCGGGAGAATAGACCGTCAGCGGGGTTCGTTCCCGGCGCGAGAGGAAGAAAGTTCGGTGAGATGTTTGCGCGTGCGGCCCATTGCGACGTGACCCCGAGAGATCGGCCGGTGCGGCTGGCCGGTTTCGCCTCGCGCCAGACGCCGGTTTCCACCATCCTCGATCTAATCGAAATTGCTGCGCTGCTGCTGGAGAGCGACGGTTGCCGTTGCCTGATCCTGGGCTTCGACCTGATGATCGTCGGCGCCGAGCTTGCGGATTTGATCCAGTCCCGGCTCGGCAAGCTCGGGTTTCGGCCCGATGAGGTGATGATGCTGGCGTCGCACACCCATTGCGCGCCTGCGACCAATTCCGCCTGCGCGCGCCTCGGCACGCCCGATACGAGGTTCATCGGCGATGCAGCCGATGCTGTCGACGGGCTGATTCGCAAAATCCTGGACGACCGGCCACGCGAAATCAGTGTCGACATGTTTCGCGGCCGGCTCGATCATTCCATCAACCGCCGCCGCTATTGGCCGTTTCCGACATACGACAGGACGCAGGGCCTGCAATGGGCGAGCGTGACCTTCTCGCCCTACCCGGCCGGCCCGCGCGACGAGCAGGCAACCGTCATTCTGATCAAGGCGGTGGACAACGGCGCGCCGCTCGCGGCCTTCTCGCATTACGCCTGTCATCCGACCTCCGTGATTCCGACGGATGTCATCAGCGCCGACTATCCCGGCGCGATACGCCGCCTGTTGCGTGCGCGCTTCGGCGCAATCCCTTGCCTGTTCGCGCCGGGATTTTGCGGCAATATCACCCCGCGCCTCGTATCATCAGAACGACGCCAGACGCTGGGCGAGCGCTTCGCCAGACTGCGACGCATGGTCATTGCGGGCTACACGGTTCCGGCCGTCACCTCCGCTGACTCGATTGCGTGGCGCGAGAGCCTCCTCGCTAGCCTCGGCGCGATCATTTCGGAAGGGGCGGCGAAGACGCTAAGTCCGGCGCGCCTGCGGTCGGGATCGTCGGCCGTCCCGCTCAACGCGTTCTTCACCGGTACCGCTCCCGGCAAGAAGCTCACCGCGCAAATCCTGCGGCTCGGCGATGAGCTCGAGATATTCGCTCTATCGGCGGAACCGACGGTGGAATGGCAGCGCATTCTCGACGACGTGTTTCCGCATTCCTCGCAGGCAATCCGCCTTTACACCGGCTATCTCGGTGACGTCTTCGGCTATCTGCCGACGGCAAGGCAAGTGGCGGAAGGCGGCTATGAGGTCAACGGCTTCCAGTCGCTGTTCGGGATGTCCGGCCGTTTCGACTTCGAGCCGGATTCTTGCCGCCGTGACCGGCTGCGTGAAGTCCGCAATCGACGATCTCGAGCGCGCGGACGATGGCGCGATGTCGCGCGCCGGCGCAGGATGACATCCGCCATGTCAGGCCCGTTCCGCAGCGGAGTGAAACGCCTCGCCCAGAAAATCCTGGGGCAGGACGATGTGCGCGGCTTCGTGCGCAAACAGAAATTGCGGCTGCGCAAGACGATCCATCGCCGTCCGATCGCGATCGCGGAGTTGCGGCAGCAACTGGCCGACCTCGGCGTGACGCGCGGGCGCACCGTCTGGATTCATTCGTCCTGGAACGAGTTCTACAACGTGCCGCTCAAGCCGACCGAGATGATCGGGCTGTTGCGCGACATGATCGGGCCCGAAGGCACGCTGGCGATGCCGGCATTCCCGATCGACCAGAATCCCGACAAGGTGTTCCTGGTCGACCGGGCGCCGGTCTACACCGGCATGCTGTGCGAAATCTTTCGCCGCAATGGCGAGGTCAAGCGCAGCATCCACCTCAACACATCGGTCTGCGCGGTCGGCCCCAACGCGGACTTCCTGCTGAAAGATCATCACCGCACCGAGCTGCCCTGGGGCGAGAACACGCCGTTCTGCCGGCTGGCGGAGTGCGATGCGCGCATGCTCGGACTTGGCGCCGGCTTCGAATACATGACGCTGATGCACACCGTGGAGTGCCTGCTCTACGACGAGGTTCCGTTCTTCCGCCGCGTGTTCGACGGCACCATCAAATATCGCTGGCAGCGCGCCAACGGCGAGAGCGGCGAGCACGAATACCGGCGCAGGATCGGCGACATCCGCCCGCTGCGGCTGCGGCACCATTTCTTTCCGGACGTCTGCGTCGATGCGAAAATATCCAACTTGAGGATTCTCGCCGGCGACGCCAAACCGTTCATCGCGCGCGCGGTCGAGCTTGGTCGGAGCGGCATTACCATGTATATCGACCCCGCTCCGAGGCCGGAGCTTTTCCTGCCCGATCGCGCCGGCTGATCAAAGACATGTCCGAAGAATTCCATTCAACCGGCCATACGCAACCGGCAACGAGCTGGCCTACCTGACCGAGGCGCAGCGCAATGGCTATCCGTCCGGCGGCGGCTCCTTCACCAGGCGCTGCCAGCAATCGATCGAGCAGCGGACGGGCTGCGCCAAGGCGCTGCTCACGCAATCCAGTACGTCGGCGCGCGAGCTCGCCGCGCTGCTGCTCGATCTCGAACCCGGCGATGAAGTCATCACGCCGTCCTTCACTTTCGTCTCGACGGCGAACGCCTTCGTGCTGCGCGGCGCGGTCCCCGTGTTCATCGACATCCGCGAGGACACGCTCAATCTCGACGAGAAGCTGATCGAGGTCGCGATCACGCCGCGGACGCGCGATCGTGCCGGTGCACTATGCGGGCGTATCGTGCGAGATGGATACGATCGCCGCGTTCGCCGCGAAGCATGGCCTGAGAATCGTCGAGGATGCGGCGCAGGGCGTGATGGCCGGCTACAAGGGCCGCCCGCTTGGCGCCATCGGCGACATCGGCTGCTTCAGCTTCCACGAAACCAAGAATATCATTTCCGGCGAAGGCCGCGGCCTACTCGTCAACGATGGCGAGCTGGTGCAGACCGCGAAGATCATGCGCGAGAAGGCACCGACCGCGGCCAGATCTTTCGCTGCGGGGTCGACAAATACACCTGGGAGGACGTCGGATCCTCGTTCCTGCCGAGCAACATCACAGCGGCGTCCCTGTGGGCGCAGTTGGAGCAGGCGGAGCGGATCACGGCCGAGCGGATCGCGATCTGGCGCCGCTATCACGAGATGCTCGCCCCGCTCAAACAGCGTGGCGTGCTGCGCCGTCCGGTGATACCGCCGGATTGCCAGCACAACGGACATATCTACTACATCCTGATCGAGACCGCGCAGAACCGCGCGCGCGCTCACTGAGCTCAATCGAAACGGCATCAACGCCGTGTTCACTATGTGCCGCTGCACTCTTCCCCCGCGGGATGCGGTTCGGCCGCTCCACGGCGGAACTGGCGGTGACGACATCGCAATCGGGGCGGCTGATACGGTTGCCGATGTAGCTGGGGCTGTCCAAATCGCAGCAGCAACGCGTCTGCGAGGCGCTGCGCGCCATCCTGCTGAACTAAAGTCCGTCCGCCTCGCCGTTCTTCGGCGTATGGCGCGGCGTGAAGGGCGCGTACGACCCGTCGGCGGCGCCCGCAACCGGCATCGCCGGCATGCTTGGAGCGCCAACCGGCGCACCGGCCGGCGCTCCCGCGGGCCCCGCGGACTCCTCCTGGCGCTTCAGCGCCAGCGTCTCGGTGCGGTCGTTCTTGCTGAAGGTGACCTCCCGGCTTTCGACGCCGCTCAGTTTCCAGCCGCCGTGGCTGTCGCCCGGCCGCAGCCGGACCACCTTCTGGGTGGCGCGGTCGAGGAAAACGGCGATCGCGTCATCGGCGCCCACCACGGCGCCGATCAGCGCGAGAGGAGGATGCTCAGCCTCGACCGGGGCCGGTGGCGGGGCAGACGCGAGCTCCGGCGCCGGAGCCACCACTGCGGCCTGCGGCGGACGCCGCGAGGCCGAGAAAATCGGGCGGGCCTGGGCCGCCGTCAGCGCCGATAGCGGCACCGACCACAGCGGATTTCCGCCCGGCAGCACCCTGGCGGGTTCTGCTCTGGGCCGCGCCAACGGCTTGACGCGGCCGACATCCACCGCGTCCGGGGTGCGGTCATCGGACAGGATGTCTGGGGCGGGCGATGTCGCGGCGCGCAAGCCCTGCAGCGGGCCAAGCGCCAGCATCGCGCCGGCCATCAGCGCCACTGCCGAAAGTTGGTACTCCCTGCTCATTTTCCCTGCCGCCATGGCCGAAGCCTGACCGAACTTAGCGCCAACCTTTGCTGGCGGCAACGCGCGACGATGAAGCGACGGGCCGTAAGATTGCCGTAAGATTGCACCGCGGTGGGAGTTCGATTTGGGGGAACTTTCATGCCTCATTGTTGCTGAATGGCCACGCCCGCGGAAATACAGGCTGAAACGGACAGGATGCAGGATGAAACCAGCGCTGCAAGCATTGCGTGTAGCTTCGGCAGCATGAGAAAGTGCGGCAAATCAGTGCGGTAGCGTCCACGGTTCTTTTCGCGGCCCGGATTCGTCGACCCAACCGATTTGAGCATGCCCCATGGTTACTAACGCTCCGAAATTCCCTGAACAGCTCGGTCGGCGGGGATTGCGAACGGTCGCACGTCATTCGCTGGCGGTGCTGCTGGCAAGCACGGCGCTCGGCGTGCTGTCGGCACATGCACAGAACGCCACCTGGGTCGGCAACAATGCCGGCGATCCCAACGAGTGGATCGAGAACAACAACTGGACACCGGCGACCATCCCGACGGGAACGGCGACCTTCACCAACAACGGCGCGCCCACCACCGTTCAGGCGGACGGTCTCGTCTCGCTCAATGCGATCACTTTCACCGGCGCACCGAACAACGCACCGGCTTACAACATCACGATGAACGACATCTTCGTCGTCAATGGCACGGGCGTCTCGAACAACTCGACCAACACGCAGACCATCAACAACACCGTATCCGCGGTATTCCAGAATTCCAGCTCTGCCAGCGCAGGCGCCGGTCCGGTTACCTACAACAACAGCGGCGGCATGAGCTTCCAGGATACGAGCACCGCCGGCACCGCCATCATCCTCAACAACGGCGATGTTGAATTCAACATCAGCAGCACGGCCGGATCGGCTCAGATCGCCAACAACGCCACGATCAACTTCAACGACAACGCGACCGCCGGCAGCTCAAACATCACGAATGCCGCCAGCGGCTTCCTGACCTTCAACGTCAATTCTTCGGCCGGTTCGTCCACGATCGTCAACAACAACTCGCTGCAGTTCGCCAATTCGGCCACGGCCGGCTCAGCTAACATCACCGGCGCCAACAACTCGACCACGACATTCAGCAACAATGCCACGGCCGGCAGCTCGGTCATCACGTTGCAGGGCAACGCCACGCTGACCTTCAGCAACACTTCGACCGCCGGCAGCTCCACCATCAACTCCTCGCTGGTCGGCAGCACCATCACCTTCAACGATACGAGCAGCGCGGGCAGCGCCAACATCGTGCTGAAGGAGTCCAATCTCGTCTTCAACAATTCGGCGAGCGCCGGCTCGTCGATCATCACCATGCCGGACGCGACGCATCCCGGCACCGTCACCTTCAACAACACGTCGACCGCCGCCAACTCGAACATCACGGTGGTCGGATCGCTCGGCATTACCAGCGGGCTCAATTTCCTGGATGCCAGCACCGCGGGCAACGCCACGATCACCAACAATCCGGGCATCGGCAGCGGCGGCACGACCACCTTCGGCACCCTCGGCGGCACCGACACCGCCAACGCCGGGACCGCTCACATCACCAACAACACGAGGGGCACCACGAACTTCCTCGCCCAAACATCGGCGATGAATGCGACCATCACCAATAACGCCGCTGGCGCCACCAATTTCCAGGATCAGAGCACCGCGGCCAACGCCACCATCATCAACAACAACGCTGGCTCCACAAACTTTGGCGTTCCCATTGTCGGCACCGATACGGCCACGGCAGGCAGCGCCAACATCACCAACAATGCGGGCGGCAGCACATTATTCACCGCAGCGACGACGGCCGCCAACGCCGTCATCACCAACAATGCGGGTGGCTTCCTGCAGTTCGGCGATTCCGGCGCAGGCGCCTCGACCGCCACGGCCGGCAGTGCGACGATCACCAACACCGGCACGACCAGCTTCAACGCCAACACGACGGCCGGCAACGCCGTGATCACCACCGGCAGCGGCGGTAACGTCTTCTTCTTCGACAGCTCCACCGGCGGCAGCGCGCGCTTCATCACCAATGCCGGCGGCACCTTCGACATGTCCGGATTGACCGCGGCCGCCATGACCGCAGGTTCGATCGAAGGCGCGGGCAGCTACATCCTTGGTTCGAAAGCCCTCACCGTCGGTAGCAACAATCTCTCGACCACCGTCAGCGGCGTGATCTCCGGTCCCGGCGGCTCGCTGACCAAGGTTGGCACCGGCACGATGACGCTGACCAACACGGAGACCTATACCGGCGTTACGACCGTGAACGGTGGCACGCTGATCGTCGACGGCTCGATCGCGACGTCTTCGCTCACCACGGTCAACGCCGGAACCACGCTGTCCGGCTCCGGCACGGTCGGCAACACGTCGATATCGGGCGGCACGCTGGCGCCTGGCAGCACGGTCAGCGCCTTCGGGCCACTCACTGTCACCGGCAATCTCTCGTTCACCGCAGCATCGACCTACCTGATCCAGGTCAACTCGACGAGCGCTGGCCGCACCAACGTTTCGGGCACCGCGACGCTCAACGGTGCTACGGTCAACGTGAACTACCTGACCTCGACGCTGCAATCGCAGTACACGATCGTGCATGCGAATACGGCCGTCAGCGGCACCTTCAATCCGACAGTGGTGTCCAACAATTCCAACATCATCTCGACGCTGAGCTATGACGCCAACGACGCCTTCCTCGACACCCAGCTGAAGTTCGTCACGCCGACCGGGCCGCTGACCGTCAACCAGCAGAACGTCGCCAACGCGTTGACCGGTTTCTTCAACCGCACCGGCAGCATTCCGATGGCCTTTGCGATGCTGAACCCGCAAGGCCTCACAATCGCCTCGGGCGAGCTCGGCAC
>CAWCGA010000001.1:0-20097 GCA_963794775.1 uncultured Alphaproteobacteria bacterium | reverse complement strand
CAGTTTCTCCGATGAGCCAGACGCGCCTCGCGTTTCTCAATTTACATGGTCGCCGAACTCAGATGATTGCGCCGGGCAAATACACTGCATGGTTCAAGACGCCTGTTGGCGAAGGAGCAGGAGTCGTGGACCTCGGCGCCGACGGCAAGGTAAGCGGGGGTGACGACACCTTCGTCTATGCCGGAAGTTGGACTCAAGAAGGCGAACGAATAAGAGCTGCTTATTCCGCGAAGAGAATCGTGCAGGGCCCGCCGGGCGTATTCGGTATGGATGAAATCGACATTGTCGTTAGCGGGCATGCCGTTGGTGAATCGATCACATGCACGGGGTTCGCAAAGCAGTCTCCGGGATTGAAGCTGGAAATCGTTTTGACACCTGCCGACGAGCGTTGAAGCAAACGGCCGCAAGGCTCGCATATGCCGGCAAAACACGCGCCCATAGCTCAGCTGGATAGAGCATAAGACTACGAATTTGAGAGTCGGACGTTCGAGTTGTTCCGGGCACGCCATTTCTGCATCGAAGCACGGCAGCAGCATTTGAAGTAGCCGTTCCCCACCACCCTCAGTGATCGCGGCCGTGCATCATGATCGCGTAGATGTCGGCGACTCGATCCACCGAAATCCCATTGCGCTGCTCCAAGGCCAGCGGATGATCTGTAGGCTCGAGTTCGATCGTCGGTCGAAATCCATGGTCGCGAAGATGGACTCGTGTCTTCAAATTCATCGTCTCGGGATACGGCTTGAGTCCGGCGTTCAACCAGCCAAAGAACGGACCCACATCGGAGCGATGCTCCTGACCGAAAACCTTCAACCATTCAAGGAAGCTCTGTTCGCTCAGTGAGACCCAGACGCCCCAGACGAACGGTTCGTGGCTGCCATGGACCGGAATTTCGAGGCAGCCGCGAACGAAAAAGGATTTGCCGTCGATCACACAGTCGTCGCTGCCAAGATCACAGCGCGAGGCACGCTCGGCTTCGGGGACCGCATAGTAACTGAGCGGAGCATCGGCGCCGAACGAAGGCATTCCTTTATGAATTTCGCCGCAGCTGTGACATCGGAACTCAAAATCCATGAGACGGCTCTCGGTTTGGATGCCTGATCATAGCCCACGCGAAACAATGGTGCCTATCTTCATCGGCCGCGACGCGTGTTGAGAGGGCAGTCAGCTGAACCGAGTGCGGAAAGATTGAACTCGATTACTGTCACAGCGTCACCATTGACGATTGCGAACCGATTTTCCGCCACCGAAGCTGGCGCGGCGCGGGGCGAAAGGCGCCGTCGCGGCTTCATCTGCGGTAACGCGCATTTACCGCTAGGGTCCGGCGTTTGTTCAGGCCGCCTTCTTTCGGCTCGGCCGGATCAACACCTCTGCGGAGATTCCGAGCCTTTCATGCAGGCGGCGGATCATTGCAATCGATAGTCCGCGTTTCCGGTTCAACACTTCGGCAATGCGCGTGCGCGTGCCGATGATCTCCTCGAGGTCCCGCCGGGAGAGGCCTTGTTGCTCCATACGGAACTTGATCGCTTCGACGGGATCGGGCGGATCGATCGGATAATGCTCCGTCTCATAAGCATCGATGAGAGTCGCAAGGACGTCCAATCGATCACCCCCAGGTGTGCCTGCCTTGGCACCCCACAGACGCTCGACCTCCCGAAGCGCGGCTTCGCGATCTCGTTTCGTCCGGATCGGCTTTACTTCAGCGGCCATGCTGCACCTCTTTCACGTCGATCTTGTGTAGTCCTTGTGCGTACCGATCCATTTGATCCACACGATGCTCTTCTCGAAATCAACGGCAACGACCAGGCGATAGTCATTGCCTTTGATGTTGAACACGATCCGGTCGGACGAAACGATGCTCGCGGTTGCGTAACTACGTTTGACCTCAGTTGTATTGGACCATCGTGCCTTCTTGACTTCGTCGAACCAGGCATCTAGAGCGGCCTTTAGTGCCGAATGGTTCTTGTGCGCCCTGCGTCGCTCGACGAACTCTTTCAAGGTGCGCCGGGCGATAATCCTCATCATCTGAATTTATCATGCACCCAAATTGGGCGCAAGTCATGCCAGCATTCACTTCCGCGATTTCGCTTTCCGCTTCGGCGGCGTCCGCTTCGCAGCAACCCGCCGCGCCGCTTCCTGTGCCGCGCGCGCCCAGATCAGAAATTCGTCGGGTTCGTCGAACAGCGGCTCCGGCGCGCGCCAGAAGGCGAGGTCGATGCTGCCACCACCCTTCTCATAGTTGAGCGGCGGAAAGGCTTCAGCTTCCTTGAACAGCGCGCGGTTGTCGTCATCGACCCGGAAATACAGCGCGTCGTCGCGCACCATCGCGAGCATCAGCCCGTCGCAGAACACGCCGGTCTTGCCGAACATGCGCCGCAAGGTAACGTGACCGAGCGGCGCGAGCTGCGCGTAGGACATCGGCAAAGCTGTCACTTGCAACCATGTCTGTTCCCAACGGCATCGGCGGGGCGCATAGCAGGCCTCGCCTTGCAGATCGCGGCATATTCCGCAAAGATATGTCGAGCGTAAACAACGATAACAAACGCAAGGGAGGCCGCGCCGTGACACTGTTGCCCAACGGAGCGGCTCTGCTCGCCCTTGTGCTCGCGGTCACGCCCGCCTCGGCGCAAACGGCTTACCCCTCGCAGCCGATCAAGCTGATCGTGCCGTATCCCGCGGGCTCGCTGGTCGACGTGCTCGGCCGCGCGATCGGCGAGACGCTGTCGGGCTCGCTCAAGCAGCCGGTCGTGGTCGACAACAGGGCCGGCGCCAGCACTCTGATCGGCGCCAAGGCGGTAGCCTCCGCGCCACCCGACGGCTACACGCTGCTGATCCCGACGGTGACGACGCTCAGCATCGCGCCGCAACTGATGTCGAAACCCGGCATCGATCCGCTCACCGAGTTCACGCCGATCGCTCGCCTCGGCGCCACCAGCTTCTTCCTCAGCGTGCATCCGTCCTTTCCGGCGCGGACCATGGCCGAGTGGATCGCCGAGGTGAAGAAGCATCCGGGCAAATACACTTATGCTTCGGCCGGGAACGGCACGCCGCATCACATCTTCATGGAGCTGCTGAAAACCCAGCTCGGCCTCGACATCGTGCACGTGCCCTACAAGGGCTCGAGCAGCGCGATGACCGATCTGCTCACCGGCCGCGTCGACATGGCCTTCCTCGATGGCACACTCGCGATCCCGAACATCAAGTCGGGAAAACTGTTCGCGCTTGGGCTTTCGCTTGTGAAGCGCAGCGTGCTGCTGCCGGAGGTGCCGCCGATCGCCGACACCGTGCCCGGCTTCGACTGGAGCGGATGGATCGCGGTCGCGGGGCCTGCGAACATGTCGCCTGCGGTGGTGAAGCTGCTCGCCGATGAAATCCGCGTCATGCAGGCGACGCCGCAATTCGCGGACCTGTTGAACGCGGCAGCGATGGAGCCGACCGATCCGATCCCGCCCGAAGCGATGGCCGATTTCGTCCGCCGCGAATATGCGCGCTGGGGACCTGCGATCAAGGCTTCGGGCGCCACCGTCGAATGATCACAACAGCGGAATAGCCATGGCACTGCATCCAACGCATCAGATACGCCGCATCGTGACCGGCCACGACGACAGCGGCAAGGCGATCATTGAGAGCGACGGCATTTGCCCGCATGTCCGGGTGCGCGAGGACGCGGGCTTCGTCAGTAGCTTGCTCTGGGTCACCGACGAGACTCCCGCGCGCGTCGACCTGCGCGAGGATCGCGCCGCGCGCACCATCGGCGTGCCGCCGCCGCCGAACGGATCGATCCTGCGCGTCGTCGACTTTCCGCCGGTGACAAAGGAAGCCGAAGCGATCGACCAGGAGACCCTGTTGAAGTCGATGGGCGCCGACCAGCACACCCATGGCGGTGGTCCGTCGCGCCATGCCTTCATGCATCGGACCAAAAGCGTCGACTACGCGATCGTGCTGCAGGGCGAGATCGTCATGCTGCTCGATGATTCCGAGGTGCATATGAAAGCCGGCGATTTCCTGGTGCAGCAGGCCACCAACCATGCGTGGGTCAATCGTTCCGACAAGGTCTGCCGCATCGCCTTCGTGCTGATCGACGGCATCGATCCGCTGGACAAATAAGGAGACCACCTTGAAGTTCGGTGTTTTCGATCACGTCGATCGCGGCGACCTGCCCCTCGCTGAGCATTACGAGAACCGGCTGCGCCTCACCGAGGTCTACGACCGCGAAGGTTTCTACGCCTACCTGATCGCCGAGCACCATTCGACGCCGCTCGGCACCGCTGGCGCACCCGGCGTGTTTCTTTCCGCCGTGGCGCAGCGGACCAAACGCCTGCGCATCGGCACACTCGTCTACACGCTGCCGCTAGTCAATCCACTGCGCCTGCTGGAAGAAGTCTGCATGCTCGACCAGATGTCGGGCGGCCGGCTCGAACTCGGCGTGGGGCGCGGCAGTTCGCCTTACGAACTCGCCTATTTTGGCGTCACCGCGGAAGCCTCGTCCACGCTCTACAAGGAAGGCTATACGGTGCTGATGCAAGGCCTGCAGTCGAAGACGATCGACTTCGACGGACAGCACTATCGCTTCAAGAACGTGCCGGTCGAGCTCGAATGCGTGCAGAAGCCGACGCCGCCGATCTGGTACGGGCTGTCGGCGGCAGCCGCCGTGCCGTGGGCGGCGGAGAACGGCATCAACATCGTCTGCAACACCTCGGCGAAGAACGTCCGCCCGATCACCGACCGCTATCGCGAGGTCTGGGCCGCTACCAGCCGTGCGGCGCATGACCCGCATCCGCGCATGGCGATTGGCCGTCACATCGTGGTCGCCGAGACGCGCGAGTCGGCGCGCGCTTGCGGCAAGCGTGGCTTCGATCGCTGGTATGCGAGCCTGCAGCATCTCTGGCGCGTGCACGGCAATCCCATGACGCACTATCCGGTGCCGGAGGATTTTTCCGCCGCATGCGAGGCCGGCTTCCTGCTGGTCGGAACATCAGACGAGGTCGCGGAAGGCTTGCGGCGCGAGATCGAAATCTCCGGCGTCAACTACGTGCTGACGCGCTTCGCCTTCGGCAATCTCTCCTTCGAGGAGGAGCTGCGCTCGGCGACGCTGTTCGCGCGCGAGGTGATGCCGCGCTTTGCACGCGAGCCCGCTCGGGTGTGAGTGGATGTGAACCTGTTCGGCGCTTCGAACGACGCACGACCATGATGTCTGCCAAAAGCCTGCTCATCGGCATCCTGTTTCTCGGCGTCTTCGTTGCGCCCGCCCATGCGGAAGATTGCACGGAGCCGAAGACCGGCACGAAAGATGTGCCGATCTTCTCGGCGCCGCTCGCCCATGTGGTGACGGGATCGGGACGGCTGCAATTCTATTCGGCGCCGCACCTTTCCTGCGCGATGAATGGCGTCTTCGTCATCCCGAACGACAAGCTGGTCTGCTACGCGCAGACCGATAGCGGCTGGATGTTGGTGATGTATGTCAACCCGCGCACCGGCGCCGACGTCTCCGGCTGGGTCAGGTCGGAACGGCTGAAGGCGACGGGAACGATGGGGCCGAAGTATTGAGAGGCACCCGTCTGCCGCCTGTTTAACGTGGATAGAAGCAGAAAAGCGGTTGCGCGCCGCAGAGCCGATTGGTTCGGTGCTTCCGGCGAATTCCAACCGGGGTGCTCCAGTGAACGTCAGGCAGGCCACGCTCGAAACCGGCATCGGCGACATCGCGACGGATAGCGGCGCCAGGCGCGCGCGGCGCAACGCGATCCTTGGATCGGCCATCGGCTACGCCACTGACGGTTTCGATCTCCTGATCCTCGGCTTCATGCTGCGACCGATCTCCGCCGACCTCGGGTTGACGCAGCCGCAGGCGGCTTCGCTGGTGACCGCGACCTTGTTCGGCGCCGTGCTCGGCGGCTTCGGCTTCGGCTGGTTGTCGGATCGATTGGGCCGGGTGCGCGTGCTGGTCTGGACCATCGTGTTGTTCGCCGTCTTCACCGGGCTCTGCGCGCTGGCGCAGGGCTATTGGGATCTGCTGGCCTATCGCACCATCGCCGGCATCGGCCTCGGCGGCGAGTTCGGCATCGGCATGGCGCTGGTTGCGGAATCCTGTCCCGCTTCCGAGCGCGGCCGCGTCTCGTCCTATGTCGGGCTCGGCTGGCAGGGCGGCGTGCTCGCTGCCGCGATCGTCATTCCGTTCCTGCTGCCGCTGATCGGCTGGCGCGGCATGTTCCTGATCGGCATTTTCCCGGCCGTGGTCGCCTGGTTCATCCGCCGCACCCTGCACGAGCCGGACATGTTCCTGCGCAATGCGAAGGCGCCCTCGCCGCAGTCCTCGTTCAAATTGCTGGTAAAGGACGCCGACACGATCAAGCTGTCGTTCGGCATGGCGATCCTCTGCTCGGTGCAGAACTTCGGCTATTACGGCGTCATGATCTGGCTGCCGAACTATCTTTCGACGCGCTTCGGGCTGGCACTGACGCAGACTGCGGGCTGGACCGTGGCGACCATCGCCGGCATGGCGGTCGGCATATTCGTGTTCGGCCAGATTGCCGATCGCGTCGGCCGCCGCACGGCGTTCTTCATTTACATGACGGGCGCTGCCGTGATGGTGTTGTGCTACTCGCGGCTGTCGGATCCGACCGCGCTCTTGTTCGCCGGCATGGCGATGGGTTTCTTCGTCAACGGCATGCTCGGCGGCTACGGCGCGCTGATGAGCGAACTCTATCCGACCGCAGCGCGCGCCACCGCGCAGAACGTGCTGTTCAATATCGGCCGCGCGGTCGGCGGCTTTGGGCCGCTGCTGGTCGGGCTCGCCGCCTCCACGCGCGGTTTCGAGTTCGCGATCTCCGCGCTGGCGCTGCTCTATGTGGTCGACCTGGTGACCATGTGGCTGCTGATTCCGGAACGGCGCGGGGCGGAGCTGGAGTAGGGGATCGCGTCAAAAGCGGGCGTTCGGCGCCGGCACGGGATCGTCGATTTCGGGAAAGGCATCTGCGATCGGCCGCATCGATTTGAGTAGCGCAATCAGTCCGCGCTTGCGCACCGGCTCGATCACCAGATGGTTGCCGTCGCGGTGTATGATGACTTCATTGGCCGACAGTTCGAATTCCACGGGAATGCGAATGGTCTGTCTTCCGCCGTTGCGGAACAGCTTGACGCGCCGTTGCTTTGACATTGGGTCAATCCTCCGATGGGTATGACATAGGCTGGCGCCGTGCTTTTCAAGCAGTTTTGCCGCTGCAATCCTTTCGTTTCTTTCCTTTCCCGCCTGAGCATAGAATGAAGGCACAGGGTAGGTGCACAGGGGAGATCGTGCGAATGGCGCAGACGGAAAAGGCGGGGGCAGGGGCCTTCGAGATCGATTTCTGGAAGGACGCTGGGCTGATGGCGCTGTTGACGAAGTTGGGATAGCTCATGTCGTCCTTGCCGGTCGCGAACGCCGAGATCACGCGCCTCTTCCACCAATGGCTCGAAACCTTCGCGGGCTATGTCCGCGAGGTCGACTACGCCTCGGCACGGCCACTGTTTCATCCCGATGTGCTGGCCTTCGGGACGCATAACGACGTCATCCCCGGCATCGATCAATGGGTCGCCACCCAATGGGACAATGTCTGGCCGAGGACGTCAGACTTCCGCTTCGTGCTGGATCAGACCGCGGTGCTGGCCTCGCCCGACGGCTTGATGGCGATCGTGATCGCGCCATGGACCAGCATCGGCTATCATCCCGACGGCAAGCCGTTTCCGCGCCCCGGCCGCGCCACCATGGTGTTCGCAAGGACAGGCGACCGCTGGCTTTGCGTCCATTCCCACATGTCGCTGAACCGCGGCGTGCCGCAGACCAGCCATGCCGACCGGCCGGTGAAGGCGCGGTGATGCTCACTCATCTCGAACGTCCGGTCGGGACACCGGCGCGCACCATGTCCGACTTCGGCGCGCTTTACGCCTCGAACGGATTCATCGGCTGGCTCTTTGCGGTCACCGCACCCGTCGCCATCATCCTCACGGTCGGTACGAACGGCGGACTGTCGGAAGCCGAGATCGCCTCCTGGATTTTTGGCGTCTTCTTCATCAATGGCCTGATCACGATTCTGTTCTGCCGTCTCTATCGCGAGCCGCTGGCGTTCTTCTGGACCATTCCCGGCACGGTGCTGGTCGGCCAGTCGCTGACGCATCTTGCCTTTGCCGAGGTGGTCGGCGCCTATTTTGCGACGGGCATCCTGATGCTGGTGCTTGGCCTCACCGGCTGGGTGAAGCGCGCGATGGCGCTGGTGCCGCTATCGATCGTGATGGGCATGGTCGCCGGCGTGTTCCTGCGCTTCGGCCTCGACCTCGTTCATGCCGTCTTCAAGGACACGGCGATCGCCGCGCCCATGGTCATCGTCTGGCTGCTGCTTGGCGCGCTGCCGAAGCTCGGCCGCCGCTGCCCGCCGATCATCGGCGCGCTCATTGCAGGCGCGATTGCCGTGATCGTGTTCGGCCGCTTCGATGCCAGTACGCCGATGCAGCTCGAATTGATCAGGCCGGTGGTGCAGACGCCGGCATGGTCGGTGGCGGCCATGATCGAACTCGTCGTGCCGCTCGCGATCACGGTCCTCGTGGTGCAGAACGGCCAGGGCCTGGCCGTGCTGCGATCCGCCGGCCACAATCCGCCGGTCAACGCGGTGACGGTCGCCTGCGGCGTCGGCTCGCTCCTTGCCGCGCTGGTCGGCGCCGTCTCGACCTGTCTCACCGGTCCGACCAATGCCATCCTCGTCGGCGGCGGCGAGCGCGAACGTCAGTATACCGCCGGCATCGTCGTGGGCGTTCTCGCGATCCTGTTCGGGCTTTTTGCGCCGACCTTCACAAGGTTGCTGCTCAATGCGCCGAAATCCTTTGTCGCGGCACTGGCGGGACTCGCGATGCTGCGCGTGCTGCAAACCGCTTTCGTGACGGCGTTCGCGAAAAACTTCTCGCTCGGCGCGTTGGTGGCATTCCTGGTCACGGTGGCCGATGTGCCACTCTTGAATGTCGGCGCGGCATTCTGGGGATTGATCGCGGGTCTCGTCGTCTCAGCGCTGCTGGAGCGAAGTGATTTTACAACTGAGCCGAAGCCGTAAGACGCGCGTCACAGGCCGCCATCGACTGTGTAAATGCCGCTGCGCGGGCAGAGCAGGCCCTCGGTCGATATCTTGACGAACTTCGCGCGCTGCTGGTCGATCTTCCATGCCGAGAGCGCTGGCAGCGGGTCGCCGGCGTGCGTGCCGTCGAGGATCCCGACGATGATGTCTGGCAACTCCTTGCCGCCGCGCCGGCAGATGCCGGAGAAGGCCGGCGACTGCTTCGAATGCGCCGGCCACGCTATGGCGTCGCCGATCACGTTGCGGCGGTCGACCAGCACGATGTACTCCGCGCCGCAGATCAGCCAGTTGATCGAAGACAAATTGTCCGAAATCTCGTCGGCGCCGAGATGTTTCAGCCCGAGCTTGGCGTATTTCTTTTCGGTGACGACGACCCGCTCGTTGACGCCGCGCTGGCCGATCAGGGCTTTTGCAATATCGGTGCCGCACTGCACTTTCGAAAATTCATCGGCGCGCGCGCTCGCTGACGCGAGGCAGATCAGGGCCAGCAGGCAACAAAGCCTCTTCACGTGTGCTCCCGAGTTTTGGCTCAAGTCGACTTGTCTGTCACGGCTTGCTCGGCAAACCTGACATAGTCGGCATCGACGATATTGGTCAGCCGCTGCATCTCGCCGATGCCGAACCATCTGAGCTCGGTATGCTCGGAGCACGCATTGGCCGGCTCGCCGCCTTGCCAGCGCGTGACGGCATAAACGTGATGCAGCGCATCGCCATAGATGTCCGGCCGCCGTTCCCTGACGGTCGCGATCAGCCTGAACTCGACCGGCGTCACGCCGACCTCTTCCCTCGCTTCGCGAACAAGCGCCGCCTCCAGGCTCTCGCCATCCTCGACGTGACCGCCGATCGTATCCCAGTGGTTGGGCCAGACTTTCTTGGTGGGCGCGCGCAGGCCGAGCAGCACCTTGCCATCGCCCCTGATGAACAGCGCTCCGACGGTTCTGGCGATTTGCTCTTGCATTATGCGGTCAATTCCACCGTTGTAGTCCGGATCGACTATAAGTCCATCTGCAGGGCCGGGGACCAATGAAACGGCGCGATGTCATCATCACTTTTGGTCGCGCGGCGGCCTTGCCGCTGCTGTGGCCGTTGGCGGCGCGGTCGCAGCAATCGAAACCGTATCGACTGGCATACCTCGCTTTGCTGCCCGGCGAAAACCTGACTTACGCCAAGGCGTTTTTGCAAAGGCTGGAAGAGCTCGGTTACCGCGACGGGCAGAACATGGTCTGGGATTACAGGTCCGCCGATGGCCACGCAGAACGGCTGCCGCAACTGGCCGTCGACATCGTCGCCACGGGACCCGACGTGCTGATCACCGGATTTGGCACGCTTGCGCCAAAAGCCGCGATTGCCGCAACGCGTACCATACCGATCGTGTTCACCGCGGTCGGCGATCCCGTTGGCGCGGGTCTGGTCAAGGGCCTGCAGCAGCCCGGGGGAAATGTCACGGGCATGAGCGCTCTGGCGAGTGACATCGCGGCCAAGAGGTTGCAGTTGCTCAATGACCTCGTTCCCGGAAAACGGCCGGTTGCCGTGCTCGGCAATCCCGACACGCCCTACACGGCGCTTGCGCTCGATCAGGTGAGGAAAGCAGCCGCGGTGATGGGAATCCCATTGAAAATTTTCGAGGCGCGAACGGTCGACGAGGTGCCGAAGGCAATCAGTCAGGTCGCCGACGCCCAGGTCGCCGGCCTGCTGATGCTGGAAGATCCCGTTCTGCTCGCCGTCATCCCGCAAACCACGGAGCTGGTCGCCAAGGCGAGAATTCCCGCAATCTACGGTCCGAGGGAATACGCTGCGGCCGGTGGCTTGATCGCGTATGGCCCGGACCAGAATCAGATGAGCCGCAAAGCCGCGGACTATGTCGACAAGATACTCAAAGGTGCTTCGCCAGGCAGTCTTCCGGTCGAGCAGCCGACAAAATTCGAGTTCGTCATCAACCTGAACGCGGCGAAGGCATTGGGGCTCAACATTCCCCCAACATTGCTTGCCAGTGCGGACGAGGTGATCGAGTAGGTCGCAATCGCTGCAATGTTGCGCGCAGCAAATCCACTTCTCACAGGGAGAACACAAATGAAATACTGGATCACCGCTTCTTGCGTGGCCCTCGCCATCACTCTGTCCGGCGTCGGCCGGGCCGACGAAGCCGTTCGCTTCGCGCCTCTGTCGCCCGATCAACTCACGCCGCAGCAAAAGGCCTGGGCCGATTCGATTGCGTTACCTCCGCGCAATGCGAAATTCACCAACGCGCCTTATCGCGCCTACATCCGCAATCCGGATCTCGCGCCCCGATTGACGGCGATGACGGACTATCTGCGCTGGAATACCTCGCTGCCGCCGCGATTGAGCGAATTTGCGATCCTGATCACGGCGCGGCAGTGGACCGCCCAATATGAATGGTTCGCGCATTATCCGCTTGCGATGAAAGCGGGGCTCGACCCGAAGGTCGCCGACGACATCGCTCATGGCGTCAGACCGGCCGCGATGAAGGACGATGAAACCGCGCTCTACGACCTCGCGATGGCGCTCTATCGTGACAAGAAGGTCTCGGACGCCGTCTATAAGGCCGCCCTGGACAAGTTCGGCGAACGCGGCATCATGGATGTGATCGGCATCATGGGCTACTACGACATCACCTCGATGACCCTCATCACCATGCGCGCCGAGGCGCCGAACGACAGCGTTGCGGCTCTCCCGGAGTTGCCCAAATAGCCCTGCTTTCTTGATCCAGAGGCGCGTGTGATCAGCGGCGTTCATCAGCTCAGAGGCGTGACGAAGCGACGGCGCCCTCATCAGGTGAGATATTGAGGTGACTGAGAATGAACTCGAAAGGGGCGTGAGGCGCGGGTTCATCGTGCTGGCCGTCCTTGTGTTCGTTGTGCCGCCTATCCTGTACCTGGCTCCAGCCGGGATAGTTGGCGAGCTTCATCCGATCTGCCTCTAGCCAGGATGATCGTGCCGGCGATCGAACTTTTGCCTTAACGACACGACGGGCAAAACACCAAAAAGCCGCTGCCTGTTTTGCCCGACGTGTCAAGCGCGTCGGACAAAAATAATTGTCTTTCCGAAAGACGTAATTTATGATTTAACGAAGATATCCCGCCCCAACACGGGGGACGTTTCGGCCAATCGTCACGACACGTGGGGCGGGATGCGATGGACGCGGAGGTGCGCAGGCGATGTGCATCGAAGCGTACGGTCAAGCCGTGTGGTCCTGTCCCGCCAATGCCGGGGACAAGTGCGTCGAGATGCGATTTCGGCCATGCGGCCGAAACGCTGCGATCGACGGGCGACGGTGGCAAAAAAGCTGGTTCACCGGGGAGATCACGGAGTAAGCCGTAAACCATCGTGCAGGGAATGCCGGATCGCTTCGGCTGACCTGTAGTGACTATGCTCGTTTGCTTTGTTGTTTTTGCAAACGAGGCTGCGGGTGCGGCCAGCGCCCGGCATTCCCTGCGCCCTCTGTTTCCGGAGGGACGAGGATGACGCAAAACTCGGGCGCATTCGCGCCGCGGGAACGTTGCTTCACGTCTTCTCCACTGTCGTCCCGGGCAAGCGAGCACTTGCGAGCGCGATCCGGGACCCATGACCACAGGCAGTAGTGTTGCGATGACTGGAAGTGCCGCCGTGGCGCAACGACTCCTTCCTGTGGTTATGGGTCCCCGCTCCCGTGCGCAATCGCGCACTAGGCGGGGACGACAGCGGAATATTTGCGAAGGAACCCGTTCCCTCGACATTTGTTTGATGAACGTGCCACCTTTCGCCTCCCACAAGGACCCTGCCGTGAACGAACTGCGATTGATCGGCGATATCGGCGGCACCAATGCGCGGTTTGCGATCGCGCAAGACGGCAAATACGACCGGCTCAGGCATGTCGAGGTCGATCAGTATCCCTCGCTGCAGGACGCGCTGTCCGATTATCTCAAGGCGCTGCCGGCGGGCGAGCGCGCGAATCTGGCGGGCGTGCTCGATGTCGCAGGCCCCGTGCTCGGCGACCAGATCACGATGACGAACAAGGCGTGGTCATTCTCCGTCACTGAATTGAAGCAGGGTCTCGGCCTCGCCGCGCTCACCGTCGTCAACGATTTCGCTGCGACCGCGCGCGCCATTCCGTACCTTCCGGCTAAGGACCTTCTCACGATCGGACCTCAATTGCCGGATACGAAGGGCAATATCGCCGTGATCGGTCCCGGAACGGGTCTCGGCATGAGCGCGCTGATTCCGAACGGCAGCGATTGGGTGCTGATCGCGGGCGAGGGCGGTCATGCTACCCTCGCCGCCTCCACGCCGGAAGAGTTCGCGATCGTCGAGATGCTGCGCAAGCGCTGGAGCCACGTCTCGGCCGAGCGGGTGCTGAGCGGGGCGGGGCTGGTGAACCTTTACGAGGCGTTGTGCGAGATCGACGGCAAGGAGCCCCGGATGCTGGCGCCAGCCGACGTGACGCGGCACGCCATCGACAAGACAGACGCAGTCTGCGTCCGCGCGTTTGCCCTGTTCTGCGGCTTCCTCGGCAGCGTCGCCGGCGATCTCGCGCTGACGGTGAGCGCCTTCGGCGGCGTCTACATCGCGGGCGGCATCCTGCTGCGCTTCAAGGAGGCGTTTGCCGCATCGACCTTCCGCGAGCGGTTCGAAAGCAAGGGACGGTTTTCAGCGATGCTGGCGAAGATGCCGATCCATCTCATCCTGGAGGAGTCTCCGGCGCTGATCGGGCTTGCGAACATGCCGTTGCCGTCCCCGGCAAATACGGGGTCTGCTTCCCACAAGTGACAGAATCATCTACCGATTCGCCTCTTCCTCCCCATCGAAGAAGGCGCCCATGAAATCGTCGCGAACGCCGGGCAGCCGGCAAAACTCAGGCCCCGAGCAAAGCGGTCCCGTCTGTTTCCGCAGCGCTTTTCGAATCGGGACTGGCGCATCTGCGCGCGGGACGCATGCTCGACGCCCAGGTGTGCGGTCAGCAGGCGCTGACCGCGGATCCCGGGCACGCCAACTCCCTGCATCTGATGAGCCTGCTCACGATCGATGCGCAGCATTTCGATCTTGCCGCCGAATGGGCGCGCCGTGCGGTGGCGCAGGATCCGAAACCGCAATATCTGTTCACGCTCGGCAGCGTGCTGCGTCAGCAGAAGCAGTTCGAAGAGGCGCTGGCGGCGTTCGAGCAGGCGACGCAGCTCAAGCCCGAGGCCGCCGAACTCTGGCGCGCCGTCGCCAATGTCATGGTCGATCTGGACCGGACCGATCGCGCCGCCGCGGCGTTCGCGCATGTGGTGAAGCTGAACCCGCGCGACCGTGACGCCGCCTACAATGCCGGCTCGCTGTTGTACCGGTCGGGAAAGGCGGGGGACGCGCTCCCTTATCTGCAGATGTCGGATGAGTTGCAGGCGAACCATGCACCGACCTTGCAGATGCGGGCGCTCACGCTGTTCGACCTCGAGCGCTTCGACGAGGCGATCGCCGATATTCAACGTGCTCACGATCTCGATCCGGCGCAGGCCGACATCTGCAATAATGCCGGCGCGTTCCTGCACCAGCTCGGCCGCGACGAGGAGGCGCTCGCCTGGTTCGATCGCGCGCTGCAACGTCGGCCGGCCTATCCGGCCGCGCTCTGCAACAAGGGCGGGGCGCTGACGCATCTGCATCGGTTCGACGAAGCAATGGCGATCTACCGCCGCTCGCACGCCATCGATCCCGGTCACGCCGAGGCGGAATGGGCGCTGGCGCTGCTCAACATGCTGCGCGGCAATTTCGAAGCCGGTTGGGCCGGGCGCGAGGTGCGCTGGAAGGTGCCGGATTTGCCGATCGCGCATTTCGACTACATCCAGCCGATGTGGCTGGGGCACGGCAGCGTCGAGGGCAAGACCATTTTGGTCCATGTCGACGAGGGGCTGGGCGACACCATCCAGTTCGTGCGCTATGTGCCGCAGCTCGCAGCATCCGGCGCGCGCGTGGTGCTGGTCGTTCCTGCTTCGCTGTGCGGCCTGATATCGGGAGTGGATGGCGTGGCGCAATGTCTGGCGATCGGCAGCGAACTGCCGGCTTTCGACATGTATTGCCCGATCGGCAGCCTGCCGTTGGCATTCGGAACGAAGCTCGAGACGATTCCTGCCAATGTGCCCTATCTGCCCGCGCCTGACGCTGCACACACGCAGGCATGGGAAGCGCGGCTCGGATCGCGCGACCGCCTGCGCGTCGGCCTGGTCTGGTCCGGCAACCCCAACCACAAGAACGACCACAACCGCTCGGTGCCGCTCGGCATCCTTTCGGAGCTGTTCGATCTCGATGCGGCCTTCGTCAGTTTGCAGAAGGATCCGAGCGACGACGACCGCGCATTGCTGTCCCGCAGCGAGGTGATCGATCTCACCGGAGAGCTCGGCGACTTCACCGCGACGTCGGCGCTGATGTCCTGCCTCGATCTCGTGATCTCGGTCGACACCAGCGTCGCGCATCTGGCGGGTGCGCTGGGCCGGCCGGTCTGGACGCTACTGCCCTTCACGCCGGATTATCGCTGGATGCTCGAGCGCGACGACAGCCCATGGTATCCGACCATGCGCCTGTTCCGGCAAAGTGCGAGCCGCAGCTACGCCGAAGTGATCGCGCGGGTGCGCGGCGAACTGGAAACGATGATCGCGAAGCGGGGCTAAAAGTCCCGCCTCTCCAACCGGACCCTAGTTGTTGCCGATCGGACATGCTTTGATGATGGTTGAGTGGCGTCGAGGAAGCGGTGGCCGGAGAGCGTGTCGAGCGGCGATTGGCGGCGGTGCTGGCGGCGGATGTCGCCGGCTACAGTCGTCTCATGGGCCGCAATGAGGAACGTACGCTGGCCGCGCTCAAGTCACTCCGCAAATCCCTGATCGATCCCGCCATCGCCGAACATCGCGGCCGCCTGGTCAAGACGACAGGCGATGGCCTGCTGGTGGAATTTCCCAGCGTCGTCGACGCTGCGCGTTGCGCCATCGAGGTGCAGCACGGCGTCGCCAAACAAAATGCCGACGTGACGCCTGATGACAGGATCGAATTCCGGATCGGCGTTCATGTCGGTGACGTCATCGTCGATGACAACGACATCTTTGGCGATGGGGTTAATATCGCGGCGCGCCTGGAAGGGATCTCCGAGCCGGGCGGCGTCTGCCTCTCGGAAGACGCCTATCGCCAGATTCGCGGCAAGATCGATGTCACCTTCGACGACATGGGGCCGCAAACTCTCAAGAACATCGCCGAGCCGATGCGGGTTTGGCGGACGCAAACCGGAAAGCCAGCCGCGTCCGTGGCGACCAGTGAGCCGCTCGCCTTGCCGGACAAGCCGTCGATTGCGGTGCTGCCGTTTCAGAACATGAGCGGCGATGCCGAGCAGGAATATTTCGCCGACGGCATGGTGGAGGACATCATCACCGGCCTGTCGCGTTCACGGTCGCTGTTCGTCATCGCCCGCAACTCGACCTTCACCTACAAGGGCAAAGCCGTCGATATCAAGCAGGTCGGGCGCGAGCTCGGCGTGCGCTATGTGCTTGAAGGAAGCGTGCGCAAGGCCGGCAACAAGGTCCGCATCACCGGCCAGCTGATTGAGGCCGCAACCGGCACGCATTTGTGGGCGGACCGTTTCGACGGCGTGCTCGACGACATCTTCGACCTGCAGGATCGTGTCACGACCAGCGTGATTGGCGCGATCCTGCCGCAAGTCGAGCGCGCCGAGATCGAGCGCGCACAGCGCAAGCCGACCGACAGCCTGCACGCCTATGATTATTACCTTCGGGCGCTGGCGGCCAGCTATCGCCATACCCGCGAGGCCAATCTGGAGCTGTTGGAGCTGACGCAACGCGCGAACGCCATCGATCCCGAGTTCGCACTCTCCTGGGCGCTTGCGTCCGCCAGCTACGCGATGAGGAAAGCTTTCGGCTGGAGTACCGATCTTGCTGCGGACATCGCGGAAGTCCGGCGGCTTTCCGCCAGGGCCATCGAGCTCGGGAAGGACGATGCGCGGGTCTTGATGTTGGCCGGGTTTCCGCTGGCCTATGTTGCTGGCGATGTGGAGCGGGCCGCTGCTCTGGTGAGCGGAGCTATCCAGCTTGACCCGAATCTCGGTGGCGCCCGCCTGTGGATGGGATGGATCAACGTCTATCTCGGCGAGCATGATGCGGCGATCCAGCAATTGGAGACTGGCCTTCGTCTCAACCCACTCGATCCACGTCGCTACGGATTCATGACCGCGATGGCATACGCTCATTTCTTTGCAGGCCGATACGAGGAGAGCTGGAGGCTTGCGGACGAAGCAGTTCGGCAACAGCCGAATTACGTCGCCGGCTTGATCGCTTTGATGATGTCGAATGTCGCGATGGGTCGTCTGGAAGAGGCGCGACGATGCTGCACGCTGGTCGTGAAGCTGGATCCGGGGCGGCGCATGTCCGACGGGACCACCAGAGCCCCGTTCCGCCGTCCGCAGGACGTTAAGAAGCACGAAGATGCATGCCGTGCGGCCGGCATGCCCGAGTAGCTATTGCTGGCCTGTGGTATCGCGCTTACATCCGCGCCAGCTTCTGAGAGAAGGTTCCGCCATGAACACGCACGAACGTAACGTTTCCGCATCCATCGATCCCGTGAAGCTCGACCGCCTCGCGGAGGTCGCGGTGAAGGTGGGTCTGCGTTTGCGCGAAGGACAGGATTTGCTGTTGACCGCACCGGTGGTCGCGATGCCGCTGGTGCGCAGGATCGCCGAGCACGCCTACAAGGCCGGCGCGGGTCTGGTGACGCCGTTCTTCTCGGATGAAGAGCTGACGCTGTCGCGGTATCGCCACGCGCATGATGCAAGCTTCGACCGCGCCGCCGGCTGGCTGTATGAAGGCATGGCGAAGGCATTCTCCGACAACACGGCGCGGCTCGCGATCGTCGGCGACAATCCGATGCTGCTGTCGGGCGAGGATCCGGCCAAGGTCGCGCGCGCCAGCAAGGCGAACTCGAAGGCGTATCAGCCGGCGCTGGAGAAGATCGTCAATTTCGACACCAACTGGAACATTGTCGCCTATCCGAGCCTGTCCTGGGCCAAGCAGGTTTTCCCTGGCGATCCCGAGGACGTCGCGGTCGCAAAACTTGCGGACGCGATCTTCGCCGCCTCGCGCGTCGACAAGGACGGCGCTGTTGCCAATTGGGACGCGCATAATTCGCGTCTGCGCGAGCGCACGCAATGGCTGAACGCTCAGCGCTTCCATGCGTTGAAATATTCGGCGCCCGGCGTCGACCTCACCATCGGATTGGCTGACGGTCACGAATGGGAAGGCGGCGCCTCCACGGCCAGGAACGGCATCACCTGCAATCCCAACATTCCGACCGAGGAAGTTTTCACCACGCCGCATTGCCGGCGGGTCTCCGGCCATGTCGTGAGCTCGAAGCCGCTGTCCTATCAGGGCACGTTGATCGACAACATCCAGGTGAAGTTCGAGGAGGGCCGCATCGTCGAAGCCAAGGCCTCCCGTGGTGAGGAGGTGCTGAACAAGGTGCTGGACACCGATGAGGGCGCCCGGCGTCTCGGCGAGGTGGCGTTGGTGCCGCATTCCTCGCCGATCTCGAAGAGCGGGCTCTTGTTCTTCAACACGCTGTTCGACGAGAACGCCGCTTCACATATTGCGCTCGGCCAGTGCTATTCGAAATGTTTCGTCGACGGCGCGAAGCTGACGCCGCAGCAGATTGCGGCGCAAGGCGGCAACGCGAGCCTGATTCACATCGACTGGATGATCGGATCGGACAAGACCGATATCGATGGCGTCCACGCCGACGGTCGCCGCGTGCCGGTATTCAGGAAGGGCGAGTGGGCGTAGTTGCGCGAATTTGTCGCGGAATTTGCGCAATCGGCGGCGGCTCTCGGCCGATTGCGCCGCAATTCGTAAGGAAAGTTTAAACGTCGGTCACTACCTTGGAGGCCTCTGCTCGCAAGCTCTTCCGATTGCTAGAGGTTTTGAATGTCGCGCGCGCTGATTGAAATCGCCAAAACGACGGTGGATTTGACGCCGCGCCCGATCGAGCCGTCCTGGATCATCGAGGGCAAGCCGGACGCGACTTGGTGCGTGCTGTCGAAGAGCGCCGACGGGCTCGCCTCGACCATGGTCTGGCACTGCACCGCGGGCAAGTTCAACTGGTATTACGATTTCGACGAGACCATCCTGATCCTCGAAGGCGGCATCGTGCTGGAGAGCGACACCATGCCGCCGACGCGCTACGGCCCGGGCGACGTGATCTTCTTCAAGGATGGCGCGCATGCGCGCTGGCATGTCGAGAGCCATGTCAAGAAGCTCGCCTTCTGCCGCAAGACGCAGCCGGTCTGGCTCGGCTTTGCGCTGCGCGTGGTCCTGAAATTGAAGAAGATGTTCTTGCCCGCCGGCAATCGCCAGCCCGCGAGCCTGATGGCAAGCTAGCCCTTGTAATTCCGCAGCAGGCGCACGATCTCCTGCTGCTGCGCCCTGGCTTCGATCGAACCGGATCCGCCGCGGCCGGTATTCATTTTTGCCAGCATCATCGGCGTCGAACCGTTCTTGTTTTTCAGATTTGCATCCGCGCCTCCCCTGAGCAGTGTCTTCACCGCCGCCGCGCAGCGCGTCCGTACCGCGCGATGCAGCGGCGCCACGCCGCTGACGTCGACGGCATTCGGATCGGCGCCCGCCTCAATCAGGCAGGCGATGGTTGCGGCCTGCGCCTTGGGATTCCAGTGACGGCCGCCCGGCATGCCCATGGAGGCGAGATGCAGCGGCTCGGCGCCGCGGCGGTTTCGCGCGCCGGTATCAGCGCCATTCGCGATCAGCTTGTGCACGATGGTCGTGAGGTAAGCGCCTGCGGCGACATGCAGCGCGGTATCTCCGGCATAGATGTATTGGCCGATCGCATCGAGGAAATATGTCCTCGGATCTTGCCGCGTCGCGCCGTCGGCAAAGGACGCACGCGCCAGTTCGGGCTTTGCTGCGAGCATCTTCAGGGTGGCGGGGGCATCGCCGGCGGCGATGGCGCGCGCCAGCGCCATCAACGCGAT